>NZ_JAMWMR010000027.1 GCF_023887685.1 Streptomyces macrolidinus | reverse complement strand
CGGCCGTCGTGATGACCGTCGTGGTGACGACCGGGACCGTGGGTACGGGCGCCGTGACGACCGTCCCGGATACGACCGTCGTGACGAGCGTCGGGACAGCGACCGTGGCGAGCGTGGCGGCTTCCGTCGCGACGACCGCGGTGGCGAGCGTGGTGGCTTCCGCCGTGAGGACAGCCGTGGTGGCGAGCGCGGTGACTTCCGGGGCCGGGACGACCGTGGCTCCCGTGGTCCCCGTCGCGACGACCGTGGCGGTCGCCCCGGTGGCTTCCGTGGGCGTGACGACCGGCGCGAGGGCGGTCGGTTCCGTGAGGAGCGGGACCGTGATCGCGAGCCGATCAAGCGGCTGCCGATCCCCGAGGACGTCACCGGCGAGGAGATCGACAAGGACGTACGGCAGGAGCTCCAGAGCCTGCCCAAGACGCTCGCCGAGGACGTCGCCAGGAACCTGGTGATGGTCGCCAAGCTCATCGACGAGGACCCCGAGGGCGCGTACGGGTACTCCAAGGTGGCCCTGCGCCTCGCGTCCCGTGTCGCCGCCGTGCGTGAGGCGGCCGGCTTCGCCGCGTACGCCAACCAGAAGTACGGCGAGGCCCTCGCCGAGTTCCGGGCGGCCCGGCGGATGACCGGCAACATCGAGCTGTGGCCCGTCATGGCCGACTGCGAGCGCGGCCTCGGCCGGCCCGAGAAGGCGCTGGACATGGCCGGTGCGCCCGAGGTGCACAAGCTCGACAAGGCCGGTCAGGTCGAGATGCGGCTCGTCGCGGCCGGTGCCCGGCGGGACATGGGGCAGCTCGACGCCGCCATCGTGACGCTCCAGAGCCCGGAGCTGGCCTCCACCTCCGTACAGCCCTGGACCGCGCGACTGCGGTACGCGTACGCCGACGCGCTTCTTGCCGTCGGGCGGGAGGACGAAGCCCGCGAGTGGTTCGCCAAGACCGTCGAGTCGGACCGGGACGGCAGCACCGACGCCTCCGACCGGCTCGCCGAGCTGGACGGGGTCGAGTTCGTCGACGCGCTCGACGAGAGCGACGAGGACGGGGACAGCACGACCTCCGAGACGCCCGAGGTGCCTGAGACGTCTGAGGCGCTCGAGACGTCTGAGGCGCTCGAGACGTCTGAGGCGCTCGAGACGTCTGAGGCGCTCGAGACGTCTGAGGAGACCGAGAAGTCCGAGAAGTCCGAGGCCGACACCGAGGGCGACAAGAGCTGACCCTCACCACGCCGACGCGCGCCTGAACAGGGGCGGGATCCGCAAAGGATCCCGCCCCTGTTCACGTTCACAGCGCCCGCAGCACCAGCCCCGTAGCCGGCTTCGGGCCGAACGACGTCGACTTGCGCGGCATCGTCACGCCCTGGCGGGCCAGCTCCCGTACGACCTCCTCGCGGACCGGATGCATCAGTACGGCCGTGCCCCCGTCGCGCTCCGCCTTCTCGACCGTGGCGGCCGTGTCGTGGATGTAGGCGATGTGCTCCGGCGAGTCCTCCGGGATGTGCCACACGTTCTCCAGCAGCGTGGCATGCAGGACCGTCGCGTCCAGCGTGCGCCAGGCCTCCGGGTAGGTCGCCGGGATCGTACGGGCCAGCAGATCGGGGTTCGGACGGTCGACCAGATGGAAGGTGCCGTCGCCCGCGAGCAGGAAGGCGTTGCCGACCGCGGCGGCCTCCGCGAGCATCTCCAGGGCCTTGGTCAGCGGGACGTGCAGATCGCGGACGCGGAACAGGCCCGTGAGCGAGGCCAGCGCCTCGGCCACCGGGAGGCGGTGAAGCAGCCGGTGGATCGCGCGGACCCGCAGCGGATAGCGGGCGGTGTCCACCAGCAGGACCAGGCCGTAGTCCCAGGGGCTCGGCGAAGCGTGCTCCGCGCGCAGCCGCCGATAGGTGGCCCAGCGGTGGTGGCCGTCCGCGATCAGGGCCTGGTGCCCGGCCAGATCCGTCTGGATCTCGGCCAGGTCGGCCGGGTCCGTGACCGCCCACAGGCGGTGGCAGAAGCCGTCCTCCGTCGTGGTGCGCAGCAGGGGCGTGCGCGCGGCGGTGCGCTCGATGACGGCCGTCGTACCGGTCTCGGCGCTGTCGCCCCGGTACGTCAGGAGGAGCGGCTCCAGGTTCGCGGACGTCGCCCGCATCAGCGCGGCGCGGTCCGCGATCACATGCGGCATCACGTCCTCGTGGGGAAGGACCACGCCCTCCGAGGGCTCCGAGACACGCAGGGCGCCTATGACCCCGCGCTGGAGCAGCCCCTCGCCCCGCTGTTCGTAGACGTAGAGGCCGGGCTCGGCGTCGGCGGTGAGGACGCCCTCGGACAGCCAGCGGCGCAGGGTGTCCGCGGCCTGCTGGTTGCGGGCCGCCGGGGTGGTGGCCTGGGGGAGTATCAGCCGGACGATGTTGTACGGGTCGGCCGACTCCAGGTGGAGCAGTCCGTCGGGGCGTACGACGACGTCGTACGGCGGGGAGGTGACCGCCGCGAGGCTGCCGACGCGATGCGGGTCGTAACGCAGTCCCCGGAAGGGGGCGAGGTCCAGGCCCATGCGCGTCGTTACGTCCCCCGAGACTCCAGTGTCCATTGGTGCATCGTAAGTGTGTCAGTGCCATGAGCGATGATCGGGGAAAGCGAAGAATCAAGGGAGCGATCGTCATGAGCCAGACCGTCAGGACGAGGCCGGCCGCGAGCGCGCGGCCTCTGAGCGAGGCGTACGACACGGCGCTGCTCGACCTGGACGGGGTGGTGTACGCGGGCGGGAACGCGATCGCGCATGCCGTGGAGTCGCTCGGCACGGCTCGCGCGGGCGGGATGCATCTGGCGTACGTCACGAACAACGCGCTGCGTACGCCGGACGCGGTGGCCGCGCATCTGACGGAGCTGGGGATACCGGCGCGGGCCTCGGATGTCGTCACCTCGGCGCAGGCCGTGGCCCGGCTCGTCAGCGAGCAGGTGCCCGCCGGGTCGCGGGTGCTGGTCGTCGGCGGTGAGGGGCTCAGGGTCGCGCTGCGCGAGCGGGGCTTGGTGCCGGTGGAGTCGGCGGAGGACGATCCGGTGGCCGTGGTGCAGGGGTACGGCGGGCCCGAGCTGCCCTGGGGGCGGTTCGCGGAAGCGTGCTACGCCATCGCGCGTGGGGCGCGCTGGTTCGCGTCGAACACGGATCTGACGATCCCGGGCGGGCGCGGCATCGCCCCCGGGAACGGGGCGGCCGTGGAGGTCGTCCGCATCGCGACCGGTGCCGAGCCGCAGGTGGCGGGCAAGCCGCTGCCGCCGATGCACCGCGAGACGATCCTGCGGACCGGGGCGCGGCGACCGCTGGTGGTCGGGGACCGGCTGGACACGGACATCGAGGGGGCGTTCAACGGCGAGGTCGACTCCCTGCTCGTCCTCACGGGAGTGACGGACGGCGCCCGGCTCCTCGCCGCGCCGCCGCATCACCGACCTGCGTACGTCGACGCGGATCTGCGCGGTCTGCTGACGGGGCAGCCGGAGGTCACCCCGGTGGGCCCCGGCTTCCGCTGCGGAGGCTGGACGGCGACGGCGAGTGAGGAGCGGCTGGACCTGACGGGTGACGGCGAGACCCTGGACGGCCTGCGGGCGCTGTGCGCGGCGGCCTGGACAGCGGCCGGTACGGACTCGTGCCGACTGGACGGCGGGAAGGCGCTGGCACGGCTCGGGCTGTGAGACCGGCCGAGACCGAGGACGACTCACGCGCGAGCACCCGGGGCCGTACAGGATCACCCACAAGGAGTGAGGTTAGGCTAACCTAATCGCGTGTTGGTCGACAGTCCTCCCGAACCGCGCGTGGACACCGCTCCCGCGCCCCCGAACCGCCGGGCGCTACGGGCCCTCGGGCTTCTCGTCTCGGTTGCTCTTCTGGTGCTCGTCGCGCTGGCCGGTATCGCGGTCGGTGCGAGAGAGCTGCCCCTGGGCCAGGTCTGGCACGGCCTGTTCCACGACTCGGGGACGTACGCCGACGTCGTCGTCCATGACCGGCTCTCGCGTACGGTCCTCGGGCTGCTCGCCGGGACCGCGCTCGGTCTGTCCGGTGCCGTCCTCCAGGCGCTGACCCGCAATCCGCTGGCCGATCCCGGGCTGCTCGGCATCAACGCGGGCGCGTCCGCCGCCGTCGTCACCGCCATCACGTACCTCGGTGTGACGAGTCTGAGCGGCTATGTGTGGTTCGCCTTCCTCGGCGCGGCGCTGGTCGGGGCGCTGGTCTGGCTGCTCGGCGGCAGCCGGGGCGCCACGCCCGTGCGGCTCGCGCTCGCGGGTATGGCGATCAGTGCCGCGCTCTACGGCTATCTCCAGGCCGTGATGATCATGGACGGGGCGGCGCTCGACAGGATGCGCTTCTGGACGGTGGGCTCGCTGGCCTCGGCCACCGACACCACCATCCGGCAGGTGCTGCCGTTCTTCGTCGTCGGCACGGTGCTCGCGCTGGCCCTCGCGCGCCCGCTGAACGCCATGGCGATGGGTGACGACACCGCCCGCGCCCTCGGCGCGCACCTGAACCGCACCCGCGCGCTGTCGATGGCCGCCGCCACCCTGCTGTGCGGAGCGGCCACCGCCGCCTGCGGGCCGATCGTGTTCGTCGGGCTGATGGTCCCGCATGCCGTCCGCTCCTTCACCGGGCCCGACCTGCGCTGGATCCTCCCGTACGCGGCCGTGCTCTCGCCCGTCCTGCTGCTCGGCGCCGACATCGTCGGCCGGGTCGTCGCCCGGCCCGCCGAGGTCCAGGTCGGCATCGTGACCGCGGTCATCGGCGGCCCGGTCTTCCTCTTCCTCGTACGACGGCGCAGGACGGCCCGACTGTGAAGACCTCCCGTACCACCCTGCGCACCCGCGGCGGGCTGTCCTTCCGGCTCGACCCGCGCGCCCTCACGGTCGTCGCCCTGCTCCTGCTGATCGCGCTCGCCGCGAGCATCGCCCTCATCGGCACCGGCGACTTCTCGATCCCGCCCGGAGACGTCCTGCGGACCCTGCTCGAGGGCGGCGACGCCCGACAGGAGTTCATCGTCACCGAACTGCGGCTGCCGCGCGTGCTCGTCGGGCTGCTGGTCGGCGGCTCGCTCGGGCTCGCCGGCGCCCTGTTCCAGTCCATCTCCCGCAATCCGCTGGGCAGTCCGGACGTCCTCGGTCTCGGGCAGGGCTCCACGGCCGGAGCGCTCGTCGTGATCGTGCTGTTCTCCGGCGGCGCCACCCAGGTCGCCCTCGGCGCGCTGGTCGGCGGCCTGGTGACCGGACTGGCCATCTACCTGCTCGCCTGGAAGCAGGGCGTGCACGGCTACCGGCTCGTCCTCGTCGGCATCGGTGTCTCCGCGGTCGTCACGGCGGTCAACGGCTATCTGCTCACCAAGGCGGACATCGTCGACGCGACCCGCGCGGTCGTCTGGATGACCGGCTCCCTGAACGGCCGTGACTGGGAGCAGGTCCGGCCCCTGCTCGCACTGTGGGCCGTCCTCGTCCCGCTCGTCCTCGGCCAGTCACGCGCGCTGCGGGTGACGGAGATGGGCGACGACGTTGCGTACGCGCTCGGGGTGCGCGTCGAGCGCGTACGGCTGCTGCTGATGGTGTCCGCGGTGCTGCTGACCGCGGGCGCCACCGCCGCCGCGGGCCCCGTCGGGTTCGTGGCGCTCACCGCGCCCCAGCTCGCCCGCCGGACGATCCTTCCCCGCCGCCGGGGGAGCGCGGGAGCCGCCCCCCTCGGACCCCACCTGATGACCTCCATGGTCATGGGCGCCACCCTGCTGGTCGTCGCCGACTGGGCCTCGCAACAGCTCTTCGGCGCGGACCAGTTGCCCGTGGGCGTGGTGACCGGCGTCCTCGGCGGCGGCTACCTCCTGTGGCTGCTCGTCACCGAGCGCCGGGCGGGCCGCATATGACCACCGGACCCATGACTACCGGAGCCGTGACCACCGGACCCGGCACAAGGCCGGACACGAACGACCTGAGGAGCATGGTGAACCGTCTCTCCGCAAGCGACGTCACCCTCGCCTACGACCAGCGTGTGATCGCGGAGCAGCTCTCCGTGGAGATCCCCGACCACTCCTTCACGGTGATCGTCGGCCCCAACGCCTGCGGCAAGTCCACGCTGTTGCGCGCCCTGTCCCGGATGCTCAAGCCGTCCCGGGGACAGGTGCTGCTGGACGGGCAGGTCATCCAGACGCTGCCCGCCAAGCGGGTCGCGCGGACCCTCGGCCTGCTGCCGCAGTCCGCGATCGCGCCCGACGGGATCACCGTCGGCGACCTGGTCGGCCGCGGTCGCTATCCGCACCAGGGGCTGCTGCGCCAGTGGTCGGAGCAGGACGAGCGAGTCGTACGGGAGTCGATGGCGCACACCGGCGTCGCCGAACTGGCCGACCGGTACGTGGACGAACTCTCCGGCGGCCAGCGGCAGCGGGTGTGGATCGCCATGGCGCTCGCCCAGCAGACCCCGCTGCTGCTGCTCGACGAGCCGACCACCTACCTCGACATCCAGCACCAGATCGACGTGCTCGACCTGTGCGCGGAACTGCACGAGCAGCAGGGGCGCACCCTGGTCGCCGTCCTGCACGACCTCAACCACGCGGCCCGGTACGCCACTCACCTCATCGCGTTGCGCGACGGCCGGGTCGTCGCCGAGGGCGCGCCGAAGGACGTCGTCACCGCCGAGCTGGTCGAGGAGGTCTTCGGGCTGCGCTGTCAGATCATCGACGACCCCGAGACCGGCACGCCCCTCGTCGTACCCGCCGCACGCACCGCACGCGCGCGTGCGGCGCGGCGCCTCGACACGGCCGCCGGGGCGGCTGCGGGAGCTTCGGTCACAGGAGCTTCCTGAGCCGGAGCAGATCCCACAGGCCCGCCTCCAGCTTCACCCGGCCCGCGCCCCAGGCCTTCGCGAAGTTCAGCTCGCCGTCGACCATCGCCACCAGGTCGTCACCGGTCATGGTCAGCCGTATCTGGGCCTTCTCGGGCGGCGGCCCCGGAAGCGTGCGCAGCACCTCGATCCGGCCGCCCTTGAGACGGCCGACGAAGGTGACGTCCAGGTCGGTGATACGACAGGTGAGCGAGCGGTCCAGGGCCGCGGCGGAACGTACGTCCCCGTCGGCGCCCGCCAGGTTGTCCGAGAGCTTGTCGAGTGCGCTGCGGCACTCCTCGATCGTGGCCATCGGGAGCGACGGTACCCCAGCGCTTCGGGGTAGCGTCGAGGGATGAGCGACTCTGAGCCCGGGGTGAGAGCCCCGGCGGAAGCAGTGGTTCCGGGACCGGGCGAGCCGGAGTGCGACCCCGGCGCACCCGCACCGGCGAACGAGCCCCCGACCGCGCCGCTGGGCGTGCCCCGGACCCCCACCGGCCACGCCGCCGTCGACGCCGCGCTGGAGCGGCTGGCCGACGCGGACCACCTCGCCACGGACGGACACCTCGAGGTGTACGAGGATGTACACGAGGGGCTGCGTGACGCGCTCACCGCGCTCGACGCCCGACCGGGACCTCCGGCGCCCCCACACCCTCCGGTACTCGGGAACAGGAGCTGAACCGAACGTGGCAGGAGTCGCACGCCGCCGTCTGGACGCGGAGCTGGTTCGTCGGAAGCTGGCACGCTCACGGGAGCATGCCAGCCAGCTCATCGCGGCCGGGCGGGTCAGTGTCGGCAAGACCGTCGCGACCAAGCCCGCCACGCAGGTGGAGACCGCCGCAGCCATCGTGGTCGCCCAGGACGACAACGACCCCGAGTACGTCTCGCGCGGCGGCCACAAGCTCGCCGGCGCGCTGACGGCCTTCGTACCGCGGGGGCTTGTGGTCGAGGGGCGGCGCGCCCTGGACGCGGGCGCCTCCACCGGCGGCTTCACGGACGTCCTGCTGCGCGCGGGCGCCGCCCATGTCGTCGCCGTCGACGTCGGCTACGGACAACTGGCCTGGTCGCTGCAGAGCGACGACCGCGTCACCGTCAAGGACCGCACGAACGTACGGGAGTTGACGCTCGACGCGATCGACGGCGAACCCGTGGACCTGGTCGTGGGCGATCTGTCCTTCATCCCGCTCGGCCTGGTGCTGCCCGCCCTGGTGCGGTGCACGAAGCCGGACGCCGACCTGGTGATGATGGTCAAGCCGCAGTTCGAGGTGGGCAAGGAACGCCTGGGCAGCGGTGGTGTCGTCCGCAGCCCGCACCTTCGCGCCGAGGCCGTGCGCGGGGTCGCCGAGCGCGCCGCCGAACTCGGGCTCGGCGTGAAGGGCGTGACGGCGAGCCCGCTGCCCGGTCCCTCCGGCAACGTCGAGTACTTTCTGTGGCTGCGAGCCGGCGCACCCGCACTGGACCCGGCCGACGTAGACCGTGCCGTAGCGGAGGGGCCGCGTTGACACAGAACCCAGCTCGTACTGTCTTCCTGCTCGCCCACACCGGGCGGCCCGCGGCCGTTCGCAGCGCCGAACTCGTGGTCAAGGGGCTGCTGCGGTGCGGAATCGGCGTACGTGTCCTGGAGGCGGAGGCGGCCGATCTGCCGCTGCCCGAGGAAGTGGAGCTGGTCAAGGAGGCCACGCCGCGGTGCCTGGACGGCTGCGAGCTGCTCATAGTCCTCGGCGGTGACGGCACCCTGCTGCGCGGCGCCGAGTTCGCCCGCGCCTCCGGGGTGCCGATGCTCGGCGTCAACCTCGGCCGGGTCGGCTTCCTCGCCGAGGCCGAGCGGGACGACCTCGACCGGGTCGTCGACCGGGTGGTGATGCGGGCGTACGAGGTCGAGGAGCGCATGACCGTCGACGTCGTCGTGCACAGGAACGGCGATGTCGTGCACGTCGACTGGGCGCTCAACGAGGCGGCCGTGCAGAAGGTCTCCGCCGAGAAGCTCCTGGAGGTCGTCCTGGAGATCGACGGGCGGCCGGTGACCGGGTTCGGCTGCGACGGCATCGTGTGCGCGACCCCCACCGGCTCGACGGCGTACGCCTTCTCCGCGGGCGGGCCCGTGGTGTGGCCGGAGGTCGAGGCGCTGCTCATGGTGCCGATCAGCGCGCACGCGCTGTTCGCCAAGCCGCTCGTGACCTCGCCGGACTCCGTGCTCGCCGTGGAGGTGCAGCCGGACACCCCGCACGGGGTGCTCTGGTGCGACGGGCGACGGATGGTGGAACTGCCGCGCGGCGCGCGCGTCGAGGTGCGGCGGGGCGCGGTCCCGGTGCGCCTGGCCCGGCTGCACCACGCGTCGTTCACGGACCGCCTGGTGGCCAAGTTCGCGCTGCCGGTGTCCGGGTGGCGGGGCAGGCCACACTAGAGCGGTACCGGCCGGGCGTCAGGCCCCCCGGGTCAACGAGCGATGGCCCAGGGGGTGACGCCCGGCCTTCCGTAGCCCCCCGCTCACCAGCGGCTTCGCCCGTGAAGGTGGGGGCGGCGTCGCGGCGTGCGGGGAAAACCTCGTATGGTCATGGGCGTGTTGGAGGAGATGCGGATACGGTCACTCGGAGTCATCGACGACGCGGTCGTCGAGCTGTCGCCCGGCTTCACCGCCGTGACCGGTGAGACGGGTGCGGGCAAGACCATGGTCGTGACCAGTCTCGGTCTGCTGCTCGGCGGGCGCGCGGATCCGGCGCTCGTACGGATCGGGTCGAAGAACGCGGTCGTGGAGGGGCGGATCGCCGTGCGCGAGGGCGCCTCCGCCGTCGTACGCGCCGAAGAGGCCGGGGCCGAGCTGGACGACGGGGCGCTGCTCATCAGCCGTACCGTCTCCGCCGAGGGGCGCTCCCGGGCGCATCTGGGCGGGCGTTCCGTGCCCGTCGGCATGCTCGCCGAGCTGGCCGACGAACTGGTCGCCGTCCACGGCCAGACCGACCAGCAGGGGCTGCTCAAGCTGTCCCGGCAGCGGCAGGCGCTCGACCGGTACGCGGGCGATGCCGTCACCGTGCCGCTCGCCCGGTACACCGAGGCCTACCAGCGGCTACGGACCGTCACGGCCGAGCTGGACGAGATCACCACCCGCGCGCGCGAGCGGGCCCAGGAAGCCGACCTGCTGCGCTTCGGGCTCGACGAGATCGCGGCCGTGGAGCCGCGGCCGGGCGAGGACGGGGAGCTGGCCGAGGAGGCCGAGCGGCTCGGGCACGCGGAGGCCCTCGCGTCGGCCGCGACCGCCGCGCACGCCGCCCTCGTGGGCAACCCGGAGGACCCCGAGGGCGTCGACGCGGCCACCCTGGTCGCGGGCGCGCACAGGGCCCTGGAAGCGGTGCGCTCGCACGACCCGGCGCTGGCGGGCCTCGCCGACCGGATCGGGGAGATCGCGATCCTGCTCGGCGACGTGGCCGGGGAACTGGCCGGGTACGCCGACGACCTGGACGCCGACCCGCTGCGGCTGGCCGCCGTCGAGGAGCGGCGCGCCGTGCTCACCGCCCTGACCCGCAAGTACGGGCCGGACATGGGCGCCGTCCTCGCCTGGGCCGAGCAGAGCGCCGCCCGGCTGGGCGAACTCGACGGCGACGACGAGCGGATCGGGGAGCTGACCGCCGAGCGGGACGCCCTGCGCGGTGAACTGGGCGGCCTCGCCCAGGCGTTGACCGACGCGCGCGCGGAGGCGGCCGAACGGTTCGCCGCCGCCGTGACCGCCGAGCTGGCCTCGCTCGCCATGCCGCACGCGCGCGTGTCGTTCGAGATCCGGCAGAGCGAGGACCCCGAGGGCGTCGAGGTCGGCGGGCGCATGGTCGCGTACGGGCCGTCGGGCGTCGACGAGGTGGAGCTGCTGCTCGCCCCGCACCCCGGCGCGCCGCCGCGGCCCATCGCCAAGGGTGCCTCCGGCGGTGAGCTGTCGCGCGTGATGCTCGCGGTGGAGGTCGTGTTCGCGGGGACGGACCCGGTGCCGACGTATCTGTTCGACGAGGTCGACGCGGGCGTCGGCGGCAAGGCGGCGGTCGAGATCGGCCGCAGGCTGGCCCGGCTCGCGAAGACCGCGCAGGTCGTGGTGGTCACGCATCTGCCCCAGGTGGCGGCGTTCGCCGATCGCCAACTGCTGGTGGAGAAGACGAACGACGGGTCGGTGACACGGTCCGGGGTGAAGGTCCTGGAGGGCGAGGAGCGGATCCGGGAGCTGTCCCGGATGCTGGCCGGTCAGGAGGACTCGGAGACGGCCCGCGCCCATGCGGAGGAACTCCTGGCCACGGCACGGGCGGACGGTTAGCGAGGTTCCGGGGCGGTGGCCGTGCCGTCACCGTCACCCGTGTGGGTGACCTTGTGGGCCCCGGACCCCCTGCTCCGCCGTACTCGCACACTCTCTGGCGGTGCCCCAACACCCGTACGCCCTGGCATGCTTGAGTCATCCGCGAAGCAACCGGTGCCTCGACAGCGCGGTCCATGCCCCCTGCCCGATCCTTCTGTACGTTTCTTCGTGACCGTCCGACGCCGAACCAGGAGCCCCGGCCACGTGAGCCTTGCGACCAGCCCCTCGCCGTACGGCCGGACGCCGCTGCACGCCGTGCAGGTGCTCGGCGGGGGCAGCGCGGGCAGTAGTACGCATGTGCGGTCGCTGGCCTCGGGACTGGCCGCCCGGGGCGTGCGCGTGACGGTGTGCGCGCCCGCCGAGGCCGAGCGGCTCTACGCGTTCAGCGGCGTCGGCGCCCAGCACGTCTCCGTGCCCCGCAGCGCGGAGCCCGCCTGCCTGGCCGCGCTCCGCCTCACCTGCGCCGACGCGGACGTGGTGCACGCGCACGGGCTGCACGCGGGCCTGCGCGCCGCCCTCGCGCTCAGCGGGCGCCGCACCCCGCTCGTCGTCACCTGGCACATCCGCGGCCATGCCGAAGGCGCCCGCGCCCGGCTGCTGCGGGTGCTCGAACGCCGGGTCGCCAAGGCCGCGTCCGTCGTCCTCGGGACCTCGTCCGACCTGGTCGACCGGGCCCGTCGGCACGGCGCCCGCGACGCGCGGCTCGCCGCCATCGCCCTGCCCGCACCCCGCAAGGCCGTCGACCGCGACGACCCCGACCTGCGGCGCCCCAAGCTGCGCGCCGAACTCGGCGCCGTGGACCGGCCGTTACTCATGGCCGTCGGCGCCCTGGAGCACCACCGCGGCTACGACGTGCTGCTCGACGCCTGCCGCGCGCTGCGCCACTACGACCCGGTCCCGCTGCTCGTGATCGCGGGGGAGGGGCCGTTGCGCGCGGAGATCGGACGGCGTATCGAGGCCGAGGACCTGCCCGTACGGCTGCTCGGGCGGCGCGACGACGTCCGCGAACTGCTCACCGCCGCCGACCTCGCGCTGGTCCCGAGCCGCTGGGAGTCCCGCTCCGTCCTCGCCCAGGAGGCCCTCCACGCGCGCGTGCCGCTCGTCGCCACCGCCGTCGGCGGCATGCGCGAACTGGTCGGCGACGCGGCCGAACTGGTCCCGTACGGCGACGCGGACGCCCTGGCCGCCGCCGTCGTCCGCCTCCTCGACGACCCCGTACGCCAGGAGCGGTTGAAGGACAGAGGCGAGCAACAGGCCGCGACCTGGCCGACGGAGGACGACACCGTGACCCAAGTCCTCAGCGTCTACGACGAGTTGACCCAGATGTGGCCGTTCGGCCAGGCCTGATCCACCGCCTGGGCTACCCCACGTGGCGGCGGGCGCGCAGGGCCAGGCCGAGGGCCAGGACCGTCTGCGGGTCGTCGAGGTCCGTCCCCAGCAACTCCCCTATACGAGCAAGCCGGTTGTAGAGCGTCTGCCGGTTCAGATGCAGCTCGCGGGCCGTCTCCGCCTTACGGCCCGCATGCGCCAGATACGTCTGAAGCGTCGGCAGCAGCGGCGGCCGGGAACGGCGGTCGTGGTCGCGCAGCGGGCCGATCGCGCGCTCCACGAAGGCCGCGAGATCCGGATGGTCGCGCAGCCGCCACAGCAGCAGATCGATGTCGAGGCGACGCGCGTCGTACCACGGCAGCTCCGGCAGCCCCTGGGCCGCCGTCGCCGCCTCCGCCGCGTGCCGCAGCCCCGCCGACGCCGCCGCCCAGCTCCCCGCGACACCGACCACCACGACCGGCGGAGGCGCGCCCGGCCGCCGCATCCCGGCCCGCTCCACCCCCGCCCGCAGCGCCGCGGCCACCCGGTCGGCGACCGCCGAGCGTTCCGCCTCCGAGCGCAGTCCCAGCAGCAGCGGGACCCGGCCCTCCACCGGCCGGACGCCGAGCAGGACCGGCACGCCCACCGACGCCAGCTTCTCCGCGACCGCCCGCGCCAGCACCGCCCAGGCCCCGCCGCCCGGCGACAGACCGTCCGCGAGCCGCATCACCACCGGCAGCAGCGGGCTGTCACCCGGCTTGAACCCCAGCACCCGGGCCTGCGCGGGCGCGTCCTCGGCGGCGATCCGGCCCGCGGCGAGGTCGCTGAGGAAGTCACCGCGCCCGCGCGCGGCCAGCTCCTCCTCCTGCCGGGCCTGTATCAGTACCACGGCGAGCACGTCCGCGGCCCGTTCGGCGGCGATCCGGTGCACCGGCGCCACCGCCGTACTGACCGGCAGCAGCACCAGCCGGGCCCGTACGGAACCCGTGCCGGGACCGCCGCCCGGTACGTCCACGAGGACCGTCCCGGCGGGCGGCTCGTCCTTGTGCTGGCCGCGCAGCCCCTCCCACACCTGGAGCGGGTCCGTGTCCGCCGGACCGGCCCCGGCGGCGTACAGCAGTTGCCCCTCGGCGGTCTCCAGGAACACCGGGTTGCCGCTGAAGTCGGCGAGGATCCGCAGCACCTGGGGCACTCCGCCGCCGCCGAGCAGCGCCACGGTGCAGCGGCGGTGCACCTCCTCGGCCCGCTGGAGCAGCGCGTAGTGGCCGTTGACGATCTCGGTGTGGATCTCCTCGGTGACCGTCACGAACGGCACCTCGCGGTGCAACTGGACGAGCGGCAGCCCGGCGGCGCGGGCCGTCTCGACCAGGGCGGCGGGCAGCCGGGTGAAGCGCGGGCCCAGCTCCACGACCAGGGCCGCGATGCCCCGCTCCGCCAGGGTGCGGACGAACGCGCGCTGGTCGGCGGGCCGGGTGCCGAGCCCGTAGCCCGTGGTCAGCAGCAGCTCGCCGCCCTTGAGCAGCGACGCGATGTTCGGGACCTCGCCCGCGTGCACCCAGCGCACCGCGCGCTGCAACCGGTCGGCGCCGGCCAGCACCTCCGGGAGCCCGCTGCGCAGTCCGGGCAGCTCCAGCGCCCGCTGCACGGTGATCCCGGCGCCCTGGGTGCCGGAGGAGTCGAAACGGCTGTCCATGCGGTGACGCTACCTGCGCGGACGCCCCGGCCGCACCGTCGGTCCCCGCTCAAACAGGCCGGATGTTGTGGTTGAACCTGAACATGTTGTCCGGGTCGTACCGCCGCTTCACCCGCGCCAGCCGGTCGAGGTGCGCGGCGGCGAGCCCGGCCACCACCCGGTCCCTGCCCGCGTCCCCGACGAGGCGCACATGAACCGCGCCCGTGCGCCAAGGCCGTACGTCGGCGCGCGCCTCCTCGACCCAGACCGGCACCCGTGCGTCGTCCGCCGGATCGGCCCAGACCCCGCGGGGGCACACGGCCCAGGTCGCGTCCGCGCGGGGGTCCGGGTACGCGGCGGGCGCGGCGGCCAGCGGCCACAGCGTGTACCGGCAGCCGCCGGGGATGGGCAGGGCGCGGGCACGGGCGCAGAAGACATCGACCAGTTCGTCGGGCAGCGCGGTCAGATACTCGGTCGTCCCGTGGTGCCGCAGCCCGCACGGGGTGTCGAACATGCCCTGGACGTCGGCGTACGGCAGCGCGGCGAGGACCTCCGAGACGTGCGGCAGCTCCAGCAGCGGCCGGACGAACCCGCGCAGCCGGTCCGCGCCGCCGACGTACGTGACCACCACCAGGCACAGCAGGGTGCCGACCAGATGCCCGGGGACGAACGGCTCGGGCCGCGCGGTCAGATACAGCACGGTGCCGCTGACCTCCGGCGGGCCGGTGGCGACGACCTCGCGGAAGGCGCGGATCGCTGCGGGGCCCGCCTCGGGCCGGAAGCCGAGCAGGGCGACGGAGAACTCGGGCAGCTCGTACAGCCGGAGCGTCAGCGCGGTGGCCACGCCGAAGTTCCCGCCGCCGCCGTGCAGCGCCCAGAACAGCTCGGGGTGTTCCTCGGAGGTCGCCCGGACCGCGGTGCCGTCCGCGGTCACCAGCTCGGCGCCGAGCAACTGGTCGACGGCGGGGCCGAAGGCCCGCTCCAGTCGGCCGCTGCCGCCGCCGAGGACGAAGCCCGCGACCCCGGACGCGGAGTCCCGGCCGCCGGTGGTCGCGAGGCCGTACGGCCGGGTGGCGCGGTCGAGGTCACGCGTCAGGGCGCCGCCCTCCACCCGGACCGCGGCGGCGCCGGGGTGGACCGTGACCTGGCGCATCCGGCGCAGATCGATGACCACGCCGTTGTCGTTGACCCCCATCCCCGCGACGCTGTGACCGCCGCCGCGCACGGCGACCCGCAGATCCAGCTCGCGGGCGAAGCACACAGCCCGCACCACGTCGTCCGGCCCCGCGCACCGCGCGATCACGGCGGGCCGACGGTCGATCCGCGCGTTGCACACGCGCCGGGCCGCGTCGTAGCCCGCGTCACCGGGGGCGAGGACCTCACCGGCCAGATCCGCGCGCAGCGCGGCCAGCGCCGTACGCGCCGTGGCGAAGGGGGGCATGGTGGCCGCCCCCTTCCGATACCTCGATACGGGGGACAGGACTGCTCTCAGCGTAAGCGGCCCCGCCGTCGGCCTCAGCCCCCGTACGCCCCGGACGCCGTCAGCCGCAGTGCCGTGTCGATGAGGGGGACATGGCTGAACGCCTGCGGGAAGTTGCCGACCTGGCGTTGCAGCCGGGAGTCCCACTCCTCGGCGAGCAGGCCCAGATCGTTGCGCAGGGCCAGCAGCTTCTCGAACAGCTTGCGGGCCTCGTCCACCCGGCCGATCATCGCCAGGTCGTCCGCCATCCAGAACGAGCAGGCGAGGAACGCGCCCTCGTCACCCGGCAGCCCGTCCACGCCCTCGCTGCCGCCGAGGGTCGGATAGCGCAGGATGAACCCGTCCGACGTGGACAGCTCGCGCTGGATGGCCTCGATCGTGCCGATCACCCGCTTGTCGTCCGGCGGCAGGAAGCCCATCTGCGGGATCAGCAGCAGCGAGGCGTCCAGCTCCTTGGAGCCGTAGGACTGGGTGAAGGTGTTGCGCTCCTTGTCGTAGCCCTTCTCGCACACATCGCGGTGGATCACATCGCGCAGCTCGCGCCACTTCTCCAGCGGGCCGTCCGCGTCACCGGACTCGATCAGCTTGATCGTGCGGTCCACCGCGACCCACGCCATCACCTTGGAGTGCACGAAGTGGCGGCGCGGGCCGCGCACCTCCCAGATGCCCTCGTCCGGCTCGTGCCAGTGCTGCTCGAGGTAGCGGATGAGCTTGAGCTGGAGCAGCGAGGCGTAGTCGTTGCGGGCCAGGCCCGTCATATGGGCCAGGTGCAGGGCCTCGGTGACCTCGCCGTACACATCGAGCTGGAGCTGGTGCGCGGCGCCGTTGCCGACCCGGACCGGCGCGGAGTTCTCATAGCCGGGCAGCCAGTCCAACTCGGCCTCGCCCAGCTCCCGTTCACCCGCGATGCCGTACATGATCTGCAGGTTCTCGGGGTCGCCCGCGACGGCCCGCAGCAGCCATTCGCGCCAGGCGCGGGCCTCGTCGCGGTAGCCCGTGCGCAGCAGGGAGGACAGGGTGATCGCCGCGTCGCGCAGCCAGGTGTAGCGGTAGTCCCAGTTGCGCACGCCGCCGATCTCCTCCGGCAGCGAGGTCGTGGGCGCGGCCACGATGCCGCCCGTCGGCGCGTAGGTGAGGGCCTTCAGCGTGATCAGGGAGCGGATGACGGCCTCGCGGTAGGGGCCGTGGTACGTACAGTGCCCCACCCACTCCCGCCAGAAGTCCTCGGCCGCCTCCAGCGACTGCTCGGGCTCCGGCATCGGCGGCTGCTCCTTGTGCGAGGGCTGCCACGAGATCGTGAACGCGACCCGGTCGCCCGGCGCGACCGTGAAGTCCGCGTAGGTGGTCAGCGCCTTGCCATAGGTCTCGGCCTGGGTGTCGAACCACACCGAGTCCGGTCCGGCCACGGCCACCGTGCGCCCCTCGTACTTGTGGACCCAGGGCACCACCCGTCCGTAGGAGAACCGCATACGCAGCATCGAGCGCATCGGCACCCGGCCCGTGACGCCCTCCACGATGCGGATCAACTGGGGGGCGCCGTCACGCGGCGGCATGAAGTCGATCACTCGGACGGTGCCCCGCGGGGTGTCCCACTCGGACTCCAGGATCAGGGACTCGCCGCGGTACGAACGCCGGGTCGCCGCGGGCGGCTCGATGTCCGCCGCATGGGCGGGACCCAGCCGCCAGAAGCCGTGATCCTCTGTGCCGAGCAGCCCCGCGAAGACGGCATGGGAGTCGAAGCGGGGCAGGCACAACCAGTCCACTGTGCCGTCCCGGCAGACCAGCGCGGCGGTCTGCATGTCTCCGATGAGTGCGTAGTCTTCGATGCGCCCGGCCAATGCAACTCCAGTCGAACGGCCACGTCGCCCCGAGGGGCGGTTGCTGTTGCGGTCAGGGGGTCGGTGAGAGGTCGTCGCTCATCGACCCGTGTGTCGGTGAAGCAGTCGATGGTCAACGAACTGACGAGCCCTTGTGGTTCCGGTGGACGGGCGGGGGTGGTGCCGTTGACCGGGAGTGCTCGGCAGCGAGTGTCCGAGCAGGATATGACGTACGTCGATGATCCGCTTGCCGCTTCGGACAAGGGAAGTGCCCCGAACGGGTGAGGCGGAGGTGAGCGGCGCGAGAGCGTCGCGCATGGGTACCCGTACGGACGCGGAGCGTGGCCGGGAGCAGGCCCTCTTTCGCGCTGATACCCTGGTAGCCCGTGGACCGGTGGGAACGAAACCCCCGAACCGCAGCGACGGCAGCCCCCGAAGATCGTTCGGAGGAGTACGCCGTATCGCACCCCAGACCGCGACCACGGGAGCCCCCTCTTGGCCATGCCGCCCAATTCCAGGACGACCAAGCACATCTTCGTCACCGGGGGTGTCGCCTCCTCGCTCGGCAAGGGCCTGACGGCCTCCAGCCTCGGCATGCTCCTCAAGGCGCGGGGCCTGCGGGTCGTCATGCAGAAGCTCGACCCGTACCTGAACGTCGACCCGGGCACGATGAACCCCTTCCAGCACGGTGAGGTGTTCGTCACCAACGACGGCGCCGAGACCGACCTGGACATCGGCCACTACGAGCGCTTCCTCGACCGCGACCTCGACGGCTCCGCCAACGTCACCACGGGCCAGGTCTACTCCGCCGTGATCGCCAAGGAGCGCCGCGGTGAGTACCTCGGCGACACCGTGCAGGTCATCCCGCACATCACCAACGAGATCAAGCACCGCATCCGGCGCATGGCCACCGACGAGGTGGACGTCGTCATCACGGAGGTCGGCGGCACGGTCGGCGACATCGAGTCGCTGCCGTTCCTGGAGACCGTCCGCCAGGTCCGCCACGAGGTCGGCCGCGACAACGTCTTCGTCGTCCACATCTCGCTGCTGCCCTACATCGGCCCCTCCGGCGAGCTGAAGACCAAGCCGACCCAGCACTCCGTCGCCGCGCTGCGCAACATCGGTATCCAGCCCGACGCGATCGTCCTGCGCTGCGACCGCGAGGTCCCGACCGCGATCAAGCGCAAGATCTCGCTGATGTGCGACGTCGACGAGGCCGCCGTCGTCGCCTGCCCCGACGCCCGCTCGATCTACGACATCCCGAAGGTCGTGCACACCGAGGGCCTGGACGCCTACGTCGTGCGCAAGCTCGACCTGCCCTTCCGCGACGTGGACTGGACGACCTGGGACGACCTGCTCGACCGCGTCCACAACCCCGACCACGAGATCACTCTCGCGCTGGTGGGCAAGTACATCGACCTGCCCGACGCCTATCTGTCGGTGACCGAGGCGCTGCGCGCCGGAGGCTTCGCCAACAAGGCCCGCGTGAAGATCAAGTGGGTCACCTCCGACGACTGCAAGACCCCGGCGGGCGCCAAGAAGCAGCTCTCCGACGTGGACGGCATCTGCATCCCCGGCGGCTTCGGAGACCGCGGTGTGCTCGGCAAGGTCGGCGCCATCCAGTACGCCCGCGAGAACAAGATCCCGCTGCTCGGCCTGTGCCTGGGCCTGCAGTGCATCGTGATCGAGGCGGCGCGGAACCTGGCCGGTGTCGAGGACGCGAACTCCACCGAGTTCGACGCGGCCACCGCCCACCCCGTGATCTCCACCATGGCCGAGCAGCTCGACATCGTCGCGGGCGAGGGCGACATGGGCGGCACCATGCGCCTCGGCATGTACCCGGCCAAGCTGGCCGAGGGCTCGATCGTGCGCGAGGTCTACGCCGGCAAGGAGTACGTCGAGGAGCGCCACCGCCACCGCTACGAGGTGAACAACGCCTACCGCGCCGAGCTGGAGAAGAAGGCGGGCATCCTCTTCTCCGGCACGTCCCCGGACGGCAAGCTCGTGGAGTACGTCGAGTACCCCCGTGACGTCCACCCCTACCTGGTCGCCACGCAGGCGCACCCGGAGCTGCGCTCCCGCCCGACCCGCCCGCACCCGCTCTTCGCGGGTCTGGTGAAGGCCGCGGTGGAACGCAAGACGGGCAAGTAACACAAGAGTTGTACGGTGGCCGGGGTGCGTGTCCCGCGTGGACACGTACCCCGGTTGTCGTAGTGCGTGTGGGAGGAACAGAACCAGATGGCGATCAAGGACACCCCCGAGGAGTGGGAGGTCAGGGCGAGCGACACCCCGTTCGTCGGCAACAAGACCTCCGTCCGCACGGACGACGTGGTCATGCCCGGCGGCGCGGTCGCCCGCCGCGACTACCAGGTGCACCCCGGCTCCGTCGCCGTCCTCGCCCTCGACGACCAGGGCCGGGTCCTGGTCATACGGCAGTACCGCCACCCCGTGCGCCACAAGCTCTGGGAGATCCCGGCCGGTCTCCTCGACGTCCCCGGCGAGAACCCCCTGCACGCCGCCCAGCGCGAGCTGTACGAGGAGGCGTACGTCAAGGCCGAGGACTGGCGCGTGCTGACGGACGTGTACACCACGCCCGGCGGCTGCGACGAGGCCGTGCGCATCTTCCTCGCCCGCGACCTGTCCGAGGCGGACGGGCAGCGCTTCGAGGTCGAGGACGAGGAGGCCGACATGGAGCTGGCCCGCGTCCCCGTCGAGGACCTCGTCCGCGGGGTGCTGGCCGGTGAGCTGCACAACAACTGCCTCGTCGTCGGCGTCCTCTCCCTGATCGCCGCCCGCGACGGCGACGGCCTGGACGCGCTGCGCCCGGCCGAGGCGCCCTGGCCCGCGCGCCCCTTCGAGGCCTGAGGACCTGCCCCCGCCGGTCGTACGATCGCTTGATCCGATCGAGGGATGAGTGAGCGGTGCTCCTGCTGGTCTGTCGCAGAGCGTGAACTAGGCTCTGCAGACGACCCGCTCAAGGCCCGGCGGGCCGGTGTGCGCAGTGGGACGGGAGCGTGGCCCGTGACGGATCAGGCGGTGGCGGCAGCCGACGGCCGGCTCTCTCGAAGCGACCGGCGTCCCGCCGCCACGACTCCTCGATTCCTCGGCCGCGCAAGGGAGTTGAAGGAGCTTCAGGCCGACATCGAGCGCGCGGGCCTGGACACCCTCACCGGTCGCAAGGCCCCCCGCGCCCGGGTCCTGCTCATCGCGGGCCGCCCCGGCTCCGGCCGCACCGCACTCGCCGAGGAACTGGTCCGCCAGGTCGCGGACCGGTACGCGGACGGCGTGCTGCGCGCCCGCCTCAGCGAGCCCGACGGCACCCCCGTACCCACCGAACGCACCGCCCGCGAACTGCTCACCGCCCTCGGCCTGCCCGCCCAGCCCGGAGCCGCCGAGGACGAGCTGAGCGAGGCGGTGCGCGCCGCCCTCGTGACCCGGCGCATGGTGCTCCTGCTCGACGACGCGGTCACCGCCGACCAGGTCGACGCGGTGCTGCCCGAGACCCCCGGCTGTCTGGTCGTCGCCGTCTCCACGGGCCCGTTGACCGGCATCACGGACGTACGGCCCTGCACCCTGGGCGGGTTGGACACCCGGTCCGCGCTGGCCCTGCTCACCCGGCGCACCGGCTCCGTCCGCATCACCGTCGACCCGCGCGCCGCCGAGCGGCTCGTGGAGGAGTGCGCCGGTCACCCCGCCTCGCTGGTCCTCGCGGGCGGCTGGCTGGCCGCCCGACCCGAGGCCGCCGTCGCCGACCTCGCCCAGCAGTTGCGGGCCGGGGCCGACGAGGGACCGCCCCCGGTCCGGGTCTCCCGGCTCGCGTACGAGGGGCTGGCGCCCACGGCCCGCCGCACCCTGCGGCTGTTCTCCCTGGCCCCCGCCGGACTGCTCGACCCGCACACCGCCTCCGCGCTGGCGGGCTGCTCGCCCGCCGACGCCCGTGGCGCCCTCGAGGACTTCACGGCCCTCGGCTTCCTGCGGCGCGTGGACACCGACCGCGCGCACTACGAGATCCCCGGCTGTGTGCTGCCCCTGCTGCGCGCCGCGGCCGAGGACGAGGACCGCCCGGCCGAGCTGCAACTCGCCCGCGCGCGCATGCTGGAGCGGACCGTGCGGCTGCTGCACTCCTGCCGCGCGATCACCGAGACCGACAGCCCGCAGGCCCGCGAGAAGCTCCACGGCCTGCCCTCGGCCCTGCGCTTCCCGGACCCGAGGGCCGCCGAGGACTGGCTGCGCACCCGACAGCCCGCGCTGCTGGCCGCGGCCCGACTCGCCGTCGCCGACGGCACGTTGGACACCCTGGCCCGCCGCCTGATGGCCGCGCTGGTGCGGGCCCTGGTCGCCCACTTCGGCACCCGCGCGGCAGCGCCCGAGCTGTACGGCATCCACCGGCTCGTCCTCGACGTCGCCGACCGCGCCGACCTGCCTCGCGAGAAGGCGGCGGCCCTGCTGAACCTCGCCGACCTGGACGCGCGCAGCGGCCGGACCGCGACGGCACTGGCCCGCTACCGGGCCGCGCTGGACGCCGGGCGGGAGGCCGACGATCCGTATGCGACGGGCCGCGCGATGGAATCCGTAGGCGGCGCCCACCAGGAGCTGGGGGACTACGACCGGGCCGCCGACTGGTACGGCAGGGCCCTGGCCCAGCGCCTGGCCCGCGACGAGCGCGCGGACGCCGCCCGGCTCTACGGCCGTATCGCCGCCGCCCTCACGCACGCGGGGCACCACGAGGAGGCCCTGCGCAACTGGCGCGCGGCGGCGGCGGGACACCGCAGAACGGGCGATGTGGCCGCCCACGCAAGGGCGTTG
Source organism: Streptomyces macrolidinus (assembly GCF_023887685.1). Lineage (GTDB taxonomy): Bacteria > Actinomycetota > Actinomycetes > Streptomycetales > Streptomycetaceae > Streptomyces > Streptomyces macrolidinus. The sequence goes on along the minus strand of NZ_JAMWMR010000027.1, from coordinate 53,470 downwards.
GGTGAACTGGCCCGCGTCCAGGACCTCCTGGGCCGCCCCACGGAGTCGTTGCGTACCTGCCAGGAGGCGATCGAGTGGGCGCGCCGCGCGGAGGACGTACGGCTTCAGGCCGCGCTGCGGCTGCGGGCCGCCGACGCCCTGGAGCACCTCGGTGACCCGGCGGGCGCCCTGTCCCACCGGGAGGCGGCCGGGCATCTGCTGGAGGAAGAGTCCCAGGACAGCGCGGGTGCGGGGGACGAAGGCGCCAACGCCTACGAAATCCGCAGTGCAGCCGATAAGGATTAAAGCAATGAAAGGCTAGACAGCTCGAAATCCTTCATTAGACTGGCGTTGCCGCCGGTTCTCCTGCGGTGTCTCCCGGTACGTTCACTACTGCCCGGGTATGACAAGCATTGACCGGGCTTGCACTGCCCCGGCATGCACAGCCCTAGAACCCCCTCTGAGTCAAGGACCGTGATCGACGTGAAGGTCGGCATCCCCCGCGAGGTCAAGAACAACGAGTTCCGGGTGGCTATCACCCCCGCCGGCGTGCACGAGCTGGTGCGCAACGGACACCAGGTCGTCGTCGAGCGGAACGCCGGCGTCGGCTCCTCGATCCCGGACGCGGAGTACGTGGCCGCCGGGGCCGAGATCCTGGAGACCGCGGACGAGGTCTGGGCCGCCGCCGACCTGCTGCTCAAGGTCAAGGAGCCCATCGCGGAGGAGTACCACCGCCTTCGCAAGGACCAGATCCTCTTCACCTACCTGCACCTGGCCGCCTCCAAGGAGTGCACGGACGCGCTGCTGGAGTCCGGCACCACCGCCATCGCCTACGAGACGGTCGAGCTGCCGAACCGCGCGCTCCCGCTGCTCGCCCCGATGTCCGAGGTCGCGGGCCGCCTGGCCCCGCAGGTCGGCTCCTACCACCTGATGCGCGCGGCCGGCGGCCGTGGCGTGCTGCCCGGCGGTGTCCCGGGTGTGCTCGCCGCCAAGGCCGTGGTCATCGGCGCCGGTGTCTCCGGCTGGAACGCCGCGACCATCGCCATCGGTCTGGGCTACCACGTCACCCTGCTCGACAAGGACATCAACAAGCTCAAGGAAGCGGACAAGGTCTTCGGCACGAAGATCCAGACCGTGGTCTCCAACGCCTTCGAGCTGGAGAAGGCCTGCCTCGAGGCCGACCTCGTCGTCGGTGCCGTGCTGATCCCGGGCGCCAAGGCCCCGAAGCTGGTCACCAACGAGCTGGTCTCCCGGATGAAGGCGGGAAGTGTCCTTGTCGACATCGCGATCGACCAGGGCGGCTGCTTCGAGGACTCCCGTCCGACCACGCACGCCGAGCCGACCTTCAAGGTCCACAACTCGGTGTTCTACTGCGTCGCCAACATGCCCGGCGCCGTCCCCAACACCTCCACCTACGCGCTGACCAACGCCACGCTGCCCTACATCGTGGAACTGGCCAACCGCGGCTGGGTCGAGGCGCTGCGCCGTGACCCCGCGCTGGCCAAGGGCCTCAACGTCCATGACGGCAAGGTGGTTTACCAGGGCGTCGCCGAGGCGCTCGGCATGGAGCACGTGGAGCTGGACTCCCTGCTCGGCTGATAGCACATCGGCGCGGGTTCGAACAGCCCCGCGCCACAAGGCGACTGGTCAACTCACGTCGTCAACACGACCTGCCCGGCCGGACCTTGCCCGACAAGGTCCGGCCGAGTGTGTGTATGGTCACTTTGCGACACTCGTTCAACTCGCCTCGAACGCAACCCTTTCACCGTTTCGCACACTGGTGAAACCTGGCGAACGACGTCCGGACACCCTTGACAGCGGCATGTTTCATTGCCGACACATCGTGCCGGGTCCGGCGGATTGTGTTGCTGCGGACCGCCGACACGCCATAGAGTCGCCAACCGTCGGCATGGTGCCACGCTGACCTGTCTAGAAGTTTCCTGGTCACCAAGGAGGTAAGACGACTTGTGAATGAGTCGACATTTGCTCCCGGGGGTGGTCAACCAGGAATGCCTGCGCGGGCCACGGGCCCCACGGGGCTCGAGGCTGTCGGCTCCGTCGCTGTCCGTACCTTCGCAGCCCACCAGAGCCAGCACCCCCACCTGGCTCCGACAGCACACCAGATCATGGATGGCCCACACGTGAACGCCATGGCCGGCAACGGGAGAGGCGGGGTCCACAACAACTTCGCCGACTACGACGAGCTGCCCGACGGGCACTTCTACGACCCCGACGCCGAATACGAGCCCGATCCCGAGTACGCGGCCACGCTCGCACCCGACGCGGCACGCCAGCGCCGTGAGCGCATCGGCCCGACCGGCCGCCCGCTGCCGTACTTCCCCATCCCGGGACCGCTGACCGACCACGGCCCCGCGAAGATCATCGCGATGTGCAACCAGAAGGGCGGCGTCGGCAAGACGACGTCGACCATCAACCTGGGCGCCGCGCTCGCCGAGTACGGGCGCCGGGTGCTGCTCGTCGACTTCGACCCGCAGGGCGCACTGTCGGTGGGCCTCGGCGTCAACCCCATGGAGCTGGACCTCACCGTCTACAACCTGCTCATGGAGCGGGGCATGTCCGCGGACGAGGTCCTGCTGAAGACCGCGGTCCCGAACATGGACCTGCTGCCGAGCAACATCGACCTGTCGGCGGCCGAGGTCCAGCTCGTCTCGGAGGTCGCGCGCGAGTCGACGCTCCAGCGGGCCCTCAAGCCGCTGCTGCCCGACTACGACTACATCGTGATCGACTGTCAGCCCTCGCTCGGCCTGCTCACCGTGAACGCGCTCACCGCGGCGCACAAGGTGATCGTGCCGCTGGAGTGCGAGTTCTTCGCGCTGCGCGGGGTCGCGCTGCTCACCGAGACCATCGAGAAGGTCCAGGAGCGGCTCAACCCCGAGCTGGAGCTGGACGGCATCCTCGCCACGATGTACGACTCCCGGACCGTGCACAGCCGTGAGGTCCTCGCGCGCGTCGTCGAGGCGTTCGACGACCACGTCTACCACACGGTGATCGGCCGGACCGTGCGCTTCCCGGAGACCACGGTCGCCGGTGAGCCGATCACCACGTACGCCTCCAACTCCGTCGGTGCCGCCGCATACCGCCAGCTCGCCAGGGAGGTGCTCGCCCGGTGTCACGCCGAGTGAGTCTGCCGGGGGCCGACGAACTGTTCCGTACCACCGGGGGAACGGCGCTCCAGGCGTCCACCCCCAGGCGCCAGGCGGGCGGCGAGCCCCGGGTGCCGGCTCCGGCGGGTGAGAGCGAGGCGACGGCCGCGGAGGACGCGCCCCCGGCGGTGCCCGTGCAGGGCGGCGACGGCGAGGGCGACGAGCATGTCGCGGCCGACGCCGCTCAGGCGGGCGAGTCCCGGATGCGGGCCGCCGCGGAGCGGCCCACGCGGCGTCAGACGACGCCGGACGGCACCGCCGTGGCGCCCGCGCAGCGCAAGCGGGGCCGCGCGGCCGGGCGGCGGCCCAGCGGGCGGGAACGGCACGACGAGAAGATCACCGTGTATGTGTCCGCGGAAGAGCTGATGGACCTGGAGCACGCCCGTCTCGTGCTCCGCGGTGAGCACGGGCTCGCGGTCGACCGCGGGCGCATCGTGCGCGAGGCGGTCGCCGTGGTGCTGGCGGACCTGGAGTCCCGAGGGGACGCGAGCATCCTCGTACGTCGGCTCCGGGGACGGTAGGCGGATAGCCTGCGACGGCCATGACCTCGTACGACGGCTCCGTCCCCGCCACCGGCCCCGCCGGCCGTCGGCGTGCGCTCGGGCGCGGGCCCGGGGGCGCGCCCGAGCCTGCTCCGGTCCCGCCCGCCGAGGACCCGCGACCCGAGGCCGGGCCCGATGACGGAGTCTTCACGGTCCGGCTCGCCAACTTCGAGGGGCCCTTCGACCTGCTCCTCCAACTGATCTCGAAGCACAAGCTCGATGTCACCGAGGTCGCCCTGTCCAAGGTCACCGACGAGTTCATGGCGTACATCCGGGCCCTGGGGCCGGACGGCGACCTCGACCGGACGACCGAGTTCCTCGTCGTCGCCGCGACCCTGCTCGACCTCAAGGCGGCGCGGCTGCTACCCGCCGCCGAGGTCGAGGACGAGGCCGACCTCGCGCTGCTGGAGGCCCGCGACCTGCTGTTCGCGCGGCTGCTGCAGTACCGGGCATACAAGCAGATCGCGGAGATCTTCCACCGGCGCAGCGAGGACGAGGCCCGGCGCCACCCCCGTACCGTCGGCCTCGAACCCCACCACGCCGAGCTGCTGCCCGAGGTCGTCATCAGTATCGGCCCGGAGGGGTTCGCCCGGCTCGCCGCCAAGGCGATGCGGCCCCGGCCCGAACCGCAGATGTACGTCGAGCACATCCACGCCCCGCTGGTGTCCGTGCGGGAGCAGGCGGGGATCGTGGTCGACCGGCTGCGGGAGCTGGGCGAGACCAGCTTCCGCGTCCTCGTCCAGGACACCGACGACACCCTCACGGTCGTCGCGCGCTTCCTCGCGCTGCTGGAGCTGTACCGCGAGAAGGTCGTGGCGCTGGAGCAGGAGGCCGCCCTCGGTGAACTGGTGGTGCGCTGGACCGGCGGGGTCGGCGAGGGGGCGCCGACGGTCACGGACGAGTTCGACCGGCCGCCCGAACCCGCCGAGAACGACACGACAGCACAGGAGAAGGCGTGAGCGAGGAGACCACCGAGGTTCCGGCGACCGAGGTTCCAAAGGCCCCCCCGAGCACCGTGGCGGGCCTCGACCTCAAGCCCGCCCTGGAGGCCGTCCTCATGGTCGTGGACCAGCCCGTCACCGAGGAGCACCTCGCGAAGATCCTGGAGCGGCCCCCGCGCCGGATCGCCGACGCCCTGCGCGAACTCGCCGACGAGTACACCGTGCAGCGACGCGGGTTCGAGCTGCGGTTCGTCGCGGGCGGCTGGCGCTTCTCCACCCGCGCCGCGTACGCCTCCGCCGTCGAGCGCTTCGTCCTCGACGGGCAGCAGGCCCGGCTCACCCAGGCCGCCCTGGAGACCCTCGCGGTGGTCGCCTACCGCCAGCCGGTCAGCCGCAGCCGCGTCTCGGCGGTCCGCGGAGTCAACTGCGACGGGGTCATGCGCACCCTGCTCCAGCGCGGTCTGGTCGAGGAGGCGGGCACGGAACCCGAAACAGGTGCGATCCTGTACAGGACGACGAACTACTTCCTGGAGCGGATGGGCCTGCGCGGCCTGGACGAACTCCCGGAGCTCGCGCCCTTCCTCCCGGAGGCGGAGGCGATCGAGGCCGAGACCCAGGAGGGCGTACTGTCGTTCGACCCGGACGCTCCCGATGCGCCGGACGCAGACGACGATCACACGACGAACTCGACGACGGAACTTTGATGCGAAGCAGCGGCAGCGGCAAGAGCGGCGGGCGCGGTAACTACCGCGGTGCCGGCAACGACAGGGACCAGAAGCAGGGGCAGGGCCGCCCCCGCAAGCCCCGCCCCGAGGAGCGCCGCTACGACGTGGGCCCCGGCGCCTCCCAGGGCGGTCCGAAGTCCGGGCGCGGCGCGAGCGCGCGCGGCGGCGCCAAGGGCGGACCCCGCCAGTCCGAGCAGCGCGGCGGCCGTACGGCGCCCGCACGCTCGCGCGAGTACGAGGCGCGCGCCGAGGAGCGCAACCGCGCGCGGTACGCGGGCAAGAAGGACGTCAAGCTGCCCAAGACCTTCCCGGGCGCCGAGCAGGAGGGCGAACGGCTCCAGAAGGTGCTCGCGCGGGCGGGCTACGGCTCCCGGCGGGCCTGTGAGGAGCTGATCGACCAGGCCAGGGTCGAGGTCGACGGCGAGATCGTCACCGAGCAGGGGCTGCGGGTCGACCCCGAGAAGGCCGAGATCAAGGTCGACGGGCTGACCGTGGCCACGCAGTCGTACCAGTTCTTCTCGCTGAACAAGCCCGCCGGTGTCGTCTCCACCATGGAGGACCCGGAGGGACGCCAGTGCCTCGGCGACTACGTCACCAACCGCGAGACCCGGCTCTTCCACGTCGGCCGGCTCGACACGGAGACCGAGGGCGTCATCCTGCTCACCAACCACGGTGAGCTGGCCCACCGCCTGACCCACCCCAAGTACGGCGTCCGCAAGACGTACCTCGCGCACATCGTGGGCCCGATCCCGCGCGACCTGGGCAAGCGCCTCAAGGACGGCATCCAGCTCGAGGACGGGTACGCGCGCGCGGACCACTTCCGGGTGGTCGAGCAGACCGGCAAGAACTACCTCGTCGAGGTGACGCTGCACGAGGGCCGCAAGCACATCGTGCGCCGCATGCTCGCCGAGGCCGGCTTCCCGGTCGACAAGCTGGTGCGCACCGCCTTCGGCCCGATCACCCTCGGCGACCAGAAGTCGGGCTGGCTGCGCCGCCTGTCGAACACCGAGGTCGGGATGCTGATGCAGGAAGTCGATCTCTAGGACGGCTAGGACGGCGCTCCACGGCGACGGCCGGTTCCCGCTGCGGCGGAACCGGCCGTTCGGCGTCGAAGGACCGGACCGCGCCCGCGTCTCGCCTGCCGGGCGCCGTGTCGCCCGACCTCCGGGGCTGACTAGGCTGGTGCGATCAAGAGGGACACGAGGGATCCGCAGACCCAAGAGGATTCCGCAGACCAGCGAGGAGCATCGTCGCCCAGTGAGGACCGCACTCGTCATCGGTACGGGGCTGATCGGCACCTCGGCGGCCCTGGCGCTCGCCGCGCGCGGGGTCGCCGTGCATCTCGCCGACCATGACCCCGAGCAGGCCCGCACGGCCGCCGCGCTCGGCGCCGGCATCGACAAGGAGCCCGAGGGACCCGTCGACCTGGTGGTCGTCGCGGCCCCGCCCGCGTACGTGGCCGCCGCGCTCGCCGACGCCATGCGGCGCGGCCTCGGACGCGGCTATCTCGACGTGGCCAGCGTCAAGGGCGGCCCCCGCCGCGAACTGGAGGCGCTCGGCCTCGACGCGGCCCTCCTGGCGCGCTACATCGGCACGCACCCCATGGCAGGCCGCGAGAAGTCCGGACCGCTGGCGGCCAGCGGCGACCTCTTCGAGGGGCGCCCCTGGGTGCTAACCCCGACGCGGGAGACGGACACCGAGGTGCTGAACCTCGCGCTGGAGCTGGTGTCGTTCTGCCGTGCCGTGCCCGTCGTCATGGACGCCGACGCCCATGACCGGGCCGTCGCCCTGGTCTCCCACATGCCCCACCTGGTCTCCAGCCTGGTCGCCGCGCGTCTGGAGCACGCGGAGGAAGCGGCCGTACGGCTGTGCGGGCAGGGCATCCGGGACGTGACGCGGATCGCGGCGTCCGACCCGCGGATGTGGATCGACATCCTCTCCGCGAACCCGGGCCCGGTCGCCGACCTGCTCTCCGAGGTCGCCGCCGACCTCGACGAGACGGTGCGGGCGCTGCGCGCCCTCCAGTCCTCCGACGACGCCGAGCGACGCGCGGGCACCGACGGGGTCGGCACGATGCTGCGCCGCGGCAACGCCGGGCAGATCCGGGTGCCCGGCAAGCACGGCAGCGCCCCGCAGGTCTACGAGACCGTGACGGTGCTGATCAACGACCAGCCCGGCCAGCTCGCCCGTATCTTCGCGGACGCGGGCACGGCGGGCGTCAACATCGAGGACGTCCGCATCGAGCACGCGACCGGGCAGCAGGCGGGCCTGGTCCAGCTCACCGTGGAGCCGCAGGCGGCGCCCGTACTGACGACGGCACTGCGGGAGCGGGGCTGGGCGATCCGGCAGTAAGCGGACCGGCACCCGGTCCGGGCCGGGCGAGGGCCGCGGGCGGTCGGGCTCGTACGACGTCGGGCGGTCCGGGACTCCGCCAGTCATACCGGGTCCGGCGAGCCAGTAACCTTGTGCGGGGCGCCCTCGCGTCCCGCACGCATCCGCCACTCCCGCACCAGGAAGGTGTTCCCACCGTGGAAAACGGCGCCGCCCGGACCGCCCCGGCAGTGATTGTCGCCATCGACGGCCCCTCCGGCACGGGCAAGTCCAGCACCTCCAAGGCCGTGGCCGCACAGCTCGGGCTGAGCTACCTGGACACCGGCGCCCAGTACCGGGCGATCACCTGGTGGATGGTGACCAACGGCATCGACATAGCGGACCCCTGGGCGGTCGCGGCGGTCGCGGGCAAGCCGGAGATCGTCTCCGGTACGGACCCGGCCGCGCCCACCATCACCGTGGACGGCACGGACGTCTCCGGCCCGATCCGCACCCAGGAGGTCACCTCCAAGGTCAGCGCGGTCAGCGCGGTGCCCGAGGTGCGCACGCGGATCACCGAGCTGCAGCGCTCCCTGGCCGCCTCCGCGCAGCGCGGCATCGTCGTGGAGGGCCGTGACATCGGTACGACGGTCCTGCCGGACGCCGACCTCAAGATCTTCCTCACCGCCTCCCCGGAGGCGCGTGCCGCCCGCCGCAGCGGCGAGCTGAAGGGCGTGGACATCCACGCCACCCGCGAGGCGCTGATCAAGCGGGACGCGGCCGACTCCACCCGCAAGACGTCCCCGCTCGCGAAGGCGGACGACGCGGTCGAGGTGGACACCACCGACCTCACCCTCCAGCAGGTCATCGAGTGCGTCGTGACCCTGGTCGAGGAGAAGCGGGCCGCGAAGTGACCGAGGCTCCCTCGATACGGAGCGCCGAGGTCGGGCGGCGCATCGGCGTTCCCCTGATGTACGGGCTGTTCAAGCCGCGAGTGCTCGGTGCCTGGAAGGTCCCCGCGACCGGCCCGGCCATCCTCGCGGTCAACCACTCCCATATCGTCGACGGTCCGATGGTCATGGGCGTGGCGCCGAGGCCGACGCACTTCCTGATCAAGAAGGAGGCGTTCGTCGGCCCGCTCGACCCCTTCCTGCGCGGTATCGGGCAGATCGAGGTGGACCGGGCGAGCGTCGACCGCCAGGCCGTGACCCGGGCGCTCGGCGTGCTCGAGAACGGCGGCGTCCTCGGGATCTTCCCCGAGGGCACCCGCGGCGAGGGCGACTTCGCCGCACTGCGCGCCGGGCTCGCGTACTTCGCGGTGCGCAGCGGGGCGCCGATCGTGCCCGTCGCGGTGCTGGGAAGCACCGAGAGGCAAGGACGGTTGATACGTGGGCTGCCGCCGCTGCGCAGCCGCGTCGACGTCGTCTTCGGCGACCCGTTCCAGGCGGGCGACGGCAGCGGGCGGCGGACGCGCAAGGCGCTGGACGAGGCGACCGTGCGCATCCAGCAGCAGCTCGCCACGCACCTGGAAAACGCCAGGCGCTCCACCGGGCGCTAGGCGACACTTGAGTAGTGGATCACCGTGCAGGAGCGGTGCGCCACCGATCACCACGATGAACGAGGTACGGACTTCATGAACGACCAGATCCAGCCCGACGGCTCGGCCGAGCACGCGTACGAGCACGGGGCGCTCGGCGACGCCGAGTACGCGGAGTTCATGGAGCTCGCCGCGGAAGAGGGCTTCGACCTCGAGGACGTCGAGGGCGCCATCGAGGAGGCGGGCCACGGCCCGCTGCCCGTCCTCGCCGTCGTCGGCCGCCCGAACGTCGGCAAGTCGACCCTGGTGAACCGGATCATCGGCCGCCGCGAGGCGGTCGTGGAGGACAAGCCCGGCGTCACCCGCGACCGCGTGACCTACGAGGCGGAGTGGGCGGGCCGCCGCTTCAAGGTCGTGGACACCGGCGGCTGGGAGCAGGACGTCCTCGGCATCGACGCCTCGGTGGCCGCGCAGGCCGAGTACGCGATCGAGGCGGCCGACGCGGTCGTCTTCGTCGTGGACGCCAAGGTCGGCGCCACCGACACCGACGAGGCCGTCGTACGACTGCTGCGCAAGGCGGGCAAGCCCGTCGTGCTGTGCGCCAACAAGGTCGACGGCCCGAGCGGCGAGGCCGACGCGGCCTACCTGTGGAACCTCGGCCTCGGCGAGCCCCACCCGGTCTCCGCCCTCCACGGCCGCGGCACCGGCGACATGCTGGACGCCGTCCTGGAGGCGCTGCCCGAGGCGCCCGCCCAGACCTTCGCCGCCGCCCTCGGCGGACCGCGCCGCATCGCCCTGATCGGCCGCCCGAACGTCGGCAAGTCCTCGCTGCTGAACAAGGTCGCGGGCGAGGAGCGCGTCGTCGTCAACGAACTCGCCGGAACCACCCGCGACCCGGTCGACGAGCTGATCGAACTCGGCGGCAAGACCTGGAAGTTCGTCGACACGGCCGGTATCCGCAAGCGGGTCCACCTCCAGCAGGGCGCCGACTACTACGCCTCGCTGCGCACCGCGGCGGCCGTCGAGAAGGCGGAGGTCGCCGTCGTCCTGATCGACGGCTCGGAGACCATCTCGGTCCAGGACCAGCGGATCGTCACCATGGCCGTGGAGGCGGGTCGCGCGCTCGTCCTCGCCATCAACAAGTGGGACACCCTGGACGAGGAGCGCCGCTACTACCTGGAGCGGGAGATCGAGACCGAGCTGGGCCAGGTCGCCTGGGCGCCGCGGGTCAACGTCTCGGCGCGCACGGGGCGGCACATGGAGAAGCTGGTCCCGGCGATCGAGGCGGCCCTGGCGGGCTGGGAGACGCGCGTGCCGACGGGCCGGCTCAACGCCTTCCTCGGCGAGCTGGTCGCCGCCCACCCGCACCCGGTCCGCGGCGGCAAGCAGCCCCGCATCCTCTTCGGTACGCAGGCGGGCACCAAGCCCCCGCGGTTCGTGCTCTTCGCCTCCGGCTTCATCGAGGCGGGCTACCGCCGCTTCATCGAGCGACGGCTGCGTGAGGAGTTCGGCTTCGAAGGGGCGCCGATCCATATCTCGGTGCGCGTGCGCGAGAAGCGCGGCAAGAAGAAGTAGCGGCAAGCCGAAGTAGCGGCGAGAAGAACCAGCGCGCTACGGAGTCATGGGCGAGAGGCGGTCTCCCGGTGGGAGCCGCCCCTTGTAGTGCGCCGCTCACGGTCGTGCGTGCCGCTCACAGTCCCTGGCGCGGTGCGGGCGGCAGCGCCGGGACGTGGTGCATCCCCCGGGCATGCCGGGCCACTTGCTGCCAGACGGAGGACGCCGGGCCCGGTTGACCGTGCGGGGAGGCCAGGGGACCGGTCGCGTGCTGGGGGACGCTGTGACCGCTCCCGTACGTCCGGGCTCCGTACGAGGCTCTGTCGTGCGGCGAGCGGGAGAAGGCGGTGAAGCCCAGCTCCTCCTCGTCGCTGCGGTCGCCCGGGAACGCCCGGAACGAAGCGACGTACTCGGCGTAGAGCGCGTCGTAGATCGGCGTGGCCTGTGCGCTGTCCTGGGCCGCTCGCCCGGAGGGGAGCGGCGCGTAGGACTGGCGGGCGGGGACGTCATATGCGTGCACGTAGGTGCCAACGACCCCGCCGCCCAAGGGATGCGGTCGATCACTGAGATGCGCTGATCAGACCCGCGCCCCCGCGCCGCCCTCGCACCGGCCCCGGTACGGGCTCAGGTGCCCGCCAGCGGCAGGGCGGCGGCGACCAGTTGACCGTTCACCGCCGCCTGGTCCAGCGCCCCGCGCAGCAGGTCCTCGCGCGGCTGGCGGCCGATCGAGCCCACCGGCGCCGCGAACATCAGCACCTGCTGGTGCTTGTTGGCCGCCGCGCGCCAGCCGTCGGTGACCTGGAGCGGCTGGTGCGCCTGCCACCAGGCCACCGGCTGGCCGCCGGTGGTGCTCGGCTGCAGCACGGCGTGCAACTGGCCCACCGCGAGCAGGACGGACCAGCCGTGCAGGACGGGCGGCATCGACTCGATCGTGGTCAGCGGCATGAAGCCCTGCTCGATGAGCAGGGGCAGGAAGTCGTCGCCGACGCCGACCGTGCCCGGCCGCACGATGGGCGCGGTCGGCTCCACGACGAGCGCGGGGTGCAACTCCCCGGCGATCAGGACGAGTCCGCTCGTGACGCCCAGCACCGCCTGCTCGGGGACATCTCTGGTGGCGACCCCCTCGTCGGCGGTGATGGAGCGTACGGCGCCCTGGAGTTGCTCCTCGGTGACCTGGACGACCTGGGAGGGCAGACAGGTGGAGTGGGCGAAGGCGAGAACGGCGGTCTCCTCGCCGACGAACAGGACGGTGCTGGTGCGCTCCTGCTCGGAGTCGCCCGGGGTGCGGCAGGAAGTGCAGTCGTAACTGCCCGGGGCGTTGACTCCGGCGAGCAGCCGGTCGGCTTCTTCGTCGCCGATCTCGGCGCGTACGGCGTCGCTGACGTCGAGCATGCGCGGCACGGGTGGCTCCCTCGGGATGCGGTGCGTGACAGTGCCGGGCGGCTCCCGGCCCATGAGCCCGGGGGGTCCCCGGCTCATGCAGATGACAACGGGCGATCTATGGCCCAAGTCACGCCCGAAAGAGATCGGAGTCGCGGCATCCGGAGCGGAGGCGGAGGTCGGGCGGGAGTTGGGTTCCCGGGCATCAACTACCCCTGACGGAAGGGCAGTTGACCCATGTCGAGGGTCACGTGTCACCAGGGTCGCTGATCGATATATCCGGAAATCAGCGAATGAACGGGTGGCTGGAAGACGCCGACTCGTGGGTGACGGTGGGCTGACGTGAACTGACGCGGACGGACGAGGTGTTGCCGGTCGCCGCCCGAGCCCGGCCGGTTGTCCCGCTCGGCCGTCCCGGACGCCTCCGCCCGGCGTCGCCCCCGCGCGCATCGCACCCGTAGCCGTCCGGACCTCCATGGATTCCCGTACCGAAGACGCATGTTTCGCGGACGCAATCAGGCGGCGCGACGGGTATTCCGGAATCCGAAGGGAAAGGGCCGACACGGCCCCGGCGCGGGTATTTCCGCCGGGTAATGCGACGCATCGCCCGCCGCTCCCCGACCCGGCCCCGAATTGAGTATGGGGAAGTGTGCGACACGTCGGGAACCCCTCGTACGTGTGACGCCGTTGAGGCGATACGGGTGTCGTGGTTCTGTGACAGAAGCGTGACCGGAGGGGGAGGTGCGGCCGGGACGGCCGGTCTCGACTTCCGTGGCCGGGGCCAGAGGCCTAACGTGGCCGCATGGCACCCATTCCCACCCCTGGCGCAGACCCCGAGGACCCGCCGGAGGCGTATGTCGGCCTGGCGGCCCCGGCCGCCGAGCGGCTCGCCCGTGAGCGCGGCTGGACCACGGTCCGCTCGTTGCCGCCGGGCGCGATCATCACCCTGGAATACCGCTACGGGCGGCTGAACTTCGAGGTCGAGAACGGCCGGGTCAAACGATGCTGGAAGGGCTGACCGGCCATCGGTGACGGACCGTGAAGAAGGCCCCGGCTCACCCGAGCCGGGGCCTTCGACGAGCGGGCGCGTACCGGAGCCCGCGGGGGGACTGCTCAGCCGCCCGCCACGGGCCGGGCGGAGGCGGCGCCGCGCGGGACCCGTTCCGTGTGCGGCGGTCGGCGGCTGCCCACCGGTGTCAGCGGAGTGCGCTCCGGGCGAGGGGTGTGCGGCCCGGGGGTCAGATAGCCGTGGGACCGGGACGTACGGGCGGCGGCGGCCGGCTTCTGGGACGGTGTCTCCTGGTCCATGGCTCCCGCCACGCGCGGCGGGACCACCGTCGCGGGTGCACCGACGGGGATCGCGACCGGCGCCGTGGCGGCACGGCGGCTGCGCAGACGGTCCCGCAGCGAGAAGATGCCCATCTCGGCGCGGGCGGTCAGCGGCTCGAACCAGGGCAGCGCCAGCAGGACGAGCAGCCCGGCGGCCCAGCCGAGGAGCACATCGCTCAGCCAGTGCGTACCGAGGTAGACGGTGGTCAGGCCGACGCCGAGGGAGATCACCGCGGAGAGCGCGGACAGCCAGCGCCTGGCCCGCGGGGTGGACGCCAGATAGGCCAGGATGCCCCAGGTCACGACGGCGTTGGCGGTGTGGCCGGAAGGGAATATATCGCCGCCCTGCCACATCTCGTTCGAGCCGATGACCGTCGCGTAGTGCGGCCCGAGGCGGCCCATGCCGTACTTGGCGGCGCCCACCGTGGCGTTCAGCAGCAGCAGCGCCGTGCCCAGCGAGAGCAGCGGGCGCAGGGTGTGCTGCCGCCAGGAGCGCCAGCCCAGCCAGGCCGCGACCATCACGGCGGTCGGGCCGCGCTGGCCCAGCACCACGTAGTAGTCGAGGAACGCGTGGACCTGCGGCCACTGCTGGTACGGCCGGAAGAACATGACCTGCCAGTCGAGCCGGACGAGCCAGGAGGAGATGACCACCGCCCACACGATCGCCGCGTAGAAGGCCAGGGTGGCCGAGAAGAGGACCACCCGGTGCCGGCTCATCCTGGGCACGTCGATGTGGGCCGGTCGTTCCGGCTCACGGTCCAACCGGGCGAAGACCCGGTCCAGACGGCTCAGCTTGGTTTCGGTACGCACGTCAATCGACGTTACAGCGCGTGAGCAGCCCGCCCGGTCGATTCACCGGATTTGTAATGACGATGTGATGTGGGATTGCTCTCAAGAGCAAGTCGATTTCCGTGAATTCGGCAATGGAGGGCGGCACAGGTCCTCCATTTCCTTCGCCGCGGCAACTTCCATGACAACTCCCGTTCAGGCTCCGTACCTATTCGTTCGTCGAATAGCGGGAGCGGGAATTCGCTCACCGCTCGCCCGTTCCGCCCGTTCCGGCGAAATGGATCATGGCGGCCCCGATCCGTTCAGCCAGAACGCGCCGTAGAGGGCCGAGACGGCCGTGGCGGTGCCGAGGATCGCGGCCGACCTGGGAAGACGTATCCGGGCGAGGGCTCGGGCCAGGGGCAGCAACAGAGGGAAGGCGGGCAGCAGAAGGCGGGGTTTCGAGCCGAAGTAGCTGGACGCGCACAGTGCGAGCGCGGTGACCACCCCCGTGTACACCAGCAGCGGCAGCGGCTGACGCTGCCGTACGCCCACCCCGTACAGCCAGAGGACCAGGACGACCCCGGCGATCAGCCCGACACCGGCCAGTGCGGCGGGGAAGGAGGTGAACTTGCCCGCGATGAAGCGCGCGAAGGCGTAGCCGCCGTCGAAGCCGTTGCGCCAGCCCGCCTGGACGTCCAGATAGCCGAGGAGACCCTGGCCGGTGCGCCTGCCGACCCACAGGACGTACCCGGCGGCGCCGAGGGGCGCGAGAAGCATGCCGACGGCGGGGCGTATGGACAGCGCGCCCCCGCGCGTGCGCCGGTCTCGGACGTACGAGGTGAGCGCGGCGGCCCACACGGCCGCGACCACCGCGGCCCCCACCGGCCGGGTCAGCCCCGCCGGCGCGGCGAGCAGCCCCGCCGTGACCAGGCGGCCGGTCAGCACCGCGTACAGCGCCCAGGCGGCCAGCGCCGTGAACAAGGACTCGCTGTACGCCATCGACTGCACGACCCCGACGGGCAGCGCCGCCCACACCAGTACCGCGCAGACGCCCACCCGGCGGTCGTACACATGTTCGGCAACGGCGAAGATCCCCCAGGCCGCGGCCAGGGAGGCGAGCGTGGTGACGAGGAGCCCCGCGTCGGCGTACGACAGCGGGGTCAGCGCCGCGCCCGCCCGCTCCAGCCAGGGCAGCAGCGGGAAGAACGCGAGGTCGGCGTGCACGTCGCCGTTCGGGAGGCGGACCTCGTAGCCGTAGCCGAGTTCGGCGACCCGGGTGTACCAGAGCGCGTCCCAGCGCGCGGTCAGCAGCGTGTGCGCGCTCGTGCCCCGCGCCGCACTCCACAGCGCGAGCACGACGAGGCCCACGGCACGGACCGCCGCGTACCCCGCCAGGGCGGGGGCGGCCCGGCGCACGGCACCGACGCGGGGCGGCGGCGCCGGGCGCGTTTCAAGATCGGTCACGCGCTCGATTATCGAGGTCGCGGGGGCCCGGAGACGCCCCGCGGATGTGGCGGTTCCGGGGAGGCGTGGTGCATGCCACACCCGCTTCCCGTGGAACATGAGAGGTCCGCCACGCGACGGCTGTCGGAACTCGCGTAGTCTGGCGACTCACTCGCATCGTTGCGTGGGCCGTGGAGTACAGGGAGTACCGCTCCTCCCGGCCGCAGCCGCGGGGTCGTCCCCCTCCCGTGGATCCGCCGAAGCGAGGGATCATCTGGGAGGTACGTACATGTCCGGGACGACCACGGCCGCCGCCGCATCGCGCCGTCGGGAGACCGGGGACGGTGCGCGCCGCTGGGTCGTCCTCGTCGTGCTCTGCGTCAGCCTGCTGCTCGTCGCCGTCGACGCCACCGTGCTGCATGTCGCGGTGCCCGCCGTCAGCGAGGACCTCAAGCCGGGCGCGATGGAGCTGCTCTGGATCGTCGACGCCTATCCGCTGGTGTGCGCCTCCCTGCTGATCCTCTTCGGCACGCTGGGCGACCGGGTCGGACGCAGACGGGTCCTGCTCGCCGGATACGCCCTCTTCGGCGTCGCCTCCGGTGTGGCGGCCCTCGCCCATGACGCCCAAGTACTGATCGCGGCACGGGCGCTGCTCGGCGTGGGCGGCGCGATGATCATGCCCGCGACCCTGTCCATCCTGCGGCATGTCTTCCCCGACCGCCGGGAGCGGGCGCTGGCGATCGGCATCTGGAGCGCGGTGGCCGCGGTGGGCGCGGCGATCGGGCCGCTGCTCGGCGGCTTCCTGCTGGAGCACTTCTGGTGGGGGTCGGTCTTCCTCATCAACATCCCGCTGATGCTGGTCAGCCTGCCCGTCGGACGGATGCTGCTGCCGGAGTCGAAGGGCGACCGGGACGGTCCCTGGGACGTGGTCGGCGCGTTGATGGCGGCGGCCGGTCTCTTCCTCCTCGTCCTCGGCGTGAAGCGGCTCGGCGGCGAGGCGCCGTTCGGCCTGTGGACCCTGTTGTTCCTGCTGGCCGGCGGGGGCCTGCTGACCGCGTTCGTGCGCCGTCAGCGCCGCCGTACCCACCCGCTGATCGATCTGCGGACCTTCGCCCGGCCCGCCTTCAGTACCTCGGTGGGGTGCATCGTGCTGGCGATGCTCGCGCTGGTCGGTCTCGAACTGATCGCCGCGCAGTATCTGCAACTGGTGCTGCACCTCTCCCCGCTCCAGACCGGGCTGCGGTTGCTGCCGCTGACCTTCGCGGCGATGGCGGCGGGCCTGGCCGGCCGCAGCGTGCTCCAGCGCTTCGGCCCGCGCCGCATGGTCGTCTCCGGCTTCTGCGTCACGGCCGCGGCGGTGACCCTGCTGACCGCGATGGGCACGAAGGACGACTCGACTCTGCTGCTGTCCGGCTTCGTCCTGCTCGGCTTCGGCCTGGAGACGACGCTCTTCGGGGCGTACGAGTCCATGCTGAGCGAGGCACCGCAGACCCAGGCGGGCGGGGCGGCGGCGGTCGGCGAGACGTCGTACCAGCTCGGCGCGGGCATCGGGATCGCGCTGCTGGGCAGTGTGATGAACGCGGCCTACGCGCCCGGCCTGTCCTCGGTGCCCGGCGTTCCCGCGTCCGCCTCCACGTCCGCCGCGCACTCGCTGGGCGAGGCGTACGAGGTCGCCGACCGCCTCGGCGGCACGCGCGGCGCGGCCCTGCGCCACGCCGCCCGGGAGTCCTTCGTGCACGGCCTGCATGTGACGCTGTTCGTCAGCGTGGGCCTGCTGCTGCTCGGCGCGGTCATGGCCCTGCGGCTGCCGCGGGTCATGACCTGCGACCCGCCCGCCCCGGAGGACACCCCGACGCCGCCGCCCGCCCCGGACACCCCGGCGAGCGCGGTCCCGGCCCCCCGCAAGGCCCGCCACGACGCCAGGAACACCCGCATCTCCGCGTGACCGCGGCGCGCCGCACCGTCACCGGGCCCCGGGAGTGGACGCACCGCGCGACCGCCCCGTAACGTCACCGTGTTAGCGCTGCTAGTTTTCAGTGTCACGGAGGCTGCCCATGTCCGCGTCCCCGACGATGCCGTCCTTCGACCCCACCGATCCGCTCGGGCTCGACGACCTGCTGGACGCCGAGGATCTCGCCATCCGGGACACCGTGCGGAGCTGGGCGGCCGAGCGCGTGCTGCCGCACATCGCCGACTGGTACGAGCGCGGCGAACTGCCCGAGATCCGGGAACTGGCCCGTGAGCTGGGCCGCATCGGCGCCCTCGGGATGTCCCTGACCGGGTACGGCTGCGCCGGGGCCGGTGCCGTGCAGTACGGGCTCGCCTGCCTGGAGCTGGAGGCCGCCGACTCCGGGATCCGCTCCCTGGTGTCCGTGCAGGGATCGCTCGCGATGTACGCGATCCACCGGTTCGGCAGCGAGGAGCAGAAGCGGGAGTGGCTGCCCCGGATGGCCGCTGGTGAGGTCATCGGCTGCTTCGGGCTCACCGAGCCCGATTACGGCTCCGACCCGGGCGCCCTGCGCACCTACGCCAAGCGCGACGGGTCCGACTGGGTGCTCAGCGGCCGCAAGATGTGGATCACCAACGGGTCCGTCGCGGGAGTCGCCGTCGTCTGGGCGCGTACCGACGACGGGATCCGCGGGTTCGTCGTCCCCACCGACCGTCCCGGCTTCGCCGCCCCCGAGATCAAGCACAAGTGGTCCCTGCGGGCGTCCGTCACCAGCGAGCTGGTCCTCGACGAGGTACGGCTGCCCGCCGACGCCGTCCTGCCCGGCGTCGTCGGACTCAAGGGGCCGCTCGGCTGTCTCTCCCACGCCCGGTACGGGATCGTGTGGGGGGCCATGGGCGCCGCCCGCACCTGCTTCGAGACCGCCGTCGAGTACGCGAAGACCAGGGAGCAGTTCGGCAGGCCCATCGGCGGCTTCCAGCTCACCCAGGCCAAGCTCGCCGACATGGCGGTCGAACTGCACAAGGGGATCCTGCTCGCCCACCATCTGGGGCGGCGCATGGACGCGGGACGGCTGCGCCCCGAACAGGTCAGCTTCGGCAAGCTCAACAACGTCCGCGAGGCCATCGAGATCTGCCGCACCGCGCGCACCGTCCTCGGCGCCAACGGGATCTCGCTGGAGTACCCCGTGATGCGGCACGCCACCAATCTGGAGTCGGTGCTCACCTATGAGGGCACCGTCGAGATGCACCAGCTCGTGCTGGGCAAGGCACTCACCGGGCTCGACGCCTTCCGCTGACGGATCCCGCAGTACGGATCCCGCAGTACGGATCCCGCAGTACGGATCCCGGAGTACGGATCCCCGAGCGGGCAGGGCCGGTGAGCGGCCCTGCCTCAGCTCTGGTTGAAGAAGCCCTTGTCCCGCCGGCTCCCGGCCTCGCCGCTGACGATCTCCGTGTGCGCGGGGGTCAGCAGGAAGACCCGGGTGGAGACACGCTCGATCGAGCCGTGCAGGCCGAAGATCAGGCCCGCCGCGAAGTCCACGACGCGCTTGGCGTCGGCGCCCTCCATGCTCGTGAGGTTCATGATGACCGGGACGCCGTCCCGGAACATCTCGCCGATGATCCGGGCGTCCCGGAAGCTGTCCGGGGTCACCGTGCCGATCCGCCGGCCCTTGTCCGCCGCCGTGTCGGACGCGACCTGCACACGGGGGTCGGTCACCCAGGCCTCGCCCTGCTCCTGGCCCTCGGCGTAGTCGTCTTCGTAGTAACGCTCGTCATCGTTGTCGTCGACGAGGCCAAGCCAGGCACTCGCCTTGCGCACCGATCCCATGGACGCCTCCTCTCACAGCGGTCTTTCACGCCCTGCGCCATCCCATGGTCGTTCATGATGCGGATGCGGCGCCAAGGGGATAGGCGCCGCGCGGGGGTTTCGTGACGGTACTGGTGCACAACGCGTCCGTCGAGGGCCCGCTTCCCGCAAGGGGCTTGGGGCGTACGGCTGCTGACTGTGAGTGAAATATGATCTACGGCGGCGGATGGGTGACGGTCGGTGCGTACGGGTGAACGAGGGGGCAGATACGATGCCGCCGCTCAACGTCGTACGGACCATGGGGGAGTGTCGTGTTCGGCATCGTGCGGCCCTGCCGTCACCGGCTGGGGGAGGGCCTCAGTGCCCAGTGGATGGCGCATCTGTGCGGGCTGTGTCTCGCACTGCGCGAGGACCACGGACAGTTGGCCCGGGTGGTGACGAACTACGACGGGCTGCTCATCTCCGTGCTGACGGAGGCTCAGGTGGAGTGGGCCGACGGCGGTCGGCGCACCGCGGGCCCCTGTCCGCTGCGCGGGATGCGCACCGCCTCCGTCGCGCGGGGTGAGGGGGCGCGGCTCGCCGCCGCCGTCTCGCTGGTGCTCGCCTCCGCCAAGGTGCGCGACCACGCGGCCGACGGGGACGGGCTGTTGGCGCGCAAGCCGGTGGCGGTCGCCGCGCGCCGGGTCGCCGCGAGCTGGGGCAGGGCCGGGGCGCGGGGCGGCTCGGCCGTCGGCTTCGACACCGCCGTGCTCGTGGACGCCGTGGACCGCCAGGTCGGCATCGAGGCGCTCGCCGGGCCCGGCACCTCCCTCCTGACCGTCACCGAGCCGACCGAGACCGCCACCGCCGCCGCCTTCGCGCACACGGCGGTGCTGGCCGGGCGCCCCGGCAACGCCGCGCCGCTGGCCGAGGCCGGGCGGCTCTTCGGACGGCTCGCGCATCTGCTGGACGCCGTGGAGGACCAGGAGGCCGACGCGGCGTCGGGTGCCTGGAATCCGCTCACCCACACCGGGACCTCGCTGACGGAGGCCCGCCGCCTGGCCAATGACGCCCTGTACGGGATCCGGCTCGCGCTGCGCGAGGTGGAGTGGGGGTCCGGGGGGTGCGCGGAGGGCGAGGACACCGGCCGGCGGCTCGCGCATGTGCTGCTCGTGCACGAACTGCGGCGCTCGGTGGACCGGGCCTTCGGCACCGAGTCCTGCTCGCACGGCGCCGAGGGCGCGTTCGGTCCGCCGCCGGGTGGCCCGCAGGCCCCGCAGGGCCCCTACGCGCCGCCCCGGCACCCGTACGACCCGGACGGTCCGCCGGGCGGCGGCCACCCCGGCGGTGAGCCGCCGCGCCCCGGCCGTGGCTTCCTGGCCGGGTGCGCGGTCGCCGTCGGGCTGTGCTGCTCGTGCAAGGTGTGCTGCGCCGATCAGTACGAGGGGGCCTGGTCGCGGCGGCGGCGCGAGGGCTGGTGCCGTGACTGCGGTGACTGCTGCGACTGCTGTGACGGCTGCGGCGATGCCTGTGACTGCTGCAACTGTTGCAACAACTGCTGCAGTTGTGACGGGTGCGACTGCGGCTGCGACTGCTGAGCCACCGTCCCGTGGGGTCGCTGGACGGTAACGCGCCGCGCCCCACGGGGAGTCGAGGGAGCTACGGCCGAAAGGCACCCTTGCGTCGTTCGGCCGTACGCCCGAATACTCCCCGTAGTGCTTGTCAGGGGCACGGCATGTTCGCAATCCGGGCATACCGCTCCTGGCTGCGCCTCACGGGCCCCCACCCCACAGCGCGGGCCCCCGAATTCCCTTGGAGGGAACGACAAGTGAGGATCAAGCGCACCACCCCCACACGCACCGCCACCAGATGGACCCGGCTGATCGCCGTGGCCTCCGGATTCCTGGCCGCGGCGGCGTTCGCCGTCCCCACCGCGAACGCGAGTGACGCACCGACCTTCAGTGCGCAGCAGCTCAGCAGTGTGAGCGACTCGGTGCTCAAGTCCGATGTCGCGGGCACCGCCTGGGCCGTCGACCCCGCGACGCACCGCGTCGTCGTCACCGTCGACAGCAGGGTCTCCGACGCCGACATCGCGAAGATCAAGGAGGCGGCGGGCAGCAACGCCGGCGCCCTCACCATCAAGCACACGCCGGGCAGGTTCAGCAAGCTGATCTCCGGTGGTGACGCCATCTACGGCGGCAACTACCGCTGCTCGCTCGGCTTCAACGTGCACAGCGGAAGCACGTACTACTTCCTGACCGCCGGACACTGCGGGGCGGTCGCCTCCACGTGGTACTCCGACTCCGGTCACGGCACGGTGCTCGGCACGAACTCCGGTTACACCTTCCCGGGCAGCGACTACGCGTTGGTGAAGTACACCAACTCCTCGATCTCGCACCCGAGTACGGTCGGCAGCCAGACCATCTCCAGCGCCGCCACCCCGAGCGTCGGTACGACCGTCTACCGGCGCGGCTCCACCACGGGCACGCACAGCGGCAAGGTCACCGCGCTGAACGCCACCGTCAACTACGGCAGTGACGGCATCGTCTACGGCATGATCCAGACCTCGGTCTGCGCCGAGGGTGGCGACAGCGGCGGTCCCCTCTACGGTGGTTCGGTGGCCTACGGCCTGACCTCCGGCGGCAGTGGCAACTGCACCTCCGGCGGCACGACCTTCTTCCAGCCGGTCACCGCGGCCCTCAGCCACTTCGGCGTGAGCATCGGCTGACCCGCCCGGCCGCCGTTCCGCAGTCGGCGGCACCCGAGCCCCCGTGCGTCGACGACGCACGGGGGCTCGTACGTGTCCGCACCCCTTCGGGTGCCGCCGAGCAATCGATGCAGAAGCAACTCCCGCACCCCATTACCCGCGTGGCCCCGGGCCCCGAGACGATGAGATCCGGACAGGACTAGACCTCGCAGGCCGCGCACGGACGGTCGACCGTCAGTGTTTGCAATGGGAACAGCGCGGCGACGACCAGGCGAGGCTCAACCCTTCGGAACCGTAGGTTCGTTGACGTACACACGTCCTGAAGTCGACCTTGTGTGCGCCCTGTCGGCCTCGGAATAGTGGGCGCCGCACGGCGGGTTCGGACGTGGCCCCAGCAGTTGCGCCGCCTCCGTTCCCGTACGCCTTCCGGTCGCGACGGTCCCCACATTCCCCGCGCGGCCGGACCCCCCACAGGAGGACGTGAGTTGAAGCACCGACACATACCCAAGCGGCGCGCGGCGCTGGCCGGCGCGGGTGTCACCGCACTGATCGTCGCGGCTGTCACCTTCCAGAACGCGAACGCGAGCGAGGCCCCGAAGACCGAGGTGCCCCACACTCTCTCGGCCGGCGCGGCCGGAAAGCTCGCCTCGACGCTCGGGAAGGACCTGGGCGCCGACGCGGCCGGAACGTATTACGACGCGAAGACGAAGCACCTCGTCGTCAACGTGGTCGACGCGAAGGCCGCGCAGACCGTCCGGGCGGCCGGGGCCCAGGCCAGAATCGTCGAGAACTCCCTGACCGACCTGGCGAGCGCGCGCACCAAGCTCACCAAGGACGCCACCATCCCCGGCACCTCATGGGCGACCGACCCCCGCAGCAACAAGGTCGTCGTCACGGCCGACAAGACCGTCTCGAAGGCCGAGTGGGCGAAGCTCGGCAAGGTCGTCGACGCTCTGGGCGGACGGGCCGAACTGCGCAGGACCAAGGCCGAGTACAAGGCGTTCATCGCGGGCGGTGACGCGATCACCGGGTCCGGCGGGCGCTGCTCGCTCGGCTTCAACGTGGTCAAGGACGGCGAGCCGTACTTCCTCACCGCCGGGCACTGCACCGAGGCGATCTCCACCTGGTCGGACTCCGACGGCACCGAGATCGGCGAGAACGCGGAGTCCAGCTTCCCGGGCACCGACTACGGGCTGGTCAAGTACACGGCGGACGTGGACCACCCGAGCGCGGTCGACCTCTACAACGGCTCCACGCAGACCATCACCAAGGCGGCCGAGGCGACGGTCGGCGAGAAGGTGAGCCGCAGCGGCTCCACGACCCAGGTGCACTCCGGCACCGTCACGGGCCTGGACGCGACCGTGAACTACGCGGAGGGCACGGTCAACGGCCTCATCCAGACCGATGTCTGCGCCGAGCCCGGTGACAGCGGGGGCGCGCTCTTCGACGGTGAGAGCGCGATCGGCCTCACCTCCGGCGGCAGCGGCGACTGCACCTCGGGCGGCGAGACCTTCTTCCAGCCCGTCACCACGGCGCTGTCGGCCGTCGGCGCCGAGATCGGCTGACCCTTCCCGCACCAAGTGAGGTCCCGCCCCGCGTACTTCGGGGGCGGGACCTTCGCCTGTCCGCCCGCCGTCTATCGCATGGCCGACGCAGGCCCCCGACGGCCGTCGGCCAGCGTGGCGGGGTGCACGGCCCCCGAGCCGAAGCGGCGGCGGGCCTTGTCCGCGGCGGCTTCGGCGGCGCGGGCGCGGTCGTCACCGGGGTCCAGGGAGAGCTGGTGGTGCGCGGCACCGGCCGGCAGCAGATCGTCGGCGCGGAGCGCGACGGCACGTACCCGCGCCCGCTGCAGTCCCAGACCGGCCAACAGGCCGAGGGCGGCGGTGGCGAGGGCGGGCGAGTGGTCGGTGGCTTCGGCCGGCTTGCGCGTCCGGGTGGTCGAACTGCGGTCGGCGTAGCGCACGGTGAGGGTGATACGGGCCGTGACCTGGCCCTCGCCGCGCAGGCGGGTGCCGATCTGCTCGGCGAGGCCGAGGACGGCCCGGTGGTGCTCCGCGGGGTCGAGACAGTCCCGGTCGAAGACGAGATCGGCGGTCAGATGCGCCGCCGGGTCCAGCGGGGCGACCGGGCGGGGGTCATGGCCGCGGGCGCGCTCGGACAGCAGCCGGGCCTGGCGGACACCGAGGAGGCGTTGCAGGGTCGCTGGGGGCAGGTCGGCGATCTGGCCGATGGTGTGCAGACCGTACCGGTGGAGGGTGGTCGCGGTGACGCGGCCGATCCCCGGCAGCGCGATGAGCGGGCGGGGGCGCAGCCATGCGGCGGCGTGCTCGGCGGGGACCCAGGTGGTGTCTCCCGGTGCCGACGCGTCGGCCGCCATGACGGCCAGCATGCGGTTGCCCGCGAGCCCGGCGCTGGACTCGATGCCGTAGAGGGCCTTCAGCCGGAGCATCGCCATCTGGACCATGTCGTAGGGGGACTGCTGGAAGTACCGGAGCGCCGAGGTCAGATCGAGCTGAACGGCGTGCGGCGGGACGGCCTGGACATGCGGCGTGAGGCCGGACATCAGTTCGAGAATGTCCTCGTACACGTCCTCCGTCAGCGCGGCGTGCAGATGGAGGTGGGCGATGTGCCGCTGCCGCGTGGCCATTCCGCACCTCCCGGGGTCCCTCGGGCGCCCCATGGGTCACGGGCGCTTCCTCGCCTCCACCGTAGCCCTTGTTCGAATATTTGTGCGACTTGACCACCTGGATGTGAATCGAGGTGGACACGGAGGGTAGCGGAAACGTATCTTCCGGATGCTGTGTGCGCCTCGGGGAGAGCCGTGCACGGCATGTCCACGTCTGCGCTTGTCTCATGCGCCTTCCTGGGGGGACCTCCATGCTCTGTGCCCATTGCCGCCACGTCGCCGCCGTGTCCGGCGGCACCTTGTGCGCCCAGTGCGCCGCGATCGTCGCGCCGCCGCCACCCGGTCCGACGCCCGCGGGTGTCCCCGGCCAGGCGTACGGGGGTGCCCCCGCCCCGGTGTACACAGGTGCCCCCGGTCCCTGGCTGCGGTCACCGGTCGGACTCGGCCGGGCCGCCGCCATCGCGCTCGGACTCGTCATCGCCGCGGACCTGTTCGCCGTCTGGGCGGACTTCCTGGAGATCGACATCACGGGCGTCATCGCGGACGGCGGCCACGGCGACGACGTGACCCGGCGCGCCGCCCACGCCGACCGCATGTCCGCCGTGTCGGGCTTCGTCCAGCTCACCACGATGGCGATCAGCGTCGTCCTGTATCTCTGCTGGTTCTACCGGGTCCGGGTCAACGCCGAGGTGTTCGACCGGTCCGCGCACAGCAAGGCGCGGGGCTGGGCGATCGGCGGCTGGTTCACCCCCGTCGTGGGCCTCTGGTTCCCGCGCCGGATCGCTGCCGACATCTGGGACGCCAGTACCCCCTGGGGTGCGCGCCGCTCGCACGGGCTGATCAACACCTGGTGGGCGCTGTGGCTCTTCTCGCTCCTCGCCGACCAGGTCGCCTTCAAGTCGTCCCTCCGCGCCGAGACCGCTTCGGAACTGAACGATGCGTCCGTCATGGCACTGTTCGCCGATGTCGTCGACAGCGTGGCCGCGGTGCTCGCCATCGCCGTCGTGCTGGGGCTGACGCGGATGCAGCACGAGAAGGCGCTGGCGGGACCGCCGCCCGCGTGACACGTCAGCCCGCCGCACCGGGGCTCGTGTAGCCGAGCTTCCGCAGGTCGGCCGAGCGGTCGCCGGCCGGGAGCAGGTCGGCGTACGGGTGCAGGCGGGCGCCCGTCGTGCCGTTGGCCAGGGTGCGCTGCGGCTGGGCGGGGGTCGGGTGCGGGCGGTCGGCGCCGAGCAGGGCGAGGGCGGCCTCGGGGCCGTGGTCGCGGCGGGCGGCGGCGATCTGCTCCAGGTCCCAGGCCATGGTGCCGACGACCGTACGGCGCGTGCCGCGCACCTGGACCGTGCCGCGTACCAGCAGCAGTCCGCTGTGGAAGACGGTGTGCGCGCAGGCCGGGTGCGAGTCCTCGAAGAACGCCAGATCGACCAGGCCGGAGCCGTCCTCCAGGGTGACGAAGATGATCCGCCTGCCGCTGGGGATCGGCGGGGTCTGGGTCGCCGCCCGCACCCCGGCGACGAGGACCTGCCGCCCCGGGCGCACCCCGGCCAGATGCGCCGCGTCGGTCGCGCCGATCTCCCGCAGCAGCCGGTGGTGATGCTCCATCAGATGCCGGGAGACATCGATACCGAGGCTGCTCAGCTCCGCGCTCAGGGTCTCGCGTCCGGTCAGCTCCGGCAGACCGCTCGGCTCCGAACCACCGACCGCGCCCGCGTCCAGGGGCAGTTGGCCCGTCCCCGCGGCCCGGGTACGGGACTGCCGGTGCACCTCGGAGATCTGCAGCAGCAGATCGCGCCGCGTCAGACGCCCGTCGTGCAGGGGGGTCAACGCGCCTATCTCCGCGAGGCGTTCGGCGACGGGCCTGCTCGGGTGGGCCCGCTGCCAGAAGTCCGACAGCGATCCGTACGGCCGACCCTCCTCGATCCGCGCGCACTCGGCGTCGCTGATGCCGCGCACCGCGGACAGCGCGAGCCGCACACCCCACCGCCCCTCGTCGGTCCGCTCCACGCTGTGCCGCGCCCCGGAGCGGTTGATGTCGACGGGCAGGACCGGCACACCGCGGCGACGGGCGTCCGCGACGAGGACGCGCTTCGGCCACATACCGGGGTCGTGTTCGAGGAGACCGGCCAGCAGGAACGCCGGGTAGTGCGCCTTGAGCCAGGCGCTCTGCAGGGCCGGTACGGCGAAGGCGACCGCGTGCGCCCGGCAGAAGCCGTAGGAGCCGAAGGCCTCGACGGTCTTCCAGACCTCGTCCAGGACCTCAGGGGCGTACCCGCGGGCGCGCGCCTCGCGATGGAACCAGTCCCTGACCCCGGGCAGCCGCGCCTTGTCGCCGAGCGCCCGCCGGGCGACCTCGGCCAGGGCGAGGTCGCAGCCCGTCAGCACCGACAGCGTCTCGATGATCTGCTCGTGCCAGATGGTCACGCCGTAGGTGTCGGCGAGCACCGGCTCCAGGTCCGGGTGGGCGTAGGCGGGCGCGTCGCCGTGGCGTGCGGCGATGTACCGCTCGGGCATGCCCCCGGCGACCGGTCCGGGACGGAACAGGCTGATGTCGGCGATGACGTCCTGCGGATCGCGGGGCTGCAGCCGGGAGAGCAGGTCCTGCTGGCCGGGGGACTCCAACTGGAACAGGCCGAGGGTCTGGCTGTCCTGGATGAGCTTGAACGCGAAGACGTCGTCGAGCGGCACCTGCCGCGGGTCGTCCAGGTCGATCCGGTTGCCGGTCGTCCGCTCGATCTCCGCGACGGCATGGGCCATCGCGGACTGCATCCGTACGCCCAGGACGTCCAGCTTGATGTTGCCCAGCGCCTCGGTCTCCTCCTTCGCCGCCATCGCCATCGGGTACCGGCCCTGGGGGGTCGGCTGCACCGGCAGCCGGTCCAGGAGCGTCGCGTCGCTGATGACCACTCCGCAGGGGTGCATGGCCATGCCGTGGATCAGGGAGTCGAGCCCTTCGGCCAGCTCCCACAGCGGCCCGAACCGGTCCGCCTCGGCCGCGAGTTGCCGCAGTTCGGGCAGTTCGGCGAGCGCGCCGGTGATGTCCGCGGCCCGTAGATGCGGGAAGCTCTTGGCGATCCGGTCGACCTCCGCGGGCGCGATCCCGAGGGCGAGACCGGTGTCCCGCAGGGCGCGGCGGGCCC
This sequence comes from Streptomyces macrolidinus, assembly GCF_023887685.1. Classification (GTDB taxonomy): domain Bacteria; phylum Actinomycetota; class Actinomycetes; order Streptomycetales; family Streptomycetaceae; genus Streptomyces; species Streptomyces macrolidinus. Next base: position 25,589 of record NZ_JAMWMR010000027.1, on the reverse strand, counting down.
GGTAGGTCTCGGGCATCGCGGTGACCGCCACCCGTTCCTTCCCGAACCGCTCGAAGATCGCGTCGTAGCACTCGAGCCGCCGGGCGGACTCCACGTCGATGTCGATGTCGGGCAGTGAGGCCCGGCGCACACTCAGGAAGCGTTCGAACAGCAGCCGGTGGTCGAGCGGGTTGGCGGTGGCGATGCCCAGCGCGTGGCACACCATCGACCCGGCGCCCGAGCCGCGGGCCGCGACCCGGATGCCCTTCGCGCGGATGTCGGCGACGACCTGGCCGACGGCGAGGAAGTACGCGTCGTAGCCCAGCCGGGAGATCACGGCGAGTTCCTCGGTCAGCCGGTCGAGCGCGGCCCGGTCCCGGTCCAGGCCGCGCCGGGCCAGACCCTCCGCGCACCGCTGCCGCAGCAGCCGCGCCGCGCCGCCCGCACCGGGGTCGGCGCCGAACACCTCCGGCTCCGGCAGATGCGAGGTGCCGAGGCCGAGGTCCGCCACGGGGTCGAGCGTGCACGCGGCGGCCGTGGCGGCGGTGTCCGCGAGCAGGCGGCTCGCCCGCCGGGCGTCCGCTCCGGCGCAGTCCGCGATCAGCCGCGCGAGGTCCGCCATCCGGGCCTCGTCCTTGAGCCAGCGCTGCCCGCTGTCCAGGCGGCGCCGGTCGATGGGCCGCAACAGCCGCGCGGCGTCCAGGACATCGGCGAGGCGGTGCTGGTCGGGGTCGGCGTAGCGCACGGCGTTGGAGAGCACGGCGGTGGTGCCGGTGCGGTCGGCCAGCGCCAGGGTGCGGGCGGCCAGCCGGAGCGAGCCGGGCCCGGTGCCGTACTGGTGATGGGCCACGGCTTCCAGCCGGACCCCGGTCCCGAAGATCTCCCGCCAGGGCGCCAGCAGCTTCACCGCGACGTCCTCCCGGCCCGCCGCCAGGGCCCGTACCGGCTCCGCGAGCGGTCCGAGCAGGACGATCAGGCCGGGGCCGCCGTACTCACGCAGCGCCTGCCAGGGCACCACTGGTGCCCTGCCGTCCAGGGCATCGGCGTGGGCGGCCGAGGTGATGCGGCAGAGCCGGGCCCAGCCCGCCCGGTCCTGGGCGAGCAGCACGATCCGCAGCGGTGGCTCGACCACATGCGCGCCACCGCGCGCCGGGGTGCGGCGGCGCGGGGCCGGGGGAGGGGGCGCGAGGGCCTCCACCGCGAGGTCGACCCCGAACAGCGGCCGGATCCCGTCCCTGGCGCAGGCCTCGGCGAACCGTACGACGCCGGTGACGGTGTCCCGGTCGGTGAGCGCGAGCGCGCTCATGCCGCGCTCGGCCGCCCGCCGGACGAGGTGCTCGGGATGGGCGCCGCCGTACCGGGCGGAGTAACCGGACGCGACATGCAGATGAGCGAAGCCCGCCATGCCGCACCTCCACTACTCCACCCCATTTTCGACCATTCGCCCGACATATCTGTCGTACGTTCGTTCGATTACTTTAACTCCATCGAGGAGGGCGGAGAAGTGGGGAAGTTTTACCGACGCGTAACTTCCCGTCTGCGCTACGCGTTCGTAACTTGGCGAGAGAACAGCATCCTCGTGATCCGGATCACAGGACGACCGACCGTCGCACCCGTCCGTGAGTCGCAAGGAGATCACCCGATGCTGCCGTGGAAACGCCTGCTCAGACCGCTGGCCGCGCTGCTGCTGACCGTCGCGGCCGGCCTCGTCCCCGTCGCCACCGCCGAGGCCGCCGCCGAGCCCGCCGCGTCGCACCAGGGGTGGAACGACTACTCCTGCAAGCCGTCCGCCGCCCACCCCCGCCCCGTCGTCCTCGTGCACGGCACGTTCGGGAACTCCGTCGACAACTGGCTGGCTCTCGCGCCCTACTTGGTGAACCGCGGCTACTGCGTCTTCTCGCTCGACTACGGCCAGTTGCCCGGCGTCCCCGTCTTCCACGGGCTGGCCCCCATCGCCGACTCCGCCGGGCAACTCCAGGTCTTCGTCGACCGGGTGCTCACCGCGACCGGCGCGGCCAAGGCCGATCTCGTCGGCCATTCACAGGGCGGCATGATGCCGCGCTACTACCTCAAGTTCCTCGGTGGCGCGGCCAAGGTGAACTCCCTCGTCGGCATCGCGCCCGACAACCACGGCACCACCCTGAACGGGCTCACCCACCTGCTGCCGTACTTCCCCGGCGCCGAGGACCTGCTCTCCCTGGCTGTACCCGGCGTCGCCGACCAGATGGCGGGTTCGGCGTTCCTGACCAAGCTCAACGCGGGCGGCGACACCGTGCCCGGTGTCCACTACACGGTCATCGCCACTCAGTACGACGAGGTCGTCACGCCGTACCGCTCGCAGTTCCTCGGCGGCTCGGACGTCCGCAACGTCCTGGTGCAGAACCTGTGCCCCGTCGACCTCTCCGAGCACCTGGCGATAGGGCTGACCGACCGGATCGCCTTCCATGAGGTGGCCAACGCCCTGGACCCGGCCCACGCCACCGCGACCACCTGCACCTCGGTGTTCGACTGATCCCAAGTGCCGTACGCGTCAAGGAGGTTCAGTCGTCCGGCCACCAGACGCGTGCGATGTCCTTGCGTACCTCGGAGCGTTCGGCGGTCCGCTCGTCGGCTTCCTCCCGCTCCCGGCGGGAGGCGGCCCTCTTCAGGGGCTTGTGCACGGTCACTCGGCGCATTGCTGCCTCCTTGTCATGACCTGACTGTCAGCGGCGGCTGTCACTGGGGTGGCATGACCAGGTACATGGCCAGGAAGAAGGGGGCCGAAACCTCGGTGGCCCCGAGTGTGGTCAGGTGAGCAGCGTCTCGAAGCCTCCCTGACGAGCGAGGAGTTCGAGGGTGTCGAGGGCCTGCGTGGCGGCTGCCGCCGCCCGCGGGTCCGTCGCCGCGAGGCCGCTCGCCTCGAACTCGTCCTCGTCCAGGCGCAGTACGGTCGCGCCGTCGGCGGAGCGCCACAGGTCCAGGTCGAGATCCTCGACCACGAGTTCGCCGCCGTGCAGGACGGCCGGGCGGGTGATGTCGCAGTACCAGCCCTTCAACACGCCCTGCCCGTCGCGGACTTCCTTCACCGCGTACCACCGGTCGCGCCAGTAGTACTCCGTGAAGACGTCACCGGGCTCGAACCGTACGAAGCCGAAGTCGCGGACACCGTCGCCCGCCCAGGGGGCGCGTACGGTGATCCGGGTGCCGTCGTCATGGAGCAGCTCGGCCGTATAACGGATCTTCGTACGGCCCGCCTTGACGAGCACGACTTCCAACTGGGCAGCAGTATCAGCCGAGTTCACGGACATACCGAACCTCCGTCGCGCAGATCTCGTACCCGAACCACTTGTTGATGGCGATCATCGGGCCGTTGCCCACGTCGTTGCCCGTGAACGCCTCGGTGGATCCGGCGGCGCGGGCCCGGTGCAGCGAGTCGTTCTTGGCGAGCTTGGCGAGGCCCCGGCCGCGGTGGGCGCGCGCGGTGCCGGTCATCGCGGTGGCGTAGCGGCCCGTGTCGTCCGTGTAGGCCACGCTGAAGGAGGCGGGACGGCCGTCCACCACCGCGACCGAGGTCAGTTCGAGGTTCAGGAGCGGATGCTTCCAGTGCTCCTCGACCCAGGCCTCGTAGTCCGTGAACTCGGTGACGATGTCGCCCGGTTCGTCCTGCGCCGTCTCCGCGTCCAGTTCGAACAGCGGGCGCGGATCGTCCGCGAAGTCGGCGCCGGTACGCAGTTCGACACCCGGGGGAGGGGTGCCGAGCGGCGGAAGCGCGGTCTGCGCCAGGTCCAGGCGCAGGAAGTGGGCGGGGCGGCTGCCCCGGTAGCCGTGCCGCTCGGCGAAGGCACGGTTCCCCGGCTCGTCCAGGACCCAGGCGAACAGCCTGGTCGCGCCCAGGGAGGCCAGATACTCCTCCGCCGCGCGCACGAGGAGGTCGCCTGCGCCGCGCCGGGTCCGGCCGGGGTGGACATAGGCGTTGAGGTGGGCCTGGCCCGGCTCCGGGCTCTCGTGGAGGAGGCCGACCTGGGCCGTGCCGATCACCTCGCCGTCCTCCTCCGCGAGGAGGTAGCGGCGATGGGCGTCCGGGTGGCTGTGCGCGAGATGGTGGCGGACGGCGTCCGGGGTCCACAGCATGTACGGCAGAGCGAGATGGCGGACGCGGGCGAAGTCCTCGACGTCGGCGGGCACTTCGGGCGTGAGGTCGCGCACGATCACAGTCATGGGCGCGCACGCTACGCGGAACAAGGCCCCGACCGCCCCTCATTTTCCCGCGGAGTGCGCGACAATCGCCCCGTGACTTTGAAGATCCACATCGACGGGAGCGCGCCGCCCTACGAGCAGGTGCGGATGCAGATCTCCGACCAGGCCCGGTCGGGGGTGCTGCCGGTGGGATACCGGCTGCCGACCGTGCGCGGGCTCGCCGAGTCCCTCGGCCTCGCGGCCAACACGGTCGCCAAGGCGTACAAGGCGCTGGAGGCGGACGGGGTGATCGAGACGCGGGGGCGCAACGGCACGTTCGTCGCCGCCGCGGGTCCGGCCGCGCAGCGGGAGGCGGCAGCCGCCGCGCAGGCCTATGCGGAGCGAGCCAGGCGCCTCGGGCTGGACGAGGCCGGTGCGTTGGCCGCGGTACGGGATGCCCTGCGGGCGGCGTACGCGGACTGAACAGGACTGAGCAGGCGCGGACTGAACATGCGCGGACTGGACAAGAGTCGTCATCGCGTCACAACCGCCGTCATCGTGTCGTGTCCGCCGGGATCGGCAGGTGAGACGGTGTGCGGGTCACCGGCAGGCCCGCCGTCGTGGCCGCGTGGGCGAACGCCGTCGCGTCCAGGACCGCCGCCGCGTGCAGGTCGTTGTTGAAGTAGGCGTAGACGTCCGAGCCCTCGGGCCACGCCTCGGCGACGCGCTGGACCCAGGTCGTCAGGGACCGGCGGCCGTAGCGCGGCCACGGTCGGGCGCGGCCCGCGTGGAAGCGGACGTACCCCCACCCGGCGGTCCGCCACAGCGGGGTGACCGGGCGGGACAGCACGTCCGCCCAGCACAGCGCCGCGCCCCGGGCCTCCAGCACCCCGCGCACCCGAGGCGTCCACCACGAGTCATGGCGCGGTTCGACCGCGACCCGCGTGCCGGAGGGGAAGCAGGCGAGACTCTCGTCGAGAAGGACCGGGTCCGCGCGGAGCGTCGGCGGCAGTTGCAGCAGGACCGGACCCAACCGGTCATCGAGGCCCGCGGCATGGGTCATCAGGCGGCGCACCGGCTCCGCGGGATCCCGCAGGCGCTTGATGTGCGTCAGATACCGGCTCGCCTTCACCGCGACCACGAAGTCCCGCGGCACCCGCTCCCGCCAGCTCTCGAAGGTCTCCCGCGACGGCAGCCGGTAGAACGCGTTGTTGATCTCGACCGTGGCGAACCGGGTCGCGTACTCCTCCAGCCACAGCCGCATGGGCACACCGGCCGGGTACAGGACGTCCCGCCAGTCCCGGTACTGCCACCCCGAGGTGCCGACCAACAGGGTCATACGTCCATCAAACACCCAGGTGCTTACAGATACAGCCCCGCGTCCGCCCCCGGCCGCTGGTCCGGCACCGAGGCGGGTGTCGTCCCCCGGCGCAGCGCGTACAGCTCGGCCAGGGTCGCGCCGTCGCGGCCCACGCCCTCCTCGCGGCCCAGCCAGCCCACCGCCTCCGGGCGGGTCAGCGGACCGACCTCGATCCGGGCCAGACAGCGGCCGGGGCGGACGACGGCCGGGTGGAGACGCTCCAGGTCCTCGTTGGTCGTCACGCCCACCAGAACGTTCCTGCCCTGGCCGAGCAGGCCGTCCGTCAGGTTCAGCAGCCGCGACAGGGCCTGGCCCGCGGTGTGCTTGGCCTCGCCGCGGATCAGTTCGTCGCAGTCCTCCAGCAGGAGCAGCCGCCAGCGGCCCTTGCCCGCCGCGTCCTCCTCGCCGATCGCGATGTCCATGAGATAGCCGACGTCCGAGAACAGCCGCTCGGGGTCCAGGACGCAGTCCACCTGGCACCAGTCCCGCCACGAGCGGGCGAGCGTGCGCAGCGCCGACGTCTTGCCCGTGCCCGGCGGGCCGTGCAACAGCAGCAGACGGCCCGCGATGTCCTGCGGGGTCGTCTTCATCAGCCGGTCCATGGCGTCCGCGACCGGCGCCGTGTAGTTCGGGCGGATCTCCTCCCACGTGCCCGCCGAGATCTGCCGCGTCGTGCGGTGCGGGCCGCGCCTCGGGGACACGTACCAGAACCCCATCGTCACGTTCTCCGGCTGCGGCTCCGGTTCGTCCGCCGCGCCGTCCGTGGCCTGCTTCAGCACCTGTTCGGCCAGGTCGGCACTGGTCGCCGTGACCGTGACGTCCGCGCCGCGGTTCCAGCGGGAGACCAGCAGCGTCCAGCCGTCCCCCTCGGCGAGGGTCGCGCTGCGGTCGTCGTCGCGGGCGCAGCGCAGCAGCCGGGCGTCGGGCGGCAGGAGCGTGGCCCCGGGGCGTACGCGGTCGATGTTCGCAGCGTGCGAGTACGGCTGCTCTCCCTTCGCGAAGCGGCCGAGGAACAGCGCGTCGACGACGTCGGACGGCGAGTCGCTGTCGTCGACGGTGAGCCGGATCGGCAGAGCGTCGTGTGGGTTCGCGGACATGCCGCCATGATCTGTCACTCAGGCGTCCCGCGCACCGGATTTCCACGGCCTGTCCCCGATCCCGCGCACGGCGTACGGGTGGGGCTGCGTCCGGAAGCGCCTCGCGTGTGGTCCGGTCGGCGGGTGACGGAATCTGTCGCGGGCGGATTCCGGCCGATACTGTTGTCCTTGATGCGACGTCATGGGGGGAATTCAGAGGCGCGGCGGGCACGGCGGTGGCCTCTCACCGCACTGCTCGGTGCGACCGCGGCCGTACTGGCCCTGCTCGCGACCTTGATGAACACCCTGCCGGACAGCGGCTCCGGTGACGCGGGCACCACCCGCGACGGCGGCCGGGTGCACGGCACGCCCGCCACCCCGCGCGGGGCACCGACCCCGGATGTCGGCTGGGGCTTCACCCACACCCAGTACAGCGCCGACCAGGGCAGCTCGAAGGCCGTCGCACGGGTGGAAGGGCTGCTCTCGCGGGCGGGGCTGCCGCAGAACCAGCACATCATGGGCTGGGGCGCGGGCAACCCCGAACCGGTCAAGGGCCGTTACGACTTCGAGGAGATGGACCGCCGGATCGACTTCGTCCGGGCGTCCGGCGGCACCCCCGTCGTGACCTTGTGCTGCGCCCCCGACTGGATGAAGGGCGGCACGCCGGGCGACGCGAACACCGACTGGAGCCAGTCCGCCCTGGAGACCGCCCCCACCCCCGACCACTACAAGGACTACGCCGCCCTCGCCGCGACGGTGGCCAGGCGCTATCCGGACGTACGCCACTTCGTCGTCTGGAACGAGTTCAAGGGCTTCTGGAACAACGCCGAGGGCCGCTGGGACTACGAGGGGTACACCCGGTTGTACAACCTTGTGTACAAGGCGCTGAAACAGGTCGACGACAAGATCATGGTCGGCGGGCCGTACCTCGTCATGGACAGCGTCGGCCCGGGGGAGCAGAACGCCGCGGCGCGCCCGCGCGGTCCCTGGGGCGCCATGGACCAGCGGGTCCTCGACGCCTTCGACTACTGGAACCGGCACAAGGCGGGTGCCGACTTCGTGGTCGTGGACGGCTCCAGCTACACCAAGGACGACGAGCTGCTGCCCGACGAGTTCACGGCCACCGACAAGCTCACCGACGTCGGCGCGTGGGTACGGAAGCGGATCGGTGACCTGCCGCTGTGGTGGGCCGAGTACTACGTCGAGCCCGCCGACGACAACGACGACCGCAAGGGCTGGAGCGAGAACCACCGCGTCGCCGTGCAGGCCACCGGGATGATCGCCATGGTCGAGGGCGGCGCCTCCTCCGGCTTCTACTGGAACCCGGAGGAACGCGAGGGCCCCGACTGCCCCGGCTGTCTGTGGACCTCGACCGACAGCGCCGACGGCGGCCGGGCGCTGCCCCTGTACGACCTGATCTCCCGCTTCGGCAAGGAGTTCCCGCCCGGCAGCACGTACCGGACCGTGTCCGTCGCCGAGGACGACGTCCCCAACGTACGGGTCCTCGCCACCGACAGGACGGTCCTCGTGGTGAACACCCTCGACCGGCCGATCAGCGCGCGGATCGACGGCAAGCGGTTCGCCATGAAGGCGTACGAGGTGAAGTGGCTGACGCGCTGAGCCACTTCACGCCCGTACGCCCGTACGCCCCGGCATTCGTATATCCGTACGCCCGTCGCGCCCGTCGTGCGCGGGTCAGCCCTTGCCCATCGTCAGGAACCGCTGCACCAGCGAGGCCAGCAGCACCGCCAGCAGCGGCAGCGAGAACCAGAAGCTCCCCCGCAGCCACCGCAGATGCCGCGCGCTCGGGCGCACCGCGACCCGTACGATCTCGCGCGTGGTGAGGATCAGGACCAGCGCCACGGCAGCGAGCCCCCCGGCGACCGACCACGGCGTCCAGGTCACCCGCGGTCCGATCGGACCCGGACGCGGCTGCGGGACCGCGCCGCTCGGCGGCTCGCGCAGCGTGTACAGGGTCGCGTCGTCGTTGGCGAAGACCTTCTTCAGCTCCGGACGGGCGTCCAGGTTCCGCAGGAGACGGGTCCGCCAGGTCGCCGAGTAGCCGACGTCCATCTGGAGATACGTCACCTGGCTGCGGTTGACCATGAGGTAGGAGTGGGGGCCCGCGTCCTCGAGCGAGGCGACCAGGTCCGACACCAGGACCGGATCGGGGGGCGCGAGGGTCGGTACGTACTGCACCTTCTCCATGTCCTTCGCGCCCCAGGGCATCGCCGGCGTCACATTGGTGGCCGGGTCGTTGCTCAGCCACAGCAGCCGCACGGTCGGATCGTCGTGCGCGTACACGTAGTCCATGGCCGTGACCTCGCCCGGACGGATCCGTTCGAACGGCTCGTTGCCCCAGCGGACCACCAGGAAGCCGCCCATCAGCACCAGGCCCGCCAGGAGGGCCGCGACCGGGGCGAGGCTCACCCGGTCCTTGTCCCGCTCCTTCGCCGTGACGCCGGTCCGCGGGAAGAGGGCGAGCGCGGCGAGCAGGGCCGCGCCCGGCAGCGCGAACATGAAGACCCGCAGGGCCATTTCGCCGCCGTACGACTGCATCCCGAAGCCCAGGAACGGCACGAAGGTGAGCACGAGCAGCGAGCGTTCGCGGTACCGGTGGTCGCGCCGCCGCCACCAGCCCCAGCAGGCGAGCGCCATGACCGTCCCGGCGAGCAGCACCCGCGCGTAGAGCACGAGCTTGTGGGTGGAGTCGCCGCCCTGGATGCGCCCGGAGACCGAGGTCGACACATTGCTGCCCACCCCGCCGACGCCGCCGAAGAGTTCGTCGAAGTGCCCTGACCAGTACGGCTCGGCCATGAAGCCGAGCCAGAACGCGACCAGCACCGCGAACAGGACGGGCAGGCCGCGCAGTTCGCAGCGGCGGATCAGCACGAGCGCCGCGAGCACGCCCAGCATCACGAACGGGGTGAGCTGGTGGGCCGGCACGCTCGCCGCGTACAGGGCGATCAACAGCGCCAGCAGGACGGCCCGTTGACCGCTTCCGGCCTGCTCCGGTTCCGCCTCGCCGGGGCGGGCCTTCGTCCAGATCAGGTGCGGGGCACGGAACCACACCAGCAGGATCGCCACGAAGACCAGATAGAACAGATACGTGAACCCCTGCGGGGAGAAGTAGTCCTGGCCGACCCAGCCGCTGAGCACGAAGAGCCACAGGCCGGTCCACTTGGCCCGCCAGCCCGCCCGCAGCGAGCGCAGCAGCAGGAACATCGGTGCCAGATAGAGCAGTTGCATGGTCAGCGGCCACCAGCGGATGACCTCGGTGAGGTCGCTCACCCCGCAGGCCTTCGCGACGAACGCCGCCGCCGCGAAGAAGCCCGGCCAGCTCCAGCGGGCGTCCAGGTCCGGTACGGCCGCCCCGGTGCGGTCGATGTAGTCGAGGAAGCCCAGGTGCTGCCAGGCCGTCGCGAACCGCGGCTCGGTCTCGATCACCGCGGGCAGCGCGTGCAGCGACACGACGGTGGCGAGCAGGGTGACCAGCAGCAGCCCCTTGTGCTCGTGGACGCGCCACAGCAGCGCCGCGAAGACCACGATCAGCAGCGCGGCCCCGACGAGGGTCGGCGGCGGCAGCACCGAGATCAGCCCGAGGCCGCCCATCCGGTCGAGGGAACTGTCGTTCAGCGCGAGCGCGGGCACCCAGTAGAGGAGCAGGGCGGTGACGAGCAGACAGGCGAGAAGCACGACACCGCGACGGCCGGAGGAGCGCGGGGGACGCACCGGTTCGGCGCGCGTGTCACCCGTGTCGCCCGTATCGCCCGTATCGCCCGTGTCGCCTGTGTCCTCTGCGTCGTCCGTGTCGCTCTTGCCGTACGCGTTGTCCGTGTCGCCCTTGCCGTACGCGTCGCTCGTGCCCTCGGCCCAGGACGGGACGTGCCTCGGTACGGGGACCTCGCGCGTCCCCAGGTCGGCCAGGTCTCCGTCCGGTGCCATGTTCTCGGGCAGCGCGCGCGGTGGGGCGCCGCGTACGACCCTGAACAGCCTCGGCGCGGCGATCGACGCGATCACCGCGAGGCTCGCGACCTCCGCGACGCCCGCGCCGGTCAGTCCTATGCGGGGGAGCAGCAGCAGGGTCAGCCCGAGCACCAGGACGCACAACAGGCCCTGCAGCCAGGCGAGTCCGGAGGTACGGCTCTGGGCGCGCAGCACCGCGAAGTACGTCTCGATGACGACCCGCAGCAGCGCGCCGACCGCGAACCAGCGCAGCAGCGGGGTCGCCGCGTGCGCGTAACCCGCGCCGAAGACATGCAGGATGAACGGTGCGCCGAGGAACAGCACCGCGCACACCGGGAGCATGATCCGGGCCATGCGCTTGAGCGCGGCCCGTGTGTTGGCGGCCAGTTGTGTCGGGTCGTGCGCGCCCTCGACGGTGAGCGAGGCGCCCATGTTGATGGCCAGCAGGTCGACCGTGCCGCCGATGGTGGTGGCGATGTAGAAGTAGGCGTTGTCCGCGGCGCTGACCTGCGCGGCCACGATCACCGGGACCAGGTAGACCACGGCGAGCGAGAACAGCGAGCCGGTGCAGTCACCGGCCAGGAACCGGCCGATCTCCTTCAGCGACGGCGGCCTCGCGTGCCGCTCGGTCGCCTTGACGTGCCGGGGGACCAGCCGCCGGAACACCAGCCAGCCGAGCGGCAGGACGGACGTCGCGATGGCCGCGACCCAGGAGACGAAGACACCGGTCGTCGGGATGGCCACAGCGAGCCCGACGAGCAGCGCCAGCTTCACCCCGGAGAAGACGGTGTTGCCGACCGGGACCCACAGCGCGCTGCGCAGCCCGGTCAGCACCCCGTCCTGGAGCGTGAGCAGGTTCCAGGCGATGACGGCCACGACGAAGCCGAGCCCGTTGACCGTGCCGTGCAGGAACCGGTACGACGGCCCCCAGTGGTCCAGCGTCACCAGGAAGACGCCCGCGCCGACCGCCACGACCAGCGAACTGACCGCGTACGTACGGGAGATGAGGCGTCCGGTGGCGCGCCCCGAGACCGGGATGAAGCGGGCCAGGGCCCCGGTCAGTGTCACCGCGGTGAGTCCGGCGAGGAACTTCATCGCGGCGATCGCCGCCGAGCCCTGGCCCACCGCGTCGGCGGAGTAGTAGCGGGCCGCGACCAGCCAGTAGCCGAGGCCGAGCACCGCCGAGACGCCGGTGTTGAGCATCAGCGCGTAGGCGTTGCGGAAGAGCGGGCTGCCGCCGCCGCTCCCGCCCAGGCCGGGCAGGCGCAACCGGCGGCCGGGCCGCTCGGGTGCCGCGGTCGTGGAGGACGCGGCCTGGGCTGTGGTCGTGTCAGACACGGGAAGCGATGGCCTTCCGGCGAACCTGTCGTGCTCTTCGGACCATGGCGTACCCCTTGGTCAGGACGCGGTCCCTGGCGAAGGCGCGGGCGATCGCCCGGCCCTGGACGAGCCGTTCGAACTCCGCGAGCCCGGTGGTGCGGCGCACGGTGACCCGGCGCAGCGCGTAGGGGCCCTGGCGGCGGTGCGCGAGCGCGTTGCCGACGGCGAGCGACTGGTGGTAGCCCGCCTGGCGCACCGACTGTCGCACCCGGCGGTTGGAGTAGCCGTAGGGGTAGGCGAACGAGACCGGGCGGGTGCCCAGTTCGTCGGTGATGATCTCCGTGCAGTGGCGCAGCTCGTCCGCGAGCGCGTCGTCGGTGAGTTGGTCGAGCTGCGGATGGGTGTGGCTGTGTCCGCCGATCTCGACGCCGGACGCGGCCAGTTCGCGGATCTGGTCCCAGTCGAGCATGGTGTCCAGGCCGCCACCGGTGTCGTGGTCGCCCCTGATCCATCCCGTGGACACGAACAGGGTGGCGGCGAAGGAGTGCCGGGCGAGCGCGGGCAGGGCGTGGCGGTGCACGCCCTCGTAGCCGTCGTCGAAGGTGATGAGGACGGGCCGCTCGGGCAGCGCGGCACCCTCCCGCCAACTACGCGCCAGTGTCGCGGTGGTGACGGGCGTGCACCCCAGGACCGCGAGCAGCGCCACCTGCGCCGCGAAGGCCTCGGGTGTCACCGACAGGGCGCGGGTCGCCGGGGTGGGGTCCGTCGCCACCGAGTGGTACATGAGGATGGGCACCGCCGGGTCGTTCATACGGCGCCCTCCTCGCGGTCCGGGATCTCCACCACCGTGAACGAGGCACCGCGTGGGCGGGTGCGGAGGCTTCCGGCCAGGTAGCCGCCCGCCGCCGAGAGCACCCCGGCGACGATCGCGCCCGCCCGGCCCGCTCCGCCGGGGCGGGCCAGCAGGGCGTCGCGCAGCCCGCGGGCGACCCCGGCCGGCAGGACCCGGGTGGTGTAGCGGCGCTCCGACTCGAGCCCCTTGCCGGAGCCGACGCTCCGGGCCACGCGGGCCTTGGAGAGCCCCTCGGCATAGGTGCGGGTACGGAAGTACGCGAAGTGCTCGCGCGGCGCCGGCACCCGGTGGTGGATCACCGCGCGGTCGTCGATGAGCAGGATCGCGTCGGGCCGGGCCCGGGTGAGGCGGATGCACAGCTCCGTCTCCTCGCCGCCCAGCGGGCGCTTGTCGCCGTCGCGTCCGATGCCGGTGGCGAAGCCGCCCGCCGCCTCGAAGGCGTCGCGGCGGAAGGAGGCGTTGCCGCCGAGGACGTTGCGCACCCGGACCCGGCCGGGCGGCAGCCCCTTGTAGGTGCAGCCCACCACCCAGTCGAACTCCTCCGGGAACCAGGCCGGGCGGCGGCCCGACGCCCAGACCGGCTCCGTACGGCCGCCGACGGCCATCACCCGGGGGTCCGCGTACCCGGCCGCGAAGTGCTGCAGCCAGTCCCGCTCGGCCACGGCGTCGTCGTCGAGGAACGCGATGATCTCCCCGTACGAGGCGGCGATCCCGGTGTTGCGGCCCGCCGACAGGCCGCGGGGGCCCGCGTTGGCGAGCACCCGGACCTGGTCGGCCGCCTCCTTGTACTGTGCGCTCAGCCGTTCCAGCAGGGCCTCGTTGTGGTCCACGACCAGCAGCGTCTCCAGCGCCGGGCGGGACTGCGCCCGTACCGAGGCGACCGCCGCGAGGATGTCCTCCCAGCGGTCCTCGGTGTACACGCAGATCACCACGGAGATGTCCGGGATGCTCAAGACGCCTCTCCTCGCGCGGAGTCGAGCGCCACCGTGTGCGGACGGCGGCGCAGCGCACGCCGGTTGGAGCGCTCCTGGAGGATCACCTTGAGCACCCTGAACCCGTCGTGCACCGCGCGCAGATTGCTCGTGCCGTGGATGCGCAGATACTCGTGGCTCGGTATCTCCTGCACCTTGAGCCCGGCCTTGACCACCCGGATGTTCATGAGCGTCTCGACCTCGAAGCCCGTGCAGTCGAGGTCGATCTCGTCCAGGCACTTCCGCCAGAACGCGTTGTAGCCGTAGCACAGATCGGTGTAGCGGGCGCCGAACTTGGCGTTGACCAGTCCGCACAGCACACGGTTGCCGAGCTTGCGGATCGGTGTCATGTCGGAGGTGCCGCCGCCGTTCGCGAACCGTGAGCCCTTCGCGAAGTCGGCGCCCGACACCAGCGCGGAGACATAGCTGACGATCTCCTGGCCGTCCGCCGAGCCGTCCGCGTCGACCATCACGATGATGTCCCCGGTGCAGGCCTCGAAGCCGGTGATCAGGGCGTCGCCCTTGCCCCTGCCGCGCTGCTCGACGACCTTCACCCCCGGCCACAGCCCGCGGGCGACCTCGACGGTGTCGTCGGTGGAGTTGCCGTCGACCAGCACCACTTCGTGGATCCAGTCGGGCAGCGTCTTGAAGACGTAGGGAAGGTTCTCCGCCTCGTTCATGGCGGGGATCACCACGCTCACCGGCGGTGCGATGGCCAGGTGCGAGGAGACGGGCCGGTACTTCCCCGGTATGAGCGGATCGTGTGCGGATACAGCCGAGTGCAGAGCAGAACTCATGAGTCTGGTCCCTCTCGTCCGGTGGACCGCCCGCCCCTGGGCGGTCCGGCTGTGTGTCCGGTTCGAAAGGGGGGTTCTCATCCGGGCCTGCCGTGGTCTGCGGGCATGCCGGATGAGCTGGAATCGCTGTCCGTCCGCCAGGAGTTCGGCAGCCGGTCGCGCGGCACGGCCCGGCAGGACAGAAGTCGTCCACCGAGCACGGCACCCCCCTACCGCGCTCCGCACCGGATCACCGCGGTCCCTGAGCCCTCCCCTGGAGCCGCACGAGGGTGGACCGATGCGAGTAGAAGTATGACGGTATTGACGGTTGAGTCTTTATGGCAAGCCCTGAGACGTCTCCCTCGGTTTCGTGGATTTGGCCGTAACTCAACCCCTGGAGCGGATTCGCCCCATCCGTTTGAGCAGCCGATCGGCCGGTTCGAACAGCTCCGGTCGCGCCAGCACCGCGTTGCGCAGCGCCCGGACCGGGGCGCGCCGCGCCCGGTGGCCGTACGCCACCGGGTGACGGCGGGTCACCCATCCCTCGGACACGGTGATCTCCCGTGTCTTCAGGGAGTCCTTGTATTCCTTCTGGCCCCGTCCGAGGTCCAGATACGCGATGCCGTCGGCGGCAGCCGCCTCGGCCATGCGCAGATGCAGGACAAGGCCGGGGGAGTACTTCGCGAACTCCGTGTCGTACGCGGGGAACCAGCAGGCGAGCACCCGCTCGGTGCGCAGTCCGAAGTGCGCGGCGATCGGCCGGTCGCCCGCGTAGAGCACCGAGAGGATGCCCGCGAACGGCTCGGAGCGGGTGTGGAAGAGCTGGTGCGTCAGCTCGTTGATCCAGGGGTGCGCGAAGCGGTCGCTGCGCCCGGTCCTGCGGTACTGCGCGGACTTCCAGGCCATCAGCGTGTGCAGGGCGGTCTGGTCGCGCTCGTCGTGGACGTAGCGGACTTCGCCGATGTCCCGCCCTAATTTCCGCTCCTTGGCGAGGGTGGTGCGGGTGAACTTCGGGGAGCGTTCGCGGAGGTGACGCAGATAGGTGTCGTAGCCCTGGTCGACGTCCATGACCGGGGACGGGAAGGTGCCGGAGGCCGACGCCTCGAACGGCCGCTGGCCTTCCGCGAGATGGTCGAACTCCCAGACGGCGAGGCCGCAGGCGCGCAGCAGTTCCTGGGCGTCCCAGGTGAAGCCGGGGCGGTGCACGAGGCCTTGGCAGTCGGAGACCCCGAGGCCGACGGCCCGGCCGACCCCGGTGGCGGTTCTCTGGAACGGGAAGAACGCGGCGGGCTCACCGCCCTCGTGGACGACCGCGATCCGGGTCCCGCGTCTGGCCCGGCCCACGGCGAGCGTGAACTCGGGGGCCAGGAAGGGGTTCGCCAGTTCGGGCGAACCATGAAGGTGGGCCTTCGCCTGCAAGGCCGTCCACGCCGCCCGGTCGGCAAAGCTGAGGTCGCCGGGACGGAACACCCTGATGTCCACGTTGTCAGGCCCGTCTTCTCGCCGTACGGCCGCGCCGGTGCCGTACCAGTACCAGCAGGAGAACGAGGGAGCTGAGCACGGTCACCGCGACGACGCCGCCCCGCACCGACCAGCGGTGCACGGCCAACATCCCCTGGGCGACGAGCAGATCGACCGCGAGCGCCCCCGCGACGGACACCACCGCGCGGGCGAGGGGATCCAGGCCCCGCAGCGCGGCTCCGATCGCCGTCGCCGGCGCGGCGAGCAGGAAGAACAAGGTGAACGGGCCCCGCAGCGGCGTGTGTCGGTCGCCGAGCGCGAGGAGCGCGCCGACCGCCGCGACCGCCACGGCCGCGCCCATGAGCAGCGGTAACAGGTCCCTCCCCGAACCCTGTCCCGGCCGCCCGTCCTCACCTGGTGAAGATGGCTTGATCCGTAAGGTCTGCATGGGCGACTTTGCCCCCCGAAGCGCCGGATGCCGGGCTTCAATGTCGCGCAGGCGACAGGGGTCCGTCAAGACACAGATGTCGCACTTACGTGTTCTTGGCTTGGTCTTGCCATGGGCTCCCGGGAGTGTGTCGAGGGTCAATGCCAAGAGGCCCGGAGCGCGGTCTTCCGCTCAGGGCTGAGAAGAAGAGTGATCCAACCTGACCAGGAATTCAAGGGGTTGGAGCACACCTCTGCGGCTGAATCGAACGAGTGGTGGACGCGGGAGTAACAGATCGGGCGGGGCGCCGAAATCTTTGGCATGGACACTTCCGGTCAACGCGCGTAGCTGGTACATCAGTTGCGCACCGTTCCTGCCAAAAGGAGATTCCCGTGAGACGTCCCCGCCTTGTGGCGTACGTGACTTCGCTCTTCCTCGCCATCGGCATCGCCCTCACCGGGGCGGCCTCGGCCCAGGCCTCGACCGGCGCCTATGTGGCCCTCGGTGACTCCTACTCATCCGGTGTCGGATCCGGCAGCTACATCAGCTCCAGCGGCGACTGCAAGCGCAGCACCAAGGCCTACTCGTACCTGTGGCAGTCGTCCCACGCCCCGTCCTCGTACAGCTTCATGGCCTGCTCGGGCGCCGTCACCACCGATGTCATCAACAACCAGCTCGGTGCCCTCAACTCGTCCACGAGCCTCGTCTCCATCAGCATCGGCGGCAACGACGCCGGCTTCGCCGACGTCATGACGAACTGTGTGATCAGCTCCGACAGCGGCTGTCTGTCGAAGATCGCGACGGCCAAGGCGTACGTCGACTCGACGCTGCCCGGCCGCCTCGACGCCGTCTACAACCAGATCCGGGCCAAGGCCCCCTCGGCCCGCGTCGTCGTCATGGGCTACCCCCGCTTCTACAAGCTCAACACGACCCTGTGCCTCGGGCTGTCCGAGACGAAGCGCGCGGCCATCAACGGTGCCGTCGACTACATCGACGCCGCCATCTCCAAGCGCGCCGCCAATCACGGCTTCGTCTTCGGTGACGTCCGCTCCACCTTCAGCGGCCACGAGATCTGCTCCAGCGACTCCTGGCTGCACAGCGTCGACTGGCTGAACATCGGCGAGTCGTACCACCCGACCGCGGCCGGCCAGTCCGGCGGCTACCTGCCGGTGCTCAACAGCCTGGCCTGACGGCCGAACCGACCGTCACCCGACGGTCGTTCACCGGTCACTCATCGGAAGCGGAGGCCCCGCCCGTAGGGGTCTCCGCTTCGCACGTGATGGAGAACGGCACCGAACCGGAGGTGGCCTTCACCGGCCCGCGCACCTCCACCCGGACCTCACCGCGCACGGTCCCGCCCGTGTCGTCGGTGGTGACCGCGATCTGCCGCTGCGCCGTCCTCCCGCCGCCCTCGGGGAACGACAGCGTCGTCCACCCCGGGGCCGAGATCTGCCCCGCGCTCGTGACCCAGCGATAGGACACCTCGGCCGGGACACCGCCCACGGTGAACGTCGCCGTGAACGTCGGTGCCTTCGCGTCCGGTGACCAGCAGACGCCCGAGTAGCCGGTGTGCGACCCCGTGACCCGCACCGACACCGAGGGGGTGGGTGGACTGGTGGTCCGAGGGCTGTCGCTCGTACGGGGAGAGGAGGGGGTGCGCGTGGGGGAGGGGCTCGCATCCTTCGTCTCCGGCGTGCTGCTCCGGGTGGTGCTCCCCGACGCACCGTCGCCGCCCGCGCCGGTGCTGTGCGTGCCCCCGTCGCCTGTCCGCCCGTCGCCGCCGCTGTCGCGGTTCACCAGCGCGTACGTCAGTCCCGCCACGGCCAGCACGAGCACGGCCAGGCTCGCCACCAGGACGGCGACGGCACGGCCGTTGCGCGGCTCGGGCTCGGGCGGCGTCCGAGCGGCGGGCCCCGGCGCGGCGTCGGGCCCGGGGACGGGCCGGTGAGGACCCATGGGCCCGTCCGGGGAGACCCGCACCGTCGGTGCGTACGCGGTCCCGCCGCCCGTGTGCGGCGCACCGCCCGCGCCGATGATCCGCAGGTCCCGCTCGGCCTGCGCGGCCGGGACGCGCTCGGCCGGGTTCTTGCGCAGCAGCCCCTGGATCACCCCGGCCAACGGGCCCGCCCGCAGGGGCGGCGGCAACTCCTCGTCCACGACCGCCCGCAGCGTGCCGAGCGGAGTGTCCTGCCGGAAGGGCGACCAGCCCTCGACCGCCGCGTACAGCAGCACACCGAGCGACCACAGATCGGCCTCGGGCCCCGGCGCGTGCCCCAGCGCCAGCTCGGGCGCGAGGAACTCCGGCGAGCCGACGACCTCGCCGGTCATCGTCAGCGCGGCGCTGCCCTCGACCCGGGCGATGCCGAAGTCCGTGAGCACCACCCGGCCGTCGCTCGCCAGCAGGACGTTGCTCGGCTTGACGTCGCGGTGCAGCACTCCGGCCGCATGCGCCGCACGCAGGGCGGAGAGCACCTCGGCGCCGATGGCGGCGGCCCGCGGCGGAGTGAGCGGACCCTCCGCGTCCAGCAGATCCGCCAAGGAGATGCCGCGGACCAGCTCCATCACGATCCAGGGGCGGCCGTCCTCATGGGCCACGTCATAGACCGTCACCACGTTCCGGTTCGCCACCCGGGCCGCGGCCCAGGCCTCGCGCTCCAGCCGCGCGTACAGCCGCTCGACCTCCGCCGCCCCGAACCCGGCCGGGGCCCGGACCTCCTTGACCGCCACCTCCCGGTGCAGGACCTCGTCACGGGCCCGCCACACCGTGCCCATACCGCCCTCGCCGAGGCGGGACAACAGGCGGTAGCGCTCCGCGATCACACGCTCTCGACCGGACTCTTCGGACACGGGCGTCCCCTTCGCATCCGCGCGATGTATCCACTCCGCGTGATTTCTCCCCCAAAGTAGCTCAAGGCAGTGCGATTGCCGCCCCCTTGAACACCAGTCCGGTGCCGGTCGGTGCGCAAGGACCACGACGACGATCAGGCGGCGGTCCGCTCCGCCGCTCCCGCCCGCCGCCACCAGCCGATTGGCCCGTCAACTCGCCCTGCACCGAGCCGTATTCGCACAGTGGCCGTCAATCCCCTTACGGAGAAGGTGAATCATGGGCCCGCGATACACGAGTGCCGCCAGGGGGCGATAGGGTTACTCTGCCCGGGGCCGGGCGGAGTCGTAGCGGGTGGGGAGTGACATGGAACAGATAACAGTGCGCAGCAGGGCAAGGGTCCCTGCCATCGTCTGCGGGAGCAGTGCGACCAGCTCGCGCCTGGACCGCCATCTCTCGGTGCTGGCGGGCCCCGCGCTCCCGCAGCGCGAGACGGCCGAGGCGACCTTGCTGATGCGTGAACTGACCGCGCGGAGCACCGCGTACGACCACTCCGGCAGGGGTGCGCGCGTGAGAGGCGTCTCGCTCTTCGCGCCGCTGCGCCGCCTGCGGCGTTCGCTGTTCGGCGGACGCTGAGCGACACCGGCGTTCCTCCCGCCGCCCGCGAGGCGGCATCCCGCAAGGGCCCGCGCCCAGGCCGTCACACCGTCCCGGCACCGCGCTGCGATCTCGTCGTCCGTCATCCCCACGGCACGCCGCAGCGCCTCGGTGTGAGTCCCGGGCGCGGGCACAACTCCCGCCCCTTCAGCAGCGATACCCCGCGCTCTGCTGGTGCCTGCCGAGGCGCCAGCGCCTGACACGGCACTAGAGCAACGCGAACTGCCCCTCGGGTCCCTCCTCGTGGTGGTCCAGCACCGAGGCCGGGCGGCGCGACCACTCCGGTACCGGGAGCACACCCGCCGTGCGCAGCTCCTCGGCCGTGACGAGGGCTGTCGACTCCAACTCGACTTGCTGTGGCGCGAGTTCCGCCAGCAGTGCCAGGACCGTGATCAGTTCCAGCAGTTCGGACGTCCAGGTCTGCGGCCAGGCGGCAGGGCGGATCGCCGCCAGCGTGCCGGGCTCCGGCTCGGCGGTCCGGGCCGCGAGCCACTCCTCCAGCACCCGGACCCCACCCGCCTCGAAGTCCCAGGCCCGCCGCGGCACCGGGGAGATACGGCCCCCGTCGAGATGGAGCACCTCCTCGTCCCGGTCGTAGTGGAGCGTCACGGGGCGTGCGGGCAACGGCGCGCGCACGTAGGGGCGACGGCCGCCGGGCAGCTTGGGACGCTCACCGTCCCGGCGCATCAGCCACAGCATCCGACGCCCCAACTCGACGCCCTGCGCCCACAGTTCACCGTCGGCGGTGAGCGGGACGACGAGGCCACCGGGTCCGGATCGTACGGTCGCCACGCTCCAGGCGAGGACGTCCACCGGCTCGGGACGCTGCCCGAGCCGGGCCGCCAGATACGTCAACAGGCCCGGCGCCAGGTTCGGTTCCGCGCCGACGGGGCGCCGGTACAGCGGGCGGACCCGGCCGCTCCTGAGTGTCGGCAGCAGCGACGTCACCAGCAGGCACGGGCCCGGAGCACCGGCTGCCGTCTCCACGGCGAAGATCTGGTGCGCGTCCGCCACCCGCCACAGCTCCGGGCGCGCGGCGTCGATCAGCCGGGCGTCCGGGATCAACCACTGCTCGTCGAACGGCCCGTGCAGCACCCGGACGGGCCGCGCACAGGGGCCCGAGGCGCGCAGCAGCCGCCCCGTGCCCCCGGTCCGTCCCGGCAACTGGCCGACCGACGTACGCAGCGTGCGCGCACGCGTGGGCTCGAACAGCGCCTCCCGCGCGGGCCCCTCGGCCCGCAGCAGAGCGTCCCAACGGGCGCTGAGCGCCTCCGCGTCGGGTGCGCACGGCCAGGCACGGCCCGGCCGCACGGATGCGACGGACCACGGCAGGAGATCCGCGAGCAGCGGAGCGTCGTCGTACGGCACGCCCGGCATCGTACGGTCAGGTGGCCTCGAGGGTGACCGTGAACGAGAAACGGTCCCCGCGATAGTGGATCACCGCCACGTCGAGCGGCCTGCCGTCGGCGTCGTACGTGATGCCCGTGTAGTGCAGGATCGGGCTGAGCAGCGGCACTTGGAGCAGCCGCGCCGTCTCCGGGTCGGCCAGCCGGGCCTCCACGGTGTCCGTGATCCGGCTGATCTCCGCGCCCACGACGTCCCGCAGCACCTTGGTCATCGGCCACCGCGCGAGATCCTCGCGGTCGATGTACGGGGCCAGTTCGGGACGGACGTAGTTGCGGGCGTGGTTGGTCGGCTCGCCGGTCTTCTCGTCGCTGCGCAGCCGGTGGTACGCGGCCACCTCCGTGAGATCCGGGAAGTACTCGACGAGACCGACCGGCACCGGCACCCGGCCGTGCTCCAGCAGTTCGCTCGTCATCCCGGACTGCTGGGCCACGATCGCGTCCACCGAGCCCAGCAGCCGCACCGGGGCGCCCCGCCGCGCACTGGGCTCGATGAACGTGCCGCGCCGCCGATGGCGGCTGATCAGCCCCTCGCCCTCCAGCTCCTTCAGCGCCTGCCGCATGGTCAGCACGCTCACCCCGTAGTGCCCCGCCAACTGCTCCTCCGTGGGCAGGCGCAGCGGGTCACCGGGCGAGCGGCCGAGTATCGAGGCACGGAGCGACTGCGACACCTGGTACCAGAGCGGCAGCTTGCGGTTCAGGACGATCGAGTCGGGGGCGAAGGAGGACACGGAGCTATGCGTACCGGTCGGCGGCGCTCAGCGCAACGGGCGGAAGTGGCGTTCGAGGCCCTGCCACACGTCGTCGTACGCGGGTTGCAGATGCTCCGCCGCTGCCGCGTGCGGGGTCAGGGTCAGCGGCCAGCGGGTCTCGAACATGAACGCCAGCCCGTCGTCGACCTTCTGCGGCTTCAGCTCGGCGGCGCTGGCCTTCTCGAACGTCTCCCGGTCCGGGCCGTGCGCCGACATCATGTTGTGCAGCGAGCCACCGCCCGGCACGAAGCCCTCCGCCTTGGCGTCGTACGCGCCCTCGATCAGGCCCATGTACTCGCTCATCACGTTCCGGTGGAAGTACGGCGGCCGGAACGTGTCCTCGCCGACCAGCCAGCGCGGCGCGAAGACGACGAAGTCGACGCCCGCGAGGCCCGGGGTGTCGCTCGGCGAGGTCAGCACCGTGAAGATCGACGGGTCCGGGTGGTCGTAGCTGATGCTGCCGATCACGTTGAACCGGTGCAGGTCGTACACGTACGGCACGTGATTGCCGTGCCAGGCGACGACGTCGAGCGGCGAGTGGTCGTAGCGGGCCGTCCAGAGGTTGCCGCAGAACTTGTTCACCACCTCGACCGGGCCCTCGACGTCCTCGTACGCGGCCACCGGGGCGCGGAAGTCCCGTGCGTTGGCCAGGCCGTTGGCGCCGATCGGGCCGAGGTCGGGCAGCCGGAACGGCGCGCCGTAGTTCTCGCACACATACCCGCGGGCGTCGTCGTCCAGCAGCTCCACCCGGAAGCGCACCCCGCGCGGGATCAGCGCCACATGGCCGGGCTCCGCGCGCAGCAACCCGAACTCCGTGCGCAGCAGCAGCCCGCCGCGCTCCGGGACGA
Source organism: Streptomyces macrolidinus (assembly GCF_023887685.1). GTDB lineage: Bacteria > Actinomycetota > Actinomycetes > Streptomycetales > Streptomycetaceae > Streptomyces > Streptomyces macrolidinus. Next base: position 2,761 of record NZ_JAMWMR010000027.1, on the reverse strand, counting down.
TCAGCAGCTCACCGTCGGCGTCGCTGAACACCCGGTCCATGGACGCGTTCGCGTGGTACAGATGCACGGCCATGCCCGCGCGCTGTGTGACGTCGCCGTTGCCGCCGAGGGTCCACAGGCCCGCCAGGAAGTCCGTGCCCGCCGCGGGCTCCGGCAGCGGGTTCCAGCGCAGCCGGTTCGGATCCGGCACGGTCTCCGTGAACGGCCCCGAGCGCAGCGCGCCGTTGTCCGTGCGCGTGAACGTCGGGTGCGCTGCCGAGGGGCGGATGCGGTACAGCCACGAACGGCGGTTGTGCGCCCGGGGTTCCGTGAACGCCGAGCCGCTCAACTGCTCCGCGTACAGCCCGAGCGGCGCGCGCTGCGGGGCGTTGCGCCCCTCGGGCAGGGCGCCCGGCACCGCCTCGGAACTGTGCTCGTTGCCGAACCCGGAGAGATAGGACAGCCCCTCCGCGATCTTCCTCGCGTCCCCGTTCATCGCCACTCCCTCGTCGCTGATTCCTATGCCACACCGTAGGATTCGAGGGTCCGGCGCGCAAGAGGCGCGAAGGAGCGGATGAGAGCCCGTCAGATCCGCCCGGATGCGCCGGACCACCCCGTACGGCCGAATGCGCCCTCGCGCGCGAGAACCCCGCCCGCAGGGGGATCCGCCTGCGCGATGGGTGCCCTACCCTCCCCGGTATGTCGTGGACGCGTGGACCGCTCGCCGTGCTTGCGATGGCCGCCCTGCTCGGTGGCGCGGCGGGCTGCGGCTCGGGCGACGGGCCCGAGCGGGAGCGGGAGGGCGAGGTGACGGTCTCGCCGGTGGGCAAGGTGCTCGACCACACCGACGAGCAGGGGCGGCACTACCGGGACATAGGCAAGGACGGCGCGCCCGAGGTGACCGTCGAGGTCCAGCCGGACGAGGGCGACGGCTGGGACGTGCGCCTGACCGTCCGCAACTTCCGCTTCTCGCCCCCGAAGACGCGCCCGCTGGCCACCGCCGGGCACGGCGTCGCCCTGCTCTACCTGGACGGCCACTGCCTCGCCCGACTGCGCACCGGCGACCACCACCTCTCCGGCCGGCTGGTCCCCCGCGGCACCCACCAGCTCACGGCCCGGCTCTACGCGGACGACCTGACCGTCTGGGCGGTACGTGGCACGGCGATCGAGAGCACGGCCGACATCACGGCGTCCCCGCCCGGCGCGCGAACACGGGGGCGAGGTTCACCGCTCCCCCGCGGAACGGCATGATGAGGCTCGTGCCCCAAGCGAGCTCGCTGCGCCGCCCACCCGTCCAACGCCGAAGCGCCGAACGGCTGTCCAGGATCCTCGACGCCTGCGCCGACCTCCTCGACGAAGGCGGCTATGACACCTTGAGCACCCGTGCCGTGGCCCTGCGCGCCGGAGTGCCGATCGGCTCCGTGTACCGCTTCTTCGACAACAAGCGGGCGATGGTCGACGCCCTCGCCGAACGCAACCTGGAGCGCTACACCGAGCGCGTCACCCGCCGCCTGGCCCGGACGGACGGCGAGGGCGGCTGGCGCGCCGCCATGGACGCGGTCCTGGACGAGTACGTGGACATGAGACGCACGGCACCCGGCTTCGGTCTGGTCGACTTCGGCAACCAGATCCCGGTCGGCGCCCGCGCCGAACCCAACCGCCGCGTCACCGACCGGCTGACGGACCTCCTCTCCGCCTACCTCGACGGCACACCCGACGACGACCTGCGCCGCATGTTCCTGATCGCGGTGGAGACCGCCGACACCCTGGTCCATCTGGCCTTCCGAATGGACCCCGAGGGCGACCCGAAGGTCATCGAGGAGACCCGCACGCTGCTGCACGGCTATCTGGGCAGGGTGTTGACGTAGGGCAGCCATCTCGAACGGCGGCCAGGGCTCCGCGCTGTATCGTGGTCCGGTCGTGCTGTCACCACTGGTGACAGCGGAGTCGCCGCCATTCCGCTGCACCGTCTGCCGCCCGCGCAGGCCACCGCCGACCTGGACCGGCTGGCCGCCGCGCATCTGCTCACCGAGGCCGTACCGGGCCGCTGGACACCACACGACCTGGTGCGCCTCTACGTGCGTCATCTCGCCCCGGAGGCCGACCCCGAGGGCCTGCGCCGCCTCTTCGACCACTACCTCTACACCGGGCTCGCCGCCGACGCCGCCGCCGAACCCGGCTCCCAGCCTGCTACCGGAGTTCATTCGCAGTGCATCGGCCTTCAGGCCGGTGGTGAAGCGAATCTGACAGTGGCGACGTGGAGCGTCGCAGACTCAGGTCCGGCGGTGCCGGACACCGCGGTTCTTCGCCTGCGGCGCGGAGCGCCGTGAGGGCTTCTCGCGGCGGAGCCGGGTGCTGCTCACGCCGGCCGGTTCTGCTGTTCGATGTACTGCCTGACCACGGAGAGCGGGGCGCCGCCGATGGTTTTGGCGAAGTAGGACCCGGACCAGAGCTTGTTGGCCCGCCAGTAGTGGCGCACCAGGTCGGGAAACTCCTGTCGGAGGCGGCGGGAGGAGACGCCCTTGAGGGAGCTGACCAGCTTGGTCACGGCGACCTTGGGCGGGAAGTTCACCAGCAGGTGGACGTGGTTGCCCTCGCCGTTGAACTCCACCAGGTCGCACTCGAAGTCCGTACACACCGACCGCATGATCTCCTCCATCCGCCTCAAGTGGGCATCGGTGGACACCTTGCGCCGGAACCTGGTCACGAAGACCAAGTGCACATGCATCACGAAAGCGCAGTGCCGACCAGTTCTGATCTCCTGCATCTCGCTCATGACCCA
>NZ_JAMWMR010000026.1 GCF_023887685.1 Streptomyces macrolidinus | reverse complement strand
TGCAGAACACGCGGCGCGCGGCGCCGCACGGCCGTAAGCTCACGGGCATGCAGGTGATCCAGTCCACGAAGCTCGCCAATGTCTGCTACGAGATCCGGGGCCCGGTTCTCGAGGAGGCGATGCGACTGGAGGCGGCGGGTCACCGCATCCTCAAGCTCAACACCGGCAACCCGGCCGCCTTCGGCTTCGACTGCCCGCCCGAGATCCTGGAGGACATCCTCCGCAACGTCTCCACGGCGCACGGCTACGGCGACGCCAAGGGCCTGCTCGCCGCCCGCCGGGCCGTGGTGATGCACAACCAGACCCTCGGCATCGAGACGGACGTCGAGCACGTCTTCATCGGCAACGGCGTCTCCGAGCTGATCGTGATGGCGATGCAGGGCCTGCTGGACGACGGCGACGAGGTCCTCGTACCGGCCCCGGACTACCCCCTGTGGACGGCGGCGGTCTCCCTCTCGGGCGGCACCCCCGTCCACTACCGCTGCGACGAGCAGTCGGACTGGATGCCGGACCTCGCGGACGTCGAGCGGAAGATCACCGACCGCACCAAGGCGCTCGTCGTCATCAACCCGAACAATCCGACGGGCGCGGTGTACGACGAGGCGATGCTCCGCGGCCTCACGGACATCGCGCGGCGGCACAACCTCCTGGTGTGCTCGGACGAGATCTACGACAAGATCCTCTACGACGGCGCCACGCACACCCCGACCGCGTCGGTCGCCCCGGACCTGATGACCCTGACCTTCAACGGCATGTCGAAGGCCTACCGGGTGGCGGGCTACCGGGTGGGCTGGATGTCGGTCTCGGGCCCCCGGGCGCACGCGACCTCGTACCTCGAAGGCCTGACGATCCTCGCGAACATGCGCCTGTGCGCGAACATGCCGGGGCAGCACGGCGTGGTGGCGGCGCTCAGCGGGCGCCAGTCGATCAAGGATCTGGTGCTGCCGGGCGGACGGCTGAAGGAGCAGCGGGACACGGCGCACGAGCTGCTGACCCAGATCCCTGGCGTGACCTGCGTGAAGCCGAAGGGTGCGCTGTATCTGTTCCCGCGCCTCGACCCGAAGGTCTTCAAGATCAAGGACGACCGGCAGATGGTGCTGGACCTGCTGCGCCGCGAGAAGATCATGGTCGTCCAGGGCACCGGCTTCAACTGGACGGAGCCCGACCACTTCCGGGTGGTGACCCTGCCGACAGTGAGCGACCTGACGGCGGCGATCACCCGCATCGGGCACTTCCTGGACGGCTACAGCCAGCCCTGACGCTGGTACGCAGCCCTGGCGCTCACCGCGCGCGTACGCCTCACACCGTTGCGCGACCCGGCTCAACTTTAGACGAGTTCTAAGCTAGGATGGCATCCTGTCACGGCACAGGAGGCCTTCCCATGTACGAACCGATCCGCACCAAGTCGGTCCACACCATGGCCGGCCCCACCCCCGACTTCCCGCACCGCTCACGCGAGGAGGAGCTGGACATCCAGCTCGCGGGCCATCTGGCGGCGCTGCTCACGGTGACGGACGAGCTGTGCGCACTGGCGCCCTCCCCTGATCTGCGCACCGCCGCCGAGCGGCTCGCGGAGCAGGTGGCGCGGCTGCGCGGCGAGGTGCCGCCGGTCCGCGCGACGACGGCCGCGCACGGCAGCGAGCCGCAGATCGCGGCGCTCCACCAGCGCGCCCACGCGCTCGCCGGCCGCGCCCTGGTGGTGGCGGCGTCCCGCGCGGACACCGCGGCGGCGATCCTGGCGGCGCGGCGCATGGACGCGCACACCGCCGCGCTCGCCGAGCGACGGAAGCCGATCACCACCGGCTGACCCTCCCCGAGCCGCCCCCCACGGCTCCCTTCGACGGCCCCGGTCCGCGCGCACCCGCAGCGCCGCGCGGACCGGGTGCCCTTCCACCTGCCCGGCTCGACGCCTCAACGCCCGACACGGCTCGGCCGGTTGAGGCCGGTGACCTCGGTGATACGTGCATTCGGGTGGTCTGCACGCCCAAGTGCCTGCCGCGCGGCGGCGCTTCCGGAGCGGGCTCGTAACGTCGGCGCACATGACGGTGGTTGGGCCGTCGATACCGCCGGCCTCGCCACGGTCTTCTCAGCGCCCCCACCGGTGATCAGCCGCATTCATCCATCCCCCGCACTTCCGAGATGTGACACTGTGAAACGTAGGAGATTGTGGGCAGGGCTCATCGGCTCGGCGGCGATGGCCGCGGGCGTGACCGTCTGGGCGACGCAGTCCCACTCGACAACCACCCCGGAATCCAAGCCCGCGTCGACGGTCTCGAAGGTCCGGCAGGCCGACGCGCTGCTGCAGCAGGCCCAGCGGATCCAGAACCCCAAGGAGGCGGCCGGGGCCTTCAGGCGCGTCCTCGATCTGGACCCCGACAACAAGCTCGCCTGGTACAGCCTCGGGATCATCGCGCTGAGGGACCGCAAGGCGACCGAAGCCCGCGCGGACTTCGACAAGTCGCTGAAGATCGACCCGAAGTTCGCCCCGGCCCTCTTCAGCGAGGCCGTCCTGCTGAGGGCCAGCGAACCCGAGCGCGCCATCGACCTGCTGAAGCGCACCGCCGCGGCCAATCCCAGGATGGCCCCGATCGCCGACCTGCAACTCGGGGCGCTCCTGGCGGAGAAGGGCCGTGACGACGAGGCCACGGCCGCGTTCCGTCAAGCCGTCGCGGCGGAGCCCTCGTTGGCCTCCCGGGTACCGGAACGCTTCAGGAAGTCCGTCAGCCCCTCACCGACATCGAGCCACGCAGGGAGCGCCAGATGACGTCGGCCGCGACACCGAGGTTCTCCGTCTTCACCCCCAGCCACCGGCCCCGTTTCCTCGATGAGTGCCTCACCTCCCTTCAGGCGCAGACCTGTTCGGACTGGGAGTGGATCGTCCTGCTCAACAACGGCGCCCGATGGCGGCCGGAGCAGCCCGACGACCGGGTCCGGGTGGAGATCGCGGACGAGATCCGCGGCGTCGGGGCGGCCAAGCGCCGGGCCTGTGAACTGGCGCGCGGCGAGATCCTCGTGGAACTCGACCACGACGACATCCTGGCGAAGGCGTGCCTGGCGGAACTCGGCGAGGCGTTCGACTCGAACCCGGAGGCCGTCTTCGTCTACAGCAACACCGCGCAGATCACCGAGGACGGCAAGCGGGACGACAGCCGCTTCGACGAGACCTGCGGCTGGCGCTACGAGGAGGTCGACGTCGACGGCCGTACGGTGCTCCAGGTCATCTCCCTGGAACCGACGCCGCACAACGTCTCGTACATCTGGTACGCACCCAACCATGTGCGGGCCTTCCGCAAGGACGCCTACGAGAAGACCGGCGGGTACGACGCCACGCGTACGGTCCTGGACGACCAGGATCTGATGTGCCGCCTCTTCCACCTCGGCGACTTCCACCACATCAACCGCTGTCTGTACCTCCAGCGGGTTCACTCGGCGAACACCCAGTCCGACCCGGAGATCAACGCGCACATCCAGCGCGAGACGGTCGCCCTGTACGACAAGTACATCGAGGCCAACTCCCTGGCCTGGACCGCGCGGCGCGGGCTGCTCGCGCTGGACCTCGGCGCGGCCCACCGCAAGCCGGTCGGCTACCTGGGCGTGGACCAGTATCCGGGAGAGGGCGTCGACATCGTCGCGACCCTGCCCGGGAAGCTGGATCTGCCGGACGACTCGGTCGGTGTGATCCGGGCGGTGGACTTCCTTGAGCATGTACCGGGGAAGGTGCCGCTCATCAACGAGCTGTACCGGCTGCTGGCGCCCGGCGGCATGCTGATCACACTGACGCCCAGTTCGGACGGGCGGGGCGCGTACCAGGACCCGACCCATGTCGCGTTCTACAACGAGAACTCGTTCTGGTACTACACGAACAACCAGCACCGTGCCTTCGTGCCCGAGATCAAGGCCCGGTTCCAGTCGTCGCGGCTGGTCACCTACTTCCCGACCGAGTGGCACTCCCAGAACGACATCTCGTACGTCGTCGCCAACCTCATCGCGATGAAGGACGGCGCGGCGCGGTGCGGCGGGCCGCTGCTGGTGTAGGCCCGGTCCGACAAGGCGCCCCGCGGGAACAGTCGTTCCCGCGGGGCGCCTGTGCGTGCGCTCAGGTCCGGGACGTGGACGCTGACGTGGACGCGGACGCTGACGTGGCACCCCGATCGGTGGACGCGCGCGCCGCGGTGGCCAGTGCGGCGAAGGCCGGGGTGCTCATGGCCTCGGCGAGCTGGTCCTCCCACCGGGGCAGGGGCGGGAGCCCGGCGCGCGGCCAGGCGCCGTGGCCCAGTACGCCGTACGTCGGGCGGGCGGCCGGGCGCGGGAACGCCGCCGAGCCGACCGGGCGGATCCGCTCGGGGTCGAGTCCGCCGAGCCGGAAGGCCTCACGGGCCAGGCCGTACCAGGTGGTGTGACCGGCCGCCGTGCCGTGGTAGACGCCTGCCGGTGCCTGTCCGGCGAGTGCGGCCCGGCCCAGGATCGCCATCTGCCGGGCCAGCGCGCGGGACCAGGTCGGCTGGCCGTGCTGGTCGGCGACCACGTCCAATGTCGCGTTCCGGGCGGCGAGTTCGAGCATGGTGGCCACGAAGTTGCGGCCGTGCGCGCCGTAGAGCCAGGCCGTGCGCACGATGTAGCCGGTGCGCGGGAGGAGTTCGGCCACGGCCCGCTCTCCCACCAGTTTGCTCCGCCCGTACGCGTTCACGGGTCCTGTCGGCGCGTCCTCGGGGTACGGCTGCGGGATGTCGCCCGGGAGCACGTAGTCGGTGGAGAGATGCAGCAGGAGTGCGTCGTGCTCGGCGCAGGCGCGGGCGAGATCGCGAACAGCCCTGCCGTTCACGGCCGTTGCGGCCTGCTCCGATCGCTCGGCGCCGTCGACGTCCGTCCAGGCCGCGCAGTTGACGACCACGCGCTGCCCGGCGACGGCGGCGCGCACGGCGGTCGGGTCGGTGAGGTCGAGCTGCGCACGGCTCGGTGCCGTGACCGTGGCGCCCGGGTCGGTGGCGAGTTCCTCCACCATGTCCCGGCCGAGGAGCCCACGCGCCCCGGTCACCAGCCAGTTCGTGGTCGTCTTCCTGGTCGTCTTCGTGGTCATCACAGCCCTGCCCTGCGCTTGAGCGGCTCCCACCAGGCGCGGTGCGCGCGGTACCAGGCGACCGTCTCGGCCAGCCCCTGCGCGAAGGAGACTTGCGGGACATAGCCGAGCTGTTCGCGGATCTTGCTGTCGTCCAGCGAGTAGCGCAGGTCGTGGCCCTTGCGGTCGGCCACGTACGCAACCCGGTCCCAGTCCGCCCCGGCCGCGTCGAGGAGCAGGCCGGTGAGCTTGTGGTTGCTGAGTTCGGTGCCGCCGCCGATGTGGTAGATCTCCCCGGCCCTGCCGCCGTGCAGCACCAGGTCGATGCCCCGGCAGTGGTCGGAGACATGCACCCAGTCGCGGATGTGGCGGCCGTCCCCATATAGCGGCACCGTCCGCCCGTCGAGCAGATGCGTGATGAAGAGCGGGACGACCTTCTCGGGGAACTGGTACGGCCCGTAGTTGTTGGAGCACCGGGTGACGACGACGTCCAGGCCGTGGGTGCGGTGGTAGGCGAGGGCCAGCAGATCGGCACCTGCCTTCGACGCGGAGTACGGGGAACTCGGCGCCGGTGGCCACTCCTCGGTCCAGGAGCCTTCGCCGATCGAGCCGTACACCTCGTCCGTGGAGACCTGGACGAAGCGGCCGACGCCGTGGCGGTGAGCGGCGTCGAGGAGCACCTGGGTGCCGAGCACGTTCGTACGGACGAACGGACCGGCCCCCTCGATCGACCGGTCCACATGGGACTCGGCCGCGAAGTGCACCACCGCGTCCTGCCCCGCCATCACCTGGTCGACCAGCTCCGGGTCGCAGATGTCTCCCCGGACGAAGCGATGGCCCGGGTGGTGCGCCACCGGGGCCAGGTTCTCCTCGACGCCCGAGTAGGTCAGCTTGTCCAGGACGGTGATCCGCTCCGCCGGATCCGCGCTCAGCCGTCGGCGGACGTATTCCGAACCGATGAAGCCGGCGCCGCCGGTCACGAGGATGCGCATAGCTCTCCGAGTTGTCCGTTGTCCTGCCGCCCCGCGTGCGGTGCGGGACGGACGATGATGTGTGCCGCCCGGCGCGGACCTGCCGCGCCGGGAACGCGAACGGTGCCCGCCAGACCGCAGCCCGGGGGCAGCCTGGGGGCACCGACGCTCAGGCGGCTCAGTGGCCGCAGATCACGTAGGCCTCGATCCTCGAGCCGACGGTGGTGGTGGCCTGCCACCCGAGGGCACGGTGGTCGTCGGTGCCGGGGATCGGCTTGTTCTCCACGGGGATGAATGCGATGCCGGTGCCGACCTCGTTGTATCCGCCGCCGATGGCCGTGTCACCGTCGTGGCAGTGGACGGTCGACTGCACTCCGGGCGGCCCGGTCAGGACGTAGGTGTTGGCGAAATCGGCCGACGCGCCCTGGGCGCCCTGCGGGCCCTGGGCGCCGACGCCCTCGGCGCCCTGCGGACCCTGCGGGCCCTGGGTACCGACGCCCGTCGCGCCCTGCGGGCCTTGCGGACCCTGGGGGCCCTGAGGACCCTGGGGGCCGCGGCCATGGTCCTTGCCGTGACCCCCGCCACCGCGCGCGCCGTCCGCGCCGTTCGGGCCGGGGACCGCCACAGCGCTGTCCGCGCCGGACCGCTGGATCGCGTCGGCGACGGCCGCCGCACTCGGGGCGACGTTGAGCGCCAGGGCCACCGCACCCGCCGACACCAGAGCGGCGGACCTCACGCGTGACCTACGAATCGTCTTACGGTTCACCGAAGAGCCTTTCTCCTGCACTGGGAGTGACCACGCCGCGAGTTCGCGCACGCGATGCGCGTCGCATACGTGTTCCGTCGCCGATATTGATGGCCACGGATGCGGATCAGTGTTGACGCTGCGTCATGGAATGATTACCGACAGATCCGTATTCGTGCACAGGATCACCCGTACGGCACTGAGCGGGGAAACGGGGCATCGGCCGCCTCCTCGACCGGCCCCGCCTCCACGACCCACCCCGCCTCAGCCGCCGGTCACCAGGCTTCTGCGATACGCACCGCAGCTCTCGAAGGAGGGGAGCAGGCCCTTGCGTTCGACTTCCGCCAGCGTGGGCGCCGCCGCGTCCTTGTCGGACAGGCGCGGCGCGATGCCCTCGGGCCAGGCGATCCCCAGGGCCGGGTCCAACGGGTCGATGCCGTACTCGCGTTGTGGCGCGTACCCCTGTGAACACAGGTAGACCACCGTGGAGTTGTCCTCCAGCGCCATGAAGGCGTGGCCGAGCCCTTCCGAGAGATAGACACAGCGATGCGTGATGTCGTCGAGCCGCACCGCCTCCCAGGTGCCGTACGTCGGAGAGCCGGTACGGATGTCGACCACCACATCGAGAACCGCGCCACCGACGCATGTGACGTATTTGGCCTGACCCGGCGGGACCGAGGCGAAATGGATGCCCCGGAGCGTTCCGCGCGCGGAGCGGGAGCAATTGGCCTGCTGGAGGTCGAGCCCCTGACCGACGGAATCGCGGAACCTGTCGCCCTTGAACCACTCGTGAAATCTGCCCCGGTCGTCCGCGAACACGGTGGGTGTGTCCACCCAGGCCCCTTCGATGCCCAGCGGTTTCACGTGACTGATTCCTTCCGTACGGGAGGAGAAGGGGCAGGGGAAGAGGACGGAGCCGGAGCCGGCAGTCGCATGGCAGCTCGGGAGTCCTCCAGCAGCCGCAGCAGGTAGTGGCCGTATCCGCTCTTGAGCAACGGCTGGGCCAGCGCGCGGAGTTGCTCGTCGTCGATCAGGCCCGCCCGCCAAACTGCCTCCTCGACGCAGCCGATCTTGAACCCCTGGCGTTCCTCGACCACGCGGACGAACTCCGCGGCGCGGACCATGGAGTCGAAGGTCCCGGTGTCCAACCACGCGGTGCCCCGGTCGAGTCGGGTGACCTGGAGCGTCCCGGCCTCCAGACAGGCGCGGTTGAGGTCGGTGATCTCCAACTCGCCCCGGGCGCTGGGCACCAGGCCGCGGGCGATCTCCACGACGTGGCGGTCGTAGAAGTACAGTCCGGGCACGGCGTACCGGGACCTCGGGCGGTCCGGCTTCTCCTCGACGGAGAGCGCCCGGCCCTGCGCGTCGAACTCCACCACGCCGTAGGCCGAGGGGTCGGCGACCTGGTAGGCGAAGATCCTTGCGCCCTTCACGTCGCGATGGCGGGCCAGCCGTGTGCCGAGGCCGCTTCCGTGGAAGATGTTGTCGCCCAGGATCAGCGCCACGGACGCGTCGCCGATGAAGTCCGCTCCCAGGACGAACGCGTGGGCGATGCCCTCCGGTCGCTCCTGTGCCAGATAGGAGAGACGCAGGCCCAGTTGACCGCCGTCGCCGAGCAACCGGCGGAACTGGTACTGGTCTTCGGGGGTCGTGATGATCAGGATCTCCTGGATTCCGGCCATCACGAGTGTGGAAAGCGGGTAATAGACCAGGGGCTTGTCGAAGACCGGCAGGAGTTGCTTCGACACCGAGCGGGTCAGCGGCCATAGCCGCGAGCCGGTGCCGCCGGCCAACAGAATTCCGCGCATGCCGTCACGATAGGCGAATTGCCCTTGAATGCTGGCGAATGCTACTGAATGCGGCCTGTACGGGTCACGCGAAGGAAACGCGACAGGGGCGGGGTCCCGTACTCGTTCGTACGGAACCCCGCCCCTGTCGTCTTGTCGTCACCGCGGCCGGTACTGGCGACGTCGCAGGTCAGGGCAAGTCCGACCGGCCGCGGAGCGTGCGGTGGGCGTCAGCCCAGGCGCTGCACCAGCGCGCGGTACTGGTCCCACAGCTCCTTCGGCGTGTGGTCACCGAAGGTGTTGAGGTGCTCGGGGACCAGCGCGGCCTCCTCGCGCCACACGTCCTTGTCGACGGTGAGCAGGAAGTCCAGGTCGGAGTCGGACAGGTCAAGACCGTCGGTGTCCAGAGCCTGCTTGGTCGGCAGGATGCCGATCGGGGACTCGACACCCTCGGCCTTGCCGTCCAGGCGCTCGACGATCCACTTCAGCACGCGGCTGTTCTCGCCGAATCCGGGCCAGACGAACTTGCCCTCGTCGTTCTTGCGGAACCAGTTGACGTAGTAGATCTTCGGCAGCTTGGACTGGTCCTTGTCCTTGGCCACGTCGATCCAGTGGGCCATGTAGTCGCCCATGTTGTAACCGCAGAAGGGCAGCATGGCGAACGGGTCGCGGCGCAGCTCGCCGACCTTGCCCTCGGCCGCGGCGGTCTTCTCGCTCGCCACGTTGGCGCCGAGGTAGACACCGTGGTTCCAGTCGAAGGACTCGGTCACCAGCGGGACCGCGCTGGCGCGGCGGCCACCGAAGAGGATCGCCGAGATCGGCACACCCTTCGGGTCCTCCCACTCGGGGGCGATGATCGGGCACTGCGAGGCCGGGACGGTGAAGCGGGCGTTCGGGTGGGCGGCCGGGGTCTCGGACGCGGGCGTCCAGTCGTTGCCCTTCCAGTCCGTGAGGTGGGCCGGGGCCTCCTTGGTCATGCCCTCCCACCAGACGTCGCCGTCGTCGGTGAGCGCGACGTTGGTGAAGACGGAGTTGCCCCACATCGTCTTCATGGCGTTGGCGTTGGTGTGCTCGCCGGTGCCGGGCGCGACCCCGAAGAAGCCGGCCTCGGGGTTGATCGCGTACAGCCGGCCGTCCTCGCCGAACCGCATCCAGGCGATGTCGTCACCGATCGTCTCGACCGTCCAGCCGGAGATCGTCGGCTCGAGCATGGCGAGGTTGGTCTTGCCACAGGCGCTCGGGAAGGCGGCGGCGACGTACTTCGCCTCGCCCTGCGGGGGCGTGAGCTTGAGGATCAGCATGTGCTCGGCGAGCCAGCCCTCGTCGCGCGCCATGACGGAGGCGATGCGCAGGGCGTAGCACTTCTTGCCGAGCAGGGCGTTGCCGCCGTAGCCGGAGCCGTACGACCAGATCTCGCGGTCCTCGGGGAAGTGCGAGATGTACTTGGTCTGGTTGCAGGGCCAGGGGACGTCCTCCTGGCCTTCCGCCAGCGGGGCGCCCACGGTGTGGACGGCCTTCACGAAGAAGCCGTCCTCGCCCAGCTCGTCCAGGACGGCCTGGCCCATGCGCGTCATCGTGCGCATGGACACCGCGACGTAGGCGGAGTCGGTGATCTCGACGCCGATCGCGGACAGCGGCGAGCCCAGCGGGCCCATGCAGAAGGGGACGACGTACATCGTGCGGCCCTTCATGGAGCCGCGGAAGATGCCGCCCTTGCCGTCCTTGCCCTGGAAGATCTCCCGCATCTCGGCGGGGGCCTTCCAGTGGTTGGTCGGGCCCGCGTCCTCTTCCTTCTCGGAGCAGATGAACGTCCGGTCCTCGACGCGGGCGACGTCGGACGGGTCGGAGGCCGCGTAGTAGGAGTTGGGGCGCTTGACCGGGTCGAGCTTCTTGAAGGTGCCCTTGCGGACGAGCTCCTCGCAGAGACGCTCGTATTCGGCCTCGGATCCGTCACACCAGACCACGCTGTCCGGCTGGGTCAGTTCGGCGATCTCGTTGACCCACGAGATCAGTTCCTTGTGCTGGGTGAGGACGGTCGAGGGAGCCGCGATGTCGCGCGCCACGATTGCTCCTAGAAGAGGGGTTTTTTATTGATTGCCCCGTGGGGGCCTCGACCCGGATGCTTCGTAGCCGCTCATCCGGTGCCGACTGCACTCATTTGATCATCCGCCGAAAACGCCCATCTGTCCAGGGGAGCGCACACCTGAGCAACGTGAGAATCGCCACGCCACCAGCCGTTTCCCCTTACCCGGACCACACCCGGCTTGAGGGAGTCTTTGCGTTCCACGCCCCTCGCGGACCCCAGGCATACAGGGGACGAGTCGGCCAATATCAACCGCCCCCCTGATTCGCAACTTACGACCCCGTAGGTACCATGCCCCGCATGACTGCGTCCGTCCCCGACGCGCCCACGGACTCGCCGGCAGTCGGCCGCGGTCCCGTCGCGCCCTCGCTGCCCCATCCGGCCAAGCCGAAGCTCCGCGGCTGGCTGCATCTGGGCATGTTCCCCGCCGTCCTCGTCGCGGGCCTGACCCTCACCGCCCTCGCCAACTCCACCCGCGGGCGCATCGCTTGCGGTATCTACGTCCTGACGGCCTGTCTGCTCTTCGGCGTCAGCGCGCTCTACCACCGCGGCGACTGGGGCCCGCGCATGAGCGGGGTGCTGCGCCGGCTCGACCACGCCAACATCTTCCTGATCATCGCGGGCACCTACACGCCGCTGACCCTCCTGCTCCTGCCGAGCGCGAAGGGGCAGTGGCTGCTGTGGGGCATATGGGGCGCGGCGGCGGCCGGGATCGTCTTCCGGGTCTTCTGGGTCGGCGCCCCGCGCTGGCTCTACACCCCCTGCTACATCGCGATGGGCTGGGCGGCCGTCTTCTTCCTCCCCGACTTCATGCGCGCGGGTGGGATCGCCGTCCTCGTCCTCGTCATCGTCGGCGGACTGCTCTACAGCGTGGGCGGCGTCATCTACGGGATCAAGCGCCCGAACCCGTCGCCACGCTGGTTCGGCTTCCACGAGGTCTTCCACTCCTTCACGCTCGCGGCGTTCGTCGTGCACTACGTGGGGATCTTCCTGGTGGCGTACCAGCACGCATAGCTCTCCCTCTCCCCTTCCTCCCATGGCCACGGCTGCTCGAGCCGTGGCCATTTCTCATGCGGTCCTCAACTCCCTGCCACCCTCTCACTCCTGAAGGTCACTAGTCATTGACATTCCCAATCTTTTGAGAGTTACTCTCATTTCATGGCTACTGTCACTCACGACAACGAGGAGCGGCGTGACCCGCGCCGCTGGTGGGCCTTAGGTGCCCTGATCGCGAGCATGCTCGTGCTCGGCTTCGACTCGACGATCCTCAATGTGGCGCTGCCGACGATGGCCCGTGAACTGGGCGCGTCCACAGGGCAGCAGCAGTGGATGGCCGACGCGTACGTCGTCGTGTTCGCCTCGCTGATGCTCCCGGCGGGCCTGCTCGGCGACCGGTTCGGGCGGCGCCGGATGCTGATCGCGGGGCTCGCGGTGTTCTTCGCCGGTTCCCTGGCGGGCTCCTTGGCCGGCGACGCGACCTCGGTGATCGCCGCCCGCGCGGTCATGGGCGTCGGCGCGGCGCTGGTGATGCCGCTCGCCCTGGCCGTCCTGCCCTCGCTGTTCGCACCCGACGAGCGCACCAAGGCGGTCGGCGCCGTCTCGGCCGCGTCCGCGCTGGGCATGCCGCTCGGACCGATCGTCGGCGGCTGGCTGCTCGACCACTTCTGGTGGGGCTCGGTGTTCCTGATCAACCTGCCGATGGTCGCGATCGGCGTCACCGCCGGTGTCTTCCTGCTCCCTGAGACCTGCGACCCCTCCTCGCCCAAGGTCGACGCCGTCTCGACAGCGCTCACCGCCGCCGGGCTGGGCAGCCTGATCTACGCGATCATCGAGGCCCCGAGCCGCGGCTGGGGCGACCCGCTGATCCTGGGCCTGCTCGCCGCCTCCGGGATTCTGCTCACCCTGCTCGTCCTGCGTGAACGGCGCAGCGTCCGCCCGATGCTGGACCTAGCCCTGCTCGCCCGGCGCGACCTGCTACTCAACACGCTGGCCGCGACCCTGGTGATGTTCGTGCTGTCCGGGCTGATGTTCGTGCTGCCGCAGTATCTCCAGGCGGTCCGCGGACACGACGCGTTCGCGACCGGGGTGCGGATGCTGCCGATGATGGGCGGACTGCTGATCGCCGCGCGGGGTACGGCACCGGTCGTCGCCAGGTTCGGACCGCGCCCGGTGATCAGCGCCGGGCTGACCGTGCTCGCCTTCGGCGCGTTCCTCGGCAGTCGTACGAGCGTCCACGACGGATACGGCTTCACGGCGCTGTGGCTGTCGCTCGTGGGCCTCGGCTTCGGCTTCGTGGTGGTCCCGGCGATGGACGCCGCGCTGGGCGCGCTGCCCACCGACCGGGCGGGCAGCGGGACCGGGCTGGTGAGCACCGTCCGCCAGGTGGGCAGCGCCATCGGCATAGCCGTGTTCGGCTCACTGCTGGCAGGCGCGTACACCGACCGTCTCGACACCTCCGCTCTCCCGCACGGGGCGGCGCGGGCCGCCTCCGACTCCGTGGTCGGCGCCCATGTCGTCGCCGACCGCCTCGGCGACCGGGCACTGGCCGCGTCCGCGAACACGGCGTTCCTCCACGGAATGAACCTGGTCCTGCTGGTCAGCGGCATAGCGGCACTGGTCTCCGCGCTGCTGGCAGCCGCGCTCCTGCCGCGCCGGGAATCCGCGCGGACCCGTGCCGAGAAGAACCCCGCCATGGCCAGGGCCCCCGAAGATGTCCGACAATGATGACCATGGCCGCCACCGCACACCGCTCGAACCCCGCTGCCGAACCCCGGCTGGGGCTGCGCGAGCGGAAGAAGATCAAGACTCGTATGGCGATCCGCACGGCGACGTACCGGCTGGTCGAGGAGCAGGGGTACGACGCCACCACCATCGAGCAGATCGCGGACGCGGCCGAGGTCTCCCCCTCCACGGTGTTCCGGTACTTCCCCACCAAGGAGGACATCGTCGTCACCGACGAGTACGACCCCCTCCTGGAGGAGGAGCTGCGTGCGCGCCCCGAGGGCGAGCCCCTGGTGGAGTCCCTGCGCCATGTGGTGCACCGCGCCGTCGAGCGGAGCGCGTCGGGCGAGTACGGGACGCCCGCGGAGATGCGGCTGCGCAGCCGTCTGATGGTGGAGGTGCCCGCGGTCCGCGCCCGGACGATCGAGAGCATGGCCTCGACCGGCCTGACGCTGTGCCAAGTGGTGGCCGACCGCACCGGGCGCGACCCCAGCGACCTGGAAGTGCGCGTGTACTGCATGAGCGTCGTCGCCGCCCTCACGGAAGCCTCCCGGTACTGGACCGAACACGGACAGCGAGGGCACATGGGCGACTACGTCCAGCGCGCGCTGGACGTTCTGGAGCACGGTCTCGAGCCACGGAATTCCAAGTCCCCCTGAGCCGCCCCCATGCCATCCTGACCCCGTGAACGCACCTGAGATCCACGTCGAGTTCGCCCCCGAGCTGGGGCTCTTCATCCCGCACGGACGGCGCGGGCATGCCACGAAGGTCGTCACCGACGGCGCCTCCACGCTCGGCCATGTCGTCGAGTCGCTGGGCGTGCCGCTGACCGAGGTGGGCGCGCTCCTCGTGGACGGTCGCGCCACGGCTGTCTCCCATGTACCGGCCGACGGCGAGTCCGTCGAGGTACGCCCCGTCGAACGCCCCCAGCGGGTGCCCGGCGCCCCGCTCCGCTTCCTGCTGGACGTCCACCTCGGCACCCTGGCCCGGCGGCTGCGGCTGCTCGGTGTGGACACGGCGTACGAGTCCACGGACATCGGTGACGCGGCGCTCGCCACCCGCTCGGCCGCCGAGCAGCGTGTGATGCTCAGCCGCGACCGCGGACTGCTGCGCCGCCGGGAGCTGTGGGCGGGCGCGTTCGTGTACAGCACCCGGCCGGAGGAGCAACTGACGGACATACTCGACCGGTTCGCGCCCGAGCTGAAGCCGTGGACCCGGTGCACCGCGTGCAACGGGCTGCTGCGCGACGCGACCAAGGACGAGGTCGCCGACCAGCTCGAACACGGCACGCGCCGCACCTACGACGTCTTCGCGCAGTGCCGTGACTGCGGTCGCGCGTACTGGAAGGGCGCGCACCACCAGGAGTTGGAGGCGATCGTGGAACGCGCCCTCGCGCGCGGGTCGGGCACGAGCTGAACCCCCTCCGCGGCCCGGGGATTCATCCGCTCAGCACCCTGCGGAGCTGTTCCGGATCCGTGGTCGGGGCGTCGCAGGTGAAGTGACGGCAGACGTAGGCAGTCGGTCGGCCGTCGACCAGCGGCCGGTCGGCGAGGAGCGGGAGTTCGCCGTCCTCCCCCGTGCCGACGGCCACGACCGCGCCCGGCGCGGTGCCCAGAAGGGCCGTGCGGTGCAGGGCCTTGGTGGCGGGATCGTCCAGGGCGGGGCCGACGATCGCGACCTCGCGCGGCCCGTCGAGCAGCGCCTCGGCGACGGCGAGACCCCAGCCGATGAAGCGGGGCACACGCGGCCCGACCGTCCCGACGACGCCCAACGCCCGCTCCGCGGCGGTGCGATGAGCTGCGGAGCCGGTCTGGGCGGCGTACGACAGAAGGGCTCCGGCGGCGGCGCTCCAGCCGGACGGGGTGGCGTTGTCGGTGGGGTCCTGGGGGCGGCGGATGAGCTGCTCCGCGTCGGCGGCGGTGTCGTACAGACCCCCGCTGTCGTCGGTGAACTGCGCCAGCACATGGTCGAGCAGCAGTCCGGCGAACTCCAGCCAGACGCCCTCCCCGGTCACCGAGGCGAGTGCGAGGAAGCCCTCGGCCACATCGGCGTAGTCCTCCAGCACGCCCGCGTTCGCGCCGACACGGCCGTCCTTGGACGTACGGGCGAGACGCGCGTGTTCGTCCAGATGCACGCGTACGAGGAGGTCGGCGGCGGCGATCGCGGCGTCCACGAGATCGGGGCGGTCGAAGTAGGCGCCGGTCTCGGCGAGGGCGGCGATCGCGAGGCCGTTCCAGGCCGCGACCACCTTGTCGTCACGGCCGGGGGCGGGGCGCAGGGCGCGTGCCTCGAAGAGGCGGTGCCTGATCGACTCGACCTTCTCCGCGTCGAACACGCGCTCGTGCTGCGGGAGTTGGAGGACCGAGCTGCCGTGCTCGAAGGTCCCTTCCTCGGTCACGCCGTAGTACTGCGCGGCGAGTTCGGCGTCCTGCTCCCCGAGGACCTCCACCAGACGGCGCGGCGTCCACACGTAGTACGCGCCCTCGACGGGGTGACCCGCGATGCCCTGCTGCCCGCCGGGCGCTTCTTCGCGTGACACCCCTTCACAAGGCACCCCTTCACGTGACGCCCCTTCGCGAGGCGCCTCCTCTTCGCTGTCGGCGTCGAGCGCGGAGGCGAACCCGCCTTCGTTCGTGCGCAGTTCGCGCACCATGAAGTCGGCCGTCTCCAGCGCCACCCGGCGCGCGAGATCGGAGCCGGTGGCCCGCCACAGATGCGCGTACACGCGACACAGCAGCGCGTTGTCGTAGAGCATCTTCTCGAAGTGCGGCACGACCCAGTCACGGTCGACCGAGTAGCGGGCGAACCCGCCACCGAGCTGGTCGTAGATACCGCCGCGCGCCATGCGCTCGCAGGTGTCCTGCGCCATCTGCAGGGCGCCCTCGGAGCCGGTGCGGGCATGATGGCGCAGCAGGAACTCCAACACCATGGACGGCGGGAACTTGGGCGCGCCGCCGAAGCCGCCGCGCTGCGCGTCGTACTCGCGCGTGAGGCCGAGAAGGGCCTGGGCCAGCTCCTCCTCGCCGGGCGGCCGGGTGCCGCTGTCCGCGAGTTCGCGGCCCGCGAGATCACGGACGATCTTTCCGGCGACCTCCGTCACCTCGTCCCGGCGCTCGGCCCAGGCCCGCCGCACCCCTTCGAGGACCTGTGGGAAGGACGGCATGCCCCGATGCGGCGCGGGCGGGAAGTACGTACCGAAGTAGAACGGCTCGGCGTCCGGGGTGAGGAAGACGGTCATGGGCCAACCGCCCTGTCCGGTGGCCGCCTGGACGGCCTCCATGTAGACGGCGTCGACGTCGGGACGCTCCTCGCGGTCCACCTTCACGCTGACGAAGTGCTCGTTGAGATACGCGGCGATCCCCGCGTCCTCGAAGGATTCGTGCGCCATGACATGGCACCAGTGGCAACTGCTGTATCCGACGCTCAGCAGTACGGGCACGTTCCGGCTGCGGGCCTCGGCGAAGGCCTCGGCCGACCAGGGCCACCAGTCGACGGGGTTGTCGGCGTGCTGGAGCAGATACGGGGACGTCTCATGGGCCAGTCGGTTCACCGTTCCACTCTGTCACGAGGTCGGGGACCGCGTAGAACCGCAGACTGACCGGGCGCGCCTCGTCGGGGGCCTCCTCGCGCGGATGGCCGTAGCGTTCGAGGAGCGCGTGGTAGTCGCGTACGAAGTCCAGCAGTTCCTCCTTGGTCATCCAGGTTCCGGCGCGCATGACCTGGGCCCAGCCCTCCGGGCCTCGGTACTCCTCATGGGCGCGGCGGAAGAGCGCGGTGTCCACGTCGATCTTGAGGATCGCCAACTGCTCGGCGGCGGCGTACTCCGCGGGGGTCATCGTCGCCGGGTCGGGCGTGGTGTGCTGGAAGGGCAGCGCCCGCCACCAGCGCTCCCGGCCGCCCGACTTCTCGGGGATCTCTTCGATCAGGCGCTGCTCGGCCAGCTTGCGCAGGTGGTAGCTGGTCGTGCCGGAGCTCTCGCCGAGTTCCTTGGCGAGGACCGTCGAGTTCGCCTCGCCGTGCCGGCCCACGTACTCGAGGATCCGGCGGCGCAGCGGATTTCCGAGGGACTTGTAGAGCGCCGTGCGCTCCACGCTGGTCAGTTCTTGCTCCGGCATGGCCACCACGGTACTCGCCACCCACCAGATCCCCAGAGAGATTTCTGCAGAATTCTCTTTGCAGAGAGAGTTCTGCGGTCTAGTCTGGTGCCATGCGAGCGATCGAGACTCATGAGCGGTCGGGCGCCGCCGCCGTGCGCCGCTGGACCCTGGTGGCGCTGGGCGCGGCGGCCGTGGGCCTCGTGCCCTGGATGATTCTTTTGGCCCACACGCTCCCGGCCAGCCAGGAGGTGCGGCACTGGCAGGTGGCGTGGGTGGGACTGGACGTCCTGCTGGCGGCGGGCTGCGCGGCCACGGCGGCGCTGGGATTCCGCCGTGACGGGCATGCGCGACTGACCGCCTCGGCGACGGCCGCGATCGCGGTCCTGGACGCCTGGTTCGACATAACCACCTCCCTGCCGGGCGCGGATCTCCTCCAGGCCTTCGCGTGCGCGGCGGCTGAAGTGGCCCTGGCGGGGGCATGTGTGTTCCTGGCGGTGTCGAAGAGGACAGGGGGCATGCGATGCGGGTGACATCACCGATGCCATGACGGTCGGCCGCCTCGCGCGCTCTCCCCCTCGAACGACACCGAAAGACAACGGAGTTGACGCGGGAGGGGGACGTGACATGCGGGACGGCCATCGGGTGGAGGCCGAGAAGCTGCTGGCACGGGCCGTGGAGGAGGAGGTACGCCGCTCGGGCGGTCGCACCGACGGGGCCGTGCTCCTGTCGCGGGCGCGCGGCGCGCTCGACGCCATCACACAGACAGCCACCGAGGAGTACGAGGCCTACACCCAGGCCCTCGACAAGACAGAAGCCGGCCGGCTGACGTTCGGGCAGCGCTATGCGCGCGAGGGGGCCGGAACTCCCCTGCTGACAGCGGGCGTTGCCGCGCTGGCCGCCTGTGTGGCGGACCTCGCGCTCGGTACGGGCACGGGGACGGCGCTCGGCGCGGGCGCCGCGGTCGGTGTCGTGGGCGCCGCCACCACCGTGGCGAAGGTGACCGCCTCCCATCTGCCCGCGGCCCACCGCCGGGCCGGAGCGCTCGGCCAGCCCGGCGGACCCGAGCAACTGCGCCTCCAGTGGCTGACCGCCCTGGAAGTACGCGGCATCCGCCCCTTCCTCGACCAGCAGCGCGTGATCGCCTCCTCCACGGCCCAGAAGCAGACACCGCCGCGGCTGCGCCGGGGCGACAAGAGCGCGGCGGCCCGCAGGCGCACCGTCCTGGAGCAGTCCTTCGCCCATCTCCCCGAACCCCACGGCCCGTTCGCGGGCAGACGACAGGAGCTGGGGCGGATCCGGCAGTGGGTGCGAGCGGCCCGCGCGAGCGCGGAGACCGAGCCGACCGTGGTGATCCTGCACGGCGTACCCGGCTCGGGGCGCACGACGCTCGCGATCCGCGCCGCGCACGATCTGAAGGACCACTTCCGCGGGGCGTGCGTCGTCGATCTGCGCGGCGACAGCGCCGGGGAGCCCCCACTGTCCACGCGGGACGCCCTGCTGCATCTGCTCAACCGGCTCGGCGCGCCCCGCGAACAGCTTCTGTTCCGCGAGCGCTCGGCACCGGACCAGCAGGTGGAGCGGCTGAGCGAGCTGTACCACCAGTACCTGACGGGCCTGCCGGTCACGATCGTGCTCGACGACGCCTCCGACCCCGAGCAGGTGCGCGCCCTCGTCCCCGAGCACTCCGAGAGCCTCGTCCTCGTCACCACCCGGGAGCCCCTCGACCTGCCCGGCGATCTCCCCGCGCGGGTGCACCGGCTCCCGGTCGAGGCGCTGGACGCGGCGGGCGCGGAGGAACTGCTCGGCGCGGCGGCCCAGGACGACTCGGGGCCGTACGACGCGCAGTCCGCCGACCGCGTCCGCCACCTGTGCGGCGGCCTGCCCCTGGCCCTGCGCGTGGCGGGCTCCTCCCTCGGCCCGCGCACCCCGCTCCGGCTCGCCACCGACCTCGGCGCCTACGGCCCGGTGGAACCGGTGGAGCGCGCCCTGTGGCTGCGCTACACGGACCTGCCCGAAGCGGCCCGCTGCCTGCTGCGCCGGCTCGCGCTGGCGGGGCGTGCCTCGCTCGGGGCAGCCGCGGCAGCCGCCCTGCTCGCCACGGACGAGCAGGAGGCGACGCGGCAGTTGCGCACCCTGGCCGAAGCGGGCCTGATCGACCATGTCCGCGGCAGCCGCTACCGGCTGCACGACGTCGTGCGCGCCTTCGCCCAGGCCCGGCTCGCGGACGAGGAGGAACCGGCCGCGCGGACGGCGGCGCACGAACGCCTGATCGTCAACTACGCGGAACTGGCCGACTCGGTGCTGCGCCTGGTGGACGGCAACATGTCGACCCGCTCGGACCGCTTCGGCCCGCACGGCTTCACGTCGCTGGACGCGGCGCTGCGCTGGCTGGACGACGAGTCCAGCTTCATCACCGCCGCGCTGCGGCACACGGAGGGCGTCGACCAGTCGGCGGTGCTGCATCTCCTGGGCGCGCTGTGCGACTACTGCCTGCTGCGCGGCGACCTCTACCGGCTGGGCGAGATCAGCGAGCTGACCCAGGCCGTCGACCAGGGCCTGCTGACGCGGTCGGTGCAGTGGCGTACGGGCATCGCGGCCCGTCAGCTCGGTGAGCTGGACAGGGCCCGTACCACCCTGGCCTCCGTGGTGGACCTCTACCGCGAAGCGCATCAGGACGCGGGAGCGGCCAGGGCGCTGTGCTCCCTCGGCATCACCCTGCACCATCAGGGCCAGCTCTCCGAGGCGGCGGCCAAGCTCCAGGAGGCCATGGATCTCCAGGCGTCCCCCGCGCTGGCGGCGGACCGCGCCTGGACCATGCACGCGCTGGCCGCGGTGGAGCGCGACCGCGCCCGCCCGGCCGAGGCCCTCGGCCTGCTCACTCGCGCCCTGGACCTGCATCGGGAGAACGCGTCGGTGCACGGCGAGGCCTGGGCCCACTTCCAGTTGGGCCAGCTCGCCCTGCGCATGGGCGACGTCCCCCGCGCGGAGAGCGAACTGCGCACCGCGCTGGACCTGTACACCAGCACTCACGACGCCCGAGGCGAGGCCTGGGCGCTGACCCAACTGGCCCGCGCCCGCCTGATCTCCGGCGACGCGTCCACGGCGGCCGAGGCCCTGCGCCAGGCGCTCGGGCGCCACCGGGACAACGAGGACGCGCGAGGCGAGGCCTGGACGATCTACTACCTTGGCCAGGCCCTGGAGGACACCGGCGACCTGGACCGGGCGGTGCGCGAGCTGGAGCGCTCCCGGACGATGTTCTCCCGGATGCGGGACGGATACGGCCTGGCGTGCGCCCGCCATCACTCCGGACGCGCGACGCGGGACCAACAGGCGGCGCGGACAGGCTCGTTGCGCAACTCCGGCTATGCCCGCCAGCTCCTGGCGGACGCGAAGACGGACTTCCGGCGCATCGGTGTGGCGCACGGCGAGGCCTGGACCTGCCTGGAGCTGGCCGTGGTGGACGCGGGCAACGCGCGCACCCCGCAGGCCCTGGCCCTGTGCGACGAGGCGGTGGACCTGTTCGCCTCGTACGGCGATCTGCGGGGCGAGGAGTGGGCCCGCTTCCTGCGCTGCACCCTCCTGCCCTACGCCTCCCCCGGCGGCGCGGAGGTGGGCACGGCCGTGGCCCAGGAGGAGCTGGCCCAGTTGTCCCGTACGAGCGGGCCCACGCGGGACGCGAAGCTGGACGGCTGCCTGGCGGCCTACCGGCTGCTGCTGGAGCGGGGCGTGAGCCTGGAGAGCGGCTGGCAGGCCTGGCAGCTCGGACTGGTGCCGGGACGGCACGCCCGGGAGGTGATGGGGGTGGTGACCGCCCGGAGCTGACGCATGCGCGGCCCCGGATCGCGCGCCCCGGCTCGCGGCACACCACAGAGCGGGGCCGCGCCTCTCACGGGCGCAGCCCCGTCGGGGCAGTCCTCAGCCGCGCTGGGGCTTGGGCGCGCTCGCGGGCGCACCCTTCGTCCCGGCCTCCCCACCGGAGCCGGAGGCGGCGTCCTGGTGGAAGTCGACCTTGCTCATGTGCTTGTTCATGGACTTCATCAGGCCCCACACCGCCAGGCCCATCACCGCGAAGACGATGAAGCCGAGGACACCGGGGGTGACCTTGTTCTCGTCGAACTCGGCGAGGGGGATGAGGTGGGTCACGGCCAGGCTCACGCTTGCGCTCATGTCAGGCATTCTCCCTCAGCATCAGCGGATGCCTGCAAAGAGGTCGTCCTCCGGCAGCGACGTGGCCACGAGCGACTTCGCCAGCTCGTACTCCTCGGTCGGCCAGACCTCCTTCTGCAGGTCCATCGGGACGCGGAACCAGCCGCCGTCGGGGTCGATCTGCGTGGCGTGCGCGATCAGCGCCTTGTCGCGGACCTCGAAGAAGTCCGCGCACGGGATGTGGGTGGTCAGCGTGCGGTCGGCGCGCTGGATCTCGTCCCACCGCTTCAGCCAGTCCCCGTAGGGCGACTCCAGGCCGCGCTCGAGCATCGCGTGGTGCAGCGCCTCGGTGCGCGGACGGTTGAAGCCCTGGTTGTAGTAGAGCTTCTGCGGCTGCCACGCCGGGCCGAACTCCGCCTCGGGGTACTTCTCGGTGTCCGCCGCACCTTCGAACGCCACCATCGAGATCTTGTGGGTCATGATGTGGTCGGGGTGCGGATAGCCGCCGTTCTCGTCATAGGTGGTGATCACCTGCGGACGGAACGCGCGAATGCTGCGGACCAGCTCACCGGCCGCCTTGTCGACGTCCTCCAGGGCGAAGCAGCCCTCGGGGAGCGGGGGCAGCGGGTCGCCCTCCGGCAGCCCGGAGTCGACGAAGCCGAGCCACTCCTGCTCGACACCGAGGATCTCCCGGGCCTCGTCCATCTCCTTCTTGCGCACCTCGTGGATGTGTTCCTCGACGTACTTGTCACCCTGGAGCTTCGGATTGAGGATGGAGCCTCGTTCTCCGCCCGTGCAGGTCACCACCAGCACGTCCACCCCCTCGGACACGTACTTCGCCATGGTGGCCGCGCCCTTGCTCGACTCGTCGTCGGGGTGAGCGTGCACGGCCATCAGTCGCAGTTGGTCAGTCAAGACTCGATCCTCAGTAAGTCGGCAGGTCGGCGCCCGGTGTGAAGCGGTGCGTCGGGCGGCTTCTATAGTGACCGAATCGGGGGGCGAAAAATTCCGGGCGCGGTCGGTGGAGATCCCTTCGGGACTTCCGTACCGCCCCTGCCGAGAGGACGATCATGACGACGGCGAGCACGCGGCTGCCAGAGGGCCGCTACGGGCGCTCCGCGGACGCGCGCACCGACCGCACTCTCAAGATCGTCGGCTCTGCGCTGGCGGCGGTCATGCTCCTCGTCCTCGGCTGGTTCGCCTACCACTACGTCGTGCAGAACAAGATCAGCGCCGAGGTCATCTCCTTCGAGGTCACGCCCGACGCGATCAAGGCGCACCTGGAGGTGCGCAAGGACGCGGACGCCTCCGGCTACTGCACGCTGCGCTCCCAGGCGAAGGACGGCGCCGAGGTGGGCCGCGCGGACTTCCGGTTCGACGGGCACGCCACCCGCATCGACAAGACCGTCACCCTGCGCACGACGTCCCCGGGCGGCACCGCGGAGCTGCTCGGCTGCCACGCCGACTGACGTCATCCTTCTCACGTACCCCACTGACCTGCGCTGACGTAATTCTCGTGGCTTATGTCCTCCCCCTTTCGCCGCTGAATTGTTAGGCTCGTGGTTTCGCCCACCCATGGAGGAACATTCTTCTGGGTAGGGCGATGCTTTGTATTCCAAGTACCGACGAGGAGCACCTGTGACCCAGACCAGCGAGAACGTCACCTGGCTGACCCAGGAGGCGTACAACCAGCTCAAGGCCGAGCTGGAGTACCTTTCTGGTCCTGCGCGCTCGGAGATCGCCGCCAAGATCGCGGCCGCGCGCGAGGAGGGCGACCTGCGTGAGAACGGCGGGTACCACGCGGCCAAGGAGGAGCAGGGCAAGCAGGAGCTCCGCGTGCGCCAGCTCACCCAGCTCCTGGAGAACGCCAAGGTGGGCGAGGCTCCGGCAGCCGATGGCGCGGTGGCCCCCGGCATGGTCGTCACCATCGCCTTCGACGGTGACGAGGACGACACCATGACCTTCCTGCTCGCCTCGCGCGAGTACGCCAGCTCGGACATCGAGACCTACTCGCCGCAGTCCCCGCTGGGCACCGGCGTGAACGGCAAGAAGGTCGGCGAGGACGCCGAGTACGAGCTGCCGAACGGCAAGAAGGCCATGGTGAGGATCCTGAAGGCCGAGCCCTACCAGGGCTGAGCTGCCCCGACGCCTTCGACGAGCCCCCGACGCCTTCGCGGCGCCGGGGGCTTCGTCATGTCCGGCTCAGCCGAATCAACCGAATCAGCCGGATCAGCCGGATCAGCCGGATCAGCCGGATCGACTGTCGCTCACGCCGTCGCGGAGCGGTACTTGCGCACCGCCAGCGTGCGGAAGAGCAGGATGATCGCGGCCGACCAGATCAGCGAGGCCCACACGGGGTGCTGCATGGGCCAGGCGCCGGGTGTCCGGAAGCCCGGGGGGAGGTTGCCGAACAGTTCGCGGCACGCCTGCACGGTGGCACTGAACGGGTTCCACTCCGCGATGTGCCGCAGGAAGGTCGGCATCTTGTTCGCGTCGACGAACGCGTTCGAGATGAAGGTCAGCGGAAACAGCCAGATCAGACCGCCCGAGGTCGCCGCCTCAGGGGTACGCACGGACAGGCCGATGAGCGCACCGATCCAGGAGAACGCGTACCCGAAGAGCAGGAGCAGGCCGAATCCGGCGAGCACCTTGCCGAAGTTCTCGTGCGTGCGCCAGCCGACGATCACGGCGACGACCGCCAGGACGACGAGGGTGAGCGCCGTCTGCACGAGATCGGCGATGGTGCGGCCGGTGAGCACCGCGCCGCGTGCCATCGGCAGGGAGCGGAAGCGGTCGATGAGGCCCTTGTGCATGTCGTCGGCGATGCCCGCGCCCGCGCCCGCCGTGGCGAACGTGACGGTCTGGGCGAAGATGCCCGCCATCAGGAACTCGCGGTACGCCTCCTTGGACGTGGAAGCACCGACCTGGACCGAGCCGCCGAACACATAGGTGAACAGCACCACGAACATGATCGGCTGGAGCAACCCGAAGACGAGCATCTCGGGAATCCGGGCCATGCGGATCAGGTTGCGGTGGGCTATGACCAAGGAGTCACGGACGAGCTGACTGACGGGGTTCGTACGGGCCGCGACCGGCGCGGCGTCGTGGACGGCACTCACTGCGCGGGCTCCTTCGTGTGCTTGCGATGGGACTTCGGGTCTTGCGGATCCTCGCCGCTCTCGTCGGCGTTCTCCTCGGCGACATGGCCGGTCAGGGAGAGGAAGACGTCGTCCAGGGTGGGGCGGCGCAGGCCGACGTCGTCCATCTGGATGCCGCGGGAGTCCAGCTCGCGGATGACCTCGGCGAGGAGCTTGGCGCCGCCCGTGACGGGGACGGTGAGCTTGCGGGTGTGCTCCTCGACCGTGGTGTCGCCCTTGCCGAAGCCACGCAGGACCTCGGCGGCTGCCGCCATGTGCGCGCGGTCGCGCACGACGATCTCGACCCGCTCCCCGCCCGTCTGGGCCTTGAGCTGGTCGGAGGTGCCGCGGGCGATGACCCGGCCGTGGTCGACGACGCAGATGTCATGCGCCAGATGGTCGGCCTCTTCGAGGTACTGGGTGGTCAGCAGGAGCGTCGTCCCGCTGGAGACGAGCTGCTTGATGACGTCCCACAACTGCTGGCGGTTGCGGGGGTCGAGGCCCGT
The DNA here is from genome assembly GCF_023887685.1 of Streptomyces macrolidinus. Taxonomy (GTDB): domain Bacteria; phylum Actinomycetota; class Actinomycetes; order Streptomycetales; family Streptomycetaceae; genus Streptomyces; species Streptomyces macrolidinus. The sequence goes on along the minus strand of NZ_JAMWMR010000026.1, from coordinate 75,138 downwards.
CGTGGGCTCGTCCATGAACATCACGGGCGGCCGGACCACGAGAGCCGCCGCGAGGTCGAGCCGACGGCGCATACCGCCGGAGTACGTCTTGGTGGGGCGGTCGGCGGCGTCCGTGAGGTGGAACTGCTCCAGCAGTTCGGCCGCACGCGCCTTGGCCGCCTTGCCCCGCATCTGGTAGAGCTGGCCCACCATCTGGAGGTTCTCGCGGCCGGTCAGATACTCGTCGACCGCCGCGAACTGCCCGGACAGGCCGACCGAGCGGCGCACCGCGTCGGGGTGCTTGAGGACGTCGATCCCCGCGACGATCGCCGTACCGCGGTCGGGGCGCAGCAGGGTCGTCAGACAGCGGACCGTGGTGGTCTTGCCCGCGCCGTTCGGCCCGAGGAGGCCCAGCACGGTGCCTTCCGGGACATCGAGGTCGACGCCGTCCAGAGCTTTCACGTCGCCGAAGTGCTTCACCAGGCCTTCGGCATAGATGGCGCCCGGCATATGCGTTCTCCACGTCGTTGGGGATCAGGGCAGGCGGCTCTTGTGAGCACGTCTTCTGAGCGGTCTTCTTGTGGCGCTTCTTCGGACACTTCTTCGTGTGGCGCTTCTTCGTGACGAGACCTCACCATAACGCGATGTATCGCGTCTCTCATGCGATTTTCCAGATGACCACGAACAGCCCTTCGACCTCAGTCGATGACCGTGTAGCCCGCGTCCCGCAGCACCCGGCCGACCTCCGCGCAGTGCTCCGGGCCCTTCGTCTCCAGATGCAGTTCGACCTCCGCCTCCGTGAGCCCCAGCCGCGGGTCCGTCCGCACATGGCTCACATCCAGGACGTTGGCGTCGGTCCCCGACAACGCCCCGAGCAGTGTCGCGAGGGCGCCGGGGCGGTCGGTGAGCCTCAGCCTGACCGCCAGGTAGCGGCCCGCGGCGGCCATGCCGTGCCGCAGCACACGCTGGAGCAGCACGGGGTCCACATTGCCACCGGACAGCACCGCCACCACCGGGCCCTCGAAGGCGTCCGGCTCGCGCAGCAGCGCCGCGACGGAACTCGCGCCCGCCGGTTCGACCACCAGTTTGGCGCGTTCCAGGCAGAGCAGCAGCGCGCTGGAGAGGTTGTCCTCGGCGACCGTACGGATCTCGTCGACCAGGTCGCGGACGATCGCGAACGGCACCTCGCCGGGCCGCCCCACCCTGATCCCGTCCGCCATCGTCACCGGATGATCGACGGACACCGGATGCCCGGCCGCCAGCGAGGGCGGATACGAGGCCGCGCCCTCGGCCTGCACACCGACCACCCGGACGTCGGGGCGCACCGCCTTCACCGCGGTGGCGATACCCGCGATCAGCCCGCCGCCACCGACGCCGACGACGATCGTCCGCACCTCGGGGCACTGCTCCAGGATCTCCAGGCCGACCGAGCCCTGGCCCGCGATGATGTCCGGGTGGTCGAACGGGTGGATGAACACCGCCCCCGTCTCGGCGGCGTACTCCTGCGCGGCGGTCAGCGTCTCGTCCACCACCTGGCCGGACAGCCGCACCTCGGCGCCGTACTCACGCGTGGCGCTGATCTTGGGCAGCGGGGCGCCCTTCGGCATGAAGACCGTCGAGTGCACCCCGAGCAGCGAGGACGCGAGGGCCACGCCCTGCGCGTGATTGCCCGCGCTGGCCGTGACGACCCCCGCGGCGCGCTCCTCGGGCAGCAGTCCCGCGATCCGCACATACGCGCCGCGCAGCTTGAACGAACCGGTCCGCTGGAGGTTCTCGCACTTGAGGTGCACCGGCGCGCCGACCAGCCGGGACAGATGCCTGCTGCCCGCCATGGCCGTGACGCGCGCGACGCCGGACAGCATCTTCTGGGCACCCCGGACGTCGTCGAGGGTCACCGCTGCCAGGGGCCCCACCGTGCCGTAGCTCATGACCACCAGTTTCGCAGCTAGTACCGCCGCACACCGGGTATGACCAGGCGCCTGCCACAGGTTTGCGCACGGCCGGTACGACGCGCGCCCCGGGCGCGTACTCTGTCCCCCATTCCAGCCCCCGACGCATGAAGTGAGCCTCCGGCCATGCCCACACCACCTGATACGTCGATGGACATGACGACCGCCGGTGACACCGGTCTCCTGGACCTGTTGCAGCACGAGGTCGCGCTGTTCGCCCGTCGCGCCGAACAGACCCGGCTCGGCGGGGTGGGGCAGGTGCGCAACTCCATGGACCGTGCCGCGTATCTGCTGCTCAACCGCCTCGACAAGGAAGGTCCCATGGGCGTCAAGGCGCTCGCCGCGAGCATGGGGATCGACTCGTCGACGGTCACCCGGCAGGTGGCGCCTCTGGTCGACACCGGTCTCGTCAAGCGCACCTCGCACCCGGAGGACGGGCGCGCGGTGGTGCTCCAGCTCTCCCCGCGCGGGCAGGCGCGTCTGGAGGAGGTGCGCTCGTCCAGGCGGCAGCTCATGGGCGAACTGACGAGCGAGTGGACGCCGCAGGAGCGTACGGCGTTCTGCACGCTGCTCACGCGGTTCAACGCCGCCCTGTCCGCCTTGCAGGGCGCACCGGGGGCCCCGGCGGCGGAGTCCGAGCCGACGACCTGAGCCCGGGGGCCGCACGCGCGCGGGACGCGGCCGGACTCTTGACCGGGAGACACGGCCGGACTCATATGAGTCGTACGAGTTCTGTACGCGTCGCATCCGAGTCGTACGGATCCGGGGTCGCTCTCAGACGGGAGGCGCAGTGCGAGAACGGCGTGCGTCCCAAGGCGCCCGTCGTGCCCGGGAGTTCGAGGCGTTCGTCGCGGGCGCGGCCGGGCGGCTGCTGCACGCCGCCACCCTGCTCACCGCGGAGGCCCCGGACGACAACCCGCGCGCGCGACGTCTGCTGACCCTGGCCCTCGCCCACACGTACGCGTCCTGGGACAGCCTGCGCGGCGAGGACCCGTACGCCCGTGCCCGCCAGTATCTGGCCGCCCGTTTCGCGCACGGGGTGTGGCACCGCTACGGGGTGCTCGGCCGGCATCGCCCGGACGCGAGCAGTGTCCTCGCGCGCCTGTCGCCCCAGGAGCGGCTGATCGTGGTCCTCCGGCTGTACGAGGGCGTCGCCGAGGAGCAGGCGGCGGCGCTGCTGGGGCTGCCCACCGAGCGGGTACGGACCATCTGCGCGCGGGCGATCGCGACGCTGCTGCATCCGCCGCGGAAGGCGGCACCGGCGGTGCCGGGCGCCAATGCAAAGACGGTGCCGTCGTGAGGGCGCGGGACGGACGGGCGAGCCGCACGCGTACGACGCCGTACGGGAACGGAGGCGGCCGGTGAAGCCGCTCGAGCGGGAGGCGGCCGTGCGCCGGATGCTGGAGAGCACTCCACCGCAGGTGCCGCCGGGCCTCACGGCGGAGGTGCTGCGGCGCGGCGGTCGCCTGCTGCGTCGCCGCCTGGTGGCGCGCCGCCTGCTGTGGCTGGCACTGCTGGCCGCGGCCCTCGCCTTCACGATCTGGGCGTGGACGGCGCGCCCCTGGGTGGAGCCGCCGTCGACGACGACTCCACCGTTCGGTACCTGGTGACCGGGCGGCGAAGGCGCCGCCCGGTGGCCGACTAGGCCAGGGCCTGCTGGAGGTCTTCCAGCAGGTCGTCGATGTTCTCGATGCCCACGGAGATGCGGACGAGGTCGGCGGGGACCTCCAGGGCGGACCCGGCCGCGGACGCGTGCGTCATGCGTCCGGGGTGCTCGATCAGGGACTCCACGCCGCCCAGCGACTCGCCGAGCGTGAACACCTTGGCGCGGTTGCAGACCTCGACGGCCGCCTCCTCGCCGCCCTCGACCTGGAAGGAGACCATGCCGCCGAACGCCTTCATCTGCTTCGCGGCGATCTCGTGACCGGGGTGCTCCGGCAGACCCGGGTAGAGCACGCGCGTCACGCGCGCGTGCCGGGTGAGCATCTCGGCGACCCTGGCGGCGTTCTCGCAGTGCCGGTCCATGCGCACGGACAGCGTCTTGGTGCCGCGCAGCACCAGCCACGAGTCGAAGGGCCCGGCAACCGCGCCCATCGCGTTCTGGTGGAACGCCAGTTCCTCGCCCAGCGCCTGGTCGTTCACGATCAGGGCGCCGCCGACGACGTCCGAGTGGCCACCCATGTACTTGGTCAGGGAGTGCACGACGACGTCGGCGCCGAGGGCGAGCGGCTGCTGGAGGTAGGGGGTCGCGAAGGTGTTGTCGACGACGAGCCTGGCGCCCGCGTCACGGGCGACCTGGGCGACGGCGGCGATGTCGGTGATGCCGAGGAGCGGGTTCGAGGGGGTCTCGACCCACACGACCTTGGTCTTCGGGGTGAGCGCGGCGCGCACCGCGGCGGGGTTGCTGGTGTCGGCGACCGACCACTCCACGCCCCAGCGCGAGACGACCTTGGAGAAGAGACGGAACGTGCCGCCGTAGGCGTCGTTCGGGATGACGACGTGGTCGCCGGGGCTGAGCAGCGTGCGCAGCAGGCAGTCCTCGGCCGCCAGTCCTGACGCGAACGCGAGGCCGCGGCGACCGCCCTCCAGGGCGGCGAGGTTCTCTTCCAGGGCGGTCCTGGTGGGGTTGGCGCTCCGGCTGTACTCGTAGCCGCCGCGCAGCCCGCCGACGCCGTCCTGCTTGTAGGTCGAGACCTGGTAGATCGGCGGGACGACCGCGCCGGTGAGGGGATCTGCGGTGTTCCCCGCGTGAATCGCGAGGGTCTCGAAGTGCTGACTGATCTGCCTGTCGCTCATGGGCCTGAGGGTAATGCTCTTGTGAGAGTGATGGCGGCGCGCGGACCGGGCGCGGCGCGGAGCGACCCGCCGAGCGGCGCGCGGCAACGGTTTTCCACAGCCGCCCGCCCCCGGTTTTCCACAACCTCACGGACCAGGTTGGCCAAGTGTCCGACCGGTCTGGTTCGCTTGTGGCATGGAGATTCTCTGGGTCCTGATGGCGCTGGCCTTGTTCAGCATGGTCCTGCTCCCTGTCCTCAGGCGCAGGCGGGCGGGCATCCAACAGGTCGCGCCGGGCTCCCCGGACGCCGCGGACCCGGCGAACTACGGCTTCGTCCGCCAGGAGGAGCTGGACGTCCGGATGCCCGGCCCCGACCAGGATCTGCTGGACGTCCTGGACCTGGTGCAGCGCACGCAGGACTATCGCGCGGCCTCGCAGCTCCTGGCCGGTACGGAGCAGGAGAGCGAGACGCGCTGGCAGCGGGTGCAGGCCTTCGCGGGCGCCGCGTCCCTGGAACTGCAGCAGCGGCCGGGCGGGGTGAGCGAGACGCCGGGCGGCCAGTGGCTGCGGGTGTGGCGGGCGGAGGCCCCGAAGGACGCGGGCGGCGCGGCCGTGCAGGCGGAGTTCCTGGTGCAGCAGGCGTGGCGGACCTCGACGCCGGGGACGGACGACTTCCGGATCATCATGGAGGAGGCGAAGGCGGCGTGCGCGCAGGCGGCGCTGCTGGCCCCCGGTGACCCGATCCCGTACATCATCGAGCTGTCGGTGGCGCGTGGACTGGCCTATCCGCAGCCGGAGTTCGAGCAGCTCTGGCTGAAGATACTGGACCGCGCTCCGGCCCACATGGGGGCGCATCTGGCGGCGCTGCACTACTGGTGCGAGAAGTGGCACGGTTCGCGGGAGCTGGCGTACAACTTCGCCGAGACCGCCGCGGCCCGCGCGCCGCGGGGCTCGCTCCTGGCCGCGATGCCTCTCTTCGCGGTCTTCGAGCACCTCCCCGAGGTGCATCTGGTGCGGAGCTTCTACCAGAGCGAGGTCGTGACGAAGGCGATCCACGGCGCGCTCTTCGCGGTGCAGGCGGCCCGCCCCGACGACCCGATGCTGGCGCATGTCCGCCACCTCCTGGTGTTCTTCCTCGTCCGCAGCGAGCGCTGGGCGGAGACGATGGCCCAGCTCGTCCACATCGACGGGCACGTGGGCGCGCTCCCCTGGACCCTGACGGCCGACCCGGCCGCGGACTACACGGTGTACCGGGCGCTCGCGGTGGCCGGGTACGAGGCGAACGGCGGCAGCCCGGCGACGCTGCCGCACTGAGGCCCGCACCGAGGCCCGCGCCAAAGACGCCAAAGGCGCCGGAGGCCGGAATGCGAGCCGGTACCAGAACGTTGAGCCAGTGCCGTCCCGGCGAGAGAACGGGGGCGGCGAGAAGACGAAGGAGCCCGCGCCATGCTGTTCGGTCGTACGCCCGTCCTGCCCACCCCTGAGCAGGCGCTCGAGGGCCGCTCGGAGCCGTCCTTCCCGGTTCCCGACCGCCACACGGTCCTCGGCACCCCGCTTCTCGGCCCCTACCCCGAGGGCCTGGAGATCGCCGACTTCGGCATGGGCTGCTTCTGGGGCGCCGAGCGCAAGTTCTGGCAGCTCCCGACGGGCATCCACACGACCCTGGTCGGCTACCAGGGCGGCTTCACGCAGAACCCGACGTACGAGGAGGTCTGCTCGGGCCTCACCGGCCACGCGGAGACGGTCCGGGTGGTCTACGACCCGCGGGAGATCTCCTACGCGCGTCTGCTCCAGGTCTTCTGGGAGTCCCACGACCCCACGCAGGGCTTCCGTCAGGGAGGCGACGTCGGCACCCAGTACCGCTCGGCCGTCTACACCCACACCCCCGACCAGGCCGCCACGGCGGAGGCCTCCCGCGAGGCGTACCAGAAGGTCCTCACGGCGGCGGGCTACGGCAGGATCACCACGGAGGTGCTCCCCGCCGAGGGCCGCACGTTCTATCCGGCGGAGGGCTACCACCAGCAGTACCTCTCGGACAGCAAGAACCCCGACGGCTACTGCGGTCTGGGCGGGACGGGGGTCACGCTGGACGCCCCGTTCGAGACCAACTGGGGCGCGTCCTGCCCGACGGGGCTCGCGCCCGCTCCGACCGAGGAGTGACCGAGGGGCGCAGCGGCTCCCGGTCCGCTCAGGGGTGCGGCTCGCCCTCCAGCGCCCTCCGGTCCCAGCCGCCCGACTCCGCGGCTGCCTCGTAGCTGCTCTGGAGGAAGTCGCCCAACATCCGGTCCGGATCGTCGGCGGTGGCGGCGACCTCGTAGGGCAGGACGAACTCGCCGAGGTCACGCCGGTAGGACGCCTCCTCAGGACGGACCGCGTAGTCCGCGAAGCCCGCGGGTTCCGGATAGGCGTACGCGTAGAACGCGCCCTCCTCGCCACCCCCGGGCCAGAACCCGCAGCTCGACAGTTCGAGGGAGTAGGCCTCCCTGGTCACCCAGTCCGGGCAGTTGGGGATGCCCCCGCCAGGGTGCGGCGGGGCGGGGCGCCCGGAGAAGCGGGTGCAGGCGAGGTCCATCGCTCCCCAGAAGAAGTGCACCAGGCTCACCTTGCCGACGAAATGCGACCGGAATTTCCCCAACACCCGGTTCGCTTGCATCAGTTGGCCCCAGAACAACCACGCGGCATGCGGATCGTAGGAAGCGTGCCGGAAGTCCTCGGCGAAAGGGACGGCCTGTTCGACTTCGTTCGGCCGGGGGTTGATCCGGGTCTGGATGTCCAACTCCCCCAGCGCGCCCATGACTTCGGCGTAGAACTGGGACACCGGCTTGGGTTCCAGCACCACCTCGCGCCGTCGTCCGTCACTGACACGTATGTACAGCCGGTGGTCCACGAAGTCGAACTCGATATCGAACACCCCCGTGCGGTACGGGATCGCGGACGTGGTCAGGCCGCGCGCGCTGACGTACAGGGTGACCTGCCACCAGTGATTTGCGGTGGGGGCGTGGGCCAGCCGGATCTTGCCGACGATCTGGGTCCACATATGCAGGGTGTCCCGGGTCTCGACCCAGTCCGCCACCCGCAGCCTCGGCCAGGTCCCGACCTTCTCCGCCTGAGTACGCCCGGTCATCACACCTCCCGGCAGACGTCGTCCATCCAGCCTATGACCCGGTGGCGGGACCGACCACGCGAGAGGCGCCCCCCGCCGCACCCCTGCCCAGCCGCCGCACACGGCACCCGACACCCGGCATTCGGCACCCGGCCGCCCAGCACCCAACCACCCGTATCCCCATCCATACGCATGACAGAACGTGAAATGCTATTCATCTGACAATGCGGTGCACGCATATCCTGAATTACGTCGACCAGGTATTGTCATCCGACCGAAGAAACGATTCACCATCACTCCATTCCCCCGAATGCCGGATACCTCTCACCCCATGGCGCTCGTTAGGTGATCGTGACTTGGAACGAACCAGACGATCAGACTCCCGCCGGAAGCGGAACGGTGTGCTGCGAACCGCCCGGAAGTGACGCGTACTTCAAGGGTTGTTCGGACCTTCTCGAAGAATTCCTCCAGCGGATCGGCGAGATGGAGAGCGAATACCTGCGCACTCTGGACGGAGCGCCCTGACCAAGGGCGCGGAGGAGCTGGAGAATGGACAGGCAGCAAGGTGAATCGAGCCTCTACGACTTTCAGTTCGCCCTGAGAACCGACTACGACACATACGACACCCTGGGGCAGCACTCCTACGAAGCCGTCCCCCTGGAGACGCATCACGTCTGGGGCTCGCCCGGCCCGGACTTCATGACCAACACCTGGGACCCGGACGAGGAACTGGCCCGGATGCTGTCCGGCGTGACCACCGCAACGACCACCGCGGAACCCGCTCCGGCCCCGCTGAACGGGCCGCATCGCCACCGGATGGACCGACGGCGCCCCCGGCCGGGAGCGCACACCCTCGACACCGGTCAGCGCTTCGACCCCGGCACGATCCTGATCGCGACCATCGCGGCCTGCGCGGTGGCCATGCTGGGCTGGTCCGTCGCCTACTCGTACAACCAACTGCGCGCCATCGCCTCGATCGTCCTGCCCGCGCCGCTGGCGCAGTGGTGGCCGCTGACGGTGTACGGGCCGTGGTTCGTCGCCGCGCTGTCGATCCTGCGAGCGTCCCTTCAGCACCGCACGGCACGGCGTTCCTGGTCCGTCATCCTGATCGCCTCCGCCACGGCGGTGGCCCTCTGCGTCAGCAACTCCTCGCATTCCGCGCTGTCGATGGTGATCGTCGGCATTCCGCCGATCACCGCCTTGGTGTGCTTCCGGGAGCTCGTCGGCCAGGTCTCGTACAAGTACCGCCCCCGGCACGCCGCGCCCAGCAGGGACTGACCCGAGGACCGGCCCCGAAGGCCGACCGGGGACAGGGCGGCGCGGCCCCAGGTGTTCTGGGCACGCGCCGCCCCCGGCGTCAGTGCGGACCGCTGCCGTACGACCGCGTCAGGATCTCCAGGTTGTGACCGTTCGGGTCGTCGAAGTACGCTCCGCGACCGCCGTCCCGGTGGTTGATCTCGCCCGGCTGGTGGTGGTGCGGGTCGGCCCAGTACGGCAGGCCCGCCGAGCGGATCCGGGAGAAGATCGCGTCGAAGTCGCCCTCGGAGACCAGGAACGCGTAGTGCTGCGGGGTGATCGCGTCGCTGGTCTCCATGAAGTCCAGCGTCACGCCGTTCGGGACCTGCACCGGGATGAACGGGCCGTACTGGGGATCCACCTCCAGCCCCAGCATCTGCGCGAAGAACTGTGCCGATGCCTGCTTGTCGTGCGCGGCGACGATCGTGTGATTCAGTTCGACGGACATGGGTCGGGCCTCCTGTCGCCTGAGTGCCAGAACCACTTCCCACGCTAGCGCCCCGGGGCGAGTGATGAGACGGGCGGACGCACGGGCGGCCCGCCGGAAGCCGTGCTTCCAGGCGGGCCGCCCCTGTCGCGATCGGGTCCTGTCGCTATCGGGTCCCGTCGCTGTCGATCACTTGCCGTACAGCGCGTTGATGATCGAGATCGTCGACGTGTTGCCCTTCTTGTCGGTGATCTTGGCGCGGAACGAGAGGCCCTTGTCCTTCTTCGGGTTCTTGTAGGTGATCTTGCCCTTCTTGACCGTCACCTTGGTCCAGGTCTTGCCGCCGTTGTACGAGACGTACACCGACAGGGACTTGAGGTTCTTGCCCGCGGCCGATCCCTGCACCGAGACCGGGGTCGTGGCCTTCTTGCCGGCGGTGACGCGGCTGTCCAGGCCGGTGGTCGCGGCGAAGCGGGCCGTCGAGGCGGGCAGCTTCGCCGACGAGACCTTCTTGGACTTGAACGTCCAGGTAGCGTCGACGCGGGTGGAGGCCGCGGCGACCTTGGCGCTGCGCGAGACCGAGGTCGTCAGCTTGTACGAGGCCTCGCCGGCCGGGACCTTGAAGCTCTCGAGGCCGAACAGCGGGTCGTCGTTCGAGCCGACCTTGGTGCCGTTGCGGTACAGCGTCGTCTTGACCGACGTGAAGTCCGAGGACCCGGCGTGCGTCTGGCCGTCCGCGAACAGCGGCAGCGAGCCGGAGATCTCGTTGCCGTCACGGAAGATGCCGTAGTAGGTGCCGACCCTCGGCCCGAACACGGCCGTGTTGAAGGTCTTGGTGTAGCTCTTGCCCGCCTTGAAGGTCTGCGGGTCGCCGAGCGTGTAGAAGGCCTCCGGGACCGGGAAGCCCTCGGCGTCCTTCTTGCCCGAGAACTGGGTCACGTCGAGCGACCACTTGACCCGCTCACCGGTCGAGACGTACAGCGTGCGCGTGCTGCGCAGCTTCTGCGCGACCCCGGTGTTATAGCCGACGTCCGTGGGCAGTTCGGCGGTGGCGCCGACCGCGCCGGTCTTGCCGCTCGTCGGCGACCCGAGCTTCACCTTGAGCGTGGCCAGTTCGCTCGCCTTGTAGTGGCGCACGTGCGCGCCCTGCAGCTTCGTCACCTTGGCGGCGGTGAACACGTCGTACTCGGCCGCGCCGCCCTTGCTCCACTGCCCGAACCAGCTCTGCCGCAGCCCGGAGGCCAGCGAGCCGCCGACGTGCGCGACGCGTACGTCCTTGAAGGACGGCGCCATGAGACCGGTCTGGAATCCGGCCGGGTCGTAGGCGTAGGAGACCGTGGCCGACACCGGCTTGACCGTGCCCGGCACCGTGATGTCGGCGGGCTTCGCCTTGGTCAGGTCCAGGGTGACGGTGGTGTTCTTGGTGATGCTCAGCTTCGGCTGGACCAGCCAGTCGAGACCGCCCGCGAACGAGTCCGGGTTCTTCACCGACATCGAGTCCAGCAGATACGTGCCCTTGGGCACCCGGAGGGTGACGCTGGTCGCGTTGCTGTCGGAGAAGTAGTCCCCGCCCGCGTTCGCGCCCGAGGTGGCGAAGAGGTCGGTGAGGTGGACGGGCTTCTGCCCGGCGCGGTTGACGTACTTCAGGGTGACGTCGTACGACTCCGCCTCGCGCTCCACGGCCGCGGCCGTCCGTACGCTCTGGCCGCCGCCCGATGCCGTCACGTACGCCGAGTACGCGCCGTCGGTGCTGCCGCCCAGGCGGGTGTCGACGGTGACGGGCACCGACGCCGTGCCGCCGGCCGGGACGGTGACCTCCTGCGCGCCCAGCGTGAAGAAGCCGGTGGGCGCCGCCTGGCCCTTGGGGCCGGTGGCCGTCAGCGCGAGCGACAGCGTCACGTCGGTCGTACCGGTGTTGCGGTACGTCAGCTCCTTGGTGACCGGTGCGTCGTCGGTGTGCGGCCACTGTGCGACGTCGAAGCTCAGGGACGACGGCTCGGCGAGTACGGTCTGCGCGATCGCCCGGTCCACGGCGATCCGGCCCGAACCCTGCTGGAACGGCGTGTAGTTGCCGCCCTTCGCGGAGCCCACGAGCGCGGACTTCAGCTCGGCGTAGGTCCAGTCGGGGTGCTGCTGCTTGAGGAGGGCGGCGGCGCCCGCGACATGCGGGGTGGCCATCGACGTACCCGAGATGGTCACATAGCCGGCCGGCTTCTCGCCGTACTCCTTGGCGATGGCGCTGCCCGCGGCCGAGGCCGCGGTGATGTCCACACCGGGCGCGGAGACATCGGGCTTGACCGCGCCGTCGAGGCCGGGGCCGCGGCTGGAGAAGGAGGCGGGCTTGTCCGCCCCGTCGACGGCACCGACGGTGAGCGCGTCGGCCGCGCTGCCCGGGGAGTCGACGGTCCGGTCGCCGAGTTCGCCCTCGTTGCCCGCGGCGATCGCGAAGAGGATGCCGTTCTGCTCGGAGAGCTTGTTCACCTCGGCTTCGAGCGGGTCGATCCCGGGGGTGTCCGCGCCGCCCAGGCTGAGGTTGACGATGTCGGCGCCCTGCTGGGCCGCCCACTCCATGCCCGCGAGGATGCCGGAGTCGTCGCCGTACCCGTCGTCGTCCAGGACCTTGCCGCTGAGGATCTTGGCACCGGGTGCGACGCCCTTGTAGGTGCCGTTCGACTTCGCGCCGGTACCGGCCGCGGTGGACGCCACGTGCGTGCCGTGACCGACCTTGTCGGCGGTGCCGGAGGCGGTGGAGAAGTTCTTGGCCGCGATCACCTGGCCCTTGAGGTCCGGGTGGTTCGCGTCGACGCCCGTGTCCAGGACGGCGATCTTGACGCCCTTGCCGTCGTACCCCGACGACCAGGCCGTGGGAGCGCCGATCTGCGGTACGGACTTGTCGAGGCTGGCCTTGCGGACGCCGTCGAGCCAGACGTGCGCGATGCCGGAGGCGGTGGTGCGGCCGTCGGTGACGGCCCGCCACAGTTCGGGCGCCTCCTTGCGGGACGTCTGCAGCGCGTCCGCGTTCAGGGACTTCAGGTTCCGGCGGAGCGTGCCCGCCTCACGGACGTCGGCCTTCGCGGTGTTCGCCGCGCCCTTGTAGCCGACGATGACCTTCAGGCCGTCACGCTGATTCTCGCGGCTGCGGGCGGAGTTGAGCCCCGTGACGTCGAACAGCCGCCGGTCCAGCTTGCCGGTCGCGACCATGGCGGACGCGTCGGCCGGGATCACATAGGTGTGGCCCTGGATCTTGCGCACCTGGACCGGGACGTTCTCACGGCCCTTCGCCCGCTCCAGGCCGACGACCCGGCCCTTGGCGTCGACGGCGACCCGGTCTCCGGTGATCAGCGTGATGCGGTGCTCGCCCGCGAGGGCGGCCGAGCCGCGGCCGGAGAGGGTCTCGGGCTGCGCTGTCGCCGGGCTGGTCATGCCCGCCGCCAGCGCCACGGCGGCGGCCGTGGCCACGGTCGCCGCGCATGCTTTCTTCACTTGTCTGCGCACATCTCCCCCTGGAGAAGAAGGTCCGGGCACATCCCCTGTCACCCGGCCGGAGGGGGTCTCGAACAGACGCGCGTCGCACGCACGTACGTCAACCCCCAGGCGAGCAGTATGCCTGGGGGGTGATCAATGCCTCAACTCGCCCCGCGGGGTACGAGTTGGGCGGTCCGACCGACGACGTTTCAGGACGTCACGTTCTCCTTGACCGTGATCTTCCCCTTGCGGATGGTCGCGAGGCGCGGCGCCTTCCTCGCGATCGTGGAGTCGTGGGTGACCATCACGAAGGTGAGCCCGTGCTCCTTCCACAGGGTGTCCAGGACGCCCATGATCTCGTCGCGCGTGGACTCGTCGAGGTTCCCCGTCGGTTCGTCGGCGAGCAGCACCTTCGGCCGCTTCACCAGCGCTCGGGCGATGGCGACGCGCTGTTGCTGACCGCCCGACAGTTCGGCGGGCAGATGCCCGAGCCGCTCGCCGAGACCGACCGACTCCAGCGCCTCGGCGGCCCGTTCGCGGCGCTCCTTCCCCTTCACCCCGAGCGGTACGAGGGCGGTCTCGACGTTCTCCTGGGCCGTGAGCGTCGGAATGAGGTTGAAGCTCTGGAAGACGAAGCCGATGTTCTCGCCGCGCACCTTGGTGAGCCGGGCCTCGGAGAGCCGGGCGAGGTCGGTGCCGTCGAGTTCGACGCTGCCCGAGGTGGGCTGGTCGAGCCCGCCGAGCATCTGGAGCAGCGTGGACTTGCCGCCGCCGGTGGGTCCTTGGATGACGAGGCGGTCGCCGTCGCCGATCGTGAGGTCGACTCCGTCCAGGGCCTGGACGGTCTCCTTGCCCCGCGTGTAGCGCTTGGTGACGCCTCTGAGTTCGTACATGGTCCAACTCCTGGATGACGAAAGGGGGTTGGGGCCTACGGTCAGGGCAGGCCCCAGGTCGCGCGAGCTATGACGCCGCGGGTGCTACTCGACGCGGCGCAGGGCGTCCGCGGGGCGCAGCCGCGAGGCGCGCCAGCCGCCGAAGCCACCGGCGACCAGACCGCCCGCCACCGCGAGGCCGACGGCGAGGCCGATGGTGGTGAGGCCGACCGGCGCGGTGAGCGCGACCTCCAGGGTCTTCGCGGCCCCTCGGCCGGGGCCGCCGAAGCCGCCACCACCGCCACCGGGACCACCGCCGAAGCCACCGCCGCCACCGCCGATCTCGGCCTGCAGCGTGGGGCTGATCGCGGTGACGGCGTAGGCGCCCGCGAGGCCGAGCGCGATGCCGAGGGCGCCGCCGACCAGGCCGTTGACCATCGCCTCGCCGATCACCTGCCGGGTCACCCGGCCCGACTTCCAGCCCAGCGCCTTGAGCGTGCCGAACTCGCGCACCCGGCGGGAGACCGCGGAGGAGGTGAGGAGTCCGGCGACCAGGAACGCGGCCACGAGCACCGCGACGGACAGCCACTTGCCCACGTTGGTGGCGAGGCCGGACGCGGTGGACAGGGAGCCGGAGACGGTGCTCGCGAGGTCGGCGGAGGTGGTGACCGTCGTCCCCGAGATGTTCTGCTGGATGGTCTTCTTGACGCTGTCGATCTGCTGCGAGTCCGTCGCCTTGACGTAGATCGTCGTGACCTTGTTCTTGGCGTCGGCGAGCGTCTGGGCCTGCTGGAGCGGCACGTACAGGTCGGCCGCGGAGTCGCCGCTGTCGGCCGTCGCGATGCCGACGACCTTGAACTTGACGCTCTTGATGGTGACGGTGTCACCGACCTCGATCTTGTTCTTCTTGGCGTACGCCGAGTCGACGACGGCGACCTCCGCGTTCGTCTCCGACGTCTTGAACGTACGGCCGCTGGTGATCTTCGAGGAGGTCAGCGGGCCGAGCGCGGACTTGGTGACGTCGGTGCCGTAGACCGAGTAGTTGTTGACGTCGAAGTCGGCGCCGCCGCCCTCGACACGGCCCTGCGGCGCGCCGCCCGGCATGCCCGTCCGGCCGCCGCCGCCCTGGTCCCGCTTGAACTCGCCCTGCTTGAACTCGCCGCTGATCTTGATGACTTGCAGGCTCAGCCCACCGACGGCGTCCGACACGCCCTTCTGCGCGCCGACCTCGGCGACCGTGCTGTTCGCCAGGGTCTGGAAGCCCTGCACCATCACGCGATCGCTGCTCTGCTTCTCCTCGGAGTCGCTGCCACGGGCGCCGAAGCGGAAGCGTGGCCGCTGCGCGTCGCCGCTCTTCGGGGACTCGGCCGCCTTGGTGACGGTCATGTCGGTGCCGAGTCCGTACAGCGATTGCAGAACCTTGTCCTGCGCCTTGCCCATGCCGGAGGACACGGAGTTGACCACGATGACCAGAGCGATGCCCAGGGCGAGCCCGGAGGCGACGACGAGCGCCGCCTTTCTCCGGCGGCGCAGTTCGCGCCTCAGGTAGGTGAAGAACATGGTCGAAAGCTAGGCAAGCACCCTGATGAACCCTTGAGCCCGCGCTGAGAGAACGATGAGAACCCGCGTTCCGCGAGCGCGTACAGCAGGACGCCCGCCGTCCCTGGGGGCGGCGGGCGTCCTGGTGCGGTCAGGCGTCTCGTGAAGTCACAGGAGAACGCGGGGAGTTCGGCGTCAGACGGCCGAACCGGCCTTCCACTGGGCCCAGTCGAGGTTCCAGCCGTTGAGGCCGTTGTCCGGGGCGACCGTCTTGTCCCCGGTGTTCTTGACGACCACGACGTCACCGATGAGCGAGTGCTCGAAGAACCACGCGCCGGAGGTGTTCGGGTCGTTCGCGCCCTTGGCGTCCGACAGGCCGACGCAGCCGTGGCTGGTGTTCGCCACGCCGAAGACCCCGCCGCCCCAGTAGCTGCCGTGGATGAAGGTGCCGGAGGTGGTCAGGCGCATGGCGTGCGGCACGTCCTTGATGTCGTACTCGCCCTTGCCGTCGCTGTCCTTGAAGCCGACCGTCGCGCCGTTCATCCGGGTCTCCTTGAACTTCTGGGAGATCACCATCTGGCCCTGGTACGTCTTGTTCTGCGGCGAACCCGCGGAGATCGGGATGGTCTTGACGACCTTGCCCTCCTGGGTGACCTTCATCTGCTTGGTGCTCGCGTCGACGTACGAGACCTGGTTGCGGCCGATCTTGAAGGTGACCGTCTTCTGCTGCACGCCGTACACACCGCTCGCGCCCTCGACACCGTCCAGGTCGAGTTTCAGGGTGACGGTGGAGCCCGCCTTCCAGTAGTCCTCGGGGCGGAAGTCGAGCCGGTTGGCGCCGAACCAGTGACCGACGACCTCCTGGCCGCTGCTGGAGGTCACGCTGATCTTCTTCTGGACGGCGGCCTTGTTGCTGATCGCCTTGTCGAAGTTGATCGAGACCGGCATGCCCACGCCGACGGTGGAGCCGTCCTCCGGCGTGAAGTTGCCTATGAAGGAGTGGGCCGGGGCGACGGTCGTGAAGGAGGCGTTCTCGTGGGCCTCGCGGCCCGAGGAGTCCTTGGCCGTCGCGGTGACCTTGTAGGTGGTCGCCCGCTCCAGCTTGGTGCTGGGGGCCCAGCTCTTCTTGTCGGCGGATATCTGCCCGTCGACGGCCGTGCCGGAGGCGGTGGTCATGGAGACGTTGGTCAGCGTCCCCTTGGCGACCGTGACCTTGGCGGCGTTGTTGATGGAGGCGTTGTCGGAACCGTCCGCGGGCGCGATCTTGATCTGTGCCTCGGAGGCCTTCTCGGCCGCCGCCTCGTCCACCTTGGCCTGCGAGGTGGCATCGCCGTTACTGGCCGCTTCGCTGCCCCCGCCGCATGCCGTGAGTACGAGCATCCCGCCGAGCAGTGCGGACGCGGCCGACAGAACCTTGCGCCGCCTACTGTCCGTCTTCACATGCTCCTCCATCATCGCCGAATTCCCGTAAGAGCCCATGGGCCCACGCAGCAACCTCAACGCTCCGACCGGTTCGTCCCGTTCCTCGTTCGGGAAGATGTGGGGAACGCCACGTCGGATCGAGGGATACGCGACCGGTCTCGGCCGCACGGGACACCAGGGAGCGCCCTGAGAGACGACAGGACCCCGGGTGTCGGTTGCCACCCGGGGTCACGATTTCCCCAAGACTTCTCAGCCGAGCCGGACCACCTCCCCTTCCTCGGCGTCGTCCGCCTCGTCCTCCGCGTCGAGGGCCCAGTCCGGCGAGTCCGGGTCGTAGTCGATCGACTCGCTGCTCCAGGAGGCCTGGGCGAGTTCGACCCCCGGCAGGTCGCCGAGCAGGTCGGAGGGGTCTACGAGGTAGGCGAGGGCCTCGGCGGCGTCGTCCGCGACCGCGCCCTCGGTGTACGCGCGCTCACCCTCGGGCATGTCCGGATCCTCGGCGATACGGCACAGCGCGGCCTTGGTGACGGCGCCCGCGTCGTCGACCTTGACGACCAACTCCGTACGAATACGGACATACCGCGATGTCTCTGGAGTACTCATGGCGGGCAGCGTACGGCCCGGAGCAAGCCGGGACGGGCCGCGACTTTCCCGCGGCCCGCGCCTTTCACTAGCATCGACCCACACGCCAATTCGCAAGCGTCACAAGAGGATCGGTATTTGGTGTCCGCCGCACGTCGATCGTCGTCCACCCCCCGCAGGACGTTGCTCACCGCCACCCTCGCGGGAACCCTGCTGGGGGCCCTGTGGTTCGTCCCGTCCGCGGGTGCCGCCCCGGACCCCTCCGGGCAGCCGGCCACGACCGGGAGCACCGCCGCGGAACCGGCGAGCACGGAGACCCGGCTCGCCGACACGGGAGCCGTGGACACGACCCCGTACGTGGTGGGCGGGACGCTCTTCCTGTGTCTGGGCGCGGGGTTCGTGACGTACTCGGTGCGCAGGGAGCGCCTGGGGGCGTCCTAGTACTACGGACTAGGAGTACGGACTACGGGCTGCGAGGGACTACAACCGCGTAGGGCCTGTTCCGGGGGCCGCCGTCGTCTTCGCGTCGGCGGCCCCCGTCATGGTGCTCAGGCCTGTGCCCGTGCTCAGGTCAGCGGTCCGGTGACCCGCTCGACGGCCGACACGAGCCGACCCGCCCGGACGAACCCGTCCGCCGCCGCGAGGTCCGGGGCCAGGAAGCGGTCCGGACCCGGACCCTCGGCGCCCGCCTCGCGCAGCGCGTCGATCGCCGCCCGGGTGGCCGGGGCCGGGGTCAGACCCTCGCGCAGTTCGACGGCCCGCGCCGCCGTGTACAGCTCGATCGCGAGGACGCGGGTCAGGTTGTTCACGGCCGTGCGCAGCTTGCGCGCCGCCGACCAGCCCATCGAGACATGGTCCTCCTGCATCGCGGAGGACGGGATGGAGTCGGCGGAGGCCGGGACCGCGAGCCGCTTCATCTCGCTGACCAGCGCCGCCTGGGTGTACTGAGCGATCATCAGGCCCGAGTCGACGCCCGGGTCGTCGGCCAGGAAGGGCGGCAGGCCGTGCGAGCGGTTCTTGTCGAGCAGGCGGTCCGTGCGGCGTTCGGCGATCGACGCCAGGTCCGCCGCGGCGATCGCGAGGAAGTCGAGGACGTAGGCCACCGGCGCGCCGTGGAAGTTGCCGTTGGACTCGACGCGCCCGTCCGCGGGCAGGACCACCGGGTTGTCGACCGCCGAGGCCAGTTCGCGCTCGGCGACCAGGCGGGCGTGCGCCATGGTGTCCCGGCCCGCGCCCGCGACCTGCGGTGCGCAGCGGACCGAGTACGCGTCCTGCACGCGCGGCGCCTCGTCCTGGTGATGGCCGGTCAGACCCGAGCCCTTGAGCACCGCGAGCATGTTGGCGGCCGACGCGCCCTGGCCGGGGTGGGGGCGGATCGCGTGCAGCTCGGGCGCCAGGACCTTGTCCGTGCCGAGCAGCGCCTCCAGCGAGAGCGCGGCGGTGACGTCGGCCGACTTGTACAGCGTCTCCAGGTCCGCGAGCGCCATGATCAGCATGCCGAGCATGCCGTCCGTGCCGTTCAGCAGGGCGAGCCCCTCCTTCTCGCGCAGCTCCACGGGGGCGATGCCGTGGGCGGCGAGGAGTTCGGCGGCGGGCCGTACGGTGCCGTCGGGGCCCTCGGCGTCACCCTCGCCCATGAGCGTCAGGGCGCAGTGGGACAGCGGGGCCAGGTCGCCGGAGCAGCCGAGCGAGCCGTACTCGTGCACGACCGGGGTGATGCCCGCGTTGAGGATGTCCGCCATGGACAGGGCGACCTCGGGGCGCACACCGGTGTGTCCCGAGCAGACGGTCTTCAGCCGCAGGAACATCAGGGCGCGTACGACCTCCCGCTCGACCCGCGGGCCCATGCCGGCCGCGTGCGAGCGGACGATGTTGCGCTGCAGCCGGGTGCGCAGCTCCTGGCCGATGTGCCGGGTCGCCAACGCGCCGAACCCGGTGCTGACCCCGTAGACGGGGTCCGGCTTGGCCGCCAGCGCGTCCACGATCGCGCGAGCCTCCGCGAGGGCCGCGAGGGCCTCTTCGGACAGCTCGATCCGGGCGTTCGCGCGGGCCACGGCGAGCACGTCGGACGCGGTGACTCCGGACGTCCCCACCACCACAGTGTGCATATCCATATTCAGGAGCGTACGCAGTGAATTCGATGATGTCACTAGGTGATTGGCGAGCGGCCCTCGCCTGAGCGAAGGGGGCCTGGGGTGGTCCGGGGGCGGTCCGGGCGAGACAGTCGCGCTCAGGACGGACGCCCGCGGAACCGGCGGCGCTCGCCCGTGGGCGGAGGCGTGTCGGCCAGGCGCACCACCGGATCCTCGGGCCCCTCGCGCCCCGCGACCACGGGCTTCGCGGCGCCCAGGGCCTTGGCCCGGTACTGGGCCGCGTCCGCGAGGCGGAACAACCGGCGGCCCGAGCGGACCGGCCCGATGGGGTCCAGGGTCGAGGCGACCCCGCAGGCGACGCCGTCGCCCAACTCCAGTTCGGCCGCGCGACGGCAGACCTCGTCGGCGATCCGGACGACCTCGTCGGCCGACGGACCGACGGCGAGGAGACAGAACTCGTCCCCGCCGAGACGGGCGACCAGGGTCTCCGGCAGCATGGCGCCGCACAGCGAGAGCACGGACCCGAAGCGCTCCAGCAGCCGGTCGCCCACGGCATGGCCCTGGGTGTCGTTGACCCGCTTGAGCCCGTTGAGGTCACAGACGACGAGCGAGACGCCGACCCCCTCCTCGCGGTGCCGCTCGATCGCCTCGTCCAGGCGGACGTCGACGGCGCGGCGGTTGGCGAGCCCGGTGAGGGAGTCGGTGAAGGCCAGCCGCCGCGCCTCCTCCAGGCGTTCGGTCTGGGCGATACCGGCGGCGACGACCGAGGCGAGGACGGTCGCGAACTCGGCGTCGGCGGGGTCGAAGACGGGCGCACCGGCCGGGCGGGCCACATACAGCTCGCCCCAGGCGCGGCCGTGCAGCACCAGCGGCGCGACGACGCAGCAGCCGCGCCGACGCCGACGCAGGGCGGCCACGCGCTGGTGGCAGTACCCGGCGTGCTCGGCGGCCTGGCCCTCCGCGGTCTCCACCCAGGCGCTCGCCCCGCCGCCGCCCGCCCAGCGCTCGTGCAGGAACTCGGTGATCTCCGGGAACTGGTGGACGGGGTACGCCTCGTGCTCCGGGAACTCCTCCTCGCCCGGCGCCAGCTCCCCCACGTTGGCCAGGACCCGCAGCCGCCCCAGGTCGCGCTCCCACACGGAGAGCGCGGCGAAGTTCCCGGCGAGCGCCCGGCACGCGCCGAGCGCGGCGGCCTGCCAGGACTCGCGCGGAGCCTGCGCGGCGGCCATCCCCTGCGCCAGCGCCACCACGGCCCTCAGCCGACTGTCCTCACCCATTCCTCCAGGCTAGGGACGTTCCGGGCGATACGGGACATCGATGCGCCGTACGGCTCTCCCGCCGCCGCACCCATGTCCGAGCGGCCTGGCGAGTGGCAGAGGGCTACTCGCCCGGCCACTGCGGGCTGCGCTTCTCGTTGAACGCCGCCACTCCCTCCGCCCGGTCCCCGGAGAACGCCACCGAGCGCCACGCCGCGTCCTCGACCTCGAGACCGGCGCGCAGGTCCAGGCCGTGCCCCAGCCGCAGGGCGCGCTTCGCGGCGCGCAGGCCCACCGGGGAGTTCGCGGCGATACGGGCCGCGAGGGCGAGCGCCTCGGCGCGGTCCCGGCCCTCCGCCACGAGGTCGTCGACCAGGCCCAGCTCCCGCGCCTCGGCGGCCTCCAGGCGCCGCGCGGTGAAGATAAGCTCCGCCGCGCGCGCCGCGCCCACCCTGCGGGGCAGCAACTGGGTGCCCCCGCCGCCGGGGATCACGCCGACGGACACCTCGGGCAGCCCGACCACCGCCGTGCGGTCCGCCACGATCAGGTCGCAGGAGAGCGCCAGTTCGAAGCCGCCGCCGAGCGCGAAGCCGTGCACGGCGGCGATCGTCGGCATCGGCAGCTCCAGGACGCCCGTGTAGGCGGCGCGCGCGAGGGGCCGCTGGCGCATCAGGTCGGCGTCCGTGAAGGAGTTGCGCTCCTTCAGGTCGGCGCCCACGCAGAAGGCCCGCTCGTGCGTCGACGTCAGCACGGTCACCCGCGCGTCCCGGTCGGCGGCCAGATGCGTGCACGCCTCCGTCAGCGAGCGCGCCATCTGCGTGGACACCGCGTTCATCGCCTTGGGCCGGTCGAGCGCCAGCTCCGCGACATACCCGTGCCGTCGTACGACGACGTGTTCGCCGAACCGCCGCTCGTCGCCCTGCTCCGCCATGACACCCTCCCGGTTAACGCGGGTTAACAACCTGTGCGTCGATCATCGCAGCCGAAGCCGCCCCGGCGGAAGCCTCCTGGAGTTCCCGTGAGAGGGAACCGCACACCCCCGTTCGGGTGATATCCGGGCCGTCTCCGCCTTCCCGGCCGCCCCCGGCTCATAGCCTGCGCACCGTCATGACCCACATGACCCGTGGCGGGGAGTGCGGACACACCGGGGAAGGGCGACCATGACGGACACGGCCACCACGCCGACGACGCACGACGCTCCTCTTCGACGCCGGTCCGCGGGCCGGCACCGCAAGCCCCGCCCCCGGCGCATGGCCCGCACCGTCGGCGGGCTGGCGCTCGCCGCCGGGGCGTTGAGCCTCGTACGCCTGGCCTCCCCGTCGGCGACGGGCGGCAGCCAGACCGTCGAGACCGAGCCCCGGATCGACCCCACCGGCGTTGCCACCAGCGCGGCGGACACGCTCGCCGCCACGCCGCCCCCGCGTCCGGCGAGCCGCTCCGCGACCGCCGTACCGGGCAAGGTGAGCGCGAGCCCGAGCCCGAGGGCTCGCACCACCCAGCGGCCCGCCTCGTCGGCCCCGCGACCGAGCGACCCCGCGACCGGTATCCCCGAGGCACCCTCGACCCCCACGGCCGCACGGACCCGCGGCCTCCCGAGCCCGACGACACCCGCGTCGCCGCGGCCCGTACCGTCCCCCACCACGACCACCCGCAACCCGGCCCCGGCGCCGGTCCCCGCCCCGCACCCGAGCACCTCGGACCTGTGCGTCCCGGTCATCGGGCTGTGCGTCACCGACCTGTCCGCGTCGAACGGTTGAGGGAGCAAGTCGAACGGTCGAGGGAGCGAGGAGGGAGGACGGGCTACGACGGCGTCCCGTCCCGCCGCGCCAGCAGCCAGGGTTCGATCACGCCGAGGCCGCGCACCGGGCGCTGCCACATGGGCTGGAGCGCGAACCGGTAGGAGGGCGGTTCCTCGCCTTCCTTCTCCGCGGTGGTCACGGCCTCGGCGGCCTCCGCCTCGGAGGCGGGCGCCTCGGCCGTACGGATCAGCTCCTCCGCGAACGCGCCGTCGACCAGGACGGCGTCCCGCGGGGCTATCGAGGTGAGCCGGCTCGCCAGGTTCACCGTCGTACCGAAGACATCGCCCATGCGGGTGGTCACCGTGCCGAAGGCTATGCCCACGCGCAGTTCCGGCATGGTCTCGTCGTGCGCCATCGTCTCGATGAGCCGCAGGGCGATCTCCCCGGCCGTACCGGCGTCGTCCGCCACGTACAGCACCTCGTCGCCCAGGGTCTTGATCAGCCGTCCGCCGTGCGCGGCGACCAGATCGGCCGCGGTCGTCTCGAACGCCTCGACGAGTTCGCCGAGTTCCTCTTCCTCCAGGCGGCGGGTCAGGCGCGTGAAGCCCACGAGGTCCGCGAAGCCGACCGCGAGCCGGCGGTCGACCATCTCCTCGTCGTCCGCGGCCTGGACGACCCTGCCGGTCGAGGCGGCGAGCTGGCGCCGCCAGACGTAGACGAGGAACTCCTCCAGCTCCGGCAGGAGCAGTTCGACCAGGGGGTACGTCACCTCGGTACGGGTCATGCCGGGCTCAGGGGGCTCGGTGAGGCCCTCCAGGAAGGAGTCGATCTGCCACTCCGCGAGCCGGGCGGTGGTCTGCCCCGTCGAACGGGCCACCTGCACCGCCATCGCCTCGCTCAGCAGGCCCGCCTCGACCAGACCGGCGAGGCGGCGCAGCGCCAGCACGTCGGCCTCCGTGAGCGCCTTGGCCTGGCCGATGTCCGCGAAGCCCATCGCCCGCCAGAACCGGGACGCCAGCTCCATCGAGACGCCCGCGCTGCGGGCCGCCTGGAAGGGGGTGTACCGGCGCTCGGCGCCCAGGATGAGCTGTTCCAGGCGGAGCGCGAGAGGGTTCTCGTCGGATTCGGCCTGTGCGTCCCGCCCCGGCTCACCGTCGGGGGCGAGGGGTCCGCCCGTGCCCGAGCCCGTGTCGTCGACGGTCACGCGTGCTGCCCTTCCGATCTGCCGCGGTCAGGTATCGACCGCGGTCAACTCTACGGCAGGTGTGCGGTAGCTCACTCCTCAACCGGTTGCCTCCGGCAGCCCTACGGCTCCCGGGCACCCGGCACCGGGGCCGCACCGTTTGCCGAGGTGGCCGCGTTCCGGGGCCGCGCCGCCGCCGGACTACGCCAGCCGCAGATGCACGATGTCCCCCGCGCCCACCGGCTGCTGCACCCCGTCCGCGGTCGCGAGCACCAGGCGGCCGTCGCCGTCGATCGCGACCGCCTCTCCGGTGAGGAAGCGGTCGCCGGGCAGCTCCGCGCGCACCTGGCGGCCCAGGGTCGCGCTGCCCGCCGCGTACGTCTCCTGGAGGCCGCTGGCCACCGGGTCGCCGCCCGCCGCGACCCAGCGGCCGTACCAGTCCTCGAGGGAGCGCAGCAGGGCCCGCAGCAGCGGGTCGCGGTCCGTGGTGCGGGCGCCCGCCAGGGCCAGCGAGCCCGCCGTGGGCACCGCGAGTTCCTCCGCGCGGACGGAGACGTTGATGCCGATGCCGATCACGATCCCGTGCTCGCCCGCGCGCTCGGCGAGGATTCCGCCCGCCTTGCGCTCCTCCCCGGCCACAGTGACGAGGAGGTCGTTGGGCCACTTGAGTGCCGTGTCCACGCCCGCGGCCCGCGCGAGCCCGGTCGCCACCGCCACCCCGGTCAGCAGCGGCAGCCAGCCCCAGCGGGCGACCGGCACCCCGGCCGGTTCGAGGAGCACCGAGAAGAAGAGACCGGAGCGGGGCGGAGCCGTCCAGACGCGGTCGAGCCTGCCGCGGGCGGCGCTCTGCTCCTCGGCGACCAGGACCGTGCCCTCGGCGGCGTCGCCGGACGCGGCGAGGGCGACGAGATCGGTGTTGGTGGAGCCCGTGCGGGGCACCACCTCGATACGGGTCCACAGTCCGCCCTCCCGCACCAGCGCCCGGCGCAGCGCGGTGGCGTTCAGGGGCGGTCGGTCCAGGTCGGACCAGCGGCCGGGGCCGCCGGATTCGTTCGCGTCAGAGGCGTCTCGGGGCGTCATGCAAGCCACCCTAGGTGTGTTGAACACCGCACTGCTGATCGGTAGGCACAGCACTACGCTACGGATGAGTAACCGTTCGCCCTTCTGAGCATTCTCCTAGCACCTCACCCCTCGTCCCCCATGAGCAAGCAGGGAGCCGCATCCCGATGGCAGAGCCGGAAGAGATCGACATCCACACCACCGCGGGCAAGCTGGCGGACCTCCAGCGCCGGGTCCAGGAAGCTACGCACGCCGGCTCACAGCGCGCCGTCGAGAAGCAGCACGCCAAGGGCAAGCTGACGGCCCGTGAGCGGATCGAACTGCTGCTGGACGAAGGCTCGTTCGTCGAGCTGGACGAGTTCGCCCGGCACCGTACGACCAACTTCGGACTGGAGAAGAACCGGCCGTACGGCGACGGGGTCGTGACCGGTTACGGCACGGTCGACGGCCGTCCGGTCGCCGTGTTCTCCCAGGACTTCACGGTCTTCGGCGGTGCCCTCGGCGAGGTCTACGGCCAGAAGATCGTCAAGGTCATGGACTTCGCGCTGAAGACGGGCTGTCCGGTCATCGGCATCAACGACTCCGGTGGCGCGCGGATCCAGGAGGGCGTCGCCTCCCTCGGCGCGTACGGCGAGATCTTCCGCCGCAACACCCATGCCTCCGGCGTGATCCCGCAGATCAGCCTGGTGGTCGGGCCGTGCGCGGGCGGCGCGGTCTACTCCCCCGCCATCACCGACTTCACGGTGATGGTCGACCAGACCTCGCACATGTTCATCACCGGCCCCGACGTGATCAAGACGGTCACCGGTGAGGACGTCGGCTTCGAGGAGCTGGGCGGCGCCCGTACCCACAACACCGCCTCCGGTGTGGCCCATCACATGGCCGGGGACGAGAAGGACGCCATCGAGTACGTCAAGCAGTTGCTGTCGTACCTGCCGTCCAACAACCTCAGCGAGCCTCTGGTCTTCCCGGAGGAGGCGGACCTGTCGGTCACCGACGAGGACCGCGAGCTGGACACGGTCGTCCCGGACAGCGCGAACCAGCCGTACAACATGCACACGGTGATCGAGCACGTCCTGGACGACGCCGAGTTCTTCGAGACGCAGCCGCTGTTCGCGCCGAACATCGTCACCGGCTTCGGCCGGGTCGAGGGCCACCCGGTGGGCATCGTCGCCAACCAGCCGATGCAGTTCGCCGGGTGCCTCGACATCGACGCCAGCGAGAAGGCCGCGCGCTTCGTGCGGACCTGCGACGCGTTCAACGTTCCCGTGCTCACCTTCGTCGACGTGCCCGGGTTCCTGCCCGGCGTCGGCCAGGAGCACACCGGCATCATCCGCCGCGGCGCCAAGCTGATCTTCGCCTACGCCGAGGCGACGGTCCCGCTGATCACGGTCATCACCCGCAAGGCCTTCGGCGGCGCCTACGACGTCATGGGCTCCAAGCACCTGGGCGCGGACCTGAACCTGGCCTGGCCGACCGCCCAGATCGCCGTCATGGGCGCGCAGGGCGCGGTCAACATCCTGCACCGCCGCGCGATCGGCGAGGCGGACGAGCCGGAGGCGACCCGCGCCCGGCTGATCCAGGAGTACGAGGACACGCTGCTCAACCCGTACATCGCGGCCGAGCGCGGCTATATCGACGCGGTGATCATGCCGTCCGACACCCGCCGCCACATCGTCCGCGGGCTGCGCGGGCTGCGGACGAAGCGCGAGAACCTGCCCCCGAAGAAGCACGGCAACATCCCCCTGTAGGCCCCCTGAGCTGTGGGAGCTGAGATGACGATCAAGGTCGTACGGGGCAATCCGACCCCGGAGGAGCTGGCCGCCGCACTGGCGGTGGTCCGAGCGCGCGCCGCGGCGGCGGCCTCCGTGCCGCCGGGCGCGGCGCGCACACCGGACGCCTGGGCCGACCCGGCGCGCATCGCGGGCCGCCGACTGCCCCAGCCGGGACCGGCGTCCTGGTCGCGCACCTACTGGCCGAGCTAGCGCCTCGGCAGGCACCAGAGCACACCGAGGGGGGCGTGGGCGGGACCGTCCGCGCCCCCTGCGCGCGCTCGGGCGCAGGTCAAGTTGAGTACGCGTACTCAGGCGCCGGGGTGCCTCGCCGGGTCACGATCGACGGCATGCTGTGGTCCGACCCCGAGAACGAGCCGCCCGACGAACTCCGTCGCGCTCAGGACATGTTGCGGCGGCTGGGGGTCCTCATGGCGCTGGCCATGGTGCTGGCGATGATCGTCATCGGCACCCGATGAGGGGCGCGCGACCGAGGGGCGCCGATACGCTGAGCACATGACCGTTCAGCCCCGCCGCCGTCTCGTGCTCGCGTCCCAGTCCCCCGCCCGGCTCGGGCTCCTCCGCCAGGCCGGATTCCGGCCCGAGGTCGTGGTGAGCGGGGTCGACGAGGACGCCGTCACCGCCCCCACCCCCGCGGAACTCGCGCTCGCGCTGGCCGAGGCGAAGGCCTCCGTCGTGGCGGCGAAGCCCGAGCTCATGGGCGCGCTGGTGATCGGCTGCGACTCGGTGCTCGAACTGGACGGCGAGGCCCTCGGCAAGCCCGCGGACGCGGAGGAGGCGACGGCCCGCTGGAAGGCGATGCGCGGCCGTGCGGGCACGCTCCAGACCGGCCACTGCGTCTACGACACGGTCAGCGGCCGGTACGCGTCCGCCACCGCGTCCACCGTGGTCCGCTTCGGCGAGCCGACGGACGAGGAGATCGCCGCGTACGTCGCCTCCGGTGAACCCCTGTACGTGGCCGGGGCGTTCACGCTCGACGGCCGCTCGGCGCCCTTCATCGACGGCATCGACGGCGACCACGGCAACGTCATCGGCATCTCGCTGCCGATGGTGCGCCGACTGCTCGCCCAACTGGGCGTCCAGATCACGGAGTTGTGGGCCACTGGCGAGGAGTGAGCCGGTAGGCGTCAGGGGGCGACCGCCTCGGTGCCGCCGCTTCCCGGGGTCTTCGGGGCGTCGCTGTCGCCCGGCTCGGCGGTGCGCGCCGGGCGGTCGTACGTCATCAGGGTAAGCAGGATCAGCCCGAGCACGAGCATCATGCACGCGAACGCGCCCCAGCCGAGCAGGCCGATCGCGAAGGCCCCGAGCAGCGCGTGCACCACGGCGGCGGTGACCAGCAGCACGCGCCAGAAGCCGGACGGAGCGCGGTCGCGCACGGCGACCAGCAGCGCGGCCAGGGCGCACAGCGCGAAGTAGAGCCCGAAGACGACACCGGCCGCCTTCGACGACACGGACATCGTGTGCGGGTCGAGCCCGGCCAGGGACATGTCCTGCCGGTCGACGACCACACCGAGGAACCAGTTCACGAACGCGAGGCCGAGCGCCTCCACGAAGAGGACGGCCGCCACGACCCCCGCCACCGGCCTGCGGACCACCGACCCCACCCACCTTCGCGCGCGCCACGTGTTACCGCGAGTAGTTTTGAGATGCTCCGAACGCTACTCATGGGTAAACCACGGGGCAAGGGGTTCGGCGAAGGCAAAGAATCGTTGGGCCATTAGTAGGGACTCCACAAAGAAACACGAGCTGCGGCGGGACTACTTCATAGAGACCTCGACCACGTCGGAGGGCTAGGGTTTTCCGCAGGATCCCCATGTGCGGCGGCGCGACAAGGGATTTCACAGCTTGAGTGAGCCTGGTTTCACGCTCCGTGTGGGCAAGCTCACCACTGGGGACGGGTCGAAACCTCGTGTCGGCAGTCCCTAAACTCGGCTTGTTTCAAGGAGAGGGAGCCATCGTGCGCAAGGTGTTGATCGCCAACCGTGGCGAAATCGCTGTCCGTGTCGCCCGGGCCTGCCGTGACGCCGGGATCGCGAGCGTGGCCGTGTACGCCGACCCGGACCGGGACGCCCTGCACGTCCGTGCCGCGGACGAGGCGTTCGCCCTGGGCGGTGACACTCCGGCCACCAGCTACCTGGACATCGAGAAGGTCCTGCAGGCCGCCAAGGACTCCGGCGCGGACGCCATCCACCCCGGCTACGGCTTCCTCTCCGAGAACGCGCACTTCGCCCAGGCGGTGCTGGACGCCGGGCTGATCTGGATCGGCCCGCCGCCGCAGGCCATCCGGGACCTCGGTGACAAGGTGGCCGCCCGGCACATCGCCCAGCGCGCCGGTGCCCCGCTGGTCGCCGGTACGCCCGACCCGGTCTCCGGTGCCGAGGAGGTCGTGGCGTTCGCCGAGGAGAACGGCCTGCCGATCGCCATCAAGGCCGCCTTCGGCGGTGGCGGGCGCGGTCTGAAGGTCGCCCGCACGCTGGAAGAGGTTCCGGAGCTGTACGAGTCGGCGGTCCGCGAGGCCGTCGCCGCCTTCGGCCGCGGTGAGTGCTTCGTCGAGCGCTACCTCGACAAGCCCCGCCATGTGGAGACCCAGTGCCTGGCCGACCAGCACGGCAACGTGGTCGTCGTCTCCACCCGTGACTGCTCGCTCCAGCGCCGCCACCAGAAGCTGGTCGAGGAGGCCCCGGCGCCGTTCCTGTCCGCCGAGCAGACCGCCGAGCTGTACCGCGCGTCGAAGGCCATCCTCAAGGAGGCCGGCTATGTGGGCGCGGGCACCGTGGAGTTCCTCGTCGGCGTGGACGGCACGATCTCCTTCCTGGAGGTCAACACCCGTCTCCAGGTGGAGCACCCGGTCACCGAGGAGGTCGCCGGTATCGACCTCGTCCGCGAGATGTTCCGTATCGCCGACGGCGAGGAACTCGGCTACGGCGACCCCGAACTGCGCGGCCACTCCTTCGAGTTCCGCATCAACGGCGAGGACCCGGGCCGTAACTTCCTGCCCGCCCCCGGCACCGTGACCACCTTCGCCCCGCCGACCGGGCCCGGTGTGCGTCTGGACGCCGGGGTGGAGTCGGGTTCGGTCATCGGCCCGGCCTGGGACTCGCTCCTCGCCAAGCTGATCGTGACCGGCCGTACCCGCGAGGAGGCTCTCCAGCGGGCCTCCCGTGCCCTGGAGGAGTTCCAGGTCGAGGGCATGGCCACCGCCATCCCGTTCCACCGCGCGGTCGTCAAGGACCCGGCCTTCGCGCCGGAACTGACCGGCTCCGCCGAGCCGTTCACGATCCACACCCGCTGGATCGAGACCGAGTTCGTCAACGAGATCAAGCCCTTCACGGCGACTGCTGAGGCGGAGGCCGAGGAGGAGGCGGGCCGCGAGACGGTCGTCGTCGAGGTCGGCGGCAAGCGGCTGGAGGTGTCCCTGCCCTCGTCGCTCGGCATGTCCCTGGCGCGTACGGGGCTGGCGGCGGGCGCCAAGCCGAAGCGGCGGGCGGCCAAGAAGTCCGGCCCCCTCGCCTCCGGTGACGCCCTCGCCTCGCCCATGCAGGGCACGATCGTCAAGGTCGCCGTGGAGGAGGGCCAGGAGGTCAAGGAGGGCGACCTGGTCGTCGTCCTGGAGGCGATGAAGATGGAGCAGCCGCTGAACGCGCACAAGACGGGCACCATCAAGGGCCTGGGCGCCGAGGTCGGCGCGTCCCTCACCTCCGGCGCGGTCATCTGCGAGATCAAGGACTGACCGAGATCAAGGACTGACGCAGACGTAGGTGGTACGAGGCGCCCGGCGGACCCGCACAGAGCGGGTGCGCCGGGCGCCTCGCGTGGTCCCGCGGTCAGCGGCGGCGCAGATCCGCCACGCGCGCGCGTTCTCCCGTGGGCGGCTCCCCGAGGACCGTCGCGCTGCGCAACTGCGGACCGCCCCCGGGACCCTGGCTGCGGCGCTGGCCGGGCAGGGGCACGTCCCGGCGCCGGCGGCGCTCCGTGGGAACGGGGTCGCCGCCGACCGTACCGCCGCCCGCCGCTCCGGCGACCGCGATCTGGACGCCCTGGTCGGCCAGGGCCTGGAGTTCGGTGGCCGCACGGTCGTCGTGCGCGGGCGGGTCGTCCGTCACCAGATGCGTGATGACGTCCGTGGGCACGGTCTGGAACATCGTGTCCGCACCGAGCTTGGTGTGGTCGGCGAGGACGACGACCTCCGCGGCGGCCTGCACCAGCGCGCGGTCGACGGACGCCGAGAGCATGTTGGACGTGGACAGGCCGCGCTCGGCGGTGAGCCCGCTCCCGGACAGGAAGGCTCTGGAGACCCTCAGCCCTTGGAGGGACTGCTCCGCACCGCTGCCGACCAGGGCGTAGTTGGAGCCGCGCAGGGTGCCGCCGGTCATCACGACCTCCACGCGGTTGGCATGGGCCAACGCCTGGGCCACCAACAGGGAGTTGGTGACCACGGTCAGCCCCGGCACCCGGGCGAGCCGGCGCGCCAGTTCCTGCGTGGTGGTACCGGCCCCGACCACGATGGCCTCGCCTTCTTCGACGAGGCTCGCGGCGAGGTCGGCGATGGCCGTCTTCTCGGCGGTCGCGAGATGCGATTTCTGCGGAAAGCCGGACTCTCGCGTGAACCCGCCCGGCAGTACCGCACCGCCATGCCGGCGGTCGAGGAGTCCTTCTGCCTCCAGTGCACGCACGTCCCGCCGTACGGTCACTTCGGAGGTCTGGACGACGCGGGCGAGCTCACGGAGCGACACGGCACCGTTCGCTCGCACCATTTCGAGGATCAATTGGCGACGTTCTGCAGCGAACACGAAACTGACAGTAACGCCGACGACCGTCTGGTTTCAGCAGTTTGCGCCGAATAACAGAAGTTGTTCGCAACGGAGGGCGGGAGATGATATAGGAGCCTCTCCCGCCCGAACGTCACCGGAACGTCACCCGGGCCGCGGCTGGACTCAGGACTCGGCCGTGAGCTTCCGGGTGTGCAACTGCCGTGCCACCTCGGCGATCGAGCCCGACAGGGACGGGTACACGGTGAAGGCGTTCGCGATCTGTTCGACCGTCAGGTTGTTGTCGACCGCGATCGAGATGGGGTGGATCAGCTCCGAGGCACGCGGCGCGACGACCACACCACCGACCACGATCCCGGTGCCGGGGCGGCAGAAGATCTTGACGAAGCCGTCGCGGATGCCCTGCATCTTGGCGCGCGGGTTGCGCAGCAGCGGCAGCTTGACGACCCGGGCGTCGATCTTGTCCGCGTCGACGTCCGCCTGCGTGTAGCCGACGGTCGCGATCTCGGGGTCGGTGAAGACGTTCGAGGAGACGGCCTTCAGGTCGAGCGGGGCCACCGCGTCGCCCAGGAAGTGGTACATGGCGATCCGGCCCTGCATGGCGGCGACGGACGCGAGGGCGAAGACGCCGGTGACGTCACCGGCCGCGTACACGCCCGGAGCCGTCGTACGGGAGACCTTGTCGGTGTAGATGTGTCCGGACTCGCGGAGCTTGACCCCGGCCTCTTCCAGGCCCATCCCGCTGCTGTTGGGGATGGCGCCGACGGCCATGAGGCAGTGCGAGCCCGTGATCACGCGGCCGTCGGAGAGGGTGACCTCGACCCGGTCGCCGACGCGCTTGACGGACTGGGCGCGCGAGCGGGCCATCACGTTCATGCCGCGCCGCCGGAAGACGTCCTCCAGGACAGCGGCGGCGTCGGGGTCCTCGCCGGGCAGCACGCGGTCGCGCGAGGAGACGAGGGTGACCTTGGAGCCGAGGGCCTGGTACGCCCCGGCGAACTCGGCGCCCGTGACACCGGATCCGACGACGATGAGTTCCTCGGGCAGCTCGTCGAGGTCGTAGACCTGGGTCCAGTTGAGGATGCGCTCGCCGTCCGGCTGGGCGTCGGGCAGCTCGCGCGGGTGACCGCCGGTCGCGATGAGCACGGCGTCGGCGGTGAGGGTCTCCTCGCTGCCGTCCGCCGCCCGGACGACGACCTTGCGCGAGCCGTCCAGGCCCTGCATGCCCTCCAGCCGGCCACGGCCGCGCAGGACGCGGGCGCCGGCGCGCGTGACGGACGCGGTGATGTCGTGGGACTGGGCGAGCGCGAGCCGCTTCACCCGACGGTTGACCTTCCCGAGGTCCACCCCGACGACGCGCGCGGTCTGCTCCAGCGGCGGGGTGTCGTCGGCGACCAGGATGCCCAGCTCTTCGTACGACGAATCGAAGGTGGTCATCACCTCGGCCGTGGCGATGAGGGTCTTCGAGGGCACGCAGTCGGTGAGCACCGACGCGCCGCCCAGACCGTCGCAGTCGACGACGGTCACCTCCGCCCCGAGCTGCGCGGCCACCAGCGCCGCTTCATATCCGCCGGGTCCGCCACCGATGATCACGATCCGAGTCACGTACCCCATTGTCCCGCACGTCCGGCGCAGTGCTCCCCCGGGGGAGGAGAGCGCCGCTTCCGACACCCCGGGGACGGGCGGGGTGCTGTCGTACCCTCGACTCCATGTCGCTCTATGCCGCGTACGCCGGCAACCTCGACGCCCGGCTGATGTCCCGCCGCGCACCCCACTCCCCGCTGCGCGCCACCGGCTGGCTGAACGGCTGGCGGCTGACCTTCGGGGGCGAGCAGTGGGGCCTGCCCTCCTCGACCGAGGTCGAGAGCGCGGGGGCCGCCTGGGACGGCGCGCTCGCGACGATCGTCGAGGACCCGCTCACCCAGGTCTTCGTCGCGCTGTACGACATCGCCCCCATGGACGAGGACTCCATGGACCGCTCGGAGGGCGTGAGCCTCGGCGTCTACCGCCGCCTGCGCGTCCGCGTGCACACGCTGGACGGCGAGGAGACGGCCTGGACGTACGCCCTGAACGGCTACGAGGGCGGCCTGCCCTCGGCCAGCTATCTGGGCGAGATCGCCGACGCCGCCGAGTCCGCGGGAGCACCGCACGACTACGTGATGGAGCTGCGCAAGCGACCCTGCTGACGGCCGGTCGTCGGTGAGCCGAAGCGGTGCCGGAAGCGGACGACGCGGAGTGGCGCCGGACAGCCGGACATCGCGGCGCGGCACCGGACAGCCGTACGACACGAGGTGGCGCCGGACAGCCGGACATCGCGAGGGGCGCCGGTCGGACGGACAACACGGGTGGCGCCGGAAACGACAACACAACGATCGCGTTGCCGTCACCTCCCTCATCTACGCGCGTAGGCACCGACCGGTTACTCTCGTGCGCGTGAACGCATCTCTTCTTCCGGACGACATCCAGGGCGACCCCTACGCCGCCGCCGACACCGCCGCCGCGCGCCTGCGCGAGCTGACGGGCGTCGAGACCCACGACGTCGCCCTCGTGATGGGCTCCGGCTGGGCCCCGGCCGTCGACGCCCTCGGCGCACCCGAGGCCGAGTTCCAGGTCACCGAGCTGCCCGGCTTCCCGCCCCCGGCCGTCGAGGGCCACGGCGGCAAGATCCGCTCGTACCGGATCGGTGAGAAGCGGGCCCTGGTCTTCCTCGGGCGTACGCACTACTACGAGGGCCGCGGGGTCGCCGCCGTGGCGCACGGCGTCCGCACCGCCGTCGCCGCCGGGGCCAAGACCATCGTCCTCACCAACGGCTGCGGCGGTCTGGGCGAGACCATGCGCCCCGGCCAGCCGGTCCTGATCAGCGACCACATCAACCTGACCGCGACCTCCCCGATCGTGGGCGCCAACTTCGTCGACCTGACGAACCTGTACTCGCCGCGCCTGCGCGCCCTGTGCAAGGAGGTCGACCCCTCCCTGGAGGAGGGCGTCTACGCGCAGTTCACCGGCCCGCACTACGAGACCCCGGCGGAGATCCGCATGGCCCGGGTCCTCGGCGCCGACCTGGTGGGCATGTCGACGGTCCTGGAGGCGATCGCCGCACGCGAGGCGGGCGCCGAGGTCCTCGGCATCTCCCTGGTGACGAACCTGGCCGCCGGGATGACCGGTGAGCCGCTGAACCACGAGGAGGTCCTCCAGGCGGGCCGCGACAGCGCGACGCGGATGGGCGGGCTGCTGGCGCAGGTGCTGGAGCGGATCTAGGGCCTCTCGTTCAAGGCCGCCGAGGACACCGAGACGGTCGTCGAAGACATCGAGCGTCTCTGACCACACAAGGAGAGGTTGACCCACGTGCACGACGAACTCATCGCACGGGCCAAGGCGTGGCTGGCCGAGGACCCCGACGCGGAGACCCGTGAGGAACTCGCCCAGCTCCTCGACGCCGGGGACCACGAGGAGCTCGCCGCGCGCTTCGGCGGCACCCTCCAGTTCGGCACCGCCGGGCTGCGCGGCGAACTCGGCGCCGGGCCCATGCGGATGAACCGCTCCGTGGTCATCCGCGCCGCCGCCGGGCTCGCCGCATATCTGAAGTCGAAGGGCCGGGGCGACGGCCTCGTGGTCATCGGCTACGACGCCCGCCACAAGTCGGCCGACTTCGCGCGGGACACCGCCGCCGTGATGACCGGCGCGGGCCTCAAGGCCGCCGTCCTCCCGCGTCCCCTGCCCACGCCCGTCCTCGCCTTCGCCATCCGGCACCTCGGCGCGGTCGCCGGTGTGGAGGTCACCGCCAGCCACAACCCGCCCCGGGACAACGGCTACAAGGTCTACCTCGGCGACGGCAGCCAGATCGTGCCCCCCGCGGACGCCGAGATCGCGGCCGAGATCGACGCCCTCACCACCCTCGACGCGATCCCCCGCCCGGACTCCGGCTGGGAGACGCTGGACGACAGCGTGCTCGACGCGTACCTCGCGCGGACGGACGCGGTCCTCGCGCCGGGCTCCCCGCGCACCGCCCGCACCGTCTACACGGCGATGCACGGTGTCGGCAAGGACGTCCTCCTCGCCGCCTTCGCCCGCGCCGGGTTCCCGGAGCCGGTCCTCGTCCCCGAACAGGCCGAGCCGGACCCCGACTTCCCCACCGTCGCCTTCCCCAACCCGGAAGAGCCCGGCGCCATGGACCTCGCCTTCGCGACGGCCCGTGCGGCGGACCCCGACCTGGTGATCGCCAACGATCCGGACGCCGACCGCTGCGCGGTGGCCGTCAAGGACGGCGGGAGCTGGCGGATGCTGCGGGGCGACGAGGTCGGCGCGCTGCTCGCCGCCCACCTGGTCGGGCGCGACGCGCGCGGCACCTTCGCCGAGTCGATCGTCTCCTCCTCCCTCCTCGGCCGGATCGCCGAGAAGGCGGGCCTGCCGTACGAGGAGACGCTGACCGGCTTCAAGTGGATCGCCCGGGTCGAGGGGCTGCGCTACGGCTACGAAGAGGCGCTCGGCTACTGCGTCGACCCCGAGGGTGTGCGCGACAAGGACGGCATCACGGCCGCGCTGCTGATCACCGAACTGGCCTCCGTGCTCAAGGAGTCGGGCGCGGCAGGGGGCGGCCGTACCCTCCTCGACCTCCTCGACGACCTCGCCGTGGAGCACGGGCTGCACGCCACGGACCAACTCTCGGTCCGGGTCGAGGACCTGTCGGTCATCGCGAACGCGATGCGCCGCCTGCGCGAGCAGCCCCCGGCCCGGCTCGCGGGCCTGGCGGTCACCCGCTGCGAGGACCTCAGCGCGGGCACGGACCGGCTGCCGCCCACGGACGGGCTGCGCTACACGCTCAACGGCGCCCGCGTGATCGTCCGCCCCAGCGGTACGGAGCCGAAGCTGAAGTGCTACCTGGAGGTCGTACTCCCGGTCGCCTCGCACGCCGACCTCCCGGCGGCCCGCACGCGGGCGACCGAGCTGCTGACGTCGATCAAGCGCGACCTGTCGGCGGCGGCGGGCATCTGACCTCCAGGCCTCTGGCCGAGGAACCGGCCGCCCCCGTTCTTCGACGGCGGCGGCGGCCGGTTCAGCCCACCGCGAGCAGGATCGCCAGGACCACCGCACCCGCCGCCGCGGGCCCCATCACCTCGTACGCCCAGCGCACCGTCGGCTCGCCCTGGGCGCGCTCGGACTTCTGGTGGAGGTCGGCCAGTTCACGCAGGTCGTGCATGATCTTGTCGCTCTGCGCGCGGATGGGCGCGTCCGAGGCCGCGGCGGACGAGCCCGAACGGCCCTTCTTCCCTGCCTGAGCGGCCTCCGCGGCGGCTCGGCTCTGCCGCCGCGCCGCCTTCTTGCGGGCGCGCAGCGAGACGGGGACCGCCCAGATCTGGAACTTGGCGCCGCTCGTGGTGATGACCTCGTTCGAGTAGCCGGAGCGGAGCGAGGCGACCGAGGACCAGGGCAGCACGATCACGCGGAACGGGTTGCGGATGCGCAGCCGCTCCTCGTTCGCGTACACCGCCGGGCGCAGGGTGAAGGCCATGATCAGCGGGATCAGCAGGATCAGCGCGGCGAGCGCCAGCCAGGGGGTGCGGCCGTGCCCCGAGACCAGCGCGTCGATGCCGAGCCAGAGCACGAGGCCGAGCAGCAGCACGCCGCCCACGATTCCGGCGGGCGACCGGTAGATGCGGTCCCGGGACTCGGGTGCCGAGGTGTCCGGCGCGGGCGACTGGCGATCGGGGGTCGTCATGGACTGATTCTGCACGACGGGTGCGAGGCGCTCCCCGGCCGGTCCGGTGCGAGGTGCTTCCGGGCTGGTCCCGGCTGGTACGCGACCGTGGCCCGCGCGGTGCCCGGCCGTGTCCGGTCACGCCCGCCCCCGTCCGGCGCCCGTCCGACGCCCCCTCCACGAGACCCTCCCCGGGGTGTACAGCCGCTACGCGCGTAGATATGCTCGCCTGGTGACCATGCCCCCTTCTGCACCCACTGCTGCACACGCACTCACGGACGTCACCGCGTCCGACAGCTCGCTGCGCCGCTTCCTCCATGGGCTGCCCGGCGTCGACGCGGTCGGCCTGGAGGCGCGCGCCGCCTCCCTCGGTACCCGTTCCATCAAGACCACCGCGAAGGCGTACGCCATCGACCTCGCCATCTCGATGGTCGACCTGACGACGCTGGAAGGCGCGGACACCCCGGGCAAGGTCCGGGCGCTCGGCGCCAAGGCGGTGCACCCCGACCCGACGGACCGTACGACCCCGACGACCGCGGCCGTCTGCGTCTACCCCGACATGGTGGCCGTCGCCAAGGAGGCCGTCGCGGGCTCCGGCGTGAAGGTCGCCTCGGTCGCCACCGCCTTCCCGGCGGGCCGCGTCGCGCTCGACGTGAAGCTGGCCGACGTGCGGGACGCCGTGGCCGCGGGCGCCGACGAGATCGACATGGTCATCGACCGCGGGGCGTTCCTCGCGGGCAGGTACATGAAGGTGTACGACGAGATCGTCGCCGTCAAGGAGGCCTGCGGGTCGGCCCGGCTGAAGGTCATCTTCGAGACCGGCGAGCTGTCGACGTACGACAACATCCGGCGCGCGAGCTGGCTCGGCATGCTCGCGGGCGCCGACTTCATCAAGACCTCGACCGGCAAGGTCGCCGTCAACGCGACCCCGGCCAACACCCTGCTCATGCTGGAGGCCGTACGCGACTTCCGCGCGCAGACCGGCATCCAGATCGGTGTGAAGCCCGCGGGCGGTATCCGTACCTCCAAGGACGCCGTGAAGTTCCTGGTCCTCGTCAACGAGACGGCGGGCGAGGACTGGCTGGACAACCACTGGTTCCGCTTCGGCGCCTCCTCGCTGCTGAACGATCTGCTGATGCAGCGTCAGAAGCTGGCCACCGGCCGCTACTCCGGCCCCGACTACGTGACGGTGGACTGATCACCATGGCATCCGCATTCGAGTACGCCCCCGCGCCCGAGTCCCGCTCGGTCGTCGACATCGCGCCGTCCTACGGCCTGTTCATCGACGGCGAGTTCACCGAGGCCGCGGGCGGCAAGGTCTTCAAGTCGATCAGCCCGTCCACCGAGGAGGTGCTCTCCGAGGTCGCCCAGGCCACCTCGGAGGACGTCGACCGGGCGGTCAAGGCCGCGCGCAAGGCGTTCGAGAAGTGGTCGGCGCTGCCCGGCTCCGAGCGCGCCAAGTACCTGTTCCGTATCGCCCGCATCATCCAGGAGCGCAGCCGCGAGCTGGCCGTCCTGGAGACGCTGGACAACGGCAAGCCGATCAAGGAGACCCGCGACGCGGACCTCCCGCTGGTCGCCGCGCACTTCTTCTACTACGCGGGCTGGGCCGACAAGCTGGATCACGCCGGCTTCGGGGCGAACCCCCGGCCGCTCGGTGTCGCGGGCCAGGTCATCCCCTGGAACTTCCCGCTGCTGATGCTGGCGTGGAAGATCGCCCCGGCGCTCGCCACCGGCAACACGGTCGTCCTCAAGCCTGCCGAGACCACGCCCCTGTCGGCGCTGTTCTTCGCGGACATCTGCCGCCAGGCGGGCCTGCCCAAGGGTGTCGTCAACATCCTTCCGGGCTACGGCGACACGGGCGCCGCGCTCGTCGCGCACCCGGACGTGAACAAGGTCGCGTTCACCGGCTCGACCGCCGTGGGCAAGGAGATCGCCCGTACGGTCGCGGGGACGAAGAAGAAGCTCACGCTCGAACTGGGCGGCAAGGGCGCGAACATCGTCTTCGACGACGCACCCGTGGACCAGGCCGTCGAGGGCATCGTGACCGGCATCTTCTTCAACCAGGGCCAGGTCTGCTGCGCGGGCTCCCGGCTGCTGGTCCAGGAGTCGATCCAGGACGAGCTGCTGGAGGCCCTGAAGCGGCGGCTCGGCACGCTCCGGCTGGGCGACCCGCTCGACAAGAACACGGACATCGGCGCGATCAACTCGGCCGAGCAGTTGGCCCGGATCACCGCGCTCGCCGACCAGGGCGAGGCGGAGGGCGCCGAGCGCTGGTCGCCGACCTGTGAACTGCCCACGTCCGGCTACTGGTTCGCGCCGACGCTGTTCACGAACGTCACGCAGGCGCACACCATCGCCCGGGACGAGATCTTCGGCCCGGTGCTCTCGGTCCTCACCTTCCGCACGCCGGAGGAGGCCGTCGCCAAGGCCAACAACACCCAGTACGGCCTGTCGGCGGGCATCTGGACCGAGAAGGGCTCCCGCATCCTGGCGGTGGCGAACAAGCTTCGCGCGGGTGTCGTCTG
Organism: Streptomyces macrolidinus; assembly: GCF_023887685.1. GTDB lineage: Bacteria > Actinomycetota > Actinomycetes > Streptomycetales > Streptomycetaceae > Streptomyces > Streptomyces macrolidinus. Next base: position 35,613 of record NZ_JAMWMR010000026.1, on the reverse strand, counting down.
GTCCAACACGTTCAACAAGTTCGACCCGACCTCGCCGTTCGGCGGCTACAAGGAGTCGGGCTTCGGCCGCGAGGGCGGTCGCCACGGCCTGGAGGCGTACCTCGATGTCTGAGAAGACCGAAACCACTGAGCGACTCTCCGTCTTCAAGACCTACAAGCTGTACGTGGGCGGGAAGTTCCCGCGTTCCGAGAGCGGCCGGGTGTACGAGGTGACCGACGCAAAGGGCAAGTGGCTGGCGAACGCGCCCCTCTCCTCCCGCAAGGACGCCCGGGACGCCGTGGTCGCGGCGCGCAAGGCGTTCGGCGCCTGGTCGGGTGCGACGGCGTACAACCGCGGTCAGATCCTCTACCGCGTCGCCGAGATGCTGGAGGGGCGTCGCGAGCAGTTCGTACGCGAAGTCGCCGACGCGGAGGGCCTGTCGAAGTCGAAGGCCGCGGCGCAGGTGTCCGCGACGATCGACCGCTGGGTCTGGTACGCGGGCTGGACCGACAAGATCGCCCAGGTGGTCGGCGGCGGCAACCCGGTCGCGGGCCCGTTCTTCAACCTGTCGTCGCCCGAACCGACGGGCGTGGTCGCGGTCCTGGCCCCCCAGGAGTCGTCGTTCCTGGGCCTGGTCTCGGTCGTCGCCCCGGTGATCGCGACCGGCAACACGGCGGTCGTGGTGGCCTCGGAGAAGGCCCCGCTCCCCGCGCTCTCCCTGGGCGAGGTGCTGGCCACCTCCGACCTGCCGGGCGGCGTCGTGAACGTCCTCTCCGGCCGTACGGCGGAGATCGCGGCCCCGCTGGCCGCCCACCAGGACGTCAACGCGATCGACCTGGCCGGGGCCGACGAGGATCTGGCGAAGGAACTGGAGATCGCGGCGGCGGACAACCTGAAGCGCGTCCTTCGTCCACAGCCTGTGGACTACTCCGCGACGCCGGGCATCGACCGCCTGACGGCGTTCCTGGAGACGAAGACGGTCTGGCACCCGACGGGGTCGCTGGGCGCGTCGGGTTCGTCGTACTGAGAGTCCCTGTCAGCAGTGCCGCGCTTCCTCTCCGTCCGGCGGAGAGGAAGCGCGGCACTCGGCATAGACGATGCCGCGCCGCTCCCGCCGTGTGTCGTAGGCCGAAACCAGCAGGGGGATGCTTGCGTCGAAGTCTGCGACGACTTCCCCGGCACGGTCCCCGTCCGAGACAGCAAGAACACCACCGGCCCGCCTGTCCTCAGGAACGCGCTCACAGGCGGTAGTTGCCGACCGGGGGCGTCCGACGGTTCTCTCTCGCGCCGTCCTGCCGGGTCGCGATGAGGGCCAGCGCTCCGAGCACGATCAGTGCGGGTGCGCCGGAGACGGGACAGAGGATCTGCAGCGGCACACCGATGGCCAGCAGATACCAGCCAAGCTGTGCCGGGAGCCTGCCGGTGTCACGGACGAGCCGTTGGCTGAGGGTGCCCAGGGCGAGGAGGCAGAACCCCGCGAGGAAGAACCACATCTCGTACTCGCGCCGCGGCTCTCCGGAGACGGCGTTCCAGAATCCCTCGCGGGCCACATCGCCGAAGGTGCTCGAAGTGATCAGGGCAACCGCGAAGTGCACCGTGGCCAGTCCGATCACCAGTCGGGGAATCAACCGGGTCATCGTCAGCCTCCCCGATTCTCACGGCCCTTGAGCCCACTGACGGCATGTCGCCGCTCCGGGCGGCGAGGGGTGCGTGTGGAGGTGGCGACGTATGCCGTCAGCCCCCCGAGGGTCAGACACAGCGGGGAGTACAGCGACAGGTCCCAGCGTGTGAAATCGGTCGGCCTGCTGGTCAGACCGGAGGAGACCAGACCAGCCGCACCTCGCAGCAGCAGCACACCCGCGACGCCCCATACGCCCTGGCGCACCAGACGACGCGGCCGCACCTGTGGGACCAAATCGGCTTGGGCCGCGATCACATAGGACGCCGCCCCCAGTGCCGCCGCGACTGCGGCCGTCAACTCCGATGTGGGAAGCTCCTCTTCAGCGACCCCGACGACCGTACGGGCGAACTCGGCACGGTCGGCCAGCGGCCACGGAGAGAAGATCCAGATCCCGTGCAGCGCTCCGACCGCGCCGAGGCCGACTGCGGCCGTTCCACCAGCGAGTTTCGTCAACCTCATGCGGCTCCCCCAGCCTCTCCGTACACCCCTGTATGGACGGACCATACAATACTGTATGAACATGGCAAAAGGGCAGCTCACACCCCAGGACTGGTCGACGGCGGCGCTACGTGCGATGGCACGAGGCGGAGTGGCCGCGGTGTCGGTCAACGCACTCGCGCGCGAACTGGGAGCAACCCGCGGCAGCTTTTACTGGCACTTCAAGGACCGCGACGCACTCCTGACGGCCGCGCTGGACATGTGGGAGCAGAACACCACCACAGCCCTGATCTCGGAGCTGGGCGACATCACCGACCCCCGGCAGCGGCTGACGGCCCTGTTCACCGCCGCGCTGCGACGGGAAGGCATCAACGGCCTGGAGCCCGCGATCGTCGCCCACGCCGATCACCCCGCCGTCGCCCAGGTCCTGCGCCGGGTCACCGAGCGGCGGATCTCCTACCTCACGGACCTCTACGCCGACCTGGGCCTGGCCCCCGCCGCAGCCCGGCATCAGGCGGTCGCCACGTACGCGGCTTACCTCGGCTGGCACGAACTGCGCCACTCCGTCTGCGACATCGTGCCCGAAGTCGCCACCACCGGGGCCATCGCCACCGCCGCGCTCGAGCACCTCATCACCGCGCTGGCGGGACCCGCCACGCACCAGGCGGAGCCGGAATAGCGCGCGCCACCGCCCCGAGACCGCTCAGCACGAGAGCCGCGCCCCTCCACCGAGGAAGCGCGGCTCTCCGTACATCCGCCGCAGGGCTCAGTGCAGTGAGCTGAGGAGCTGGCCGACCACCGGCACACTGCCGATGGACGAGGCCTGGGCCACCGGGCGGGTCAGGGTCTGGGAGGTCAGGGGCTTGAAGTCGGAGAGTTGGGTGCCGACTCCGTTGTCGAGCGGGTCGACTCCCGTGCCCGCCAAGGGGTTCGGCTTGAGGTTCGCGAGCGGGCCGGTGACGTAGCCCACGGTTCCCGTCAGCGCCTGCAGGCCCGCCTGCGGGTCGGCCTGGCCGAGCGATGTGGACCGGGTCTCGGTTCCGGTGTCCGCCGAGGCGGCGCCCGCGCCCACCCCCAGGGCGACGCCCGTGGTCGCGAGGGCCACGAGGACGCGTCGGGCGGTGGGGGCGTGGGGGGAGGCGTGTCGTGCCATGGCTGTTGCCACCTTAGTGATTACTGGAGTGATTTCCGGTCGACTGGTCGCTTAGAGTAATGCATGCAACTCGTAGGGTAGTTGAGGTGTGATGTCCGCTCCAACGTCGACCCGCAGGGTCGGCTCGGGGCGCGCGATACGTCAGACTGGTGACTCGTGAGTTCCCAACCCTCAACCCCGGGCCCGGCCCGCGTCGTGCTGCTCTGCGGCCCCTCCGGATCCGGCAAGTCCCTTGTCGCCGCGCACTCAGGGCTGCCCGTGCTGCGGCTCGACGACTTCTACAAGGAGGGCGACGACCCCACGCTGCCGCTGGTGGCGGGGAGTTCGGACATCGACTGGGACCACCCGGGGTCATGGGACGCGGACGCCGCCCTCGCGGCCATCACCGAACTGTGCGCCAAGGGCCGTACGACGGTGCCCGTGTACGACATCTCGCTGAGCGCGCGGACGGGCGAGGAGGCCCTGGCCATCGACCGCTCGCCGATATTCATCGCGGAGGGCATCTTCGCCGCCGAGATCGTGGAGCGCTGTCGTGAACTGGGCGTCCTCGCCGACGCGTTGTGCCTCTCGCGGGGGCCCTTCACCACGTTCCGCCGCCGCTTCGTGCGCGATCTCAAGGAGGGCCGCAAGTCGGTCCCGTTCCTGCTGCGCCGCGGCGTGCGGCTGATGCGCACGGAGCGGTCGATCATCGCCCGGCAGACGGCCCTGGGCGCGTACGCCTGCGACCGGGACGAGGCGCTGGCCCGGCTGGCGGCGGCGACCACGGGGCGGCACATACCGCCGGTGAGCACGAGCGCGTAGACACGGGAAGACAGACACGGGAAGCGGGGCTGGACGGACCCCCCGGCCCTCCAGCCCCGCTGTGTTGCTCCCCCGTACTTCCCCCGTGTTCCCCGTGATTCCCCCGTTGTTCCCCCGTGAGCGCTCCCCCGCGCCCCCGTGGTCCCTCGCACTTCCCCCCGGTAGTGCTCCCCCGCACTTCCCCCGTGTCCCCCCGATCCCTCAGGCGACCAACTCCCCGAAGGACTCCTCCTCGTCACGGCCGAAGCTGAGGATCTCGTCCCCGCGCAGCCGGCGGAGCGACCGCCAGATGCTCGACTTCACCGTGCCGACACTGATGTCGAGGATCTCCGCGATCTCCGGGTCCGTGCGGCCCTCGTAGTAGCGCAGGACCAGCATGGTGCGCTGGAGTTCCGGCAGCCGGGCGAGCGCCTGCCACAGGACGGCGCGCAGCTCGGTGCCGCGCATCGCGTCCGTGTCGCCGACGGTCTCCGGCAGCTCCTCGGTCGGGTACTCGTTCAGCTTGCGGCGGCGCCACGCGCTGATGTGCAGATTGGTCATCGTCCGCCGCAGGTAGCCCCCCACCGCGGCCTTGTCCGTGATCCGGTCCCACGCCCGGTAGGTCGAGAACAGCGCGCTCTGCAGCAGGTCCTCGGCCTCGAAGCGGTCACCGGTCAGGTGGTAGGCGGTCGCGTACAGGGAGGCGCGGCGCTCCTCGACGTAGGCGGTGAACTCCGCCTCCGCCGCCGAGCGACGCTCCCCGTTGCCCTCCCCGTACGCGGCTCCCCCGTGAGCCTCTCCCCCGAACCCCCCGAGTGCGTCAACCACCACCATGTAGGGCGGACGCCCTTGCACGGATCCGGTGTGCTGACGCCCGGTACCGCGAGCGCACCCCCGCCCTCCCCCAAGCTCTCGGCTTCGCTCGAGCAGGGAGGTGCCCCCTCCAGCACCGGACTTCTCGTTCCGATCGTGCCGGGTCACATCATGCAGACGCGTGACCACTGCGCTCGTGCTGGTGCCGTGCAGCTTGTTCATCTCGCGCCCCCCGTCATGGAGTCCCGGTCCGACCGCCGCCCTGCGGAGGCGGCCTTGCTCATGTCGAAGAGCTTGCCGAAGCGACTTCATGGCGATGTCCGGCGACTGTCACAGGCCTGTCACAGCGGGCGTTCCACGTCACGTCGGAGCGTCACACAGAGGAGTTGTACGGCTACGGAGACGGGCCGGCGGGCCCCGGTCTGTGCGCGGGATGTGAGGGAGCGCTCAGGCAGTCGATACATGTCCGTGGTTTGAGCCAGAATGGCCCTCGTGCCTTCCCTGTTGCTGATCGAGGACGACGACGCCATCCGAACGGCCCTGGAGCTCTCTTTGACGCGCCAGGGTCATCGCGTGGCCACTGCTGCCACCGGCGAGGACGGTCTCAAGCTGCTGCGTGAGCAGCGCCCGGACCTGATCGTGCTGGATGTGATGCTGCCAGGCATCGACGGCTTCGAGGTGTGCCGGCGCATCCGGCGCACCGACCAGTTGCCGATCATCCTGCTGACCGCGCGCAGCGACGACATCGACGTGGTGGTCGGGCTGGAGTCCGGCGCCGACGACTATGTCGTCAAGCCGGTGCAGGGGCGGGTGCTGGACGCCCGGATCCGGGCCGTGCTGCGGCGCGGTGAGCGCGAGGCCAACGACTCGGCGACGTTCGGCAGCCTGGTCATCGACCGGGCGGCGATGACCGTCACGAAGAACGGCGACGATCTCCAACTGACGCCCACCGAGCTGCGGTTGCTGCTGGAGCTGAGCAGGCGGCCCGGTCAGGCGCTGTCGCGGCAGCAACTGCTGCGGCTGGTGTGGGAGCACGACTACCTGGGCGACTCGCGGCTCGTCGACGCGTGTGTGCAGCGGCTGCGCGCCAAGGTCGAGGACGTACCGTCGTCCCCCACGTTGATCCGTACGGTCCGTGGGGTCGGTTACCGGCTGGACGCTCCTCAGTGACGGATGCGCACGTGACGGATTCGCAAGTGGTCGGTTCTCAAGTGGCCGATGGGGAAGGAGCCGATACGCGCGTGGCCGACGCGCACGTGGCCGATGCGCAAGGAGCGCCCCGTGGCTGGGCGGCGGCCCGCAAGGTCGTGGCGTCCCGGCTGCGCTTCACGAGCCTCCGGCTGCGTCTGGTCGTGGTGTTCGGGCTCGTCGCGCTGACCGCCGCCGTGTCGGCGTCGGGCATCGCCTACTGGCTCAACCGCGAGGCCGTGCTCACCCGTACCCAGGACGCGGTGCTGCACGACTTCCAGCAGGAGATGCAGAACCGGGCGAGCGCGCTGCCCGCGCACCCGACGCAGGACGAACTCCAGCACACCGCCGGGCAGATGGCGGGCAGCAGCCAGCGCTTCAGCGTGCTGCTGGTCGCGCAGGACGAGCGCGGCAAGACGGTGGTCGGCAACTCCGAGCTGGGCACCTTCACCCTGCAGAACGTGCCGAAGTCCCTGCAGCGGGCGGTGAACAAGCAGCAGGCCGTGTCCTCGTCCAACAAGGACGCCTACCACCTGTACTGGCAGCGGATCGACGACCACGGCAAGCCGTATCTGGTCGGCGGCACGAAGGTCATCGGCGGCGGCCCCACCGGCTACATGCTCAAGTCCCTCGAACCGGAGGCCAAGGACCTCAACTCCCTTGCCTGGTCGCTCGGTATCGCCACCGCTCTCGCGCTGATCGGCTCGGCGCTGCTCGCGCAGGCCGCCGCGACGACCGTCCTCCGGCCGGTGCACCGCCTCGGCAGCGCGGCCCGGCGGCTCGGCGAGGGCAAGCTGGACACCCGGCTGCGTGTGTCCGGCACGGACGAACTGGCCGATCTGTCACGGACGTTCAACCGCGCGGCCGAGTCGCTGGAGAAGAAGGTCGCGGACATGAGTGGCCGCGAGGAGGCCTCCCGTCGCTTCGTCGCCGACATGTCCCATGAGCTGCGTACTCCGCTCACGGCGATCACCGCGGTCACCGAGGTGCTGGAGGAGGAGCTGGACGCCGAGACGGGCAGCGTCGACCCGATGATCGAGCCGGCCGTGCGCCTGGTGGTCAGCGAGACCCGGAGGCTGAACGACCTGGTCGAGAACCTGATGGAGGTCACCCGCTTCGACGCGGGCACGGCCCGGCTGGTCGTGGACGACGTGGACATCGCCGACCAGATCACCGCGTGCATCGACGCCCGCGCCTGGCTGGACGCCGTCGAACTGGACGCCGAGCGCGGCATCATGGCCCGCCTCGACCCGCGCCGCCTCGACGTGATCCTGGCGAACCTGATCGGCAACGCGCTCAAGCACGGCGGTTCGCCGGTACGGGTCCGCGTGCGCGAGGAGGGCGAGGACCTCCTCATCGCGGTGCGCGACCACGGCCCCGGTATCCCCGAGGACGTCCTGCCCCATGTCTTCGACCGCTTCTACAAGGCGAGCGCCTCGCGCCCGCGCTCCGAGGGCAGCGGCCTCGGCCTGTCCATCGCGCTGGAGAACGCGCACATCCACGGCGGCCGGATCACGGCCGCCAACTCGCCCGAGGGCGGGGCGGTGTTCACGCTGCGCCTGCCGCGCGACGCCTCGCCGCTCATCGAGGACGGGACGCGGGAGGCGAACGGCACCGAGGAGAACGCCCGATGACGCTACGCGGCGCCCATGCCTGGCTCGCCGTCCCGCTGCTGGCCGTCCTGCTGGCCGGCTGCGGCATCCGCCCGACCCAGGTGCCGACAGAATTCGGTCCCGCGCCCTCCCGGGTGCCCTGCGCGCTGTCGGGCACGGACCTGTCCGCGCAGAGCGCCCGCGGCCTGCCGGTCCAGGTCTTCCTGCTGTGCTCCTCGCAACTGGTCGCCACGGACCGCTCCGTACGCATCCCGGACGGACCGGCCGAGGGCCAGCGCCGGGTGCAGGTGGCCCAGGGGCTGCTCGACCAGCTCGCCGCGCAGCCGTCGGCCGGGGAGGCGCAGGCGGGCTACTCGACGGACGTGCTCGGCGGGATCCGGGTGAGCGGCCCGCGCGGCAAGGACCCGGAGGACACGTTCCGGCTCAGCACCCCGCCGGAGGACCTCGGCTCGTACGCCCTCGCGCAGATCGTCTGCACCTTCGCGGGCTCCGAGGCGACCGCCGCCGAGGACGGGACCGTCGTGCTCGGCGGCCCCGACCGGCCGGTGCGCCGCTACGAGTGCACGAGCCAGGTGCGCTCGCAGCCGGGCGCGGTGAAGCCGCCCTCCGGCAAGGTCGCCTGAGTCACACGCGCCCCGGCGCACCCGCCGGGGCGCGCACGGCTCGTACGTGCGCCGCTCCACTCACCCGTCCCGGTGCATTCCGGAACCGATCCCCCCGAGGCCCGCGTCTAGGGGGGCGTGCAGCGTCAAGGCTCAAACGGCGGCAGCGCCGCGAACCGCGTCCGTGTGGCAGGGGGTGTCCTCCTCGTCGCACACCTCGCGCTCGTCGCCTGGATCATGTTGCGCCCGCTGGACGTCCCGTGGGTCAGACCCGCCAATCTGCATCCGTTCGCCGGGATCAGGTCCGATCTCGCGCTCGGCTGGCCGCAGGCGACCCGTCGCGTCGGGAAGGGGCTCGCGCTGCTGGCACCGCTCGGGGTGCTGCTGCCCATGGCCGGGGGGCGGCTCGATGTCTCGCCGCTCGCCTCGCTGGCCCGTACGGTCGGCGCGGGCACCCTGATCTCCCTGGCGTTCGAGCTGCTGCAGACCGGGGTGCCCGGTCAGGTCGTGGACATCGACGCGGTGCTGCTCAACACGGTCGGAGTGGCCCTCGCGCATCTGCTGGTCGTGCCCGCGGCCCGCGCCCGGCTGCGGCGCCGGGCCCGGTGCAGGCAGCGGACCGCCGTACTCCACCCGGAGGAGCCGTCTCAGGGCCGCACCCCGACGATTCCCAGGGTGGGGATCGCTCCTTAGAGGGACGCTTGTCCCTCTTCGTCCTCGTAGCGTGGAACACGTCGACGCCACCTGTCGACTCCGCCCACGGTTCGCGAAGGAGCCCTCCCATGGCCGCACTTGCCCGCCCCACGCACGGACGGATGATCGGTGGAGTGTGCGCAGCGCTGGCACGGCGCTTCGGCACCTCCGCGACGACGATGCGCGTGATCTTCCTGGTGTCCTGTCTGCTGCCCGGCCCGCAGTGCCTGCTCTATCTGGCGCTGTGGATGCTGTTCCCGTCGGAGGAGCGCGCGGCGGCGGACGACATGCGCTGGTGACGTCCCTTCCGCTCGGCTCGTCCGCCCGCCGAGGTCGCAGAGATCGCCGAGGTCGCAGAGATCGCCGAGATCGCCGAGATCGCTGAGATCGCTGAGATCGCTGAGATCGCTGAGATATCGACATCCCGACATGCCGATGGGCGCCCCGGATCGGAGCGCCCATCGGTGCCGTACGAGCAGACGGCCGTCGTACGAGCGGGCGGCCGTCGTACGAGCGGGCGGCCGTCGTACGAGCAGCGGCCGTCGTACGAGCAGCGGCCGTCGTACGAGCAAGCCGTCTCAGCCCAGCGGAACGCCGTTCACCGGCAGGCCGTGGGTCGGCAGGCCCTTGACCGGCAGGCCGCCGAGCAGGCCGGTGACCGGCGCGGCCGGGCCGTCGGCGAGGACTCGCTGGGTGGCCGGCTGGGTGGCGGTCAGCGCCATGCCGAGCGCCCGCTGCCCCTGGCCGAGCGCCTCGCTCGCGCCCGGCAGCGACTGGGTGAGCTTGCCCGTCGGCAGCGCCTGGGTGGCGCCCACCGGCCCGGCGGCGGGCGGCGCGGCCGGGGCGGCGCTCGCGACGCCCGCGCCCGCGGCGGCGAAGGCGGCACCGAGAGCGGCGACACCGAGGGTCTTGGCAGCAGACTGCTTCATGCGATGCGTCCTTGGATCCGATGACGGGGAGCTGAGCGGTCCAAGACCGTAGACACGCCGGGGTGGGGGCCGCAAACACCCCGTGGCGGCCGGTCACGACGTTCCCGGCCGCCACGGACAGGGGGCTTCTCAGCCCTCGGAGTCCACAGAACCGCTGGTCGAAGCGGTCTGCTGGAACAGCCATGCGGACTTCAGCTCGGCGTAACCGGGCTTGATGACGTCATTGATCATCGCCAGTCGTTCATCGAAAGGAATGAACGCCGACTTCATCGCATTGACGGTGAACCACTGCAGGTCGTCGAACGTGTAGCCGAACGCCTCGACCAGGTGCACGAACTCCTGGGTCATGCTGGTGCCGGACATCAGCCGGTTGTCGGTGTTGACCGTGGCCCGGAAGTGCAGCCGCCGCAGCAGCCCGATGGGGTGGTCGGCGTACGAGGCGGCGGCGCCGGTCTGAAGGTTGGAGCTGGGGCACAGCTCCAGCGGGATGCGCTTGTCCCGTACGTACGAGGCCAGGCGGCCGAGCCGCACCGAGCCGTCCTCGGCCACCTGGATGTCGTCGATGATGCGCACCCCGTGCCCGAGCCGGTCGGCGCCGCACCACTGCAGGGCCTGCCAGATCGAGGGCAGCCCGAAGGCCTCGCCCGCGTGGATGGTGAAGTGGTTGTTCTCGCGCTTGAGGTACTCGAACGCGTCGAGGTGCCGGGTGGGAGGGTAACCGGCCTCGGCACCCGCGATGTCGAAGCCGACGACCCCGAGATCCCGGTAGCGGTTGGCGAGTTCGGCGATCTCCAGGGCGCGGGCCGCGTGCCGCATGGCGGTGAGCAGGGCGCCCACGCGGATGCGGTGGCCGTTCGCCCGCGCGCGCCGCTCGCCTTCCCGGAAGCCCTCGTTGACCGCCTCGACGACCTCTTCGAGGGTGAGCCCGCCCTCCAGGTGCTGCTCGGGCGCGTAGCGCACCTCGGCGTAGACGACGCCGTCCGCGGCGAGGTCCTCCGCGCACTCGGCCGCCACGCGCACGAGCGCCTCGCGGGTCTGCATGACGCCGACGGTGTGGGAGAAGGTCTCCAGATACCGCTCCAGGGAGCCGGAGTCGGCGGCCTCCCGGAACCAGATGCCCAGCTTCTCCGGGTCGGTCTCGGGGAGTTGTGCGTAGCTGGTCTGCCGCGCGAGTTCGACGATCGTGGCGGGGCGCAGGCCGCCGTCCAGATGGTCGTGCAGCAGGACCTTGGGTGCCCGGAGGATCTGCTCCCGGTTCGGGGTGTTCTGGTGCTGACTCGTCATTTTCGCACCCTAGCCCCTACGCGCGTAGATGTTCAGTCGGGGGGTTGTGTCGATATCCAAAGGTGATCCACCGGACGGTTCTCTACCCGAGCGCTTCTGACACTGTTCTGGGTGACTCCGCTCCAGTAGGTCCGCTCCAGTACGACAGGCCAGGGAAGCATTCCCCCACCGGCCGAGGCCGGTGGTCCCCTCACTAGGAGACTGATGGCACAGCAAGCGACGCCGGTTCGCAGAGCCCGGCTGGGCAGAGCGCTCGGTCCGGAGCCGAGGGCGGTGAGCGGCGCGGTGCTGCTGCTGCCGGGTGGCGAGGAGGCCTCCACCCGCGGGCCGTCCCCCTGGACGGCGACCACCTCCGTGCGCGGGCTCGGCCGCCGTCTCGCACGCGCGGGGCACCGCGACGGTCTCGTCAGCCACGCGGTGCACTACCGCTACCGGGGCTGGAACGACGACGAGGCGCACCTGGCGCAGGACGCCACCTGGGCCGCGGACGAGGTCGTACGGCGCTACGGGGACGTGCCGGTCTGCCTCGTCGGCCTCGCCATGGGCGGCCGGGCGGCGCTGCGCGCGGCCGGGCACACGGCCGTCACCTCCGTGCTGGCGCTGGCGCCCTGGCTGCCCGAGGACGGCAGGGCGGCGACGCTCGAACCGGTCAAGCAGCTCGTCGGGCGGCGGGTCATGATCGTCCACGGCACCAGCGACACCCGCGCGGACCCGGAGCGGTCGTTCCGGCTGGCGGCGCGCGCGAAGAAGACGAACCGCGACATCTGCCGCTTCGAGGTGCACTCCGACGGGCACGGGCTGCGCCACTACCGGTCCGAAGTGCACGCGCTGGCCGAGAACTTCGTGCTGGGCGCGCTGTTCGGGCGGGCCTTCGCCCGGCCGGTGGAGGACGCCCTGGCGGCCCCGCCGCCGCTGGGGTTGCGGATGCCGCTCGCGGCGGGGTTCGGGCGGACGCTCAAGAAGTGAGGGGCCCCCGCACGCGCCCTCGACCGGGCAGCAGGCGTCATCAGCCGGGCAGCAGCCGTCCCCGTCTCGACAGCAGGAACTTCTTGAACGCGGCGACCGGCGGGGTGTCGACATGTCCCTCCAGCCATGCCACCCCGATCTCGCGCACGGCCCGCGGCGCCGTGACCGTCAGTTCCACGACGCCGGGGCGCGGCACCGCGGGCGGCGGCAGCAGCGCCACGCCGAGCCCCGCCGCGACCAGCCCGCGCAGCGTCTCCGCCTCCTCGCCCTCGAAGGCGACCCGGGGGACGAACCCGGCCTGGCGGCAGAGGTCGTCGGTGATGCGCCGTAGTCCGTAGCCGGGTTCGAGGGTCACGAAGGCCTCCTCGGCGGCCTCGGCGAGCCGGATGCGCTTGCGGCCCGCGAGCCGGTGGTCGGCGGGCACCACGAGCCGCAGCTTCTGCTCGTCGATCCGGCGGGCGACCAGACCGGGGGCGTCGGGCACCGGGGAGGTCAGGCACAGGTCCAACTCCCCCGCGCGCAGGCGCTCCAGCATCGCCTCGCCGTAGTTCTGCACGAGGCTGAAGCGCACGCGCGGGTGGTCGGCGCGGAAGGCGTGGATCAGCGAGGGCACGGTCTCGGCGCCCATCGTGTGCAGGAAGCCGAAGGCGACCTTCCCGGCGGCCGGGTCGGTGTCCGCGCGTACCTCCTCGGCGGCCCGCTCGATCTCCGCGAGGGCACGCTCGACGGCGGCGAGGAACGTCCGGCCGACCGGGGTGAGCGCGACCGTCCGGCCCCGGCGGGCGAACAGCTCGACGCCCAGGTCCTCTTCGAGCCGGACGAGCGCGCGGGACAGCGTGGACTGCGGGACCTGCATCTCCTGCGCGGCACGTGTGACGTGCTCGGTACGGGCCACTCCGGCGAAGTACGCCAGGCGTGGCGCGAGCAGCGCGACGATGTCTTCTGTGTCACCGGACGGTGACAGGCGGGCCGCTGGCCTCTGCTGATGCATCATGGGAATGATTATGCGGATTCTGTGCATTGGACGCATGAGCGGCGGGTCCGTACGTTCTAAGCATGCCTGCCGCTGATACCAAGGCGTCCACTCCCGTGGGCGCCGACCCCGTCCCCTCCGTCGACTCCCGTATGACCCCGGGCGGCCCCGGTTACCGCCGGATGAGCCTCGCCCTGTTCCTGGCGGGGGTCGCGACCTTCGCCCTCCTCTACTCCACGCAGGCCCTGCTGCCGCTCGTCTCCCGCGACTTCGGGGCCACGGCGAGCGCCGCGAGTTGGACGGTGTCGGGCGCGACGGGCGCGCTGGCCCTGTTCGTCCTCCCCATGAGCGCCCTGTCCGAGCGCTTCGGACGGCGCACGCTGATGACGGCGTCGCTGGCGGTCGCGGTGACCGTCGGTCTGCTGGTCCCCTTCGCCCCGACGCTGGGCACGCTGATCGCGCTGCGGGCGGTGCAGGGCGCGGCCCTCGCGGGACTGCCCGCGTCGGCGACCGCGTATCTGGCCGAGGAGGTCAGCCCGCGGGCCCTGATCACGGCGATCGGCCTGTTCGTGGCGGGCAACAGCGTCGGCGGGATGAGCGGCCGGATCATCACCGGCTGGGTCGCGCAGGAGTGGGGCTGGCGGGTGGCCGTGGGTACCGTCGGGGTGATCGCGGTCGGCTGCGCGGTGGCCTTCCGCCTCCTGCTGCCGACGCCGAGGCACTTCGAGCCGGGCTCGCTGCGCCCGCGCGTGCTCGCCCGCTCGGTCCGTGACCACCTCTCCGATCCGCTGCTGCGCAGGCTGTACGCGATCGGGGCGCTGTTCATGATGGTGTTCGGCGGGGTCTACACGGTGATCGGCTACCGCCTCACCGAGGCGCCGTTCTCCCTGCCGCAGGGCATCATCGGCTCGATCTTCCTGGTGTATCTGGTGGGCACGGTGTCGGCGTCGACCGCCGGTCGGCTGGTGGGCCGTCTGGGCCGCCGCGGCGCGCTCTACCTCGCGGGCGGTACGACGACGGCGGGCCTGCTGCTCTCCCTGGTGCCCGTGCTGCCGCTGGTGCTGCTCGGTCTGGTCCTGATCACGGCGGGCTTCTTCGCGGGCCACGCGGTCGCGTCGTCGGCGGTCAGCCACACGGCGAAGCGGGGCCGCGCCCAGGCCGCCGCCCTCTACCAGTCGTCGTACTACATCGGCTCCAGCGCGGGCAGCACGCTCGGCGCGGTCGCCTTCCACGCCTCCGGCTGGGCCGGAACGGTCGGCATGGGTCTGCTGGCGGTGGCCGGTGTCGTGACGATCACGGTGCTGGGGTCGAGGGCGGCGCGAGCCGAGCGGTGCCTCGCGACGGCCTGATCCGAAGCGACGGCCTGATCCGATACGGCATTCCCCCTGGTCGGCGCCTGTTGTCAGTGGTCGCGTATAGCGTCCGCCCGAACGACTGGGCCGAGCAGGGGGTTTCGTACATGCAGTTCCGGATCGATCGCGGCGATCTCACCGAGGCCGTGGGGTGGGCGGCCCGTGTGCTGCCCGCGCGGACGACCGTGCCGGTGCTGGGCGGGCTGCTCCTCGAGGCGGCCGACGGACGGCTGAACGTCTCCGGGTTCGACCTGGAGACGGCGGCGTGCGTCGAGACCGAGGCGGAGACGACGGTCGGCGGACAGGTGATCGTCCTCGGGCGCAGACTGCTGGACATCTGCCGGGTCCTGCCCGCCGGGCCGGTCAGTTGCGCCCTGGAGGGCAGCCGGTTCACGGTGGAGGCGGGCGGTACGCGCTTCGGGCTCTCGACGCTGCCGCGGGAGGAGTACCCGACGCTGCCGACGGCGCCGCAGCCGTACGCGAGCGTGGACGCCGCCGCGTTCGCGACCGCCGTCGCCCAGGTAGCCGTCGCCGCGGGCCGCGACGACACGCTGCCCGCGCTGACCGGGGTCCAACTGACCCTGGACGGCGGGACGATGACGCTGGCCGCGTCGGACCGCTACCGGTATGCCGTACGGCGGCTGGAGTGGAAGCCGGAGGCCGCCGCCGGCGACGACCCGGTGGAGGCGCTGCTGCCCGCGCGCCGACTGCTCGACGTGACGCGGTCGTTGTCGCGCTCCGGGCGGGTGCACATCGGGCTCGACGGGGGTCTGATCGGCTTCGCCGGGGGCGACATACGGGCGACGGTGCGGCTGCTGGAGGGGCGACTGCCGCGCTACGGCTCGCTGTTCGACATGGCGGGAGCCACGGTCGCCGAGGTGGCGTGCGAGGAGCTGGTGGAGGCCGTGCGACGGGTCGCGGTGGTGGCGGAGGCCAACAGTCCGGTGCGGCTGGACTTCTCGGCGGACGGGTCCGTGCTGCTGGGGGCGGGCTACGGGGACGACGTCGCCGCGCAGCGGTTGCCCGCCACGCTGAGCGGCGCGGAGGAGGCGTCCGTGGCCTTCAATCCGGCGTATCTGCTGGACGCGTTGGGCTCCTTCGAGACGCCGCGGGTGCGGATGGAACTGCTGGGGGTGGGCCAGCGGGCGCTGCTCACCGGGCTGGGGTCCGAGGCGGACGGTGACGGCGGTGGCAGCGGGGCGCGCCCGGTCCACCAGCATCTGCTCATGTCCGTACGGCAGTTGGGCTGACCTGGGCATTCCTCTGCTTCGGGGGCCGTTGTCAGTGGCCTGTTGTAGGTTCCGAAGTGCTGGGGCGCGACGGGCGCGAGCGAGTACGGCCACAGGGGTGGGTGGACCATGAGTGACGGTACGGCGGCGGTGGAGGACCTCGACGTCCGGCTGGAGAAGCACCGGACCGAGCTGACGGGGTACTGCTACCGGATGCTCGGGTCCTCCTTCGAGGCCGAGGACGCGGTGCAGGACACGATGGTCCGGGCCTGGCGGAGCTATGAGAAGTTCGAGGGCCGCTCCTCCCTGCGCTCCTGGCTGTACCGCATCGCGACCAACGTCTGTCTGGACATGCTGAACGCGGGCAACAAGCGGGCCCGCCCGATGGATCTGACGGACGCCACGCCGCTGGCCCAGGCCGCCCTCACCCCCCGCCCGGACCACACGTGGCTGGAGCCGATGCCGGACGCGCGCGTGCTGCCGACGGTGGGCGACCCGGCGGAGGCCGCGGTGGCGAAGGAGTCGGTGCGGCTCGCGTTCATGGCCGCCCTGCAGCAACTGCCGCCCAAGCAGCGGGCGGTGCTCATCCTGCGCGAGGTGCTGGCGTGGAAGGCGAGCGAGGTCGCCGAGCTGCTCGGCACCTCGGTCGCGTCGGTCAACAGCGCGCTCCAGCGGGCCCGCGCGACGCTGGCCGAGCGAAACGAGCAGGGCGCCGACGCCGCCGTGTCCGACTCCCTGGACGAGGAGCAGCGGGGGCTCCTGGAGCGCTATGTGGCGGCCTTCGAGGGGTACGACATGACGGCGCTGACGGCGCTGCTGCACGAGGACGCGGTGATGACGATGCCGCCGTTCGACCTGTGGCTGCGCGGCACGCCGGACATCACGGGGTTCATGACCACGCTCGGTTCCGCCTGCGCGGGCTCGCGTCTGCTGCCCGTGGAGGTCAACGGCCTGCCGGGCTTCGCGCAGTACAAGCCGGACCCGGAGACGGGTGGTCTCACGGCGTGGGCGATCCAGGCCCTGGAGACCTCAGAGGGCAGGATCACCGGGCTCCACTGCTTCCTCGACACCCAGCGGTGGTTCCCGCTGTTCGGCCTGCCCCTCCAGTTCGAAACGGAGGCCGACGAGGTCCAGCAGGGCGAGTAGCCCGGGGTCGGGGCCGCGGAGCAGGACGCGGCCCCCGGCCCGCCGCGCGGTGAGCCGCACCCTCGCCAGCAGCTCGACGGCGCCCAGGCAGGGCGGTCCCAGCCCGGCCACATCGCACACCACGGCCCCGGCCCGGCTCGCTCGCAGCAGCCCGCGCACATCGTCGCACCGCCTCCTCACCTCCTCCCGGGTAGGGGGTCCTGTGAGCACGAGCACGGCGGGTGTTCCGGTCTCCACGATCCCTAGACCGACGCGTCGGGCGTAACTCATCGGAATCGGAGGCGAGGGGGCCGCGTGCAGGGGGTGTTGACCGGGTTCGCGGTGATCGCGGTCGTGATCGGGGTCGGCTACGCGCTCGGGCGGCGCGGCTCACTCGGCGGCCAGGGCGGCGAGGTGCTGACCCGGCTGGCCTTCCAAGTGGCGACCCCCGCCCTGCTGTTCACCACGCTGGCCCGGGCCGATCTGTCGGTGGTCTTCTCCAGCCGCCTGCTGGTGACGGCGCTGAGCACGGCGGCGGCCGGGGGCGTCTTCGTGGCGGTCGGCACCGTCCGCCGCTGGGGCGTGGGCCGTACGACGATCGGCGCGCTGTGCTCCGGCTACGTCAACTCCGGCAATCTCGGCATCCCGATCGCCGCGTACGTCCTGGGCGATGCCTCGCTGGTGGCGCCGGTCCTGCTGTTCCAGCAGATCGTGGTCACACCCATCGCCCTGACGGTCCTCGATCTCTCCGGCGCGGGTGCTCGACTCCCGCTGTGGCAACGCCTGTTGACGCCGCTGCGCAACCCGATCGCGGTGGGCGCGCTGAGCGGGGTCCTGATCTCGGCGAGTTCACTGCATGTCCCCGAGCCGGTCATGGAGCCTCTCACCCTGATCGCCGACATGTCCGTCCCGGCCGTCCTGCTGGCCTTCGGCATCGCCCTGCACGGCAGCGGAACCCCTGGCCGGGGCGGCGACCGCCCGCTGGTGCTGCTCTCGGTCGCCCTGAAGTCGGTGGGCCAGCCCCTGGCGGCCTGGGCCCTGGCAACGACCGCGTTCGGCCTGCACGGCGCCCGACTGCTCGACGTGGTGGTCACGGCAGCCCTGCCCGCGGCCCAGAACCTCTTCACCTACGCGAGCCGCTACCGGGTGGGCGAGTCCCTGGCCCAGCAGTCGATCCTGCTGTCGACGCTGCTGTCGGTGCCGGTGCTGGTGGGGGTGGCGGCGTGGCTGGGGTGAGGGGCCGTCAGCCGACGGGGAACTCTTCGGTGTCGATCACGAGGTCGAAGGGGGCGGGGAGCTCGATGGGGTCGCCGAACTTGCCTGCGCGCAGAACCCGGTAGACATCGCCCTTGGGCTCGCCGTACAGCGTGACCGTAGGCCCACCGGGGGCCCAGTTGTCGACGAGGAGGTAGAGGGGGATACCCGCAGTCGCGTAGGCGACGGCCTTGCTGACGCGATCGTGGCGGGCGCTGGCACGCGACGTCACTTCGACGACGAGTTCAGCGAGGCCTGCTGGGATGTGGGTATCCACCTTTGCATCATCCGGTAGCGGGGTCACCACGAGGTCCGGCATCAGCATGCCCAGACAGGAGGGCACAGCGATCGCCAACCTCTGGAAGATTCCCCAGTCTTCAGGAATCACCGAGTAGAGGCGACGCTGGATGTCGGACGCGATCAAGTTGTGCCGACACGCCGGAGCAGGTGACACGGTGATGATCCCCTCGATGATCTCCACCTTGTTGCCCTCGGGCCACTCCATGTCCTCCCAGAACGGGACGAGGTCGCCCCAGCTCTGGTCGGGCTTCTCGCTTACGGTCAGTGTCCTCATGGCAGTCTCCCCTCGGTGCATCACGGATCCCAACACACCGAACGGGACCGGTGGCAGTCCACCGATCCCGTTCACCCGAAAGGGGAAGTGCCTGGTCAGGCGATACGTTCCAGCACCACCGGCGACGCCGTGAAGTCCGTGCCCGGTGCCGCGATGTCGTACGAAGCCTCCAGCGACTCAAGGGCGTACGCGAAGCGCTCGGGGGTGTCCGTGTGCAGGGTGAGGAGCGGCTGGCCCGCCGTCACCTGGTCGCCCGGCTTGGCGTGCATCTCGACGCCCGCCGCCGCCTGCACCGGGTCCTCCTTGCGGGCGCGGCCCGCGCCCAGGCGCCAGGCGGCGACGCCGATGTCGTAGGCGTCCAGCCGGGTCAGGACACCCGACGACGGCGCGGTGATCACATGCTGCTCGCGGGAGGTGGGCAGCGGCGCGTCCGGGTCCCCGCCCTGGGCGGAGATCATGCGGCGCCACACGTCCATGGCCGAGCCGTCGGCGAGGGCCTTGGCCGGGTCCGCGTCCTTGAGCCCGGCCGCGTCCAGCATCTCGCGCGCGAGGGCCAGGGTCAGCTCGACCACGTCCGCCGGGCCGCCGCCCGCCAGGACCTCCACCGACTCGCGGACCTCCAGCGCGTTGCCCGCCGTCAGGCCGAGCGGCGTCGCCATGTCCGTGAGCAGCGCGACCGTCCGCACCCCGTGGTCCGTGCCCAGGCCGACCATCGTGGAGGCCAGTTCGCGCGCGTTCTCGATCGTCTTCATGAAGGCGCCGCTGCCCACCTTCACGTCGAGGACCAGCGAGCCCGTCCCCTCCGCGATCTTCTTGGACATGATGGACGAGGCGATCAGCGGGATGGCCTCCACCGTGCCCGTGACATCGCGCAGCGCGTAGAGCTTCTTGTCCGCGGGCGCGAGCCCGTCGCCCGCCGCGCAGACCACCGCACCGGTGGTGTCGAGGACGTGCAGCATCTCCTCGTTCGACAGCAGCGCGCGCCAGCCGGGGATCGACTCCAGCTTGTCCAGCGTGCCGCCGGTGTGGCCGAGGCCGCGGCCCGACAACTGCGGGACGGCCGCGCCGCAGGCGGCGACCAGCGGGGCGAGCGGCAGCGTGATCTTGTCGCCGACGCCGCCCGTGGAGTGCTTGTCGGCCGTCGGGCGGGACAGCGAGGAGAAGTCCATGCGCTCGCCCGAGGCGATCATGGCGGCGGTCCAGCGGGCGATCTCGCGCCGGTTCATGCCGTTCAGCAGGATCGCCATGGCCAGCGCGGACATCTGCTCGTCGGCGACCTCGCCCCGGGTGTAGGCGTCGACGACCCAGTCGATCTGCTCGTCGCTCAGCTCACCGCGGTCCCGCTTGGTACGGATGACGGAGATGGCGTCCATGGCATTCCTTCCGGCAGGTTCACAACTACGTACACAACTGCGCACAACAACTACGTACGGGACTCTACGCGGACTCTACGCGCATAGAGACAGGAGGCGGAACGGCCCCTCCACAGCGCAAGTGGAGGGGCCGCGACGCTACTTCGGAGGGGCGTTACTTCAGGTGGTCGGGGCCGAAGGCCTGCGGGAGCATCTCCGACAGGGGCAGGATGCCCGCCGGGGTCTCCAACAGCAGCTCCGGGCCGCCGAATTCGTACAGCAACTGGCGGCAGCGACCGCATGGCACCAGCACCGCGCCCTCGCCGTCGACGCAGGTGAAGTGCGTCAGCCGCCCGCCACCGCTCAGTTGCAGCGCCGAGACCAGACCGCACTCGGCGCACAGCCCGAGACCGTACGAGGCGTTCTCGACGTTGCAGCCGGTGACCGTACGGCCGTCCTCGACGAGCGCCGCCGCGCCGACCGGATAGCCGGAGTACGGGACGTACGCCCGGGACATCGCCTCGCGGGCCGCCTCGCGCAGCGGCTTCCAGATCATGGGCTCGATCATGGGCTCGCTGGAGGTCACTTGCCCTGTCCCTTCCGGTAGCGCATGCCGTCCGCCTTGGGCATCCGCAGGCGCTGCGCCGACAGCGACAGCACCAGCAGCGTGACGACGTAGGGGGTGGCGCCCACGAAGTCGCCGGGCACCTCCTTCGTCAGCAGGTACCAGACCAGGATCAGTGCGGCGATGCCCGCGGTGATCGCGCCCTGCCACAGTGCCTTGCGATACAGCTTCCACAGGGCGAGCAGCGCCAGCAACACGAAGAGCAGGAGCAGCAGCGCGTGCACGGTCTCGCCGCCGTTGCGCAACTGGAGCGCGTCGGAGAAGCCGAACAGGCCCGCGCCCATGGCCACTCCGCCGGGCCGCCAGTTACCGAAGATCATCGCCGCGAGACCGATGTAGCCGCGCCCGCCCGTCTGGCCTTCCAGATAGGTGTGCGAGGTGACCAGCGCGAGGAAGGCGCCGCCGAGCCCGGCGAGACCGCCGGAGACGGCGACGGCCGCGTACTTGTACGAGTAGACGTTGACGCCGAGCGACTCGGCGGCGATCGGGTTCTCACCGCAGGAGCGCAGCCGCAGGCCGAAGGCCGTGCGCCACAGGAGCCACCAGCTTCCGACGAACAGCACCAGGGCGAGGAGGGTCACCACGGAGACGTTGGTGACCAGGCCGCCGAGGATGCCGGCGAGGTCGGAGACGAAGAACCAGTGGTGCTTCTCGATCGAGGCGAGTCCGTCGGACAGCCCCGGCACGGTGACGTCGGGCAGGCTGTCGACGGGCGGGGACTGCTTGGGGTTGCCGCCCTTGGTCGCCGACGTGCCGTCCGCGAAGAAGAGCTTGGCGAGGTACTGGGTCGCGCCGAGCGCGAGCAGGTTGACGGCGACACCGGAGACGATGTGGTCGACGCCGAAGGTGATGGTGGCGACGGCGTGCACCAGACCGCCGAGGACACCGAAGCCGATACCGCAGAGCAGACCGAGCCAGGGGTTGGTCTGCCAGCCGAGCCAGCCCGCGCCGAAGGTGCCGAGGATCATCATGCCTTCAAGGCCGATGTTGACCACACCGGCCCGCTCGGACCACAGACCCGCGAGACCGGCGAGACCGATCGGCACGGCGAGCCCGAGCGCGGCGCCGATCTGGCCGCCGGAGGTGAGCTGGTCGGCGCCCGTGACGACACGGATGGCGGCGACGAGGATCAGGGCGCCCATGATGATCAGCAGGATCTGGGCGAGCGAGAAGCGGGAGCCCTTGGGCTGCTGCGCGCCGCTCGCCTTGGCCGCCGCGGGAGGCGGCGTGTCGGTCATCGTGGCAGTCACTTCGCCACCTCCTGGTTCTCGGTCGAAGCGGCGGCCGGGGCCTGGGCCGGGGCGGCGGCCTGCGCCGCGAGTTCCGCGCCGACGCGGTGCTGCTGACGCATGAGGCCGTAGCGGCGTACGACCTCGTAGGCGATGACGACGCACAGCACGATGACGCCCTGGATGACGCCCAGGATCTCCTTGTCGTACCCCTGCATCTCCAGGTGGTTCGTGGTGCGCTCCAGATAGCCCCAGAGCAGGGCGCCCAGTGCGATGCCGACCGGGTGGTTGCGGCCGAGCAGCGCGATCGCGATACCGGTGAAGCCGATACCGACCGGGAAGCTGTTGTCGAACTGGTGGCTGTCGTTCAGCAGCGTCGGCATGCCGATCAGACCGGCCACCGCGCCCGAGATGAGCATGCTGGTGGCGACCATGCGCTTGACGCTGACGCCGCTCGCCGACGCCGCGCTCTCGGACTGGCCGACGGTCCGCAGGTCGAAGCCGAAGCGGGTGCGGCCGAGCACGAACCAGTAGGCGAGGCCGACGATCACGGCGACCACGATGAAGCCCCACACCGTGCCCGCCGGGCCCGCGTCGACGGTGAAGAACCAGGAGCCCTCCGGCAGCGGCTTCGTGGAGACGAGGGTGCCGCCCTGCTGCAGTTCGCCGAGCCGCTCGGGCTGGAGGAAGTAGCCGATGACCGCCGTGGCGATGGAGTTCAGCATGATGGTCGCGATGACCTCGCTGACGCCGCGGGTCACCTTGAGGATGCCCGCGATGGCCGCCCACAGGGCGCCGACGCCCATCGCGCACAGGATGATCAGCGGGATGGCGATGAACCCGGGCAGGGTCAGCGCCCCGCCGAGGACGGCCGCGATGAACGCGGCGAGCCGGTACTGGCCGTCGACACCGATGTTGAACAGGTTCATCCGGAAGCCGATGGCCACCGCGACGCCCGCGAGGTAGTACGTGGTCGCCTTGTTCAGGATGTAGACCTGGCTGTCACTGGCGGAGCCGTACGTGACCATGTCGCTGAAGGCGGCGAACGGGTCCTTGCCGGTGCTGAGGATCACCAGGGCGGTGACGACCAGCGCGGCGACGACCGCGAGCAGCGGCGCCGCGATGCCCAGGAGCAGGCGCTCCTTGTCGATCCGTGAGGTCAGCTTGTTCATCGGGCGGCGTCCTTAGCGTGCTCCGGGTCCGTGGGGGCCTCCAGGTGGCCGGTGGCCGCACCCGTCATGGCGGAGCCCAGCTCCTCGGGGGTGATGGTGGCGGGGTCGGCGTCGGCGACCAGACGGCCGCGGAACATCACCCGCAGGGTGTCGGAGAGCCCGATCAGCTCGTCCAGGTCGGCGGATATCAGCAGCACCGCCAGGCCGTCGCGGCGCGCCTCGCGGATCTGGTCCCAGATCTGCGCCTGCGCGCCGACGTCCACGCCGCGCGTGGGGTGGGCGGCGATGAGCAGCTTGGGGTGGTGGCTCATCTCGCGGCCGACGATCAGCTTCTGCTGGTTGCCGCCGGACAGGGACGCGGCGGTCACGTCGATGCCGGGGGTGCGCACGTCGTACTCGCGCACGATGCGCTCGGTGTCGGCGCGCGCGGCCTTGATGTCGATCAGGCCGCCCTTGGAGTTGGGCCGCTCGGTGACATGGCCGAGGACGCGGTTCTCCCACAGCGGGGACTCCAGCAGCAGGCCGTGCCGGTGCCGGTCCTCGGGGATGTACCCGATGCCGCCCTCGCGGCGCCTGCGGACCGGTGCCTTCGTGATGTCCGCACCGTCCAGGGTGATCACCCCGGCGTCCGGCGTGGTCATGCCCATGAGCACTTCGATCAGCTCGGTCTGGCCGTTGCCCTCGACACCGGCGATCCCGAGGACCTCGCCCTTGTGGATCGTGAAGTCGACGTCGTCCAGCAGCAGTCGGCCGACCTGCGCCCCCTCGTGGCCGTAGGCGTCCTTGGGCGACTCCTTCGGTACGGGGGTCACCCCGGTCTCGGCGACGCGCAGGCCCTTGACCGTCAGCATCGGGACGTCCGTCACCGTCGACTCACGGGTCTCCGGCGACGGCAGTTCGCTGCCGACCATCAGCTCGGCGAGCTGCTTGGTGGTGGTGGTCTTCGGGTCGGCGTTGCCGACGGTGGTGCCGCGCCGGATGACGGTGATCTCGTCGGCGACGTGCAGCACCTCGCCCAGCTTGTGCGAGATGAAGATGACCGTGAGGCCCTCGGACTTGAGCTCGCGCAGGTTGTCGAAGAGCGCGTCGACCTCCTGCGGCACGAGGACCGCGGTGGGCTCGTCGAGGATGAGGGTGCGGGCGCCGCGGTAGAGGACCTTGAGGATCTCCACGCGCTGGCGGTCGGCGACGCCGAGTTGCTCGACGAGCGCGTCGGGCCGCACGTTCAGGCCGTACGCGTCCGAGATCTCGTTGATCTTCTTGCGGGCCTTGGCGCCGATGCCGTACAGCTTCTCCGCGCCGAGGACGACGTTCTCGAGGACGGTGAGGTTGTCGGCGAGCATGAAGTGTTGGTGCACCATGCCGATGCCGCACGCGATGGCGTCGGCGGGGTTGTGGAACGAGACCTGCGCACCGTCGACGGTGATGGTGCCCTCGTCCGGCTTCTGCATGCCGTAGAGGATCTTCATCAGCGTGGACTTGCCGGCACCGTTCTCCCCGCAGAGGGCGTGCACGGTGCCCTTGCGGACGGTGATGTCGATGTCGCGGTTGGCGACAACGCCGGGGAAGCGCTTGGTGATGCCGCGCAGTTCGACGGCAGCGGGAGGGCTGGACGCGTTGATGGCGCACTCTCCTCGGGGGAAAGGGGCTTCGGGGGAGGGCGGGCGTCGGCGACGCTAGCGCGGCAACTCGATGCTACACGCGTAGAGTTGACACATTGTTATGGCTCGGTGAGGGGGCGGGCGCCGCCCCTCTCACCGAGCCGTGGTCCGCCGGGACCGTCAGGTCACGGAAGGGTCCGCACGATCCCGTGCGCCGTCCCGCGACCACCGCGGGTCACGGGGTCGTCTTGACCTTGATCTTGCCGTCGACGATGTCCTGCTGAGCGGCGTCCAGCTTGGCCTTGAGGTCGTCGATGAAGCCGCCGCTGGTGGCGAGCGTGACGCCCTTCTCGGCGAGGGAGTAGCTGTTGGTGCCGGTCAGCGGCTTGCCGTCCTTGACGGACTTGATGAGGTCGTAGACGCCGACGTCGACGTTCTTGACGACCGAGGTCAGGATCGAGTTCTTGTACTTGGCCAGACCCGGGATGTTGTACTGGTCCGAGTCGACGCCGATGGCCCAGGCGCCCTTCTTGCCGCTGACGGCCTCGATCGCACCGTTACCGGAGGAACCGGCGGCGGTGTATATGACGTCGGCGCCCTTGTCGAGCATGCCCTGCGCGGCTTCCTTGCCCTTGTCGGGGGAGGCGAAGCCCGAGGTGTCCGAGCCGTGGCTCAGGTACTGGCGCTCGATCTTGATCTTCTTGTCGGTGTCCTGGACACCCTGGACGAAGCCCGCCTCGAACTTCTTGATGAGCGGGACGTCCACGCCGCCGATGAAGCCGACGTGGTGGCTCTTCGACTTCAGGGCGGCGGCGACACCGGCCAGGTAGGAGCCCTGCTCCTCGGTGAAGACGATGCTGTCGGTGTTCTTCGTGTTCACCACGGAGTCGACGATGCCGAAGGTGGTCTTCGGGTACTTCGCCGCGACCTTGGTCATGGAGTTCGCGTAGGCGTAGCCGACACCGATGATCGGGTTGTAGCCCGCGTCGGCGAGGTCCGAGAGACGCTGCTCGCGGTCGGCCTCGGTGTCCGAGGTCTTCGCGGTCAGCTCCTTGAGGGAGCCGCCGAACTCGGACTTCGCCTTGTCGGCACCGCGCGCGGCGGAGTCGTTGAAGGAGTGGTCGCCACGGCCGCCGACGTCAAAGGCGAGACCGATCTTGACACCGTTCTTGTCCGAGCCGGACGACTTGCCCGACCCGGAGTCCTTCTCGGACGACGTACTGCCACACGCGGTGGCGGAAAGCGCGAGGGCCGCGGTGGCGAGACACGCGGCAGAAATCTTGGCTACCCGGCGCAAGGGAGGCTCCTTCGACCTGACCGAAGCGCCACTTCTGGCGCTGGTTTCGCCGCATCGTAACGCGCGTAGATGCCAGATAAAGCCCTCTTCGGAAGCCGTTATCGGATTGACGCGAACAGGTCTTGAACGCCTGCGCGACCTCGGGTTACGAACGTGCCGCGTCCAGGAGCGCGGCGGCCGTGAACAGCTCGACACCTACCGTGATCGCGGACTCGTCCACGTCGAAATCGCCCTGGTGGAGATCGCGTACGGTGCGCTCGCCGGGGACGCGGACGCCGAGTCGGGCCATGGCGCCGGGGACCTGCTCCAGATACCAGGAGAAGTCCTCGCCGCCGAGGCTCTGTTGGGTGTCCTCGACGGAGTGCACCCCGCGCCGGGCCATCATCGCGTCCCGCAACAGCTCGGTGACCCCGGCTTCGTTGACGACGGGCGGCACCCCTCGGACGTAGTTGATCTCGGACTTGGCCCGGTAGATGCCCGCGATCTCGTCGATGGCGGCATGCACCAGGTCGGGCGCCTGCCGCCAGGCCTCGAGGTCGAGGCAGCGGACGGTGCCGGACAGCTCGGCGTGCTGCGGGATGACGTTGCAGGCGTGGCCCGACTCGATACGTCCCCAGGTCACCGCGAGCCCGGAGCGGGCGTCGATACGGCGGGCGACGAGCATGGGGACCTCGGTGGCGACCTTGGCGGCGGCGGTGACCAGGTCCGTGGTCAGATGCGGGCGGGCGGTGTGCCCGCCGGTGCCGTTCAGCGCGATCTCGAGGCGGTCGCAGGCGGAGGTGATGGGGCCGTTGCGCAGCCCGATCCGTCCGGCGTCCACGCGCGGGTCGCAGTGCACAGCGATGATCTTCCCCACGCCGTCGAGCACCCCGGACTCGATGGCGTCGGACGCCCCGCCCGGCAGGACCTCCTCGGCGGGCTGGAAGATCAGCCGTACGGGGCGCGGCAGGGCGCCCTGCCGCGCCAGCTCGGCGAGGACGAGTCCGGCGCCGAGGACGACGGTGGTGTGGACGTCATGTCCGCAGGCGTGGGCGCGGCCGGGGACCGTGGAGCGGTAGCCGCACTCGGACTTCGTGTCCGGAATGGGCAGCGCGTCGATGTCGGCGCGCATCGCGAGCATGGGCGCGGCCGGGCCGTCCGCCTCCTCACCGACCCCGATGTCGCACACGAGCCCGGTACCGATGTCGAGCACCCGCGGGGCGAGCCCGGCCCGCTCCAGCCGCGCCTTGATCGCGGCGGTGGTACGGAGCTCCTGGTGGCCCAGCTCGGGGTGCATGTGCAGATCACGCCGGAAGGCGACGAGCTCGGCCCGCAACTCCTCGGACAGCACACCGGGCAGGACAACAGGCAGCACGGCGTCCCCGGAATCCCCGGGCAGGTCGGCGTCGAACTCGCGGGACATCAGTTGGTTCACCCTTTGAAGGGTAGGCCTGAGGGGGATCAACTGCCGGGCGATCAAGAAAAGTTCAGCCGGATTGATGTAAGAATCCGGGCACGCGCCCGCATGGTGAGACGCGCAAAGGGGTAGGGGCCTTTCTTTACCCCTGTCTCCCCCTACGCCGTCACGCCGTCCCCGGCGTCACCGACCGCAGCCGGTGGGCGTCTCGGGCCGTGCCCGTCACCCCCGCCAGGAAGCCCTCGGCTCGGGGGGAGGCTGTGTCGGTGAGCCAGGTCGGGTCGATGTCGCAGACCGCGACGCGTACCCCCGTGCCGGTCAGGGCCAGGGGCAGGGTGTGGACGACCGTCGACGGGAAGCTCAGGATCGTACGGCCGATGGGGCCCCGGCGGGCGATCAGTTCCAGGGGCAGGTCCGGGCGGACCACCTCCAGGCCGGTCTCGACGGCCAGCCGGTGCAGCTTCTCGGAGCTTTCGCGGCGGTGGGCGAAGTAGCGGGCGACGCCGTGGGTGCGGGCCAGGGAGCGGACTGCTTCGAGATAGCGGTCCGGGTCGACCACCCCGGTCTCCACCAAGGAGGTGCCCACCAGGTCGGCGCCGCGCGCGACGCGGGGCGGGCCGAAGCGGGCGCGGGTCCAGGCGAAGTCGTTGACGGTGAGACGGACGCCGTCGGGGGCCGCCTCGATCGGCATGGCGGAGAACACCTCGACGCCGCGCCGCTCGGACGGCGTGAGGCGGCGCCGGGCCGCGCCGGAGACCGGGGCGAAGAGCAGATCGCGGGGTCCCGGGCGGCTGCCGCGCCGATGCCAGCGCACCAGCCGCTCGCCCCGCGCGAGCTGCGCCACGAACTCCATGGTCGCGGTGCCGTCGTCCACGACGACGAGGTCCGGCGCCGGGGTGATGGTCAGCAGGAGCTGTACGTAGCGGGAGAACGGGTCGCCGATGACGATCCGCGCGGCCTCGCGCAGCAGGGGCGCCAGGCCGCCGATCGTCCGGAACGGGGCCGTGGCGCCCCCGCGCGCCTCCTCCCAGCGCACCTCGTGGCCCTCGCCGCGCGCGAGTTCGGCCATGCGGCGCAGTTGACCCCGGGTCATGGGGTCGGTGGGCGACAGCACCACCAGGGTCAGGGGGTCCCCGGCCGGGCCGGCGGCTCCTGGCGCCCGGGTGTCTGCCCGGGTGTGCGCCCACTCCAGCACGTTCAGAAGCTGGACGGGGCTCTCGACGAAGGCGAGCGTGGAGGTGGGGCCGGTCGGCCCGACACGGGGACTCATGGTCGTACGACCGTTGCCTTTCGGGCGATGAGGGGGCGGGCGGACCGTCAGACCGCCACCGGCTCACCGGCCGCCGCGGCGATCTCCGCCTCGACGACCGCACCGGCGACACGGCGCAGCTTCTTCATCGGGCCCAGCTCGGAGTCGTAGACCCGCTTCACGCCGTCGCCCAGCGAGGTCTCGATGGTGCGGATGTCGCGGACCAGGCGCCGCAGGCCCTGCGGCTCCACCGACGCGGCCTGGTCGGAGCCCCACATCGCGCGGTCGAGGGTGATGTGGCGCTCGACGAAGGTGGCGCCGAGGGCGACCGCGGCCAGCGTGGTCTGCAGACCCGTCTCGTGGCCGGAGTAGCCGATCGGGACGTTCGGGAACTCGGCCTGGAGGGTGTTGATGACGCGGAGGTTCAGCTCCTCGCCCTTCGCCGGGTACGTCGACGTGGCGTGGCAGAGCAGGATGTTGTCCGAGCCGAGGACCTCGACCGCGTGGCGGATCTGCTTCGGGGTCGACATACCCGTGGACAGGATGATCGTGCGGCCGGTGGCGCGCAGGGTGTGCAGCAGCTCGTCGTCCGTCAGGGAGGCGGAGGCCACCTTGTGCGCGGGCACGTCGAACTTCTCCAGGAAGGCGACCGCCTCGGTGTCCCACGGGGACGCGAACCAGGCGATGCCCTTCTCCTTGCAGTACGCGTCGATCTGCCGGTACTCGTCCTCGCCGAACTCCACGCGGTGGCGGTAGTCGATGTAGGTCATCCGCCCCCAGGGGGTGTCGCGCTCGATGTCCCACTGGTCGCGCGGGGTGCAGATCTCGGGGGTGCGCTTCTGGAACTTGACGGCGTCGCAGCCGGCCTCGGCGGCCACGTCGATCAGCTCGAAGGCGTTCTCCAGCTCGCCGTTGTGGTTGATGCCGATCTCACCGCAGACGTACACCGGCATACCGGGGCCGGCCGTACGCGAACCGAGCTGGCGGAGACGGGAGTTGGTGCTCATGGCAAGAAGTTCCTTAACTGTGGAGGGAGTCGAGAGAAGGGCCGAGGATCCAGGTGGCGATCTCTCGGATCGCGCCGTCACCACCCGGGGCGGTGGTGACCGCGCGTGCGGCGCCGCGCACGACGTCGTGGGCGCTCGCGACCGCCACGGGCCAGCCGGCGAGGCCGAAGCACGGGAGGTCGTTGACGTCGTTGCCGACGTAGAGCACGCGCTCGGGCGCGATGCCCTGCTCCTCGCACCACTGCTTCAGTGCGAGGTCCTTGCGGTCGATGCCGTGCAGGACCGGGATCCGCAGCTTGCGGGCCCTGGCGGCGACGACCGGGTTCTGCTCCGTGGACAGGATCAGCAGCGCCAGGCCGCTGCGGCGCAGCGCGGCGATCCCGAGGCCGTCCCCGCGGTGCACGGAGACGAACTCGCGTCCGTCGGAGTCGATCAGCACCCTGTCGTCGGTCTGGGTGCCGTCGAAGTCGAGTACGACCGCGTCGAGGTCGGCGCGGGTGGGGAGCGCGCCGGGCCGGTGCGCGTCGAACAGCGGGGCCAGCGCGCGGGCGCGGGCCAGCTCGTGCGGGTCGTCGATCTCCAGCACCCGGGCCGGGTCGGTGCGCACGAGGTCGGTACGGCCGAAGAAGCGGTGCCGGTGCGCGCGCAGCCCGGCGGCGTCCATGGCGTACGCGGCGCCGGTCTCCAGCAGGTCCTCGGGGCGGTCCTGGCGGCGCGGCCGGAAGGACTTGTCGTGGTTGACGCCGTGACCGCCCCCGGCGGCCGAGGCGTCGGCGGTCGCGGCGTCGGCGGTCGCGGCGCGCCAGAGGAAGCCGTGGAAGGGGGCCACGGTCAGCGCGGTGTCCGCGCCGTTCTCGACCACGGCCGCGGCCACCCCGTCGATGTCCTCGCTGACGAGGAACGGGCTGGTGCACTGGACCAGCAGCACCACGTCGACCGGCGTCCCGTGCAGCGCCTCGTGGGCGTCCACGGCGTGCAGGACCGCGTCCTCGGAGGTGGCGGTGTCCCCGGCGATGGCGGCGGGCCGCCGTACGATCTCGGCTCCGGCCTCGCGGGCGGCGGCGGCGATCGCCGCGTCGTCGGTGGAGACCACGACGTCGGTGACCAGCCGGGCGGCCCGGCACTCGCGCACCGCGCGGGCGACCAGCGGCACACCGCCGACCGGGGCGAGGTTCTTCGCGGGCACGCCCTTGGAACCGCCGCGCGCGGGGATCACCGCGAGCACACGGCGCACCGGCGGCGCCTGTCCCGTTGCCGGGTCGGACATGAGGTCAACTCCTCGGAATTCTTCGGGTGTCGGGCTCGTCCCGCTCACAGCTCGCCCATCCGCCGGATCATGGGCGCCACGCGCTGCACGCCATGGCGGTAGGCGCCCCGCGCGGCGCGGCGGACGATCCGGCGCACCGGGCCGGGCGCGTGGTCGGCGGTCGGCGCGCCCGGCAACGGGCTGCCGTCCGGGGCGAGATGGTGGCGGGCGAGGATGCCGGGCAGATAGCCGGGCGCGGTGACGGGGGTGTAGTAGGGCCGCAGCGGCGGGAGTTCGGCGGCGGCGAGCAGTCCGGCGATCCGGGCGCGCGCCTCGTCGAAGGCGGCGGCGTGCGAGCCTCCCCCAGAGTGGGGACCCCCAGCCGCGACGCCCTGCCGGGCCACCCACCACGGGTCCGGCAACGGCTCGTGTCCGGCGTCGAGTTGGTCCCAGGAGGCCAGGCAGCCGGAGCCCACGAAGTGGTGGTTGCCGAGCGCCTCCCGCACCCCGAGGTCGGTCAGGACGACGGTGGGGACACCGCGGTGCAGCGACTCCAGGGCGGCGGTCGAACTGACCGTGACCAGCAGGTCGGTACGGTCGAGGACCTCGCCCATGTTCCCGTACACCAGGCGGAAGTTGGCGGGCAGATCCGGTTGCCGGGCGAGCTTCTGGTAGGGCAACTCCTCGATATGGGTGGTGTGTTCGCCCGGCTGGGAGCGGAGCTTGAGCAGTACCTCGCGCTCGGGGTGCCGGCGCGCGTGCCGGATCAGCCGGTCCAGCAGATACGTACGGTCCCTGCGGTTGTCCGGCACGGAGGGCTGTGCGGCGAAGACGACCGTGTAGGGGTCCTTCTTCTCGTAGGGCGCGCCGCCGAGGAAGGGCAGCGCCACCTCGGTCACCGACGAGGCGTCGGCGCCCACGCCTTCGTAGACGTCCCGGAAGCGGTCGGCGTCCTGGCGGGAGTTGGCGAGGACGAGGTCCGCGCCGTGCCGCAGCAGCAGGCCGTCGGCGAGCTTCTCGTAGACGACGCCGACATAGCCGGTGACGACGACGGGGCGCCGGGTCCGCCCCTGCCAGGCGTGGGCGAGGCCGTGCAGCACGGCCTGGACTCCCCCGCCGACCAGGGCGAGGACGAGGAGGTCGTACGGCTCCTTCGTCATCGTGTGCAGGAACTCGGTGGCGGTGACCTCGCGCAGGGAGTCCGCGCGGACACCGACCTCGTCGAGCTGGCGGGTGGTGGGGGTGGCGCGGCCTCGCAGGAGGAAGCCGTCCAGGACGGGGGCACCGGACACGCTCTCGCGCGGCTCGGCGTCCGGGTCCGCGGTGAGACGGTTCGCGGTCAGCGCACCCCATTTCCATCGGGTGTCGGAGTCCGCGAGCACGGCGATCCGCAGGGGCTTCGTATGACTGGCTGGCACGGTTCAAGACGCTAGGAATCAATTCCTAGGACGGAGCCAACCCCGATTCAACAATCAGTTAACAGCGGCGCACCGAGAGGCGAACTGGCCCGCCGCGGAGCGGAATGCGCGCGGGGTGCACCGATTCGACACGTCGAGTTCACTCTTCGTAGGCTCACCGGACAGTTCACCGGACGGGCGGCCCCCTAAGCTCCCCCAGGTGCCCAAACTTTCCGTGATCGTTCCCTTCTGCAACGTGCAGCGCTATGCGTCGGACACGCTGCGGAGCCTTCGCCTCAACGCCCGGTCGGAATTCGAATTCATCCTGGTCGACGACCATTCACAGGACGAGACACCGGCCATTGTCGAGCGGGCGGCCGAGGACCTTTCCCAGGTCGCCTCGGTACGTTTTATCCGCCGAAACGAGAATGGCGGGATAGCCGCCGCGCGCAACAGCGGCCTGGATGTGGCGCGGGGCGAATACCTGACGTTCCTGGACGGCGACGACTGGCTGGCCCCGGGCTATCTCGGCCGGCTCGTGACGGCCATCGAGGAGCTGGGCTGCGACTTCGTACGGACCGATCATGTGCAGGCGACCGCCCGCGCCCGTACCGTGCACCGGGTGCCTCTGGGACCGCGTGGGGAGGTGCTGAACCCGCGCGAGGCGATCCTTCCCGCCGAACGCTCGACCGCGGTCGACTACCCCTACTCCTGGGCCGGCGCGTATCACCGGCGCCTGCTCGAGAAGGGGCTGCTGCACTTCGACGCCGATCTGCGCACCGCCGAGGACCGGCCGTGGATATGGAAGCTGCACCGTGAGGCGGAGTCGTTCGCCGTACTGAGCCTGCTGGGCGTCTTCTACCGGCGCGGGGTGGCCACGTCGCTCACCCAGATCGGCGATGTGCGCCAGCTCGACTTCATCCGCGCCTTCGACCAGGTGATCGAGGAGACCGCGGCCGACCCCGAGGCCGACCGGCTGCTGCCGAAGGCGGTGCGCACGTACTGCGCGATCATCGCCCATCACCTGGCGGAGATCGACAAGTTCGAGCCGGGCGTGGCCCGGCAGTTCCGCACGATGAGCGGCGCGGCGATGGCACGTATGCCGCAGGACCTGCTCACCGACGTCCTCGACACCATGGACCTGGCCCGCGCCTCCCGGCTGCGCAGGCTGCGCCGTCGGGGCACCACTCCGAAGGTGGCCGCCTGATGTCCCGAACCACACGGATCTTCTGCGCCTCGACGCTGTACGGCGCCGCCACGCTGGCCGCCGCGATCGAGTCCGGCTGCTTCCCCGGCACGGAGCGCCGCCTGCTGCTGGTGTGCAACAACGCCACGACGCCGGAGACCGCCCCGGCCGTCGACGAGATGCCGGGCTTCGCCGCGCTGCGCGACCACTTCGATGCCGTACTGTCCTGGAACGACGCCATCCGGCCCTTCCACCCCGGAGCCTGGTCCCCGCGTTCCGACGACGTCCCGCTGATCGAGCGCTATCTGCGGCTGCTGTGGGACCTGGGCGACGACCGGGTGGCCCTGGTGATGGAATCCCTCCAGGTCAACCCGGCCCTGGCCATCGCCCGCTCGTTCACCGACGCGCCCATCGACGTCTATGCCGACGGGCTGATGAGCTACGGCCCCACCCGCAACAAGATCGACCCGCTGATCGGTACGCGCGTACGGCGGCTGCTCCACCTGGATCTGGTGCCCGGTCTGGCCCCGCTGCTGCTGACCGAGTTCGACGTGCCCGCGCGGATCGTGCCGACCGGCGCGTTCCTGAAGGTGCTCGACCGGCTCGGCGACGCCGTGCCGCGGCTTCCGACGCTGCCCGAGCGGCCCGCGGTCCTGCTCGGCCAGTACCTGTCCGCGCTGGACATCCTCTCCCCCGAGGAAGAGGAGGACCTGCATGTGCGGATGCTGCGGGGCGCGGTCGCCCGCGGGCACCGCGCCCTCGTCTTCAAGCCGCACCCGACCGCACCGGCCCGCTACAGCCGTGCGCTGGAGGCCGAGGCCGAGCGACTCGGCGTGGACCTCACCGTCCTGGACCTGCCCGTCCTCGCCGAGGTGCTGTTCGAGCGGGCACGGCCCGCGCTGGTGGTCGGCTGCTTCTCCACGGCGCTGTTCACCGCCACCGCGTTCTACGGCCTCCCGGTCGCCCGCGTGGGCACCGAGGCTCTCCTGGAGCGGCTGACGCCCTACCAGAACAGCAACCGCGTACCGGTCACCCTGACCGACGCGCTGCTGCCCGATCTGGAGGGCGACCCGAAGGGTGCGTCAGGAGGCGGGGCCCTGGCCGCCGAGCCGCCGGCCGGTCTGCTCACCGCGGTCGGCTTCACCATGCAGCCGCAGATCTACCCCGGCCTGCGCCCGGCGGCGCAACGCTTCCTCGCCGAGCACTACGGCCCCGGCACCCAGCGCTACTTCAAGCGCCGTCGGCTCACCGCGCTCGGCCTGCCGGGCGGCCTCCCGGACCGGCTGGCGTTCCTCCCCCGCAACTCCACCGCGCGCCGGGTCGCACGCCGGGCCCGCGCGCTCAGGCGCAGGGTGGCACGCGGCTGAGGACGGGCGGGGCGCACACCGGCCGCGGCTACGCGCTCGCGAGCGACAGCTTCACCGCGAAGCCCAGGAAGAGGGCGCCCGCGGCCGACGTCGCCCCCGCCGACAGCCGCTTGCGCCGACGGAAGGCCGCCGCGAGGCGGGTCCCGCTGAATATGAGGGCCGTGAGGTAGAGGAAGCTGGCGGCCTGGGCGAAGGCGCCGAGGACGACGAAGGAGAGCGCGGGGTAGGCATAGCCCGGGTCAACGAACTGAACGAAGAAGGCCACGAAAAAGAGGATGGCCTTGGGGTTGAACAGGCTGACGACGAACGCACGGCGGTAGGGCCGCTCCGAGCCGACGGCGTCGGCGGCCGGACCCTCCGTCACGGTCTGCTCCCGCCGCGCCCGCCACATCCCCCACGCGGCCCGCATCATGCCGATCGCGAGCCACGTCAGATAGCCGGCCCCCGCGTACTTCACGATCCCGAACAGCACGGCGTTCGTCTTGAGCAGCGAGGCGACTCCGGCCGCGGACAGCGTCATCAGCACGGTGTCCCCGCACCAGACCCCGGCCGCGGCCGTATACCCGGCCCGCACCCCGCGCCGGGCGGCTACCGAGAGGACGTACAGGGAGTTGGGCCCGGGGAGCAGGATGATGAGAACAAGGCCCGCCAGGTAGGTGGGGAGGTCGATGACGCCGAACATGGAGAGGAGTGTCGCACGGGGGTACGACACTCGGAATCCACGTTTCGCGGGACGAGACGGACAGCCCCCCGCGGAGCGCGCCAGTGAGCGGTTGTCGTCGTACACGTAAACGTGTGCTCTTAGAACTCCTAACGAAATGATCTTCGAGGTGGTTGGATCACTCCGGAACTGATGATCCGG
>NZ_JAMWMR010000025.1 GCF_023887685.1 Streptomyces macrolidinus | reverse complement strand
CGCGATGCCGTGCCCGTGATCCTAAACAGCAACGCTCACGCTGTCGAGGCCTCATCCGAGGAAGTCCGCGTCGCCTCACTGCTGGCGTCGATCGCCGCCCAGCGGGCCCGTGTCACCCGTCAGGCCCTTGTACGACAGGCCGAGTCGCAAAGTACCGGCGCGACCGCCTGCTGCCCTTGGGCAGCTCCATACCGCACTGACCGCACCGCCGGACGTACCTCCTGGCCATGACCCCAGGGTCCTCCCATCCGGCAGCGCAGGCCAGGGCCGGTCACTCCTCGTCGGTGGCGTCCGGATCGCGAAGCGGACGCAGGCCGCCGAGCAGGTCGGGAAGCTGGAAGGAGTACCGGCCGAGCATGTTGATGTGATGCCTCACAAACGGCGAGACTGCCACGTCCTCGTCACGGACGTCGAAGCCGTCCGCACGCAGTTGGTTCACCGCGGCGTCCATGTACCGCGTGTTGAACAACACCAGTTTTCGGCGGTGGCCCGGCGAGCGCCCCGGCCGGGCCGAGGGAGTTGGCTTGGCCGACCTTGCCGCAGGCGGTGCAGGTATGCGCGGGCGGAGTCCAGCAGCATCTCTCGCGAGTGACGAGGAGTTCCGGACAATTGGCTTGATCGCCGCCGCGGGGCGTGGAAGGCTCGCCGCGCCCGTCCCACGGCGGCCCACGATGTTCGATGTGCCTGACGCTTCGTCATATCGCACCCGCCCCTGCCCGAGTACGCCGAGCCCTCCTGGGCTCGTCCGTCATCCTCACGAGGTACCCCACCGTGGACATACAGGTCCAGCGCTTCGCCGTAGCCCATCTCCGCAGGCGCCCCGCCGTCGTCGAGGTCGGCGGGTTCGTCGCGGGGTTCACGCCCGATACCGACAACCCGTACGTCAACTACGCGACTCCGCTGCCTGGTTCGGAACCGACCGAGCGGGACGTGGCGGCCCTGATCGAGGCCTTCCGGGAGCGCGGCCTGCTGCCCCGGCTGGAGTTCGCGCCGAACGCGGCGCCGAGCGTGGAGCCCGCGCTACGAGCGGCGGGCTTCGGTACCGAGGAGGTGCAGGAGTATCTCGTCTGTACCCCGGACACTCTGACGGTGCCTCAGTTCGTCGATGCGCCACGCGTGGAGACTCCCATCATCGACGAGGACTACGCCGCGCTCGATGCCGCGCTCGCCGAGGCGTTCGGCGA
Source organism: Streptomyces macrolidinus (assembly GCF_023887685.1). Lineage (GTDB taxonomy): Bacteria > Actinomycetota > Actinomycetes > Streptomycetales > Streptomycetaceae > Streptomyces > Streptomyces macrolidinus. The sequence continues at coordinate 99,665 of NZ_JAMWMR010000025.1, read as the reverse complement.
ACCCCTGGACTCCTCCGGGGCGGGAGCCGCCGTGCTGCGGCGGGTCCAGGAGAACGGCGGGGCCGTGCGCTTCGTCCGCGCCCGGGACGGTGGTTGTGCCGGTGGGGCGTCCTGCTCCGCCGTGGCCGAGGACACCGCCGAACTGGCGGGCGTCGGGACCCGCCCGGCCTACCGTGGCCGGGGCATCGCCGCCGCGGTCACCGCCGCGCTGACCGAAGCCATGTTCGCCCAAGGGGCGGGCTCGGTATGGCTGGAGTACTCCGGCGACGGCTCCCGCCGTGTCTACGAGCGGATCGGCTACCGGCCGCAGGGCAAGCGCCTCTACCTGTCCCTGCCCCCGGAGCGGCGGCCCTGACCGTACGACGGGGCGCGTCGGATACGGAAGAGCGAGCCGACGGGGCGGGGCGGTTCAGGCCCGCCGTACGCCTCGTCCGCGCTCGTCGTGTCGGCCTTGCCGAGGGCGCTCATGCCTCTACCTCGGTCGGCGACGGATCGTCCGGGTCCGTCATCACCAGCGCCGCCAGGTCGAGGAAGGCGTTGGCCGTACGGGTCTTGAGCCGGGAGAGGTGGATCGCACGCCCGGACGCCAGATGAGGGTCGAAGGGGACGACGACCAGGTCCCGGTAGCGTTCCAGAAGCCCGGAGCGGGCGAGCCCGGACACGGACTCGTTGCTTACGGTCTGACTCACGGTGACCACGGCGCCGTCGGCCAGCCCGCCCCAGCCGCGGTCGCGCAGCCCGTCCAGGAGCCCGGCGACGGGGTCCTCCTTATGCGGGAGCGAGGTGCACACGACCAACTGATCGGTGTGCTGGAGCACGGTGTCCGCCATGTCGTCGAAGCGCTCCGCCGCCCAGTCGATCAGCACGACCGGGTAGTACCGGGCCGCCAGGGACAGGATGTGCCGGTACTCGTCGGCGTACGCCGCGCTCGACGTGGCCCGCAGCGCGCGGTGGGCCAGCACATGCAGACCGGAGGGCAGGATGCTCGTGCTGCGCCACACCTCCTCGTACGGAGCGTCCGACGCCAGCCGGGTCAGCGTGCGCGGGGTCGAGGAGGCGTTCGGCGGCAGATGGCTGTGCAGGTCTCCGGTGTACGGCGCCCCGTCCAGGGCCAGCGCCGCCTGTTGACGCAGCGCCACGAAGAGCGAACCGAGGACGACCGTCGTGGTGAGCCGCCCGGAGTGGGGCCGCGCCCCGACCAGCGTGATCCGGCGGCTGTACGGCAGACGGCGGTGCGCCAGCGCCAGCCTGTGGTCGCGTGCCGTCCGGTCGAAGTAGCCGAAGGAGGGCGGCCGGGGCGGCTTGCTCTCCACCCTCGGTACCCGTACCTCCCCTTCGGTGTCGCCGGTGAGCCGGATCGCTTCCTCCGGGCCGCTCGTCGGCGCTGCCACGAGGTCCGCCGGGCCCGGTGTCAGCGCGGGCGGCGCCACCCGTGTGCGAGACGCCTCGGGTGCGTCCGCGTCGGCGCCCGGTGCGGGCCACGCCCTGCCTGCCAGCGCCGCCGCGATCGCCACGTACTGGGCGAGCTTGTCGGCCACCTCACCGGCCGCCGGACGTACCGCCGGATCGGAGTCCAGGCAGCGCAGGACGAGTTCGCGCAGATGCTGCCAGGTGTCGCCCGACCACAGGTGCATGCCCTCGGGCAGGCCGTGCAACGGCATCCGGGGAAGGCTGCTGACCATCCGGAGGAGTTCACCGAGGGCCCTGATGTTGTCTTCCTTGGTGGGCGGGGCCCCGGCGCCGTGGTACTCACCGTCGACGGCGCAGTCCGACAGCCCGGTCAGCAGCACTGTCCGCTGCAGCACCACGACCGAGTCCGCCGCCAGATCGGCGGGGACCAGTTCGTTGAGATGGCAGATGCTCAGCGCGGTGGCCAGGTGGAAGCCGATCTGGAGGCTGGTGAGCAGGTCGAAGGCGCTCGTCCGTTCGGGACCGACGTAGCTCAGCAGATCGCTCAGGCGGGGCGGCTGGGCCGTGGCGGTGTCGACCGTGGGGAAGAGCCGTACCGCGATCCAGGCGGGGCGGCCGTCCAGGTCGGCGTCGAGCAGTTCGGGGGCGTATCGGCCGCCCATCCGCCGTAGGGCCTCCGCCTCGGTGGCCAGCAACTGCGCGGTGGACAGCGGAAGTTCGGGCCGTACGGTGCGCAGCGCCACCTCACCGAGGCGCGGTGCGTGGCCGAGGTAGACGATCGTACGGCGGCCCGGCCGACGCCCGCGCAGCGTGTACGGGCCGAGCCGGACCGGGTCCTGCGCGGTGAGTTCGTGCCAGACCGGCGGCCGGAGCACCCGCGGCGGTGGCTCGGGAGCGGAGACCGGGGTCGGCGGGCGGATCCCGAACCGGTGCATCAGCCGTTGCTCCACGGCGGTGAAGGCGGACGATCCGCTCGGCAGCCGGTCCGTTCCGTCCGGATGGGCGAGCCAGGCCGGGAAGTCCGGGGAACGGCCCGCCAGTTGCTCCAGGCGGCGACCGATCCGGCGGCTCGTGCGCACCAGTTCACCGCTGGGGACGGCGTCCAGCAGGGCCGTCTTGGACTCCTCGGTGAAGTCGAAGACGCGATGCTTGGCGGGCAGCGGTCCGGGGACCGGCGCCGGTCGGGGACGCACCAGGCCGCCGAGGAAGACCTCGGCCAGATGGGCGGTGCCCGCCTGCCAGGGCACCGCGGACTGCACCAGCCGCATCACCGGCACGGTCAGCGGGGCGACTGCGGCGAGATGAGCGGCGAGCCGATAGGCCTCGGGTGAGGCCGCGTCCCGGAAGTGCTGGAGGCTGCCCACCTGGCGGGAGGCGAGCGGGGCGTGCTGGCGGGGCCGGGTCAGCAGGGGGAGTTGCACGGTGGTGCCCGGCGAGGTCAGCAGCTCGCTCCAGGCGCGCAGGGACCCGGCGGTCGGCTCCAGCACCGGGATGGGCAGACCGCTGAACTCGATGGGGAGGACAGGGTCGCTGATCCGCCAGGCCGTGCCCGCGCCGCCGGGCCTGCGGGTGGTGGCCTGCCAGCGGTCGGCCTGGATGCCGGAGCCGTCCCACAGCGCGGGCGGCAGCGTGTGCAGGATCGCCACCGGGCCGTTCTTCGCCCAGGTCAGCAGGGCGTCGTGGACCGCGCCGCTGCGCCAGCCGGAGCCCATGCCGTCGCTCACGACGAAGACCAGGGTCTGCCCGGACGGGTCGACCAGCGAGGAGGGCGACAGCACGGAGCCGGCCGGGTCGAACGGATGGCCGCGCAGTGTCGGGCCGCCGGGGGTGCGGGTGTCGAGGCCGCGGACCTGGATCGAGCGGAAGGCACCGATGCGCTGGAGGGTCGCGAGCAACTCGGCGGTGAGCCGGTGCCACAGCAGCATGGACAGGCCGTCGTCGACCACCAGGACGAGGTTCAGCCAGCGCTCTTGACGCGGCCGGAGCACGACGTCGGGCAGCCGGGTCTCGGCGAGCTGGGCGGCCGTGGCCGCCTCGTCCACCTCGTGCAGCCGGGGGTTGGGCCGTTTGCGCTTCAGCGCTCGCAGTGCCCGCCCGATGGCCAACTCCTCGCGCAGGGCCTTCTCTTCCGGGACGAGGAGGGGCAGCGCCGACGGGCCCGGGTCCGGGGCCGACGGGGGCGGTGCGGTCGGCAGGTCGGGCAGGTGCGGGAGTTGCGGCGCGGCGTGCAGCTCCGGCCGTGTCAGCGGGGGCAGTTCGGGGCCGGACCGCAGGGTGCCCGGTTCCTCGTCCTCGTCCGGCCGCTTCTCCGGTTCCGGTCGCTCGTCCGGTTCCGGTGGCTCCGGGGGCGCGGGCCGGGCCGAAGGTGCCGTGCGGCCCAACAGCCGGGGCAGGGGCAGGTCCTGGCCGTCGCGGGGCAGGCGCCCGGCCAGCCACAGCATGTCCAGCACCTCCTGCGGATCAGGGTCGTAGCCGACCCCCTTCAGGACCCGCAGGAGCGCGCCGAGCCGGTCGCCCGCGTGCTCTCCCCCCGTCCCCGGCACGGTTCACACCGTTCCCGTGAGCTGGTGCAGGACGGCGTCCAGCAGCCCGTCGGCGTCCAGATCCACGCCGCTGGTGCGCAGGAACACCGCGTTGAGGAGTTGGTCGGTGGCGAGTTCACCAGGGGCGCGGCGGCGCAGGAACGCCTGGAGCAGATCGTCCACGTCCGGCAGGATCTCCGGCCCGAGATGCGCGGCGACGATGGACCGCAGCCGCTCCTCGTCGGGCATCGGCAGATCGAGCCGGATACAGCGGCGCAGGAAGGCGGGCGGGAAGTCCCGCTCGCCGTTACTGGTGATGATGACGACGGGGAACTCCAGGCACTCCACGCGGCCTTGATGTACCGTCACCACTCCCCGGTGGTCGGCCGTCAGCACCTCCACCTCGGCGAACTCCTCGGGCAGGCGGGCGAGTTCGGGGATCTCGAAGACGCCCTCCTCGAACACCGTCAGCAGATCGTTGGGCAGGTCCACGTCCCCCTTGTCCATCTCGTCCACCAGCAGGGCGCGCGGGGTGCGGTGCGGGGCGAGCGCGGTGCCGAGCGGGCCGAGCCGGATGAACGTGCCGATGGAGGGTTCCGCCTCGCCCCGGTCCCGGCTCAGCGTGGTCTCCCGCAACCGCCCGATCGCGTCGTACTGGTAGAGCGCCTCGTGCACGCTGGAGCGGCTGTTGACCGGCCAGCGCAGCAGTTCGCCGAGGCTCAGCTCATGCGCCACCGCGCGGGCCAGTGAGGACTTGCCCGTGCCCGCCGGGCCGGTCACGAGCAGCGGGCGGCGCAGATGCAGGGCCGCGTTGACGATGTCCGCGTGCTCCGGCGCGACCAGGTAGGGCAGCGGTCCGGCCGTACGGCCGCCGGGGCTGAAGCGCCGCCACGGGGGAGCGGGCGGCATGGTGACCGGGCGGGCCACACCGTCTCCGCGAAAGATCCGCCAACTGCCGTGTGCCGACGTGGTCATCCGTTCTCCTGGGGTTCTGCCAGTTGCAGCCGGGGCAACGAGCGGTCCGCGTCCGACCAGGCGAGGACGGGGCGGCCCGCGTACTGATGGGGACTGCCCAGCCGCATCGCCCGGTACGCGCGCGTGCCCTCCGGCAGCGTGCGCACCGGCACCGGTGACAGCCGGGCCAGGGCAGGGGAGCGGTCGACCCGCTCGCGGTCCCACATCACCACGGGCACCCCCATCAGCAGGCACGTCTGCACGATCTCGTCACGTGAACGCGGGGGAACGTCCACGGCGACCCGGACGGCGTCCTTCTCGGCCAACAGGGCGCCATAGACCTCACTGCGCCCCTGCGAGGGGTCGTCGAACGTCAACAACGCGTCCGAGTCGAGAAGTCTCCAGCGGTGGCGCCAGTCGGGATGGAAACGTTCGTGACGGCGCAGGAGTTCCGGGCAGGTGACGACGACGGGGAACTCGGCGCCGAGCACCCCCGGCAGTTCGTCGGGCCCGAACTGATGGCCGTCGGGGTCGGTCATGCCCCACTCGTCCACGGCCAGGTTCAACTCGTCCCGTCCAACCAGGAGTTCCAGCACCGGCCGGTCCCGGTCGGGCGCCGCCCGGTACAGCGACTCCAGCACCCCGAGCAGCTCCCGGGCCACCTCGGCACCCGAGCGGGCGGCCCCGGTGTCCGTCGTCGTCCGGCGGGGGCCGCCGCCCTCGTCGCACCACACCCGTAACCGATAGCGGTCCGCACCCGCCCGCTCCACCCGGGCCGTCACCCAGACCGCGGCCGTCCGCCCCCGCGCCGCGCGCGCCCACTCCTCGGCGTCCGTGCGGCGCTCCAGGAGCGAGGTGTGGGGGATGCCCAGCCGGTCCACGACGGACATCGTCCACAGCCGCAGGGACGCCTGCTGCGCGGACGGTGCGAGCGCGGCCAGGTACTCCACCACGCGCAGCAGCCCCGGCACCCGCAGACCGTCGGCGTCCGTACGGCTGTCGCCGGTGAGACACTCCAGGTGGTCCAGGAGCCCCTTGACGCCCTCGCCCGTGGGCAGCGCGGCGGCCAACGGCAGTGCGGCACGCGCCACTTCGGGCAGCCGGTTGCGCAACGGCGCGGGCAGGGCGTCCAGATGGCGCGTCAGCTTGTGGTGCTCGCGCGGGGACAGCAGCCGGGGCACCTGCGACATCCGGCCGGCCGCCAGCAGCGGGGGCACCGCCGCCGGCTCCCGTCGGTGCAGCACCTCCGTCAGCGCGGCCAGCGCCCGCGGCTCCGTCAGCAGCAGCGCCGCGAACTCCTCGGTGGTGGGCGCGGACAGACTGTCGTGGACTTCGTATCCGCAGTGTTCCGCGACGGCACGCGCATGCTCGCTGCGCAGCCCCGAGGCCGGCATGTACCGGTCCAGCAGGTGTTCGAGCATCTCGTACGCCGGATCGTCCGGGTCGGGTTCCGGAGTCTCGAACAGCGTGCCCGCGCCGACCGTCCTCAGCTCGGCCTCGATGCGCTGCCAGGGGATGCTCCAGCTACGCCGCGCGACGTGCTGGGAGCTGTGGGGCAACGGCCGGCCGGTGACCGGGTCGTGGGGCGGCATGACATGTCCGGCGACGATGCCCACCACCGCGTTGTCCGCGATCGACCACAGCGGGCAGCCACTGTACGAGGGGCCGATCGCCATGCCGGTGGCGTCGCCGTCGACGTAACCGACCGCCTCGTCACAGGACTTGACCCGCACGTCCGCGAACGTGTGGCTCCTGCCGCTGCTGTGCCAGGCGCGCAGCGACTGGCCGATCGCCATCGGCAGCCACTGGGGCGGCGGCATCTGGTGGTGCGGTCCGGTCTCCAGACGCAGGACCGCCAGGTCGCCCAGCCACTCGTGGTCCTTGGCCCCGGGGACGCCCGGCGCGCCGTCCCGGCGGCGCGCGGGCACCCAGTGGGTCACCCGGGCGTCGACCCTGGAGGTGCGGGCCCGGCCGTGCACGGCGACCGGCACGGCGTCGTCGCCCGGGTGCCGCGGATCGAACGGTCGTCGTCCCAGCGCGTCGTTGACGACGTGGGCACAGGTCAGCAGGTGGTCCGGGGTCAGCAGGACGCCCGCGCCGACGCTCTGGGAGCCGACGGGCTCCAGCACGGAGACCACGCAGTGACGCGGGTCCGCCGCGGCCGACGGGCCCGCCTTCATGAACCAGCCCATCCGTCAGTCCTCGGCGGGCACGGGCCGCCAGGTGGCCGAGACCGTCAGATGAGCCTGCCCGTTCCCCGCGACGAAGCCCAGCTTGAGGTCCTGCCCGATCTGCACGCCGAAGGTGACGTTGATCTCCTGGGGCGGCTGGTCCGCACTCACCACGGCGTCGTGGATCTCCTGAACGATCGGCCCCAACGGCCGCAGTGCGGTGCGCAGGGTCTCGACGGCGCGGTCGGCGACACGCCGCCCGCCCCGGGACACCGGAACCGTGGCCCCCATGCCTTCCGGGAGGTCCTCGGCCGGTTCGGCGAGGTCGACCTCGCCGTCCTGCGGGATGAGCTGGAACCGGACGGACGTCCCGTCCGCCAACTGGAGTTCACTGAAGTCCGACACCCTTGCCATTGTGCCGATGACGGCACCACCGAGAACCCGGAAGAGGATATTCCGGATCACGTGCAACGCTTCCGTGACCCGGAATACCGGCAGGCGGCTGCTCCTCGGCCGCTCCTCGGCCGCGCGGCGGGCTACCCCAACAGGGACTCGCCGATCCAGCCGCCGGGTGCGCAGCCGGGTGGGACGGCGAAGACGGCGGAACCGATCGGGGTGGTCCACTGGTTGAGGAGATCGGAGGCGGCGAGACGGCGCTGGATCGGCAGGAACTGCTCGCCGATGTCCCGCTGGAAGGAGGCGAACAGCAGCCCGGTGTCGGGCCGTCCGTCGGCGGCCGGGGCGTCGTCGTAGTTGTAGGGCCTACGGAAGATCCGCATGCGGTCGTCCGTCACATGCGCCCGGCGGATGTGGGCGAACTCGGAGATGACCGGGAAGCCGAGCTTGTCCTTGGCCTCGAAGTCCGGCGCATCGGCCTCCACCGTGCCGGTGAGCGGGGCGCCGCTGCCGAGCCGTCGGCCGACCGTGAACTCCTTGGCCTTGGTGTCGGCGGCGTCCCAGGTCTCCAACTCCATACGGATACGCCGCAGTACGAGGGTCGTGCCGCCGCCGCGCAGCCAGGCGGGGCCACTGTCCGTCCACACGGACTTGGCGAAGATGTCGCCGCCGGGTGGCGGGTTGGCGGTGCCGTCGAGCTGGCCCATGAGGTTGTGCTGGGTGACGCCGTCGTTCTGGACGCCGCGCCCACGGCGGAAGCCGCGTTGGGCCCAGCGCAGCCGGGCGAACGTGCGCGCGTCCTTGGTGAGCATCCGCTGGGCGTGCGCGACGGTGAGTGGGTCGTCGGCGCAGATCTGGATCAGCAGATCGCCGCCGCTCCAGCGGTCCTGGAGCCGGTCGATGGGGAAGCGGGGCAGGGGCGTGAGCGACGCGGGCCGCTGGTCGTCGAGTCCGGCGGCCTTGAAGAGACCGGGGCCGAACCCGAAGGTGACCGTCAACCGGGCGGGCAGCGCCGCGAGTTCCGCCTCGGTGTCGGCGAGCGCCGCCTGGCCGCGGGTGAGCCGTACGGCGTCGTCGGTGAGCAGGCGCATCATCCGGCCGAGGGCCGCGCGGTCCACCGTCCTGGCCAACTCGAAGCCGAGGAACACACCGTGGGCCTGCGCCGGGGTGGCGATGCCCGCCTGATGCCGTCCGTGGAAGGGGACCTTCTGCGCGCCGTACGCGGCCTCCTTCGGTCGTGCTTGACCAGGGTCGGGGGTTGGGCCGCCGCTGTCGCCGGTCGCGGCGACGCCGATGCCGGCTCCGGCCAGGGCCCCGCCGACGGTGAGCGCGCCGCCGGTCAGCAGTCGGCGGCGGCTGACCCCGGTGGTGCCCTCGGCCGCGGTGGTGGTTGGGGCGGGGTCGATGGGGGTGTCGTCCATGGCCGGGAGGTCAGTCCTTCTTCATCTTCATGTCGGAGTCCATGCCGGAGCTGTAGTTCTCCTTGCCGCCCGCGAAGGCCTTGGCGACGGCGGTGAAGCGCACGGTCTTGCCGTCCTTGAGCGTCAGGGTCACGGTGACCTCGTCACCCGGCTTCACGGCCTTGTCCAGGCCCATGAGCATCAAGTGGTCGGCGCCGGGCTGGAGTTGGTGGTTGCCCTGGGCGGGGATGACGAAGCCGCCCTTCTTGGGCCGCATGACGGGCTTGCCCTCGACGTCGGCGACTTCGTGCAGCTCCGTCTTCTTCGAGACGGTCGAAGTGGCGGACACCACCGTGACCTTGGAGTCGGTGGTGTTGACCAGGGTGCCGAAGACGGCCGTCATCCCGGAGTCGGCGGCCTTCGCCCACGGGTCCTGCACGGTCACCGGGGCCGCGGCCTTGGCGGGGGTGCTCGCAGTGGAGGAGGGGGACGAGGACGACGACGAGGACGAGTCGTCGCTCGAGCCACAGGCCGTGAGGGTGGTGAGGGATATCGCCCCGGCGGTCACGGCGGCGGCGAGGAGGCGCAGGCGGGCGTAGCGACCCTGAGCGGTGTGGGTGGCGGAGGTACGCATGGCGTGATCGGCCTTCTTCGGTTCGGTTGCGGCATCGGTCCCGCAGTCACAGCAGTAGTCGGCGCGGGTCGCGCGAAAGTTCCCGGGAGTTCACGACGTATGCGCGGGAACTTTCGGGCGGCCCCGGCCGACGTACTGGTATGTGAAGCGACGAGCCCTCTCCCGTCCGGTCGCCGTACCGGCCCTCACGGCACTCCTGCTGGCCATGCTGTGGGTCTTCCTGCCCGCGTCACCGGCATGGGCGCACGCGCAACTGCTCGACTCCAGCCCCGCCGCCGACACCGAGGTGGCGAAGACACCCACCGCGGTCACGCTGACGTTCGACAGCCCGATCAGCCAGGAGTACACGACGGTCGTGGTCGCCGGCCTCGACGGGACGTCCTACAGCGACGGCGCGGCGACGGTGACGGGCACCGACGTACGGCAGAAGGTCAGTGCGCTGCCCGGCGGCAGGATCCAGGTCACCTGGCGCACCATCGCGGCCGACGGGGCACCGATGCAGGGCCGCTACACGTTCACCAACACCGACAAGACGGCCCCCGCCCAGCCCACGCCCGCGTCGCCACCGGCCACTGAGACCTCCCCCGCCTCCGCGCCACCGGTGACCTCCACGGACACGGGCGCGGGCACAGGCACAGACACGGGCACAGGCACGGACGACGCGCCGGACTGGCCCTGGTGGGCCGCGGCGGGCGCCCTGGTGGTCGCCACGATCACCCTCCTGGTCATCGGACTCCGCCGGTCCGCCGCCGCTCCTGGGGCACCACATGGAGAGAACGGCGATTCCTCGGACCGTCCTCAGCCGTGACCGAGTCCCTGCCCCGAATCCGTACGCCGCTGTGCATTCGTACGCCGCCCCGAATCCGTACGCCCGCGATCAGCGAGGTCGTTCAGGAGCGGGGCCGTACGGTGATCGCCACCAGCACGGGTCCCGAGGGGCCGTCCGTCCCGCAGCCGGGTCCCCCGTCCCGGGCCGCGGACGGGCAGCCGCCGCAGCCGCCGGAGGCGCAACCCCGGCCGAGGTCGGTGGTGGCGAGGGCGCCGCGCTGGACCCAGTACTCCACCATCGCCTCGGCCTCCTCCCGGCTGACCCCCACCCGCTGAGCCACCTCCGTCAGACTCACCCCGCCACCACGGGCGGCGCGGATCTCGGCGAGTACGGCGCGCAGCGCGCCCCCGCCGACCGGGGACGGCGCGGGGGCCGGTGCGTGGCGTCGCCACGGCAGGCTCACCACAGCAGTGCTCCGATCTGGTACACCGTCACCGCCAGCAGCCAGGCGACGGCCAGTTGGATGCCGGTGCCCAGCATGGTGAGCCGGGTGCCGATCTCCGCCCGCTGCGCGGCGAGTGTCGCCATACAGGGCGTGTAGGCGAGCAGGAAGACCATGAAGGCGAGCACGGCGGGCACCGTGTGACCGTGCGAGGTGCGCTCGAACGTGGACCGCAGAGCGGTGCCGAGCGAGCCCGCGTGGTGGTTGTCGCCCGGCTGCTGCACCTCGTACGTCTGCGCCATCGTGGAGACCACGGCCTCCTTGGCGACGAACCCGGTGATCAGACTGGCCGAGGAGTGCCAGTCGCCGAACCCGGCCGGTTCGAACGCCGGGGCGATGGTCCGCGCGGTACCGCCGAAGACGCTGTGCTCGAGCGGGACCTTGCCGAAACCGCCCTGGCCGCCGCCGAGCGGGATCGCCGAGAGCAGCCACACTGCGGCGACGGTGGCGACGATGACACCACCCGCCGTACGCAGGAAGGCGTTCAGCTTCTGCCAGGACTGCATGCCCACCACCCGCGCGGTCGGCCTGCGGTACGGCGGCAGCTCCAGTACCAGCGGCTCGTCCGCGAGGTCACGGAACAGGACCCGGCGCAGCAGCCGGCCGATCCCGATGACCAGCAGGATGGACAGCACGTACATGGCGAAGACCGCGGTGCCCGCCCGGCTGCCGAAGAAGACACTGGCGAGCAGGACGTAGACCGTCAGCCGGGCGCTGCAGGTGACGTAGGGGATGAGCATGCCGACCAGCAGCCGGTGGCCGCGATGGGCGAGGATGCGGGTCCCGGCCAGCGCGGGCACATTGCAGCCGAAGCCGACGATGAGAGGCAGGAAGGCGCGGCCCGGCAGACCGATGAGGCGCATCACCCGGTCGACGACGAAGGCGGCGCGGGCCATGTAGCCGGAGTCCTCCAGCAGGGCCAGCAGCACGAACATGATCGCCATCAGCGGTACGAAGGTGAGCAACTGCCCGACGCCGCCGACCAGTCCGTTCAGCACCAGTCCGGAGAGCCAGCCGGGTGCGTGCACCGCCTCCAGAACGGCGGTCGCGGCGCGGTTGACCGGACCGTCGAGCAGTGCCTGCAAGCCGTCCTGGAGGGGGACCGCCAGCGTGGTGGTGGCGGTGAAGACGCCCCACATGACGGCGAGGAAGACCGGGATGCCCAGCCATCGGGAGGTCAGCACCCGGTCGACCCGGTCCGTCAGGGTGGGACGGTCGGCGGCACGGCGGTCGACGGCGGCGGCGAGCACCCGGTGCGCCCAGGCGTAGCGGGCCTCCGCGACCAGCGTCTCGGGGTCGTCCTCCGGCAGTTCTCCGAGGTCGGCCGGGCGGTCGGGGCTGTCTGTGGCCGTGCTGTCCGGGGCAGCGCTCTCCGGGGCAGCGCTCTCCGGGTCGGCGGGAAGCAGGCGCCGCCCGGCCTCGCGGGCCTGCTCGCGCAGTCCCTCGGGGACGGTGGGGACGGGCTCGCCGCACAGCAACGCGAGTGCCAGCCACCGCGGGGCGTAGCGCTCCCCGAGTCCCACCGCCACCAGCGAGGTGAGCGCCGCGGTCTCCTCCTCAAGGGCGCTGCCGAGATCGGCGGGGCGAGGCGGACGAGGGTCCGCGAGCATGGCGCACACAGCCTCGGCCAGGTCGTCCAGGCCCTGCCCCTGGTGCGGGAGGACCGCGACGACGGGGGTGCCCAAGGCGTCGGCCAGTGACTCGGCGGAGACCTTCAGGCCGCGGGCGCGGGCCACGTCGACCATGGTGAGGGCGACCACCACCGGGACGCCCGTGTCCAGGACCTGGCTGAGGAAGTAGAGGTTGCGGGCGAGGTTGGCCGCGTCGACGGTCACCACGACCACCTCGGGACGGCCGTCGAGGCCGTGGTCCACGAGCAGGTCGCGGGTGAGTTCCTCGTCCGGGGAGCGAGGTACGAGGCTGTAGGTGCCCGGAAGGTCGATCAGGGTCAGCCCGTCGGTGTACGCGGTGGGCTCCGGGCGCCAGGTGCCGCGGGCGACGTGAACGGTCTTGCCCGGCCAGTTGCCCACGTGCTGGCGGGCGCCGGTGAGCGCGTTGAACAGGGTCGACTTGCCGACGTTGGGGTTGCCCACGAGGGCCACCCGGGGCACCTCGCCCCGTACGGCGACGTCTCCGGCGTCCTCCACCGGGTCGCAGCAGGGCTTCTCCAGCATCGTGGCGCGGGTGGCGCGGCGCAGTCCGGCGGCCCGGTCCTGGAGCGCCATCAGCGGGCCACGTCCGGCTCGACCAGCAGCGCGCCCGCGGTGGCGCCGTCGAGGGCGACCCGTGCGTCGCCCAGGCCCACCAGCAGCCCGCCGGTGGCTCCGCGGGCGATCACGTGCAGCAGCGCACCCGGTACGAAGCCGAGTTCCAGCAGCCGCAGCCGTTCCCCGGCGCGCACGCGGAGACGACGCAGGGTGAGCCGGTCTCCCGGGGCACAGTCGCGCAGGCGCATGGACATCCTCCCTAGCGTCCGATCGGACGAACCAAGGCTAGGCGTGCCTAACTCGGCACCGGAAGGCGGGGGTGCGTTCAAGCCGTCCGCCGGTTCTCGGCCACCGGAATCCGGACGCCTCGTACCGCAGCCTCGTACCACGTCGTGTCGGTCTCGTATGGCGTCGCGTCGGCCCCATACCGCGTCGCGTCCACGGGAAAGGAAACGGGAAACAGCACCGTTCGCCTTGTCCGTCCAGCCGGGGTTGTCGCACGCTTTCGTGCGGCAACCCCGTTCACCTGGACGGACGGTCATGGAGGTTCTTCGTGCCGCAGCCGTCCACCCGCTTCGGTGAGGAGTTGAGGAAACGGCGTCTGGAGGCCGGTCTCAGCCTCACCGCGCTCTCCACCGCCGTGCACTACAGCAAGGCACAGCTCAGCAAGGTCGAACGAGGCCTCAAGGCGCCCAGCCGTGATCTCGCTCGACTGTGCGACGCGGCCCTGCGAGCCGACGGAGCGCTGATCGCCCTGGTCGCCGCGCCCGCCGCCGGGACGCCGGAGGCGGTGGCACCCAGTGGCTTCGATGAGGAGGAGTGGATGATGCACCTGTCTCCGGACGGTTCGAGCTGGTTCCAGCCCATGGGCCGACGACAGGTCGTCGGTGCGGGTGCCGCCTCGCTGATGAGCTGGAGTGTGAGTGGCCAGGGGGCCGTCTCCCCGGCCGCCGGGGGCGGCATGCTCGAAGCGTCCCGCTCGCTGTTCACGCACTACCGACGGCTCGGCCAGAGCGTGGAACCCGGGTTCCTGCTGCCGGGCCTGATCGCGCAGACGCACACGTTACGGGAGCTGTCCGTGCACGCCGACCCCCGTATGCGCGGCAAGCTGCTGGCTCTCGGCTCCCGCTACGCCGAATACATCGGATGGCTGGTGCAGGAGACCGGAGACGAACGAGCCGCACTGTGGTGGACACAACGCGCGGTCGATCTCGCCGGGGCGGCCGGTGACCAGGCGCTCTCCGGGTATGCGCTGGTCCGCCGCGCGTTGGTCACGCTGTACCAGGAGGACGCGGAGCAGACGGTCGCCCTGGCCCAGCGCGCGCAGCGGGACACGCTCCCGCCGCGCATCCGCGGACTGGCGGCGCAGCGCGAGGCGCAGGGCCACGCCCTCGCCGGACAGTACGGCGCCTGTTTCCGTGCTCTGGACCGGGCGCGGACCCTGCTGGACCGCCAGGAGAGCGACGCCGACACCCCGGTGATCGGCAGCATGCACCTGCCCGACTCGGTCGGCATGGTCACCGGCTGGTGCCTGTTCGACCTCGGCCGACCGCGGGAAGCGGCCGAGGAACTGACCCGGCAACTCGCACAGGTCTCCCCCGAGGCAGTGAGAACCCAGTCGCGGTACGGCGTACGGCGAGCGCTGGCTCTCGCATCCGCCGGTGAGATCGACGAGGCCTGTGCGCTGACGGCGTCGCTGCTCGACGGAGTGGCAGCGGTCCGCTCCGCGACCGTCACGATCGATCTGCGGCGTCTCGCCCGCGTCCTGGGCCGCCACGCCGATCACGCTTCGGTGCGCCGACTGGCCGCTCGCCTCGGCACGTTGACGCGCTTCCCCACCACCTGAACGAACCCTTCCCCGCTACCTGAACGAACGCTTCCCCAACACCTGAAAGAGCGCTTCCCACCACCAGAACAAGGAGCATCACCATGACCGACGTCTTCATCAACTACCGGACGGGCGACGGTGACAAGACCGCGGCCCTGATCGACCACGAGTTGTCGCGCCGCTTCGGACGCGATCGCATCTTCCGTGCCTCGAAGTCCATCGCCCCCGGAAGCCCTTACCCCGACGGCCTGTTGACCGGTCTGCGGAGCAGTTCCGTGGTCCTGGCGGTCATCGGGCCGGACTGGACGAACTTCCAGTCCCGGTTGCGCGACCCGGAGGACTGGGTACGCAAGGAGATCCTGGAGGCGTTCACATGTGAGATCCCGGTCGTCCCCGTACTGGACGGCCGGAAGACGGACCGGCTGAGCCGAGACCGACTGCCCGCCGAACTCGCGCAGTTGGCCGACCTTCAGTCCGTCCCGTTCGACGGGCACGACACCGAGACGGGACTGAAGCGCCTCGGCGACCTGGTGGCCGAGCTGGCCGAACTGCACGACCTGGACCGGGACGCCGCCACGACGCTCGTGCCCGGCTCGGTGACGAACTCGACCGGAGACATCAACGGAACAGCCGTACAGAGCCGTGACTTCACCGGAGACGTCGGCGGGACCGTCATCAAGGGATCCAACGGGCCCGTGCACACGGGAAACGGGAACATCTACCAGAACTCGCGCCACGTCTCGGGTGATCGGAACTTCTCGGGCGCCGGGATGACGTACTACGAGGGCGACCATCACGGAGACGTCCGGAACCAGTTCGGCGCGCCCGACCGACGCGAGGGCGGCGACAACGGGTGAACGGGTCGCCCTACACACGATTCGGTCACGCCCAGGGCCCCGTGCACACCGGCAGCGGCGATATGTACGTCACCGTGGGCAATCAGTTGGACGACGCGGACCGGTTCGCCTTCCGGCGCGTAGCCGACGACCAACTGGCATGGTTACGAAGGGCGTTGGTCGCCCCGACCGGCATGGGAGAAGCCCGTCACAAGCTGGCCGACACCGGCACCGTCATCCTGGACGGAGATCCGGGAAGCGGCCGGACCGCGACGGCGCGGGTCCTGCTGCGTGAATACCACCAGGACACCGGCGTCTTCCACGAACTCCTCCCGGACGACGAGGACGAGTTATCGCTGAGGGACCCGGGGCTGGTCGGAGCCGGTGACCGGCTGCTCCTGGACCTGTCGGCCGCCGACTTCCGCCGCTGGACGGCGGCCCAGTCGGACCTCTCCGCCCTCCGTAAGGCAGTCCACGACCAACAGGCCCATCTCGCCGTCGTCATGCCGCACGGCAGCGCTCTCGACTCCGACTTGCAGTTCTACCGGGTCGAGGTCGAACGCCCGGATGCCATACGGGTCTTCCGGCGCCACCTCCGCGTACACGGCCTGCCGTACGAGCAGTACACGCAGGCCGAGTCCGACCCGACCGCCAAGGAATTCCTGCAGGAGTTCCTGCACGAGCAGAGGCCGATGCGCGAGGTCGCGACCTTCGCCGACCTGGTACGCCGGGCCCGCGAGGCGCGCCCCGATGCCGGACTCGCGCAGTGGTGCGAGACGGCTCACCGGGCGAGGGACGACCGGCGCAAGGAGATCGCCCTACGCGTCGCCGAACTGGACGAGGGCCCGCAGCGGGCCTTGCTCATCACCCTCGCCATGCTGCACGGCGCCCATGCCGATGTCATCCACGAGGCGGCCCAACTCCTGCTCAAGACGGTCAAGTTCCCACCGGACAGCCGACCGCTGCTCCAACGCAAGGATCTCGCCGAGCAGTTCGAGGAGATCTCCGCGGGCACCGGACCGGACGGCCACGTACGGTTCATGGAGCTGGACCACGACACCGCGATCCGTGCGCACTTCTGGGACCACATGCCCGAGCTGCGCCGGTTTCTCGGCACTTGGACGGCGCGCAGTGTGGAGCTGACCGGACCGCACATCACCCGGGAGTTGCGCGCCGACCTGGTGGCGCGGCTGGCCGGGCAGTATCTGCGGACCGGAGACGAAGAAGGCCTGGCGTCCCTGGCCGAGGAGTGGAGCGCCACGACGCCGAGCCCGACCCGACTGGAGGCCGCGGTCCACGCACTGGCCTGTGGTCTCAACCACCCCGACCACGGCAGGAGTTTCCGTCGGCAGATCTACCAGTGGTGTGCCGTCAAACAGCTCAAGGGGGAGTTCGCGCAGGTCCTCGTCCAGGTCTGCGCGGACGTCATCGCGGCCGGCCACCCCGATCAGGCCCTGGTCCGGCTGTACCACCTGGCTCGCCGCGAGCGTGACAGCACCCGAGCGGTGGACGCGCTCGGCGAGTTGGTGGCCACGAGCAGCCGACTGTACCGGCAGTTGCTGGACCGACTGGCACGTTCGGCCCTCTCACCCTCCGAACTACGCATCTTCCTGAGGGCCGTTGAACCGGCGCGGCTGATCGCCTCCTACGACAACTCACGCGCCCTGATAGAGGAGAGGGGGGTGCAGGAGTCCGTGACCAGGTGCTGGCAGGCGGTACTGGGCGGGCACCCGCGTGCGAAGTGGCAGCGGTACGCGGAATGTTGGCTGCACGTGGCGAGCGACAGCGGACGCCGAGGTGATCTGCTGCTGGACCTCGTCGTCCGCGCGGCCGACCGGTGCGAGGGCAGGCGCGGCGCCACCTTCGCCGCGCTGTACGTGAGCGCCCGAGCCGCCGAGCGCACCTGCCCCGCGGGAGCCGAGCGGGCCACCGCGACCACCGACCGGCTGCTCCAGAAGATCTCCGCAGCACAGGGCCTCGGCCCGCACACCACGCCGCCGCGGGCGGCATCATCCAGGGGGACCGCACCGTGACGACCGGCTGCAAGACGACGACCATCTTCCTCACCACCTTGTGCGGCCTGCTGCTGACCATCCTCGGTCTGACGCAGGAGTGGCCCACGGCGGCCTGGCCCGTACTGGCCGTGCTGCTCGTCGCAGTTCCCGCGGTGGCGTTCAAAGTCGCCGCGCTACGGCGCGGACCCTTGCACGTCGAGGTCGAGGAACAACGCACCGATCCGCCCATCGAACGCAGGGAACTGCACATCAGGCGGGTGGCCCTGCCCAGCAACTGGGCCGACTACGACTTCTTGTTCTCGGCCACCGTGCGGTGGTACCCCCTCGACGCGCCCGGCACCGATCCCGTCCTCAATCCGGCCGGTCTCGCGGTCGAATCGGTTCTGGACCGAGCCCGTCGGATCACCGAGCAGCGGGAGCCGGGCCGCCCCTCCCTGGTCCAGCACGAACTGAGCGGTGCGCTCAGCACATTGAGCCCGGACCCGGCCGGGCACCTGCAAGCGATGGCGGAGGACATCACGCTCGTCCTGCGCGAACACGACCAGGAGCGGCTGACCCGGCTCGCGAACGTACGCAAGGACAAGGCGGTGTGGGAACACCAGCGGAAGTACGAGCAGAGCAAGCGCCAGTACCTGAGCGAGGACGTACTCAAGGACACGGGCAGCGCGGTCGTCTGGTGGCTCGCGAAGCACGACGACCATGTGGAGAAGACCGTGGCGGACCTCGGGCTGCTGGCCCGGCTCACCTCCGCCGCCAACGACACCGACGTACCGGAGCGGCTGCGTGATCTCATGCCGCGGCCGTACGGCGAACAGCCCGATGCGTACGAGACGCGGGAAACGGCGCCTCCCGTCGAACAAGAGCCGATGCCCGCGGACCTCTTCGAGGCGTTCCTCGCCAGCATGGGGATGACGGAGGAGGACGACCGGCGGCCGATGGTGGCCAAGCAGTTCGCCGACGTCCTGCGGACCCAGGACCAGGACGAGATCGCCGAGGAACTCCTGGCGAGGCTCCACCCGCCGACGGGTTTCGCACCGGAAGCCGGTGAGCCACCGGCTTCCGCGCCCGGCACGACCGACGGGACTCCTGGGGCCTCCCCGTCCGAGTCGTTCAGGTCACCCGAGTCATCCAAGTCGTCCGAGTCGTCCGAGCCTTTGGACGGGACCCCTGATGGAGAGTGAGCTGACGGCTCTCGCCGCATCAGGAGCGACCACGCTGGTCGCGCTCATGATCACCGACTCCTGGACCCACGCCCGCGAGGTCGTCAGACGGTTCTTCTCGCGCACGGGGTCGGGCAGCGCCGAGATCACGGACCTCGACACCGCCCGAGCCAGGATCCTCGCCGCCGAGGCTACGGGTGACCCGCAGGCGAGGAACCAGTGGTACGCCTACCTGCGCCACCTCCTCCAGCCGGACTCCGCGACCGGCGACGACCTGCGCGACCTGCTCGCATCCCTCCAGGACGTCGCGCGCGCGGAGTCACAACGGAGCGCCGTGACCAACACCGTCAGCGGGGGAACCCAGCACGGTCCCCTCATCCAGGCGGGCCATATCTCCCGTCTCACTCTTCACACGGATCCTCCCGCCGACCCGGCGTAGGACCGAGCCCAGGGCCCGTCCGGAGGGTGGGCCCTGGGGGGACGCGGTGGTCGCGGAGCGGGTCACGCGCCGCCGCGTCGGCGGACCTGGAGATCGGCGACCACCGGCCGGTGATCCGACGCCACGGTCGCTGCCTCATGGGCGCTGGTCACGGTGATCTCGGGGGAGACCGTCACGAGGTCTATGCGCCGGTCCGGGTCGACCGCGGGGTACGTCATGCCGCCGCTCGGCGCGGCATCGGCCAACGGCCCCCACAGCTTGGCCAGTTCGGGCGCATTCGGCTCGGTGTTGAAGTCGCCGACCAGTACCTTCGGACCCGAGTCCTCGGCCAGGACGGCCAGCATGTCGTCGACCTGGATCCGTCGGATCGACGGGTCGGCGCGGTAGTCCAGGTGGGTCGAGTAGACGTGGACGGACGCGCCCCGTACCTGGACCGTCACCTCGGCGAAGCCCGGTGCGGGCGCCGGTACCGGGTCGGGCTCCTGGGTGGACAGGCGGGTGATCTCGTGGTTCTCCGCGCCGGTCACCGGATAGCGGCTCAGCACCGCGACGCCGAACTGACGCCGCTCCGCGTGCCCCTCGGCCGGCGCGAGGTCGTAGATCGGAGCGAAGAAGACCCGCATACGCAGCCGTCGTGCCAAGTCGCCTGCCTCGTCGGCGAAGTCGCTCCGGGCACCCCAGTGCACGTCGACTTCCTGAAGCCCGATCACATCGGCGTCGAGCGCTCGGATCGCCCGCGCGGTGCGATCGAGGTCGAAGACGCCGTCCTCACCGGCTCCGGCATGGATATTGTACGTGGCCACGCGCAGGGACACCGGCGGAGCCGCCTGCTCCGCATCGGCGGACGGGCGTGGCGAGGCGGAGCCGGGCGGTGCCGCGCCGAGCGCGACGGCGGCGGCGAGAGCGACAGAGGCCAGCGTCCGGTGAAGTCGATGTCTGCGTGTCACACAGTCCTCCAGACAAGCGTGTGGTGAGACCGAGCCGGATCCCATCCGTACCCAGGGGCCGGGTGGGCGATACCCGTGCTGCGACGCGCTGTTCACAGGTGGATCCAGCCGAGCGTGAGCGCGAGGACACCGAGGACCGCGCCGACCACCGACACCGCGAAGAGGGCGGCCTCCGGCCGGGAGAAGACCCTGCGCCCCTGCTCACGGCGCCCCATCGCGAACAGCACGGTCGCGGGCGCGTAGAGGATGAACGACACCAGGACGAACTTCAGCCCGGCCGCGTAGAGAAGGAACATGGTGTAGACCGTGGCCAGTACAGCCGTGATCAGGTCGCGTCGGGCACCGGTCCGCGCGCGGCGCGGGCCACCGGTGTGGCGTACGCAGTAGGCGGCGGCGAGCAGATAGGGAATCAGGACCAGAGCGCTGGTCAGGTCAAGGGCGAAGTCGAAGGCGTCGTCGGAGAACAACGTGACGACGAGCATGACCTGGGACAGACAGGTGGTCATCAGCAGCGCCGGCAGGGGTACGTCCGCGCGGTTGGCTCTGCCGAGGAACCGGGGCATGTCCCGGTCCTTGGCCGCGACGAACAGCACCTCGGCGGCCATCAGCGACCACGCCAGATAGGCGCCGAGCACCGAGACGATCAGTCCGACGCTCACGAGCGCCTTGCCCCACGTGCCGACCGCGGCCTCCAGGACCCCGGCCATGGACGGCTGGTGCAACCGCGCGATCCGCTCCATCGGCAGGATGCCGTAGGACACGACGGTCACCGACGCGAACACGGCGAAGACACTGAGGAATCCGAGGAGCGTCGCCCGGCCCACGTCCTCACGCCGCCGAGCGTGCCGCGAGTACACACTGGCACCCTCGACACCGATGAACACGAAGACGGTCACCAGCATCGTGCCGCGGATCTGCTGGAACAGGGGCCCGACGTGCGCCGCTCCTTGGAGGTTGTCGGCGAAGACGGCGGGCCTGAGCTGGAACAGCGCCAGGACGACGAAGACCAGGATGGGGACGAGCTTGGCCGCGGTGACGATCCGGTTGATCGCCGTCGCCTCCTTCACCCCCCGCCTGATCAGGAAGTAGAACCCCCACAGGCCCACCGAGGCGAGCACCAGGGCCGGTACGGTGTCGCCGTTGCCCAGCGCCGGGGCCACCTGCCCGACCGTCGACATGATCAGCACCCAGTAGGTGACGTTGCCGACACAGGCGCTGGCCCAGTAGCCGAACGCCGCGAAGAAGCCGAGGTATTCGCCGAACCCCGCCTTCGCGTAGGCGTAGACCCCGGCGTCGAGGTCGGGGCGCCGCACGGCCAGCGTCTGGAACACGAACGCCAGCATCAGCATGCCGAAACCGGCGATCACCCACGAGATCACCGTTCCCGCGACGCCGCTCTCCTGCGCGAACCGCTGCGGCAGCGAGAACACTCCCGCGCCCACCATCGAGCCCACGACCATGGAGGTCAGGGTCAGGAAGGACACCTTCGCCGCCGGCGAAGCCGCCGCGGGAACGTCGGCCTCCCCCTCGTCTTCGCCATGCACCACCTGCCGAACGTAACAGCGGAACAGTCGTTTTGACCGTATTGGTCACGTATATGGCGTAGGGCAGGGGAGGACTGTACGGGGGAGGGGGAGACCGCCGCGCGGTGCGGGGCCTTCGCCAAGGGCGTCGGCCTCACGTCATCAGGACACCAGAGGCTCCTCCTCCACCTCCGCCAGCTTCACCGTGCACAGACCCCCGCGCTCGGCCTTGACGTCCGTGACCTTCAACTGCGTGCCCGGCAGGAGAATGAACTCCTCCTCGCCGGTGAACGCCGAGAAGTCACGGATGCCCACGGCCCGCGCCGGCGTCACCTCGAACAGGGTCCGCTTGCCGCGACCGCCGAGGAACGCCTTGGCCACGTGCAGTTCGGACGTGCACGAGGACACGCCCCACCAGGTCACGGTCCGCCCGAGCGGATACTGCGCCCGCAGATCCAGCGACACCCCTCGCCACAACGGCGCGGTACGGGCGGGGAGTTGCGACACCGCCGAGAACAGCAGCCGCAGATACGGCAGATACGGGACGAGCTTGGTCCGGTCCGGGGACCGCAGGACGGCGTTGATCTCCCGGTAGAACGCAGACTCGCAGGTGTAGAGGTAGAGGGCGGCGATCGCGTCGGCCGACAGACCGTTCGCCAGCTCGTCCGCCCGCCGCTTGGCGAACTCGTGCGACTCGTCGATGTTCCGGCGCAGCCCGGACAGCAGCGAGGCGACCGGGTCGACGGCCTCACGGAAGTCCATGAGCGGGGTGTCGAACACGCCTGTGATCGCGGGCAGGACGAGTCCCTCGTCCTTGACGCTGGAAAGGCGGTCCAGATAGAGCTGATGCAGCTCCATGGTGGACGCGATGAACGTCCCCATGCGGTCGGCTGTGCCACTGTCGGCCCCACCGGTCTTTGCCGTGAGCTTGTCCCAGCCGGTGCTCGGCAGCCAGTCGATCTCGTCCGCGCCCAGCGACGCGAGGGCCTCGTTCACCGTGGCGAAGTGGTCGCCCTCGCAGAAGATGTCACCCTGTGCGGCGGGGTTGGCGTGGTCGATGTGCCGGACCTCGACGTCGGGATACTTCTGCTGGAGCCGCAGAACGACCTTCTTCAGGCTGCGCGCGTGCGCCCCCCACCAGGCGAAGACGACACCGCGGTCCTCCTCGTCCTCGGCGTTCTGCTTGGCCTTGAGGATCTCCTCGACGATCCGCTCGGCGACCGGCCGCCAGAACTTGGTGTGCCGGTCGGTGCCGGTCGCCCCGTCGCTGCTGGCCGTCAGGGCCGCGTTCAGCAGCAGCACACCCTGCGTCAGCATGGCCTGGAACCACTCGGGCGGCTGGACGGTGTCCTGCTTCTTCAGCAGCGCGCGCACATCCGCTATCGGGGTCTTCTTGGGGATGCCGTACTTCCACATGGCCGCCGCCTTGATGATGCAGCGGATGCTGACGACCCTGCCGAACTGGCTGTCCTTCCAGTCGTGGAAGGTGTTGTCGAACATGGCGATGCCGGTGGCGCTCTCCGGCCGCGGATACGGGTTCTGGCCGAAGACGACGACCTTCCACTTGTGCGGCGCGTTCGGCTTGAGCGCCTGGAAGGTCAGTTCGCGGACCGGGACGACCTCCGGGCTGCGCGACGGGCCGATGAAGGAGGCCGCGTCCGGCTGGGCCTCGATGACCGGCTTCAGCAGCGGAAGCCAGGGCTCACCGCCGCCCTTGAACAACTCCGCGAGCGCGAGCGGGTCGCTCGGGTCGGGCGTAGCAGGGGTCTGGACATCGCTCATGATGGAGGGCTCCGAAAGGTCGAACAGCCGAACTGTGCTGGTACAGGGCCTGATTGACGAAGTGCCATCGAGAATAGGGCCGCCCACTGACAATCCCCCTTCCGTCGCCGGTGAGTGGGGCGGGACGACCGCTCTGTCAGTGGGGCGCGCTAGCGTCTGGAGCAGTTGAGTGACCGCTTCGATCGGAGTGAACCATGACCGCAGACCGTCCGCAGACGCCGCTCAGGGTCGTACTGACCGACGTCAACACCGCCGTGGTGGAGGCGTGGCGAGCGGCCTTCGCCGACACCCCCGAGATCGAGATTCGCAAGGGCTCGATCCTCGACGAGGACGTGGACGCCTGGGTCAGCCCCACCAACTCCCGGGGCCGGATGGACGGCGGGGTCGACGCGGTCATCAAGCGGTATCTCGGCGCGGGCATCCAACTGCGGGTGCAGAAGGCGATCCGCGACCGGTTCGCGGGGTCGCTTCCGGTGGGCAGCGCGGTGTGCGTCGCCTCCGGGGCGGTCAAGCCGAGGTTCCTGATCTCGACGCCCACGATGGAGACGTCCTCGCAGAACGTCAGCGAGACCCTGAACGTGGCCCTGGCCTGCGCCGCCGCGTTCCAGGCGATCCACCAGCAGAACAAGAAGGCACCGGGCAGCATCCAGTCCGTGGCGCTGGTCGGCATGGGTGCCCGCACCGGCCGGGTGCCCGCGCGGGTGTGCGCCAACCTCATGTGGACGGGCCACACCCTCTTCCACGACTACTCCTTCGAGGACTATGACGACCTGCGCCGCACGATCGTCGCCCAACTCGACGACATCGAGAGCGCCCCCGTGGAGAAGCGCGTCCGCATAGCCCCGCCGAAGCGCCCCGCGTCGCACCGCTGACGCGGCCTCACGGCACAGGGGTCGTCGGGCAGTGAGTATGGGACACCTGGTGGACATGCTCTCTGTACCGTGGGGTGGATGAGGCCCGTCACCGTGTCGATCGATGTTCCGTACCCGTCCGAGCAGGTCTACGCCTTCCTCGACGTCATGGCCCACCACGAGCGGTTCACGAACCACTATCTGACCAACTGGCGCTACAGCGGCCCCGACCGTGGCACAGGAGCCTGTGTCACGGTCACCGCCGCGCTGGGCGGTACGAAGACGGACGTCACCATGGAGGTCGTCGAGGTCGACCCACCGCGGCGCATCGTCGAACGGAACGTCAGCGCGGCCGGACGACGCATAGCGCACGGCACGTACACCATCGCCCCGCTGCGAACGGGCGGGAGCCGCGTCTCGTTCACGTACGCCTGGGTGCGGGCCCCGCTCGCCGACCGCCTGCTGGAGCCCGTCGTCCGGGCCACGATGCGGCGCGCCAACCGCATCGTCATGCGCCGCCTGGCAGCCGAGTTGGCCCGCGACGCGTCCGCTGCCGGATCCTGACGCCGCCCTGTTCGGCTGAGAAAACGCTTGGACGCTCTGTGGGCCGTCGCGGGACACTGCCGTTCCCGGCCCGCCCGTACTCGTACAAATCGGATCACTGTCGGGTTGTGCCGGGGCTCCGTCGTCGTGCCCCGCCTGTCACCGAACGACCGAGCGTGGGTACCTACTCGCCACCATAGGGTTGGAATGGGATCGCCTGAATCGCGTGAGGTTCCGCCAGGCAGGGGCTCGGTGCTCCTTGCACTCCGTTACTACGGACGGGAGTTGTCCCGTCTCCGGCGCTGGACGGCGCCCGCCATGCTGTTGCCGGCGCTCGGCAACATCGGTATCTACTACATCGCACCGCTGGTCGTCGCGAAGCTGGTGGGCCGGATCGCCGGCGACACCGGCACGACCATGAGTTCGACGCTGCCCTATGTCCTCGGCTTCGCGGGTGTCCTTCTGCTCGCGGAGGCGCTGTGGCGCATCGGTCTGCACTGCCTGAACCGCCTCGATGCCCTGGGCATCGAGCATCTGTACGTGGTCGGTATGGACGAACTGTTCGCCAAGGACGCGGCGTTCTTCCACGACCACTTCGCCGGCTCGCTGACCAAGCGGGTCCTGAGCTTCGCCTCCCGCTTCGAGGACTGCGTCGACACACTGACCTTCTCGGTCGTGGGCAGCTTCGTGCCGCTGGTGTTCGGATCGGTGGTGCTGTGGCGCTATGAACCGCTGCTCGTCGTCGGTCTCTTGGTGATGATCGCGCTGACGGGGCTGTGTGTGGCACCGCTCATCCGACGCCGCCAGGCGCTCGTCGGCCGACGTGAGGAGGCCATCGCCCGGGTGTCGGGCCATGTCGCCGACAGCCTGATGAACATGGACACGGTCCGGGCGTTCGCCGCCGAGGACCGCGAGGCCGCCGAGCACCGCTCCCGCGTCGCGCAGTCGCGGCACCTCACGCTGAAGTCGTGGGACTACGGCAACCTGCGCATCGACACGCTGGTCGCGCCGATGTCCGTACTGACCAACGCGCTGGGTCTGTTCCTCGCCATCAGCCTCGACGGGGGCCACCACGGCGTGGAGGCGGTCGTGGTCGCCTTCACCTACTACTCCAACGCGACGCGGATCATGTTCGAGTTCAACCAGATCTACCGGCGTCTGGAGAGTTCGATGACGGAGGCCGCGCAGTTCACCGAACTCCTCATGACGCCGCCGACCGTGCTCGACCCCGCCTCGCCGGAGCCGCTGGCGCACCGGTCCGCCGACATTCGCTTCGAACAGGTGACCTTCACCCACGCGGGCGCCGATCCCCTGTTCAAGGGCCTCGACCTGGCCGTACCCAGCGGGGCGAAGATCGGTCTCGTCGGCCGGTCCGGGGGCGGCAAGACCTCGCTCACCCGACTGCTGCTGCGGATGACGGACATCGACGCCGGTCGCATCCTCATCGGCGGCCAGGACATCAGCAGGCTGCGCCAGGCCGACCTGCGCAGCCTGATCGCCTACGTGCCGCAGGACCCGGCGATGTTCCATCGCACCCTGCGGGACAACATCGCGTTCGCCCGGCCGGACGCCACGGACGCCGAGATCCGCCGCGCGGCCGAGGCGGCGCATGTCACGGAGTTCGCCGACACGCTCCCGGAGGGCTTCGACACCATGGTGGGGGAGCGCGGTATCAAGCTGTCCGGCGGGCAGCGCCAGCGAGTCGCCCTCGCTCGGGCGATCCTGCGCGACGCGCCGATCCTGCTGCTCGACGAGGCGACCAGCGCCCTGGACTCCGAGAGCGAGATCCTCGTCCAGGAGGCGCTGTGGCGGCTCATGGAGGGGCGGACAGCGCTCGTGGTGGCGCACCGACTGAGTACCGTCGCCTCCATGGACCAGCTTGTGGTCCTCGACCGTGGACAGATCACCGAGCAGGGCACCCACCAGGAACTGCTCGCGTCCGACGGCGCCTACGCGAAGCTGTGGCAGCACCAGTCCGGCGGATTCCTCGACGACACCACCCCCGCACGGGCCGACGTGACCTGAGGAATCCCCGCTGTCTCACCCCGAATTCCGTGTCGACCCATGCTGACCGGCGCCGTTCTCCCGCGTGTTCGGGTCCCGGCCCTCAGCTCAGCAGGTCGGCCAGGCGGCGCCAGTCCGCGCGCGGCAGGGAGTCGCGCGGCTGGTCGTCGACCACTTGGAGCGCCACATGGTCCGCGCCCGCCGACCGGAAGGCCCCGATCCGCTCCCGGATCCGGTCGTCGTCACCCCAGGCGAACAACGCGTCGACCAGACGGTCACTGCCTCCATCGGTGAAGTCGTCGTCGGTGAAGCCGAACTGCCGCAGCGCCTTGATGTAGTTGGGCAGCCCCAGGTACACGGCGAGGCTGCCGCGGGCCTTGGCGCGGGCACTGTGCGGGTCGGTGTCCAGGACGACCTTCGTCTCAGGGGCGAGCAGCGGGCCCTCGCCCATGATCTCCCGGGCCCGAGCGGTGTGTTCGGGCGTGACCAGGTACGGGTGCGCGCCGGCGGCCCGGTCACGAGACAGCTCCAGCATCTTCGGACCGAGCGCGGCCAGGACCCGGCGCCCGGCGGGCACGCCCGCCGCGTCAAGAGCGTCCAGATAGCCGACCATGGCCGAGTACGGGCGACGGTGCTGATCCGCCAGGACGGCGTGGCTCACACCGAGGCCGAGAAGGAAGCGCCCGGGGTGGCCTTCTCCAACTCCGCCCAGCTCGCGGCAGTTTCGGCCGCCTCGTACTGCCAGATGCTCTGGATGCCCGTCGCGACGGTGAGGCGGGAGGTCGCCTCGATCAGCGGCACCGCGTGGCGCACCGCGCTGCTGCTGCCCAACCAGACGGCGCCGAACCCGAGTTCCTCCAATTCGGCGGCAGCCTCGGCCAGTTCCCCGCGCCTGCTCGGGTCTTCCGAACGCAGTGCCGCGCTCCAGATGCCGTACCGCCCGACGGCCTCCTTCGCAGTGCTCGTACGTCCTTCGCTCGTCCCGTCGCTCATGTGTCTCGTCCCTCCGTATGCGCCGCTGTGGCCGCCCATGTGTCACAGGGCTTGCTCGATCACAGCAGAGCCCAACGGCTCTCCGACGCCGCGTATTCCACAGGGCATCAGCGGCGCCATTACGCCAAACGTATTGATCCTCATATTGTCGGTATGTCGGATATGACACGTGTGGAGATCATCTGTACGTTCAATCTCGCATCGGCTCACAGCCGACGACTCTCAGACAGGAGAAGTGACATGGCAACGCGTTCCACCGCTGTTACCGCCGCAGTCGCGGCTGCCGCGGCGCTGGCGGCCACGGGCATCACCTACGCCTCCGCGGCCTCCGAGCCGGCTCAGGCGGCTCCGGTCGCCCAGCAGGCCATCGCCGCCCCCGCCTCCGTCCCCCAGGGCGGCGGCGACACCGGCAAGGGCTATGAGGGCAAGGGCAATGAGGGCCACGAGGGTGGTGGTGGGCACGAGAAGCGGCACCACTTCCACATTGGCAAGATCCGTGTCAATGAGCGTGAGTACCCGGCCATCCCGGACGGCTGTGTCGTCGTGGTCAGCGGTCTCGGCTCCACGAGCCTCAACGTCCGCAACGACAGCCACCGGACCGTCGAGGTCTTCAACGGTGCCACCTGCGACAACGGCGCTCCCATCGCGACCGTCGGCCCCTGGAGCCAGGCGGACGGCCTGTTCCTGCGGCACATCAAGGGCGGCGTGAAGGTCAAGCACGGTGTGGTGGGCAGCTTCCGCGTGATCAAGCGCCACCACCACGACGAGAAGGGCGACGACTACGACAGGGACTGACCGAGTCGCCCATGAGGCAGGAACGAGAACCCCGGCCCGCCGGAATCGGGCCGGGGTTCCGGTCTGTCTCCCCGACCGGGCGCCCGCCTCCCACGCTAAACCTTTACCGAATCCTCCGCGTGTCGAGAGCATACGGAGGGTGGTCCTGAGCTAAGGGTCGCTGCCCAGAGCCGGGTCGGCCGCGCGTCGCCCGGTGCGGAGTCGCCCCGCGACACCCTCACCCGTTCGGCGGGATGCGTCCGGTGTCCGAGCCGTTCACGAAGGGATCGGTCTCGTGGGCGACACCACGTGCTCACGTCGCTCAAGCGGCGCGGACGAGTCTCATATAGCGACGCCAGTTCCAGTTCGGCCCCGGATCCGTGTGGTCGCTCCCCGGAACCTCGATGTGCCCGATGATGTGCGCCCGGTCCTTGGGAATGGCGTGTCTCTCGCAGATCGCCGCCGTGAGCTTGGCGGACTCTTCGTAGAGGGCGTCCGTGAAGTACTCGGGCCGGTCCACCCATCCTTCGTGCTCGATGCCGACGCTGCGCGTGTTGTAGTCCCAGTTGCCCGCATGCCAGGCGATGTCGTGCTCACGGACGCACTGCGCGACGTTCCCGTCCGCCGATCTGACGACGTAGTGAGCCGACACTTTCGCCTGCGGGTTCGTGAAGATACCCAAGGTGCCCGCGTACGTCATCTGTGTCACATGGATGACGACGAAGTCGAGTGGATAGCTCAGCGGCCGGTCGGAAGCCGTGTAGTTCTCCGGATCCGCTGCCGTCCAGTCCGCGGAGGGATGGTCGACGACTCGGGGCCGGGCCTGTGCCGACGTCGAGGGGAGGAGCGCATAGGGAACGGCGGCCAGGGCCGCGCCCTTCAGTAACCCGCGCCGGCTCATGAGCGGTTTCACCCGCTCCGATTCGGGGTTCCGCATGCAGACAGTGCCTTCCGTGGAGACGTGCCGGGATCGTTCTGCCGTGTTCTTCCTGTGTCCAGCGCGTTGTACGTGTGCTCAACGCCTCGGCGTTGCCGCTGCGTCGCGCAGCCGGGCGTGTGTCCGCGGTGAGTCTCGCGCGTCGGAAGCCATTCCTTGCGGAGCTTGGCCACGCAGGTGCAGTTGGTGTCGCGTTCGCCATGTGACCCCCCGAAGCGACCGGCACACAGCCCCCGTGGCTGCGACCTCGTGTGCATCACGGTACGGCGCTCGGCGATCGGGCAGGAAGAGCCCGGTGTCTTCGGTGGACGACGGCGGGAATGTGGACAACCCCCTCACTCCTGCGAGGGAAGCGGCCCTGAACACGCCGGGCGGTCCGCCAAGGATCGCCGGGCCTCGTGGCGCAGGCGGACGGGCGACGTGGGACAGGCCCTACGCCCGAGTCCCCACGGCCGCGGGATCGTCGAGCACCGCCCGTACCACTGAGTGCGCGGCACCCAGCAGGGGGCCCTCGGGTCCCAGCCGGGAGACCCGCACGGCGCAGGCCCGCCCGGCGGACCTCTGCTCCAACTCCCGCTCCAGCGACGGCAGGAGCCAGGGAGCGAGTGAGGCCAGCGCGCCGCCGAGCACCACGGCCTGCGGATCCAGCAGGTTCACCGCCCCGGTCAACGCGATCCCGAGCGCGGTCCCGGCGTCACGCAAGGCCCGACGAACCTCCTCGTCCCCTTGCGCGGCACGCCCGGCCAGCACGTCGACGCGATCCACACCCGGCGTCAGCCCGGCAGCACGCAACACCGCCTCCTCGCCCGCGTACTGCTCCAGACAACCGCGCCCGCCGCACGCGCAGGCGGGACCTTCCGGGCGTACCGGCACATGCCCCAACTCGCCCGCGAAACCGCGTGTCCCGCGCAGCAGGCACCCGTCCACGACCACCGCGCCGCCGATGCCGATCTCGGCCGAGACATGCAGGAAGTCGAGCGGCGTGTCGTCCCTCAGCCAGAGTTCCGCGAGCGAACCGAAGTTGGCCTCGTTGTCCACGGTCAGGGCAAGCTCGGCGGGCAGGAGCGCGCCGAGGTCGATGTCGTGCCAGTCGAGGTTGGGGGCGCGGACCACGGTGCGCGCGTCACGCGCCACCAGACCGGGCACCGCGACGGCGAGGCCCGCCGGCCACAGCCCCTCCGACTCCGCCTTCGCGACCACCTGCTCCACCAGGGCGCTCAGTTCGGCGACCACCGGCTGCGGTGGGCGCCGACGGTTCGTGCCGTGCCGCACCGCCCGAGCCCGTACCGCACCGCGCAGATCGACCGCGCACACCGCGAGATGGTCGACGCCGATCTCCGCGCCGATCCCGGCCGGGCCACGCCCGCTGACGGCCAGGGCGGATCCGGGGCGCCCCACCCGGCCGGGACGTTCCGGTCCCAGCTCCTCGAGCAGCCCCGAGCGGATCAGTTCGTCCACCAGCGTGGAGACGGCCGCCCGGGTCAGCCCGATCTGTGAGGCGACCGCGGCACGCGACAGCGGACCCTCGGCGTTGACTGTGTGCATCACCCGCGCGAGATTGCGGCGGCGCATGCCCTGCTGGGTGTCGGGCAGTCGACGGCCGGGGCTCGACGGATGGGCTTCGTGCAGTGGTGCGGGCATGCCTCCCCCGGGTCTCGTCGGCGACTCGTCAGCGCCGGTCCGGCTCCCGCTCCAGCAGCGGCGCCGCATCGGAGAGTACCCCGGTGATCCGCGCGAGCGTCGCCTCGTCCCGCTCCACGGCCTCCAGGACCGGTCCGCGGGCGGTGCCCCAGCGTCGGGCGACGGCCGCCGGGTCCTCGCCCGTCAGCAGTCCGGCGGCCTGCGCGGCGGCCCCCAGCGCGACCAGTTCCTTGGCCACCGGCACCTGGACAGGACGTCCCGACAGCCGACGTACGGTCTCCTGCCAGGCCCTGCCCCGCGCGCCACCGCCGATGAGCAGCAGCGGAGCACTGCGGTCCGCGTCCGCTTCGAGCACCAGATCCAGTGCGCCCAGCAGCGCGTGCACCGCCCCGTCGTACGCGGATTGCAGCAGTTGCCCCGCCGTCGTGTCGTGCCGCAGCCCGTGCAGCAGTCCCGAGGCGTGCGGGAGGGCGGGGGTGCGCTCGCCGTCGAGGTAGGGGAGCAGTGTCACGCCCGAGCCCGGCTCGACGGCCTCGCGGTCGAGACCCAGCAGCGCGGCGATCCGGTCGACGGCGAGCGTGCAGTTCAGGGTGCAGGCCAGGGGCAGCCAGTCGCCGTGGGCGTCCGCGAAGCCCGCCACGGTTCCCGTCGGATCGGCCGGGCGCCGCTTCGCGACCGCGTACACCGTGCCGGAGGTGCCGAGGCTCAACACCGGGGTGCCGGGCCGCAGTCCGAGGCCGAGCGCGGCGGCAGCGTTGTCGCCGGTACCCGGCGCGACCAGGGTGCCCTTGGAGAAGGGCAGGTCATGGGTGTCGCGCACGGTGCCGGCCACCTCTCCGGGCCGGACCACGCGCGGCAGCAGGGCCGGGTCGAGGCCCACGCGCGCGAGGATCTCCTCGTCGTACGCCTCCGTCGCCGAAGCCCACCAGCCGGTGCCGGAGACATCGCCGCGGTCGGTCGTGCCCTGCCCCGTCAGACGCTCGGTCAGGTAGTCGTGAGGCAGCCGTACGGCGGCGGTCGCCCGGACGGCCTCCGGTTCGTTCTCCGTCAGCCAGGCCCACTTCGTCACCGTGAACGAGGCGCCGGGCACACTCCCGGTGCGTTCCGCCCAGGCCGTGGGGCCGCCGAGCTGGTCCACCAGGCGGCGCGCATGCGGCGCCGACCGCACGTCGTTCCACAGCAGGGCCGGACGCACCGGCTCGCCCTGCGCGTCCAGGGTGACCAGGCCGTGCTGCTGGCCGCCGATCGACACCGCGGCGGCCTCGTGCGCCGCCTCGCCGCACTGGCGCAGGGCATCGCACAGGGCGTCCCACCACTGACGCGGATCGCTCTCACGGCCTGCGCCCGACGTGACGGTGTGCGGCGCCTGACCACTCGCCACCACCTCGCCGGTCGCCACGTCGACGACCAGGGCCTTGGTGGACTGGGTGGACGAATCCACCCCGACGACGAGCGGACCCTCGGCTGTTGACATCCGGCTCTCCCTCTTCCGCGGCTCGCGGGACTCTGGCGTGTCGGCGCGCGTGTCACCGGGCCGCCTCGGCCCGGCGCGCGCCCTCGTCACCGTACGAACTCTCCGGACGGGACACGGCGTCTCTTCCCAGAGATGCCCCCGCATACTAATTTGTTAAGCGCCATGACGAAATAGTCTTCAGCGAGCAAGGAGCCACGACATGAGCTATCAGCCCACCCCCGAGGACAAGTTCACCTTCGGTCTGTGGACCGTCGGCTGGCAGGGCAAGGACCCCTTCGGCGACGCCACGCGCGGCGCCCTGGACCCCGTCGAGACGGTGCAGCGACTCGCCGAACTCGGCGCCTACGGCGTGACCTTCCACGACGACGACCTGATCCCCTTCGGCTCCTCGGACAGCGAGCGCGAGGCGCACGTCAAGCGCTTCCGGCAGGCCCTCGAAACGGCCGGGATGACCGTGCCGATGGCCACCACCAACCTGTTCACGCACCCCGTCTTCAAGGACGGCGCGTTCACCGCCAACGACCGGGACGTGCGTCGCTACGCCCTGCGCAAGACCATCCGCAACATCGACCTGGCGGTGGAACTGGGCGCGACGACGTATGTCGCGTGGGGCGGTCGGGAAGGCGCCGAGTCCGGCGCAGCCAAGGACGTGCGCGTCGCCCTCGACCGTATGAAGGAGGCCTTCGACCTCCTCGGCGAGTACGTCACCTCCCAGGGCTACGACCTGCGCTTCGCCATCGAGCCCAAGCCGAACGAGCCGCGCGGTGACATCCTGCTGCCCACGGTCGGCCACGCCCTGGCCTTCATCGAGCGCCTGGAGCGCCCGGAGCTGTACGGCGTCAACCCCGAGGTCGGGCACGAGCAGATGGCCGGGCTGAACTTCCCGCACGGCATCGCCCAGGCCCTGTGGGCGGGCAAGCTCTTCCACATCGACCTCAACGGCCAGTCCGGCATCAAGTACGACCAGGACCTGCGCTTCGGAGCGGGCGATCTGCGCGCCGCGTTCTGGCTGGTCGACCTCCTGGAGAGCGCCGGTTACAGCGGACCGCGCCACTTCGACTTCAAGCCGCCGCGGACCGAGGACCTCGACGGCGTGTGGGCGTCGGCCGCGGGCTGCATGCGCAACTACCTCATCCTGAAGGAGCGTTCGGCCGCGTTCCGGGCGGACCCCGAGGTCCGGGAGGCGCTGCGTGCCTCCCGCCTGGACGAGTTGGCGCAGCCGACCGCCGCGGACGGACTCCAGGCTCTGCTCGCGGACCGCGGTGCCTTCGAGGACTTCGACGTGGACGCTGCCGCCGCGCGCGGGATGGCCTTCGAACGCCTGGACCAGTTGGCCATGGACCACCTGCTGGGCGCTCGCGGCTGATCGCTGCCGGAGCCTTCCCGACCGGCCGGCCGGCCGAGAGACCGGCCGGCCGCCGCGCGGGATGCCGGGAATCCTGAGCGGTATCAGGATCCGGTCTCAGGGTCGTATCAGGGTCACGGCCCGGAACCGCGCGCGGCGCGCACCCGTTCTCACCACAGAGAGCGGCACTGGCCGTGAAGGAGGCGACACATGTCGAAGAACGCGAAGATCGCCACCGGGGGCGTGGTGGTCGGGCTCATCCTGTGGATCTGGCTGCCCTGGTGGGCTGTCCTCCTGATCGTGCTGGGAGTCCCGACCGCCGCGTACCTCACGCTGGACCCCTCGCAGCGGCGCAGACTGCGTCGGGTGACGCGCAAGGAACTCGGCCGCTGAGGGAGGGGCGCCCTCCGGCCTGTGCTCCGGTGTGTCCCTGCCTCGCGGGCGGGCGCGCCTTCACGGCGTCACGCCGGGCGCACCGCCATCCTGTCGAGCGCCTCGAGGAGTCCGGGCAACTCCGGGCCCCGCCCCACCGGCAGCACCTCGCCGGGCTTCTCGTCCAGCAGGACGAACGCGATGTCGTCGGTCCTGGCCACCATGGACCAGCCAGGCCCGTCGGCGCGCAGGGTGCGCGCCTCACCGGGCGCGAAGGAGGAGCGGACCCGGCCGGGCGGTGGGGGCGTGTCCACATACGCCCGCGCCTCCGCGAGGACCCGACGAACGCCGCCGCGAGGCGGGCTCGTGCCCTCACCCGCCGCGGGTCGTGCGGCTGTTCCGGCCGACGCCCCGCTGCCCGCGGGCGCGAAGTCGGCATCGTCGATCTGCTCACGCCACTGGGCCCACTGCAGCGCGATCTCGTCCGCTCCCAGGCGCCGTTGCGCGGGACCCCAGGTCTGAGTGTCGGGCGGGGCCAGCAGCGCGTGCTCGGTGAGTTCGGGCGCGGGATCGTGCGGGGCGGGCACACCGGGCGCGGCGACGGCGACGGCCAGCGGCCACCCCGGCAGCGTGGCGACGACCGTGCGCTCGGCGGGCGACAGGTCGTGCTCCATCCCGCAGTCCCAGGACGCGATCGCCACGGCGACCAGGGAGACATCGTCGGTGGCCACCGTCCAGCGCGCACCGTCGCCGTCCTGACCGAGCACGAGGCCATAGCCCTCGGCCACAGGAGGGAGACCGAGCGCCGCGCAGGCCTCCGGATAGTCGTCGCCCAGCACGCTCGGGAACTGCGCGGGTGTCAACAGCACCGCGGTCAGCAGATACAGCGCGTCGTCCCCGACGGCGACGGCGTCATCACCCGTCCCGACCATGTCACCCTCCCCATCGGTTCGTCCGTCGGCGCACCCTAATGCGCCCCCGAATCGGTTGTCACGACCCCGGACCCCCTGAAGAGCTGCGGAGACAAGGGAGAACCGGGGCGAAACGACCGGCCCGGGCGCGATGTCGGGCAGCGTGCGTGTCGACAGGCGTGCGCGCGACCGCACTTGGCGACTCGCCGTGCCCCGTAGAG
Organism: Streptomyces macrolidinus; assembly: GCF_023887685.1. Classification (GTDB taxonomy): domain Bacteria; phylum Actinomycetota; class Actinomycetes; order Streptomycetales; family Streptomycetaceae; genus Streptomyces; species Streptomyces macrolidinus. The sequence goes on along the minus strand of NZ_JAMWMR010000025.1, from coordinate 64,104 downwards.
TGGGATCTCCGGAGGTGCAGAAGGGGGACCGGACGGTGAAACGCTTCGAGCGGCTCGAGCAGATGCTGCGTATGGATCCCGAGCGGGACGCCTCGGAGATCTACCGGCTCAGCAGCGCCTACGAGTTCCCCTGGGACCACACCCGCGCCTTGGAACTGGCCCTCTACCGCACGTACGCCGTCCCGTCCATCGGCCGGCTGCTCGCCGAGACCGCCGAACTCACGGACCGTACGCAGCGACGCTACGACGACACCGCGATTCTCCTGGACACGGTCGTCGAGCACGGCTTCGCCAGCGACGAGGGCCGCACCGCGATCCGCCGTATCAACCAGATGCACCGCAGCTACGACATCAGCAACGACGACATGAGGTACGTGCTCTGCACCTTCGTCGTCGTGCCCAAGCGGTGGATCGACGCCTATGGATGGCGCGAACTGTCGCGGCACGAGACCATCGCCTCCGCCGTGCACTACCGCACGTTGGGGCGGCACATGGGCATCAAGGACATCCCCGGGACGTACGAGGAGTTCGAGGCCTGCCTCGATGCCTACGAGAAGAGCCACTTCGCGTGGGACCCCGACGGCCGCCGCGTGGCCGACGCGACCCTGAACCTGATGGCCTCCTGGTATCCGCGCCCGCTCGCCCCCCTCCTGAAGCTCACCACACTCTCCCTGCTCGACGACCCGCTGCTGAAGGCATTCCAGTACGAGCGGCCGAGCGATGCCACGCGCGCGTGGGTGCGCCGTGCGGTACGCGCGCGTGGCCGCCTCGTACGCCTCATGCCGCCGCGCCGTGCCCCGCACTTCGCACGGCAGAACTGGGAGATCCGGAGCTATCCGAACGGCTATCGCATCACCGACCTGGGCACGCGTCCGGTCCCCGGAGTGAAGGGCTGCCCTGTGCACCGGGCGAGGACGGCGCCGGTCTCCGCCGCCGAGTGAGTTCAGCCCTCGCGGACGGCCAGCGCGAGGAAGCGGGCGTCCTCGTCGACGTACGACGTCATGCGCCACCCGGAACCCGCCAGCAGAGGGCGGAGATTGGATTCGGCGCGCAGGTCGTCAGGGGTGATCTGCCGCCCCTGGCGGGCCGCGAGCGCCGCCCGGCCGATCGGGTGGAAGAGCGCCAGCAGACCCCCGGGCCGCACCACGCGCGCCAACTCCCGCAGATTCTCGGCAGGATGGGGCAGATGGGCGATCAGCCCCGCTCCGAACACCGCGTCGAGGGACTCCGTACGCAAGGGAAGCCCGGCCACGTCGGCGAGCAGCAGGTGCCCGTCACGGTTCCGTCCCGCCTGTACGGCGGCTGCCAGCATCGCCGGGGTCAGATCGGCCCCCAGAACCACCCCCGAGGGCCCCACGGCCGCGCGCAGCGGCGGGAGGGCCCGGCCCGTACCGCATCCCGCGTCGAGCACACGGTCCCCCGCGCGTAGCCCGAGCGCGGCGATCGCCGAGCCGTACGCCGGACCGTCGTCGGGGAACCGCGTGTCCCAGTCGGCCGCGCGCGCGGTGAAGAACTCCTGTACTTGTGTGTGGTCGTTGCTCATGCTTCGCATGATTCCTTACTCGGGCGAAGGGTGTGTCGGTACGCGCATTCGAGCAGGGTGCGATCGTTCCCTGGCTCGCTCGCGCCGGATCCCGCCACTTCTCGGCCCGCATCTTGGCCGATATGCCGCTCAACTCATTGAGATGACAGCGCAGTTGACATGATGCTGACTCCGTACAGATGTGCAGGCGTCGACCGTGGTCGGCACTCCCGAGAGAAGTGATCGATGGTCTCCGAGCACTCCGACGAGCCGCCCGACGGCGAGACGGCCCAGGCAGAGAGGACGGAGGGCGAGACGACCGACCTGGCGTTGAAGATACTGATCGCCGGCGGATTCGGCGTGGGCAAGACCACCCTGGTGGGCGCGGTCAGCGACATCAGGCCCCTGCGTACCGAGGAACTGCTGACCCGGGCGGGCCAGTTCGTGGACGACACCGACGGAGTGGACCACAAGGCCACCACGACCGTCGCCATGGACTTCGGACGCATCACCATCCGCTCCGGGCTCTCGCTCTATCTCTTCGGCACGCCGGGCCAGGACCGCTTCTGGTTCCTGTGGGACGAACTCTCCCAGGGCGCCCTGGGAGCCGTCGTCCTCGCGGACACCCGGCGCCTGGAAGGCTGCTTCCCCGCCGTGGACTACTTCGAGCGCCGCCGCATCCCGTTCCTGGTGGCCGTCAACTGCTTTGCGGGAGCCCGCACCTACGACGCCGACGACGTGTCGCGCGCCCTCGACCTCGACCACGGCACGCCCGTGGTGCTGTGCGACGCCCGGGACCGGGAATCCGGGAAGGACGTGCTGATCCGCCTCGTCGAGTACGCCGGGCGCGTGCACACCGCCCGGTTGCTGGACTCCGTGAGCTGACGCGCTACTCCGCGACGCCCGAATAGGCCAGCACCTTCTCGATCCGTACCCGGACGAGCAGTTCACCCGGAACGCCGTTGCGGGTGCCGAACTCCTCGGCCCGTGCCTCGCCCATGTACCGGGCGCCGATCAGGGTGGCCCAGTGCCGCACCTCGTCGAGATCCTCCGACAGCGCGGCCCGGCCCTGCAGTACGACGAAGCCGTACGGGGGACGGTCGTCGTCCACGCACAGGGCGACCCGGCCGTCCCTGGCCAGATTCCGCCCCTTGACCGTGCCCTTCCCGGTGTTGAAGACGACATCGTCTCCGTCCAGCAGGAACCAGATCGGCGCCACGTGCGGGCTGCCGTCGGCGCGGACCGTGGAGAGCTTGCCCGTACGGGTGCCGTGCGAGACGAAGGCGCGCCATTCCTCGTCGGTCATCTTGTGTGCCATGCCCTCATTCTGCTTGCCGGGACGGCGACCGTGGTGAAGGCTTGCTGATGGGACCCTCCGGCCGGGGGGAGCGACACCACGGGGAGAAGGCACCATGGCGCAGAACACGGGGCTCGGCTGGCTCCTGGACGATCTGACCGAGCGCGTGGAACACATACGGCACGCACTGGTGCTGTCCAACGACGGTCTGGTGACCGGCACGAGCACCGGGCTGCGCCGTGAGGACGCGGAGCATCTCGCGGCGGTCTCGTCCGGGCTGCACAGCCTGGCCAAGGGATCGGGACGCCATTTCGGCGCCGGTCAGGTACGCCAGACCATGATCGAGTTCGATGACGCACTCCTCTTCGTCACCGCTGCCGGGCTGGGCAGTTGTCTGTGCGTGCTCAGCGCCGCCGAGGCCGACATCGGCCGGATCGCCTACGAGATGACGCTGCTGGTGAACAGGGTCGGGGAGCATCTGGCCGTGGACGCCAGGCAGCAGGGAGACACACCGGACTCGACCCGCTGACCGCGTCACCATCACCCCTCTGAATCACCCCTCTGACCAAGGGAAATGACGGGGCGGGCAGGGTTATCCACAGGCCCGCACGCCGATTTCGTTCTCCAGCTACCGTTTTGTCCGAAGCGGGTGCACACCGCACTCGCCACGGACTCCACGGGGGAGAACCGCCATGGCAGCGAACGCGATCACGGCCACCGCCACCGACACCACCGGCAGCGCCAGGGGTTCCGCATCACGGCACCCCGCACTGACCCCGAGCCGCGCCGCACGGGAACTGGAGCTCAAGCAGAGCGAGTTCGACTTCGCGGTACGGCTGGGATACGTACGGACCGTTCCCGACGAGGGCGGTGGAGGCCGTCGTGTCACGCGCGCCGAGATCGACCGCGTACGCGGCGAGGACGGCTTCCCCGCGGCGCTGCGGGAGCGGGTGAAGACCGTGGGCACAAGGAACGGCGCGGCCCTGATGGGGGTGGCGCCCGGCAGGTTCACTCGGCTGGCACGCCTGGGCCTGCTCGTGCCGGTGAAGTGGTATCTGAACCGCTACCGGGCCGTGGTCTGGCTGTATCTGGCCGAGGAGCTGAAGCAGTTCGCCGCCAAGGAGGAGAACGCGCTGCTGCTCACCGGCACGACGCCACAAGGGCTGCGCGATCAGTTGGACGCGGGCCTGGACCTGCGGCCCCGTAACTGGCGCGGACGCCACCTCGGTTGGCACCTGCGGCAGACGGAGGATCCGTGGGTGAGAGCCGCTGCCGTGGCGTCCCTGCTGGATCCGGTGGAGGTGGCGGAGATCGTCCAAGGTCCCTATGAGCGCGCCCAGTTGCGCCGTCTGGAGCCCGCGCGGTCCGCGAGCGGGGCACCCGAATCGGCCGCCGGCCGGATCACCGCCCGGATCATGACAGCAGACGACCCCGACGAGATCGGCCGCCTCCGGGCCGACTTGCGGCAGGCGCTCACCGAGGCCCGTCGGCACCGGCAGGCGCCGCGTCCGTCGCCCTGTGTTCCGGACGAGACGCGGCCTGAGACCACGACCGACCGAGGGACCGAGACACCTGGTGAGACCACGGTCGCTCGCCACACCGCGGCCTCCCGGGCGATGGAGGCCGCTCCTCGGGCTCCGGTCGTACGGCGGCAGCCGCCACGAGCGCGGGGCATGTTCGGGTGGCTGCGTCGCGGAATCCATGACCGGCCCGGCGTGACACGGCCGACCCGCCACGGGAGAGGGCCTACCGCGTCGACGTGCGAGTCTGCGGAACAGCCCCACTTGGACGGCAGAGAGGAGCAGACGCCCTCCCACGTCGTAGGCACGGCTCCCGGCCAGTCCCCGTCGCGGATGCCCTGCGGCACGAGGGCGTCGAGCTGGAAGCCGCCGCCGACAGCCGCACGCGCGCCACGCTCGCACTCGACTCCCGGCAACGGCTCCTCGCCCCCAGGAGCCACCTCGACACGGCGTTCCGCATCGAAGTGCCGCCTGCCAGGACCTCCGTGATGCGGCGGTTCGCTCAACTGCTCATCGACGCCACCGGATTCGGCTCGTCCGAGGCCGAAGCCTTCTGGGGCGAGGCTCTTCCTAGTCGCTCACCGCCCGTCGGATGCCGGTGACCAGGTCGGGGCGGATGCGTACGACGTGGTCCGGGCCGTGGTCCGACTGCGAGCGCAGCGCCGCCCGGTAGCGCGCCACCTGCTCCGGGTCCGTGACGAGGTGGCAGTGGCCGGTGGCGACGACGCTCCACCGCAGGCCGGTGTTGTGGTCGATCTCGTCGGCCTGGTAGGCGACGGCGACGCCTTGGGAGTCCGCCTGCTCCATGGGGGCGGTGAGGACAGCGCCGTTGCGGGCGCAGACGATGATGTCGCCGTCATCCAGGATGTGGCTGACGGGGCGTACGGCGGGCAGCGCCCACTGCGGGAAGTCGGTCGGGAAGACGATGCGGCCCAGGGGGACGCTGCTGAGCAGGCGCAGGGCTTCGTCGGGGTCCAGGTCCACGGTGCGGCGCGGCTCGGGAGGTAACCGATGCGTCATGGGCGGATGTCCTTCGCACACGGCGGTACTCGTCCGCCGCACAGGGTCGGTGCCACTGGCAGGTCTGGCGGCCCCCATGCAACGCGTTTCGGCCTTGCGCTGCCAGAGCCGTTCGGCCCATAGATGTATGTGGTGCGGATCACGTCAAAGGGGTTCTTGTGCCGCTGAAGACACTTTCCGGGCGGCGTCGACCGCTTCGGTTCGCTGGTCAGGCAGGAGATCGCTGCGAGATCTTCCGTGCGAGTATCTGCCAGGCGCTGGCGCATTCAGCGGCTGCGGCGGAGACCATCGCGGCCTGATGGGAGGGGACGGACTCCGCGATCTCGTCCCAGCGCCGTACACCGGCGATCTGCGTCTCCAGCAGGCGCAGCAGCAGCCGCCCCGTCTCCGTGTAGCGAAGGGACGGGTCTCCGCACAGGTTCTTGAAGACCGCGGTCAGATCCGCCTGTGCGTCGCCGTCGGGGGTCTTCGCGGCCGACGGGTTCGGCGGGTTCGTCGGTGCGTCCGGCGCGGTGGCGAGGGGCTTCTCCGCCTCGCCGATCTTCCCGGGAAGCCGGGTTGCCGGGCTCGGCGCCGGTGGCCGCGTCCGCTGCCTCGGCGCTGCCCGGCGCGGGGCGGGTACCGGGTCCTCGCCCCGCAGGACCCGGTCGCGTACATCGCGCACCGTTCCCAGCGAGAGGTTCGCCTGCTTCGCTATCTCCCTCAACGGCGCGTCGGGTGACGCGGCGATCAGCCTGCCCGCCGTCCGGCGCCCTTCCGCCGCGCTGAGCGGACGGACCCTGCCGTCCCGGCCGATGCGGGAGGTGGGAGCCGTGCCGGCCTCGCTCCTGCGGCGCCGCAGTCCGCCCACGGTCGTGGCCGAGAGTCCGGTCGCCGAGGCGATGACGCGGTCGGACCACTGGGCGTGGGAGGCGATGATGCGCTCGGCGGCGCTCACCCGTTCGGCCAGCGTCAGCGGCAGACCGTGACCGACGTTCGACTTCACCGCCAGCACGAAGGCGTCGGCCGCGGACCCCTCGAAGAAGCAGACCCGGATCTCCGGCTGCCCGCGCAGCATGGCCACCCGGAGCCGGTGCATCCCGTCGATGACGCGCATGGTCTGGCGGTGCACGATGATGGGCGGGAGTTCCTGTCCCGAGGCCGCCAGCGTGTGGGCGTGCTCCAGGTTCTCACCCGACAGGCGTGGCGAGTCCGCGGGGAGCAGCAGCGCGATCGGCACGGTGGTGACCACGGCGAGGTCCGGGTGCCGGCCGCGTTCGCGAGGCGAGGCGCTCGGTTCACGCGTGGTGCGGGCGTGCGGCGGCGGCTCGAAGTGGACAGCACTCATTGACGTTCCCCCGTATTCGTCTCTCAGTGTCATCCCGGGTGCGACTCGACGCCGATGACCACCTCATGGGTATCGGCAGTCGCATCAGCACCGCAGTCACTGTCCTCAACGCCCGCTGAACAAGCGGCACACGCGGGTGATGAGCCCCGCGCCTTGTCCGGAAACCGTTGCCGTGAGATTACAAGCCCCCAAGAGGGCTTGCAACAAGCGCATTTGAAGTTTGAGATACTGTGTATCTTCATTTTACGCCGCTGACCTGCCCATTTGAATGAAGATCAATGTTTGGGACACGGTGTTTTGTGGCTGAAAACCAACGACATCCCTCGCCTTGGCGCGTCCTGAGGGCAGGGCCGGCCGAGGCGAGGGATGTCGGGTGGGGGAGGAGACGGGGGAGGCAGGGCGAGAGACGCCCGGAACCGGTCAGGTCATGCTGGTGACTTCTTCGGGTCTCCCCGGTCCGCGAAGAGCCGGGCCGCCGCGACTGCCTGCTTGCGGGCACACCGCATCGACGCGCCCCCGCAGCCGTCGCCGTCGTGGTTCAGGGAGGCGATGCGGCTGCGTGGGGAGAGACGCATGCCCTTGGTCCTGGCCGGATTCGGGGCAGGGAAGTCGAGGCCGACCGGGGCCGCGTATCCGGTCGCAGCGATGATGTGGTCGAACTTCTGGACACTCCCGTCGGAGAACTCGACTCGACCTCCATCGACGTGGAGGGCACGGGTCGGCACGATCGTGCAGTGGGCCACGACCGTGGAGGGGCTCTTGGTGATCACGAATCCGCGAGGCGCTTCACCTCGCGTGGAATAGCGCACGCACGTCCCCAGCATGGCGAGGGGGGAGTGCCGGGTTATCAGTTTCACCGTGCGCCCGGTGCACCACGACAGCCGGATGTCGGGCCGATCCTCGATGATCTCCTCGCAGATCTCCACCCCGCTCTGTCCACCGCCGATCACGAGGACCGACTGGTGGGGTTGAATGCGCGACAGGTCCTGCAGGCTGGAGGCGTGACAGCAGTTGTCCCCCGCCCATTCGTCCGGGATGCGCGGCGCCCCGTAGTGGCCCGTCGCGACGACGACGAACGCGTACGGTGTCTCGCTGTCAGGGGTCGTGACGCACACGTGCGACTCGTACTCCACGACACTGTCGACGCGGGTGAGGAACCGTCTCCGCTGGAGGTCGGTCCTCTCGTCGGACCAGGACTTCAGGAGAGCGCGGAACTCCTGGACCGTCACCGTCGGCTTCCCTCTGAACTCGGGGGCGATGCACCATCCCGGATTCACCAACTCGGTGCTTTCGCGGGTCTTGCCCCACGGCATGGGCTGCCAGATGCCACCCGGTTCGGGATCCGACGAGTACCAGTCAACGGTGTTCCCTCGGCGCGTGAACTCGCGGACGGCCTGGATGCCGAAGAGGCCGCTTCCGATCACGGCACAGCTCTTGTTCGTCGCCATGCGGTTGAACTCCCTCTCTGGGGGATTGACTCGGCACGTGCTCGGTAGCCGGTCGAGCGGGTCGGTACGGTGCGGCAAGCCCTTCGGCCGTCACCGGGCTCAACCGGCTCGCAGGTCTCTGCGTTGAAAGGCGAGAACGGCAACTGCCGCCAGGGCGAGCGCCAGGAGCGTCATGACCAGCGCGGCAGGCCGGTCCCAGGCGTCTCGAGGAACGGCACCCACCCAATGCACCGGAGACAGCCGCCGGGCCCACTCCGGGAGGTCGAGCAGGTCCGCACGGAGGCACACGACGATGCCCCAGCCGACGGCGAGCCACGTGACGGTGACCACGCGGGGGTTCACCGACTGCAGCGCCAGGGCGATCACCGCCAGGAGCAGCACCGCCGGCGTGTACGCGAGGGTGGCCGGCACGCCGTCGTCGAGATAGCCGACGTCACCGAATCCGGCCGCGAGCCCGAGACCCGTGCAGACGCCCATGCAGATCAGCAGGACGAGCGACCAGGCGGTCACCAGCGCGGCGGTGGCGCCCCACCAACGTCGTCTGCTCACAGGGCTCGCGAGGGCGTACCCCACCCGTCCGCTGGTCTCCTCGGCGGCCAGCCACTGGGTGAGCTGGATCGCGGCCGCAGCCGCGAGCAGCGCGTTCATCTGGACGAAGAGCGACACAGTGGCGTCGATGTTGTCGCTCCGTGTGGCGCCGGAGATCGCGCTCAGGACGCTTATCTGCTTGGTCAGGTATCCGAAGGAGAAGGCGAAGAGGCTTCCCCCGACGGTCCAGCCGAGACAGACCCCGAGCGTGAGCCGGACCAGTACATGCAGCGGTTTCGTCATCCAGGACGGCGCCGCGGCCGGTCCGGGGTGTGGTGGGACGAGCCCGGCGCCCTGGTCGCGACGCGTGGCCACCACGGCGGCGGCTGCGAACGAGACCGAGGCCGTCGCCGCGACGGCCAGCCACGGCCACAGCGGTGGCTGGGCCGCGAACGGACGGATCTCCGCCAGCCAGGACTCCGGGTTCACCCAGGTCAGATCGACGCCGCGGGCGTCCACCACGGCACGGGCCAGGTAACTGACCATCCAGCACGCGACGGCGAGGACGTATGAGGTGCGCGCGTCCCGGCAGCACTGGGCCACCAGGGCGCCGATGCCGGTGAAGGCCAGCATGAGCGCAGCGAGGCTGCCCGCGTACCGCAGCGATCCGGCGACCGGATAGTCGAGTGTGACCAGCGCGGCGGCACTGAGGAGGAAGGTCAGGACGGCGGTGAGGGCGGCGGCGGTCAGCCCGGCGGCGGCCGGGGCGAGCCGGTGGACCGACCCCGCGGTCAGGATGTCGAGCCGGCCGGTGTCCTCGACGCTGCGCGTGAAACGGATCGCCAGGTGCAGGCCGATCAGCGGCAGCATGATGAGGGTCAGGTAGCCCAACTCGTTGGCCAGGATGCCGCCCAGGGTCTCCAGGTTGTAGCCACGGCCCTGGAGGGCGGCGCTGCTCTGCGTGCCGACGTAGGTGGCCGCGTAGGCGTCCCGGCTCGCCTGCTCGGCGTACTTGTCGCCGATGGCGGACGCGCTGCTGGTGACGAGCGCGCAGACGGCCAGGGCCCAGCCGAGGACCTGGGCGGGCGCGGTGCGCAGGCTGATGGCGACCAGGCGCCAGTATCCCGTCATGCCGGGGTCCCCTCGGTGACCGCCGTATCGGTGCGGTAGTTCGTCAGGAACAGCTCGTCCAGGCTCGGCGGTTCCACGGTGAGGGCCGTCGGGTCGGCCGCGGCGACCTGTCCGACCGCGCTCGCCAGCGCGGCGCGGCCGACCCGGAAGCGGGTGTGCACACCGTCCGGCTGCTGTTCGACGGTGAGGTCCACGATGCCGTCGAGGTCGGCCAGCCGCGCTATGGCGGTCCCGGTTATCGCGGTCACCGTCGTCAGCGTGTGGCTGCGCAGGTCGGCCAGCGTGCCCTCGCGGACCACCGCGCCGCGCCGGACGATGCTGACCCGGTCGCAGAGGGCCTCCACCTCGGACAGGATGTGGCTGCTCAGCAGGACGGTGCGGCCGGCGTCCTTCAACTCCCGGACGCACTGCTGGAACACGTCCTCCATCAGCGGGTCGAGCCCGGAGGTCGGTTCGTCGAAGAGGTAGAGGTCCGCGTCGACGCTCAGGGCCGCGACCAGGGCGACCTTCTGCCGGTTGCCCTTGGAGTACGTCCTGGTCCGTTTCGTGGGGTCCAGCTCGAACCGCTCGACGAGGGCGTCGCGCCGCTTCGGGTCGAGGCCGCCCTGCAGCCGACCGAGGATGTCGATGCAACTGCCGCCACTGAGCCCCGGCCAGAGAGCCACGTCGCCGGGTACGTAGGTGAGGCGCCGGTGCGCCTGCACGGACTGGCGCCGGCAGTCCAGCCCGAAGATCCTGGCGCGGCCCGAATCCAGCGTGATCTGACCCAGCAGCGCGCGGATCGTGGTGCTCTTGCCCGCGCCGTTCGGCCCGAGGAACCCGTGCACCTCGCCTTGCCGTACGGCGAGATCGAGGCCGTCCAGGGCCTGCGTACGCCCGAACCTCTTACAGAGAGCTTCCGCTTCGATGGCATGCATGCCGACAAGATGACACAATTTGCAGGGTCTTTCGTTATGTGAGGGTGAATCAAGTCACGGCTTGTTCGGCCGAGTTCTTCGGGCACGAGTGCTCCTCACGTCCGCATGCAGGCGGTACGGACTGCCCCGGCCCAACGCGGTGGAAATGAAGAGTAATTGGGTGGCGGGCGTGGCAGCACCTCGATAGGAACATCGGGTCCCCTTGCACCGCAAGAGCGGCTGCGGGTGACGGTCGCCGACGGTGCCACAGACGCCGGGAATCCCCAAGTGGGCGGGGATCCTTGGGTGTTCAACCGGCCACCCTGGACGGTTGAACACATGAGAGCCGAACGGCCCTTGCGGGAAGTGCCGAATGATGCAGGTGCGGTCCGCCCTTGGAAAGCGCGAGTTTGTGGCGCAATAATTGCGCTCCCGTCCACCTCCTAAGTGCATGTTCGTACGGGCGTCTATTCGGGCTCGGTTGCCAATGCGGCAGTGGTCTCTTTCAGTACGTGGCACCTTGTTCTGCTCTCGCCTCGCTCACACGAGCAGGCGGAGGACTTTCGTTTTCGGGGGGATCGATGAACCCATGGATCGACGCCGTAGAACAGAATTTCCCGCCTCTCTCGGCGCGCTGCCGAACCCGTCCGGGAGCAGGCGCCACCACCGCCCCGAGGAGCCACGATGAACGTTCTGGTGATCACCGAGTCCTGCTTCGGCAACACCGCGCGGGTCGCCGAGGCGATCGCCACGGGCCTGCGGTCCCGCAACGCGACGGTGACCGTCGCCGCCGCGTCCTCCGGACCGGCGCTCGACGGCGTCCACCTGCTGATCCTGGGCGCTCCCACGCACAACATGGGGATTCCCTCACCGGCCTCCCGGCGGCAGGCCCGGGAGAAGGGCGGCCAGGCGCCCGCCACCGGTGTGGCGGAGTGGCTCGAGGCGCTTCCCGGCGACCCGGGATGCCGCGTGGTGGCATTCGACACCGTCACCGGCACGGGGTTCTTCTCCGGATCCGCGGCGAAGTCGATCGAGAAGCGACTTCGCCGACGCTCCGTCAGCGTGATCGCCCGCAAGAGCTTCCTCGTCACCTCGACGCAGGGTCCGTTGGCCGACGGCGAGTTGGACCGCGCCGAACAGTGGGGGGCCTCGCTCGCCTGAGGACCCGACCGGGGACCCGACCAAGGAGCCGACCGAGGACCCGACCGAGGACCCGACCGAGGACCCGGGCCGGTGCACCGGCCGTCGCACGGCGAGCCGGGTGTGTCCCGGGCCCGGCCGCCTTCCCACCGCCTGCCGCCGAGGCAGGACCTACAGGATCTACAGGACCTACAGGACCTACGCCGCAAGAGCTGGAGATACGGACATGACGGGGGCTTCCTCCCACCAGACGCTCATCGACCGCTTCGGCGCCGTCCTGCTGGGGCGCGCCGAGGAACCGTGCTACCGGTTCCTGGCCGATGGGGAGGACCAGGTCGAGCTGCTCACCGGCGCGGCGCTCGACCGGCGTGCGCGCGCTGTCGCGGTGGCGCTGAGGGAACGAGCGGCGGTCGGTGACCGGGCGCTGATCCTCTGTCCCCCGGGCATCGACTACGTGGCGGCCTTCTTCGGCTGCCTCTATGCGGGAGTGGTGGCGGTACCGGCCTATCCGCCCGACTCCGGCGTGGTCCCCCGGATGCTTCATCGGTTGCTGGGCGTGATCGAGGATGCCGCACCGTCGGTGGTGCTGGCGCCCGCCGCCGCGGCGGCGATGGCGGGCCGGATCGCGGAGCTGGCACCGCAGACGGCGGCGCTGCCGTGGCTGGCGGTGGACGAGGTCGACGAGGCGGGGGCGGCGGACTGGCGCCGACCGGGCGTGCGCGGGCAGGACCTCGCCTTCCTGCAGTACACGTCCGGCTCCACGGGGCGCCCCAAGGGCGTGATGCTCAGTCACGCCAACCTGCTCGCCAACCTGGCGGCCATCGACCAGCACATGTTCGACGGCGCCGAGCAGAGCTGTGTCATCTGGCTGCCGCCCTACCACGACATGGGACTCATCGGCGGCCTGCTGGAACCGGCCTACCGGGGTTACCCGGTGACGTTCATGTCGCCGCTGGCCTTCCTCAAGCGGCCCGCCCGCTGGCTCCGCGCCGTCTCCGACTTCCGGGCCACCCACAGCGGCGGCCCGAACTTCGGCTACGACCTCTGCGTATCGAAGATCTCCGAGGAGGAGCGCGCAGGCCTCGACCTCAGCACCTGGCAGGTGGCCTTCTCCGGCGCGGAGCCGGTCCGCGCGGAGACGCTGGAACGATTCGCCCGCGCCTTCGCGCCCCACGGGTTCCGCCGCTCGGCGTTCTATCCCTGCTACGGGATGGCGGAGGCGTCCCTGCTTCTCGCAGGCGGCGCGCGCACCACCGAACCGCCCCTGCTGCAGGTCCGCGCCGACCTGCTGGAACAGCACCGCGCCGAGCCCGCCGAGCCCGGTGCGGGCACGCGGACCCTGGTCGGCTGCGGACAGATCGTCTCCGGACATCGGCTGGTCGTCGTCGCGCCGGACGCGGGCACCCCGCTGCCGGACGGGGAGGTCGGCGAGATCTGGGTCGCCGGTCCCAGCATCGCGCGGGGATTCTGGGGCCGTCCCGAGGAGAGCGCCGAGCGGCTGGAGGCCCGCCTCGCCGACGGCGAAGGGCCGTTCCTGCGCACCGGTGACCTCGGCTTCCTGCACGACGGAGAGCTGTACGTCACCGGCCGGATCAAGGACCTGATCATCGTCGCCGGGAAGAACCACTACCCGCAGGACATCGAGCGCACCGTGGAGGAGGCGCACCCGGCCCTGCGCCGTGGCGCGGGCATCGCGTTCTCGGTGGACTCCGGCGAGACGGAGGAACTCGTCGTGGTGCAGGCCGTGCGGGGCGCCGCCCGCGCCGCGGCCGAGGAGATCTTCACCGCCGTCCGGTCGGCGATCGCCGAACACCACGGCCTGCGGGTCCACGACATCGTGCTGGTCGCGCCGGGGAGCATCCCGAAGACGTCGAGCGGCAAACTGCAGCGCTACGCCTGCAAGGAGGCGTATCTGGCCGGTTCGCTCGACCCGGTCGAGCGGTGGAGCGCTCCCTCGGCCCCCGCCGACTCCCTCGAGGTGCGCGGCGCGTCGGTCCTCGCCGACTCCCCGGAGGAGCGCGGCGCGTCGGCCGCCCGGCCGAACCACGAGCTTCGTGCGACGTTCGAGAAGCGCCTCCTCGAGGAGCTGGCCGGGCGTCTGCGTGTCGCCCCCGAACGCCTCGACCCCCGGAAGCCGTTCGCCGGCTACGGGCTGCAGTCCGTGGAGCTGGTCGGGATGATCGGCGAACTGGAGCGGTGGTCCGGACGTTCGCTTCCGGCCACGCTGGCCTGGGAATACCCGACGGTCGAGGCCCTGGCGGCCTTCCTGGCGGACGGCGCCGAGGCCGCCGCGCCGCTCCCCGCCCCGACCGCGGGCGGCGACGGCACCGAACCGGTCGCCGTCATCGGCATCGGCTGCCGCTTTCCCGGCGGTGCCGACGGCCCGGACGAGTTCTGGCGCTTGCTCGACGAGGGCCGGGACGCGGTGACGGAGGTGCCCGCCGACCGCTGGAAGGCCGAGGACTTCTTCGACGAGGACCCCACCGCGCCGGGGAAGACCACCACCCGGTGGGGCGGGTTCCTCAAAGGCGTCGACCGCTTCGACGCGGGCTTCTTCGGGATCTCCCCGCGTGAGGCCGCCCGTATGGACCCGCAGCAGAGGCTGCTCGCCGAGGTCGCCTGGGAGGCCCTGGAGGACGCGGGCATCGTGCCGGAGCGCCTGGCGGGCTCGGCCACCGGCGTGTTCGTGGGCGTCGCCACCAGCGACTACGGCCATCTGCAGCTCCAGCGGCTCGACCAGATCGATGCCCACACCGGCACCGGCAGCGCGCTCAGCATCGCCGCGAACCGCCTCTCCTACCTGTTCGACCTGCGCGGGCCGAGCCTGTCGATCGACACGGCCTGCTCGTCCTCCCTGGTCGCCGTGCAGCAGGCCTGTGCGAGCATCGCGCAGGGCGACTGCACGCTCGCCCTCGCGGGTGGCGTGAACCTCATCCTGTCTCCGGGGCCGGCGATCAACTTCGCCAAGGCCGGAGCGATGGCCCGCGACGGGCGCTGCAAGACGTTCGACTCGCGCGCCGACGGGTACGTCCGCGCCGAGGGCGCCGGTGTGGTGGTGCTGAAGCCGCTCTCCGCGGCGCTGCGCGACGGGGACAGCGTCTACGCCGTCATCCGCGGCGGCGCGGTGAACCAGGACGGCCGGACCAACGGCCTCATGGCGCCCAACCCGCGCGCTCAGGAAGCGGTCCTGCACACCGCGTACGCCCGCGCGGGCGTCGCGCCGGAGGACGTCCACTACGTCGAGGCGCACGGCACCGGCACGCTGCTGGGCGACCCCATCGAGGCGAAGGCGCTCGCGGCCGTGGTCTCCGCGCGCCGGGACCGCGCCCGGCCCTGCCTGGTGGGCTCGGTCAAGTCGA
Source organism: Streptomyces macrolidinus (assembly GCF_023887685.1). Taxonomy (GTDB): domain Bacteria; phylum Actinomycetota; class Actinomycetes; order Streptomycetales; family Streptomycetaceae; genus Streptomyces; species Streptomyces macrolidinus. Next base: position 48,916 of record NZ_JAMWMR010000025.1, on the reverse strand, counting down.
ACCTCGGTCATCTGGAGGCCGCGGCGGGCGTCGCGGGCCTGATCAAGGTCGCCCTGATGCTGCGCCACCGCCGGATCCCGGCGAGCCTGCACTTCCGCGAGGCCAACCCGCACATCCCCTTCGAGGAGCTGGCGCTGCGGGTGGCCGACACCGCGCGGCCCTGGCCGGCCGGGGACGGTCCGGCCTTGGCCGGGGTGAGCTCCTTCGGCTTCGGCGGCACCAACGCCCACCTGGTGTTGCAGGAGGCCCCGCCGTCGGCCGTGCCTCAGCCGAATCGTTACGGCGACCGGGACCATCTGCTCACCGTCTCCGCCCCGACCGAGCAGGCCCTGCGCGAGCTGGCCGCCCGGCACCTGGCCGAGCTGGACGCGCCGGGCGCCGAGGCCACCGTGGCCGAGTACTGCGCCGCGGCGGCGGTGCGCCGGACCCACCACGCGGAGCGACTGACCTGCGTCGGCCGATCGGCGGCCGAACTCCGTGACGGCCTGGCCGCGTTCGCGCGCGGCGAGGAGCACCCCCGCGTGGCCTGGGACGGCGGGAGCACGGGCCGCCGTTCCCGGGTGGCGTTCGTCTTCTCCGGTCAGGGACCTCGCTGGTGGCCGCTCACCGCGGAACTGCTCGACCAGGAGCCGGTGTTCCGCGAGACCCTGGAGCGTTGTGACGCCTCGTTGCGCCGGCACGTCGAGTGGTCGTTGATCGACCAGCTCACCATGGCGCCGGAGCGCTCCCGGCTCGCCGACCCCGGCGTGGTGCAGCCCGCCACCTGCGCGGTGCAGATCGCCCTCGCCGCCCTGTGGCGATCGTGGGGCGTCGAGCCGGACGCGGTGGTGGGACACAGCGTGGGGGAGATCGCCGCCGCGCATGTCTCCGGCGCGCTCGACCTCGACGACGCGCTCCGCGTGGCCCTGCACCGTGGCCGGGTGATCCGCACCGTGATCGGCCGGGGCAAGATGGCCGTCGTCGGTGCCACGTTCGACGAGACGCAACGGATCCTGGACCGGCTCGACCACGGATCGGTCTCGGTCGCCGCGAGCAACAGCCCGACCTCGACCGTCATCTCGGGCGAGACCGCGGCGATCGAACGCCTCGCCGCCGCCCTCGACGAGGAAGGGGTGTTCTGCCGGGTCCTCGAATCGGTCGACTACGCCTCGCACAGCCCCCAGATGGAGCCGTTGCAGGGCGAGTTGCGGGACGCGGTCGCGGGCCTCACGCCGCGCCCGGCGGACCGTACCGTCGTCTCCACCGTCACCGGGCGGGCCGTCGAGGGCACGGAGCTGGACGCCGCGTACTGGGCGACGAACCTGCGCCGACCGGTGCTGCTCGACCAGGCCGTCGACACCCTCCTCGACACCGGGCACGACGTCTTCGTGGAGATCTCCGGTCATCCCATGCTGGTCGGCGCGCTCGCCGAGAAGCTCGGGACCCGAGGCTCGGAGGGCGTGGCCGTGGCGTCGCTGCACCGCGACCGGCCCGGCCGCGCCGCTCTGCTCGGCGAGCTCGGCTGGCTGTACTGCGCGGGCTTCCCGGTCGACTGGACGCGTCTGTACGGGGCCGCACCGCCGGTGGTACGGCTCCCCGCGTACCCCTGGCAGCGCGAGCGTTGCTGGCTCCCCATCGAGGAAGCGTCGGCCGCGGGGGAGGGGACGGCTCCGCCGCGCTCCGGCGCGCAGGACGCGCTCTGGCGGAGCGTCGAGCGCGGCGACCTGGAGGCGCTCAGCGGTGTGCTGGGAATCGCGGGCGCCGCTCAGCGCGACGCCCTCGCCGCCGTACTCCCCGCTCTTACGGCCTGGCACCGGGAGAGCCTCGACCGCGAGACCGCCGACGCCTGGCGCTATCGGGTCGCCTGGACCCCGCCGGCCGGTACGGCCACGGCCGCGCTGCCCGGCACCTGGCTGGTCGTCACCCCGAACGGGCCGGTCCCGGACGGGCCGGTCCCGGACGAGCTGACCCGATGGCTGCGCGCGGCGATCGCCGCGCGGGGCGGCACGGTCACCGAGATCGCCGTCGCCGCGGACGCCGACCGCGCGGCGCTCGCCGCGGCGCTCGACGGCCCGGCCGGGCGCGAGCCCGCCCTGCGCGGAGTGGTGTCGCTGCTCGCCCTGGACGAGACGCCGCTGCCCGATCGACCAGGGCTGCCCCGCGGGGCAGCCCTGACCCTGGCACTGGCGCAAGCGCTGGGCGACATCGGCGAGAGCGCGCCGCTGTGGCTCCTCACCCGCGGCGCCGTCGGCACCGGTCCGGACGACCCGGTCACCCGCCCGGTGCAGGCGCTCGCCTGGGGGCTGGGCCGCGTGGTGGGCCTGGAGCACCCGGAGCGCTGGGGTGGACTCCTCGACATCGCGGGCCCGCTCGACGAGGCCGCGGGCGACCAACTGGCCCTCGCCCTCGGCAACCCGGACCACGAGGACCAGCTCGCGCTGCGCCCCGGCGGCCTCCTCGCCCGGCGGCTGGTACGGGCGCCGTCCGACGACTCCGAGCCCCCGGCGTACCGGCCCGAGGGGACCGTTCTCGTCACCGGCGGCACCGGCGCACTCGGCGTCCACCTGGCACGCCGGCTGGCGCGGCGGGGCGCGGACCATCTCGTACTCGTCAGCCGACGGGGCCCCGAGGCCCCCGGCGCCGCGGACCTCGAGGCGGAGCTCACCGAGCTGGGCGCCCGCGTCACACTGGCCGCCTGCGACGTCGCCGACCGAGACGCCCTCGCCGCGCTGCTGGACGGGCTGGAGGCGGACGGTGACCAGGTCCGTGCCGTGTTCCACGTCGCCGGGGACGTCTCGCTGGTGAAGCCGCTCGCCGACACCACCACCGCCGAGCTGGCCCAGGTGGTCGCGGGCAAGGACGCGGGCGCCCTGCACCTGCACGATCTCCTGCGCCGCCCGCTCGACGCCTTCGTGCTCTTCTCCTCCATCACCGGGGTGTGGGGGAGCGGGCGCCAGTGCGCCTACTCCGCCGCCAACGCCTGTCTGGACGCGCTGGCCGAGCACCGTCGCGGCCTCGGGCTGACGGCCACCTCGATGCAGTGGGGCCCGTGGGCCGGGCGGGCGCACGACGAGCACGAGCACGAACTGGCGCGCCGGGGCCTGCGGCTCATGGACGCCGCCCCGGCCCTCGTAGCGCTGGACCGCGCCCTCGGCCGGGACGAGACCACCACCGTCGTCGCCGACGTGGACTGGTCCCTGTTCGCCCCCGCCTACGCCGCGGCACGCCCCCGTCCCCTCCTCGACGACCTGCCCGAAGCGCGGCGGGCCCTGCGGCCGGGCGCTCTCGCGACGGGTGACGGCCGGACGGGCGAGCTGCGCCGGGCGCTGCTCGCGGTGGAGCCGGGACGACGGCGCCGCGACGTCCTCGTCGACCGGTGCCGACGGGAGGTCGGCCGCGTGCTGAGGCTCGAACCGGCCCGCGTCAACGTCACCGTGCCGTTCACCAGCATGGGCCTCGACTCGCTGCTGGCCCTGGAGGTCAAGAAGGGCCTGGAGACCGCCGTCGAGGTCGCCCTGCCGGCCACGCTCGCCTGGCGCTACCCGACCATCGACGCGCTCGCGCCCTTCCTCGCCGAGCGCATGGGGATCCCGCTCGACGCGACGGCCGCCGACGGCCCTCCCGCCATACCGTCCGAGACCGCCATACCGTCCGAGACCGCCATACCGTCCGAGACCGCCGCACCGCCCGAGACCGCCGCACCCGCCGAGCCGGAGCTCGATGTCGAGGCGCTCAGCGACGACGACGTCGAGGCGCTTCTCCTGCAACGACTGGAATCCCTCGAGGGAGGCCGACATGACACTGTCGAAGAAAGGGCCTGAGATGAGCCGGCCGGCCGCCGCCACCACGTCGTCCCCCGTGCTGAAGCGGGCGCTCACCGCCATCGACCGGCTCCAGCGCGAACTGGAGGCGGCACGCCGCGGACGCACCGAGCCCATCGCGGTGGTGAGCGTCGGCTGCCGCTTTCCGGGCGGCGTGCACGACGCCGACTCGTACTGGCGGCTGCTCGCCGACGGCGTCGACGCCATCCGCGAGGTCCCGGCCGACCGCTGGGACTCCGACGCCTACTACCACCCGCAGGTGGGCCGCCCCGGGAAGATGACCACGAAGTGGGGCGGCTTCCTCGACCGGATCGACGAGTTCGACGCCGCCTTCTTCGGCATCTCACCACGCGAGGCCGAGGCGATGGACCCCAACCAGCGCCTGATGCTGGAGGTGGCCTGGGAGGCGCTGGAGAACGCCGGGTACGCCGACCTGGCCGGGAGCCGGACCGGTGTGTTCGTCGGCGTGATCAACAGCGACTACGGGATCCAGCGGTTCTCCCGCCCCGACGACCTGACGCCGTACGCGGTCACCGGCACCGCGCACAGCATCGTCTCCGGCCGTCTCGCGTACCTGCTGGACCTGCGCGGCCCGGCGGTGTCGATCGACACCGCCTGCTCCTCCTCGCTGCTCGCCGTTCACCTCGCCTGCCAGAGCCTGCGGACCGGCGACTGCGACATGGCCCTCGCGGGCGGCGTGAACGTCATCCTCTCGCCGCTGGCCACCATCGGCTTCTCGCAGTTCGGCATGATGTCGCCGGACGGGCGGTGCCGGACCTTCGACGCCGGGGCGAACGGCTTCGTCCGCGGGGAGGGCTGCGGGATCGTGGTCCTCAAGCGCCTCTCCGACGCCGTCGCCGCGGGCGACGAGGTCCTCGCCGTCATCCGCGGCGGTGCCGTCAACCAGGACGGCCGCAGCACCGGCCTCACCGCGCCCAACGTACTGTCCCAACGCGAGCTGCTGCGCCGCGCCCTGGAGACGAGCGGTGTCGAGGCCGGGCAGGTGTCGTACGTCGAGGCGCACGGCACCGGCACCACCCTCGGCGACCCCATCGAGGTGGAGGCGCTGGCCGACGTCTACCCGGCGGCACCGGGCGCCGAGTGGCACCTCGGCTCGGTGAAGACCAACTTCGGTCATCTCGAGGCCGCCGCCGGGATCGCGGGACTGATCAAGGTGGTCCTGGCGCTGCGCCACCGCTCGATCCCGCCGCACCTGCACTTCGAGCGCCTCAACCCGCACATCGCGCTCGACCGGCCCCCCTTCGCCGTCCCGACCGAGCTGACCGAGTGGACCCCGCGCGACGGCCGCCGTATCGCAGGCGTCAGCGCCTTCGGCCTGAGCGGGACCAACGTGCACCTCCTCGTCGAGGAGGGCCCCGGCCGGGCACCGGCCACCGCGGACGAGCGCCGGCCGCTGAACGTCCTCGCCCTCTCCGCCCGCAGCGAAGCCGGACTGCGCGTGCTCGTGGAGCGGCACCGCGACCGGCTGGGGCACGCGGCCCAGGCGCCGGTCGCGGACCACTGCTACTCCACCAACACCGGACGGTCCCACTTCCCGCACCGCCTGGCGGTGGTCGGCGGGTCCGCGGCCGAACTCGACGCGGCGCTCGCCGACGTCCTGGACCGCTCCGCGCCGAACGCGGCCGTCTCCACCGACGGACGCGAGCCCGAGGTGGCGTTCCTCTACAGCGGCGCGGGCACCGAGCGACCCGGCATGGCCCACGTCCTGTACGAGAGCGCACCGGTCTTCCAGGAGGCACTGGACCGCTGTCACGAACTGCTCCGGGGCGAGCTGGAGGTTCCGCTGCTCGACGTCCTGTTCCCGAAGGATCCGGGCGCGGCGCACCTGGACCGGCCCACCTTGGCGCAGCCGGCGCTCTTCGCGGTGCAGTACGCGCTCACCGAGCTGTGGCGCGCCTGGGGCGTGCGGCCGGCCGCGGTGTTCGGGCACGGCGCGGGCGAGATCGCCGCCGCCCGCACGGCCGGGGTGATGAGCCTGGAGGACGCGCTGCGGCTCGTGACGCGGCGCGCCCGCCTGCAGCTCCCGCCCGACTCACCGACGGCCCAGGCGGACCTCGCGCCGCTGCGCCGGCTCGCCGACGAGATCACCCAGGCGCCGCCGCGCATCCCGTTCGTCTCGGGCCTGGACGGAGCGCTCTGGCCGTGGGACGAGGCCCCCGACGCCGAGCACTGGTGCCGGCAGAGCCACCGGCCGGTCCGGTTCGCCGACGCCGTGTCGACGCTGCGAAGCCTCGGGTACACCCGCTTCGTCGAGATCGGCCCGGACGCCGCCCTCGTCGACCGGATACGGGCGCAACAGCCCGGCGACGAACTGCTCACCGCGCCGAGTCTGCGGGCAGGTGAGGACGACTGGCGCACCGTCCTGGCCACCCTCGCCGAGCTGTACGAGCACGGCACCGACGTCGACTGGGCCGGGTTCGACCGGGGCTACTCGCGCACGCGCGTGCCGGTGCCCACCTCGCCCTTCGTCCGGACACGCCACTGGTACGACGCGCCTGCGGCCCCCGTGGCCACGACGGCCGGTGACGAGGCCGACCGGGAGGAGACGCCGGTCGCCGAGGTGCGTACGACCGCCGGGGAGCGTACGGACGCCAGGGAGCGTACGACCGCGTCCGCCGCCGACAGTTCGCTGCTCACCCGCGAGGCCCTGCTGGTGTTGAAGGAGGACGAGCGCTTCGACGTCCTCGCCGACCATCTCGCCCGCGGCGTCGGCGCGGCCCTGGGGTCCGGCGGCGGCCCGCGCCGCCGTCCCGGCGCCGCCACCGTCGAGGTGGGGCTCGACCAGCCCCTGCTCGACCTGGGCCTGGACTCGCTGATGGCCACAGGCCTGCGGGTCCAGATCCGGGACCGGCTCGGGGTCACCCTGCCGCTCGTCGCGCTGCTCAAGGGCGCGTCGGTCCGACGGGTGGCGGAGCAGGTCCTGGAACACCTGGGGGACGACGCGGAGACCGGCACCGAGGAGGCGCCGGCCGACGACACCGAGGAAGCGCCGGCCGACGACACCGAGGCGCTCCTCGCCGAGCTGAAGCGCCTGCCCGAGGCCGAGGCCCGCGCGCTGCTCGAGGAGGGACGCTGATGGCGAGCCTGCGGGAACGGCTGGCGAGTCTCTCACCCGAGCAGCGCGCACACCTCGCGAAGCAACTGGCGGCACCGGCGCGGGAGAAGGTCTATCCGCTCTCCGCCATGCAGCAGCGGCTGTGGTTCCTGGAACGGCTCACGCCGGGCACGACGGCGTACGTGGTGCCCGCGGCCGTGCGCGTGCGCGGTGCCCTCGATCGCGACCTGCTGCACGCCGCCGTCACCGAACTGGTCCACCGGCACGAGTCGTTGCGGACCACCTTCGCCGAACGTGACGACACCCCGGTGCAGTCGGTGGCGCCGAGCGTGACGGTGGAGATCCCCGAGGAGGACCTGCGCGCACTGCCCGCGGCGGCGCGCGAGGCGGCCTGCGCGGAGCGGATCGCGGCCGAGATCTCGACACCGTTCGACCTGACGGCCGGGCCGCTGCTGCGGATGCGGCTGCTGCGGACGGCCGACGACGAGCACCTCCTCGTCGTGGTCCTGCACCACATCATCTCGGACGGCTGGTCCGTGACCGTTCTCTTCGCGGAGTTCGCCGAGATCTACGCGGCCTTCGCCGAGGGCCGTCCCTCCCCGCTGCCCCCGCTGGAGATCCAGTACGGGGACGTCGCCCTGCGGGAGCGGCGGCACGCGCAGCCGCATGCCTCGGCCGAAGCCCTGCGCTACTGGAAGGAACGCCTCGCCGGAGCCCCACCGGTGCTGGAGCTGCCGCCGGACCACCCGCGTCCCCCGGCGCAGTCCTTCCGCGGCGGCTCGTGGCACTTCGACCTGCCTGCCCGACTGGTACGCGACCTGGCCGCCATCGGCAGGCGACGCGACGCCACACCGTTCATGGTGCTCCTCGCGCTGTTCCAGGTGCTGCTGCACCGCTATTGCGGCCAGGACGACGTCGTCGTCGGCATTCCGGTCGCAGGCCGCGAACGGGCCGAACTGGAACGGCTCATCGGCTTCTTCGTCAACACCCTGCCCGTGCGCACCGATCTCTCCGGTGACCCGACCTTCGCCGAACTGCTGGAGCGGGTGCGCGACGCCTGCCTCGGCGCCTACGCACACCAGGAGGTGCCCTTCGAGAAGCTGGTGGAAGAGCTGAAGCCACCGCGCGACCTCGGCCGGCCGCCGATCGTCCAGATCAGCTTCGCCTACCAGACCCAGCCGCTGCCCACCCTGCGCGTGGCGGGGCTCGAGTTCTCCCGCGTCGCCGTCCGCAGCCGCACGGCCCGGTTCGACCTGGAGTTGCAACTCGTCGAGGACGAGGGCGGCCTGAGCGGACTGTTCGAGTACAACAGCGACCTCTTCGACGAGGCGACCGTCGCCCGGCTGGCGGACCACCTGTGCCGACTGGCGCGGGAGGCGGTGGCCGACCCGGACCGGCCCATCGGGGCGCTGCCGCTGCTCGGCGACGAGGAGCGGCGGTCCTTGTCGGCGCCGGGCGGCGACACCCGCCGTACCTGGCCCGAGGGCGACCTCGCTCACCTGCGGTTCGCCCGCCGGGCGCGGGAAGCGCCCACCGCCGAGGCGGTCCGCTGCGCGGACCACGCCCTGTCCTACGCGGAGCTGGACCGGCGTGCCGATCAGCTCGCCCACCGGCTGCGCCGCCTCGGGGTGGGCCGGGACGTGCTGGTCGCCCTCTGCCTGGAGCGCTCGCTCGAGATGGTGGTCGCACTGCTGGCCGTGCACAAGGCAGGCGGCGCCTACCTGCCCCTCGACCCGGCCTACCCCCGCGCACGCCTGGAGTTCATGATCGAGGACTCGCGGGCCCCGGTGGTGCTCACCCAGCGCCGCGTGGCCGAGCACGTGCCGTCCGGCGCCGCCGCCGTGCTCTGCCTCGACGAGCTGGACGAGGAGCTCGCCGACGAGCCGACGCACGCGCCCGGCGAGCAGCCCGGCCCCGGCGACCTCGCGTACGTGATCTACACCTCGGGCTCGACCGGCAGGCCGAAGGGTGTGCAGATCACCCATGGCGCTCTCGCCAACTTCCTGCGTTCCATGCAGGAGCGCCCGGGCATCGCCCGCGACGACGTCCTCCTGGCCGTCACCAGCCTCTCGTTCGACATCTCCGTCCTGGAACTCCTGCTGCCCCTGGTGGCCGGCGCGCGCGTGGTGGTGGCCCCGCGGGACGTGGCCGCCGACGGACCCGCGCTGGCGGAGGCGCTCGACGCCGCCGGAGCGACGCTCATGCAGGCCACCCCCTCGACCTGGCGGATGCTCGTCGAGTCGGGCTGGGCGGGCCGACGGCACCTGCGGATGCTGTGCGGCGGCGAGGCCCTCCCGCCGAGCCTCGCGGGCCGACTCCGTCCCCTGGGCGCGGAACTGTGGAACATGTACGGCCCCACCGAGACCACCATCTGGTCGGCGGTCTCCCGGATCGACACCGGGCCGATCTCCCTCGGCGAGCCGATCGCGAACACCGAGCTGATCGTCCTCGACCGGCGGGGACAGCTCGTGCCCACCGGCGTGCCCGGCGAACTGCACATCGGCGGCGCCGGGCTGGCCCGCGGCTACCTGAACCAGCCGGAGCTGACCGCCGACCGCTTCGTCGCCCACCCGGCCCCGAACGACCTGGGGGAGCGGCTCTACCGCACCGGCGACCTGGTGCGCCGACGCGGCGACGGCAGCATCGAGTTCCTCGGCCGCATCGACTTCCAGGTGAAGGTCCGCGGCTTCCGTATCGAGCTCGGGGAGATCGAGCAGGCGCTCACCGCCCACCCGGGGGTGAGCGCCGCGGTGGTCACCGCCCGCGAGCACGCGGGGGACACCCGGCTGGTCGCCCACCTCGCCTGCGCCGAGGCGCCGGAGCCCGCGGAGATCGCCGCCTTCCTGCGGGACAGCCTGCCCGCGTACATGGTGCCCTCGGCGTTCGTGTTCCTGACCGCGTTCCCGCTCACCCCCAACGGCAAGATCGACCGCGCGGCGTTGCCGGAGCCGGAGTTCGGCCGCGCGGATCTGCGGACGCCCTACCGTGCCCCCGCCGAGCCGCTGGAGCGGACGATCGCCGACGTCTTCGCCGACCTGCTCGGCGTCGACCAGGTGGGAGCGGACGACGACTTCTTCGCGCTCGGCGGCCACTCGCTGCTCGCCACCCAGGTCACCACCCGCCTGCGGTCCGTCCTCGGGGTGGAGCTGCCGCTGCGGGAACTCTTCGAACGCCCCACGGTGTCCGCGCTCGCGTACCGGTTGCGGGAACGCGGCGCACAGCCGAGGACGGGTACGGCACCGGGCGACCGCGAGGTGCCGACCGTGCCCCGCCGCGCCGACCCCGCCCTGCCCGTACCACCGGCGTTCGCACAGCGGCGGCTGTGGTTCCTCGAACAGCTCTCCGCAGGCAACCGCGCCTACCTGATACCCGCCGCCCTCCGCGTCCGCGGCCGTCTCGACGCCGCGGTGTTCCGGCGAGCCTGCGACGAGGTGATGCGGCGTCACGAGGCGCTGCGCGCGGTCTTCCCCGAGATCGACGGCCGGCCCCGGCTGGTCGTCCGCCCGGAGGTCCCCGCCGAGCTGGAGGTGCGCGACCTCGCGGGCCCGGACGACGTCGAGGAGCAGGTTCGCGCGCGGGCGGAGAGCTTCTTCGCGCGCCCCTTCCGGCTCTCGGACGGACCGCTGCTCCGCTTCGAGCTGCTCCGCGTCTCCGCCGAGGAGAGCGTCGTACTGCTCGCCATGCACCACATCGTCTCGGACCAATGGTCCCTGGGCGTCCTGCTGCGGGAGGTGCTCGCCCTCTACGCCGCCTTCGCTGCCGGCCGACCGAGCCCCCTGCCCGAACTCCCCGTGCAGTACCCGGACTTCGCCCTCTGGCAGCAGGAGGCGCTCGGCCGACAGACCGACGGGGACGCCCTCGACCACTGGGTCCGGCGACTGAGCGGGGCACCCGCCGAACTCAATCTGTCGCCGGCCCGCCCACGCCCACCGGAGAAGAGCTACCGGGGTGCCGCGCTGGAACTGCGGCTCGACCCGCTCGTCGTCCGGCGGCTGCGCGCCCTCGCCCGGCAGGAGGGCGCCACGCTGTTCATGGTCCTGACCGGAGCCTTCCAGACCCTGCTCGCCCGCCTCAGCGGCGTCGACGACGTGGTGATCGGCACGCCGGTGGCGGGCCGGCGGCTGCCCGAACTCGAACCACTGATCGGGCTCTTCGTGAACACCCTGGCGCTGCGCACCGACCTCTCCGGCGACCCGAGCTTCCGGGAGCTGCTCGGACGGGTGCGCCGGGTGTGCCTCGACGCGTACGACCACCAGGACGTTCCGTTCGAACGGCTGGTGGAGGCGCTCAAGCCGGAGCGCAGCCTGGCGCGTACCCCGATCTTCCAGGTCGGGTTCGCCCTGCAGAACGTCCCGTTCCCGGCCTGGAGCGGCGGCGGGCTGCACGTCGAGCCGATACCCGCCGACGGCGGCACGGCCAAGTTCGACCTCGAACTGCTGCTGAGCGAGGACGGCGACACCGTGCACGGCCGTCTCGAGTACAGCCTCGACCTCTTCGACGCGCCCACCGCCGACCGCATCGCGCGGTGTCTCCAGCGCCTGCTCACCGCCGTGGCCGACCGGCCCGACGAGCCCATCGGCCGCCTCCCGATCCTCGACGAGGCGGAGCGCCGCGAGGTGCTGGCGCTGGGCGAGGGCGGTCCCCGGGAATGGCCGGACGCGGGCCTCCTCCACCAGATGTTCGAGGCGCAGGCCGACGCGACGCCGCACGCCGAGGCGCTGCGCTTCGAGGGCGAGCGGCTCACCTACGCCGAACTGGACCGCCGCGCCAACCAGTTGGCCCACCGGCTGCGCCGGTCGGGCGTGGGCCGGGACGTGCTGGTGGGCATCTGCATGGAGCGCTCCACCGAGCTGGTGGTCGCGCTGCTCGCCACGCTCAAGGCCGGCGGCGCCTACCTGCCCCTGGACCCCGGCTATCCGCGCTCGCGCCTGGAGTTCATGCTGGCCGACGCGCGCGTTCCGGTGCTGCTGACACAGCGCCGCCTGGTGCCGGGGCTGCCGGACCACGAGGCGGTCGTGCTCTGCGTGGACGAGGCCGCCGAGGATCTCGGGCGCGAGTCCGGTGAGCGGCCACGGGTCCGGGTCGGCGGCGAGGACCTCGCCTACGTCATCTACACCTCCGGCTCCACCGGGCGCCCCAAGGGCGTCATGAACGTCCACGCAGGCATCCGCAACCGCCTGTTGTGGATGCAGGACGCCTACCGGCTCGACGCCTCCGACCGCGTGCTGCAGAAGACGCCGTACTCGTTCGACGTGTCGGTCTGGGAGTTCTTCTGGCCGCTGACGACCGGCGCCTGTCTGGTGGTGGCCCGTCCGGAGGGGCACAAGGACGGCCGCTACCTGGTGGAGACCGTCCAGCGCGAGGGGATCACCACACTGCACTTCGTGCCCGCGATGCTGCAGGTCTTCCTGCGGGATGACGGGGCGAAGGACTGCCGCGGCCTGCGCCGGGTGATCTGCAGCGGCGAGGCGCTGCCCCGGGAGCTCCAGGAGCGCTTCTTCGCCCTCCTCCCTGCCGAGCTGCACAACCTGTACGGCCCGACCGAGGCGGCCGTGGACGTCACCGCCTGGGCCTGCCGACGCGACGGCGACACCCGGCCGGTACCCATCGGCCACGCCATCGCCAACACGCAGATGTACGTGCTCGATCCGGCGCTGCGACCGGTGCCGCGCGGTGTCGCGGGCGAGTTGTGCATCGGCGGTCGCAACCTGGCCCGTGGGTATCTCGACCGCCCGGAGCTGACCGCCGAGCGTTTCGTCCCCCATCCGTTCGACCCGGATCCCGGGGCCCGTATCTACCGCACCGGGGACCTGGCACGATTCCGCGACGACGGGGCCATCGAATACCTGGGCCGGCTCGACCACCAGGTGAAGCTCCGCGGACTCCGCATCGAACTCGGTGAGATCGAACAGGTGCTGGCCGCTCATCCCGCCGTACGGGAGGCCGTCGTCACCGCCCGAGGACAGGGCGGCGACACCCGGCTCGTGGCGTACCTGACCGCCGACGAGCCGCCCACCGCGGGCGAGCTGATCACCCATCTGAAGGAGCGGCTGCCGGACTACATGGTTCCCGCCGCCTTCGTCCCCCTGCCCGCCTTCCCGCTCTCACCCAACGGCAAGGTGGACCGCGCCGCCCTGCCCGCGCCGGAGCTGTCCCGCCCCGAGCTGGCCGTGCCCTACCTGGCGCCCAGGGACCGGGTGGAGCGCACCGTCGCCGAGGCCTGGACCCGGCTGCTCGGCCTCGACCAGGTGGGCGTCGACGACAACTTCTTCGAGCTGGGCGGCCACTCGCTGCTCATGGCCGAGCTGCGCAGCACGCTCGAGACGGAGCTACGGCGCCCCCTCACGCTCGTCGAGCTGTTCCAGTTCCCGACCGTGCGCACCCTGGCCGAGCACCTCGCCGGCACCCCGGGCACGGCCGCCGATCCGATGGCCGACGCCCGCGGGCGGGTGGCCGGCCGCCGGGAGGCCATGGCGGCGCGCCGCGCGGCCGCCGGCCGCCGCTCCCGGAACCGCAACGAATCTGAAGGAGACCGACCGTGAGCGACGAGACCGACGCCCTGTCGCAGGTGGCCATCATCGGCATGGCGGGGCGCTTCCCCGAGGCGGCCGACGTCGGCGCGTTCTGGGACAACCTGGCAGCAGGGAAGAATTGCCTCTCCTTCTTCTCCGAGGAGGAGCTGCGTGAGCAGGGCGTCAGCCCGGCGTTGCTGGCACAGCCCGGGTACGTGCGCGCCAAGGGCGTCCTCGACGGGGCCGACACCTTCGACGCGGGCTTCTTCGGCCTGTCCCCGCGCGAGGCCGAGTTGATGGACCCGCAGCACCGCGTCTTCCTCGAATGCGCCTGGGAGGCGCTGGAGTCGGCGGGGTACGACCCGCAGGCGTTCCCGGGCCGGATCGGCGTCTTCGGCGGTGCCGGCCTCAACACCTACCTGCTCTTCAACCTGCTGGCGAACCGCGGCGTCGTCGAGACCCTCGGCCAGTACCAGACCCAGCTCGCCAACGACAAGGACTTCCTCGCCACCCGGGTCTCGTACAAGCTCGGCCTCAAGGGCCCCGGCATCACGGTGCAGACCGCCTGCTCCACCTCGCTGGTGGCGGTCCACCTCGCCTGCCAGAGCCTGCTCTCCGGGGAGTGCGACATCGCCCTGGCCGGCGGCGTCTCCGTCAACGTCCCGCTGCGCAACGGCTACCTGCACGAACCCGGCGGCATCCTGTCGCCGGACGGACACTGCCGCCCGTTCGACGCCGCCGCCGGGGGCACCGTCATCGGCAACGGCGTCGCCCTCGTGGTGCTGCGCCGCCTCGCCGACGCGCGCGAGCAGGGTGACCTCGTCGACGCGGTGATCCGGGGCTCGGCCGTCAACAACGACGGCGCGCTCAAGGTCGGCTACACCGCACCGAGCGTCGAGGGCCAGGCGGAGGTGATCGCCGAGGCGCTGGGCATCGCCGGGGTGTCGCCGGAGACGGTGGGCTACGTGGAGACCCACGGGACCGGTACGGCCCTCGGTGACCCCATCGAGATCGCCGCCCTGACCCGCGCGTACCGGGAGGAGACCGAGGCGCGCGGCTACTGCGCCCTCGGGTCGGTGAAGAGCAACGTCGGCCACCTCGACGCCGCCGCCGGGGCGACCGCACTGATCAAGGCCACGCTCGCGCTCAAGCACGAGGCCATCCCCGCCAGCCTGCACTTCGAGCGGGCCGACCCGGAGCTCGGGCTGGAGTCCAGCCCCTTCTTCGTGAACACCACGCACCGGCCCTGGCCCCGCGACGAGGCGCCGCGCCGGGCCGGGGTGAGCTCGTTCGGCATCGGCGGGACCAACGCGCATGTGGTCCTCGAGGAGGGGCCCGCGCCGCGGCCCGGCGAGCCCGGACGCCCCTGGCAGGTGCTGACCCTCTCGGCGCGTACCGACCAGGCCCTGGCGCAGGCGGCGGAGCGACTGGCGGTCCACCTCGAGACCAACCCGGGCGACGAACTCGCCGACGTCGCCTTCACCCTGGCGGCACGGCGGCGCGCCTTCGAACAGCGCCGGGCCGTGGTCTGCGTGGACCGTGCCGACGCCGTACGGCGGCTGCGGCAGGCGGCACGCGTCGGCGAGACGCGAACGGCGGGCCGGGCCGCGAAGGTGGCCTTCCTCTTCCCGGGCCAGGGGACGCAGTATCCCGGCATGGCCCGCGAGCTCTACGCCGACGAGCCGGTCTTCCGCGCCGAACTCGACCGCTGCCTCACGCTGTTCGCCCCGCATCTCGACGAGGATCTGCGGGCGGCCCTGTTCCCGGCGCCGGAGGAGGCCGAGAAGGCCGCGGAACGCCTGGAGGAGACGGCGCTCGCCCAGCCCGCCCTCTTCGCCGTGGAGTACGCCCTGGCCCGCACCCTGATGGCGTGGGGTCTCGTGCCACACGCCATGGCCGGTCACAGCATCGGTGAGTACGTGGCCGCCTGCGTCGCCGGTGTGTTCACGCTGGAGGACGCCACCGCGCTGGTGGCGGCGCGCGGCCGGCTGATGCAGGCGACCCCGCACGGGGCGATGCTCGCGGTCTTCCTGCCCGAGGACGAGACGAGGGCGCTGCTCGACGACGACCTCTGCGTCGCGGCCGTCAACGCCGCGTCGCTCTGCGTGGTCGCCGGTCCGGTCGGGGCCGTCGAGCGACTGCGGGAGAAGCTCGCCGCGTCCGGCGTCGGCTGCCGGCGCCTGCACACCTCGCACGCGTTCCACTCGCCCCTGGTGGAGGGCGCGGTGGCCCCCTTCCGGGAGGAGGTCCGCACGATCCGGCTGCACCCCCCGCGGATCCCCTTCGGCTCCAACGTGAGCGGGACCTGGATCGAGGACGCCGAGGCCACCGACCCCGAGTACTGGGGCACCCACCTGCGCTCCGCCGTACGTTTCGCCGACAACCTGTCGACGCTGCTCGCCGACCCGGACCTGCTCCTGCTGGAGGTGGGGCCGGGCCGGTCGCTGTCGAACTACGCCCGTCAGCACCGCTCGTGGACGCCGGACCGGGTCGTGGCCGCCACGCTGCGCCAGCCCCGCGAGGAGCGCCCCGACCGGCAGGTGCTGCTGGAGGCGGTGGGGGCGATGTGGTCCGGGGGAGCGGAGGTCGACTGGGAAGCACAGCACGATGCCGGCAGCCGCCGCCGGGTGCGCCTTCCCTCGTACCCCTTCCAGCGGCAGCGGTACTGGGTCGACCCCGGCCCGGCGGACCATGCCGGGCAGGGCGTCGCCGAGCCCGGACCGGCGGAGCCCGCGGGGTGGACCTACACGCCGAGCTGGCGGCGCCTCCCACCGCACGCCTCCCGGCCCCTTGCCGCGTCGGGACCGTGGCTCGTGCTCGGTGCGGACCTGCCGCTGGGCCGGACGCTGCGGCAGGGCCTGGAGGCCGCCGGCTGCACCGTCGTCGGGGTGTCCGCGGGGGACGGCTTCGCGCGGGACGGCGAGCGCTCCTTCACCGTCGACCCGGCCGACCGGGACGACTTCGAACGCCTCTTCGCCGCCCTCGACGCGGACGACCTGCGACCGGCCCGAGCCCTGCACCTGTGGAGCCTCGCCGTCGAACCCACCGCGGACCTGGACCGCACGCGGCTGGATCGCGCTCAGGACGCCGGCTTCCACAGCCTGCTGGCCCTCGCGCAGGCCCTGTCCGAGCGCGCCGGGCACCCGCCCCTCGCACTCGACGTCCTCACCCGCGGCGTCTTCGGCGTGACCGGGGAGGAGCCGCTCCAGCCCGAGAACGCCACCGTCCTCGGCCCGTGCACGGTGATCCCGCAGGAGGTGCCGGACGTCACGTGCCGCCTCCTCGACCTCACCGGGCAGATCCTGGCCGCGCCGCCCGAGACGTTGCTCGACGCCCTGCGGGCGGCGGTGGCCGCACCCCCGGCGGAGCAGGTGCTGGCCTGGCGCGGCAGCCACTGGTGGGCGCGGACGTTCGACCCCGTCCCCCTGGACGCGGGCGAGCCGGGCAGCGGGCGGCTCCGCGACGAGGGCGTCTACCTCGTCACCGGCGGGCTCGGCGGCATCGGCCTCGCGCTCGCCGCGCACCTGGCCCGCTCCGTGCGGGCACCGGCCATCGGACTGCTCGGGCGGGGCACCTTCCCGCCGGAGGACGCCTGGGCGCAGTGGCTCGCGGAGCACGGCGCCGACGACCCGACCAGCACCCGGATCCGGCGCCTGCAAGCGCTGCGGAGCCTGGGCGCCCGACCGGTGGTGCTCCGCGCCGACGTCACCGACGCCGAGCAGACGAGCCGCGCGGTCGAGGAACTGCGGGCCCGCTTCGGCGCCCTCAACGGCGTCGTCCACGCGGCCGGGGCCCCCGCGAGCGGGCTGCTCGCCGGGACGTCCCGCGCCGACGCCGAGGCCGTGCTCGCCGCCAAGACGCGCGGCACGCTGGTCCTCGACACGGTCTGCTCCCGCGACCCCCTGGACTTCTTCCTCCTGTGCTCGTCGCGGACCGCGGTGCTCGGCGGGCCCGGCCAGGCCGACTACTGCGCGGCCAACGCGTTCCTGGACGCCTTCGCCGCCTGGCGTACCGCGGGCGGGTCCGCGCCCGTGACGGCGGTGGCCTGGGACACCTGGCGCGAGACCGGCATGGCGGCGGGCCCGCACGCGCTGCCCGGCGCCGACGCGGGCACCGGCGAGGACGTCGGTCACCCGCTGCTGCAACGCCGCCTGCGGCGGACGGAGAGCACCGAGGTCTTCCTGACCACGATCCGCACCTCGGAGAGCTGGGTCGTCGACGAGCACCGGATGCAGGGGCACGGCCTGGTTCCCGGCACCACGTACCTGGAGATGGTCCGGGCGGCGGTGGAGCCCCTGGCGGCGGGACGCGAGATCGAGTTCCGCGACGTGCTGTTCACCCTGCCGGTGATCGTCCCCGACGGGCAGGAGCGTGAGTTGTACACGGTCCTGGAGCGCACGGACGGCGAGCTGAGCTTCCGGATCCGCAGCCGCGTACCGGGGGCGGCGCGGAACTGGCAGGAGCACGCCGCCGGTTCCGTCCTGCTGCACGAACGCGTGGAGCGTACGCCGCGCGACGTCGCCGAACTGCTCGAGGAATCCGGTGTCGAGGAGGTCATCGAGGGCGAGCAGGCGCTGCGGCAGCGGCTCCGGCTGAACTTCGCCGCCGAGGGCGGGATCATCCGGTTCGCCGTGCAGGGCCGCTGGCGCTGCCTCACCCGCATCCACGTCGGCACCCGGGGCATGGTGGCCGTCCTGGAGCTTCCGGAGCGGTACGCCGCCGACCTCGACACCTACCGGCTGCACCCGGCGCTGCTGGACGTGGTCGGCGGTGCGTCCCGCGTGCACGCCGCCGAGGGCTACTACCTGCCCTTCTGGTACGGCAGCCTGCGGGTCGTGCGCGGCCTCACCCGGCGGATGGCCTGCCACATCCGGATCAAGGAGGGCGGCGACACGTCCGGCGAGACCCTGGTCTGCGACGCCGACGTCTACGACGACGAGGGCCGACTGCTGGTGCGGCTCGGTGACTTCATCATGAAGCGCATCCACGAGCCCGAGGCGATGCGCGAACAGGTCGAGTCGTCAGCGGCGGCCCCGGCGCCCGAGGCTCCGGAGCCCGCCGCGCACGAGCCGGGGGGACTGGCGGCGCTGCACGCCCTGGCCGCCGGCATGACCGCCGAGGAGGGGACGGAGCTGTTCGGCCGGATCCTGCGGGCCCGGCCGATGCCGGCGCACCTCGTCGTCTCCCGGCAGGACCTGGCCACCGTGCGCCGCCTGGCCGCCGAGATCGATCCGGCCCGGCTGGCGGCGGACCTGGAGACGGCCGCGCCGACCGCGGTGCACCCGCGTCCCGAGCTGGACACCCCGTACGTGGCACCGGGCACCGAGGAGGAGGCCGCCATCGCGGCCATCTGGCAGGAGGCGCTCGGTGTCGACCCGATCGGCCTGCACGACGACTTCTTCGCGCTCGGCGGTCACTCGCTGGCGGCGGTGCAGATCGGTACCCGGCTCCGGGCCCACTTCGGGGCGGAGCTGACACTGCGTGACTTCTTCGACCTGCCGACCGTGGCCAACACCGCCCGGCTCCTCGCCACCGGCGGCTCGGACAGCGGGACGGCGGCGGAGGAACCCGCCCCCATCGAGCGACTCGCGCGCGACGAACCGGCCGAGGTGACCGACGTGGACGCGCTACCGGACGACGAAGTGGACGCCATGCTGCGGGAGTTGCTCGCGGCGGAGGCGGCCGAGGCGGACATGGAAGGGGAGACCGAGGCATGAGCATGCCTGACCTGGACGGCATGACCGCCGAGCAGAAGCGGAGACTTCTGGCCGAGCGGCTGGGCCGGGCCCGACGACCGAGGGTGCGCCAGTTCCCCCTCTCCTTCTCGCAGCAGCGGCTCTGGTTCCTGCAGCAACTCGTGCCGGACAGCGCCGCCTACAACGTCCCCAGCGCGGTGCGGATCCACGGCCGGCTCGATCTCGACGTGTGGCGGCGCTGCACCGACGAGATCGTGCGGCGCCACGAGGCGTTGCGCACCACCTTCGCGGAGGTCGACGGCGAGCCCGTACAGCGGGTGGCCGAGACGGGACGGGCCGACTTCGCCGTGGTCGACTGCACCCACCTCTCCGGCGACGACCGTGAGCGGGAGGTCCAGCGCCTGGCACGGGAGGAGGTCCGGCGGCCGTTCGCACTGGAGCGGGGCCCGCTGCTGCGGGTCAGGGTGTTCCGGCTGGGCCCCGAGGAGCACGTCCTGCTGCTCACCATGCACCACATCGTCGCCGACCTCTGGTCCATGGCGGTGGCGGTCCGGGAGCTGGTCGCCCTCTATCCGGCCCTGCGCGCGGGCAGCGGCTCACCACTGCCCGAACTTCCCCTCCAGTACGCCGACTACGCCGCCTGGCAGCGCGGCCAGGCGGAGGGCTCCGGCGTGACCGGCGACCTCGCGTACTGGAAGCAGGCGCTCGACGGCGCCCCGCCGGTCCTCGCCCTTCCGACCGACCGCCCGCGCCCGCCCGTACAGACGTCGCGCGGCGGATCGATCCCCTTCGAGCTGCCCGGACCGCTGATGACACGGCTGCGCGCGCTGAGCCGACGGGAGGGCGCGACGCCCTTCATGACGCTGCTGGCCGCGTTCGCCGTGGTGCTCCAGCGCTACGCCGACCAGGACGACCTGGTGATCGGCGCGCCCATCGCCAACCGGACCCGCCCCGAACTGGAGCCGCTGATCGGGTTCTTCGTCAACACCCTGGCCCTGCGCGCGGACCTCTCCGGCGACCCCACCTTCCGTGAGGCCCTGGCGCGGGTGCGCGCGACCTGCCTGGGGGCCTACGCCCACCAGGAGCTGCCGTTCGAACGGCTGGTGGAGGAGCTGCACCCCGAGCGCGACCTCTCCCGGTCGCCGCTGTTCCAGGTGTCGTTCGTCTTCCAGAACATCGACATGCCGGAGCTGGACCTGGGCGGGCTGCGGGTCACCCCGCTGACGCTGGAGAGCGCCACCGCCCGGTTCGACCTGGAGTTGCAGGTCTTCGACCGGCCGGACGGGCTGAGCGGCTGGTTCGAGTACAACGCCGACCTCTACGACAGCGCCACCATCGAGCAACTGTCCGACTCGCTGCGCGTCCTCGTCGAGGAGATCGCCGACGCGCCCGACCGCCGTCTCTCCGAGCTGAGCCTGCTCACCGAGGAGCAGCGGCACCGGCTGGCCCGGGAGCCCAACGACACCCGGCGCGTCTGGCCGGACCTGCGCTGGGCACATCACAGCTTCGAGGAGCGGGCCGGGGCGACACCGGAGGCGGCGGCCCTGCGCTGCGGGGAGCAGACCCTGACGTACGCCGAACTCGACCGGCGGGCCAACCGGCTCGCGCACCACCTGCACCGGCTGGGCGTCGGGCGGGGCGACCTCGTCGGGATCTGCACCGAGCGCACGCCGGAGATGGCGGTCGCGGTCCTCGGCACGCTCAAGTCCGGCGCCGCCTACGTGCCGTTGGACCCGGCGTACCCGAGCGAGCGCCTCGCCTTCATGGTGCGCGACTCCGGGCTCAAGCTCCTGCTCACCCAGCGCACCGTCCTCGCCGGCCTGCCCGAACCGGCCGCGGGAGTCCTCTGCCTGGACGAGGTCACCGAGGCGCTGGAGGCAGAGCCCGCCACCCGGCCGGACGTCGAGAGCCAGGGCGAGGACCTGGCCTACGTCATCTACACTTCCGGCTCGACCGGCACACCCAAGGGCGTGCGGATCCCGCACCGCGCGCTCGCCAACTTCCTCCGGTCGATGCGGGAGCGGCCGGGGATCGGCCCGGACGACGCCCTGGTCGCGGTGACCACGCTGTGCTTCGACATCTCCATGCTGGAGCTGCTGCTGCCGCTCACGACCGGTGCGCGGGTGATCCTGGCGGACCGCGAGGTGGCCGCCGACGGCCGACGGCTGCGCGCGCTGCTCGCGGAGACCGGGGCCACGCTGATGCAGGCCACACCGTCCACCTGGCGGCTGCTGCTCGACGCCGGCTGGTCGCCGCGCCCCGGATTCCGCATGCTGTGCGGCGGTGAAGCGCTCCCCGCCGACCTGGCCCGGCAGCTCAGCCGCGGCGGCGGCGAGCTGTGGAACATGTACGGCCCCACCGAGACCACCATCTGGTCGGCGGTGGCCCGGATCGACGACGGCACCGTCTCCCTGGGCGAGCCGATCGCCAACACCGAACTGCACGTGCTCGATGCCCGGGGCGCGCTCGTTCCGCCCGGCGCCCCCGGAGAGCTGCACATCGGCGGCGCCGGGCTGGCGCACGGCTATCTCGGCCGCCCGGAGCTGACCGCCGAGCGGTTCGTGCCGCACCCGTTCCCCATCGGCCTCGGCGACCGGCTGTATCGCACCGGGGACCTGGTCCGCCGACGCGGCGACGGCAGCCTGGAGTTCCTCGGCCGCATCGACCATCAGGTGAAGCTGCGCGGCTTCCGGATCGAGTTGGGGGAGATCGAGGCGGTCCTCGCGCGGCAACCGGCCGTCCAGCAGGCGGTGGTGACCGTACGCGAGGACACACCGGGCGACCAACGCCTGGTGGCGTACGTGGTCGCCGACCCGTCCGGCGCCGACTCCGCCACGAGCCCCGCCGAGCTGGACCAGTGGCGCACCATCTGGGACACGGCGTACGACGAACCGGCCGCGGACATCGACCCGTCCTTCGACATCAGCGGCTGGACGAGCAGCTACACCGACGAGCCCATCCCCGCCGAGGAGATGCGCGACTGGGTCGACCGCACCGCCGAGCGCGTGCTCAGCCGCGCGCCGCAGTCGGTGCTGGACGTGGGCTGCGGCACCGGCCTCGTCCTGCACGCGGTCGCGCCGCACTGCAAGCGCTACTGGGGCACCGACTTCTCGGCCGTGGCGCTGGCGCGGCTGCGGCGGGCGGCTGCCGACCCCGATCGCTTCCCCGGCGACGTGCAACTGCACGAATGCGCGGCGGACCGCCTCGACCTGCTGCCGGACCAGCAGTTCGACGTCGTCCTGCTCAACTCGGTGGTGCAGTACTTCCCCGACGAGGAGTACCTGGCCCGGGTGATCGCGGGAGCGCTGCCCCGGCTCGCCCCGGGTGGCGCGGTCATCGTGGGCGACGTCCGCAGCCTTCCGCTGCTCGAGGCGTTCCACGCCTCGGTCGAGCTGCACCGGGCGGCACCCGACCTGAGCGCCGACGCCTTGCGCAAGCGGGTGCGGCGCCTGGCCGCCGAGGAGGAGGAACTGGTCATCGACCCGCGCTTCTTCCTGGCGTTGCGGGACCGGCTGCCCGGCATCGCCGAGGTACGGATCCTGCCCAAGCGCGGCCGGTACGACAACGAACTGACCCGCTTCCGGTACGACGTGATCCTCACGAGCGACCCGGAGGCCCCGCCCGCCGACCTCTCCCCGCTCGACTGGCGTGCCGACGGGCTCTCCCTCCCGGCCCTCCGGGAGCTGCTCGCCCCGGCCACCGCGGACGTCATCGCCGTCCGGGACGTGCCGAACGCGCGGGTGCGGCCCTTCGCCGACCTGGTGGAGCGGCTGGGCACCGCCGGGGGCACGGCCGCCGACCTGCGGCAGCGCCTGGCCGCCGCGGCGGCGGACGCGGTCGATCCCGAGGAGCTGGCCGCCCTGGCCGAGCGGACCGGATACCGGGCCGAACCGGACTGGACCCGGCACGGCCCGGACGGCGCGTTCGACCTCGTGCTGCGCCGACTGGGCGGCGACGGGCACCCCGTGGCCCCGGCGCGGGCCTTCCCGCAGGCGCCTTTGGTGCCGTCCGGGCCGCTGTCCGCGTGGGTGAACGGTGCCGCGTCGCGCCGCGCCCGCACCCTGCAGCCGCGCCTGCGTGCCGCGCTGGGCGAGAAGCTGCCCGCGTACATGCTCCCCTCCGCGTTCGTGTTCCTCGACGCGCTGCCCCGCACCCCCAATGACAAGGTGGACCGCAAGGCGCTGCCCGAGCCCCGGGCCGTCCGCTCCGATCCGCGCACCCCCTACGAGGCACCGCGCGACGACCTGGAGCGGGACCTCGCCGAGATCTGGGAACAGCTCCTGCACCTGGACGCGGTGAGCATCCATGACGACTTCTTCGCATCGGGCGGCCACTCACTGCTCGCGACTCAGGCGGTCTCCCGGATCCGGACCCGGCTGGGACGGGAGGTGTCCCTGCGCGACCTCTTCGCGTATCCGACCGTCGCGACGCTGGCCGCGTGGCTGGCGGACACCGACGCGGAGAGCGACACGGAGGACGACGGCCCGGCGCTCCTGCCCGTCCCGGCGGCCGACCGCGGCGAGGACCTCCCGCTCTCGTACGCGCAGGAATGGCTCTGCGTCGACCACCCGGTCGGCCCCGAGAGCCCCGCTCACAACGTGGTGACCGCCGCGCGGCTGCGCGGACGGCTCGACGAGGACGCCCTGGCGCGCGCCTTCGACCACGTGGTGCGGCGGCACGAAGCGCTGCGCACTCGCCTGGTCACCCGGTCGGGGAGGCCGGCACAGGTCGTCGAGGCCACCGGTACCTGGCCGCTGACCCGGTCCCGGCTGGAGGGCACCGCGCCCGGGGATCCGGGCCAGGCGATCCGCGCCGTCCTCGAGGAGGAGAGCAGCCGGCCGTTCCGCCTGGCGGAGGGCCCGTTGGTACGGGGGCGGCTGCTCACCTTCGGCGACGAGGAGCGGATCCTGGTGCTCACGGTCCACCACGCCGTCACCGACAACTGGTCGTACGGGGTGCTGCTGCAGGACCTGGTCGGCGCCTACGAGGCCCTCGCCGAGGGGCGGGAGCCGACGTTGCCGGACCTTCCGCTCCAGTTCGCCGACTTCGCGGCCTGGCAGCGCCAGGCGTTCGAGAGCGGTGCGCTGGACACGGACACTGCGTACTGGCGGCGCACCCTCGCGGAACTTCCGCCGCCGCCACGGCTGAACGACGTCCGGCTCCCGGACGAGGCGGCGGCGGCTGCCTCGGGCCACGCCTTCGAGCTGTCCCCGGAACTGACCGCCGCGCTGCGGGAGTTCGCCCAGCGCGAGGGCGCGACCCTCTTCATGGTGCTCCTGGCCGCCTTCGGTGCCCAGCTCGCCGCCTGCACCGGGAGCCGGGACCTCGCCGTCGACTTCCCCACCGCGGGCCGGGACCGGCCGGAGACCGAGCAGCTCATCGGCTTCTTCGTGAACCCGTTGGTGCTGCGCGCGGATCTCGGCGGGGACCCCAGCTTCCGCGAACTGGTCGCCCGTGTCCGGGAGCGGATCATCGAGGCGTACGCCCACCAGAGCGTGCCGCTGCAGCCCTTGCGCCGCGAGTTCGCGCCGCAGTGCGAACGGGTCCGTCTGGGGTTCAACCTGCTCAACGCACCACTGCCCACCGCGATGCTGCGTGACGTCCGGCTGGAGCCGCTCGCCGCCGACCAGGGATTCGTGCACGTGCCGCCGGGGATGGAACCGGCGGTGGTGGATCTCAGCCTCATCATGCTCGAGGACGCGGGTGCGCTGCGCGGAATCTGGCTGCACGCCGTCGAACGCGTCGATCCACGGCTGGTCGGCCGGGTGACCCGCCAGTGGAGCCGACTCCTCGAGACGGTGGTGGCCGAACCCGACCGCCGGATCGAGGAGTTGTGCCGGCTCCTGCGGGAGGACGAGATGCCCGCCACCGCGAGCGGTACCGGCGCGGAGGGAAGCGAAGAGTGACGGAGCAGTGGTTCCGGGTGCCGCGGCCCCGGCCGGCCGCGGCAACCCGCCTGGTGTGTCTGCCGTACGCCGGCGGGTCGGCCGCGCTGTACCGCACATGGGGTCAGCTCGTACCGAGCGATGTGGAGGTCTGCCCGGTCGAACTGCCCGGCCACGGCTGGCGCATCGGCGAGCAGCCCTTCTCCCGCCTGCCGCCGCTGGTCCATGCGCTGGCCGATGCGCTGGAGCCGCTGCTCGACCGGCCCTTCGCGCTCTTCGGGCACAGTCTGGGCGGACTGGTGGCGTTCGAGCTGGCACGGCTGCTGCGCCGCCGCGGGTGGCCCGTGCCCTGCCACCTGTTCGTATCGGCTTCCGCGGCCCCCGCCCGGCGCCATGAGCCGGTGCTGCACAACGCCTCCGACGCCGAGTTGAAGGCCCGGCTGCTCGCGTTCAACGGAACGCCGCGCGAGATCCTGGACAACGACGAGCTCATGGAGCTGGTCCTGCCCGTGCTCCGCGCCGACTTCGCGATCCTGGAGACGTACGAGTACCACGAGGAACCACCGCTCGACGTGCCGCTCACGGTGCTCGGCGGGATCCACGACCGTACGGTACGGCCCTCGGAACTGGAGGGATGGCGCGGGCAGTCGACCAGCTCACGCCTTCGTCTGCTGCCCGGCGATCACTTCTTCGTCCAGGGAATGGCCGCCGAGGTCGTACGGCTCGTCGTCGCCCACCTCACACCGCTGATCCCTTCCGTCGTGGAGAGTTGAGACTCTGTGTTTAGAATCCTGGGTTCGAGAGTCGGCATCACAAGAGTCGGCATCAAGGGGCTACCAAGCGTCCGCGCTTGCGCGGTGTCGACGTTCGCCCGTCGAACCGGCGCAGCGTTCTGCAGACCGTGGTTACCGTGAGGGGTGAACGACGTGGCCGATGTGTCATCCATGGGGTCCGGGCTGTCTCGTCGACGGCGCAGACTGTCCGACGAGGAGACCGAGCAGCGCATGCTCCAGGCCGCGATGAGCATGATCAACAGCTCCGGCCTGACCGTGGGCCTCGACCACATCAGCTTCGAGGACGTCATCCGCCACGCAGGCGTCGCCCGGAGCGCCGCCTACCGCCGCTGGCCCTACAAGGACCTGTTCTTCAGCGACCTCCTGAAGGAACTGGCCAGGGGCGCGGGGCCCGCCATCAGCGTGTCCGATCCGGAGACGGCCGAGGCGGTCCGCCAGGTCATCCTCGACCGGCTGGACTGGGTGGCACAGCCCGGACTGCGGACCGCCCTGGTGGCGGAGGTGCTGCGCCAGGGGGCTCTCAAGGAGCTCCAGATCTTCTCCGACTCCCCGGAGTGGCGCACCTACCTCGCCCTGCAGGCCACCTTCCTGAGCCTGGCCGACAGCGACTTGCGGACCGAGATCCAGGCCTCCCTGCGCGAGGCCGAGGCCGACATGACCGCGGGGCTGGCCGCCGCCTACGAGCGGACCACCCGGCTGCTGGGCTGCCGTCTCCGCCCCGAACTGCGGGTCACGTTCGCCGATGTCGCCCGGCTCACCACCGCCGCCACCCGTGGCATGGTCATCATGGCGCCGGCCAGCCCCGAACTGGCCACCCACACCGTCCACACCGACCCGTTCGGCGCGCCCGCACCCGCCGACTGGACACAGCTCGCCCTCGCGCTCGCCGGTATCGCCATGACGTTCGTCGAGGCCGACCCCGACGTCCACTTCGACGAGGAACGCATCGAGGCCCTCCGCACCACGCTCACACCTCCACCACAGCAACGGCGCACCCGCCGCAAGGGCACCTTGCAACGACCGTTCCGAGCAGAGGAACCACCCCTCACGTCCTAGTGACCTGAGCCGGCCCAAGAATCTCCGACTCAGGTCACCAGCGAGGTCAGCCCAGCTTGCGGAACAGCCCCTCCTGGACGACCGAGACGAGCAGACGCCCTTCGGTGTCGTAGATACGCCCCCGGGCCAGGCCCCGGCCGCCCACCGCGATCGGTGACTCCTGGTCGTACAGGAACCACTCGTCCGCGCGGAACGGCCGGTGGAACCACATGGCATGGTCCAGCGAGGCCATGTCGAAGCCGCGCGGTCCCCACAGCGGCTCGACCGGGATACGGACGGCGTCCAGGAGCGTCATGTCGCTCGCGTAGGTGAGCGCGCAGGTGTGGACGAGCGGGTCGTCCCCCAGCGGGCCGACCGCCCGCATCCACACCGCGCTGCGCGGCTCGGCGTCCTTCGTCTCCTCGGCGCTCCAGCGCAACCGGTCCACATAGCGGATGTCGAAGGGCTGCCGCCGGGCCATCCGCTCCAGCGTCTCGGGCAGGGCGCCGAGATGCTCCCTGACCTCTTGCGCCACCGTCGGCAGCGACTCCGGCGGCGGCACCTCGCGTACCGGCGGCAACTGGTGCTCGAAGCTCGCCACTTCGGGCTTGTGGAAGGACGCGGTCAGGGTGAAGATCGTGCGGCCCTGCTGCACGGCCGTGACCTGGCGGGTCGTGAACGACCTGCCGTCACGCACCCGTTCGACCTGGTACACGATGGGCACACCCGGTATCCCCGGACGCAGGAAGTACGAGTGCAGCGAGTGCACCGGCCGTTCGCCGTCCGTGGTGCGGCCGGCGGCGACCAGCGCCTGGCCGGCCACCTGACCCCCGAAGACCCGTTGCAGGGACTCCTGGGGGCTGCGGCCACGGAAGATGTCGACCTCGAGCTGCTCCAGGTCGAGCAGGTCGACGAGCCGTTCGGCGGGGTTCGTCATGGGTGAAGTTCTCCTGGACTCGGAGCCGGCCGACACCTCAGAGCTGCCCGACGTCGGTGACCCGGACGACGGCGCGGCCCTCGGCGTCGGAGGCGGTGAGATCGATCTCGGCGCTGATGCCCCAGTCGTGGTCGCCGTTCGGGTCGGCGAAGGTCTGCCGGACGCGCCACAGCCCGTTCTCCGGCTCCTCCTCGATCATCAGGAGCTTCGGGCCGCGGGCGTCGGGGCCGGTGCCGAGGTCCTCGTACTCGTCCCAGTACTTGTCCATGGCCGCGCCCCACGCCTCGGCGTCCCAGCCGGACTCGGCGTCCAACTCGCCGAGTTCGTCGACCGCGTCGAGAGCGGCGAGCTCCACCCGGCGGAACATGGCGTTGCGGACCAGGACGCGGAAGGCGCGCGCGTTCGCCGTGACCGGCTTGACCTCGTCCGCCTTCTCCTGGGCCTCCTCGGCCGTCATCTCCGCCGGGTTGGCCAACTGCTCCCATTCGTCCAGCAGGCTGGAGTCGACCTGACGCACCATCTCACCGAGCCAGGCGATCAGATCCTCCAGGTCGTCCGACTTCAGGTCGTCCGGGACGGTGTGCTCCAGGGCCTTGTAGGCGCCGGCCAGGTAGCGCAGCACGATGCCCTCGGTGCGGGCCAGTTCGTAGAAGGACACGAACTCCGTGAAGGACAGCGCCCGTTCGTACATGTCGCGGATGACCGACTTCGGCGACAGCGGATGGTCGCCGACCCAGGGGTGGCTCTTGCGGTAGGTGTTGTACGCGTGGAAGAGCAGCTCCTCCAGCGGCTTGGGGTACGTCACGTCCTGGAGGCGCTCCATGCGCTCCTCGTACTCGACGCCGTCCGCCTTCATCGCCGCCACGGCCTCGCCGCGCGCCTTGTTCTGCTGGGCGACCAGGATCTGCCGCGGGTCGTCCAGCGTGGACTCGATGACCGAGACCATGTCGAGGGCGTAGGACGGGGACTCCGGGTCGAGGAGTTCGAAGGCGGCCAGCGCGAAGGTCGACAGCGGCTGGTTGAGCGCGAAGTCCTGCTGGAGATCGACGGTGAGGCGGGCGATACGGCCGGTGGCGTCGGGCGTGTCCAGCTTCTCGACGATCCCGCCGTCCAGCAGCGAGCGGTAGATCGCGATCGCGCGCCGGATGTGCCGCACCTGCTGCTTGCGCGGCTCGTGGTTGTCCTCGAGCAGATGGCGCATGGCGTCGAAGGCGTTGCCCGGCCGGGCGATCACCGACAGCAGCATCGTGTGGGTGACCCGGAACCGGGAGGTGAGCGGCTCGGGGTCGGCGGCGATCAGCTTCTCGAAGGTGTTCTCCGTCCATCCGACGAAGCCCTCCGGTGCCTTCTTGCGCACCACCTTGCGGCGCTTCTTCGGATCGTCACCGGCCTTGGCGAGCGCCTTCTCGTTCTCGATGACGTGCTCGGGCGCCTGCGCCACGACGAGACCCGCCGTGTCGAAGCCGGCCCGCCCGGCCCGGCCGGCGATCTGGTGGAACTCACGGGCGCGCAGGGTGCGCACCCTGCTGCCGTCGTACTTGGTCAGCGCCGTGAACAGCACCGTGCGGATGGGGACGTTGACGCCGACGCCGAGAGTGTCCGTGCCGCAGATGACCTTCAGCAGACCGGCCTGGGCCAGCTTCTCCACCAGACGGCGGTACTTGGGCAGCATGCCCGCGTGGTGGACGCCGATGCCGTGGCGTACGTAACGGGAGAGGTTCTGGCCGAACTTGGTGGTGAAGCGGAAGCTGCCGATCAGCTTGGCGATCTCGTCCTTCTCCTCGCGCGAGCACATGTTGATGCTCATCAGCGCCTGCGCCCGCTCCACGGCCTGCGCCTGGGTGAAGTGGACGATGTAGACGGGCGCCTGCCGGGTCTGGAGGAGTTCGGTGAGCGTCTCGGTGAGCGGGGTGAGCCGGTACTCGTACGAGAGCGGGACCGGCCGGGTCGCCGAGCGCACCACCGCGGTCGGGCGGCCGGTACGGCGGGTCAGGTCCTTCTCGAACATCGAGACGTCGCCGAGCGTCGCCGACATGAGGATGAACTGGGCCTGCGGCAGCTCCAGGATCGGGATCTGCCAGGCCCAGCCCCGGTCGCCCTCGGCGTAGAAGTGGAACTCGTCCATCACGACCTGGCCGACATCCGCCTGCTTGCCGTCGCGCAGCGCGATGGACGCGAGGACCTCGGCGGTGCAGCAGATCACCGGTGCGTCGGCGTTGACGGAGGCGTCGCCGGTGAGCATGCCGACGTTCTCGGTACCGAAGAGCTTGCACAGCTCGAAGAACTTCTCCGAGACGAGCGCCTTGATCGGCGCGGTGTAGAAGGTGACCTCGTCCCGGGCGAGCGCCGCGAAGTGCGCGCCCGCGGCGATCATGCTCTTGCCGGAGCCGGTGGGCGTCGACACGATCACGTTCGCACCCGAGACCACCTCGATCAGCGCCTCCTCCTGGTGCGGGTACAGGGTGAGGCCGCGCTCGCTCGCCCACGACTCGAAGGCTTCGTAGAGGGCGTCGGGGTCTGCGGTCTGCGGGAGCTGATCGATGAGGGTCACGCCCCCCATCTTGCCTGTCCTCGCACCGGATGGGGGAATCGGATGCCTGTCGGAAGATCACGAACGCTACGCTGTGGCGCCTGGGAAGCGTCAGCGTGAGTCGACAACTGGGCAGCGCTGCAAGAGGGATGGGGCGGGAAGCGGCCATGATGGGACCAGCACACTCACTGTCGGGGGCCGCGGCCTGGCTCGGGGTGGGCGCCGCCGCCGCGGCGGCGGGTCATCCGATGCCCTGGCCGGTCCTCCTCGTCGGTGCGCTGATCAGCGCGGGGGCCGCGCTGGCCCCGGACCTGGATCACAAGGCGGCCACCATCTCGACGGCCTTCGGACCCGTGTCCCGCTGGCTGTGCGAGATCGTCGACAAGCTGTCGTACGCGGTCTACAAGGCGACCCGGAAGGCGGGCGACCCGCGCCGGTCGGGCGGTCACCGTACGTTGACGCACACCTGGCTGTGGGCCGTGCTGATCGGCGCGGGCGCCTCGGTCCTGGCCATCACGGGCGGCCGTTGGGCGGTCCTGGCCATCCTCTTCGTGCACATGGTGCTCGCCATCGAGGGACTGCTGTGGCGGGCGGCCCGCGGTTCGAGCAGTGACGTCCTGGTGTGGCTGCTGGCCGCGACGTCCGCCTGGATCCTGGCGGGCATCCTGGACGAACCGGGCAATGGCTCGACCTGGCTGTTCAGCGAGCCGGGGCAGGAGTACCTCTGGCTCGGCCTGCCGATCGTCCTGGGCGCCCTGATGCACGACCTCGGGGACGCGCTGACCGTCTCGGGATGCCCGATCCTGTGGCCGATACCGGTGGGCCGCAAGCGCTGGTACCCCCTCGGCCCGCCGAAGGCGATGCGGTTCCGGGCGGGCAGTTGGGTCGAGCTCAAGGTGCTGATGCCGGTGTTCATGGTGCTGGGCGGGGTGGGCTGCGCGGTCGCGCTCAACGTCGTCTGACGCGGCGCGGCGCCGCCGCGCCATGAAGAAGGGGCGGGCCCAGCCAGTCGCGGTGTCAGCCGGACAGCGAGTCCTCGTCGACGATGTGCACGGCCGCCTCCTCGGCCGAGGCCGCCGCGCCGTCCACACCGACGTCACTGGCGATCAGACCGCTCTCCTCGTCCTCATGGGCCCCTTCGTCGGGGGCGACGAGACGGCCGGAGCGGGCGGCGCCGACCTCGTTGTCCCAAGGCTCGCCGTCGCCGTCGGGGCAGTCCCCTATGCCGTCGCCGTCCGGAACCGCGATGTCCGGGAGTTCCACGGCGAGGCGCTGGTCCAGGGTCTCCCCGCGGTTCCCCTCGGCCGCGGTCACGCCCTCGTGCTCCACCGCCCACGGCCGCTCCGGAGGCGACCAGCCCCGATCGAGCGGGTCGCCGACCCCGTCGGCGAGCAGCGTGTCCTCGGCGTCGAGCAGCCCCGCGTCGTCCTGCACCTCGGATCCATCGGGCTGGTAGACGTCGTCTCCCCATCCGTCGGTGCTGTCCACGGGTACCTCCAGGTGGTGCTACGGAACCGGGTGCCGCCGTCCGGGACGGCACGGCGGGGCGGGGACCGCTCGGCGCGAGCCGGGCCGCCGCGCACCGGACGGGTCCGGGACGTTCCCCGCGCCGGTACCGACATCCAGCCTTCCACCCCCCTTTGCCCCCGCGCAACGGCAGCGCGGGGAGCAGCGGCCCCGGACGCCGACGCGCGGGCGGCCACCGGGCGTCCGCCGAGGTCCCGGAGCGCCGCCCGCGCCGCCGTCGTCCCACGTCAGCCGTGCCAGGACCGCCACGGCGCCGCATAGGCACCATCGGCGGCGACCAGGTCGTCGTGACTGCCCGGCTCGCTGATCCGCCCGTTCTCGACGACGGCGATGACGTCGGCGTCATGGGTGGTGTGCAGCCGGTGGTATCAAACGGTTCTCCCTCGCCATCACCACGATCCGGCCCGCCTCGCGAGCCCGAGGGCACGAGCTCCGACACGCGACTGAAAGAGTCATATGCGCCCTACGCCTGAAAGGCCGTGTGATCGTATGACTTATGCAAGGGGATGGTCTGCGTAGAGCGATGCGCTCAGGATCCGTGGCGGCGGCCTGCGGCGTGCTTCTGGTGTCCTTGGCGGCCTGCGGCGGGCCGAAGGGAGACGGGCAGCGCCTGGAGCACGGCGGCCCGGGAAGCAGAGGTGGCAGCGCGTCAGTTCCCGGTGCCGAGCCGGGAAGCAGAGGTGGCAGCGCGTCCGCCCCCGCGGCCGGTCCGACTCGTATCCCCGGCATCGGCGACTGGCTGTACGGACAGATCCCCACGGATTCGCGCCAGGTGGTGGCGGTGTACGGCGACGGCGAGGACTCGCCGAACTCCACGATCGTCCTCTATGCGAAGTACGGCTCCGTCTGGAGCGAGGCCGGGCGCTGGCGCGGGCACAACGGCCGGAAGGGCTGGACGACGGACCATCACGAGGACGACATGCGCAGCCCGGTGGGCGTGTTCACGCTCAGCGACGCGGGCGGTGTCCTCGCGGACCCCGGTACCCGGCTCCCGTACTCGCAGAGCGAGGCCTATGAGGTGCCGCGGAGTTGGGGCGAGGCCCACAGGCGCGACTTCTACTACGTCATCGCCGTCGACTACAACCGGGTCCCGGGTACGCCGCCGAACGACCCGACCCGCCCCGAGGGACAGACGAAGGGCGGCGGCATCTGGATGCATCTGGACCACGGCGACGGCACGTTGGCCTGCGTCAGCCTGCCCGAGGAGGGCATCACCCACCTGCTGCGCACACTCGACCCGGCACAGGACCCCGTGGTGGTCATGGGAGACAGGGAAGCCCTGATGTCCTAGGCCCGGCTCCGTTCCCCGTGATCGCCGTGACGGCCGTGATGACTCTCGGGGAGCGGCTCGCCGTCGAACAGGGTGTCGAGCAGACCGCCGAGCGTCTCGCGCTGCTCGTCCGTCAGCGGAGCGAGGATCTCCTTGGCCGCGGACCTGCGCGCTTCGTGCAGCGTGCGCAGCGCCTCGCGGCCCTCGTCCGTGACCTCGATCCGGATCACCCGGCGATTGGCAGGATCGGGCACCCGGCGCACCCTGCCGCTCGCCTCCAGGCCGTCGACCAGCGTGGTCACCGCCCGCGGCACCACCTCCAGCAGCTCGGCGAGGTCCGCCATGCGGGGTGGTGAGCCCACGTGGGCGAGGGTGCGCAGCAGCCGGGACTGAGCCGGTGTGATGCCGAGGTCGCTCTGCGCGAGGTGGTGCTTCTGGACGCGATGCATGCGGCGGGTGAGTCGCAGAAGCTGCTCCGCGAGCAGGCCGTCGGGATCGCCAGTGGTCATACGGGCACCATATCAGGACCCCGTTCATTGTGAGCATAGGTAACAATGAGCTAGGATCCGTAATCGGCCGCTCTGCCGTTGCCGCGCCGCCGTCGTACCGTCCGAAGTGTCCGCCGAACCTTCCCGCCCGTCCGCTGAGCCGTTCCGAGCCGATTCCCGAACCGACCCCGTCCCAGATCCGCCGAGCACCCCGTAGGAGCCCATGCATCCCGACCGACCCACGTGGACACCGTCACCTGGCGGCTCGCCCGAGCAGCCGCGGCAGGTGCGTCGCATCCTGAAGCTCTTCAAGCCGTACACCGGCCGGCTCGCCGTCGTCGGCGTGCTCGTCGGCGCCTCGTCGCTGGTCTCCGTCGCCACGCCGTTCCTGCTGAAGGCGACCCTGGACGTGGCGATCCCGCAGGGCCGCACCGGGCTGCTGAGCCTGCTCGCGCTCGGCATGATCCTGAGCGCCGTCGTCACGAGCGTCTTCGGCGTGCTGCAGACCCTGATCTCCACGACGGTCGGCCAGCGCGTCATGCACGATCTGCGCACCGCGGTGTACGACCGGCTGCAGCGCATGTCGCTCGCCTTCTTCACGCGTACGCGCACGGGCGAGGTCCAGTCCCGTATCGCCAACGACATCGGCGGTATGCAGGCGACGGTCACCTCCACCGCCACCTCGCTGGTCTCCAACCTCACCAGCGTGGTCGCGACCATCGTCGCGATGGTCGCCCTCGACTGGCGGCTCACCGTCGTCTCGCTGCTCCTGCTGCCGCTGTTCGCCTGGATCAGCAGACGGGTGGGCAACGAACGCAAGAGGATCGCCACCCAGCGCCAGAAGCAGATGGCCGCGATGGCCGCCACGGTCACCGAGTCGCTCTCCGTCAGCGGCATCCTCCTCGGCCGCACCATGGGCCGCTCCGACTCCCTCACCCGGTCCTTCGCGGGCGAGTCGGAGAGCCTGGTCGCCCTCGAAGTGAAGTCGAACATGGCGGGGCGCTGGCGGATGTCCGTCATCAGCATCGTCATGGCCGCCATGCCCGCCGTCATCTACTGGGCCGCGGGCATCGCGCTCCAACTCGGCGGCCCGTCCATCTCGATCGGTACGCTCGTCGCGTTCGTCTCGCTCCAGCAGGGCCTGTTCCGGCCGACCGTCAGCCTGCTGTCCACCGGGGTCCAGATCCAGACCTCGCTCGCGCTCTTCCAGCGCATCTTCGAATACCTCGACCTGCCCATCGACATCACCGAGCCCGAGGCCCCGGTCCACCTCGACCAGGTCAAGGGGGAGATCCGCTTCGAGGGGGTCGAGTTCCACTACGACGACAAGAGCGGCCCGATCCTGGCGGACATCGACATCACCGTCCCGCCGGGCGGCAGCCTCGCCGTGGTCGGCCCCACCGGCTCGGGCAAGTCCACGCTCAGCTATCTGGTGCCGCGGCTGTACGACGTGACGGCCGGGCGGGTCACGCTCGACGGCGTCGACGTACGGGACCTGGACTTCGACACGCTCGCTCGCGCCATAGGGGTGGTCTCCCAGGAGACGTACCTCTTCCACGCCTCGGTCGCCGACAACCTCCGCTTCGCCAAGCCGGACGCCACCGACGAGGAGCTGCGGACGGCAGCGCAGGCGGCCCAGATCCACGACCACATCGCGTCCCTGCCGGACGGGTACGACACGATCGTCGGCGAACGCGGCCACCGGTTCTCGGGCGGTGAGAAGCAACGGCTCGCCATCGCCCGCACCATCCTGCGTGACCCGCCGGTCCTCATCCTCGACGAAGCGACCAGCGCGCTGGACACGCGCACCGAGTACGCGGTCCAGGAGGCCATCGACGCCCTGTCGGCCGACCGCACCACGCTGACCATCGCCCACCGGCTGTCCACCGTGCGCGGTGCCGACCAGATCGTCGTTCTCGACTCCGGACACGTGGTCGAACGGGGCACGCACGAGGAGTTGCTGGAACTGGGGGGCCGGTACGCGGCCCTCGTCAGACGGGACGCCCAACTGGAGTCGACAAGATGAAAATATGCCGGATATGCCGTGAATTGCGGGTTACCGTGCCCGCATGCAGACGAATACCCCACTGTGGAAACGCATTCGACTGACGCGCCGGAGCCGCATCGCCCTGGTCACGACCGGAGCCGTCGTGGCGGTCGCCGGTGTGGCGGCGCCGCTCACGATCCTGAACAGGAACGAAGGGACCCGCGCGTCGCTCGTCATCCCGGAGGGCTGGCGTGCGCGCCAGGTCTACGCGGCGATCGACAAGGCCCTGCGGCTGCCGCCGGGTTCGACGAGGAAGTCCCTGACCAAGGCCCATCTCGACTTGCCGAAGAGCGCGGAGGGCAATCCGGAGGGCTACCTCTTCCCGGCCACGTATCCGATCAGCGAGCGGACGACTCCGCAGTCCCTGCTGCGGTACATGGTGTCCACCGCGAAGAAGAGGTTCAGCGGTGTCACGGTCGCCGCGGGTGCCCCGCGCAGCGCGATGAACGGCTATCGGACCGTCACCATCGCGAGCATCGTGCAGGCCGAGGCCGCGACCCCGGCCGACATGCGCAAGGTCGCCCGGGTCGTCTTCAACCGCCTGGAGCGCGGCATGCCGCTCCAGATGGACTCCACCCTCAACTACGCGATGAACCGCTTCACGCTGGACACCACGACCGCCGACACACGCATCGACAGCCTCTACAACTCGTACCAGCGCATGGGCCTGCCGCCGACACCGATCGCCAACCCGGGCGAGGACGCGCTGCGCGCCGTGCTCAATCCGACACCGGGCGACTGGCTCTACTTCGTCACGGTCAAGCCGGGCGACACCCGGTTCACGGGAAGCTACGAGGAGCAGCAGCGGAACGTGGCCGAGTTCAACCGGCTGCGCGCCGGCAAGTCGCCGCCGCACTGAGCGCACGCGGCGGGGGACCGGCGTCGTACGGCGCACGATCGCTCGGGCGTGGAAGGCGTCGTATGGGCGAGGATGGAGGCATGTCCGATGTCTTCAGCACCCGTGTCCTGAACATCACCTCCGGCTCGGCGGAGTCGGTCGTCGACCTCACCCGAGACTGCGAGGCCTTCCTCCGCGAGGCGGCGGGCGGCCGGGACGGCCTCCTGAACGTCTTCGTACCGCACGCCACGGCCGGCGTAGCGATCATCGAGACGGGCTCCGGCAGCGACGACGACCTCCTCGCGGCCCTGCACACGCTGCTCCCGGCGGACGACCGCTGGCAACACCGCCACGGCAGCCCCGGCCACGGCCGCGACCACGTCCTCCCGGCCTTCGTCCCACCCCACGCGACCCTGCCGGTCATCGGCGGCCGTCTGGAACTGGGGACTTGGCAGTCGGTGTGCCTGGTGGACACGAACAGGGACAACCCTGACCGTCAGGTGCGGTTGAGCTTCCTCGGCTGACCAAGATCGCTCGCGGGGGGCGTCGATTCTCCGTGCCGTGCGCGTGCGAACGGAGAGAGACCTGCGCGGGTACGGACCCAAGTGGGAGGTCTCGGGCGCCCCGCCCCGTTCATGAAGCTCGGCCCCTGGCTCCGCGATGAGAGGGGGCCTTACGGCGGCTTGGTGACGGCAGCGGTGGACCGGCTCGGCCGCAACGTCGTCAACTGCCTGAACACCGGATACAAGGTGCGGGACGAGAAGAAGATTAAGCTCACACGAGATGGTGGATGGAGGGACGGCCCGCTGGATACGAGGCTCCGGCTGCAACGGAACTTCACACGGACCCGAGCAGGGATTGAGGTGACTCTCGCTCAACCTACGATCCTGCTTCTGCGATCTGGACTCGGCTGCGTCCTACCAATTGGCCGTTCAGAGAGTGGTCTGTTGAAACAGCAGGGCCGGGGAGCAGAATGTAATGCTGCCCCTGTTCGAGGTTTGACAATCACTTGCTGTGTCCCGCCATTCGGCCACCGCGCTGGACAACAAGGCCTTCGCCAGCGCATCCGTGGAGGTTGGCGCAGTCATTGACATCGCGACGGTGAAATCACCGAAGAACAGCGAGTCGGGCGGTTGTCGACTCGTTGTATTTTCGCCAGGATCTCCCGCACGCCGGGGTCGGACAAGCCGTCGTGAAGGCGCCGCAGCGTCGAACAGCGGGGGCTCTGGCCCTCATCCGCCCAGGCTTGGTATCGAAGAGATCGCTGGGGCACGCTGACGTCGGCCCTCAGCCCTCAACTCTCGGCTTGATCCGCCTGGAGGCGAAGGTGGCGGCGGTGGCCCGGTGTGGGGCCTGCTGCGGCCGGCGGCAGGGACGGCCTGCGGCGAGAAGTACAGGCGCGGCGTACGCTACGTGATCATGTCACAACTCTCGGATGATGTGGACGGCGGGGATACTGGACGCGGCGCGGTGCGGCAGGCGGTCATCCTGGCCGGCGGTTTCGGTAGTCGGTTGTGTCCACTGACGCGGACCCGGCCGAAGACGATGGTCGAAGTGCACGGCACGCCGATCCTGCGCCACCAACTCGACTGGCTCGCGGAGTCGGGCGTGGAACAGGTCGTCGTCTCCACGGGGCACCTTGCGCCGGTGATCGGCGACTACCTCGCCTCCCACCAGATGCCGCTGCGGACGGATGTGGTGGTCGAGGAACGGCCCCTGGGCCGGGGCGGCGGACTCAAGCTCGCATCCGCCGCCTTGGACCGGCTCGACGAGCCGTGGCTGGCGGTGTACGGGGACATCTGGACGCGGTTTTCGCTCGCCGGTATGTTCGCTCACCACCGGAGTCACGCCGCGCTGGCCACGGTTGCCCTGCCCCGGCCCTGGCTGCCCAGGGGCAGCGTCGACTGTGACGAGCGGGGCCGAGTGACCACGCTTGTCTCACGCATGCCACCGCCGTTACGGGTCAACGGCGGCGTCTACATCTTCGACCCGCGCGTTGTGGAACTGCTGCCCGACGAGGGCGACCACGAGGAGGCCACCCTCCCTCGTCTGATACAGGCACGGCAGCTGATCGGCTATCCGGTGGACGGCCCCTGGCGGGCCATCAATACACCACGTGACCTGGACGACATTGAACGCGAACTCGCGTCGGGTACGGATGACGTGTAGAAGAGGAGCGCCATGCGGCTCGGACGGATCGGTGTATGGAGTGTGGGACTCACCCACGGGGACCGCGCCGAGGCGAGGGAGGCCGCGGCCGAGCTTGAGGAACTCGGCTACGGCGCGCTGTGGTTAGGCGGTGTTCCCGGCGACAACCCGCAGGCGGATCTCGCTCCGGCAGCCGAAGTGCTGGCGGCGACCAGACGGACGGTGGTAGCGGTCGCCTGCCTCTCCATCTGGACACACACCCCGGACCAGCTCGCCGCCGCCTACCGGGCACTGCCCGCTGCCGACCGCGGCCGACTGGTCACGGGCCTGGCGGTGAGCCATGCCCCGTTCGCCGAACGCTACCGGCAGCCGCTGACCGCCATGTGCCGCTATCTCGACGCGCTGGATGCCATCGGCACCGCACCACCGCCCTCCGCACGGCTCATCGGCGCACACCGCCCGCGGATGACACAGCTGGCCGCCGCTCGGACCGCCGGCACGCAGCC
The DNA here is from genome assembly GCF_023887685.1 of Streptomyces macrolidinus. Classification (GTDB taxonomy): domain Bacteria; phylum Actinomycetota; class Actinomycetes; order Streptomycetales; family Streptomycetaceae; genus Streptomyces; species Streptomyces macrolidinus. The sequence continues at coordinate 9,827 of NZ_JAMWMR010000025.1, read as the reverse complement.
CTATCTCGTAGATGCCTGCTACACCGCGCGGGCCCGTGCGCTGCTGGGCGCGGGCCCGCTGTTAGCCCCCGTGCAGACCGTGGTCCCGCTCACCGACCCGGTCGCGGCCCGGGCAGTGGCCCGCACCGTACTCGCGCCCTACCTGACACTGCCCAACCTCAACCGAACCTGGCTCGACTCAGGCTTCACCGAGGCCGATCTCCAGCACGGCGGCAGCGACCGCCTCGTCGACAGGCTCGTCGCCTGGGGGGACACCGAGCGGATCACCGCCCACGTCACCAGCCATCTGCGGGCCGGTGCCGACCATGTCGCCGTCCATGTTGTCACCGAGCACCCCCGAGCCTTCCCACGCGCTGCTTGGCACGACCTGGCCTCAGTGCTTCCGACCATCTGACGATGCCCCCGGTGCCCGTTCGTGGCAACCGTTGCACTGTTCTTCACGATTGCCGCTTGGCACGACCAGTACGAGCGTGCCCACCCGCCTCCGCTACCCACGAGGGCCGGGATGCCCGCGCTCTTCGTGCCAAATGACCGACCGTCAGGGCCCACAACGGTGGATGCCGAAGCGCGAGTCACGCAGGCGCAGCAACCGGGGCAGTCATGCCCACTCAACCTCGCGGACTGTCGCGGTCAGTCACCGGAGGCCATAGAGAACAGCTTTACTGATCGTTTCAGAATGAGAGGGGCGGGCTGAGTGGGGTCAATCCTCGAGGCGTTGCAGGATCTGCGTGAACTCGCTGTTCTCGACCAGGCCGATGAGGACCTGGATCACGCTGCTGATGCCGCCGTCGCGGACGATGAGCCCGTCCGAGCATCAGAAGTAGCGTCCTCCCAGAGCTTCCCCGCTGGCAGCCCACCGATCCATCAGGGTCTCAACGCGACCAACCGCGCACATGGTTGCGCTCCACCCCGGCCGCCGCGGCGGCACCGGTTGCCCGGACGGAAGCCAGTCGACGACCGTACCGCGCTGGCCGGGATCGCGTATGTCCTGCGCAAGGGCATCTCGTGGGCGGACGTCCCTGCCGAACGGATCGGCTGCTCCGGGGTCACCTGCTGGCGGCGGCTGCGGGACTGGACCGAGCCTGGGGTATGGGTCCGCCTGCACGAGTCCCCGCTCATCGAGCTGCGACGTGCCGACTTGCTGGACATGAACGACCGCGCGATCAACGGCTCGCACGTCAGGGCCCTCAAAGGGGGAGCACGCCGGGCCTTCACCGATGGCGGCCGTGAAGCCGGGCGTCGCGGACCGGGCGGGGCGCCCGGTGCTTCCTGCCGCACGTGGGGCTGGCTCCTGACCGCGCGTTCCAGGCGGACGGCCATGCCCCTCGTCGTCGCGCTCGATACCTGCCTCTGGAGCTGTTCGGTCAGGTCGCGTGCCTGCGTCTCGGCGTCGGACCACAGGGCGGCCAGCCCCGCAGGCGCCCCGGAGCACGTTCCGGATCCGGGGCGGGGAGGGCGGGCCGGGCATGAGCGCCGCGGCGTCCGGCGCCTCGTCGGCGCGTTTCACTTCAGGGGGCTGGTCACGGGTGTGGCGTCTTCCGGCACGTCCTCCAGTGAGCGCCCCTTCGTCTCATCGACGAAGAAGAACACGAGCAGCCACGAGAGCAGAGCCATGAACGCGTAGACCCCGTAGCTTCCCGCCAGGGAGAGGTCGCGCAGGCTCGGGAACGTGAAGTTGAGCAGGACGCCGGCGAGCCAGTTGGCGGCGGCGCACGCCGACAGCGCAAGGCCGCGTATGCGGTTGGGGAACATCTCGCCGAGAAGGACCCAGACGGCCGGGCCCCAGGAGACGGCGAAGGCCACGACGAACAGGTTCGCGCCGACAAGAGTGATCGGCCCCCAGATCCCGGACAGCGCGGGCTCACCGTCCGCGGCGATGGTGGCGGTGGAGAAGCCCACCGCCACCGTGACGAGGCTCAGGAACATGCCCGTCGATCCGGCGAGCAGCAGCCGGCGGCGGCCCACCCTGTCGATGAGCAGAATCGCGATCACCGTCGCGGCCACGTTCACGAAGGAACTCAGCACCGACAGCGCGAACGCCGCCGACTCACCGAAGCCGACCGACTGCCACAGCGACGTGGAGTAGTAGAAGATGACGTCGACGCCGACCAGGGCCTGAAGGGCCGCGAGTCCGATTCCCACCCAGACGACGGGGAGGAGGACGCGCCGCCGGTCGAGGAGATCCTGGAAGCGGGCGGAGCGGTCGGTCCGCAGCGTCGCGGTCATACGGTCGGTCAGCGTGGCGGCTTCTTCGGCCGTGATGTCCTGGAGCCTCTGCAGCACGTCGCGCGCTTCGGCGGCTCGCCCGCGCGCGACGAGGAACCGCGGCGACTCAGGGACCGCGAGTGCGATGACCAGGTAGACAAGGGCCGGCACGATGCCCACGATGAACATCCACCGCCACGCGGGGAGCCCGAGGAACGCCCGCGCGTCCGCGCCTTCGAGCGCGAGCGCGATCGAGCTGTCGGAGAGGAGAGCGGCGAAGATGCCGAGGACGATGGCCATCTGCTGGAGCGACGCGAGGCGGCCGCGCACGTTCGCCGGAGCGATCTCCGAGATGTAGAGCGGTCCGATCACTGTCGCGAATCCGACGCCGTAGCCGGTGAGCAGGCGCCAGATCGCCAGGTCCCAGAGGCCCTGGGCGAGGCCGCAGCCGATCGCGGCGACGAGGAAGACGGCACCGGCGACCGCCATGGTGCGGTGGCGCCCGATGCGGTCGGCGAGCCAGCCGGCGGTGAAGGAGCCGAGTGTGGCGCCCAGCAGGGTGACGGCGACGATGGTGCCGAGTCCGATGGAGTCCAGCGCGAAGTTGATCTCGATGGCGTTCACGGCGCCGTTGATCACGGCGGTGTCGAATCCGAAGAGGAAGCCGCCGATGGCGGCGGCCACCGCCATCGCGGCCACCCGGCGGGTCAGGCGGCCGCTCTCTCCGGGGCGTGCGTGGGACATGATGAACCGGTCCTTGTCGATTGTGGATTGTCGACCATGTTGCTCACAGGGAGAATCACCGGGAGGAGGGATAGGCGATGGTGGACATCAGGGCGTTCTCCGCCTGCCGGGAGTCGAGGCGGGTGTGCTGGACGACGATGGGGTGGTCGCTCCGGATCACCAGGCAGTAGTCGACGCCCGGAAGGATCGGCTCGGGGCCGCGGAGATCATTGATCCGCTGGTGGTGTGCGCGGCGTGCGGGAACGGTGAGTTCATAGGGTCCGACCGGCTCGCGGTCGGTGTAGAAGACCTCGACTGCGACGTGTGCGGGGTCGTCGCCCGCGTTGAGCATACAGATGCTGTCATGGCTGGTCATCGCGGGTGCCGGTCCGGTGCTGCTCGGGGGGATGTAGCCGTCCGCGACCACCCATGTCGTGGCGCCGATCGCCTGAGTCGTCATGTGAGTTCGGCCTTTCTGCAGTGGGTTCTCAGGGTTTGTCACAAGTCCGGTCAGAAATCGTTCGCGCTCTTGGCCATGAGGCCGCCGTCGCAGACCAGGTGACTGCCCGTGACGTACGAGGCGTCGTCGGAGAGCAGCCAGGTGGCGGCACGCGCGATCTCGGCGGGGTCGGCCATCCGCCCGAGCGGGATCTGCCGTGCCGCGGCGTCCCTCAAGCGCGCGCGCTCCGCTTCGAGCGCGTCACCGTCGAGGCCGAAGTAGAGCATCGGCGTGTCGGTGGCGCCGGGGACGACCGCGTTGACGCGGATGCCGTGAGGGGCGAGGTCGATGGCGGCCGCTCGCACGAACGCGGAGACTCCGCCCTTGGACGCTCCGTACGCGCTGTTCGAGCCGCCCGCGAAGCCGACGAAGGCGGAAGGGGAGGACACGCACACGAGGGAGCCCGGCCTCCCGGCGTCCCGCAGCGCCTGCGCGGCCGTGCGTACGGTCAGGAAGGCGCCGGTGAGATTCACGTCGAGGACGCGGCGCCATGTCTCGAGAGGCATCTGCGGCAGGGGCGCGTTGACCTCGATGCCGGCGTTCGCGATCACCCCGTCCACCGGGCCCAGTGCGGTGCTCGCCGCGCCGAACGCGTCGACGAGCTCCCGTTCGCCGGTGACGTCCACCGCGGCCGACCAGACTCTGTGGGCGCCGAAGCGCCGGGCCTCGGCCGCGGCCCGCTCGGCGCTCTCGCCGTCACGGTCGAGGATGCCGACGGCCCAGCCCCGGCGTGCGGCTTCGAACGCGGTGGCGCGGCCGATGCCGCTACCGCCGCCGGTGATCAAGATCGTTCTGGTCATTCGGAGGAGTCCTCGGTGGTTCTGAAATGGGTCTGGATGTGGGCGGTGACGGTGCGGTCCAGTGCGTGCTCGTCGCCCGCGCGAAGTGCGTCGATGAGCTCGCGGTGCTGCCCGGCGACCACGGTCGCGTCCGGGTAGTGGCTCGCGTCGCGCCGGAAGTAGGCGCGCACGCGGGGCTGGATCGACCGCCAGATCTGCAGGCAGTGCTGCTGCCCCGACAAGGTCACGACCGCCTCGTGGAAGCGGATGTCCTCGTCGGCGAGCAGCGCCGCGTCGGACGCGTCGGCCGCTTCCTCCATGTTGCGGACGAGCGACTGGAGATGGGCGTAATCCGCGTCGGTCAGACGGGGCATCGCCTTGCGGAAGGCGAACTTCTCCAGGGAGACGCGGACCGGTACGAGAACGTTCTCGATCTCCTCCTGGGAGACGCCGAGTACCTCCGTACCGCGGTACGGATAGGAGACCACCAGGCCCTCCTGCTCCAGCTGGCGCAGCGCCTCGCGGACCGGCGCCCTGCTGGTTCCCAGCTGTTCGGCGACCCCCGACTCCGTGAGCTTCTGGCCCGCTTGGAGGCGGCCCGAGGTGATGGCCTCGCGCAGGACGTCCGCCACGGTTTCGCGGCGGGAGGCGAGGGAGGCGGAGGGGAGTGCGGGAAGCGCGGGAAGACCAGACATGGCCGGAGCGTAGCAGGATCGTACTTTGTCGACAATCAAGTTCGGCGGGCTCCCAGAGGTGCGGAGGGAGTGGGTCGCGGGGCGGGGGTGGGAGCGGGGCTTCGTCGCATGACGCCTTCCGGTAGTGCCTCCCGGGCGGGTGCGGCGGGCGGTCCGGCAGACTGTAGCCGAATAGTCGATTGTCGACAATGGCCCTCTCGGTCGGGTACGGTCCCGAACACAGCCGCCGCCCCGTCGGCGTCCGCGGCTATGGCACCCGTCACGAGAGGCACTCATGAGAATCACCAGGGTCGAGACATGCGGTCTTCGCGGGGCGACCCCCGAGGGCGGTTGGTCGAACGAACTGCGCCCGGACGATGTCGTGCACACGCTTGTCGCCGTCCACACCGACGAAGGCGTCACGGGCATCGGAAGTGCGTTCACCACCGAGAATCTCGTCCGGGGAGCGATCGACCTCCTGCTCCCGCACCTCGTCGGACAGGACCCGGTGGAGGTCGAGCGGATCACCGAAACGCTGCACCAGACCGCGTTCTGGATGGGCCGGGGCGGGGCGCTCACGCACGCGACGAGCGCGATCGACATCGCCCTGTGGGACATCGCCGGTCAGGCGCTCGGCCAGCCGGTCGGCCGACTGCTCGGCGGGCGCCACCGCACCCGGGTGCGCCCTTACGCGTCGGTGCTCATGGACGAGGCCGGACCGATGACGGACAACCTCACCGAACTCGTGGAGCAGGGATTCACCGCGTTCAAGATCGGCTGGTGGAAGTTCGGACGGGTGGACGCCGCCACCGACGAGCGCACCGTCGCCGCCGCTCGCGCCGCGATAGGCGACCGGTTGCTCGCTGTCGACGCCGGCGGCTCCGAAGGCTTCTTCCCCGGCGGCCTGGCATGGGCGAAGCGAACCGCGCGGATGCTCGCCGACTACGACGTCGCCTGGTTCGAGGAGGCCCTCGCGCCGGACGACCTGGAAGGCTTCGCCGAACTCCGCGCGGGTTCACCCGTCCCCATCAGCGGCGGCGAGGTCCTCACCCGCAGGCAGAGCTTCTCCCCTTACCTGCGGCGCCGCGCCTTCGACATCGTCCAGCCCGACACCACCAAGGGAGGCGGCCTGAGCGAGTCGCGACGGATCGGCTGGGAGGCCCAGGACCTCGGCATCCGCCTGATCCCGCACGGATGGAACACGGCCATCGGTCTCGCCGCCGATCTGCAGCTCTCGTCCGCGCTCGCGTCCACCGACCTCGTCGAGTACAAGACCGGCTCGGCCTATGTGGACGACCTGGTCGCGGGGGGCTGGCGACTTGGTGCCGACGGATGCCTCGACATCCCCTCCGGCCCCGGACTCGGTGTGTCCCTCGACCCCGAAGCGGTCGAGAAGTACGGCACCCGGCCCGCGTTCGCGGACCCGGAGGCGTGAGCATGCCGACCACACCCCTGTCGAAGGTCGTCGCGGTCCTCCGCGCCCCGTCGGCGGACCGCTACCGCCCTGTCGTCGACGCACTCGTCGCCGGAGGCGTCCGCGAGATCGAGCTCACGCTCACCACGCCGGGAACGCTCGACGTCGTCAGCCGCCTGCGAGCGGATGTCGGCGACATTGCGCGCATCGGTGTCGGCACCGTGACCGACGGCGTGCTGGCCCGAGCCGCGCTCGACGCCGGTGCGCGGTTCCTCGTCACTCCGGGCATCGTCCGCGCGGCGGCGGAGCCGGCGCACGAGCACGGCGTGCCGGTCATCATGGGCGCGCTCACTCCTACCGAGGTGATGACCGCGACGGCCTCGGGCGCGGACCTGGTGAAGATCTTCCCCGCGTCCGCGGTCGGAGCCGAATACCTGGAGCAGCTCCGCGGGCCCTTCCCGGACCTGCGCGCCGTGCCGTCCGGAGGGATCGGCGCGGCAGAGGCACGCGCGTGGCTGGCCGCGGGAGCGGCCGCCGTCTCCATGGGCGGACCTCTCATCGGCGACGCGCTGAACGGCGGGTCGCTCCGGACCCTCACCGACCGCATGCGGCGCCTTGCCGAGGCGATCGGCGAGGACGTGATCACATGAACGTACGGCCGCGCCCTCGGGTGCTGACGCTCGGCGAGACGATGGGTCTCGTCCGGGCAGGAGAAACCGGCCCCCTGCGGGCCGGGGCCTCCGCGCGCATCACGATCGGCGGCGCGGAGACGAACGTCGCGATCGGGCTGTCCCGCCTCGGCATCGGCGCGCTCTGGCTGGGGCGCGTCGGCGACGACGCGATCGGCGAAGCCGTCCTCGCCGCGCTGCGCGCCGAGGGCGTGGAACTCGCCGCAGAGGTCGACGGGGAACGACCGACCGGGCTGATGGTCAAGGAATCCCGGGTTCCGGGCGCCTCTCGCGTCAGCTACTACCGGTCCGGAAGCGCGGCGAGCGCGATGTCCCCGGAACTCCTGAGGCCGGAGCTGTTCGAGGGCGTCGAGCTGCTGCACCTGACCGGCATCACCCCGGCACTGTCCAGGACGAGCGCGGATCTTGTCCATGAGGCAGCGGTGACGGCCCGCGAACACGGCGTACGGGTCAGCCTCGACGTCAACTACCGGTCGACTCTGTGGAGCGTCGACGAGGCACGCGAGGGGCTTCAGCGGCTGCTCCCCCTCGTCGACGTCCTCTTCGGCGGACACGGCGAACTCTTCCTGCTCTGCGACCGGACGGACCGGCACCACGTCGCCGACGACTCCGCCCTTCTGGCATCCCTCGCCGACGCCGGGTCGCGTGAAGTCGTCCTCAAACGAGGCGATGCGGGCGCCGCGTCCCACCGCGACGGCGCGTACGAGGAAGCCGCGGCCTTCCCCGTCGAGCCGGTGGACACCGTCGGTGCGGGCGATGCGTTCGTCGCGGGCTATCTCGCGGCCGTGCTGGAGAGTCGCTCACCGGTCGAACGGCTGCGACAAGCCAACGCGTGCGGCGCCCTGGCCTGCCTCAACACCGGCGACTGGGAGGGCACACCGACGAGACGCGACCTGTCGGCCTTCCTGGACGGCGCCGATCCGGTCGTGCGCTGACCGCTCGCCGCGCGAGTGGCCGTCCGCCGACGGTGGTGGGCGAGGACGCAGACGGGGCCGCGCGGTCACCCGCGTCGCTCGTCGATGGAGCCAGGTCCTGAAGGGTAGCCGTCAGCCACCCCGAGCCCGACTCGGCCGGAGTACCGTCACTGCTGCCGTCAGCCGAGGCAGCCATGAGGACGATACCGAGGGTGCCCAGCCCAGCGGCGTGAAGGGCGGCTTCGGCGGTGATGGCGCTCGCTGTCATGCCGGTGGCTGCGAGGGCCGGTCCACCACCGGGCGGGAAGAGCACGAGGAGGGCGAGGAGGATGAGGGCGAAGCCGAGGTAGGCCTGGAAGTTGTTGAGCGCTTCCAACAGGTGGAAGTTGCGGAAGAGTTCGTCGCCGGGGCCGAGCCCTTGCCGTTGCATGCGGATCAGGAGCACGGTGCCTGCGGTCAGGCTGCCGAGTGCGGTCCAGATACGGAAGCTGATCGTGGCGTGTGTCTCGGCGAGGGGAGGCGCGCTGGTCGCCTGCCAGGTATGCGGGAGTCTGGTGAGGTGCCAGGCAGTCCACAGTTTCGATGCCGCTGCAGCGGACCCGCTTCCGCGCCCTCATAGATGGTGCGCGGCCTGATCGACGATGATGTCAGTAGTTTCGCGGCGCACTCCCTTGGCCGACGCATGCTCAAGTGAGGGTTACGACAACAGCTGTAGGAGCGTGATCAGTACCACGAGGGCTCCGAGAACCGCTGCGGCGATCTGCCAGAGACGCCGTTGCGAAGGCAGGATGACCACTCTGGGTGAACTGGCCGTAGGAATGACGTAGTAGACACGGTGCGGGTGCTGCGATGCCACCACGCGGGCCAGTTTCAGGTGTTGGAACGTGGCCTGCCGCGCGATCTCACCTTTGGACGGTGTCAGGTAGGGCTGTACAGCGCGGCGGAACTCGCTCGTCGCCTCCGTGGGCACAGGCTGGTCGTCGTTCAGGCGCATCGTGTGCCAGTGGCCGCTTTCGTGAGCTGCCTTGCGGACCCGGTCCGGCACGCCTGCTTCGGGCTTCCTCACCGTGTCCTTCTCAGGGGTCCGGGAGACGATGCCCTCGGTCCACGTCACGATCCGCCCCGCGCCTTTGCACTTATCGTGGTCTTGGGTTCCCGCGCGGTTGCAGTCGGGGCAGCTGCGCAGTCCTCTGCCACCGCACTGGGAGCAGGTGACGCGGCGTCTGCCATAGCAGGTGGTACATGCGACGTCCCGCTCCCCGCAGCGTCGGCACAGACCACGTTCGTCCACCGAGCCGCGGCCCTCGGGGAGCTTCCGGTTCTTGGTTTCGGTGATGTCGCAGCGCAGACACGAGTCCACACCACGGCAGGCCGGGCAGATCATCGTCTCCTCGCAGAGCAGATCGCCCCGGCCACTGCAGCGAGGGCAAGACACCTTGCCGTTACTGCACGAACATGACTCGTCCGCCGCGGTTCCGCGTCGTACCAGCTTCAGCGTCAGTCTTTCCTCCGGGCTCTTCGGCGGCGCCACGTGGTAATCGCTCAGGACGTCGTACACCGGCCGGCTCGACAGATCGATGGAGCCGAAATGCTCCCGCCGGCCTTCTTTCCGGGTCTCGATGCATCGCACGGTCTCACCCTCCAGGAGGGAGAGCCAGGTGATCTCCACCGTGTCCGGCAGTGCCAGTTCGGAAGTTGCCGCTTGCTCCTGGACACGCCGCTGTACAGCGTTCAGAACGTCGCTCTCACTCAGCACACCGCACCCCCTGCCGTCCGTCTAGTTCCTCCCACAGTCCGTGCTGCGGATGGAAGTTCAACTGGGACAGTAGCGAACGAGCCTCACGACCGGCGGGCCTTCCACCAAGGACCCAGTGCAGCCGGCCGTCCACGACCGGAGTTTGGTGGACACGAACAGGGACAACCCCGACCG
>NZ_JAMWMR010000024.1 GCF_023887685.1 Streptomyces macrolidinus | reverse complement strand
TAGGCTCCCTCCGTACCCAGAATGCACGGGGGTGGCGGATGGAGCCTGTGGTACTCGGTGGCAAACTTGCCTCCAGTCTGATCGGCTCGCTGATCAGGAAGCTGTTCGTGGCGGACGGGCCGGGTGCTGGACTGGTCGACAGGCCCGTGCGGTTGAAAGACCTGGTCTCCTTCCGCGGCGAGAGACGCACGCTGGGCGAGAAGGACGTGCACAAGCTCGCGGAACACCTGGTCCAGCAAGCGATCGACTCACCCGGTGAACGCCCGTTCCGGACCCACGAGCGCATCGCCGTGGCGGACGCACTGGCCCGAAGACTGCTCGCCCTCGGCGACCTGGACATGGACGACGTCCAAGCCGTACGACTCGGCCACCGTGAACTGGCCCGCAGGCTGCGCCGCCAGGGCCCCGCGCCGGACGGGCTGTCGGTCGACGCCCGGCTCTTCCTCGACTCCGCGACAGAGTGGGCCTGCCTGCAGATTCTGGAGTTCTTCACCCGCCGCTCCACCTTCGTGGCGCGCACCCTGGTGGAACAGACCCGGACACAGGCGGACCTCATCGCCAAGGTCGACGAGTTGCTCACCCGCACGCCGCGCCCGGACGCCCGGGACACCGCCTTCGAGCGCGGCTATCTCGACTACGTCGCCAAGAAGCAGGGCAAGCTCACGATCTACGGCATCGATCTCAGCAACTCACCGGATCGCTGGCCGCTGGACGCCGCCTACCTCAGCCTGGATGTGATCGGGCACAGGGACAAGCCGGACTTCGGGCCGGTGCCGGCCTCCCCCGTGGCCACCCCCGCCGATCAGGCACTGTCCGGCCACGAGCGAGTGCTGCTGCGCGGGGTCGCGGGCTCGGGCAAGACCACGCTGATCCAGTGGCTCGCGGTGTCCGCGGCGACCGGCCCCAGGGACCGTATGGCCTACCTCACCGGCCGGATCCCGTTCGTACTCCCCCTGCGCACCCTCACCCGGCACGGCGAACGCCTCCCGTCCCCGGCGCGCTTCCTCTCCTCCGTCGGCTGCCCGCTGGCCGACACCCAGCCGGAGGGCTGGGAGCATCGCGTCCTGGCCGGCGGGCGCGGACTCGTCCTGGTGGACGGCCTCGACGAGGTGCCGGAGCCCGAACGCGATCGTGCCCGGACCTGGCTGCGCGACCTGGTGGAGACCTACCCCGGCAACCGCTGGCTCGTCACGTCGCGCCCCTCGGCCGTAGGCGAGGACTGGCTCGCCGCCGACGGGTTCACCGAACTCGGACTCTCCGCGATGCGGTCGCAGCCCTGAGCCAGTGCGGGAACTCGCGCAGCAGGTGGTCGTAGAGCACTTCGTCACTCATCGAGCGCGGTGCGAGGCCGGCGTGGAAGAACCCCGCGTTGTCCACGATCCGCTTGCTGGGGACCGCGAGGTCGTCGAGCTTGTGCAGGAATGCGAACTCGTTCTCGTCGGGGTCGCCGAATCCGACGAACTGCCAGAACAGCGGCAGCCGAGCTGCCTTGCACAGGTAACGCTCCGCGGCCAGACGGCTGGTGGGTCCGCCGTCGGTCTGGAACACGACCAGGGCCGGGGCGCTGTTCTCCGAGGTGAGGTAGTGGTCGATCACCGCGTCCATCGCCCAGTGATAGTTGGTGCGGCCCATGTGTCCCAGGCTCTGATGCAACTCCTCGATCCGACCGGCATAGTTGGCCAGGCTCAGGTCGGCGGTACCGTCGACGTCCGTCGAGAAGAAGGTCGTGGGCACGACGCCGTCGTCGTCCAAGTGCGCGGAGAGCGCGAGCACTTGCTCCGCGAAGTGCTGCATGGTGCCGTCCTTGTAGTACGGCCGCATCGAGCCCGAGCGGTCCAGCACCAGGTAGACCGCCGCGCGCCGACCGCCCAACTCCTGCTTGCGCAGACTCACCGCAGCCGACTCGTAGTGCTCCACCAGACCGGGAGCGTCCTCGCTCAGCTTCATCAGACTGATCGCGGGACCGCGCAGCGACGGATTGCTCAGCATCGTATGTTCCCCTCCCGACCGCGGGCCGGTCACCCGGCCCCGGCACGACCTTCCCACCAGCACCCTACCGACGGGGCCCCCGCATCTGGTGCCCCTGGCAGTCGAGATCGGCAGGCTACGCCGCGCCCGGTACCGCCCGCTGTCGAAGCCCATGAGGTGGTAGGCGAGCCCGGCCGGGTAGTCCGGGTTCGGGTGGATGCCCCTGCGGCTGATCATGGCGTGGCGCAGGGCCGCGTGCAGCGCGGCCACTTGGCGGCCTGCCCGGCGCCCGATCCCCCGCAGTGCACGGCCTTCTTGCCCATGTCCTCCAGCAGCGGGCGTGCCTCGGCGAACTCGCCCACGGCCGCGGGGACGAGGTCGTGGCCGAGCATCCGGTGACCGGCCTTGCTGAGGTTGGTGGCCATCGGGCCGCCCGTGTGTCCGAGTCCGATGAACGCGACGGTCCGGCTCACCAGGCCGCCTCCTCGGTGGTGTCGGATCCGTCGGCGAGGCCGAGTTCGCGCTCGCCGAGGGGCGCGAAGAAGCGCTGGACGTCCGCGTCGGTGACCTCGGCGAGCGTCGCGGGTGACCAGGCGGGGTTGCGGTCCTTGTCGATGACCTGGGCGCGGATGCCCTCCACCAGGTCCGGGGTGGTCAGCATCGCGCAGGAGACGCGGTACTCCTGGTCGAGGACCCGCTCCAGGAGGCCGATTCGGCGGGCCCGGCGCATGGCCGCCAGGGTGACCTTGAGGGCCGTCGGGGACCTGGTGAGCAGGGTCTCGGCGGTCTCCTTGGCGGCCAGGTCGCCCTGGTCGAGGAGGCGCTGGACGATCTCCTCCACGGTGTCGGCGGCGAAGCAGGTGTCGATCCACTCCCTCCGACCGGCCTGCTCTCCCGCCGGTGGGTCCTGGACATGGCGCGCGAGAGCCTCGCGTACGGGCAGTTCGGCGAGGTCGTCGACGAAGGGCCGCAGCGAGGCCGAGGGCATGTGGTGGTCGGCGAGCCCGCACAGCAGGGCGTCCGAGGCGCCGATCGACGCGCCTGTCAGGGCGAGGTGGGTGCCCAGCTCGCCGGGGGCGAGGGCGAGCAGGTAGGTGCCGCCGACATCGGGGACGAAGCCGATACCGGTCTCGGGCATCGCGATACGGGACCGCTCGGTGACGATCCGGACGCTGCCGTGTGCGGAGACACCGACTCCGCCGCCCATGACGATGCCGTCCATGAGGGCGACGTACGGCTTCGGATAGCGGGCGATACGGGCGTTGAGGTGGTACTCGTCGCGCCAGAAGGCGGCCGAGGCACTGCCGTCGCCGTCCCGGGCATCGTCGTGGATGGCGCGGATGTCGCCACCGGCGCACAGGCCGCGTTCCCCCGCGCCGGTGAGGACGACGGTGGCGACGGCCGGGTCGTGCTCCCACTCGGTGAGTGCCTCGTCGATGCGGAGCACCATCTCGTGGGTGAGCGCGTTCAGGGCCCTGGGGCGGTGGAGGGTGATGTGGGCGGCGTGGCCGCTTGTGTGGAACAGGACGTCACTCATCCGAACGCCTCCGTCAGTCCACGGGCCACGATGACGCGCATGATCTCGTTGGTTCCTTCCAGGATCCGGTGCACCCGCAGGCCGCGGACGACCTTCTCGATGCCGTACTCGCTCAAGTATCCATAGCCGCCGTGCAGTTGGAGCGCGGCGGTCCACCACCGCGTACCCGGTGTCGGTGGCGAACCGCTTCGCCACCGCGCACAGGTACGGCGCCTGCGGATCACCCCGGTCGAGGGCCTGGGCGGCCTGCTGGAACAGGGCGCGGGAGGCGGCGAGTTCGGTGGCCGTGTCGGCGAGAGGGAAGCGCAACGCCTGTGCGTCGAGAGGGCGTTGACCGAACGCTCGCGGTCGGCGAGATGGGCCAGGCTGCGGTCGAGCGCGCTGCGGGCGCCGCCGAGGGACTGATCGAGATCGGCATCCGGCATCACGTTCATGTGGTTCTTGGCACCGCCGAAGCACTGGGCGCGCTTGCCGTGGGCGGCGGCGGTGGCGTAGACGTGCGCGGCGACGGGGGTGGAGCCGACGAAGCCGAGGGCCGCCACGCGAGGGGCTTCGAGAAGGACGTCCAAGGCTTCGCGGGCGCCGTTGACGACGTTCAGGATGCCGGGTGGCAGACCGGCCTCCAGGAAGAGTTCGGCGAACCGCAGCGGAACCGACCGGGCACGCTCCGACGGCTTGAGGATGAAGGCGTTGCCGCAGGCCAGGGCAGGCACGGCCGTCCACAGGGGAATCATCGCAGTGGGGCCTCGACGGCGGGTTCAGCCCAGCAGTCGCACGAGCGCCAACAGGACGGCCGCGAAGACCACGCTCGCCACGAGGGTCTTCAGGCCGGCCGGTACCCCGGTGGCGTACTGCTTCACCTCGGCGGGCGGGGTGAGGCTGCTCGCGCGTGCCAGCCACTCGCGCGGCGGGTTGTCGGGGATCACGACCCGCCAGGGGTGCTCGGGGTCGTACTCGACGACGGCCCTCGACCGGTGCAGCAGCCCCTGCACATCGAGCGGGTGACGGACCTGGATCCGGTATGCGGGACGGCCGTCCGGCACCACGGTCAGGTCGAAGGCGAACGCCGAGCCCGGCGCCCGTCCGTCGATGGCGGGCCGACCGGTCTCCTTGTGCACGGACTTCACGGAGTGGACCACGGCGGGCGCGAAGGCGCGGGGTCCGCCGGAGCGCAGCGCGGGGACCATGAGGTCCGACCGGGACGGCTCGCCCGCCTTGCCGAACACCGCCAGCGCCAGGGCCGTCGCGGGCAACCCCGTCAGCAGCAGCCGGCGGGGGCCGTGCGTGGCGCCCTGGACCAGCGCGGCGAACGCGAGTCCCGCGACGGCGGTGGACAGCAGGCTGACAGGGCTGCCGAAGAACCTGCGGGCGGCGGCCATGGGGCGGTTTCGGTTCATGAGAGGCGCAGCAGCTTTCGGCGGGGTACGGCGACCCGGGTGCGTACGGGATCGTCGGGGCGGTCGGTGTCGTACACGGCGAGGACGTCACGCCGGAGGGCGACACGTTCCACGACGGCGGGTACCTCGTGGCGTACCCCGGTCAAGTCCTCGAAGACCACCGTGACTTCGCCGTGCTTGCGGCCCACCGGCCGCCAGCCCTCCAGCACCGCGTCCGCCGTGGCGTAACGGCGGGAGAGCCTGCGCAGCCCGGCGGTGCGGCGCAGGCTCACGGCCGCGCCCCAGCACGCGGCGAGGCAGCCCGTCGCCGCGACGGACCAGAGGAAGGTGAGCCACCCCGAGACGGAGAACCGGCCGATCGGGAAGAAGAGGGGGAAGTCGGTGACGGTGTCGTACCCGACCTGGCCGTCCGCGACCGCGTCGTACCAGCCGGCAGCGCAGGCGACGGCGCAGAGCGCGACCACCGCGCCGGGCGTGGCACGGTGCAGGAACCGTGCGGAGAGCAGGCCGAGGACGATGGCGCAGACCGCTCCGACGAAGGAGGCCCCGGCAGCGAACTGATCGCTGGCGCAGCCTTCGGCCGCCTCGCAGGTCCAGCGGACGGTGGACGCCTCGTGACTGGCGATGTGCCACACCAGCCAGACCTGCCACGCCATCAGCGCGCAGGCGATGGCTCGCATGACCTGCCCGTAGGCTCTCTGCCCCACTCCCCCGCCCCTGCCTTCGACGCGCCACGGGGCCCGACTGCCCCGGTGGACGGTACACATGCCATCGACGCTCTGTCCGTGATCCACATCACCTGACGGCGACGGCCGGAGCGCGCGTTGCACCGGGTCGCCGCGCATGGCCGACTGGGCGTGGGGCACGGATGCGGTGTGCGGTCGCCGCGGGCGTCACCGCCGCCGACCTGGCGGTCAACAGCCCTCTTTTCAGAGCTACTTACCAGCAAGACCCAAGTTGGCCCCGCTCCGCAAGTCCGCAAACCCCTGTGCGATCACAGCAGCCGGATCCAGACATGCCTCGCGTGTGTCCGCTCGGGTCGGCCCCTGGGCGCATCCCAGGGTTTCGTAGGTACGCACAGCAGCTTGGATCTTGCGGGCAGCGGAGTCGAGCGTCGCGAATCCTTGGCGCCCATCGATCTCGCTCAAGGCGAGGCCCGCAGCGTCGGATGTGGCATCGGCTGCCGCCTTGCACTTCGCGGTGAGCATCTGAGGCGACGACGGCGAGCAGGGAGAGTTCGCACCCGAACCGAACCGCTGTTCATCCGCCGAGATCCGCTCCTCAAGGGTGAGCTTCACACTCTCGGCGGCCTGCGCCCTCGCTGAGACCGGCTCGCTCGACGGCGAAGGGGAGGCCGAGGTCCGGTCTGCGCGATGCGCACCTTCGGAATCGCTGCAGCCCGTGACGAGCAGCCCTGACAGGCCCACCATGGCCACCGCTCGTAATGCACGCCACTTCATTGCTCCCCCTCGCAACCGTCTTCCTGTGGATTCGCGACCGACCGGAGACAGGAGTCTCAGGCCGAGGCTGTCGCTGCGGCGAGCCTGGAGATCTCGGCGGCGACGGCGCTCGGGTCGGGGGCGACGGTGACACGGGCGATGGTGTCCAGGCCGGGGTGGGTGCCGACGCGGACCGAGTGCCGCGCGTTGCGCAGCAGGTCGAGGTCGTTGATGTCGTTGCCGAAGGCGTTGTACTGGTCGATGCCCAGGGAGGTCAGGGCCTCCCACTTGTTCGTGGTGCCCGGAGCGAAGTCGATGATCGCCTCGTCGAGGTGGTGGTTGACGGTCATCCCGAGCACGCGGCCCGCCTCGGCGAGGGCGGCCATGTCGGTCGCGTCGACCACGAGGAACTTCACGACGGCCGGGAGGTCGGCGAGGTCGACCTGGCGGGCGAGGCAACCTTGGTCGACGCGGTCGAGGATCGGGTGGTCGGCCGGCCCGGTGTAGGCGTAGTCCCAAGGGCCGTCGGCGAGGTAGCCCGCCCGGAACCGATCGGCCTCGACCAGCAGCTTGCCGAGGTCACCCGCCTCGAACGCGGCCCGCGCCCGCACCTGGCCGTCGACGGAGACGAGGCTTCCGTTCCCGCCGATCAACGTGGCGGTGGGGAAGGCCCCGTCGAGAACGGGCAGCAGGTCGCGGACCGGCCGGGCGGAGGCGAAGACCAACTGGTGACCGGCACGTTCGCAGGTCTCGATGGCGGCGATGATCCGGCTGTCGATCGTCTTACCGTCGAAGCAGAGCGTGCCGTCGATGTCGAAGACTGTGGTGCGGGCGCTGGAAGTGGTCACCGCGAGATCGTATCGAGCCCGTACCGTGCACGATCTACCGCCTGCCGGGTGCGTACGGGGCCATGGCCTCGTTCCCCGACTGTCAGTGGTGATCGCCATCATGGGGACATGACCGATCCGGACCTGACCACCGGCCGTACCTGGAGGCTCCACCACGGCGACCGGGAGATCGCCGAGCTGACCGTGACCGGCGCGGACATGCCCTGGACCCACGCCGAAGTCGAGGCACTCCATGGCTTCGAAGAGTTCCGCCCCCTCTTCGCTGAGCAAGAGCGGGCCGTTGATGACGAGGACTGGGAACAGGCCGACGCCTGCTATACCCAGATCCGCAGTGCGCTCACCATGACGTTCCCCGACGGCAGCCCGGTCGCCGAGTTCATGCTGCACATCCATGACGACGGCACCGCCGGCTGGCGCTGGCGCGACGAGCCCTTCGACGCCGTGAACCCGTGACGCGCTGGATTCGCTGCTTCTGGGACGAGGAATCCGTCTGGTTCTACTTCGAGCTCGACGGCGATGGATACGTACTCCGGCAGGTCGAGCTTCAGTGCCCCGGAGACAAGGCCCTGGCCGCTGCCTCGCGTGCCGAGTGGCAAGAAGCCCGGAGGGGCGGGCAGTCGGCCGCGTACGAGCGTGTCCACGGCCTGACCGCCGAACCGCCCGTCTCCGAGTGGGAGGGGCACGACCCGGAGCGGTTGTCGGCCGATGAGTTCGAGATCGTCTGGTCGACCGCCCGTCGGCAGCTCCAGGACCGCCAACGGTGACATCCCGCCTGAACGCATCCGCATCGCCCGACGTCCGGCAGGGCGTCGGACGGCTGCGCGGGTTCCTGCGTCGGCGACTTGAGGGACGGACTCAGGAGACGCCGGTACGTACGGCCGTCGCGGCCAAGGTGGTGTAGCTCATCGTGAAGCGCCCGCCCAGGGAGTCGATGGCGCGTCCCACCGCGTCCAGTATCTCGGTCTGTTGATCGGGATGGAGTCGGGTGAGGCCTCCGGTGGTGGGGAGCAACTCCAGCCATTGGTCGCGCGTATAGGACCGCTCCCAGTCGAATCGCCACTGTTCGGGTTCCTTGAACTGTTCGGTCTCCCGGATCTTGTCGCCGAACTTCGCGTAGGCCGCCTGGTAGAGGTCGAGCGGGCGTCGGGGCGGTTGGCTGCTGAGCGGGGAGTCGGGTGCCGCCCGCCGGAGGGCAGCGGCGAACGGTTCGGCCACCTCGATGGGAGGCTCGTAGACGTGCCCGAAGATCGCCAGCCGTCCCCCCGGACGCAGCAGACGCGCCGCCTTCGCGGTGCCCGCGACCGGATCCACCCAGTGCCACGACTGCGCGGCGATGACCGCGTCGAACGTCCGGTCGGCCGACCGCCAGGCTTCGAAGGCCGCCACCTCGACTTCCAAGCCACGAGCTCGCGCGAAGTCGGCCATCCGCGCGTCGGGCTCGACGCCGAGCACGGTGCACCCGGCGGCCTGGAACTGGCGGGCCGCGATGCCGGTGCCACAGCCGACATCGAGCACGTCAGGGCCGGGGCTCCCCGCGACGATCCGCGCCACCAGTGCGTCGGGGTAGCCGGGCCGGGCCTGGTCGTAGCGTCGGGCATCCACGCCGAACGATTCCGCCGTCCGCCGGGCCAAATGCGGCTCAGTCGGGGGCAGTTGCTGTTGTTCTCGCGGTAAAATGGGCATGCGCCCACCCTAGTGGGCGCATGCCCACTAGGCAACGGGCGCCGACGAGCCGACCGTACGAGAGGATCTGCGAGTGCCGACCGGGGTACACCTTCGAGACGCGCGGCAGCAACTGTTCGACGCCGCCGAACGCGTGCTTCTGCGGGACGGGCCGAACGGACTGACCAGCCGGGCCGTCACCGACGAGGCGGGCTGCGCCAAAGGCGTCCTGCATCGGCACTTCGCCGACTTCGACGCCTTCCTCACCGCCCTCGTGCTCGACCGGGCCGCACAGCTCGAGACGCAGGCGAGTGCGCTGCGCGAGTCCGCCGGCACCGGCACGGTGGCCGACAACCTCACCACCGCGCTGACCACCCTGTTCGGACCGATTCCGGTGGCCATCATCCCGCTCATCACGTTCCGGGACGAACTGCGCGCACGGCTGCGGCAAGCCACACCCGGAGGGGGCATCGCGATCCTCGCCCAGGCCACGACCGCGGTCTCCGCGTATCTCTCCGACGAGCGTGAACGGGGCCGCATCGCGGCCGACGCCGACATCGACTCACTCACCCTCTCCCTGGTCGGTGGCGGGCATCTCCTCTTCACGGACCGCGCCCCCGGCCCGCCCACCACGTCAGCCGTCAACAAGCTCGTGACGGCGGTCATCGCCGACGCCGTGCAACGACGACCGGCCCAGGACGTTTCTCGTTGATGCGGAATCGTCCCGGACTCGCGCCCGGACGTCGTAGCGCCGCACGGCGTTGACCTACAGCCAACCCCGGCGGGCCGCCTGGATTCCCGCCTGGAAGCGGTTGCTCGCGGACAGTTCGTCGAACAGCCTGCGGGTGCGGCGGCGCATGGTGCGGGTGGACAGACCCAGACGGCGGGCGATCGCGGCGTCGGTCATTCCGCTGGCCAGGAGCGCGACCAGGACGCGGTCCGCCTCGTCCGGGCCGTCAGCGGCCGCCGGGTCGTCGGCATCCGGGCCGTCCGCCGTGTGGGGCCCACCGGTCGCGGGCTGCCCGCCGGGTATGAGAGGCAGCGCCCGTTCCCAGTAGCACTCGAAGAGGTCGATCAGCGCGTTCAGCAGGGTCGACTCCCGGACGAGCAGGGCGCGGGAGGTGTCCAGGTCCAGGCTGAGCGGCAGCAGCGCCATCTGGCGGTCGGCGATCGCCAGCTTCATCGGGAGGTTCGGCAGCACCCTGCTCTCCTCGCCGAACCCCGCCAGCCTCTCGACCTCCTCCATCGCGCCAGGAACCTCCAGCGCTTCCGGGGTGTAGATCCCCCGCCACCGCACCCCGCCCGCCAGGCTGGCCGGCTCGACCGGGTTGCTCTGCGCCAGCACGTACGGCGGCCGGTCCAGTACCAGCATCTCCTCGTGGACCTGGTGCTGGAGCCGGACGAACCAGCGGCCCAACGACTGGGGTCCCTCCAGCAGTTCCACGGCGCCGCCCCGGCCGTCCCCGCGTTGGACCGAGTGGAACAGCGACGACAGTTCCACCGCGGTGGTGCGCACCGCTTCCAACTGCGTGGTGCGATGACGTACCAACGCCTCCACCGCCGCGTCAGGCTCGATGGCGGTGTAGCGCCGTCGCCGTCCGGACAACCGGCTCACCAGTCCCTGGAGCCGCAGCCGGGTGAGCGCGCGGTCCACCCGGTCCGCGGGCAAGCCCAACTCTCTGCCCAACTCGGCGGGGGTCGCGTCACGATGACCGAGCAGCGTCCGGTACACACGCTCGTCGAACCGGGGCACTCCGACAGCCTTCAGGCTGCCGCTGTCGTCGGGTTCTTCCATGTCACCCTCCCGGACACTGCTACGACCGTGCTCGAAGTCCGCTGTGATGGAGGTCGGTTCAGCCCGTGGGCGACCAACCCACCGTCAGGTCCCTCGCGTTGTGGAACGTGATCGTGGCCTATGAGTGCCAATGGCCGCAAGGGGACTTGGCCCGGCGTTGCCGATCACACCGGTGGCTCGCTACGACTGGACGATGCGCCTCTCACGAAGACGAACTGCCGTGCTGGCCACGGCCTTTGCCGTGGCCCTGAGCGGGCTTGCCGTTCAAGGCAGCCCACGAGCAGCCGCCACCTCCGCAAGCGCCGCCGAGCGGGTCCTGGTACGACTCGACGGCGGCCCCGCCCTCCAGTCGGTGGACCAGGCGCGGATCGACACCCGCGGCGAGGTCTCCGCCTCCGCGGTGCGCGAGGTACGGGAACGGCGTGCCGAACTGCGCACCGCCCAGGCCCGGTTCCTCACCGCTGTGCACGACGCCGGGATCAAGGCCACTCCCCGGACCAAGCTGACCGGGCTGGTCAACGGCATGGCTCTCACCGTGTCCCCGGACGACCGGCAGCGGCTGGCCGAACTGCCCGGCGTCTCCGCGGTACTTGACGACACCCGGATGCGGGCCAGCACCGACACCAGCGTCGACCTGATCGGCGCCTCGAAGGTCTGGGAGCGCAAGGACCCCGGCGGTACCAAGGCCCGCGGCGCGGGCACCACCATCGCCGTGATCGACACCGGCATCGACTACAGCCACCCCGACCTGGGGGGCGGCTCCGGCCCGGACCACAAGGTGGTCGGTGGGCACGACTTCGTCAACAACGACGACGATCCGACGGACGACAACGGCCACGGCACGCATGTCGCGGGCATCATCGCGGCCGACGGTCAGCGGCCGGATGGGGTGCTCGGTGTCGCCCCCGAGGCGCAACTCACCGCGTACAAGGTGCTGGACGCCGACGGTGCCGGCTACACCTCGGACATCATCGCCGGTCTGGAGGCCGCGGTGGACCCGGCGAACCCGCACCGCGCCGACGTGGTCAACCTGAGCCTGGGCGGTCCGGGCGACGGCACCGATCCCCTGGGCCTGGCCGCAACCGCCGCCACCAAGCTGGGTGTTGTGGTCGTCGCGGCGGCCGGGAACACCGGCCCCGGCGTAGGCACCGTGAGCACCCCGGCCCTCGCCGACGGTGTCCTCTCGGTCGGCGCCTCCACCAGCGGGCTCACCCTGCCCACCGCCCATATGGTCACCCCGCGCCGGGAGTTGCTCCAGACCTACCGCGCGCCGTACTCGGCCAACCCGCCGCGGAAGCCGGTGACCGGCGAGTTGGTCGACGTCGGTGACGGGACCGAGGAGGACTACGACCGGGTCGGAGATGTGACGGGCAAGGTCGTCGCCTATCGCGCGGTCCTGCCGCAGAGACTCTCGTACGTGTCGTCGCTCTTGCTGGAGCAGGCGCGGCTGGCGGAGGAGCGCGGCGCGATCGCCCTGCTCGGGTACGCCGAGTCCGGCGGCGGCCCGGTCCTGGCCCCCCAGCGCACCCAGGCGGGCACGGCCACCCCCGGCACCGTACAAGTCGACGTGGGCGCCCGGCAGTCCGGGGACAGCTTCCGCATGGACAAGATCATGGTCCTGGGCCTGGCCGAGACGCAGTGGCCCGAGCTGAGCACGGCCCTGGCCAAGGGGAAGGTGGAGATATCCCTCTCCGGCCAGGATGTGACCGACCAGATCGCCTCGTTCAGCTCGCGCGGCCCCGGACCCGACTTCCAGTTGGAGCCCGACCTGGTGGCGCCCGGAGTGGAGATCCGCTCCACCTGGCCCAAGGAGCAGTGGGAGCCCGGGAGTTACCGGCTCTCCGGCACCAGTATGGCGGCCCCGCACGTCGCCGCCTCCGCCGCCCTGCTGCGTCAACTGGAGCCCGACGCCTCGGCGGAGGAGATCCGTGCGCGGCTGATCGGCTCGGCCACTCCGGTCGAGGACGCCCCGACGACCGCGCAGGGCGCCGGTCGGCTGGACGTCGCGGACGCGGCCGACGCCACCGTCACCGCCTCCCCGACCTCGCTCTCCCTGGGTCTCGCGGACCTCTCACGGGACCGGGTCGGCCGCAGTGGCAAGGTCACCCTGCACAACACCTCCGACCGGTCGACGACGCTGCGGCTGAGCACCCGGGCGGCCGGGAAGGACGCGGGCGACGCCCACGTCGGCCCGGCCCGGGTGACCATCCCGGCCGGGGGCACCCGGTCCGTCACCGTACGGGTGTCCGACGACGTCGGCACGAGCGCCGACCGTGACCTCGCGGGCTGGCTGGTCGCCGACCCGGAGCGGACCGGCGAGCCGAACCTGCGGGTGCCCTACCTGCTGGCGGTCCGGCCGCTGGTGGTGCAGACCTCACCGGATCCCAGTGATGGTCGTTCCACCGCGTTCGTCTTCAGCCCCACCGCGCTCGCCGCTCCCCCGACCGTGACCGTGACTCCCCCGCGGGGCCGCCCGGTCGACATCGTGGCCGAGCACGACCACGGCACCTGGTACCGGGCACGGCTCGACGGCGACCGCGCGGGCACGTACACCGTCTCGGTGCGCGCCGACACCGCGAGCGGCGAGCGGCTGCGCGGTGGTTCCGCCTTCGAGGTGCTGCCGGAGGACAACCGGCCCGGCGGCCGACGGTGGGAGCCCATCGGGCCCAACGGCGCCGCCGGCGACATCGCCACCACGGAGGCCCAGCCGTCCACCGCGGTCCTGACGCAGTACGTCAACCGGGCCCCCTGGATGACCGACGACGCCGGAGCGACCTGGCGGCAGCTCTCCCGGCTGCCGGTGGCGAACGGCACCGGCTCCGCGCTGACCGACGCCCGGCATCCGGACACCCTCTGGTACGCCGTCAACGCGCAGACCGGCGGCGGGGGCGGCATGAACAGCGTGCTCGACTTCACCTACCAGGGGCAGCTCCTCCGCAGCCGCGACAGCGGACAGACCTGGCAGCGCCTGGACGTCCCCGACACCCACCTCTACGCCCTGGTCGGCGATCCCGAGTCCCGTGTCCTCGCGCTGGTCACCGCGGACGCGGTGCTCCTCAGCCACGACGACGGCGACACCTGGACCGAGCGGCCGAACCCGCTCGGTGCGGAGGTCCTGGACGCCGCGATCGGCGGTGACGCGCTCTACCTGGGCGGTCCTGCCTCGGTGTGGAAGCTGCCCGGCGTGCTGGACGCCCGCGAGGCACCGGCGGCGGAACGCGTGTACGACGCGCCCGCCGAGGAACGCCTGCGTGGTCTGACCGCCGACGCGGACCTGGTCGCCGTGATCACCGACCGCCAGGTCGTGGGCTCCCGGGACGGCGGCGGACGTTGGGAGGAACTGCACCGGGTCGAGGACGGCGGGATCCAGTCGATCACCTTGGCCAAGGGCACCCTCGCCGTCTTCACGGTCGGGGCCCGGCAGCACCTCAGCCGGGACCATGGCGCGTCCTGGTCGGTGGTGAACAAGCCCATCAGCGGTTCGGTGATGTCCGACCTCTCGCCCTGGACCGGCGGCTCCCTGCTGTGGTCCGCGCCAGGGGCCGGGATGTTCACCACCGGCAAGGACGGCAGCGACCCGCGGCGCGTGGGGGTCCAGGGGGTCAGCGCCTACGACCTGGCAGTCCTGAACGCGGCCGACGGGCCCGAACTGCTGGCCGGTACCGACTCCGAGATCTACCGCACCACCCTGCCGACCGGGCCGGTCACCCCGCGCACCGCCGAGTGGGGACTGAGCGGATCGGAGGCGTACTTCGGGCGGAAGATCGGCCAGATCGCCGTCTCGCCCCAGCATCCGGACACGGTCTGGAAGATCCGTAAGGATGCCCTGTCCAGCTTCTACGTCTCTCGCAGCGACGATGCGGGGAAGACCTGGCAGGAGCGCGGCCGGACCAACGAGACGCCGCTGAACCTGGCGGTGGGTCCGGTCGACGACGACCGGGTGGCCGTCACCTTCTCGAGCCTCGCCGGTCCTGGTGTCTACCGGACGCTGGACGGCGGCGCGACCTGGAAGAAGCTCTACCAGGACCGGCTGTTCCGGGCGGTCGCCACCGACCCCCGCGACCCCGACCGGCTGTGGCTGGGCGCGGCGGACGGGCTGTACCGCTCGGACGACTTCGGTACCACGGTCACCAAGGTCGCCGACGGCGCGGTCACCGCGATCACCCTCTCCAAGGACGGCGAACGCCTGGTGATCGGCGGCTCCGCACTCCGGGTGAGTGACGACGGCGGCGCGCACTTCCGCACCGCGGACACCGGGCCACTGCCCCTGCGTGTCTCGGAGATCGTCCTCTCCCCGAAGAACCCGGACACGATCTACGCCGGTACCTCGTCGTTCACCGCGAACGACCTGATCAAGGGCGGTCGTGGGGTGCTGCGCAGCACCGACGGCGGACGCAGTTGGACCAATGTCTCCGGTGGTCTGCAGAACCTGGACGTGATCTCGATGACCATCAGCCCGGACGGTGACTGGCTCTACGCCGGCACCGAGATGGGAGGGGTGCACCGGCTGCGGACCGGATGAGCGGCTTGCAAGGGCGCGGTGGTCACGGTGACCGCCGCGCCCGGAAGCGGGTTCCGGGTGCCGGTTCAGGAGAGCCAGTCGCGGTAGTGGGTGGGGGCGATACGGGCGCCGCCCTTGGCGATCAGGGCATCGCCGTGAACGGCCGCGAACATCCCGGCGGTGTCGTCGGTGACGACCGTACGTCCGTCGGGGCGGGCAGCGAGGGTGATCCGGCCGAGTTCGTCGAGGGGGAAGACGTCGGGCCCGGCGATGTCGAGGGTGCCGTTCAAGGGGTCGCCGACCGCGACTTCGGCGACGGCGTCGGAGACGTCCTGGGCGGCGATCGGCTGGAGCGGAGTGGTGGGCAGATGGACGGTGTCGCCCTCCGTGGTCCAGGACAGGACCGCGTCCATGAACTCCATGAACTGGGTGGCGCGGACGATCGAGTAGGGGATCGGTCCGGCCTTGAGGATGTCTTCCTGCAGGACCTTGGCCCGGTAGTAGTCGAGGCCGGGCACCTGGTCCGCGCCGACGATCGAGAGGATGACGACATGGCCCACCCCGATCTTCTGCGCGGCGGCCAGGAGGTGGTCCATCGAGGTCCGGAAGAACGCCGGTGAGGCGTCGTCGAAGGTCGGCGAATTC
Source organism: Streptomyces macrolidinus (assembly GCF_023887685.1). GTDB lineage: Bacteria > Actinomycetota > Actinomycetes > Streptomycetales > Streptomycetaceae > Streptomyces > Streptomyces macrolidinus. Next base: position 88,485 of record NZ_JAMWMR010000024.1, on the reverse strand, counting down.
GTCAGGTTGACGACGACATCGGCACCGGCCACCGCCTCCGCCAGGCCCTTCCCCGTGAGCACGTCGACGCCCGTGGAGTGCGAGTGCGGCGCCGCCTCGTGCCCGGCCGAGGTCAGCACCTTCACGACCCGCGCCCCGATCAGGCCCGTTCCACCGATGACTGCGAGCTTCATGGATCACCTTCCGTCGCGCCGCACCGACAGGTCATGCGTACAGAGTGCGACGACGCGGTACGCGGCGCACGCGGACCGTGCGCCCTGGGTGTCCGGGGGGCGCGGCCTGCACGGGGTCGATGTCGTGTCCGCTGCGCGGCCTCGGCCGGAATCACGCCGGTCGGCTGTGCGGGGGTGGGGAAGCGTACGACTTCTCGCTACAGTGACGCTGGCTCGGCACCGACAGCGAGGAGCGACCGTCCATGGCGGACTCGGCCGGATTACATGTCAGCCCGGAATGTCCCGCGATGCTCGAACGAATCGACGCGCTCGGCGGGGCACTTGAGGCGAACGCGGACGCGGCCGAGGAACTCGGCAGACTCACCGAGGACATCGCGCGGGCGTTGCTGAACACCGGGATCGTCCGGGCCGGACTGCCCGAGGACCTCGGTGGCTACGAGTTCTCCCCGCGCCAACTGATCGAGACGATCGAGCGGGTCAGCTATCACGATGCGGCGGCCGGTTGGACGATGATGGCGCTGCAGATGGTCACCGGTACCACCGCTGCCTATCTCGGTGCCGTCGCGGCGGCCGACCTGTTCCCCGACCCCGCCGGTGGGAACCACGCGTTGCTGGCAGGGCACGGCACCCGGCCGGGCCACGCCGTCCCGGTGGGCAACGGCTATCTGGTCAGCGGCAGTTGGCAGTTCGCCTCCGGAGTGGCGCACGCCACGCACATCCACAGTGCGATCCAGGTCGAGGGCACCGGGGAGTTGCGGGTGCTGGCGATGCCGAAGTCGCAGGTGGAACTCGTCGACAACTGGGATGTGCTCGGGCTGCGCGCGACGCACAGTATCGACTACCACTGCGCCGATGTGTACGTACCGGCGACGCACACGTATCTCGCCACGACGACAACTCCCGCCCACGGAGGCGCGATCTACCGCCTCGGCTTGGTCAACATGTCCGCGATCGGACACACCGGCTGGGCGTTCGGCGTCGGACGGCGCCTGCTCGACGAGCTGAAGTCGGTCGCCGCGGCCAAGACCGGGACGCGCAACGCGGTCGTCGACACCGCGCAGTTCCACACGGAGTACGCGACCGCCGAAGCCAGGCTGCGGGCCGCGCGGGCGTGGGCCACGGAGGTATGGCAGGACATCGAACGCACCCTGGACGCGGGCGAGTTGCCGAGCACCGAACAGGACACACTGCTCAGGCTGGTGCTCAACCACGCTACGCGGACCGCGTACGACGTGGGGCAGACGGTGCATCGATGGGCGGGGACGACGGCGATCCGGCGCGGGCCGATCGACCGGTTCCTGCGTGATCTCGGCACAGGTACGCAACACGTCACCTCCAGTCCGATGGTTCTGCAGAACTGCGGGAAATGGCTCACGGGTACACAGCCCCAAGCCCGTTGGGAGTTCCTCGACTTGGCGCCGTGATCAACAGGCCGGTGCGGTACGAGGGAAGGGCGTGCCCGTGAGGGCGGCACTGGTGGACCGCAGGGCGAGGCGGGCTTCTTCGTCGTACGCCTGGTAGTGGGCGCGTGTCTCGTCGGCGCGGTTGAGGTAGCGGCCGGTGCGGTGCGCGTACCGGGGGTCCTCGATGAGACGCAGGAGGTTCTCGACGCCTTCGGCGACGCTGCTCTGCGGTGTGTAGAGAGGGGTGACGATCTTGGTGGGCATGTACGAGGCCGGGTGGAGGGCGTTGACGGTCACGCCGTCGTTCTCCAAGGTGGCCGCCAGGTCGAAGGTGAACATGATCTGGGCGAGTTTGGCCTGGCAGTAGGCCTGTTCGCCGCTCCAGCGCTGCCGCAGCATGATGTCGTCGAAGTCGATGGCGGCCTGTCCTGCCGAGGTGACGTTGATGATGCGGGCGGGGGCGTTGCGGGCCAGGATCGGGGCCAGACGGGCGCTGAGGATGTAGCAGGCGAGGTAGTCGACCTGGAAGGTCAGCTCGTGGCCCTCCTGGCTCTCGCGGCGTTGCAGTTCGACGCCCATACCGGCGTTGTTGACCAGGGTGTCCAGCCGGCCGTGTGCCGGCAGGCGGGTGGCGAGGTTCTGGATCTCCTTCAGGCAGGAGAAGTCGGCCGTCTCGTAGCTGAGGTTGCGGTTGCCGGTGGAGGCGCACAGCTCGGCCAGAAGCTGGTCGCCTTTGGCTCTGCTGCGGCCGTGCAGGATCAGGGTGGCGCCGCGGAAGGCGAGTTCTTCGGCGACGGCGCGGCCGAGGCCGTCGGTGGCTCCGGTGAGGAAGATGGTGCGGTCGCTGAGGTCGGTCATCTGTCGGCCCTTCGGTGAGTGGTGTTCTGCGCGGGTGCGGTACGGGTGTGGGGTGCGGGTGGGGGTACGGGTGAGGTGTGCAGGTGGAGGTACGGGTGCGCGGTGGTGGGGCCCGCATGTGCGTGCCTCTTCGCTTCGTTCAGTACTTCGGGGTCGGGCGCGGGATCAGCAGGTGGACGACGGCGGCCAGGAGTGCGATGCCCGCACCGGTCAGGCACAGGACACGGGCGGTGACGCCGTCGTCGAGCAGGATGCCGCCGAGGGCCGCGCCGAGGGCCTGGCCCAGGTAGATGCCGGAGGAGTTGAAGGAGATGACGACGCTGGGCAGCGTCGGTGCCAGCTCGGTGAGCCGGTGGTTGTTGGGGGTCGAGGCGGCCCAGCCCGCGGCGCCGTTGAGGACCATGACGATCAGCACGGCGACGAACGAGGTGCTGATCGTCAGCGCCGCGAGGGTGGCGATCAGCAGGGCGATGGCGAGGGTGAGGGTGCGCTCGGCGCCCAGGCGGTCGGTGAGCCAGCCGCTGCCGAAGGAGCCGAAGACACCGCCGATGCCCCAGGCGAGCAGGGCGGCGGCGAGTCGGGTGCCGTGGATGTCGGCGATCTGTCCGAGCACGGTGGCGGTGTAGGTGTAGATCAGGATGCCGGCGCCACTGGTCAGGAGCATGAAGGCGACCATGGCGATGACGCGGCGGTCGGCCATGACGGCGAAGCGCTGGGTGAGGGGTGTCGCGGGCGCGATGGGGAGTCCGGGCAGGACGACCAGGACGCCGAGCAGGGCGAGCGCGCCGACCGCGGCGACGAAGACGAGGCTGGCCTGCCAGGACAGATGCTGTCCGATAAAGGTGCCCACGGGGACACCGAAGACGGTGCCGACGGTCAGGCCGCCCAGGATCACCGACAGTGCGCGGCCCCGGTGGGTGGGTCCGGCGAGCGTGGCCGCGGCGGCGGAGGCGTTGGGGGTGTAGAGGGCCGCGCCGAGTCCGGCGATGACGCGGGCGGTGAGCAGCAGGGTGAGGTTGGGTGCGGCGGCGGAGGCGAGGTTGGCGAGGACGAACAGGGTGAGGGCGACGGCGAGGAGGGGCTTGCGGGGCAGTCGGCTGGTCAGTACGGCGAGGAAGGGTGCGGCGAGGGCGTAGGTGAGGGCGAAGGCGGTGATGGTCTGGCCGGCGGCACCGGTGGAGATGTGCAGGCCGTCGGCGATCTGGGGCAGGATGCCGGCCAGGACGAAGGAGTCCGTTCCCATGGCGAAGGAACCGAGGGCGAGTACGGCAACGGGCTTGTCCCAGGCGGGAGTTGACGGTGCCGGGGCGGGGATCGCGGTGCTGGTCGTTGTGGTCACGGGACGAGAATGCGGCGTCCGGCGAAGGGGGTACAGAGGGGCGATCATGCTGGTGTAATGACCACCAGGACAGGCGTGGAGAGAGGGTGCTTGTATGGCGGGCATGCAGCGTGAGCTTCTGGCGGCGTTCCTCAAGTCCCGGCGGGGCATGCTCTCTCCTGAGCAGTTCGGCCTGAACCCGGGGTCGCGGCGCCGTACCCCGGGGTTGCGGCGCGAGGAGGTCGCCCAGCTCTCCGGGGTGAGCCTGACCTGGTACACGTGGCTGGAACAGGGCCGGGACATCCGGGTCAGTCGCCAGGTCCTCGAAGCCCTCGCGCAGACACTGAAGTTGACTCCGGCCGAGCGGCGGCATCTGTTCACGCTGGCGGAGACTGCGTTACCGGCCGAGCAGCCTCAGCCGCAGTCGGGGACCATCAGCCCGACCCTGCGGAAGCTGGTGGAGTCCCTCGACCCGAACCCCGCGCACGTCACCAACGACTACTGGGACCTGCTGGCCGCCAACCGCGCCTACGCGACCCTCGTCGGCGGCCTCGAGCACCTTCCTCCGCAGGAGCGCAACAGCATCTGGCTGCTGTTCACCCGCCCCCAGATGCAGTCGCTGCTGGTGGACTGGCAACGCGAAGTCCGCGACATCCTCGGCCAGTTCAGGATCGCCGTCGGCAAGCATCCTGAGGACCCACGCCCCCAGGAGCTCATCGACACTCTGACCAAGACCAGCAGCCAGTTCCGCACGCTATGGTCCGAGCACCCCGTACAGGCGTTCCGGCCCACGACGAAGCGCTTCAGCCACCCCACGGCAGGGCAACTGAACCTGAACTACACGAAGTTGGACGTGGCGGAGAGCCCCGGCCAGCATCTGGTGGTGTTCATGCCCGTCACCGACACGGACGAGCAGGCGCTGACCCGCCTGGTCACCGACTCCCCCGAACCGCCCCTGTTGTAACCAGCGTCTCCGGTGACCTGGCGGCTTGGGCCGATAACGGGAGGACACCGGACGGAGTGGCCGGGCACAATGCGGCCATGGCTGATCATGCGAGTAGCGCTCCCCACCCCGACTTCCTCGACAAGCCCACGCTGAGCGGGGATCGGGTCCTGCTACGGCCGGTCACGGTGGATGACGTACCCGCGCTGATGCCGATGTTCCAGGACGCGGAGACCTCACGGCTGACCGGCAGCCATGACGACGGCGAGCTCGACGAGGCACGGATACGCACCTGGTACGACACCCGTGGGACTCAGGACGACCGGCTGGACCTCGCCGTGGTCGAGCAGACGACGGGGAACGTCGTCGGCGAGGTGGTTCTCAACGAGTGGGACCCGGACAACGAGAGCTGCAACTTCCGCATCTGTCTCGTACCCGGGAGCTACGGGCGGGGCCTGGGGACGGAGGCGACCCGGCTGATCGTCGGACACGGCTTCCAGAAGCTGGGCCTGCACCGCATCTCACTGGAGGTCTACGCCTTCAACCCGAGGGCTCGCCGGGCCTACGAGAAGGCGGGATTCGTCACCGAGGGTGTCCTGCGCGACGCGCTGCTGTGGGAAGGCACGTGGGTGGACGCGACGGTGATGTCGATCCTGGCACCGGAGTGGTTCCGACGCGAGCAGGCTGACGGGGCCTGAGCGCGGCTCTCCAGGGGCGGCCGTGGTCGGTGGCGATGGCCACCGCGGGCAGGCCGGTGGATGTCAGCGCGTAGCAGCTCATGAATCCGGGTGGGTGCCGATGAAGTACTGGCGGGGCAGGTCGACTTGCGGTTGGAGGGAGAGGAGCCAGCCCCCGGTCAGGTGAATGTGGCGTACGGCCGCTACCCGTGCTGGAGGGGTCACGGCCTGGCCACCCGCGCGGTCCTCCTGGCGTCCGAGTACGCGGCGAGCCAGGGTGGGACGGAGGCGGTGATCCAGGCGGAGCCGCGCACGGTTCGACTGGTACGTCCGGGAGTTGCGAGCGGGTACCCGCTCGGCCGCGGTCACTCACCCTCCGCGACCGGCCCGCAGATCTTCTCCATGAGAGTGAACGACTTGGGTACGCCCCCCGGCTGCGGCTTGCCTGCCTTGTGGCCGACGACCCGGTAACCGGCGCCCAGGTAGTAGGAGTTGAGGCGCGCGTTGCCCGCGAGACAGTCCAGACGCACGAACGCGCGCCCCGCCGCGGCAACGCGGCGCTCCGCGGTACGCAGCAACAACCGCCCTGTCCCCGGCCGGGCGTTGCTCCGGTCCACCATCAGCCGATGCACGTACCCGGCCACCGGCGGCTGCGGCCCCCACGCGTCCTCGTCCTCCCACCACAGCTCCCACGCTCCGGCCACGCGGCCATCAGCCTCGGCGAGCCAGATCTCACCGTTCTCCATGACCCTGCGAAAGTCGCCCTCAGCGAGCTGACCGGGTTGCCACTGACCGGTGATGCCGTGGGCGAGCATCCAGCGGGCCGCATCGTCACGCAGCCGAACGAGGGCGGCGAGGTCGGCCTCTTCGGCGAGCCGGAAGCGAAGATCGTTCACGTCACGATCCTCGCATGGGCGGCCGATTCCTGGTGCTCAGTGCGGGCTGAACGGCACCACCTGTACGTACCGAACCTGGCTCTGCTCGGCGCCGGGGACTACGGTCGTGGGCATGATGGACCACGATGCTCTCAGTGTCACCCGTGAAGCCTACGATGCTGCCGCCCCCGTGTACGCGCAGATGTTCCGCGACGAGTTGCGTAACAGGCCCTTGGATCGTGCGATGTTGGCTGCCTTCGCCGAGGTCGTCAGCGCGAGTGGGGACGGTCAGGTCGCAGACCTGGGGTGCGGGCCTGGCCATATCACCGCCTACTTGCAGGAGTTGGGGCTTGCGGTGCGCGGCGTCGATGCCTCCTCTGCGATGATCGAGTCGGCTCGGCAGACGTACCCCGGCCTGCGGTTCGACGTGGGCTCGATGGCTGCGCTGGACATCGCTGACGGCGCGCTCGGAGGCGTGCTCTCCCGTTGGTCCATCATCCACACACCGCCGCGTGAACTCCCCGTCGTCCTGGCGGAGTTCCACCGTGTGCTGGCGCCTGGCGGCCACCTCCTGATCGGCTTCTCCGCCAGCGAAGGCCCGTCCCACCCGACGCAGGTCTTCGACCATGCAGTGGCACCGGCCTATCGGTGGTCGCCGGATCACCTCGCCGCGATGTTGCGCACGGCCGGTTTGGCCGAGGTAGCCCGGATGGTTCGCGAGCCTCAGCCCGCCGACCGGCGGCAGTTCAAGGAGATCTACCTGCTCGCCCGTAAGTCCGAGGCGGACTCTGCCCAGTTGGGCACATGACCATGCCTCGGCCTGCCGAACGGCTCCAGGGACCGGGCGAAGTCGGCAAGCGCGTGGAAGTCGTTCTCGCGCAGACCGACCCGCGGGTCGACGTGGTGCAGAAGCCCCGACCCGTGATGGTGGGCGGTCACGTAAGCCTGGTCCAGATCGCTCTGTTCGTCGTCCACCCAAGCGAACGGATGCCCGTTGGCGTAGTCCACCAGGGGACCGGTCTTCCAGTGGATCCCGTCGGGGCGTTCCCGCAACAGTGCGTCGCCGAAGTCGACGAAGGGGAGTTCGGGCAGGCCGAGCACCGGAGCGATCCACCGATTAGCGTCGTCCATCCACGTGGTGGCCCAGCACAGCTCGTAGCCGATCCGCAGCAGAGAAGGCCCGTGCTCCGGGCCAGACCCGCAAAGGTCGCCTCCGGGTCGAGAACCCTCCATGTTCCCCTCGCGTTCCGCCGCCCCGAGGCACTCTGAGCGTGGTGTAGCCGTCGGGACGCCTCTCCGGCTGGGCGGCATACGGGTTGAGGGGACCGTCGACGTCAAGGAACAGTAGTGGTCGGTTCACGCTCTCCCCCGGCCCTGCTCACCATCGGCTGCTCCCACGATCCCACTGGTTCGGCCGGTGGCCGGTGGGATCCTCTCGGTCTTCGAGCGCGCCCATATCCCTTGGGCGGCGACGGTGGGGAACAAGAGGGGGTTCATGATGTCGTTATCGTGACAGGGATCGCCGTACTGGTGAAGGGAGTTCGCGGGTGGGGTGTGCCTCGCACAGCCGCCTCCGCGGAGAGTACGAAGGCCTCCGGCCGTCCTTGTACGTGGGACGCCGGAGGCCTCAAGTCGGTGGCGAGGAGAGCGATGAGGCTAGTTCGATGAGTGATGAGAAGGAAGCCTCTTCATGGCCTCGCCACGGCAACGTTAACAGTCACGCGGGAATCAGGTCACGCAGACTTTCGGGCGTGACGACACGCGACCGAGGGTGCAGCCCGTCGGGCTTCTCCAGGCCGATGTAGGTGACGGGCCCGCCGGGATCGTCGTCCCGTCCCACATGGTGGTGGTGGTCGCGTCGTCGGTCATCAGGTCGATGAGATAGCGCACCGTGAGGTGTTCGCGCTCGACGATGCCGCGCAGCAGCGTCGCGACCGTCACCCGGTTGCCCTCGACCCGGTTGGAGCTGGGATTCCCCGTCAGGTAGAGGTGCAGCCACTTGGCACACCACCGGCCGTCGGGCCCGCGCAGGAAGGCCAGCGGCAGCGCGACCCGGCCGGGACCGCGCAACAACGCCCAGGTGACCGTCAACGGCCTCTGGCACACGGGCGACGGCTCCGACACCCTCTACTGCCCCAATGGCTACAGCGCCGCCTACACCAAGGTCAATAACAACAACTAACCGTACGGGCTGGGTGATTTACCAACGCACGAACTCCGGTCCCCTTGCACGGGACCGGATTCGGATCAGAGCGCATCAAGCTTGGCGCAGGCCGCCAGTGCTCCCGCCGGCGGACCTGCCGTCTCACTCGACGATCTCGGCGCGCTGGATGACGACGTCCTCCTTCGGGACATCCTGATGTCCGCCCTTGGAGCCGGTCGCGACGGACTTGATCGCGTCGACGACCTCGCGTCCCTCCACCACCTCGCCGAAGACCGCGTAGCCCCAGCCCTGCATGTTCTTGCCGCTGTGGTTCAGCATGTCGTTGTCGGCGACGTTGATGAAGAACTGGGCCGTCGCCGAGTGCGGCTCCATCGTGCGGGCCATCGCCACGCTGTACTTGTTGTTCCTCAACCCGTTGTCCGCCTCGTTCTGGATGGCGGCGCGGGTGCTCTTCTGCTTCATACCGGGCGCGAAGCCGCCGCCCTGGATCATGAAGTTGTCGATGACCCGGTGGAAGACCGTGCCGTCGTAGTGGCCGTCCGTGACGTACTGGACGAAGTTCTCGACCGTCTTCGGGGCGTTCTCGGCGTCGAGCTGCAGAACGATGTCACCGTGGTTGGTGACCAGTCGGACCTTCGGCATGATGTTCTCCCTGGCGGTTCAGGCAATGGAATGATCAAGAGGCATTGTGGCAGCACACGCCTGAACACGAGGGCAAGGTGCGTGCGGCGTTCGGCGGATCCGGCAACTTCATCGATGCGAGCCTGGTCGGTCGGTCACGACCGTGATGCCGACGCTCCGGGCGTCGACGACCGTGCAGGGGATGACCGAGAGCGGGGCGCCGTCCAACTTCAAGCGCGCCGTGGCACGACCGGTTCAAGCGCGTCGTGGGTACGACCGGCCGGTACGCCCGTACCAGCCTGCGCTCCCGCACTCAGTTCCGCGGTGGCAGTGTCAAGGCGCGGGCAAGCGCATGGCCGACGGGCTCCGCGTGATCCGACAGCTGCCCGGTGGCCCAGCGGGTGGCCAGGTACAGGAAGTCGGCGAGATCCTTCTCCACCCCCGTCAGCAGGTGGCGAAGTTCCGTTACGGACACGTCGATCCACTGAGCGGTGTCCGCGTCGGAGTCGACGGTCAGGCGAACCGTGGGGCCGTGGCGTTCGATGGTGGGTGAGGGGTCGTGACCGAGCCACGCAGCGGAACCGTCACCGTCGAGGACGCCCCACCAGTCGCCTCGGTCCTCAAGCCCACTGCAACAGCCCGGCACAAGACGGGTACCGGTGATGCTGTCGATCACTTCCAACCCGCCCGCAGCGAACAGCGGTTCCCTGGTCAGCAGCCCGTGGAGGAAGCCACCGAGCGGATCGTCAGGGCGCGGTGGGCGGTCGGCTCCAGGATCGATGTCATTGCAGGCAGCCAGAGCCATCACCGCGGTACCGACGTCGTCCGGCGTCATCGCTCCGTCGAGCGCCAGGAAGCTATAGGGCTCGACTTGCGAGATCGGCCAGAGGTCAAAGCCCTCATGGCTGGGGATCTCCAGCCCAGGTCGAACAGTGATCACCCACCGATGATGCCGCAAGTCCTTCGCGGGCGCACGCCTTCGTGTCCGGAACAGCCGGGTCTACGCAAGCCCGACAGGGGTACCCCTCCTGCGCGCGATCAGCCTCAGCGGCCGGTGACATGTCACCGCGGGCGGCGTCGATGGGGCGGAGGAGGTGTGTGTTTGCTGCCTTCGCGTTGACACTCGTGCCAGCGGCGGCGGGCTCGCCGTAGGCGACGTCGTGTATGCCAACTCCCGACCCGGTTGCCGCATATGGTCGCCGCGCTGAGGATCAGCATCAGGACGAGGAGCGCGGCTATGAGTGCCTGAGATGCGCAGGCCACCGGCATGCCGGCGCGGAAGAGGCCGTAGCTCGCTGCCGTCAAGACGGTTGCCCCCACCCCCTCCGTCTGGAGGAACCGAGTCGCCGCGCTCGGAACCGTCTGCCCCTGGGCCGCCCACTGTCTCAGTCCCTCGGCGAACCAGAAGGCGGCCAGTGCTGCCGCGTCCAATGCCAAGAGCAGAACCGCCAAGCCGATATCCACCACCCGTATCAGCATATTCACCATGCTGATACGGGCGACAGCCGCACGCCTGAGTACGGCTACTCAAGTCCGGCCGTTCTCGTACCAGCGGTACAAGGCCGTTCGTTCAGCGGACGGTTGTGATGAGGCGCCGTAGTGCGTCGTGGGCAGGTGGTCCCCAGGTCGGTTTGCCGCCGGGGCGTCCATGGACGCCCGCGTCTCCGATGAGGATGCCTACGAGTGCGCGCAGCACCGCCCAGCCGCGGGCGCGGAGCAGGGTAGCCGCGTCCGCGGTCGGCTGGTAGGTGCCGTGGAAGTGGTCCATGGCTTCCTCCGGCAGCAGCAGCCACGGGGCGGCGAGGTCGCAGGCCGGGTCGCCCGTGCAGAGGTCGCCGAAGTCGATCACACCGCAGAAGGTCCCGTCTGCGGTGAGGATGTTGGCCGGGTGCAGGTCGCCGTGGAGCCAGAGGGCCGGGCCCGCCCACTCGGGGGCGGCCACCGCGTCCTCCCACACCGCGCGAACGGCCGCCGGGTCGGGGACCAACCCCAACTCGGCAGCCGAGGACAGCCACTTGGCGAAATATTCCGCGCAGTCGGTCAACGGGCCTCCGCGGCCTCGACCGGCCGGGGCTTCGGCGGGGGCAGGGTGGTGAAGGGCCGTCAGGAAGACGGCCAGGCTCTCGGCCGCCTCCGTAGCACGCGTCACCGGGACACGATCGGCAGGCGAGCCGGGCACCCAGGTCGTGACGATCCAGAGCCGCGGGAAGCGCTCGGAGGGCTCCCCGAGGCGCTGGGGGACGGGGACCGGCAGGGGGAGGCGTGGCGCGAGGGCGGGCAGCCAGGTGTGCTCCTTGTGCAGCAACGCGTCCGCGGACTGCGTCGCCCAGGGCAGCCGGACCGCGAGGTCGTCACCCAGTCGCCACAGTTGGTTGTCCCAGCCACGCGCCCCCAGCTTCAATGGGCGATCGACCAGGTCGGGGTGCTGGTCGCGGAGGAGATCCCGGATCAGCTCCGCGGTGATCTCGATCTCGGTACTGGTCATGCGCGGCAACCGTAGTCGGCGTCGACCGCCCCTCTCCTCCATTCGTACGTCGACTCCCGTTTCCTCCCTCGTAAGTGGCGTCCATATAGCGGAGTTTGCCTGTGCCCAGAGAGCTGTGGGAGCCTTTTGCCCCATCTCTCTGAAAGGGCTTGTCGTGACACCACTCGGCATGGTTCTCGGCGACTTCTCCTCTCGCGCTTCGACGCGGGAGCGGTAGTCCTGCCTGCCCTGACACGCGCGCCTGTGCGGTGACACAGGCCGTCTCTCTCGCTCCTCGTCGAAACGCTCTTCGTGCCCCTGCACGTCCAACGCACGCTTGATCACGAGGAGTTCGTGGTGTCCGTCATCTACTGGACCGAAGCCCACACGGCCCGTTCCGCCCGCTGGCATTCCGAGAGCGCCGCTTCGCTTCCCGGACGGGTCGTCGTCGCCGATGACCGTACGAAGGCGGCTACCGCCTACCGTCTGGCCTGCGAAGGCACGGCGTTGCTGTGGCGGGGCGACTTCCACAACGCGCGCCAGCTCCTGCGCGCGATGGGCCGCCGTATCGACCGCAAGCCTCCCCGCGCGGGTGACAGCCCGGGCGAGTCCTTCCATCTGCACCGCCGGGCCCGCAGCCACCGGGCCCGCGTGCTGGGCAGGCTCCTCGTGCTGTTGGAGGACGACTACTCCCTGGCTCTGCGCAGAGCCCCCGATGTGCGTCAGGCGTGCGTCGAGGCGTACGGCTCACCGCACGAAGCCATGGTGGTCTCCCTCACCGAACTGCTGGGTGTGATCGGCGCGCAGCAGTGGCGCGAGAAGGGTGTGGCGGTGCCCGCCATCAACGCTCGTATCCACCCGCACTACGGTGTGTTCTCCCCGGTCAGGGGCGAGTACGTCGACCTGGTCGCGCGGACGCCACTGCCCGCGTCGGTGGCCCACGGCGCCGGGCCTCGTACCGCGTTCGACCTCGGCACCGGGACAGGCGTACTCGCCGTCGCCCTCGCCCACCGCGGACTCGACCGCCTGGTGGCCACCGACATCAACCCGCGCGCCCTGTCCTGTGCCCGCGAGAACGTCCACCGGCTGAAGCTCACCGAACGCATCGATGTCGTAGGGCCTGGCCTGTTCCCCGACGGCCGCGCCCACCTCATCGTCTGCAACCCGCCGTGGCTCCCCGCCCGGCCGACCTCGGCGGTCGAGCAAGGCGTCTACGACCCGGACAGCGCCATGCTCCACGGCTTCCTGAACGGGCTGGCCTCCCACCTCGAACCAGGGGGTGAAGGCTGGCTCATCCTCTCGGACCTCGCCGAACACCTCGGTCTCAGGACGCGCAGCGCCTTGCTGACCGCCTTCCGCGCGGCGGGCCTGCGCGTGGTGGACAAGGTCGACACCAGGCCGCGGCATCCGCGTGCTTCGGACCGCACCGATCCCCTCCACGCTGCCCGCGCCGCGGAGGTCACATCGCTGTGGCGTCTGGCCGGTCCGGCGTCGCCGGGGTACGGACCGGGGCGAAGGCTGTGAGGAGTTGGTCGATCAGGGACGCTGTGCTGGGGTGGGGGTCGCGACGTGGTGTGATCGTGTAGATGCCACGGGTCGGGGGGTCGACGAGGGTCACCGTGGTGACGTCGGGCCGCAGCGCACGCGTCAGCACCCCGGGTATCAGCGCGATGGCGTGGCCGGTCGCGACCAGCGCCAGCTTGCCGGGCAGATCGGCCGCGGTGAGGTCGATACGGGCGCTGACTCCGGCGCGGGCGGCGTGCTGGCGCAGGAGCGCCGCCGAGCCGTCGTTGTCCTCGACCCAGGTCTGCTCGGCGAGCGTCCGCATGTGTATCGGGCCGCGCCCCGCCTCTGGATGGTCGACGGGCAGCGCGACGACCATGTCGTCCAGCCCGAGGAACCGGCGTTCGACCCGCGGATCATGGGGCAGCCCCGGCGGCGCGTCGGTGACGACGGCGATGTCGAGATCGCCGGTCATCACGCGATGGTGCAGTTGTGCGCTCAGGCCGGGGTGCAGGGTCCACCGGAGAGGTCCGTCCTGCTTCAGCAGGGAGCGGACGGCCTCGGGGACGATGCCTGCGGCGAGGGAGGGTGTGGCGCCGACGGTCAGCGGTCGGCTGTACGCCCCGTCGACCGCGTCTCGTACGGCACGTACGGCGCGGTCGGCCTCGTTGAGCGTGGCCAGTGCGTGGCGCCGGAACACCTCACCGGCAGGCGTCGGACGCACCCCGCGCGCATGGCGCTCCATCAACGGCACGCCGAGCTGCCGCTCCAGCCCGGCGATCTGCCGGGAGACGGCCGACTGCGTGTGATGCAGCTCGGCCGCCGCCGCCGACAGCGACCCAAGTCGGCACACTGTCACGAAGGTTCGCCACACCGTCAGGTCCATGACGCCAGTATGCCTCTACAGTATGCGAGTTCCGCAGGGCAGGCCTACGAACTCTGCGCTTGTCGCAGTCCTTGCGGTGCACCACGCTGGCAGGCATGACCACACCGCACACGATCGCCGTCCTCGGCCTGGGGCGCATGGGCGACGCGATCGCGACACGACTGGCTGCCCAGGGCTGGGACGTTGTCGGCTGGACACGCTCCGGACGTGCCTCAGCCACCGTCCGGACGACCAGCGATCCGAACGACGCCGTGGCCGAAGCGGACCTCGTGATCCTCGCGTTGTTCGACGGTCCGGCCTGCCGCCAAGTCCTCGACAGGGTCCGTGACTCGCTGCGAACGGACGCGATCGTCCTCAACACCAGCACCATCGCCCCCGCCGAAGCATCCGAGCTGGCCCGGCAGTTCGGCCCCTCGTACGTCCACGCGCCCGTACTCGGCTCTGTACCGGCGGCCTCTACCGGGGCCCTTCGGATCATCGCCGCCGCCGAGGCCGACCAGGACGCGCTTGATCGAGTACGCCCCGTTCTCACAACGCTGGGCACAGTAAGACGAGTTGATGGCGCCTGCACGGCTGCCGGGCTCAAGCTGATCGCCAACAACGGCCTTGCGGGCTCCGTTCTCGCACTGCGTGACTCACTGCGGCAGGCCGAGGCTCTCGGACTTCCCCGCGCCCAGGTGCTGGACATCCTCGAACTCTCCTCGCTCGGCGGGCTCGTGGCCCGCAAACGCCCATTCCTCATCGACCAACCCGACGCGTCCTCGGCAGAGTTCACGATCGGCGCGCTGGCCAAGGACATGGCTCTGCTGGCCGCCGCGTCCAACACCCCCTTGCGCAGCGCGGCCGGGGTGGCCGACACCCCTGCCGACCCTGAGGCCGACATCGCCGTCGCCGCCACAACCCCCGCCGTGGAGGACGCGGTACTCGAACCGCTCCGCGCCTACATCCGCGGACACGCCACCGGCGACCCCTCCCACTTCCGCGACGCGTTCCTGCCTACCGCCCACGTCGAGGGAGTCCGCAACGGAGCGTTCGTCTCATGGCCGTTGGACGAGTACTGCGCTCTCTTCCACGGCAGACCAGCCCGGACGAACCGACCCGCTCCCGCCGCATCGACGCCATAGACGTCCACGGCACCGTCGCGACCGCGACCATGACGCTCTCGCACGGCGCGGACACCTTCACGGACATCTTCCTGCTGGTCCATGTCGCCGACGGCTGGCGCATCGCGAACAAGGCTTACCACCGGTACTCCTGACCTCAGCGCAAGCGCGAGCTGCGCCCCGCCGAGTTCGCGGAACCGACTACGCGTGATCCGTCGTCGGCTCGCCAATCCGAGTGCGGCGCAGCGCAGTTGGCTCGTATGATCGTTGACGGGATGGGGCTCGTAGCGCAGAGGTTGTCGCGCCTTCATTGCGTGTGGGAGGACGTCGGTTCGAATCCGACCGGCCCCATCCCGTCTCAGCTCCGCTCATTCCCGGCGGGGCTGGTCGGGTACGGGGATGGCGGCCGCGGCGTCCAGAGTCATCAGAGCCCAGTTGCCGGACAGACACCTCCGCCGTCGACGCCGTCGTCACCTGCGGTCAGCAGCCACAGTCCCGTACGGTGGGTGCCTCGTCGGCGGGGTTGGCGGGTGCGAGTCGGCGCTGCTCCTGACCTTCGTCCTCGTCCAGGCGCATCGGGTAACGATCTCATGGTCGCAGCCGAGGGCGCATTCGAGGAGTTCGCGGTTCGAGGGATGCTTGCGCTGCCGCGATGCGGGAGCGAAGCGCCTCGGCCTCCTCCCGCAGGGTGTTGCGTCGCTCCGCGGTATCGACGGTAGCGATCAGCGATCAGCGATCAGATGGTGTCCAGGCGGGCTCTCGCCCGCACCGTCGTGCACGCCCGCGCCCACCTGACCGTCGGTCCACGGGCCGCCCGCCGGTGCCGCAACCTGCTGTGGGCACCGGCTTCGGTGACGTGACGGGCGAGGGACCTCGATCCCTGGGCGGGCAGCAGGAGTTGGTGCGGAATCAGCCCACGTCGATGGTGTCCAGCATCGCCGCGGCGACGTGGTCGGCCGCGTTGTGGTGGCCCCTGGCGTTGGGGTGTACGAGGGCAGGCTGGTCAGGGACGCGGGTGAAGATGCCCTCCACCCACTTGCCGGTGTCGCAAACGCTGTGGTTCCGGGAGGAGTTGTAGAGGTCGACGAAGCGGGCCGCGTCGTGCGCGCCGGCCGACTTCTCGATGACCCTGTTGAGGGGCTCCAGGACGTCCTGACGCAGCCAGTCCAGGTCGCCCGGAGTGATCGAGCCGAACTGTTCCAAGTCGTTGTACCGGCATGTGGAGGTGTCCTCGGGAATGATCGTGGGGTAGCCGACGGCCAGGATCTTCGCGTGCGGGGCACGCTCGTGAAGGACGGTGAGCATCTCGTCGTAGTCCCTGCTCACCCTGTTCAGCCTGCTGGGGATCTCGTCGACCAGTTCGTCGCGGCACGGAGTGCCGACACCGTCGCTGCCCGCGCCCAGTTGCAGGCACTGGAAGAGGATGGCGTCGAAGCCGAGGGTGTTGCCGCCCACGCCGACGGTGACCACGTCGGTGCCGGGGCCCACCGCCGCGGACTGGGGAGGCACCGCCGGGAACGGGTAGTCCGGGTCTTCGGAGAAGGGTGGCAGGTGACGCCCGATGGGCTCCTGGGCTCTGGAGGTGATGTCGTCGATGGTGGCGGCGCCGCAACTGACGTTGGTCAGGTCGAAGAGTGAGCCGAGGTCGCGGTCGATGACCTGCGGGTAGGACCGGTCGGTGCGCTCGCAGCCGTCGCGCGGGACTTCGAAGGTGTCACCGGCCGCGGGGATGACCCCGGCGGTGTAGGAGTCACCGAGGGCGACCCACTGGTGGGCTGCCGCCGCGGCGGCGTGTTGCGCGCCGACGACCTGCGCGGGCGCGAGGACGGCCGCGGTCAGAGCCGCGGCCGAACCCAGCATGGCCAGACGAGTCGGGAAGGTTGCCACGAATCCTCCAGAGAAACGGCATTGACGACGTTGTGACTCTAGAAGATTCGTCACGGATTGTGCAGCATTCCTACGGACAGTCACTCTCAAGTGGTGGGGCGGCAAGGGCCCGCTGGTGATGACGGGTTGAACCTCGGCTGAGGTCGTCGGCCGCTCCTGCGGGTGAAGCGCACACCGCGTCCCACCGCCGCGCCCCCTCCTGGAGAAGGAAGGAGGCGCGGCGGCACGGTCGTACGGCGGCTCAGGAAGCCGGCAGGGCGACCGTTCCGTACAGCGTCCAGTGGTCCGAGGAACCGTGCGTGCTGGACACCGCGCAACTCCTGAACGGCGCATTCCGCTGCGCGAAGATGTAATCGATCTTCATCGTCGCTTTGCCGTCATCGCCTGCGTTCGCCGTGGCCGGGCCCTTACGAGCGGCGTTCAGGTCTCCGAGCTGTGCGCACTCACGGTACGACGCGTACATAGTGCTCAGCACACCGCTGTTCTTGCCGTCGGAACCGCCCCAACCCGAGTCCGGCGGCACCGAGTTCAGGTCTCCACCGAACACCGTGTGGTAACCCGCGGGAGCCAGTTCGGTGATGCCCGTGAACTCCGCGGCCTGCTTCTTCCGGTAGACGCCGTCCGGATCGTCGAGCCCCTCACCGGCGCTGAAGTGGGAGGTGCACACCTGCACCGCACGCTCCGGCAGGTCCGCGCAGAGCGCCGGACGCTGTTCGGCCTTGGTGTCCTCGCCCTTCCATATGAACGAGACAGGGGACTGCAGCGTGTACCCCTTGTAATACGTGTTGGCGGCCGGCACGGCCAACGCCACTCCGAACGAGCCCCGGTCGAGTCCGTCCGCCTTGGCACATTCCTTCTGTGCCATCACACCGTATTGACCGAGGATCGATTCACCGAGCTGGCCCAGGCTGTACTGAGTCGGGGCGAAGCGCACATCCCACTCGCGTCCGGTGCGCGCCTCCAAGGCCTGCTCCACCGGCTTCGCGTGCTTCTCGCAGAATTCCTGGAAGAAGATCACGTCCGGCAGGATCTCGTGATCGCTGCCCGGCTGCGGCAGTCGAGCCGCGATCTCCGCGCTGACCTGGTCCTTGCCCGCCAGGTTCTCGTCCCAGCAGTTCGGGTTGTTGTTGGCGCAGACATTCCACGTCATGACGTTCAGGTCGGAAGCAGGCGCGGCGGCGGGAGTTGGAGCGCCTCCGCCCGTTCCGGCCTGACCCAGTCGCAGCAGCGTGAACCGCTCCCAACTGCCGACACTCGACGCGCGCGCCCGCAGCATGTCCTTGTCGTCGCCCTCAGAGGCGTGTTCGACGCTGATGTACTTCTCGTTGTCGCTGACCACCGACTTGAGGGCGATCTGCATCGGTCCGTCCGACTCGCGGGATTCGACAGTGAATTGCTGCCACGTCCCGATGGAACCACCTCTGGCCTGCATCATCCCCTTGTAGTTGTCGGTCGCTCCGAGTTCGCTCGTGGCGAAGAATCCGGTCGCTTCGGAACGCAGGGCTATGTTCTTTCCAGCATGATTGGTGTGCAGCGTGAATCGTTCCTTCGAGCCCACCGTGGAAGCATTCGCCGTCATCCGTCCGTTGTTGTCCGGGTCGACGGAGACATAGAGCCCATTGGCTTCGGATCTCAACGCATATCTCTCACCAGCGGATTTGGCGACATTCTCCGCATCCGCGGAGACCGTTGCCGCCTGAGCCGGTGCCGCGGGCAGGAGTGACAACCCCATCGCCAGCAGCAGGCCGGAAAAGAAAACGGACAATAACCGTCGCACTGACTGTTGCACTGCGCCTTCTCTCATTATCAAGTTCCTGTGGTGCCGTGGGAGTGTACTGTGCGGACGCCCTGAAATGGAGTGGTGAAGATCACGAGTGAAGATCACGGGTACGAAGTCGACTTCCGTACCTTCAAAATCAGTTGACATTCGCAGTAGTTCTCCAACGGGGCAGTTGTCCGTCGGGTTCGCCGAGGTGCGCCGTTGGCGGAGAATGGGGGGCGGTTCACCAACGGCGAGGTGGGAGACGGGTATGGCAGGCGACGGCGGTCCGGTGACACTGCGCGGGATCGCGGAACAGCTCGGGCTGCATGTGTCGACGGTCTCGCGAGTCCTCAACGGGCCGTCCGGGGAGCAGGCTCGCGCGGCATCGGGCGAGACAGCACGACGGATCCGCGAGCTCGCCGACGAACTCGGCTACCGGCCCAACCCGCACGCCACCAGCCTGCGCACGCGGCGCAGCAACCTCGTCGGGGTGCTCTTCCCCCGACTGTCGGAGATCGTGGTGGCCACGATCTACGAGGGTGTGGAGGAGGAGGCGACCCTGCGGGGGCTCTCCACGTTCGTCACCAACACCCACGACGACCCCACCATCCAGCGCGAGCGGATCGCCATGGTCCTGGGGCGCCGCGTGGACGGCCTCATCATCGGCGACGCACACCTGGACGGGGCCGCGCTGACCGACCCGGGTCCGGGTGGCGAGGGCCTGCGCAGTACGGGTCCCGGTGGCAAGAGTCTGCGCGGTACGGGTCCGGGTGGCAAGAGTCTGCGCGGTACGTCTCCGGGTGGCACGGGTCCGGGCCTGGGCGGCGCGCCCTTCGTCCTCGTCAACCGCCGTACGGACGCCGGTCATCCAGCGGTCACATGCGACGACCACCTGGGCGGGCGACTCGTGGCCGAGCACTTCCTGGCCCTGGGCCACCGTCAGGTGGCCGTCATCGCCGGTGAGCCCTTCGCCAGTACCGGCACCGACCGCACCTCCGGCTTCGTCGACCGCTACCGCGAGGCCGGACTGCCGCTGCCCACCCACCGGGTGCGGCACTGCCCCTTCGACACGACCGGCGGGCACCGGGCCGCCGTCGACCTGCTGAGCGGGTCGGACCGGCCGACCGCGATCTTCGCCGTCAACGACCTCGCGGCGATCGGCACCATCGGCGCCGCCCGCGACCTGGGCCTGCGGCTGGGGGAAGACCTCGCGCTCGCCGGGTTCAACGACACGCCCCTCGCCGCCGAACTGCCCGTCCCGCTCACCAGCGTCCACTCCCCGATGGCCGAACAGGGCAGACGCGCCGTACGACTGCTGCTGCGCCGTATCGCGGGCGAGCCCGTCGCCTCGGAGGCGCTCAGGCCCGATCTCGTGGTGCGGGCCTCCACGGGTACGGCGATCGGGCCAAGTCTGCTGTGATCAGCAACCGGTAGGCGGTGAACGGCGATCGGGGCGACGTGACGCCACCCCGATCGCCCGCCGGTTTCGTTCCCGCCAAGCTCATCGCACATCCTTGCCCAAACGATTGGCGCAAACGATTGGGTAGCGCATACTGACCATTCGAGACGGGTCCGGCTCTGGCAACGGGGTGGCTTCATGGGGTGGTTCGGCAAGCGGCGTGGGGCGGGGTCGGATACCGGCGCTGTTCCCCGGCAGGAGTTCGTCGCCTCTCTGCGGGAGGGCAGCCGGGCAGCCGAGCTGACGGGGCATCAGTACGGTGCGCAGCAAGCCGCCGAACGTTACGCGGAACTCGTCGCACGAGCCAAACGCGTCCTCGGCCCCCAGGACATCGACACCTTGGCGCTACGGCATCAACTGGCCCACTGGACCGGCGAGTCCGGACAACCGGAGGTCGCGGTGCGCCTCTTCACGCAACTGATGGCCGACCGGGAGCGGTTACAGGGGCCGCGTCATCAGGACACCGAGCTGGCTCGGCACCAACTGGCCCACTGGCACGGGCGGTCGGGCCGATCCGAGGAGGCCGTCCGCCGCTACGAAGCCATGCGCCGGTCCGCCGAGCGCGAAGGCCGCACCGAGAAGGCGCTCACGCTGCTGTGCGAGGTGGGCTACTGGCAGCAGATGAGCGGCGACAACGCGGCAGCACTGCGCGCGTTCTCCGGGATGTTGCGGACCGCCCAGCAGGAACTCGGCCCCGGCCACCAGCTCGTCACCGTCGCCCGTCAGCGCTACGCCGAGGTCTCCGGCGGGCTGCCGTTCGGCAACGAGGGCGGCGACGAAGGGCTGCGGGACCTCCTCGCAACGGCCGCCGCGGTCGAGGCCTCGGGGGACTTCCCGCGCGCGGGCCGGATGTACGGGGAGATAGCCGCGCGGTGCGAGCACCTCTACGGGGCGGGCAGCTCCCGTACCCTCTCCGCACGCGTGGCGCAGGCCAAGACGGCGGTGAGCGCCAAGGACTTCACGACGGCGGTCGACTGTTTCGGGAAGGTGCTCGCGTGCATGGAGTTGCAGGGGCAGGGGCCGGGCTCACCGGAGTACGACATCCTTCGCGGCCAGCGCGACGAGCTGGCAAAGATGGCCGGGCGCACGGTACTTCGTATGGCGGAACGGACCGCGACGCTGTTGGGCGAGGTCGTGCAGGCCGCGCCCACGGCGGCATGCGCGGTACTCGCACGCGAGCCCGGCGCTTCGCACGCGACCTGCCTCACGGTCGTGAACGACGGCGCGGACGACCTGACTTGGCGCGCATGGACCGAGGAGCGGTGGGCGGCCGTGCTACGGGACCTGTCTCGGCAGGGCTACGAGGCGACGGCCCTCTGCTTCGCTCGCGACGACCTCCGGCCGACCCCCGAAGAGGTCTCTGTGTGCGAGCAGTTGGGGGTGTCGGGTGTCTATGTCTCCCGCTTGAGTGAGGAGAACGTACGGATCGATGCGTACGTCTTCCGGAAGGGCGAGCCGGAGGCGATCCGGGTCGTCGTGGTGCAGGACGAGCGGCGCGCGATGGGTCAACAGGACGCGCGGAAGCGGGTGTCCGCGGAAGCCGACGGCCGGGTCGCGTGGCACGGGCAGGCCGCGGCCATCGGGACGTGGCGGGAGATGAAGCGGGCACGGCCCGCCGCCGGGGTGGACCGGCCACCGGCCTTCGGCCCGTACGAGGTGCTGGAGCGCGTCGGCGAGGGCGGCTTCGGGCGGGTCTACCTGTGCCAGGACACCGATGGGCTGATGGTCGCGGTCAAGACGCTCCACGCGCACCTCGCGGCGGCTCCCCCGATCAAGCAGGGCTTCGCCCATGAGGTGCGAGCGGCCCAGCGGGTCGACGGGCGGTTCACCGTGCCGGTGATCGCGGCGGACACCGACGGTTCTACGCCGTGGATGGCGGTGCCGTACGTGGCAGCGCCTTCCTTGCAGGAACTCGCCGACTGCTGCGGGCAGTTGGACGTCGACCTGGTGCGCACGCTGGGGGCGGGCATCGCGGTCGCCCTGAGCGCCATCCACGCCGAGGGCATCGTGCACCTCGATCTCAAGCCGGCCAACGTCCTGTTGACCGAGGACGGCCCGCGCGTCATCGACTTCGGTATCGCCCAGATCGCGAGGCTCACCGAGCCGCGGCGCGGCTTCGCCGGAACCTACGCGTACGCCTCCCCCGAGCAGTTACGCGAGCAGCGCACGTTCACGCCTGCCAGTGACGTGTTCTCCCTGGGTACCGTCCTCGCCCGCCTCGCGCTGGGGCGCAGCCCGTGGGGTCGGGACACGCCGTCCGTGGTCGCCAACATCCGGGCCGGCAGGCCCGAACTCGCCGGGCTGCCCGGGGACTTCGTGGAGGTGATCCGGTCGTGCCTTCACCTCGACCCGGAACAGCGGCCGACGGCCGGTGAGGTGGCCGAGGCGCTGGTTCCCGGTGCCGGTGAGGGCAGGATCGACCGGCCGCCGCTGTCCGAGCGGGCGCGGGCTCTCGTCACGGAGCACACCACCATGCCCGCCACACGCCACTACACGACGCTCGCCTGTACCCGCGCTCAGGGCACCAACGGCCCCACATGGTCGGCGTGTTCGCAGTAGTCGGCGTGTTCAGGTGATAGTCGGCGCGTTCGCGGCATCAGTGAGGGGCGATGGTCTTGAGCCAGTCGTCGACGGTGACGACATCCGCCCACTGTGGGAACAGGCGCTCGACGAGGACCCGGTGCACCTCGGGGTCGGGGTCCAGGCAGGCGTCGGGCAGGACGGTGAGGCCGAAGTCCTGGTCGTTCGCCTGGCAGAGGGTGGAGAGAACCACCGCGCTGGTGGCGATGCCGGTGAGTACGAGGCTGTCGATGCCGCGTGCCCTGAGCACCACGTCGAGATCGCTGCCCGAGAACGCGCTCGCCCGTCTCTTGGTGACCACCACCTCGCCCGGCCGGGGCGCGACCTCGGGGTGGATCTCGGTACCGGCGGCCCCCTCGATGTAGAGACCGGCCTGTGCGATGGCCGCAAGTGCCCTGTTGCGCGTGCCGACTTCGGGGAACTCGGGACGTAACGCGATGACCACGTAGATCACGGGGATGTCCACCGCCCTGGCCCCGTCGATCGCCCGGCGCAGGCGTGGCAGGTATCCGGAGTCGTGGTCCACGGCGTCCACGATGGCCTGTTGGACGTCCATCACGAGAAGTGCGCTGCTCATGTCGTCTCCCTGTCCGCTCGGTGCAGTTCTCCGGCTGCCAGCACAGCGTAGGCGGCGCCGAGGGCCAGCACGCCTGGGATGGCGAGCATGGTGCGGTGGTCGTTCTCCAGGACGGCTTGGTATTGGCTCCGGGAGATCTCGACCGTGCCGCGCGCGTGGGGTGTCATGTCGAAGGCGACGTAGCGGCCGTTCCGTATCTCTGCCGACTGCAGGTTCCCTTCTGTCGCCATGCTGAAGGCCACCAGCACCACGCCCCACAGGGCCATCGCGCCAAGTGTCAGTTGCACCTTGCCG
The DNA here is from genome assembly GCF_023887685.1 of Streptomyces macrolidinus. Lineage (GTDB taxonomy): Bacteria > Actinomycetota > Actinomycetes > Streptomycetales > Streptomycetaceae > Streptomyces > Streptomyces macrolidinus. The sequence continues at coordinate 64,938 of NZ_JAMWMR010000024.1, read as the reverse complement.
GGCAGACACCGGAAGGCCAGCCAGATCGCGTGCTTGTCCGGGCCCCTCGGCATCAGTCGCACCAGAGCGGACACGAAGGTCAGGAAGACCAGCGCGAACGCCGCGGCGCCCAGGCTGCTCGTGCCGGTGAGCGGCAGGACCCCCGGTAGCCACGTGAGCGTGGCCAGCGACAAGAGCGTGGCACCCAGCCCGAGGGCGACACCAGCGTGCAGCTTGAAAGTCCATCCCATGGTGCACAGCGTGTCACAGGGGCGGGGCGAGGTCGTTGCCGCCCATCTCGTTCTTCTGAGGTCCTGAGAGCCGATCCGCCGCCTTCTGCGTACGCGCACTGCGGCAACGCAAGCCTGGTGGTGGCACACCCAGGATGAGCAGGCACTGCCCACCGTGTTGCCGGGACCGGCAGGATCGATGGCATGAACACCAGCAGCACGCAGATGACGGCCGTGACCATCCCCGAGTTCGGCGAGGCCGAGACACTGCGCGTGGCCACCCTGCCGATACCCGACCCCGGGCCGGGCCAGGTCGCCATCGACGTGGTCTACGCGGGCGCCAACTTCGCCGAGGTCCTCTACCGGCGCGGCGTGGTCGACGTACCCCTTCCGTTCGTGCCCGGTATCGAGGTGGCAGGCCGGATCCGAGCCATCGGCAAGGGAGTTGAGGGGTTGACCGTGGGGCAACCGGTGGCCGCGCTCACGATCGTCGACAGCGGCGGCTATGCCGAGGTGGTGGTCACCTCGGCGCACCTGGTCGCGCCGCTGGACGACTCGGGTCTCGCGATGGACGTCGCCGCGGCGCTGCCGTCCAACAGCACCACCGCGTTGCTCGTGCTCCACCGGGTGGCCCGGCTCGCCCCCGGTGAGAGCGTTCTGGTCCATGCGGCGGCCGGTGGAGTGGGCAGCCAACTCGGTCAGGTTGCCCGGCTGTTGGGGGCGGGGCGTGTGGTCGGAACCGTCGGCGGCGAAGCCAAGGTGGAGACCGCGAAGCGCTTCGGCTACGACGAGGTGATCCTGCGGGACCGGGTCGCCGACGCCGGCCAGTTCGACGTCGTGGTCGACATGGTCGGTGGACCCACCCGCCGCGCCAGTCTGGACCGGCTGGCCCCCATGGGACGTCTGGTCGTCATGGGCAATGCCTCGGATGCGGAGGACGTCGGTGTTCCGGCGAACGAACTGTGGTTCACCAACAAGACCGTCTCCGGCTTCAACCTTGCCGCGTTCTCCGCCGACTTCCCCCGGGAGACGGGCCGAGCACTGCGCCGCGCGGTGACGGCTGCGGCTTCGGGAGACCTGCGCGTGCAGGTCGAGACGCTGCCGCTGGAGCAGGCCGCCGAGGCCCACCGTCGTATCGAGTCGGGTGCCACTACGGGCAAACTCGTGCTCCAGGTCGGGGCGTTGTGATGTGAGGTCGGGGTGCTGCGCAAGGGAACGGTTGGCCGGCTCAGGGACAGGAATGTGCTTGACAGGCGAATCGGCTCGCCGCTAGAACTTTGTGCCAGCGTCGCAGTGCACCCGGCAAAGAGACCGTCGTGGGCATGGAGGCGTGGAACCAATGGACTCACCTTGGTCACATCTGACGAACGCCTGAGAGGCTTCGGCACACAACTGATCGAAGTACACCTCTGGCTTCGCGAAGAACTCGCATCCCTCCGCGGAAACGTCGAGGGGTATCTCACTGAAGGCGCCCCGCTGCGCGAACTGCGGACCAACTGCCTCACGTTCTGCTCGGCACTGCACCGGCACCATCACGGCGAGGACGCCACGGCATTCGACGTACTTGCCGCGCAGTACCCCGAACTGACCGCCTTCATCGAGGAGTTGCGCAAAGACCATGACTTGGTGGAGGAATCGCTGCGACGGCTCGAGGCGCTCGTCGCCGAACTCGGCAACACGGACCGCGACCCCATCGAGATCCAGCGCGAGATCGACGGCCTCGCGGCCTTGATGGAGACGCACTTCGTGTACGAGGAGAAGCGCATCGTCTCTGCCCTGAACGCACTGGACATCCCGGCGTGGCATGACACCCCACCGGCGTTCCTGCGTTCCGACACCCCGCCACCCGGTTGACGAGCACCGCCCTTGGGTGGACCGACTCGTTCGGCATGCCCTGAAGGGACTTGCGGTGACCACCGACGTCTCGATCGAAGAACACAAGGTCGCCGACCGTGAGAGGGGCCCGTACGCGGTCACCGCGGGTCCCGACGGCGCGCTCTGGTACGCCCAGGTCCACAGTGGCCGGATCGGCCGTCTCACCTTGGACGGTGAACACACCGAGTACCTGCTGACGCCGGACTGCGGGCCCATGGTCATCATCCCCGGCCTGGACGGAGCGCTCTGGTTCACCGAGAACCGGCCCCACCGGATCGGCCGTGTCACGACCGCCGGTGTGGTCGCCGGGTACCCGCTGCCCACGCCCGTATGCGGCCCCTTCGGAATCGCCCAAGGGCCGGACGGCGCCCTGTGGTTCACCGAGACCTTGGCCGACCGTATCGGTCGGATCGCTCCGGACGGGCAAGTCACCGAGTACGACCTGCCCGTCCGCGGCGCGTTCCCCTCGGCGATCACGGCGGGTGGCGACGGCGCCCTGTGGTTCACCCTCAACCAGGCCGATGCCATCGGCCGGATCGACACCGACGGCGCCATACGCATCCACCCGCTGGGTGGAGGGGGCGCGAACTCCGCTGCGCGGACCATGCCGCAGGAGCAGCGCCGGCGAGCACGTACAACACGGCCAACACGGTTCCGACGAGCACGTCAACCGGATCCGCGACGCCTACCCGCGAGGGTCGTACACAAGGTCAAGAACGGCGTGTCCGTAGGTATAGGGACGGTCATGTCTGTATAGGTATGCGTGTCTTCGCGAGAGGGCAGATCGCGTCCCGTTCGAACCGAGTGCCGCCGCCGTTTCCCCAATGACCGAAATCCCGTCACTCCGGCCGACGATGCCCGGAATCACGGGCCACCCAGCGACCACCGCTCTCGCCCCGTCCCTTGGAACACCAGGTCCTCAAGGAGAAGTCATGCGTTACGGAAGTGTGCTGAGGAAGGAAGTCCGGTCCCCCGGAACGACTCCGCTCATCGGCATCTACGACATGTACTCGGCGTCCGTCGTGGCCGGGCACTACGACGGGTTCTTCGTGTCCGGATTCGGCTTCGCCGCCTCCCACTACGGGCTTCCCGACATCGGATTCATCGCCTGGCCGGACATGTTGGCCTTCGTGGAACGGCTGCGCCTGGCCTTCCCCTCCCACCACCTCCTGGTCGACATCGACGACGGGTACGTGGACCCGGAGGTCGCCTGCCATGTGGTGCAGCGGCTGGAACGGATCGGCGCCTCCGGCGTCATCCTGGAGGACCAGAAGCGCCCCCGCCGGTGCGGCCATGCGAACGGCAAGCAGGTGCTGCCGCTGGAGGAGTACCTGGAGAAGCTCAACCTCGTGCTGGAGAGCCGCCGGGACCTGGTGGTCGTCGCCCGCACGGACGCCACGGAGGAGGACGAGATCCTGCGTCGGGCCAAGGCGTTGGCCGCGACGGACGCGGATGTCGTCCTGGTCGACGGGGTCCGCAGCGTCGAGTGGATCAAGCGCATCCGCGACGTGATCGGTGACAAGCCGCTGCTGTTCAACCAGATCGCGGGCGGCAAGTCACCCCGGCTCTCGCTCACCGAACTCACCGAACTGGGTTGCCAGGTGGCCATCTACAGCACCCCTTGCCTGTTCGCCGCGCACTCCGCTATCGACACCGCACTGACGGACCTCAAGCGAGCCGATGGGCGGCTTCCCGAGTTCGATCCGGACACGGGAATCGGGGTGCGGCGGTCGACGGAACTGCTGGAGCGGAACATCAGCAGGCACCACCCGGTCCACGAGCCCACGCTCGCCTGACCCACACCATGTACGGTCTCCGGACCGCCGGAGCCCGACCACCGGACTTGCGGGGGCGGCCGATGGCACCAAGCCACCCGCACCGCCCCCGCACTCATGCACCCGACCGCCAGGACCGCACGGTCGGAAAGGAACTCTGGAACATGGGACCCACCTCATCGAAGGCGCGCGCGGCCCTGGTGGCCGCTCTCGGCCTGCTCTGCCAAGGCCAGTTGACCGCCGGAACCGCCTGGGCCGACGCCCCTGCGGGTGGCATGGAGACACATCACGGCCCCTCCCTGATCACTATCGACAACTCCAACGCCGACTCCTGGCTCGAAGTCGACCGCACGGCCAATGTGCTGGCCCCGCTGAGCAAGGGCACGGCGGGCAGTGACCATGACGGCGGAGGAGGAGCGGTCGACCAGACCGTCTCGGCCTCGCAGGGAGTGGGCGTCCAGGCCGCTCCGGACGAACACGAGGGCGAGGAAGAGGGCCCGGAGACAAGGGACGCGGCGACCGGAGGAGACGACGACGAGGGCGACGCGGACACCGAACGCGCTGCCCGCAGCACCGCGACCGCGAAGCCGCCGACGGATGCTGCGGCCCCGTCGGAGCCCTGACAGGCGCGGCTCAGAGCTCTTGTGGCGGGCCGATGACGGACCGACCGATCTGCTCGGCCAGCCAGGAGGCGTGTCGCTCCTCGGCCCCGTCGCGATGCCCGCGGCGCACGTACACAAGAACGGTGTGGTCGTCGGCGCGCTGGTCGAGAGTCGTGGCACGGCAGTTGAACAGCAGCCCGGAGAGATCGGGCGCGTGAACGCCGACATGCAGACCCGTCGGGTCGCAAGGGTCCCTCGCCCAGTCCCCTACGTCCTCCTTCCTGAACCAGGGGTCAGGCAACGCCTCGCGTATGCACAGCACTTCTCGGACAGTCCGCAGTTCGATGTTCCACGGAGACCTCCGCACACCGTCCCCGCATGTCCACCTGCAACTGCGCCCGTATGCGGAAAGGTTGCTCAAGCGGGGATAGGCTCGGCCGCGTTCGCGAACGTGGCCGCGTTCGCGAGAGGATCGAAGCCCCGGTTCCGGGCCCGAGGAGTCGTCGATGCACCACCCTGATGCGCGCTATGCCGCGCGGCTCGCCACGTACGGGACCGTGGCCACACGTCTGTCCCTCATGAGTGACCGTCGGCTCGGTGAGGCCGTGGCCGCCGCTGCCCCGCTCGGCTCCGGTGTCGGTGGCAGATCAGCGGAGTTGGACATCGACGGCACGCGCGTGTTCGTCAAGCGGGTCCCCCTCACGGACAGGGAGTTGCGGCCGGAGAACGTACGGTCGACGGCGAACCTCTTCGGACTGCCGATGTTCTACCAGTACGGGGTGGGCTCGGCCGGGTTCGGGGCTTGGCGCGAGCTGGCCGCGCACATCATGACCACCCACTGGGTCCTCGGAAACGAGTACGAGGGCTTTCCGCTGATGTACCACTGGCGCATCCTGCCGGACTCCCCTCCCGAAGGGTTCACCGACGTGTTCGGGGACATCGACGGGGCGGTGAAGTACTGGGAGGGCTCGTCGGCCGTGCGCGAGCGTCTGGAGGCCATCGGCCGGTCCTCGGCCAGCCTGGTGCTCTTCTTGGAGCATGTCCCGCAGACGCTCGCCGACTGGCTGCACGACCACCTGACCACCGCGCCGGAGGGCGGGGTGGGTTCGCCGTACCTGTGGGTCGAGGAGGCCCTCGCACGAGGGACGGCCTTCATGAGTTCGCGCGGACTCGTCCACTTCGACGCCCACTTCGGCAATCTCCTGACCGACGGCCGAACGCTGTACTTCGCCGACTTCGGACTCGCCCTCAGCTCCGACTTCGAACTGGCGTCGGCCGAGGCGGAGTTCCTCTCCGACCACCTCGTCTACGACCACGGCCACACCATGCGCCATCTGCTCCGCTACCACCTGCCCGAGAGGCTGCGCGGCGGTTCGGACCACGAGGCGTTCCTGCGTGAGTGGATTGCCGGCCGTCGACCCGATGACGTCCCGCGCGACATCGCCGCGATCATCGATCGGCATGCCCAAGCCACCATGGTCATGGGCGAGTTCGCCCGCTGCCTGGTCAACGAGAGCAAGCGGACGCCGTTTCCGGGCGCCGAGATCAGGAGGGCGTCGCGCACACGTCCTTGGTGAACACGATGCCGTCGAATCCGGGCAGGTGCGCCGGGTCGAGCGGGGCGTAGCCGAACCAGGGGGACACGCGGGGCGCGGGCGGTGTGTCGCCGAGGGTGGTGGCCATCTGCCGTGCGTCGATGAGGGAGCGGTCTTCCGGGAGCGCGTACAGGAGTCCTTCGAGGGTGTCCGGCGGTGGTGTGTCCACCCCCTGGTGCCGGATCGTGCCGAGGGCCGTCGCCACGAAGGCGTACTCCTCCCCGAGTTGGGCGTTCACCAGCGCACCGGCGCTCCACCACTCCACCGGCCCCTGCCACATCCGCATCGTGCTCTTCTCCCGCTGGAGATGGGAGTTGTGGGCGTGGACGAGTACCGGGCCGCGAGCGGCGAGGGCGAGGAGGTTGTGGGCCATCATCAGGTCCCGCAGGGCGCAGAGTCGTGTCATGCGGGCCGGTGAGGTGTCCGCCATCCCGTGGTGGTAGCGCAGCAGGCCGGTGGCGGTACGTCCGTACAGGCGCGCCCGGTCCAAGGCGTCCAGCGAGGTCGTGGCAAGCAGATGCGGCGCCTGCTGGTCGAGCAGCGCCACCAAGTCATCTGCGAGAAGCCGAAGTTGATCCGCGTCGGCGGACTGCCCCACGGACTGCTTCGGGTCCGTCATCGCGGCGGAGTCGGTCCATCGCTCGTCGGCGCCGAGCAGTCGGTCGAGTGTGTCCACGGTGCACGGGAGCAGGTCCGCGTCCACCCGGGCCGCGAGGTAGCCGTGGAGCGCGGTGAGGGCCTGCCGGGGGCTCGCGGCGCCGGTGATCTCCAACGGGCCGTCGATCCCGGCGAAATGGAGCCGGTCCGATGCGGGCCGACCGTCGTTGAACGCGCGCATCCAGCGTACGAGTTCGCGGTTGCCGTCGAGGGCGCCCCAGTCGTGGCTGAAGCCGTGTTCCACGACCTCGTCGAGAGTGCCTGTGCCCGAAGTGACGTAGTCGTCCACGACCAGGCCGCCCATGCAGTCGCTCTCGATCGCGATCGTCCGGTAGCCCTCGTGCTCCACGAGCTGTCGGAAGAGTTCGTTGCGCAGGTCGAGCAGAGCGTTCTCGCCGTGGGTGGGCTCGCCCAGGGCGAGCAGCCGGGGCCGGGCCGGGAGCAGTCTCATGACGGCGTCGGCGTCGATGGGGTGGGCGGTGTCCTTGATGTCAGGAGCCATGCCTTCAACGGTATCGTTGAACGTTCGATTGAGACTTTCGCTCGATATCGTCAGGGTCATGGGGCGAAACCTTCAAAGCGGCGATCGGCTCAAGCTCAGGCCGGTCGATCTGGCGCGCGAGCACGGTCTGTCCACGCAGGCGGTCAGGAACTACGAGGAGGCCGGCATCCTTCCGGCCGCCGACCGCACACCTCACGGCTACCGCACCTATACGTCGCTGCACGCGCGGGCTCTGCGCGCGTTCCTCGCCCTGATACCCGGGCACGGCCATCGGACGGCGGCGTCGATCATGCGGGCCGTGAACCAGGCGCGGTCGACGAGGCGTTCCGTCTCATCGACGAGAGTCACGCGCAACTCCTGGAAGACCGGCGGACCCTCCAGGCCGTGGAGAGCGCCCTCGGCGGCCTGGAACCGACCGCGCCACCCGAGCCCGACGCGCCGTCCGGGCCCGTCAGGTTCATCGGCCCGCTGGCAGGGCGCCTCGGCATCCACCCCGCCACGCTGCGCACTTGGGAGCGCGCGGGGCTGGTGAGCCCGCGCCGCGACCCGCGGACCGGGTACCGCGTCTACAGCGAGGCCGACGTACGGGATGCCCGGCTGGCACACCAACTCAGGCGCGGAGGCTACCTGTTGGAGCAGATCGCCCCGCTGATCGCCCAGGTCCGGGCGGCAGGCGGACCCGAGCCGCTGGAGGCCACGTTGCGCGACTGGCACGACCGGTTGGCCACCCGCGGGCGCGCGATGCTGGCCGGGGCGGCCGAGTTGGAGGCGTACCTCCGTATCGCGCCACCGCCGCCCGGTCGTTGAGCACGGGCGGTGGATCGCGCGGCAACTGGGCCTGTCCGGCTGCCGTTCAGCCCTTCGTGACGGTCGGGGGCGTACAACCGTCATTCGGCCCTCTCTTCCGCTCGCCGCTGCGACGGTTCACGCCTCAGTCGGTACATCCGCTCGCGGTGGCGGAAGTACCCCTGGACCACGGCGGACCGGTCCTTGGACTCCTGCGGCAGAAGTACGGCGGCGACGCTCGCCATCGCCGTGCACAGCACCGAGCACAGCACCACCCACCAGGGGGCACCGACGTACGCCAGGACGCTGACCGTCGCCCCGCCGCCGATCGCACCGGTCGCCGGGAGCGGGAGCTGCGGAGCGCGCCGACGTCGAGTGGTCGGGGACTCCTCTGTCACCCGGGTTGCAGGCATGGCCCCTCCATGTCTTGGGCGTGACGACGTCACGCGCGGATGGGCGGACGACCGAACCTCGGACGCGCGGAAGGGTCGGCTTCCGCGAGCCCTGGTCGGTCCGGTACGCCGCCCGGACATGGGAAGAGAGCGCGCTACCGCGCGAGCATTACGCGGGTTCTCCAGAATTTCTGGAGCAATCTGCCGACGTGCTATCGGCGCCTGCCGCCGTACCACCGGCGCCTCCCGCCGTGCTTCCGGCGCCTGCCGTCGCCCCGCCCGTCAGCGGAGTTCGTCGAGGAGTGCCGGGTTGACGATCGACACGATGGTCTCGATCTGCTCGGGATCGACGGTGGGCCACAGGATGTCCCGCGCGGCCCGGTACTTCGCCGCGAGGCGTGCCCGCTGCTCCGGGGAGAGTCGGGCGGCGCGGTCGGGACGGGAGTTGTGCGCGTTGTCGGCGATCTTGACCAGGGTGGCGTCCCGGCTGGAGGTGATGCGCCGGATCTTCTCTTCGTAAGCGACACCAGGGGTGTTGGTGACGTCCTCCACGATGCGGACGACCCGGTCCGGGATGCCGAGGGCGCGGAGCTGTTCGGCGGTGCAGTCGGTGTCCTCGAGGATGTCGTGGAGCAGACCGGCCATTTCCAGAGCCGGGCCGAGCGGCGCGAGTCCGGCGGCGACGGCGCGGACGTGGTCGACGTACGGTACGCCGATCTTGTCGACCTGTCCGGCGTGTGCCCGGTCCGCGAGCGCGTCGGCCTCGGCGACGGTCACTTCTCCCATGTTTCATCCCACTCGCACGACGTGGCGCCTGTGAACGCGCATGAACCTGCATGACCCCGAATGACCCCGCATGAGGGGGAATCATAGGGGAGTTGACCACTCGTAGATCCGTCGAGGCGCGCCGACCGAGCGCGGTGACGACCGTGGCAGCCCTTCAGGTGCGGCTCGGTGACGACTGCGATTCCGGCTCAGGCTCCGGCCCCGTCTTCGACTCCGGCTCGGATCCGGTCGCTGCCACGCGGCGGGGAAGCAGCAGCGGGGTCGCCAGGAGGAGCACACCCGCCAGGCCGATGGCCGTTCGCGGGCCGAGCAGACTGCCCAGTACACCCCAGAGAGCCGTCAGGAGCGCGGCCGAGCCCTTGGTCGTCACCGCCCAGGCGGTCAGGGTGCGGGTGACCCGGTCGGTCGCGGTGCGTTCGAGGCGGTAGGTGGTGTAGACGGGGTTGAAGACGCCGCAGCAGAAGATGAGCCCGAGTTCGACGCCGATCACGAGCAGCAGGCCTCCCGTGCCCGGCCCCAGGAAGGCCAGGCCGATGGACCACAGCGCTCGCAACGCCCCGCTCGCGACCAGGACTTGATGCCGGCCGTACCGGGTGACGAGCGGTCGGGCCAGTCGGGAGCCGAGCAGTCCACCGATCGAGGGCGCGGCGAACGCGAGGCCGTACTGCCAGGGTGAGAAGCCGAGTTGACCGAGCATCAGGACGGCCATCAGCGGCGAGGTGGCCATCACCAGGCCGTTGAAGAGGGCGGTGTTGAAGAACAGCGGACGCAACGCCCGGTCGGCGAGGATGTACCGCCAGCCGTCGAGCAGGTCCCCGGCCCGCATGCGTGTGGTCTCGCGGCGCTCGGGCCGCGGCTCGTGGCCACGGGTCGCGCGGATGCCCAGGGCCGAGAGCAGGTAGCTGACCGCGTCGGCCAGCACGGTCGCCACCGGGCCGAGGAGCCCGATGGCCGCGCCGCCCAGCGGTGGACCGATGATGGTGGTCGTCCAGGACGTGGACTCGAAGCGGGCGTTGGCGACGAGCAGGTCCTCGGCGGGCAGCAGCGTCTTCAGATACGCGCCGGAGGCGGCACGGAAGGTGATGTCGGCCGACGCGACGGCGACCGAGACCAGCAGGAGTTGAAGGAAGGTGAGGACGCCGAGCGCGTACGCGGTGGGGATCGTCAGCAGCGCCGCGCACCGCAGCAGGTCCATCGTGATCAGTACGGGCCGCTTTCGGCGGAACTCCACCCAGGGGCCGAGAGGCACCGCCACGGCCGCGCCCACCGCGGTGCCCACGGCGGAGAGCGCGGCGACCTCGGTCGGTCCGGCGTGCAGCACCTGGACGGCGATCAGCGGGAACGCGCCGAAGGCGAGCCATGTGCCGAGCGCGCTGGTCCCGTACGCCGCCCAGAGCCACCCGAACCGCCACCCCAGCCGGTGGCCGAGCAGATGCCCCAGCCGGTGCCCGCTCCTCATGCCCGCCGCCCCTCGCCGCTCGCCACTCGCCACTCGCCCGCTCACCTGTACAACCGATCCGCGTTCGATGACATAGAAGCGAGTGTCGTGTGCAGGGATCAAACAAGCACAGGGCCGCCTGCCACAACTACTGGTTGTGTCCCTAGGGTGTCGGTATGGATCTCGACACCGTCCGGACCTTCGTCGTCGCCGCCGACGCGGGGCAGTTCCAGGAGGCCGCCGCCGAGCTGGCGGTCACGCAGCAGGCCGTCTCCAAGCGCATCGCGGCGCTGGAGCGCACCCTCGGCGTGCGGCTGTTCACGCGCACCGCGCGCGGCTCCGGGCTCACCATCGACGGACAGGCGTTCCTGCCCCACGCGCGCGAGCTGCTGCGCGTGGCGGAGCGCGCGGTCGCGTCCGTGCGCCCCGGCCGCCGTCCGCTGCGCGTCGACGTGATCTCTTCGCGTGGCGCGCAGTCGGGCCTGCTGCGCGACTTCCACCGTGCGCATCCCGAGATCGACCTCGACGTGGTCATGCTGTTCGACATCGAGGCGGCTGTCGCCGCCATCCGGTCCGGCACGATCGACGCCTCCTTCCGTGCCGTCGCCATGCCCGGCCGTCCCCTTCCCGAGGACATCGAGTCCGTCCGGGTGCTCGACGAGCGGCTCCAGCTCCTCACCGGCCCGGCCCACGCGCTGGCGGGCGCCCGGTCGCTGCCCCTCGCCCAGCTCGTCGGGCACCGGATCTGGATGCCGGGCATCGTCCCCGGCACGGAATGGGGCGCCTACTACGACGATCTCGTCGCCGAGTTCGGCCTCACCATCGAGGCGACCGGCCCCAACTTCGGCTCCGACGCGCTCCTGGACACCGTCGCCGACACCCCGGCCCTGGCCACCTTCATGGGCGAGTCGACCCGTCTCGTCTGGCCCGCCGGCCATGGCCTGCGCCGTATCCCGGTGACCGACCCGACGCCCGTCTACCCGCACTCGCTCCTCTGGCACCGCGACAACCCCCACCCGGCACTGGCCGCCCTCCGCGCCCACCTCGCCGCCACCACGGCCGACCACGACGCCACCGGTACCTGGGTGCCGGGCTGGACGGTTCCGGCATAACGATCAAGTTTCGGCTTCCTGGTACATCCCACCGACACCATCTACGCTCCATCACCATCCCATCGGCACCCCGTCACCACCCCATCAACGCCCCATCGACGCCCCATCGACGCCTCGAGAACGCCCGGGAACACCCAGGAACGCTTTTCCGTCTGCGTTTCCGATTCCACGAAGCAGTCAAGATCGAAACAGCGCAGGCAAGATCGTCTCTTCCCGCCCCGCTGACGTCGCGCTTTCCTTTCCGTTCCCGTTCCACCGCGTGCGCGCACCGCCGCCCGCACAGCCGGAAGCGATCGCGGTATCGGTATACGGGTGGCCTGAATACGGCTGCCGTCACATCTCAGGACCACTGAACGGGTTGACACCTAAGATCAGCCGCTCATAGGGTCACGGGCTTGGAGCACCTCCAGTTCTTTCCTGGCTATTCAACCGACAATGCGCACCACCTTTTGGCGTGCTGTCGATCACGGCTTGTTCGCGGGACCACGAATTCCAAGCGAGGGGACGTACATGAAGAGAGTGCTCCTGACAACCGCCCCCAAAGAGGCGTTGATCGAGCCCAACGGAGTAGGCGGGAACTGGTACGACCGTACCGATACCTATATGGCCTGGACCTGTGCCGTGGATATCGAGGACCGGCTCTCCGTGACGTGTCCGCCGACCGGTCTCCGCTTCATCAAGCACAATGTGCCGGACGTCGAGATCCTCGAATACCCGACGTGGCAGGAGTATCTCGACGCCCTGCATTCCGAGCCGTGGGACATGGTCGGGATCAGCTTCTACACCTGGTCCACGCCGGTCGCGATCGAGATGGCCAAGGCCGCGCGCGAGGCGGAAGTACCCGAGATCTGGGGCGGTAACTACGGCGTTCTCACGCCTGATATCGACCAGTACTTCACCAGGCTGGTGAAAGGGGCGGGCGAGGCGCCGATCCATCAGTACGTCTACGACCGGCCGCTGCCCCGGGTCCGGCACCCCGCGATGATGGGGCAGAGCGGATTCAGGGGAATCAGCTCTCCCGTCGGATACCTGTACTCGAAGCGCGGTTGCAACATCGGGTGCACGTTCTGCTCGACGCCGCTCTTCAATCCCAAAGAAGAGGCCATCTTCATGGAGGACACCTACGCGGCGCTCGACGCGTACCGGGACGCGAAGGTGGCTCACGTCATCATCTACGACGAGAGCTTCTTCCTCACCAACTCGCTCGCGGAACAGGTGGTCGACGCCCTGGCGGAGCGCGAGTTGCCCTGGATCTGTCTGACCCGCGCCGATCTGATCCGGGGGCGCATCCCGGAACTCACCGACCGCTACATGGACGGCGCAATCGTCGGCATCGAGTCGTACCGCGACAAGAACATCGCCGATGTGAAGAAGCGCGACGACGTCTACAACGTCCGGCAGACGGTACGTGAGTTGATCGACAACGGGCGCCGGGCGCTGGGCACCTTCATGGTCGGGTTCGCCGAGGACAGCATCGAGGACATGCAGTTCGACATCGAGCAGCTCAGTCAAGAGGGGCTGTTCGCCTGTCAGTTGACTCTGTTGACCCCGTTCCACCGCACCCGGCTGTACCGGCAGATGGAGCATCTGGTCGACGAGCCGGATCTGAGCAAGCACGACCTGTACAACCTGGTGTGGAAGCACCCGAAGATGAACCGCAGCGAAGCGCGGGACCTGTTGGCCTGGGCGCAGCGACGGGTCAACGACCCCGACCGCATCGCCGCCAAGCTCAAGCAGGAGATGAAGGACAAGGTGCGCAAGGAGTTCGCGCGCCGGCACGCCGCGCAGGAGATCACGTCGTCGGGCTCCGCGTCATGACGGGCCTCAACATCCTCTGTGTGCAATTGGGGTTCCACGAGGCGTATCCCGACGCGTCGACGCTGGCCACCACCTACAACGACGGCATCTACTACGTCGCCTCGTTCGTCCAGCAGGAGTTCCCGCAGGCCCGGGTCGAGATGTGTCAGATGTTCTGGGGCGAGAAGCCCGAGGACTTCCCTCTCGCCGACTACGACTACATCCTGATCTCGGCGCTCGCGACCCACTTCTGGTCCAACATCGAGACGCTGGAGCTGATCCAGCGCCACAAGCGGCCCGACTGCGTGGTGGTCATGGGCGGGCCGCACGCGGCGTTCGCGCCCTACGAGGCGTTGCGCTACGCGGACTACGCGGTGACCGCCGAGGGAGAGATCCCGACCGTCCAGCTCATCACGGCGCTGGAGGCCGGGCAGCCCGTCACCGACGTGGACAACCTGGCCTACATCGGCGCCGACGGCGAGCTGACACTGAACAAGGTCACCCGGTACGGAGGCTTCGCCAACGCGATCAATCCGCAATTCCTCACGCGCGCACCGAAGTTGCACTGGGCGACGGTCTCCATGTCGCGCGGCTGCCCGTTCAACTGCTCGTTCTGCTACGCGATCCGGCTGCTCGGACGCCGCTTCCGTACCAAGACGGCGCAGGACGTACGCAGCGAACTCGACGCCATCCACGAGCAGACCGGTTGCAGCCGGTTCTATGTCACGGACCTGAACTTCACGACCCGCAAGAGCTATTGCCGCGAGATCGCCGAGACGTTCCGCGACCGCGACTACAAGTTCATCGCCATGAGTCGGATCAACCACGCCGACGACATGGACCTGGTCCTCGACCTCAAGCGGTCAGGTTTCGAGGAGTACTGCCTCGGGGTGGAGTCGGAGGATCCGAGCGTCCTCCAGGCCTTCAACAAGCGTGTGGACCCCTCGGAACAGACCCGGCGCCTGGTGCGCTTCGCGGAGAACGACATCGCGATCCACTCCGCGATCATCTTCGGGCTGGACGTCCAGGACCGTCAGGCGATCGAGTCCACCGCGTACTGGTGCGCAGAGGCGCGCATCATGCACCCCGTCTTCGTATGCCTGGCGGAGTACCCGTTCCAGGACCTGCTGTACGGGGCGCGCCAGGACATCGAGGACCACCGGATCATCATGGAGGTGCCGACGTACCAGCACTACTCGTTCGTCGGCATCTTCCCCCGCCACATGCGCCCCAGTGAACTGCAGCAGGGCATCCTGGACAGTTACGGGATCTTCTTCAAGCGGGCGTTCGAGATCGAGCGGCGACCGCAACGACGGGCTCGGCTGAAGGCGTACCAGCGCAGCGTCGAGTGCGGGCGGGCCGGTATGGAGCAACACATCCGATTCCTGGCGGAGTTGGAGAAGCCGTACTACACCTCGTCCGGCACCTTGAAGGAGGACCTGCTCAAGGCCGACTTCGACGCGCGGTACGGCGACCTGCGCACCTGGCTGGGACGGTCGTCCAAGCGCTCGGACGTCGAGTTCGTGAAGGGATACGCCCGATGACCGGCTCTCACCCGGCGACGACCGTCATCGACGCGCTCCTCGACAGCGCGGCCCGCACCCCGGACCGGTCGGCGTTCCATGTCATCGAACGTTCCGAGGACACCTTCTCGCTCAGTTACGCCGATGTGTGCCATCTGATCGCGCAGAGCGTCTCCGGGCTCGCGGCGCAGGGGATCGACGCGGCCGAGCGCGTGGTCGTCGTCCTGCCCACGTCGCGGGACTTCCTCTCGGTCTACCTCGGCTGTCTCTACGCCGGGGTCGTGCCGATCGTCGCGGCGGAGCCCACCACCGGCGACACGTCCCGCTACTCCGCACACCTGGGCCGGCTCGTGGCACACGCACAGGCCAGGCGGGTCATCACCACTCCGGAACTGGCGGCCGTCCTCACCCCCTCGCTGCCGGTGCCGGTGACCACGCCGGACGCCCTGCGCGGCACACCCGTACCGCTGGACGCGCCCCGCGCGACACCGACGTCGCTCGCCCATCTCCAGGCCACCTCCGGCTCGACCGGTGTGCCGAAGCTGGCCATGATCCGGCACGGCAACATCGTCGCCAACGTGCGGGCGATCGCCGAAGCGATCCGGGGCACGGCCGACGACACACTGGTGAGCTGGCTCCCGCTCTTCCACGACATGGGGCTCATCGGGATCTCGTACGCGCTGCAGGCGCGCATCCCGATGGTGCTCTCCGATCCCGTCAACTTCCTGCGCAATCCGATGTCCTGGCTGCATTGGATGAGCCGCTTCCGAGGCACTCTGTCGCCCGCGCCCAGCTCCGCGTTCCACATCTGCGCGCGCGTCGCACGACGTCGGCCGCCCAAGGATCTCGACCTGTCGACGTGGCGTGTCGCGCTGTGCGGGGCGGAACCCGTACACGAGGGCACCCTGAGCGAATTCCAGGCGGCGTTCGGCCCGTTCGGGCTGCCCGAGACGACGCTCAGGCCCGTGTACGGGCTCGCGGAGGCCACGCTCGCGGTCACCATCTCCGATGTCACACGGCCGTACGCGGTCGACCGGGTCGACGCCGAGGCCGCCGCGGCGAAGGGATACGCCGAGCCCCGCCCGTCCGGTGACCCGCGCACGACGGCCATGATGTGCGTGGGCCCGGTCGTGCCCGGTCATACGGTGCGGGTGGTGGGCCCGGACGGGAAGCCACTGCCCGATCGTGTGATCGGTGAGATCGAGGTCGCGGGGCCCAGCGTGATCGACGGGTATCTTCCTGAGCCCGACGACACCCCGGCTACCGGGGCGGACGGCGCGGATGGCACGGATGGCACGGGCGAGGAACCGTTCAAGGGACCGGACGGTCATCTGGGCACGGGCGACCTCGGCTATCTGGTCGACGGCGAGCTGTACGTCACCGGCCGCAGCAAGGACATCGTGATCATCGCGGGCCGCAACTACGTTCCCGACCAGGTGGAGCGGTTCGTGGAGAGCGTGACCCGGAGCCCGCGCACTCCGGCGGTCGTCGCGGTCGGCGTCCGTGACGCGACGCTGCACACGGAGCAGCTCCATCTCCTGCTCGACGAGCGGCTCGCCGAGGGCCGTGACCGGCAGGAGGTCACCGGCCAGGTGAGCCGCGCGCTGGACGAGGCGTTCGGGATCAGCGGTGTCACCTACCACTGGGTGCCCCGGGCGCAACTGCCCCGGACGACCAGTGGCAAGATCCAGCGCCATCTGTGCCGGAAGCTGATCGAGGACGGGGCCATTGGGGCGGCATCCGCAGCCTCCTCGGCGGGTACCACCGACCGCGCGACCGACGGCTCCGCACCACGGGCCGCCGCACCAGTGAGCCGACGAGCATGACCTCCGAAGGGGAACCCGCGATGCAGGATGAGAAGCAGGAAGAGCAGCAGGGCGAGAAGCAGGATGCGACGCAGGACCAGGAACTCTTCGCCCGGATCGTCGGGCACATCGGTGAGTTCGTGGAGCGCGACGTCTCGTATCTGACCCCGCAGTCGAACCTCGGCACCTCTATCGAAGGGATGAGCTCGCTCAAGATGATCGAGTTGCTCCTCTACCTGGAGGACTGCTTCTCCGTGGACTTCGACGAATCCGTCATGGAGAAGCTCGAGACGATGCAGGACCTCGAGAGCTACATACGAGAGGCCCAGGACGTGTCCGGGCCGCAGGCCTGACACGGTCCTTCGGTGCGGCGCAGACGTGTGGTGGTCACCGGTGCGGGAGTGGTCTGCTCGCTCGGCTCGACGGTCGACGACCTGTGGCAGGGCCTCCTCGACGGCCGCTCGGGAATCGCCCCGGTGACCCGTTTCGACCCGGCCCGCTTCCACAGCCGTCTCGCGGGTGAGGTCGACGACGCCGAGGTGACACTCTCGCCGGGTCCGTACGCGTTCGAGTTCAAGCGGATGAGCGCGTTCGTGCGGTACGCGCTCTTCGCCGCGGAGCGGGCGGTCGAGGACAGCGGACTGACCGGAGAGCCGTGCGACGGGCCGGTCGGAGAGGCGTACAGCGGCGGGAGCGCCCCGCGGGTGGGGCCGGGTCTCCCGTCAGGGGGAGCCGTCTACCTGGGCGTGGCCATGGGAGGGCTGCCCAGCATCGAGGCCGGTGTCCTCAAGCAGGAGCGCCAAGGGGTGCGCAAGACCAGTCCGTTCCTCATCCCCTCGCTCATCCCCAACATGGCGGCGAGCGCGATCGCATTGCGCCACGGGATCGCGGACGAGCAGGTGACGATCGCCGGTGCCTGCGCGAGTGGCTGCCAGGCGGTGGGTGAGGCGATGCGCGCGATCCGGTCCGGTGACCGCACCTGGGCGCTGGCGGGCGGAGCGGAGGCCGTGACGACTCCGATCACCTACTCCGGCTTCCAGGCCATGATGGCTCTGAGCCGCGACGAGGATCCGGCCAGTACGCCGCGCCCGTTCGACCGTCGCCGGGACGGGATGGTCGTCGGTGAGGGGGCGGCCGTCTTCGTACTGGAAGACGGCGCGCATGCCGAGGCGCGCGGTGCGGAGGTGTACGGCGAACTGGTCGGCTATGCCACGAACAGCGGATGCGACGACCTCACCGGCATCTCGACTCCCCATGTCGTCCGGTGCATGGACGGCGCACTCGCCGACGCGGGCGTGGCCGCGGACGCCGTCGACTGCGTGTACGCGCAGGCGTCCGGCATGGTCCGGGGAGACGCGGCCGAACTCGCCGCCGTGCGCGAGCTGTTGACAGGCGCTGGTCGTCGGCCGGTCGTCACGTCCATCAAGGGACACACGGGATACATGTTCGCCGCGAACGGCCCGATGAACCTCGCCGCCGCGCTGATGGCACTTCGCCACCAGACCGTGTCACCGACGCTGAAGTACGAACAGAGCGATGCCGCGTTCACCGGCGTCGATATCGCCGGTGAGGCGCGGAAGACCGAGCTGCGTCGTTGTCTGATCAACGCCTTCGGTTTCGGCGGGATCAATGCCAGTCTCGTCGTGTCGCGCGCATAGCCACGAACAACCGTGACACCGCGCTCAGAACGTTCGGCAGGAGAGAAGGAGACCGTCTTGGGTTCCGCGTCGACTCACTTCGAGAAGCTCACCCGCTGCTGTATGAAGTGCAGGATCTCCCAGTTCCTGAACAAGACCATCGAGATCGAGAAGGCGGGGGTGGCGCGGGTCGCCATCCCCTTCCACGGCGATCTGACGCAGAACGCCGACTTCCTGCACGCGGCGATGCTGTTCGAGGTCGCGGACACCGCCGGATTCATGGCGGCCAACTCGATGGAGGAGACCTACAGCGTCCTCACGGTCGACTACCACATCAACCTGATCCGGCCGGTGCGGCACGAGGGCATCCTGGCCACCAGCGAGGTGGTGACGGCGGGCAGGACCATCTATGTCACGCGCAGCGACGTCTACAGCGACAGCGGCAAGCTCGTGGCAGCGGGCCAGGGTACGTACACGGTGTCCAAGATCCGCCTCACCGACCTCGACGGCTACGAGGACTGAGCACGGTGGCCGACCGGACCTGCCTTCACGTCCGGTCGGCCGACTCCCGAATGCGGGGGCGGACGGGGTCAGGTCCTCACTGATCCGGCCGTGATTCAAGGCAGATGAGTGTCTGCTGCCCGGTGGCGATGAGCTTCTTCTCGTCCTCTGTGTGACTGAAGACCTGGAGCTGACACACCGTCAATGTGCGACCGGACTTGAGGACGGTACCCACCGCCTCGATGTGGTCACCCCCGGCCGGGGCCAGGAGGTTGATCTTGTATTCCACCGTGAGCACCGTGGAGTTCTCGGGGAAGAGCGTGAACGCCGCATAGCCGCCCGCACTGTCGGCGATGGCGCTGGTGGCGCCCGCGTGAATGTAACCGTGCTGCTGGGAGACTTCCTTCGCTCGGGGCAGCGTGATGTGCACACGGCCGGGAGCGATATGCGTGATACGGGCGCCCAGATGACGCATGAGTCCTTGCCGGTCGAAGCTGGACTGGACGCGGTCCAGCACTTCGGGGCTGACCTGGTCCTCTAACGTTTGCGGTTCCACGTCTCTCCTCGCATGGTCGTCATCGACGGTTGCGACCTTGTGGCCCGAGACTAATTCCTGCTTTCCCCTCGCCGCCAGCGATCTGCGGGACAACCGCCCGTCCTCAACGGGAGCCAGGAGGCGGTGCGATAGGAGGTAGGCGATAAGCCGTAGGTGGTAGGCGATAGGCCGTAGATGACAGGCGGCTGGGTGGCCGGTCAGCCGAAAGGATGAGGTGACTGCCCCTCCCCCGCGCGGGAACCAGCCATCGGACGGATGCCCCCTTCGCGGATCCTGGCCGAGGCTTGGAGCATGAACGACGAGACACCGCTTGTCACTTCGGGCTCCGGCCCCCTTGCTGCCAAGCGCCGCTTGATGCCTGCCAGCGTGAGTGCGCTGGGAACCGCTCTCCTCACCGTCGCGGCCGGAACGCTCCCGGCGCAACCGGCGTACGCGGCACCTCCCGGACCGGTGATCCGAGCGGATACGAATCGGGACGGCCGGATCACCGCGGACGACGACGCAGGCAAGGACACCTGGACCCGCGACCGCGGTGCGCTGATGCTGCCCAACATGGATGATGACCAGCGGAGTTGCCCTACGGCGGGCCCCGACGGCGTACGGTTGCCCGACCAGCGTCTGGCGGACTGCGACGACGCTTCGGACAACGTCGTCAACGGCCCCGCCGACCTTGCCGACCTCGCGCCGCTGCGTATCAGCGCAGCCCCGCACACGACGACTGACACCACAGCCACCGTCGCAGCCGACCCGGCCTCCCGGAAGTACGTCCGCATCTTCGCCGAGCGCGAGGGCCGCATGGTCGAGCTGAGACCCGGTGACCGGCTGACCGCCGACGAACTGCGTCACGGTATCCAACTGGGCGTGGAGGCGAAGGACTTCGTACGCGACCCCCGGAAGTGGGCGGGCTTCACCGACATCGTGCTCACGGTGAACCGCGGCGGCACCACGACGCAGGACCGAGTACGCCTACGGGTCGCGCCGCTGGTGTTCCAGCACGACCTGATGCCGATGCAGCACATGATGACGGCCGATCACGGCACCGAACCCGCCGAAGTGGAGCGCGGCAAGCCCTACGATCCCGCCGTGCAGCCCGAGCCCGTGGAGCCGGGGGAAGCCGAGTTCCGTCGCGATCTGCGCCGTGGTCTCGACCAGGCCGGGCTGACCGCCCCGTTGTACAACTACCCCACGGGCGGCGACGTGTGGATGCAGGACCTGTTCAAGACCGCCTACGCGTCCATCCCCGCGCCGGGCGGCCGGGAACACCGGGTCACCGTCATCGTGCGGTCCGCGGACGTGATGCCCGGCACGGCCACCGCCGACTTCCCGCTCAGGGACGCCTCACGGAGCGCGTTCCCGCTGTTGCGCGGTCCCGGTACGGGGGTGATCCAGCAGTACGATCCCGGGCGCGTCGGCAGCGATGACAGCCAGTACTACGGCTCGTTCAGCTCGACCGGGAACTTCGGCACCCTCCCGCCGTACACCTGGCAGGGCCACCACTATCCGGTGGGCCGGGTCCTCTACGGAGGTACGGGAGGCAAGGAGTCACCGGACGCCACCTTCACGCGGATGCTCGCCGCGCAGGGCTACCAGCGGCCGACAGCGGTGGACACCAGTTGGCTGGGGGTGGGTCACCTCGACGAGTTCCTGTCCTTCGTCCCGGCTCGGAACGACCGCGGTTGGGTGGCCGTGGTGGCCGACCCCGACCTGGGGCGGTCACTGCTGGAAGATCTCGCGGCGGACGGCCGGGGCGGAGAGCCGCTGGTGCGCGGGATCGCGCCGGAGGACACCGAGGATCCCGGTCTCACGGTCGCCGACGCGTTGCGGAAGCCCTCGCTCACCGAGGGCACGGAGATCGCCCGCAAGGGCATCGACTCCGCGCTGCGCACCCTGCGCGAGGAGGCGGGGCTGACAGAGCGCTACGTCGTCCGTGTACCCGCCCTCTTCAACCGACTTGACCTGCCCGCCGGGTATCCGCGCCGGAACGTGGTCGCCAACTACCTTCCCGGCGCGGCCAACGGTGTGAGTACCGGTACCGGGGTCTACCTGGCGCCGCGCCAGCACGCCCCGAAGAGCGACGGCCAGGACGTCTTCGAGCGGGTGACCGAGAAGGCCCTGAGCGGCACGGGCACCCGGATCTCCTGGGTGGAGGACTGGGACTACTCTCACCACCGCGGCACGGTCGGCGGTGAGGTCCACTGCGCGACCAACGCACTGCGCGACATGTCCGGAACCCGGCCGTGGTGGACCGAGCGGGACTGATCCCGACGCCGGACGCGGACCGCCACGCGAGCGAACTACCGCGTCCCGTAGGGTCGTTGCCCGTGATCGATCGACACCTGCCCGTCCCGCGCATCCTGCCCGTCCTGCGCGTCCTCGGTGGGCTGCTGTTCCTGGGACTGATCGCCGCCGGGTGGGCGACCGTGTCCGGCGCGGGTGTCGCGATCGTCGCGGTGGGTCTGCTGACGGCCGGTGCGGCAGTGGCGACGGCGGTCCGCCTGCCGCTGCCTTCCGCGGTACGGCGGATGCCGGGGCTCGCCGCCGTTGCCTCGCTGGCGTTGACGGCCTGCTATCAGGGGCCGGTCGTCAATGCCACGGGCTGGTGGTGGGCCGTGGAGACATGCGCGCTGCTCGCTCTTCTGGGGCCCATGGTGCGCCGGATGAAGAGGCGGGCCGGGGCGGTCGCCTGCGTCCTGGTGCACGGCGCGGCGATCGCGGTGCTGCCCCTGCGGCTCGGCCCGCACATGACGCCACCCTCGGCACCGGCGGAGACCGGCGTACTGTGCCTGTTCTGGGCCCTGTTGGCCGCGGGTGCGGCGGCGCTGGGCGGGTATCTGCGCGGCCAGGACGCCCAACGACGCAGGGCACTCGCGGACCAGGCTCGCGAGCAGCGGCTCGAAGTGGCCCGCGATCTGCACGACTTCGCGTCACACGACGTCATGGGCGTGGTGGTCCTCGTCCAGGCGGCTCGGCTGCTGGCGCGCGAAGAGCCGGATCGGGCGTTGGCGCTGCTGCCGCGGATAGAGGAGGCGGGTATGCACGCGATGGCCGCGATGGACCGTACGGTCTGGACACTCAACGGTGAAGGGGAAGCGTCGGGTTCGGGCGACGTCACCGCCCAGCCGCCGGGGGGACCACCCCGTACGGAGCACGTCGTGCCCTCCCGCGACCGTCGACGTGACCTGTCCGAACTGCCCGCCCTGACGGCCAGGTTCACCCGCACCGGCACGACGTCGGCCCATCTCGACGTGCCCGAGGGAACATTGCAGGAGCTGCCCGCGGAGGTCAGCGCGACGGGCTACCGCGTGGTGATGGAGTCCCTCACCAACGTACGGCGCCACGCCCCCGCCGCCGTCGCCGTCCGTATCGCCGCCGAGCGGGTCCCGTACGGCGGCGGTACGGCTCTGCGTCTGACGGTCACCGACTCGGCCGAGGCCGGTGGGCGAATCTTCCCGCGTCCGGAGCGCGCACAGGGCGGTCTCGGGCTGGCGGGGCTCACCGACCGTGTCGAGGCTCTCGGCGGCGTGCTGACCGCGGGGCCGCACGGGAGCGCGGGCTGGCAGGTCAGGGCCACGCTCCCCCTGCCCGAGAAGAGCGTCGTATGAGTGGCCGTGGCCCCATCCGGATCCTGCTGGCGGACGACCAGGAGACCATCCGTGCCGGGTTCCGCCTCGTCTTGGACGCCCAACCGGACATGACCGTGATCGGCGAGGCGGCGGACGGTGTCACCGCACTGGACGCCGCCCTGCGGCTCCGCCCCGACGTGCTCCTCGCGGACATACGGATGCCGGGTCTCGACGGCCTGGAACTGACCCGGCGACTCGCCGACTTCGGCACCGACCCGCCCGTCAGGGTCGTCGTGGTCACCACCTTCGACCTCGACACCTACGTCCACACCGCCCTCCGCGCCGGAGCCTCGGGGTTCCTGCTGAAACGCTCCGGGCCGACGCTGTTGGTCGAAGCGGTGCGCGCGGCGATGTCCGGCGACGCCCTCATCAGCCCCCAGATCACCGCGCGCATGCTGCGCCGACTCGTCCCACCGGTCCCCCGGGAGAGGAGACCACCCACCGAGCCACTGACCCCACGCGAGAGGGAGGTCGCGACCCTGGTGGCCGGGGGACTGTCCAACATGGACATCGCCGAGGAACTGTTCATCTCACTCGCCACCGTCAAATCCCATATGGCCGGACTGCAACGCAAGTTGGCGGTCCGCAACCGGGTGGGCATCGCGGCCTGGGCCTGGGACTCCGGCCTGGCACCCACCGATCAGGCCCGCTAGCACCGAAGTCGACCTACAGAACAGGAACCATGGAAGCCATCTCCGTCAGTCACGATGTGCCGTACTCCTCGCAATGGGAGTCCGCCGCACTCGTCCCCGATCTGCTGTCCGGCCGTGTGAAGGCCGAGGACGACCGCCTCTGGCGGCGGTCAGGGGCGGAGTCCGCCGCGGACTACGCCTTCTGGTCCTGGCGGATCTGTGGCATGGCTTGTCTGCGGATGGCCCTGGAGCACTGGGGCCTCGAGTCGCCGGGCCTTGTCACGTTGGCCCGGGAGTTCCTGGACGCCGGCGCTTACGTACGCCGTGCGAACGGTGATGGCGTGGAGGGGCTCATCTACGCGCCGTTCGCCGAACACGTGGCGAAGAGGTGGGACATCGAGGCCGAGGTGCACGGGAGGCTGGCGCCTGAGGAGATTCCGGATCTCCTCAGAGACGGCAAGCTGGTCATGCTTTCGGTGCATCCGTCGATCCGCGAGCCGCGCACCACGCCGCCGAGCCGCGGTGGGCACCTGGTCCTCGCTGTCGGCTGCTCGCCCGATCACCTCCGGATCCACAACCCGTCGGGCCTGCCCGGTGTTTCCCAGCGCTTCGCCGAGGTGCCATGGCAGGCGCTGCCCCGGTTCTTCGCGGGACGAGGGGTCGCTCTCAGGGCTGTCCCGTAGCCGAAGATCAGGGTCGACCCCACCCGGTTTCAGGGACTTCCCGGAGTGTGTCGACGTGCCCAGCGTTCCTAGAGTGCAGACATGTCCACTTCCCGACGAATCCAGGCATTCCTGGCGTGTACGGCGGTCCTCGCGGCCACCGTGACGACCGCCGCACACGCCGCCACCGCCACCACCCCCGCCACTGCCACCCATGCGGCGTCGGGGGTGGTGTGGGGGCGGCCCGCCACGACGACCGTGGGCACCGTCTCGTTGCCGTCGTCG
This sequence comes from Streptomyces macrolidinus, assembly GCF_023887685.1. Classification (GTDB taxonomy): domain Bacteria; phylum Actinomycetota; class Actinomycetes; order Streptomycetales; family Streptomycetaceae; genus Streptomyces; species Streptomyces macrolidinus. The sequence continues at coordinate 40,188 of NZ_JAMWMR010000024.1, read as the reverse complement.
GCCGCTCTCACCGCTGCCGCTCCGGCCGGGTCGCGTCAGATGTCGGCCGGGTGCAACTGGTGGGCGCTGCCGATCAGTACGAGCATGATGGGCAGTATCCAGGCGCGGGTCATGACCGCGTAGGTCACTTGAGGGCTACCGCCCGCAGGTTCTTCTCACGGGTCAGACGGTGAAGCCTCCGTCGACGTGGAGCGAGGCTCCGGTGATGTATCTGCCGTCCTCGCTTGCCAAGTGGGCGATCGTGGCCGCTATCTCGGTGGATTCCGCGTAGCGGCCCAGTGCGGTGAGGCCGGCGATCGTCTCGGCGTTCGGGCCGTCGGCGGGGTTGGCGTCCGTGTCGGTGGGGCCCGGGTGCACCAGGTTGACCGTGATGCCGCGTGGGCCGAGCTCTCGGGCCAGGCCCTTGGTCATCCCGACGAGAGCCGTCTTGCTCATCGAGTACAGCGCCAGCCCAGGGAACGGCGCGCGGTCGGCGACATTGCTGCCGATGCTGATGATGCGACCGCCCCGGCCCATGTGTCGTGCCGCAGCCTGGGATGCCACCAACGGGGCCCGGACGTTCACCGCCAGGGTGCGGTCGATGTCCGACGGGCTCAGGTCGTCCAGAGGGCTGACGAGGAACACAGCCGCGTTGTTGACCAGGATGTCCAGTCGGCCGAACGTCGCCGCGGCCTCGTCGACCGCCGCGGTCAGTGCCTCGGGTACCGCGCTGTCGGCCTGGACGGCCAGTGCTCGGCGCCCCCTGGCCTTGATCTGTTCCACCATGTCGGCGGCGCGCTCCGCGCTGCTCTCATAGGTGATGACGATGTCGGCGCCTTCCTCCGCCAGTCGGAGGGCCACGGCCGCGCCGATCCCCCTGCTTCCACCCGTGATCACGGCTACGTTTCCTTCGCATCGCTTCATGCCGTCGAGCATCACAGCCACCACCGCCGGACGCTGGCGTGAATCGGACCTGGCGTTCGGCCTGGTGTGTCATGTCCTGGATACGCCGACTCAATCAGTCATTCACCTCTGCTTTGCGAGCCCATGGTGATGTGGCTTCCGTTGGTCCCCGCATTCGTCGTCGGACGCTTCAAGGAGTCACTTCCATGCACAGATCCACCCGCCGTCACCTCACGATCGCCACCGCGCTGGTGGCCGTCACCACGGCCGCTGCGGCGGTCACCACCACCGCCGGTGCCTCCGACGGCAAGGACCACGCGAAGGGCGCGATCCAGAACGGGAAGGCGAAGAACGTCATCCTGCTCATCGGCGACGGTATGGGCGACTCGGAGATCACCCTCGCCCGTGACTACACGGTCGGCGCGAGCGGCCGTCTGAACATGGACAAGTTCCCGCTGACCGGCGCCTACACCACGTATTCCGTCCACGCCGACGGTACGCCGGACTACGTCACCGACTCCGCCGCCAGCGGCACCGGTTGGGCCACGGGCGTCAAGACGGTCAACGGCCGTATCTCCAAGACCCCCGGCACCGACAAGGCCGTTCCCACCCTGCTGGAACTCGCCCAGAAGAACGGCTACGCCACCGGCAGTGTCACCACCGCCGAACTCACCGACGCCACCCCGGCGGTCCTCGCCTCCCATGTCACGGACCGCTCCTGCCAGGGCCCGGCCGACATGGCCAACTGCCCCACCGACACGATCGCGGCCGGTGGCCCCGGCTCGATCGCCGAGCAGTCCGTCAACCACAAGGTCGACGTCCTCTTCGGCGGCGGCAAGCAGCGCTTCGACCAGAAGGTCACCGCCGGTCGCTACAAGGGCCAGACCGTCACCGAGCAGGCCCGTCAGCTCGGTTACGAGGTCGTCACCGACGACAAGGGCATGAAGAAGGTCAAGGCGGGACAGCGGGTGCTCGGCCTGTTCTCCTCGGGCAACGTGCCCACCGAGTGGACCGGCAAGGGCGCCGCGGTCGGTGGCACCGCCCCGCAGCGGTGTGTGACCTCCAACCCCGCCCGCCCGTCGACGACCCCGACCCTGGCCGACTCCGCCACCAAGGCGATCCAGCTCCTCGAGGCCAAGCAGAAGCGCTCCAAGCAGGGCTTCTTCCTGCAGATCGAGGGCGCCTCGATCGACAAGCAGGACCACGCCGCCGACCCCTGCGGCCAGATCGGCGAGACCGCCGCCTTCGACCGCGCGGTCAAGGTGGCCCGTGACTACGCGGCCAAGCACCCCGACACCCTCGTCGTCACCACGGCCGACCACGGTCACAGCAGCCAGATCGTCCCGCTGGAAGCCACCCCGCCCGGCCTGTCCTCCACGCTCGTCACCGACGAGGGTCAGCAGCTCAAGGTCAACTACTCCACCAACACCCCGGGCCAGTCCCAGGAGCACACCGGCACCCAGGTCCGTATCGCCGCGCAGGGCCCGCAGGCCTACCGCGTCCTCGGTGTCACCGACCAGACCGACCTGTTCACCACGATCCGCGAGGCGCTGCGCCTGCACTGAGCACATCAGCACATCCTGCGACACATGGGGGGAGGCCGATCGCCGGTCTCCCCCTCGCTGTTCGCGCCTTCCTGACCGCTGCCAGGCCATGGGGGTGTTTCGAACGTGATGCGAGGACGAAGACGGCTCACGTGTCCGGGGCACTCGTCGGAAGCGCGTGAACCGTCCTGCCGTTCGGTAACTGTTTCGGCCCCCCGCGTTGACTGGGCGCGGCGTACTGGGAACCGTGGGCCGATCAAGCCGCTCCCGTCTCTTCCGAGGAGTCCGCGTGACCGACACCGCGCACCACAGTTCCGCCGTACGTCGCCCCACGCGCCGCGTCCTGCTGCGGGCCGCAGGACTGATGGCCGGTCTGGCCGCCACGGGTACGTCCCTGCCCGTCGCCGCGGCGGCCACCGCCGCCGAGCCCGCGGCGCCCGCGCACCGCGACCGCGAGCTGCGCGGCGAGTGGATCGCCACCGTCGCCAACATCGACTGGCCCTCGCGGACCGGGCTGAGCCCGGCCGTGCAGCAGGCGGAGTTCATCGCACGGCTCGACCACGCCCGAGCGCTCGGACTCAACGCGGTCTTCGCCCAAGTCCGCCCGGCCGCCGACGCGTTCTGGCCCTCCCGCTACGAGCCCTGGTCGCAGTACCTGACCGGCACCCAGGGCCAGGACCCCGGCTACGACCCGCTGGACTTCATGGTCGACGCCGCGCACGAGCGCGGACTGGCCCTGCACGCCTGGTTCAACCCGTACCGCATCTCGCTCCAGTCCGACCTCACCCGGCTCGCACCGGGTCACCCGGCGCGACTGCATCCGCAGTGGGTCGTCTCCTACGGTGGCCAGCTCTACTACAACCCCGGCATCCCCGCCGCCCGCGCCTTCGTCGAGAACGCCATCATGGACGCGGTGGAACGCTACGAGATCGACGGCGTCCACTTCGACGACTACTTCTACCCCTACCCGGTCAGCGGCCAGGACTTCCCCGACGACGACGCCTTCGCCGCGTACGGCACCGGCTTCAGCGACCGGGCCGCCTGGCGCCGCCACAACGTGGACCTGCTGGTGCGGGAGATGGGCGCACGAGTACGCGCGGTCCGGCCCCAAGCAGCGTTCGGGATCAGCCCGTTCGGCATCTGGCGCAACGCCGCAAACGACCCGCGCGGTTCGGCCACCGCCGGCACCCAGTCCTACGACGCGCTCAACGCCGACACCCTGGGCTGGGTACGCAACGGCTGGCTCGACTACATCGCCCCGCAGCTCTACTGGAGCATCGGCCTCCAGGTCGCCGACTACGCCGTCCTCGCGCCGTGGTGGGCGCAGGCGGTCCGCGGCACCGACGTGCAGTTGTGGATCGGTCAGGCCGTGTACAAGGCCGGTGACCCCGACCAACCGGCCCCCTGGCAGGACCCCGCCGAACTCTCCCGGCATCTGGCCCTGGACAAGGGGCTGCCGGAGATCGACGGCGAGATCCTGTTCAGCGCCGTGGACGTCGGTGCCGACCGGATCGGTGCGGTCGAGCGGCTGAGAGCCGACCACTGGCAGCGGCCCGCGCTGCCACCCCTCCTGCCCAGGCTCGCCCACGGGCCCGCTCCCCTGCCCCCGCTCGCGTCGGCGAGCAGAACGGCCGAGGGCCGGATACGGATCGAGGTACGCTCGCGCGGCAACCATGCCCCCGCGCTGTACGCACTGCGCGAGCACACCGCCGACGGCGAGGGTCTCGTGGCGGTGCTCCCGGCCGCCCGCCACGCCGAGTGGACCGCTCCCGGGGCCCCCGACGAGGCGACGTACAGCGTCACTTCGGTCGACCGGGCGGGGCGCGAGAGCGCGCCTCTCACCGTCCGGCCGCCCCGGCGCTGACACCACCTCCAGGGAGGTCAGTCGGCCAGCAGGTCACCCACGGCGGCGATGCCCTCGGCCACCGCCCGCTCGCTCACGTTGCCGAAGCCCAGCACGAGCCGGGCCCCATCAGTGCCCGGTGCCGAGCGGTTGGCCGCCATGCCGTACAGGCCGACCCGTCGGGCACGGGCCGCCGCCACGACCTGCTCCTCGGTGCGGCCCGCGCCGAGATGGGCCACGGCGTGGAAGCCCGCGGCGAGCCCGGTGAGCCGTACGCCGGGGGCGTGCGCCGCGAGCGCTTCGACCAGGGTGGCGCGCCGGTCCGCGTACACCGTCCGCATCCGCCGCAGATGCCGGTCGTAGCGCCCGGACGCGATCAGCCGGGCGAGCGCGACCTGGTCCAGGGTGGGTGAGCCGCGGTCGTCCGCCCCCTTGAACGCCACGACGGATGCGACCAAGGCGGGCGGGCACAGCAGCCAGCCCAACCGCAGTGCGGGCGCGAGGGACTTGCTCACCGTGCCGATGGCCACGACGCGGTCGGCGGCGAGGCCCTGCAGCGAGCCGACCGGCTCACGGTCGTAGCGGAACTCGGCGTCGTAGTCGTCCTCGATGACGAAGGCGTCACGGCGCTGCGCCCAGGCGATCAGCGCGCGCCGCCGCTCGGCGGCCATGACGACTCCGGTGGGCCACTGGTGCGCGGGCGTGACGAGGACCGCCCGCGCGCCGGTCGCCTCCAGGGCCCGGACATCGATGCCGTCCTCGTCGACGGGCACCGGCACGGCGGTCGTCCCGGCGTACGCGGCGGCCAGGGACGTCGCGCCGGGCGAGCCGGGGTCCTCGTAGGCGAGGGTGCGGATGCCGTGGGCGGCCAGCGCGCGCAGTACCAGGCCGAGACCCTGCCCGTAGCCGGAGCAGACGACGGTCCGTTCGGGGTCGGCCGCGGCGGCCCGTACCCGCCGCTGGTATCCGGCGACGACCTCGCGCAGTACGGGCGCCCCCTGCGGCTCGCCGTAGTCGAGCGCCTCGGTCGGCAGCGCGCGGGCGGCCTCGCGCATCGCCCACAGCCAGTCGGCGAGCGGGAAGGAGCCGAGGTCGGGGACGCCGGAGCGGAAGTCGGCGATGAGCCGTGGCGCGGGCGGCGGTGCGGGGGCCGGTGCTGCGGGGCGCGGGCAGGCGCGGGCCGCGACGGTGGTGGCCGCACCGACCCGCGTGGCGAGGTAGCCCTCGGCGCGCAGTTGGGCGTAGCAGTCCTGGACCAGGCCGCGGGAGACCCCCATACGGCAGGCCAGTTCTCGGGAGGACGGCAGCCGTTCGCCGACCTCGAGACGGCCGGCCCTGATGGCGTCCCTGATCTGGCGTTCGAGCTGTGCGCGCAGTCCTTCCCCGCTCCCCCGGTCCAGGGTGAGCAACAGTTCCGGCGACAGACCGGACCACTCGAGCGGCATGGAAATGGAGCTTATCGAGGGGCCGGACGGTCTCTACCGTCGGATGCATGACCACGCCATCCAGCCGTCCGTCCGACGACATGACCGAGGGCCCTTCGGACGCGCATCCCTCGGACACCCGTCCCGCGCCTGCCCGACCTCCGCTGGTGACACGGCCGTTGCTGCTGCGCTTCCTGACGGTGATCGGTGCCTCCGCCGGGTTCTTCCTGCTGCTGTCGGTGGTGCCGCTGTACGCCCAACGCAGCGGTGGCGACGCCGGTTTGACCACCGGTGCGTTGATGTTCGCCACGGTGGTGGGCGAGTTGGCGACCCCGCGCCTGGTCGCGCGGTACGGCTACCGGGTGGCGCTGGCCGTGGGGCTGGTGCTGCTGGGCGCGCCCGCGCTGGTGCTGACCGCCGGGCACGGCATGGTGTGGATCACGGTGGTGTGTCTGCTGCGCGGGGTGGGCTTCGCCCTCACCGTCGTCGCAGGAGGCGCGCTGACGGCCTCGCTGATCCCGCCCGAGCGGCGCGGGGAGGGGCTGGCGCTGGTGGGGATCGTGTCGGGTGTGCCGTCCCTGGTGGCCCTGCCGTTGGGGGTGTGGCTGGCCCATCACGTGGGGTTCACGCCGGTGTGTGTGGCCGGCGGGGCGGTGGCCCTGGCCGTGATCGTGGTGGTGCCGGGGCTGCCGGGTCGGGAACGGTCCGCGGGCCGGGACGCCGGTCTCGTCGCGGGCCTGCGCACCGGGGCCCTGGCCCGGCCCACCCTGGTGTTCGCGACGACCGCGCTGGGCGCGGGGATCATCGTGACGTTCCTGCCGGTCGCCGTCCCCGCGTCGCTGTCCGGGCTGGTGGCGGTCGCGCTCTTCGCCCAGCCCGCGATGGCGACCGTGGCCCGCTGGTACGCCGGGCGGCTCGGGGACCGCCACAGTCCGGGCCGCCTGGTGCTGCCCGGCCTGCTCGCGTCGTCCGCCGGGCTGTCGGTGACGGCGGTGACGAGCAGCCCGGTGGCGGTGCTGGCCGGGGTCGCGCTGTTCGGGGTCGGCTTCGGGGTGACGCAGAACGCGACGCTCACACTGATGTACGCGCGGGTACGGGAGTCCGGGTACGGGACGGTCAGCGCGCTGTGGAACATCGCCTACGACGGTGGGATGGGCCTCGGCGCGCTCGGCTTCGGCGCGGCGGCGGCCCACACCGGCTACCCGGCCGCGTTCGCCCTCACGGCCGCCGTGATGCTCGTCGCCGTGGCTCCGGCGTGGCGTGATCGCTGAGCAGGGCGAGGCGCCGTTCTGGTCAAGTCCGCACTGCACGGCCGTCGTTGGGTGAGGGTAGGGAGACCAGTGCCGCCAAGTAGTCGTCAAGCAGCTCCGCTTGGCGGTCGGGTGGGAAGGTCTCCGGGGCGAACAGGGCCTGTACGACCAGGCCGAGGACGAAGGACTGGGCGCCGGCGGCGATACGGGCCGGGTCCCCGGCGGGCAGTTCGCCCGACTCCTGGGCCGCGGCGACCAGATCGCGCAGCTTGTCGCGGCTTCGGGCGTATTTGCGGGCGTAGTCGTCGCTCAGTTCGGGGTCGGCGAGCGCGGTGTCCCAGGAGGACACCCAGATCCGGTTGCTGACGGTGGCGTCGCCGGTCAGCGGCAGGATGTCCAGCAGCGCGGCCCGCACGGCGGACATGCCGGTGCCCGCGGTGCGCCGGGGGCGGGAGGCGCTGCGTGTGTCGAGCAGGTCCAGAGCGTAGGTGACCAGGTCGCGCTTGGTGGGGAAGTAGTGGGTGAGCAGGCCGGTGGTCGCGCCGAGTTCCGTGGCGACGGCGCGCATGGTCAGCCCGCCGAAGCCGTGCGCGGCCAGGACCCGCCAGACCGCCTCGGAGACGTCGCGGCGGCGGGCATCGTGGTCCCCCTTGGTACGTGGCATGCTGCTACCGTACATATCCATAACGGTTGTTGTGTGAATGAGGTCATCATGTTCTCCCTCCCCCTGCGGGACGACGCCTGTCTGCGTCCGCTCGAGATCTGGCACGCCGAGGAGTTCGCCGCCCATATGGACCGGGCCCGCGAGCACATCCGGCCGTGGGTGGGGGCCGCGTTCGTCACCGATGACCTCGACGGTGCGCGGGCCACGTTGCGGCGGTACGCCGAGCGGCAGGCCGCGGACGGCGCCCGTCTCTACGGCATCTGGCTCGACGGTGTGCTGGTCGGCGGTGTGATGTTCGTGTCGTTCGACGCCGCCTGGGGCTCGTGCGAGATCGGCTGCTGGCTGGAGCCGGCCGCCGAGGGCCAAGGCCTGATCACGCGGGCGTGCGACACCTTGCTGGAGTGGGCGTTCACCTCCCGGGGTGTGCACCGCGCCGCGTGGCACTGCCGGGCCGACAACCGGCGCAGCGCCGCCGTGGCCCGGCGGCTCGGTATGACACGTGAGGGTGTGCAGCGCGAGTCCTGGCCTTACGGCGGCGTCCGTCACGACACCGAGATCTGGGCGATCCTGGCCCCCGAGTGGCACGCCAACGGCCGCTGACCGCACCCCCGCCTCGGGGTGCGGCCCGCACGGCGTCGACCGGTCCGTACCGACCGGGCCTCGGGTACTACTTCGGGTCGCGCTTGAACGTCGACGTGGACCAGAAGTAGCCGAGCACGGCCAGCCCCAGGCACCACAGGACGGCCAGCCATCCGTTGTAACCGATCTCGGTGCCGAGCAGCAGCCCGCGCAGGGTCTCGATGGCCGGAGTGAACGGCTGGTACTCGGCGATCGGCTGGAACCAGCCCGGCATCGCGTCGATCGGCACGAAGGTGCTGGAGACGAGCGGCAGGAAGATCAGCGGCATCGCGTTGTTGCCCGCCGCCTCGGCGTTCGGGCTGATCAGGCCCATCCCGACCGCGATCCAGGTGAGCGCCAGGGCGAACAGAGCGAGCAGTCCGAACGCCGCGATCCACTCGAGGAACGTGGCGTCCGTGGAGCGGAAGCCGATGGCCACACCGACGGCACCGACGAGCACCACGCTGATGAGCGCTTGGAGCACACTCCCGATGACGTGCCCGATGAGCACCGACCCGCGGTGGATCGCCAGCGTGCGGAAGCGGGCGATGATGCCCTCGGTCATGTCGTTGGAGACGGACACCGCGGTGCCGATCGTGGTACTGCCGATGGTCATCAGCAGGATGCCCGGGACGAGATACGCGATGTACTCGGAGCGATCGGCGCCCCCGCCGCCGATGCCCGCGCTCATCACGTCGCCGAAGATGTAGACGAACAGCAGCAACAGGACGATCGGCGTCAGCAGCAGGTTCAGGGTCATGGACGGGTAGCGCCGCGCGTGCAGCAGGTTGCGCCGCAGCATCGTGGACGAGTCACGTACGGCGAGGGAGAGGGAACTCATCGGACGTCCTCCTGGTGTTGGCCCGGCCGGCTCGGCACGGTGCTGCCGGTCACGGTGCTGCTGGTCACGGCGAAGAAGACGTCGTCGAGGTCGGGCGTGTGCACGGTCAGTTCGTCCGCCTCGACACCGGCGGAGTCCAACCAGTCGAGAAGGGAACGGAGTTCGCGCTGGCTGCCGTCGCTGGGGATCCGCAGCGTCAACGCCTCGTCGTTCCGGGTGACTTCGCGCAGCGCAGCGGCGGCGCCCTGGTACGCGGCCGGATCGGAGAAGCGGAGCCGGACGTGCCCGCCGGGGATCAGCCGCTTCAACTCCTCGGCCGTGCCCTCGGCGGCGATCCCGCCGTTGTTCAACACCGCGATACGGTCGGCGAGTTCGTCCGCTTCCTCCAGGTACTGGGTGGTGAGGAAGACGGTGACACCGCCCGTGACCAGCTCGCGGATGATCTGCCACATGGTGTGGCGGCTGCGCGGGTCGAGGCCGGTCGTCGGCTCGTCGAGGAAGATGATCCGCGGGTCACCGACGAGGGTCATGGCGATGTCGAGGCGGCGCCTCATGCCGCCGGAGTAGCTCTGGGCGGGCTTCTTGGCGGCGTCGGTGAGGTCGAACCGCTCCAGCAGTTCGGTGGTGACGCGGCGACCCTCGCGCTTCGACAAGTGGTGCAGGTCCGCCATGAGGCGCATGTTCTCCTCGCCGGTGATCAGCCCGTCGACGGCGGAGAACTGCCCGGTGACACCGATCGCGGCGCGCACCGCGTCCGGCGCGGTGGCGATGTCATGGCCCGCTACCTGGGCCCGTCCGCCGTCGGCGCTGATGAGCGTGGACAGGATCTGCACGGTGGTGGTCTTGCCTGCGCCGTTCGGTCCGAGCAGCGCGAAGACGGAACCGGCCGGGATCCGCAGATCGATGCCGTCGAGGACGGTCTTGTCGCCGTACGACTTGCGCAGGCCGGTGGTGGAGATGGCGGCGGGTAACGGTGAACCGTCGCCCCGTTTAGACGTGGGCATGACAGATGAAGGCACGGAGTCCTCCGACTCGAAGGGTCAGGCAACTGGGGTGCGTTGATGAGTGAGCGAGTGCGCGGGCCGGTGCTCAGGCCGTGGCGCGGCGGATGTCGATGTTGCCGTACCGGGTGCGGGCGCGGACCGTGACGGTGTCCTCGGTGTCCTCCGGGGCCGTGGCCGAGGCGAGAGTGTTGCGCACCTGACCGGAGCCGGACTCGACGTCGAGCCAGGCGGCGGCGCCGTCGCGGACACCGATCTCGATGGCACCGTGGGAGGTCTCCAACTGGACGGTGCCACGGGCCACTTCACCCACGCGCAGGGTGCCGTGCGCGGTGGTGGCGGTGACCGAGCCCTCGGCGCGCCGGATCTCGATGTCGCCGTTGGAGCCGCTGACCCGCACCTCGCCGGTCGCGGCGCCGACGGTGGTGGTGCCGTGGGAGTTCTTCAGGACGGCGGGGCCGTCGACCAGGCCGACGCGCAGGCTGCCGGAGCTGGTGGTGATCTCGGCCAGGCCCTCGACGCGGTCGACGGTGATCGAGCCGTGGGAGGCGGTCAGTCGGAGCGGGCCGGTCGCGTCGAGGCGGACGTCGCCGGACGAGGTCTTCACGCGTACCTCGCCGAGCCGTCCCTCGCCGAGGACTTGGGCCCAGGCCCCGGTCATGTCGATGCGCGAGCCCGTGGGCAGATCGACGGTCACGTCGACGGTGCCGGTCCGGCCGAACAGGTTGGACTTGGGTGTCCTGATGCTCAAAACACCGCTCCTGTACGTGACTTCGGTCTGGTCGGCCGCCCGCACGTCCTGGTCCCGCTTCGGGTCGCGGGGCCGCGCCTGAACGAGGGTGTCGAGGCGGTCGCCCGCGGTGAACTGGATGGAGCCGGCCTCCACGCGTGCGGTGACCGCGATCGGCTCAGGGGTGTCGAAGGAAGGCATGGCTGTCCCGTCCTCTTGGGTCTTCGTGACGTCCCTGCAGGTGGGACGTGGTGTGGGTATGAAGTGGTGTGGGGCGGTACGGAGTGTGAAGGGGGGCGGAGTGTGAAGTCGGGTGGAGTGTGAAGTGGGGCGGGGCGCGGGGTACGGTCAGCGCACCCAGCCGGTGAAGCTCTGTCCGACGGTGCGGGCCCGCTCCGTCGGACGTGGTCGCGCGCCGCCCTCGACCGCGGCCGAAACGGCCCGCACCAGCCAGGCGTTGACCGACAGACCCTCGCGGCTCGCGGCCTCTTCGGCGCGCGCCTTGAGGTGCGCCGGCAGGCGCAGATTGACGCGGGCGGTGCCACCCTCGTCACCGTCGGCGGGCATCGAGGCCTTCAGCGGTTCGAGGGGCGCGGTCGCCGCTTCCGCGGGTCCCCTGTCGGCGGGCGGCGGCGTGACCACGAAGTCGGGGTCCAGCCCGCGCAGTCGTACGTCGACCGAGCCGGGGGCCAGCTCGCGGGTGATCTCGTCCATCGCGGCGGAGAGCACGTTGAGCATCGTCAGCCGGGTCGCCGACTCCAAGGGAGCGGTGAGCCGTTCGGCCAGTTCGCGGGCTTCGTCACCGCCTGCTTCGGCGGCCACCGCGAGTTCGCGGCGAAGGGAGTCGACATACGGGGTGAGGTCCATGACGCAATGGTGGCACCACTATGGCGCCATCCGCAACCCTCAATGATGTCTAGCTGATGGGGAGTTGAGAGGCACGGCTCTGAGCTGGGCATACGCGGAGAGTTCAGGTACATCAACGTGGCACCACCCGGCACCAGGCGACCCGGTTACGGCGTATCCCCTACGCCCCAAGCCCCCTACTGTTACGCTGTCGTGGTCACTGATCTCTCGTCGAGGAGCCCAGACATGGTGGTGGACGACGACATCTCCGGGTGATACCCGGACCCGACAGGCCACCGGCCGGTGCGTGGACGCGCCGCCGTGTGGTCTCGCTGTCGTCCCCTCGTTCCCTTGTCTGCTGTCAGGGCGGAAGCGCGCTTCCCGCCCTCACTCCCCATGAGGTCATCTCCATGTCCGACGCCTCCGTCGTCTGCTCGAACCTGTCCTTCGCCTGGCCCGACGACACTCCCGTCTTCGAGAACCTGTCCTTCACCCTCGGCTCGGGCCGCACCGGCCTCGTCGCGCCCAACGGCAGCGGCAAGAGCACTCTGCTCAAGCTCGTCGCCGGTGAACTGCGGCCCCGTAGCGGGTCGGTGGCCGTCACCGGCACCCTCGGCCACCTCCCGCAGAGCCTCCCCCTGACCGAAGCCCTCACGGTCGCCGAGGTGTTGGGGGTCGCCCCGATCGTCCAGGCCATCGACGCCGTGGAGTCCGGTGACGTCGACGAGCGGCACTTCACCACCATCGGCGACGACTGGGACATCGAGGAGCGCACCCGCGCCCAGCTCGACCGCCTCGGCCTGACCGACCTCACCCTGGACCGCGGCCTGGACACCCTCAGCGGCGGCCAGATCATCTCCCTCGGTCTCGCCGCCCAGTTGCTGAAGCGGCCCGACGTCCTGCTGCTCGACGAGCCCACCAACAACCTCGACCTCGACGCCCGGCACAAGCTCTACGACGTGCTGGAGGACTTCACCGGCTGTCTGCTCCTGGTCAGCCACGATCGCGCCCTGCTCGACCGTATGCAGCGCATCGCCGAACTCGACCGAGGTGAACTCCGCTTCCACGGCGGCAACTTCACCGCGTACGAGGAGGCGGTACGGGCCGAGCAGGAGGTCGCCGAGAAGAACGTCCGCAACGCCGAACAGGAACTGAAGCGCGAGAAGCGGGAGATGCAGCAGGCCCGCGAGCGCGCCGAACGCCGGCAGGGCAACGCCGCCCGCAATCTGAAGAGCGCCGGTCTGCCCCGTATCGTCGCGGGCGCCATGAAGCGAGGCGCACAGGAGTCCGCGGGCCGGGCGGGCCAGATGCACGCCGGGCGGGTCGGCGAGGCCAAGGCCCGGCTGGACGAGGCCGAGCGCGCCCTGCGCGATGAGCAGCGCATCACCTTGGACCTGCCGGGCACCCGTGTGCCCGCCGGTCGCACGCTGTTCCTCGGTGAGCGGCTCCGGGCCCGGTTCGGCGAGAAGGAGGTGTTCGCGGGCGAGGGCGTCGATCTGAGCATCCGCGGTCCGGAGCGCATCGCGCTGACCGGTCCCAACGGTGCGGGCAAGAGCACGCTGTTGCGTGTGCTCAACGGCGATCTGACTTCCGCAAGCGGTGAGATCAAGCGGGCCGAGGGGCGTATCGCCTATCTCTCGCAGCGTCTGGACCTGTTGGACCTGGACCGTACGGTCGCGGAGAACTTCGCCGACCGTGCCCCGCGGCGGCCGGAGGCCGAGCGGATGACCCTGCTCGCCCGCTTCCTCTTCCGCGGCGCCCGCGCCCATCTCCCGGTCCGGGTGCTCTCCGGCGGCGAGCGGCTGCGCGCCACGCTGGCCTGTGTCCTGTGTGCGGAACCGGCACCGCATCTGCTGCTCCTGGACGAGCCGACGAACAACCTCGACCTGGTCAGCACGGGCCAGTTGGAGAGTGCGCTGCATTCCTACCAGGGAGCCTTCGTGGTGGTCAGCCACGACGAACGGTTCCTGCGCGAGATCGGGGTGAACCGGTGGCTGCGCCTGGCCGACGGTGAGCTGACGGAGACCGGGGCTCCTGAGGCGTGAGCCGCTGACACCGGCCCCGGATCGGACAGATTCGGTTCCCGCCGCCTCCCCCCTTCCAAAGGGGGAGGCGGCGTTGCTTAATGGTCCCACGCGGCCATGGAGTCGTATGGCGTACGGGGGACTTGTGGAGACGAGAGGAACCTTGGGCCCGCCGCCGATGCAGCCGGTCCCGTCGGACGACGGCAAGACCGTCGAACTGCGGGTCGGCAAGCACCTGCTCTGGCTGGGCGAGGCCGCCTATCCGCTGCAGAACATCGCGCGGGTCTATACCGCGGAGTTCAAGCCCAAGCGAGGAGAGGCGTTCTGGTACTTCGTGCTCGGGGGCGGCGCCGGGCTCGCGGTGGCGAAGGCGGCGCCGGAACTGCGGTTCCTGGGCATCCTCGCGGCGGTCGCGCTCTTCGCGCGGTTCGTGAAGGTGCTGACGTCGCCGAGCAAGTTCGCGCTGGTCATCGATACGACCGGAGCGGCGAGCGCGCTGGTGACACTGCCGGACCACCTTGAACTGCGCAGGCTCGTCGGCGCCATCGTGGAGGCTGTCGAGAACCCGGACAAGACGATCCATACACGAGTGGAGACCGTCCAGTTCAACCGCAGGGAGTACCACTATGGCGACCGGGTCAACATGTACGGCGGCGTGGGCAATGTGGGGGTGTTGAAGAAGTGAGCGGCGAGACCGTCAACATGTACGGCGGTACCAACAACACGGGCATCGTCATGAACCAGTACTCCGGCGCGGCGCAACCGGTGCCCCCGGCTCTCCTCGAAGCGATCGAGGAACTGACCTGCCTCCTGCGGGAGTTGCGCAACCAGGTGGCGCCCGCGACCGCGCGGGTCATCGACGACTCCTTGCCCGCACTCTCCTCCCAGGCGAGCCCCCCGCAGGAGCGGCACCGCGCCCTGATCGCCGTGGCCACCATCGCCGCGACCGCCGGAGCACTGGGCCAGCCGGTCCTCGAAGCCGTCAACAGGGTCGCGGAGTTGCTGGCGAACCTCTGAGGACTGTCCGGCTTGTTCGTCATGGTCCGACCGGTCGCGGTCGAGGTCGGCCGCATCGCGTGAACGACCCGCCTCCCCGACCGCGCCTTCCGTCGTCTACCGCAGAGCGGCCTCGACAAGTCCCTGGATCTCCGCTTCCGGTACGCGCCCGCCGCCGACCAGCCGGTCGAAGACAAGGCCGTCCACACAGGCCAGCAGTGTGAGGGTCCGCCCCTCCGCGTCCGTGACACCTCGGGCCGTCAGGAAGTCGCGCACGATGTCGCGAGCGGCGTTGCGGCGCGGTGTGAGGATCTCCCGCAGCTCCGGATGGCGCGCGCTCTCCACGGCGCAGGCGTAACGGGCGAGTGACCGTTCGCGGCCCTCGCCCGTCAGGCGTGCGTCGACGAACAGGGCGATGGCGGCCACCAGTTCATCGGCGTTCCGAGGCCTCGGCCCCACCTCTCCCAGCGTCTGAAGCTCTGCCTGGTCGCGGTCGACAAGGCGTCGCACAAGCCCGGTGAGCAGCGCCTGGCGTGTGCGGTAGTACGCGGACGTGGTGCCCGGCCGCAGGTCGGCGGCCCGGTCCACGGCGCGGTGCGTCAGCCCGCGTACCCCTTCCTGGGCGAGGACGTGGATGGCCGCGTCGGCGAGCGCGGTGCGTCGGTCTGTGGTCACTCCCCTGTTCTACACCCCCGGTTCTACAGACGTAGAAGAGGTGCACTAGCCTCCTTCTACAGATGTAGAAGAGTGCGGGTGTGGTAGGGGAGGTGCCCGGTATGGGCAACAGGGCAGTGGTGGTCGGCGGAGGCATCGGAGGGCTGGCCACGGCGATCGGCTTGCGGCGCATCGGCTGGGAGGTGACGGTCCTCGAGCGCGCCCAGCTCCTCGACGACGCGGGAGCGGGCATCTCGCTGCACGCCAACGGCATCCGCGCGCTGGACGTCCTGGGCGTCGGCGCGGCGGTACGCGCGGCGGCGCATCCGCAGTACACCGGGGCCACCCGGACGCCTCGTGGCAGCCGCCTGGCGCGGATGGACGGCAGGGCCCTGGAGCGCGCGCTCGGCACCCCGATCGTCGGCATTCCGCGTTCCGTACTGCACCAGTTGCTGCGTGACGCGTTGCCGCCCGAGTGCCTGTCGGTCGGCGCGGAGGCGGTGTCCGTCGACCGTGCGGACCCGCGACGGCCGCGCGTCCGTCTGAAGCAGGGCGACCTCGACGCCGACCTGGTCGTGGGCGCCGACGGTCTCCACAGCCGTCTGCGCACCGAGCTGTTCCCCGACCACCCCGGCCCCGCCTACAGCGGATCGACCGTGCTGCGCGCCGTCACCGAAGGCCCCGTCGCCCTGGACGCCGACTTCGAGTTGACCTGGGGCCCGGGTGCGGAGTTCGGCCACATCGCCTTCGCGGACGGCCGGGCGGAGTGGCACGCCGTCCTCAACTCCCCCGCCCGTACGCGCTTCGCCGACCCGCTGACGGAAGTACGTCGCAGGTGCGGCGGTTGGCATGCCCCGATCCCCTCGTTGCTCGCGGCGACCAGGCCCGAGGCCGTACTGCACCATGACATCGACGAGTTGGTCGTCCCCCTGCCCGCCTACACCGCAGGACGCGTCGCCCTGCTCGGCGACGCCGCCCACGCCATGACACCCAACCTCGGTCAGGGCGCCTGCCAGGCGCTCGAGGACGCTGCTGTGCTGACCGCCGCGCTCTCCGCCGAGTCCACCGTCGAAGGCGCCCTGGCCCGGTACGACACCGAGCGCCGCCCGCGCAGCCAGGCAGTTGCCCGCGCGGCCCGCCAAGCAGGGCGGATGGGGCAGCAGTTGACCCATCCCGCAGCCATCACCGTACGCAACACGGCGATGCGGCTGGCCCCTTCGGCCGTGACCGTCCGTACCATCCTGCGCCACGCCCGGTGGACCCCTCCGGTCGTGCGCTGACTCGCGCCCGCTCGCCCCGAGTTCGTCAACAGCGGTCGTCTGTCCGGCTCGTCGGTGTTTCCCACCGACGCCAGGGAGGGCACCCTCCCCCGTAGACGTCACCGGCCTGGAAGCGCTCCAACGGGGAGAGACACGGGGGCGAAAGGTCATGAGAGCTTGGCACATGCGCATGTGGCGGTGGTTGCGGGTACTGATCCTCGCGGCGGCCGTCGTCGGACTCGTCGGTTGTTCGCGATGGGTGGCCGAGGCGTACGACGCCGTCGTGACCTTCCGGCACGCGCCTGCCTGCCGGAACGGACCGGCGGCCGACTGCGTCGCGCAGGCGACAGGAACGGTCACCGGCAAGGAGGCCGGTCAGAACTGCACCACGGACTCCAACGGTGTGCGGAGCTGCACCCCGTACTACCGTCTGCACCTGCGCTACGGGGAGCGCACGGCGTGGCGCGGCATCGGCAAGGACACGTACGACGACGTGCGCCGTGGCGACCCCGCGGAGCTGCGGATATGGCACGGCGCGGTGGTGCGGATGACGGTGCGCGGGCACACCGCGACGTACGAGGCTCCGGCCGACGACTCCGTGCGACGGCGTCTGTCCGTCCTGTGGCTGCTCCTGGGCGTGGCGGTGTGGGTCGCGGTCAGCGGACGACCGGCGGGTCTGCTCACCTTGCCGACCTTCGGGTGGCTCTGGCTGACCATGCCGTTCTCCGAGTTGATCCACGGCGCGCTGCTCGGGGCGAGCCCCTCGAAGTGGATCGTGGAAGGGCTGATGGCCCTCGTCGGCGTCGTATGCCTGTTGCTGCGGCCGAACGCCCTGTGAAGTCCGGGGGCCGGGCACGCCCGGCCGCCCGCCGTGCGACGCCTTCGCTCACTCCGCGGACGTGACCTCGGTGCGAGGGGCCCCGGTCACCACGACAGCACGACGCCTGCACGGAGCGGCGTAGACGTCGGGTTTCGGCCAACTCCGGCACACCGGAGCGCTCTTGCGGCACAAGGGCCGGTGCGGTGCGCAGCCGTCGCAACCCGCTCAGTACCGGGGTTCCCGGAGCGACCGAAATACATGTGTTCGAAATTCGCGCCGCGTCGTTGAGCCCGGAGACAGAACCGCGAGCGCCAGGGGGACCGACGTTGACATCGGCCGGAGAACGCCGTCAGGCGCGTAAGAACACGCGAGCCAAGGCGGTCGAGGACGGGATCTCGAATGCGGAGCGCGAGCTGTACGGGGGCAGGCTCCGCTACGACGAGTCGTTCGTACGCCACGAAGGGCCGCTGGCACGGCTGTCGTTCGGGCACATGGCAGCCGCGTTGCCGCGCATGGTGACCATGGTGCTGCGCACCGGATGGCAGACGGACCGCCGGGCGCTGACCGGTGTCGTGGTGTCCCAGCTCGGGCAGGGGGTGACGGCCGCCTGGGGGCTGGTCGCGGTCAACAGTGTCCTCACGAAGCTGTTCGCGAACGGCCCGACCGCCGACAAGCTCCATGAGGCACTGCCCTCGCTGCTGGTACTGGCCGTCACCGCGGTGGCGACGGCGCTGCTGTCGGCGTGGTCGACGGCGATGTCGGGCCGGTTGGAGCCGCAGGTGGAGCGGGCCGTGTCGGCGCGGTACTACACGGCCGTCACCGGGGTCGAGGTGGAGGCGACCGAGCGGCCGGAGGTCCAACGCGTCCTGGAGGCTGGCCGGTTCGGTACCGACTCCGCCCGCAACATGCTGCGGCTGTCGGTGGGCGTGGGCAGCGTGCTCATCGGCATGGCGGCAGCCGCGGTCGTCCTCGCGTCGCTGCACTGGACCCTGCTGCCGATGCTGCTGGCGATCGCGCTGCCCAAGGGGTGGGGCGCGGTCCGCTCCGCGCGCCGCGACTACATCTCGCGGCTGCACTGGGTCGACCACCGACGGGCGATCGCCTCGCTCCTGGCCTATCTGACCCGCCCGCACGCGGCAGGTGAGATCCGCGTGCACGCGGCCGGAACCAAACTCCTGGGCAGCTACGAGGAGATGTCGCGGCAGACCGAGGCCGAGCAGCGGCGCCTGGCACGCGCGCAGGCCTCCACGGACCTGGTGGCCGGTGGGTTCGCCGGGCTGGCGTCGCTCGCGTGCTACGGGCTCCTGTGGTGGCTGCTGGCGAGCGGTGGGCTGCCGCTCGCCGTGGGCGGGACCGCGGTCATTGCCATCCGCAACTCGACCTCGCGCCTGACCTCCCTCATCCAGCAGGTCAACCGGCTCTACGAGGAACTGCTGTTCCTCACCGACACCGAGTCGGCCATCGACGTGGCCACCGAGCACGCCATCCCGTCCACCGGCACCCCCCTGCCCGCTGCCGTGGACCACGTACGCGTCGACGACGTGTCGTTCACGTATCCGGGAGCCGACTCCCCCGCGCTGAAGGGGGTGAGCCTGTCGGTCCGCAGAGGCGAGGTGACCGCGCTGGTGGGGGCGAACGGCTCCGGCAAGACCACCTTGACCAAGGTGCTCGCCGGGCTGCTGCTGCCCACCGAGGGGCAGGTGTGGTGGGAGGACGAGCAGGGCGGGCGGGTCGAACTGCGGGAGGCGGACCGGACCCGGATCTTCGGGCAAGTGGGGCTGCTCGCACAGGACTTCCCCCGCTGGGAGATGACCGCCGCCGCGAACGTGGCCATCGGCGCGGGCGACCGCGTCCGGGACATGGACCGGGTCAAGGAGGCCGCCGGGGCCGCGAACGTCCTCTCGCTCATCGAGAACCTCCCGCACGGCTGGGACTCGATCGTGTTCAAGGGCTACGAGCGCGGGGTGCAGCTCTCGGGCGGACAGTGGCAGAAGCTGGGCACCGCGCGCAGCCTGTACCGGGGAGCGCCGTTCCTGCTTGTCGACGAGCCGACGTCCGCGCTCGATCCGCACGCGGAGATCGCGGCGTTCGAGGGGCTGTGGTCCCTGGCCAAGCAGGGGCACGCGGTCGTCCTCGTCACCCACCGGCTCGCCGCGACCGCCAAGGCGGACCGTATCTACGTACTCGATCAGGGGAGCGTGGCCGAAGAGGGCACGCATGATGAGCTGATGGCACGTCAAGGGGGCCTCTATCAAGGCATGTTCATCGCCCAGGCGGCCCAGTACGGGCTCACGGCCTCGCCGGGTGTATCGGTGCCCGGGGCCCGTCGCCCGTCTTCACCTGTCGAGGAAGACGCCTCACCCGTCGAGGAAGACGCCTCGTGAGACGACGGTCCTGGCTGCTTCCCCCTGGGGTCCACCCGTGCCCCAAGTCCCCGTCCAGTATGAGGAGATGACATGCCGCTCACCCGGTCCCACCTGCGCGAAACCGTCGATACGTATCTGGACCGGCATCCCCGGGAGCGCGCCGCCCTGGCCGAGTTGCTGGCCGCCCTCGACGGCCCCGGCGACCCGTACGACCGCGCGACCCTCCCCGGCCATGTCACATGCAGCGCGGTCGTCATCGATCGTGACCGGCGTGTGCTGCACATCGCGCACAAGGTGACCGGACTGCTGCTCGCTCCGGGCGGCCATGTCGAGGCGGACGACGGCTCGTTGCAGGTCGCTGCGCTACGGGAGTTGCGCGAGGAGACCGGGATCCGACCCGGTGCCCTGTGCCTGACCCCGCAGTTCCTCGGTACGCCGCTGGACATCGACATCCACACCTTCGACGCGAACCCGGCCAAGGGTGAACCCGTCCACCGGCACTACGACTTCCGGTACGTGTTCTACCTCGCGGCCGACCAGCCACCGGTGATCGAGTTACAGGAGGAAGAGGTGTCCGGGGCGGTGTGGCAACCGTTCGCCGAGGTCACGCAGCCCACGGTGCGCGCCAAGCTGCTGGACTCCTCGCTCGACGGCAGACCTGAGCCGGTGAACGCGTCCGCCCTGATCCACGACGGCCGCGGACGCTATCTGCTCCATCTCCGGGATCACTACGACGGCATCTGGGAACCAGGCGCGTTCGCGCTCCTCGGCGGAGGCCGCGAGCCCGGCGACGCCTCTCCGGAAGCCACGCTGCGGCGCGAACTCGCGGAAGAGACACCTGGGTTGGAGGTCGTCGACCTCAAGCCGTACGCGATGGAGGAGGAGACGAGCGTCGAGGGCCTCTCGGTGCCCATCCAGGTCTACTCGGGCCGCTGGAACGGTGACCCCGACGCGGTGGACCTGCACGAAGGCGTCCTTCTCCGGTGGTTCACCCCCGATCTGCTGGACCGGCTGCGCCTGGCTCCGTCCACGCGCGCCCTGATCCGCCGACACGCTGCCGAGCACGTTCCGGCCGACACCGCGCGCCCGTTGAACGGCACGGAGCTCCATGTCGTGGGCGTCCACCTCCACTTGGAGGACGACCAGGGCCGCCTTCTGCTCGGTCTGCGGCATCCCGACTCGGCGTACGCGGGGAGCGTCTGGCACTTCCTGGCCGGGCACTGCGAGCGGGAGTCCGCCGTCAGTTGTCTGGTGCGGGAGGCCGAGGAAGAGGCCGGTCTGGTCATCGATTCCGCCGATGTCGAGTTCGTCCACGCGGTCCACGTCGTCGGCTCCCCGGGCGCGCGGCCCCGTATGCAACTCGTCTTCCGGGCCCGGTCCTGGACCGGCACGCCCAGGGTGCTGGAGCCCGACCGGTGCGTGGAGTGGCGCTGGTGGGAGCCGCGAGAGCTGCCGACGGAGATCGTCCCGTACGCCCGCGTGGCCATCGAAGGGGTCCTCGCGGGCCGTGTGTACTCGGAGTTGGGCTGGGGTGAGGCATGAGCGGCACAGGCGGGGCGGGGCGGCACACCGAGCCGTTGGACGTCCATCTGATCCTGCGCCGGGAGACCGGCCACGGACCGGAGATCCTGCTGTCGCGGCGGGCCGGCGCGGTCTACGCTGCCGAGCTGTGGCATCTGCCGTCCGGGCATCTGGACGGCCCGCACGAGGACGTCGTCACCGCCGTGGTGCGTGAGGCGCGGGAGGAGACCGGCGTCGTCGTCGAACCGGCGGACGTGCGGGCCGCCGTCACCGTGCACCACCGGTCCCCGGCCGGTTCCTCCCGTACCGGGGTCTTCTTCGAGGTGCGACGGTGGACGGGGGAACCACGGATCGCGGAGCCGGACGTCTGCGACGCGATGGAGTGGGTGCGCCTCGACGCGCTGCCCGCCCCGATGGTCGCGTACTGCCGTGCCGGACTGGACGCCTACGCGGCGGGCGCACGGCTCGCGGTTCACTTCCAACTGCCCGGTGACACGATCGCCCACGACCCGGGAGCCGACCGTCTCCGCCTCGTGCCGCCCGTGGAGGCGACGGAATCCGACCCGACCGCACGCCCCGTGCCGCGTACTCAACTCGCCGTAAGGAGACGTCTCATGAACCGCGACATGGCCCCTGCCGACTCGTTGGCACCCGCCGAACCGTTCACCGCAGCCGACTCGTCGGCCGCGGCCGGGCGACCGGTGGTCCACGCTGCCGTGCCCGCCGACGCCGAGGGCATCGCGCGGCTGCGCGCCACCGACGAACCGGCCGTCCCGAGCGAGCGGGATCACGAACACGTCTGGATGCCGCCCGAGCAGTACGCCGAGACAGTGCTCAAGGCCACGGCCTTCGCGTGCCTCTACTTCACCGACGAGAACGACCGGCCGCTGCAGTTGCACTCCGTCTACTCCCCCTTCCACCCCTGGCAGTTGGTGGGCGGCACGATGGATCCGGGCGAGCGCCCCTGGCAGACGGCCGTGCGCGAGTGCCAGGAGGAGACCGGGCTCACGCCGTCCGGGCCGCCCCGGCTGCTGGCGATGGTCTACAGCCTGCCCGGCGCCGAATGGCCGTACAGCACGATGGGGTTGGTCTTCGACGGCGGTCGGCTCACCACGGCGCAGATCCGCGCCATCGTCGTGAACCCGCAGGAGCACGACGAGGTCCGGGTCCTGCCCTTGCCCGACTGGAAGGCGTTGATGCCGCCCCGGGACTTCGCACGCCTGAGCGCCGTGGCGGAGGCCCGACGCACGGGCGTGGCCGCCTACTTCGACGCCTGGGACTGGTGAAGCGCATGACCGGGGCATGCATGAGCGGGGCTCCGGACAGGACGCCCGCCCACCCCGTTCCGTCACCTTGATCGATGCCGGTGCGCCGCATAGGTTGGCCAGGTGAGGGGTGGAGCACGGGAACGGTGGAGGGACCAGCCGCGGTGGGTGCGTCGGGCCCTCGCGGTGTACGTGATCGGCTTCCTCGAGGGGACCTGTGCTCATGTCCTGGACCTGCTCAGGGGCGGGATCCACGTCTACGCGTCCTTCGCCCCGCTCCCGTTGCAGGTGTTCTTCGTCAGCCTGGCCGTCCTGGATCCGCTGGTCGTCGTCCTGGTGGGACTCCTACGGCCTGTGGGCATCTGGTCGGCCTGCGCGGTGATGGCGCTGGACGTCACCGCGAACTGGATCACCAACTGGCCGCAGGTGCGGGAAGACTGGACCTGGCTGCTGCGCCCCGTCGGGCTGCTCCCCATCACCCTCTTCGGCCTGTTCGTCCTCGCTTCGGCGGTGCCCCTGCGCCGGGCCGTGGCGCTCGGCACGGGAGTCCGTGAACCGGATCACCCGCTCCGACGCACCACGGCTCGCTGAGCGACGGGCCTCGTCAGAGGTCAGCGCAGACATTCCGGGCCGTTGCCAGCTCCTGCTTCACTTCCTTGCCGAACTCGAAGGTCCGCGCATGGAGGTCCTGCGCTCGCCGGACCGCTTCGGCGAGCGGCTTGTACTGCTTGTCACCCGCAGCCGCCGCCTGCGAGAGCGCACCGGCCGCGGTGAACCGGTTCACCGCGATCTCGGACTCCGGTCCCTTCGAGATGTACTTCGACTCGTCGAATCCGTCGAGGGCGCGGCACGCGTCGCGCGCGTCGTCCGCCGGGGCGGACCCCGTGGCGGCCCCGTCGCCACCGCTCAGGGCCCATGCCGCGCCCACGGCGCCCCCGCCGACCAGGAGACCCGTCACAAGCAGGGCGACCGGGACGAGGCCGGGGCGCCGGGGCGCCGCCGATGCCGGTGCCTGTGCCGGTGAGGCCGACGGGACGGGAGTGCTGTACTGCGGCTGCTGCGATGACATGTCCGCAACCCTAGGGCATGCATATGACAGGTCTCGGGGGAACTCCGGCGGCCTTGCGCGTGCCGGAAATGAGTCGAGTCACACCTTCTGCTCCATACCTCCTGTATCGCGATCCTTGCCGGTACCTTCGTAGTACACACGCCGATGGCTGTCCGTACTCGCTGTACTGCGGCACCGAGCCCGGAGGCGGCTCCGTGAGCAGTGGCACGGCCGTGGACACCCGGCGGGTGGGCCCCCGCCGCGTGGTGGGGGCGGCCCGTACATCCGCCGGTCACCCGGCGATCACACCCACTCCCACCTCTGGACGGCATGGCTCAGTACTCAGACGTCGCAGCTCCCGCAGTGAACGCGCCTGCCCCCGTACGCGACAGCGGGAAGGCACCCGCAGGCCGCCTGATCGGGCTGGACCTGGCGCGCGGACTCGCCGTGTTCGGCATGTACGCGGCCCATGTGGGTCCCGACCCCGAGCAGGGCGGTGTGACCGGGTTCCTGATGGAGCTGGCCCACGGCAGGTCCTCCGCGCTCTTCGCGTTCCTGGCGGGCTTCGCCGTCGTCCTCATCACCGGACGCGGCGCGCCGAAGACCGGGTCGGCCGGGCGCCAGGCACAGGCCAAGATAGTGATCCGGGCCGCGATCCTGCTGGGCCTCGGCACCTGGCTGACCGTGAGCGGCACCCCGGTCGATGTGATCCTCGCCTTCTACGGTCTGTACTTCCTGCTCGTGCTGCCGCTGTACCGGCTGGGCCCGGGCCCTCTGGCGGCGATCGCCGCGGGCACGGCACTCGTGCTGCCACAGGTCCTCTATGTCGTGCAGCAGACGATCGGTGACGACGTCCGCGCGCCCGGTGAGGCCGACGGCCTCGTCTCGCTGCTCTTCACCGGTGCCTACCCGGCGCTGTCGTGGGTCCCGTTCGTGATCGCCGGTATGGCCGTGGCCCGCCTGGATCTGGCGTCCACCGTCGTCCGGGCCCGCCTGGCCGTCACGGGTACGACCCTCATGGTCATCGGCTATGGAGGCTCCTGGCTGGCGCTGCACCTCCCCGGCGTCGCCGACGCCATCGGTGCGTCGGCGGGGGCCGGGGACGGGACGAGCATGTGGTGGTCGGACACCTCGGGTTCCCCGTCCGGGGACACCCCTGCCTGGCTGCTGGCCGCGTCCCCGCACAGTGAGACCACGCTGTCGATCGTGGGCAACACCGGTGTGGTGATCCTCGTCGTGGCCGTGTGCCTGGCCGCGGTGGACGCCCTCCCGCGGCTCCGGACCCTGGCCCGGCCGGTCATCGCGGTCGGTTCCATGTCGCTGAGCGCGTATGTCTTCCACCTCTTCGCCATCCGGTCCCTAGGCATCGAGGAGCTGCCCGGATCGCCCCTGCACGTGCTGGTCGGCTTCATCCTGGCCGCCATGGCGTTCGCGACCCTCTGGTCGCGCTTCCAGCGGCGCGGGCCTCTCGAATGGCTGATGACCAAGGCGACGGGGCTGGCGCGGTATATCCGCTGAGCGCGGAACTCGCACCGCCGCCCGCGAAACTCGCACGGCCGCCCGATCGTCGAGCGAATTCACTCAATACCGGACCGCCGAGCAAATTCGCTCAGCCGATGATCCTCATAGCACCTCCATATTCATCTCTGCATTCGACATCCATCTCTGCATTCGACGCGAGTAAGTGCCCTTCCGGATCTGGAATGATTGCGCAGAATTCGATGAGTAATGCCGAGCAATGGAGGTTCTATGAGGTCGGTGACCGAATTCGCGGCCGACCGGGACGGGAGCCCGGGTGAGGCTGTCGTCAGGCGACATCAGTGGGGTGACTTCCGGTGCGAGTCGCGATGCGTGCGCAGCAGGTCGGCGCGCGTCGCGCCGCTGGTGCTCGTGGGTGGCGCGTTCCAGACGAAGGAGAGCTGGGGGCGTCTGGAGCGCGAGATGCTGGGGTTCGCCGACGTCATCACCGTCGATCTGCCCGGCTGGGGAGCCAGCCCCGTCCTTCCCGAGCACTACGGAACCGACTTCCTGGCGGATGCCCTGGGTCACATGCTCGACGACCTCGGCCTGCCCTCGGTGAACCTCGTCGGAGGTTCGTACGGCAGCGCGGTCGCCTACCGGCTCGCGCAGCGGCGTCCCGGCCTCGCGGCGAAGATGGTGCTCGTCGGCACCATGACCCATATCCCGGACCAGGCGCGGGCCAGGATGTGCCGGAGCGTCGACCTCCTCACGGCCGGACAGACCGAGGAGTTCACCGATGTCACCCTGGGCCTGCTCATGAACGTCGACACGGTCGCGTCGGTGGTCGCGGGGGCGCGGGTGCGGCGGTTCCTGCTGCGGCGGCTGCTGAACCTGACTCCGCACGACAAGGAGCAGTTCATCGCCAACACCCGGCGTCTGCTCCGCCACGAAGGGCTCGACCTGAACGAGCCGCCCATGATGCCCGTGCTGGTCGCCGCCGGGGAACACGACAGCTTCACGACGCCCGGTCAGTGCCGCGCCCTCGCCGCCACCTGCGCCGACAGTTGGTTCGCGGTGGTGTCCGACGCCGATCACATGCTGCCGGTGGAGCGGCCGGTCGAACTCGTCGATCTGTTCATGCGGTTCCTGTGCGGTGAGCCGCTGGAGGCGCTCGAGTACCTCCGCACCGCCGAGCGGATCTCGCCGCTGGTGGCGGTGTGACGTATGAGGATCCAGATCGTCACGGTGGGCACCACCGGCTCCGTCGCCCCGTACACGGGCCTGGCGCACCGCCTCGCGGCTGAGGGCCACGACGTCGAGATCGCCACCCATGCGCGGTTCGCGACCATGGTGTCCTGCTGCGGTCTGCGTATGCGCCCCATGGAGGCGGATCCGTTCGAGGCTCTGATCACCGCGCACACCCGTCGCGGCGAGGCTCGGGGACGACGGCCGGACGTCCCGCTGAAGACGCTGCGCTCACTCCGCCAAGCCGGCGAGCAGGCCGCGCTCGCCCTGGTCGACGGGATCCTGACCGCTGTCGACCCCAAGGCCGATCTGGTCCTGCTGTCGACACTCGCGGCCCCGATCGGCTCGGTCGTCGCGCGGCACCACCGCATCCCGACGATGGGCGCCTTCCTCCAACCCGACGTCCCCAGCCGGGACTTCTCCCCCTGCTCCATGGCCTGGCGGCCACCGGGCCCGGCCAACCGGCTCCGCGCCAGGATCGCGAACACGGCGTTCGACGCCCTCTACGGTCCGGCCGTGCGCGCGGTGCACGGTCGTCTCGGGCTCGCCCCGCGCAGCAGCCGTCGACTGCGTACCGAGCGCGAGCGCGGCAACTGGCCGATCTGGCACGGCTACAGCCCCTCCGTACTGCCGCGGCCGGCGGACTGGCGCCCCGGGTCGGAGGTGGCGGGTTACTGGTGGGCCCACGAGTGCCCGCACTGGCAACCGCCCGATCTGCTGGCCGACTTCCTCGCCGCGGGGCCTCCTCCCGTCCTCGTCGGGTTCGGCAGCATGATGCCGGGCGACCCGGAGCGGCTCGGTCGGCTCGCGGCCGGTGCGCTGCGTCGTGCGAAGCTGCGGGGCATCGTCCAGTCCGGCTGGGCAGGGCTGGACGTGATCGACGACGACATCATCACCGTCGGTGCCGTTCCGCACAGTTGGCTGATGCCGCGCACCTCCGTGGTCGTCCATCACGCCGGAGCGGGCACCACCGCGGCCGGTCTGCGCGCGGGCGTGCCTGCCGTCCCCGTACCGGTCATGACCGATCAACCCTGGTGGGCGGCGCGGCTGGTGGGCCTCGGCGTGAGCGTGCGGGCCCTGCCCTACGCCGAGTTGACGGAGATCCGTCTGGCCGACGCGCTCACCGCAGCGACGCAGAGCGAGGCGCTGCGCCGCAACGCGGCAGCCGTCGCCCGTGAACTCGCGCGGGAGGACGGGGCCGGAGCCGTCGCGGACGCCCTCGCCCGCCGCGCCTGAGCATCGGCGACACAGCCGAACGAACGACCCGCAGACCGGGAGCCTTCCGTGTCACTCCACCCGCCCGCGTCCCCCCGCGCCGAGAAGCCCGGCTCCGACGATCCGACACGGATCGCGGCCATGCCGCCGTTGGACGCATGGCTCCACCGGCAGCAGAGCGGTGGCGCGGCCTGTATGACCGCCCTGTACGTGAGTTGGTTCGAGGGACCGGCACCCACGCTGGAGGCGCTGCGCGCCCGAGCGCGTCAACGTCTCCAGCCGTTCCGGCGGCTACGGACCCTGCCCCACTCCCTCACCGACGACAGAACCGGCATCGACAACTGGCCGCACTGGCGGGAATCCGACGAACTGGATGTCGAACACCACATCACCGCCCCCGGCGACATGAGCCCTGCGCCACTGAAGCTCGACCGACTCCTGGCGAAGCCACTGGATCACGGGCGCCCACCCTGGCAACTGCACCTGCTCCCGGCCGAGAACGGGTTCGCCCTCCTGCTGCGGGCCCATCACGCGCTGCTGGACGGCCAGTCCCTCCGTACCGTGCTCTACGCGCTCCTGGACACCGGCCCGTTGCCGGAACCGGCGCGCGCCGCACGGCAGGAGCGGGTGTCGGTCGCACCGTCCGCACCGTCGCTCGGCAGAAGGGTCGCGTGGGCGCTGGACGACCTCTTGCCCAAGGGACGGCCGTTGCCGTTCCACGGTCCCGTCGGGCCCCGTCGTGACATCGCCTTCAGCCGCCTGCCCCGCGAGGTGCTGACCGCTGCGCGCGACGGCCTCAAGACAGGTACGAGGGCGTCGAACACGGCGGTGTTCCTCGCCTCGGTCGCGGGCGCGCTCCAGGATCTGGGGCTGACCGGTCGGTTCCCGGGGCTTCCCGGGGTCTGCGCCCTGGTCCCGGTCGATGTGCGCACCGCCGCGCAGGCGGCGCTGCTCGGCAACCACTACGCGACGGTCCGTCTGCCGCTGCCCACCCACCGAGATCCGTACCGGCGGCTGACGGCCATGGAGCAGCGCATCCGCGGAGCGCGCCTTCACCAGCGCGCGAACGCCCAGGCGGACGTGGTCTCTTCACGACCGCAGCGGTTCACGGCCTTCGGCACGGCCGCGGGCCGATACGTCGACTCTCCCCGGTACTTCTCGCTGTTGTGCAGCAGCGTGCCCAGCCCGCCGGGAGGTTTCACTCTCGGAACCGCCCGGCTCACCGCCGCGGCGGCCCTCCCGCCGCTGGGGCCGGGCCATCCGCTGGCCGTCACGATGACCCACCACCACACCGGAGCCGTCCTGAGCGCGGTCACCGACCCCGACCGCCGGCTCGCCGAACCGCTCGCTGCCGCTGTCGACGAGCAACTCCGGTACCTGGCCGGGTGAAGGCGGCCCGTACCTGTCGTACGAGCGACGCGCCGACTGTGGCGATCACCGTCATGTCCCTGATAGACAGGAGGTTATGACGTTACGTCGGTTAAGGACGGAAACGACAAGGACGGCGGCGGCCGTGGCGGCACTCGCGTTGCTGGTCGCGGCCTGCGGGGCCGGCGGCTCGGGTGGGGCCGGTGACGGGAAGGGGGCCCAAGTCACCGTGGCCGCCCTGCCGTTGACGGACTCGGCGGCGCTGTACATCGCCCGGGACCGCGGCCTGTTCGAGAAGGAGGGGCTGAAGGTCCGTATCCAGCCCGTGCAGCAGAGCATCCAGGCGCTGCCCGCCCTGTCCAAGGGCCAGGTCGACGTGATCGCGAGCGCCAACTACGTGACGTTCTTGCAGGCGTACGAGGAGGGCGCCCTCGACATACGCGTCCTCGCGGAGGGCGTACGGGTCGCTCCGCACATGATGGACGTGCTGGTGCCGAAGGACTCCCCCCTCAAGACCGCCGCCGACCTCAAGGGCAAGAAGGTCGCGGTCAACATCCTCAACAACATCCAGACGCTGACGCTGAACGCGATTCTCGAGCAGCAGGGGGCCGGTGGGCCCGTCTACCGGCAGATCGCGTTCCCGCAGATGGGGCCCGCCCTGGAGAAGGGCCGGGTCGACGCGGTGCATGTGGTCGAGCCCTTCGACAGCGCGATCCAGGACAGCTTGCAGGCCCGTGTCCTCGTCGACGGCGGCGCGTCCCCCGTCGAGTCGCTGCCCATCAGCGGATACGTCACCACCGCGCGGTACGCGAAACAACACCCGGACACCGCCGCCGCGTTCCGGCGCGCGATCGAGGCCGCGTCGAAGATCGCGCACCAGGACCCGTCCGCCGTACGCGAGGAATTGCCGAAGTACGCCAAGGTGTCAGCGGCGCAGGCGAAGTCGATCGGACTGCCCGCCTATCCGGCTGCCACGGATCCGGGCCGACTGCGCCGCCTGACCGAACTCATGCGGAAGCAGGGACTGTTGAAGAAGGCCGTGAACCCGTCGACGCTGCTCGTCAAGTGAGTCGGCGCGGCCGTCGGGACGTCGGACTCGGCGTCCTCGGCGTACTGCTGGCCTTCGGCGCGTGCGAGGCCGTGTCACGAGCCGGGATCGTACGGCGCACGTATCTGCCGCCCGCGTCCGAAGTCCTCGCCCGCGCCGTCGAGTTGGCGGGAGACTCCGCGTTCCTCGACGGCATCGGTGCCACGGTGCGCGCCTGGGCGCTGGGGCTCACCCTCGCCTGTGTGATCGCCGTGCCGCTCGGCCTGTTGCTCGGCAGCGTGCCCGTCGTGGAGGCCGCGATGCGCGCGATCGTGGAGTTCCTGCGGCCGTTGCCGTCCGTGGCTCTGATCCCGCTGGTGTCGCTGCTGCTCGGTTCCGGCACCCGGACCGAGGTCACGCTGATCGCCTACGCCTCGGTATGGCCGATCCTGTTCAACACGATGTACGGCCTCCGTGAGAGCGAGCCGCTGGCCAAGGACACGCTCCGCGCCTTCGGCTTCGGACGGGCCGCGGTGCTGTGGCGGGTCGAACTGGCCGGTGCGGCACCGTTCATCGCCGCCGGTGTCCGTATCTCGGCGGCCGTCGCGCTCGTACTGGCCGTGGCCACGGAACTGCTGTCCGGGTTCGGCGAGGGCCTCGGCATCTTCATCGCGCAGGCCCAACTGGCCACGGACGGCACGCGGGACGTGCTCGCGGGCGTGGTGTGGGCAGGGGCGCTCGGCCTGGTCGTCAATGGCGTACTGGTGTGGGGGGAACGGCGGTTGTTCCCGTGGGCGCCCGAGCGGCGCGCGGTGCGGACGTGACGACCGTGCCGTCGGCCGGGCCGACGCGGCCCGCGCTCGGTGCCCTGCTGCGCTGGCCGGTCCTGGCCGTGGCCGTCGGTGTCTGGGAGTCTGCGGCACGGGCGCGCGGCAGCGTCTTCTTCCCGCCGCCGTCCCGCATCGTGCGGCACGCCTACGACCTGTGGTTCTCCGGCCCGGTGAGTCATCTGTTCCTCACCGACGCCGCGTTCGACACCATCGGGCCGAGCCTCGGCCGGATGGCGACCGGTTTCGTGCTCGCCGCCGTCGCCGGGATCACCCTCGGGGTGGCGATCGGCCGCTCCCGGCGGGCCTGGGCGCTGTGTGATCCGGTGGTGCAGTTCGCGCGTGCCGTTCCGCCGCCCGCCCTGGTCCCGGTCTTCGTCGTGGTCCTCGACTTCGGTACGCCGATGCAGGTCGCGTCGATCGTGTTCAGCGCCGTATGGCCGATCCTCGTCAACACCGCGGAGGGCGCCCGCGCCACGGATCCGCTGCGGCTGGACGTCGCCGCCGTGCTGCGGCTCACCCCGGCCGAACGGCTCCGGTACGTGATCCTGCCCTCCGCGCTGCCCCGTGTCTTCGCCGGGCTGCGGCTCAGCCTGTCGCTCACGCTGATCCTCATGGTGTTCTCGGAGCTGCTGCCGGGCACCGAGAACGGCATCGGCTTCCTGCTCACCGACGCCCAGTCGCGTTCCGACCTGCTCACGGTCTGGGCGGTGCTGGTACTGCTCGGCGTCTTGGGTCATCTGCTCAACACCGGCTTGCTGGCGGTCGAGAGGCGGCTGCTCGGCACAGGGAGGAAGACGTGACGACGACAGTCCTGGACGCGGTCGTCCGGCTGCTGCGCGACACCGGCATGACCACCGTCTTCGGCAACCCGGGCTCCACCGAACTGCGCATGTTCCGCGACTGGCCCGACGACTTCACCTATGTCCTCGGGCTGCAGGAGTCCTGCGCCGTGGCCATGGCCGCGGGCCACGCCCTGGGCACGGGGCGCGCCGCGTTCGTCAGCCTGCACTCGGCGGGCGGTGTCGGTCATGCGCTGGGCGCCGTCTTCAACGCGTACCGCGACCGGGTGCCGTTGGTGATCGTCGCCGGTCAGCAGGCGCGCTCCCTGCTCCAACTGCGCCCGTTCCTCGGCGCCGACGAACCCGACCGGTTCCCGCGCCCGTACGTGAAGTCCGCCCGCCAGCCGGACCGGGCCGCCGATGTGCCGGCCGTCCTCGCCGAGATGCACCGCATCGCGATGACGCCTCCGCGCGGGCCGGTGTTCGTGTCCGTCCCCGAGGACGACTGGGACCGGGCGGCCGGACCGGTCGAGCCCCGGACGGTGCACAGTGGGTTCACCGCCGACCCGGAAGCCCTCGCCGCGCTCGCCGACCGCCTCGCCACCTGTGCGCGGCCCGCGCTGGTGATCGGCCCCGGTGTGGACGACGAGGCCGTGCTCCCGGAGGCGGTCGCGCTGGCCGAGCGGCTCCGCGCGGCCGTGTGGATCAGCCCGCTGTCCGGCCGCTCCGGGTTCCCCGAGTCCCATCCGTTCTTCCAGGGCTTCCTGCCGCCGGTCGCGGGCCAGTTGGCGGCGCGTCTGGCTCCGTACGATGTCGTGGTGGCGCTCGGGGCGCCCGTGTTCACGTACCACGTGGCCGACGACAGCCCCCCGCTCGCGCCGGGCACCGCGCTCTTCCATCTGGACTGTGATCCGGTCCAGGCGGCGTGGCTGCCGACGGGCACGAGCCTGATCACCACGCTGCGCCCCGCCCTCGCGCGGCTCACCGAGCTGGTCGGCCGGTCGGACCGCGAACCGCCCCCGGCCCGCGGGCGGCCCGCGCCGGTGAGCGTGAGCGCAGGCCTCACGCCCGAACTGGTCCTGGCCGAGCTGCGCCGGCGCCTGCCCCGCGACCGGGTGCTCGTCGAGGAGGCCCCCAGTCACCGGGACGCGCTGCACGCGCGCGTGCCGGTCGATCTGCCGGGCGGATTCCTCACCACGGGCAGCGGTGCGCTCGGCTGGGGCCTCCCGCTGGCCGTGGGCCGCGCGCTCGCCGACCGGCGGCGGGTGGTGTGCGTGCTGGGCGACGGTTCGGCGCTGTACTCGGTGCAGGCGCTGTGGACGGCGGCCCGGCACCGGGCGCCGGTCACCTTCGTCGTCCTCGACAACGGCGGGTACGGGGCGGTGCGCGCGCTCGGCCGTCGGATCGGTGTCGCCCCGGTGCCCGGCACGGACATCGGCGGCATCGACTTCGCCGGGCTCGCCGCGTCGTTCGGCTGCCCGGCGCACTACGCGGACCGCCCCGGCGACCTCGGCACGGCCCTGGACCGCGCGGTGACCTCGCTCGGCGACGACGACGGCCCCCACCTCCTCCATCTGCGTGTCAGCGGCAGCGAGGGTGTGCTCTACGAACCGTGGGCGAGGTGAGACCCGGATGCTCCGACTCGACTCCCTGAGCCAGTCGTACGGCGAGCACCGTGTCCTGCGCGATGTGTCGCTGAGCGTGCCGGACGGTCAACTCCTGTGTGTCGTCGGCCCGTCCGGCTGCGGCAAGTCGACGCTGCTGCGCACGATCGCCGGGCTGCTGCCCGTCCGCGAGGGCGCGGTCACGATCGACGGCACGTTGGTTACCGGTGTGCCGGACCGGCTCGCGGTCGTCTTCCAGGACTACGGCCGCTCGCTGCTGCCGTGGCTCTCGGTCCGCGACAACGTGGCGCTGCCGCTGCGCCGTCAGGGCCTGCGCCGGGCCGAGCGGCGCGCCGAGGCCGAGCACATGCTGGAGCGCGTCGGCCTCGAGGCCTCGGCCCGCCGCTCCCCCTGGCAGCTCTCCGGCGGTATGCAGCAGCGGGTCGCCATCGCGCGCGCCCTGGTCGTACGCCCCTCTCTGCTGCTCATGGACGAGCCCTTCGGCTCCCTGGACGCACGGACCCGCGAGGACCTGGAGGACCTGCTCCTGGAGGTGCACCGCACGGACGGCGCCACGATCGTGTTCGTCACGCACGACATCGACGAGAGCGTCTACCTCGGCGACCGTGTGGTCGTCCTCTCCGCGGGCCCGGACTCCCGCGTCGCCCGTGACCTGCCGGTCGGACTCCCCGCACAGCGCGACCAGATCGCGACGCGGGGCCTGCCGGAGTTCGTGGCGCTGCGGGCGGAGGTGGGACGGGCGGTACGGGCACCGGCCCGCGCCGCGGTGCTCGGGCCTGCCGACGCGGAGCCCGAGCAGGCCCGGTAGACCGGTAGGCCGGCGGTGGAATCCATGACCCTGAGCGCCCAGGATGGTGACCAGCAGAGGGTGGAGAGGGGTCGTGATGCGTACCAGCGACGAGATCTATCACCAGGTCTGCTGGGACCCGAGGTTCGATCCGGCCCGGTTCGTGCTGGGGATCGGCCAGCGCGGGGGCACCGTCGAACGCATCCCGCTGCCGTCCTTCGTACCCGGCGGCGACATCCCGTGGCACCGGGTGGTGTTCATCGAGGCGGACGGCGAGGTGGTCTGGGACCGGGCCACGGGCGTGGACCGCGTCGACCGGTCGGAGGCGGGCCGGGTACGGGACGCGCAAGCGGACCCGGGCACCGCCGCGAGCAGCGGCAGCAGCAAGCCCGTCGGCGTCCTCGATGTGTCACCGACCTCCCGTACGGCGGTGGCCTGGATCCCGCCCGCGGAGCTGTGGCCGCCGATCCAGGACATCCGCCGGGACCACGACCCGCAGATCCACCGGTGGCCACCGCACGTCAATGTGCTCTTCGGCTTCGTACCGGAGTCCGACTTCGAGCGGGCCGCCCCGCTGCTCGCGGCGGCGGCGGCCGAGACCCCGGTCTTCACGACCCGGCTGGAGGGCCTGCGTACCTTCCGGCACCGGGCGTACTTCACCGTGTGGCTCGATCCGACGGCAGCCGGAGAGGCGCCGTGGGCGGGCCTGTACCGCTCGCTTCAGCAGCGGTTCCCGCGCTGCGTCGGACACGCCGAGCACTTCACCCCTCATCTGTCCCTGGGCCGGACCCGGAATCCGCGCCGCGTCACCGCCGACTGCGCCACCCGGCTCGACGCCATGACGGCCACGGTGTGGGAACTCGTCCTGCTCTCACGCAGAGGAGACGGACCGATGCGGCCACGGGCCACGGTCGCCCTGCGCACGGGCGAGGTCCGGCGGCTGCCCGAGCCCGGACCCGACGCACCGGGCCCGGAGGACACGGCTTGGCTGTCGGCGGTCACCGACAGATGAGCCCTGGAATTCACCCCTGACACCCCTGACACACATGACACACATGACGCGCATGACGCGCATGACGCGCATGACGCGAATTACACGAATTCATGAGCGAATTCCGGCGCCCGCCCTCTCCTGTTCGCCATCCCCGCCCGCCCTCTCCCGTTCCTCATCGGCCTCGCTCGACGTGACGCGCGCGGGCGGGCGGACCTCGATCATGCGTCGTTCCGGGCCGATGCGGCGCAGCGCGAGGTAGCCGATGAACGCGGCCGGGCCGAAGAAGATCTGCGCGGGCACGATCTCCGGAAGGTGCCCGGTGAAGGCCTCGACCGTGATCGGCGCCAACGTCGGTGCCAGCGCGCCGAACACGGCGACCAGGCAGAGGGCCACGGTCAGCCCCCGACGTCCGTACGCCTTGTACGCCACGGTGCTGAAGAGTGCGTAGACCAGGAGGTCACCCATGCCCACGACGCCGCCCAGCTCACCGATGCGCACCCCGGCCGACGGGGCGAAGGCGTAGCCCTGGACGGCGCCGAACAGCTTCTGGGTGAGCGGTACGACGGTGGCGAAGAAGAGGTCGTAGACGGCGAGGGCCAGCGCGAAGCGGGAGACGTGCCGCAGCTTCAGGCCGCCCTGGGTGTTGAGGTTGGCGGCGCCGACCACCATCAGCATGATGACCGCGCTGTTGATCAGCCAGTACGGCAGGGCGTGGGTGGGGTCGTCCTCGGCGCCGCGCGCGGTGATCCAGTCGGCGGCCAGCAGACAGAGGATGATCGCCCAGCGCATCGACCCGCGCCGTACGACCGCCCCGTAGCCGACGCTGAGCCCACCGGCCAGGGTCAGTCCCAGGACGGGTGGCAACAGCCAGTCCGGGAGGGCGAGATAGAGGAAGGGCAGCGCGATCACGAAGCCCATCATGATGACCATGTCTTTGCCGTTGAAGACGCCGACAGCGGGGCGGGGCAGCGTGACCTTGCGGAAGTAGCCGACCGAGGCGAGCGAGACGCCGAGCGCGATCGCGAGGGTCACCAGGACGAAGAACACGTTCTGTGCGGTGGTCATACGGCGCCCCCGAGGGAGGAGAAGCTGTGCTCGAGCAAGTCGCTGCGGTAGCGCCGCAGTCGGGTGCCGTCCACCGGTACGACATCGACCGTGACGTCCATGCCCGCGTCGGCGAAGTACCGCGCGATGCCGGTCGTCTCCGGGAGCGAGGAGGCGGCCACCTCCACGTGCAGCCGGCCGTCCACCACGTCGGCGCGGTAGCGCATCGGCCAGCGGGCGCCGGGCAGTGCGTCGAGGACCTCGACGATGTCGCGCGGGGTCACCGGGCCGTCATGGGTGCGCAGCACATGGTCCGCCTTGCCGAGGATGTGCGAGGTCGCCGGTACGTTCCGCATCTCGCAGTCGAGCGGCGCGTCGGGGAGTTGGCGCACCAGGTCGCGGGTGTCGTAGCGGAAGACCGGCATGCACTCCCGGTAGGGGTAGAACGGGGTGGCGACGATCGTGCCGAGTTCTCCGGGCGCGGCCTTGCGTCCGGTGTCGAGATCGCACACCTCCACCAGTCCGACGCCCGCGTCGATATGGAGATGCCGCTGTCGGCAGATCGCGCCCGCGACCGGGGAGATCTCGGTCATGCCGTAGAGGTCCTCGACGGTGGCGCCGAAGGTCGCCTCGGCGGCGGACGCGAGGGTGGCTGAGAGTACTTCGCTGCCGACCGTGATGGTGCGCAGCCGGAAGTCCGCGGGGCCGAGGCCGCGTTCGCGGGCCAGGCGGACCAACTGCGCCAGATAGCTGGGGTAGGTGACCATCAGCGTCGGTGCGGCTTCGTCGGTTCCCGCGGTGACGTCGAGTGTCTCGGCGGGAGGTATCAGCCCCACCATCCGGATCGTCGCTCCGGCCATGCGTGCGACCTGCATCTCCGTGTACGCGGTGCCGGTCGCCCGGGAGCTGACGTTGAACTGGATCAGGTCGGTGGTGCGGATGTTGCCGCGCAGCACCTGGGAGAGGGCGACGAGTGAGGGCCACAGGCGCTCCTCGTAGCGGGAGTACCAGACCTCGGTGGGCCGGCCTGTCGTGCCGGTGGTGCGGGAGGCGAGGAAGGGTTCACTGCACAGGAAGTCCCGGGACCGCTTGACCAGGTCGGTCTTGGTGGTGACGGGCACGGTGTCGATGGTGTCGAGGTTCAGCGCGGCCGGGTCGACACCTGCCGCCGCGAAGTGGTCGGCGTAGAAGCGTGACTTCGCCGCGAGGCGCTTCGCGGTGCGGCGCAGGGCCCTGTTCGCGAGGTCGGTGCGCATCTGCGCCTCACCGGAGGAGGCGCCGTGCAGCAACTGTTCGACGTCCTCGCCGGGTGAGCCGAACTCGGCGAGTGTGGCGAGCGCGTCGGCTACGAGGCGCTCGGCGGAGCGCACGTTGATCGGGCGGCCGAGCACCATGGCCAGCGCCATCCGGAACTGTCGTATCCCCGCGTCGAACATGGTCCCTTTCCCGCCCTCACCCCGCTCCCCGGTCCCGTCCCATGGTGGGGTGGACGACCTGGCCGCCCACCCCACCCGCGGGTCAGCTGACGCAGAAGCTGAAGAGCACCGCCGTCATCGAACCCATGACGTACTTCGTGTGCTTGAGCGTGGAAACAATCGCGGACATACGAAACCCCCTGTCTCGTCCGTAACTGAACCCCCACCAGTCAGCGGAGGCACACCGATGCTCAATCGCACAACTTCCCCTGTCAAGGGTCTTCCAAATGATCAACCACCCGCCATCTTCGTTACCGCACATTCAATTGACATATGCTTACTGCGAATTCACGCAAACGATGATCGAACTTCCCCAGCTTCTCGCATGGTTGGATCCGTCGTCAGCGAGCGCGTCATGTGCTGGGGCAACCGGTCGGTGAACGGCAAAACGAATGTGTGCCACGGAAGCCCCGAAGCCGCCATCATCTGAGGACCCGTCCAGTGGAAGGAGACGCTCCGTGACGCTGCCCTCTCCCCCGTCCTTGCTGGGTGTGTTCGCCCATCCCGACGACGAGTCCTTGCTCGCGGGTGGCGTGCTGGCCCGGCATGCCGCCCACGGCGCCCGCACCGCGGTCGTCACCACCACATGGAGCGCGACCAGTCACCGTGCTGCCGAACTCGCCGACGCCCTGCGTGCGTTGGGCGCGGGTGAGCCACGCATGCTGGGTTACGCCGACGCCCGCAACCCGACCTCCGCGCCCGGACGAACCCGCCTCTGTGACGCGCCGCTCGACGAACCTGTCGGCCTTCTTGTGCGGCACGTACGGGAGTTCCGCCCCGACATTGTCGTCACCCACGACGCGCTCGGCCAACTCACCGGCCACCCGGACCACCGCCGCACACACCAGATCACCCTCCTCGCCCTCGAAGTGGCCGGACTCCCGCACGTGTACCGGGAAGCCGGGGAACCGTGGCAGCCCCGAGCGCTGTACGCGGGTACTCACTCCGACAGCGGGGTCGGTCAACTGGGGCCACTTCTGACGGGGGTTGGAAAGAGCCTGCTCTGTGTTCCGGACGCGTACGTGACCACGGTCGTGGACGTGGCGCCGTGGGTCGGTGTGAAGTGGCGCGGGATCCTCGCACATCAGAGCGAGGTCGCGCGTGAGCGGTCGCTGCCCGGTATCCTCGCCCGCCTGCCCGAAGCAACCCGCCGCGAGATCATCGAGACCGAGTACTTCACCCGGCTCACGCCTGGCCCCGTCCCAGGCGATCCGCATCAACTGACCGCCACCTGACCACCGCCTCACCGCCTGATCGGAGAGACATGACCACAACGCCCTCCGCCTCCGCCTCCGACGAGCTGCCCGGCACCTCGATGACCGACGAGGACTACGGGGCCCTGCGCGCCTCCGCCTCCCTGTGGTCCGGCACCTCCGTGCTCATCACCGACCAGCGCGGGCAGGTCCTCGTCGAACACGTCGACTACCTCGATACCTGTCTCCTGCCGGGCGGCGCCGTCGACAAGGGCGAAGCCCCCTCCCACGCCGCCGCCCGCGAACTGCAGGAGGAACTCGGCGTCACCACGACCGTAGAGCGCGGCCTCGCCGTCGACTGGGTCTCCGCCGA
Organism: Streptomyces macrolidinus; assembly: GCF_023887685.1. GTDB lineage: Bacteria > Actinomycetota > Actinomycetes > Streptomycetales > Streptomycetaceae > Streptomyces > Streptomyces macrolidinus. Next base: position 1,176 of record NZ_JAMWMR010000024.1, on the reverse strand, counting down.
CAGCTTCGACGCACCGAGCGCCATGCGGTTCCCCGGCGAGATCCTCTACGTCTACGACGGCGGCACCTGGACCGACGCCCAGATCGCCGCCGTCCGGCTGCCCGACCACGAGATCGAGGCCATCGAGTTCGTCGAACCCGCGCGCCTGCCCGACCTCATGACCCCACGCGACGCCCGCCGAGCCCTGTCCGCACTGCGGGCACGGATCAACGGCGGCGGTACCGTGCTGCTGGAGAACGGCCTCCCGCTCGCCCCCACCGTCCTCGACAACACCCGTGTCCTGAGCACCGCCCGGCACTCGCGCCACTACCCCTTCCATCCGGGCCCGGCCCCGGACGGCCTCACGGTGCGCCAGTCCTGGGGCTGGCTGTTCGCGCCGGACGGCCGCGTCCTCGTCCTCCTCGGGCCCCACAACGGCTGCGCCTGCCTCCCAGGAGGCACACCCGAACCCGAGGACCACGGCGACCCCGTCGCCACCCTGATCCGCGAGGCCGCCGAAGAGACCGACGCCCGGCTCGGCGAGCCGCTGCTCCTCGGTCATCTCACCGACCCGGCCGAGCCGTACGCACGCGTCCGGTACGCCGCCGCCCTCACCTCTGTCGGACCCGTGCGGCCCGACCCCGCCACCGGCTGCACCTACGTCCGCGTTCTGGCCACCCCGGAGCAGGCCGCGGAGCTCTTCGACTGGGGTCCGTCGGCATCCCACCAACTCGCCGCCGTGCACCGGGCCCGCGAACGTCTCGGCATCCCCAGGGCCGCACGCCAGCCCTTCACCGAACTCACCGACCCCAACGCCTGGTAGATCCACGGGAGATGCCCTTGAGCGCCGACTGGCTGCCGCCCGCCGAGTACGTGGCCATGCTGCCCAAGGCCACGGTGTACGGCTGCTTCTTCGTCACCGACGAAGCCGACCGCCCGATCCAACTGCGCGCGGCGCGCGATCCGAACGTATGGCAGTGGCCGGGCGGGAACATGGACCCGGGCGAGACACCGTGGGACTGCGCGGTGCGTGAGGGTCTGGAGGAGACCGGCCTGTGCCTCGCCGAGACGCCTCGGCTCCTCGGTGCGCACTTCCTGACCGAGCGGATCGACTGGCCCGCGCTCAAGCTCGGCCTCGTCTTCGACGGCGGCCGGCTCACCGCCGAGCAGATCGACCGCATCGTCCTGGACCCGGCC
>NZ_JAMWMR010000023.1 GCF_023887685.1 Streptomyces macrolidinus | reverse complement strand
CGCTCCTCCGCCCCCCGCGGCCCCGCCCCGCCCTCCCAGCCCTGCCTGTCGTTGTTGCCCGTCGTCCACTCCGCCGACACCGCGCTTCTGCCGTCGGTCGATACCTCCGTGGCGGAAGCAACTCCCGCGCTGCTGAAGCACAGAAGTAGAGCAGTGGCAGCGCCGGTCGCAGCGTGCCGTGCACCGATACCCATGTCACACCCTCCGGTGGATCGCCCCCGTGGCGATCGTGCAAGGGGACCTTAAGACCAGGGCATGCACTCGACAGTGAAAAGGTCAGGATTCTGAGGACTATATGAGGATGTCGCGCAAAACGACGATCGGTGGGGGAGGCCTTCGCAGGCGGAGGCGAGGAAGGCTCGGGGGTCTTCGCCCTCGATAGTGCCGAGGTGTATGCCGACGGCCAGTTCCCACTTGTCCACCGCCGCCGCACGCGCCTGCGGCCTCTTGGAGCAGGAACGGCGCAACGCAGCCCCACCCGAAATCCGAACTCCGCGGTGTGATCACTCTGACTGCCCGCGGCCCGGATGACGCTGCCAACGCGGCCGCGAAATGGGTGCGCGACCACTGCTCCGCTCACGACCTGGAGCTGGTGCACGTGGAGAACTTCAATGGCCGCTACCCCGAGGAGCGGCCAACTCCCTCACGTAAACGCCGTACCGCTCCATCCTCGGGCGAAGAGGGCAACACGCGTTACGCCGGTACGGCACTCCGCTGCGCCCAGGTTCGAGAGCCCGCACTTCGTAGACCGGCAACCTGGGTAAACGGTCCGGGCCGCGTCTTTCCTCTCTGCCCCAACCTCACCTGGGGGCCTTTCTGCCGTCTCGATCGTGGCCCGCCGGTGGCCACGGTGGCCCGCAAGTGGCCGGAAGGGCCGGGAAGGATCAGGAAGAACGGAACAGGCCGAGTACATAGAACGGCCTCTGACCTGCGGAAACGGGAAGGTGTAGGCAAGATCCGGAAGCCGTCGGAAGATCCGAAAAGGACTCATAATCCGTCGGCTGTGGGTTCGAGTCCCACCCGCCCCACTGCACGGTTCCCCTGCGGAACCGTTTCTACCTGCGGTGACGTGAGAACCGGGGCCGCCACTCCACAGGGGCGGCCCCCGTTCAGTCGTTCGGACCAAGGCTCGGAGCGGGCGACCGTGACCACGTGGTGCGTCGTCGCCGAAGTCCGGTGCTCCCACGCGGACTTGTTCCGCCTCGGCCGACCCGCCGAAGCGGGGTGTCTCACCAAAGGCAGGCGGAGCGGGTGGCGTTGCCGAGCCGCGGAATCACCCGTTGACCGGGAGACACAGGTTGTAGGTGAGGACGCCGGCGGGAGCGGAGAGCTGGTTGTAGACCGTGACCGTCCAGCCGTTCACGCTCGGGTCCGGGGCGTTGACGAGGATCCGCATCCTGCTGGCATCCGCCCCTCCTCCGGTCACCGCTGTTCCGGCCGGACAGAAGGCTGTGACCGTGGCCACCTCACCAGGCGCGACGACCACGACGTCGGAGGCACCTCTGAAGGTATAGCTCGGCAGGCCTGTCGGTCCCTGGGAGCCCGTCGGCCCTGTCGGCCCCTCAGGTCCTCGCGCACCGGCGGGCCCAGCCGCTCCGAGAGGCCCTGCGGGACCCGCGGGACCGACCGGACCGGGCAGACCCTCGTTGCCCGTCGGGCCCTGCGGTCCGGGTGGCCCCGTCTCGCCCTTGGGTCCTGCGGGGCCGTTCGCACCGGGCGGACCGTCCGGCCCCTGGGGACCGGCCGGGCCCGCGGGTCCTTGGGGTCCGGGAGGCCCCGGGGGGCCGGGCCGCTTGGACTCACAGCGGTGGTGGCAGCCGGTGTCCGGAGCCGTGGGACCGGCGTGGGCCGGGGCCCCTGCCAGCGCGGTGACCAAGGCCGCCGCCACGGTGGTCAGGCCACCGTCGCACATGCGTCGTAGGGGGCGTCTCACGGGTGGGTTCTCCTCGTGGAGTGACGGACGGAGGGGGGTGAAGCGGTTCAGGAGACCGGGATGCAACGGGCGTACACCGTGAACGTGATGGGCGTGGTCGCCGGCACGTCCGAGTGCACGGAGCCGAGCCATCTGATGTTCGGCGGATTCTCCGAGAATCCTTCGGTCACGTGAACCGCGGGTCCGGCGCCGCTGGTGATGTAGGTGCCGCCATCGGTGAGCACGGTGCCGGCTGGGCACGTCGCCGCCGTGAAGAACGGGGCGGGGTCCTGGGACCCGACAGGAATGACGCCTTCCGCGGTGGCCGTGACGGGGGGCACGGTGGGTCCGGACGGCCCCTGTGCGCCTTGCGGGCCCTGAGGACCCATCTCACCCGTCGGGCCTGCGGGCCCTGTCTGGCCCTGCGGGCCTACCGGACCCATGGGGCCGGGTGTGCCCGGCGCACCCTGGGGCCCGGCGGGTCCTGCCGGTCCGGCATCACCCGTGGGACCGACCGGGCCCTCGGCGCCGGGAGCGCCCTGGTTGCCCGCCGGGCCGGTCGGCCCGGCCGGTCCCTGCGGCCCGGGAGGGCCGGGGGTGCCCTTGCAGTGCTTCTTGCAGTGGCCGCCGGCCGTGGACAGCGGTGCTGCCTGGGCGTGGGACGTCGAGAGGGCGCCGATCAGGGCCGCGGCTGCGACAGGCAGAACGGCATACCGGAGGGGGGATGCGGAGCGTTTCAAGGTCTCACCTCGGAGGAGGGGGAAACGGGCAGGGGGAACGGGCGGAATCGTGACGCGCCCCGGCCCCAGGGGGTGTTGATGAGTCGCGTGCCGAGGAACGGCAGGCCCGCCCGGCGACGGCGGCGGTCCCGGGAGTGCGGCACGGGGACGGGGACCCGGCAACCGGCCCTCACCGGTGGGCGCACGACGGGTGGATCGGCCGGAGCAGTCGCCCCGCAGGGTTCGCCCGCTCCGGGCGTCGAGCAACGTGTCGGACGCTTCAGCCGGTGCGCGTCACTCGACCGGAAGGCAGGCGACCGAGATCTCCACGGTCAGTGGATCCGCGGCCGTGCTGCTCGCCAGGAACTCCCAGCCGTTGTTGATCGGACGGTCGCCCTGGTACAGGAAGTTCGCAGCGCCGCTTGTGGTGAGCAGGCGAAGTCCGCCCCCGGCGGCAGAGGTGCCGGCCGGACAGAACACCTGGCCGGTGGCCGAGCCGCCGGGCGGCACCGTGAACTGGGCGAATTGGTACAGCGGTGCACTGGGCCCCGGGAGCCCCTGCGGGCCTGCCGGGCCCGCCAGGCCCTGGGGGCCGTTCGGTCCGGTGGGCCCGGTCTCGCCCTGCGGTCCTGCGGGGCCTTGGGCTCCGGCCGGGCCCTGCGGTCCGTCGGGGCCCGCCGGGCCGGTCGGGCCCGCGGGACCGGTCCCGCCCTGCGGCCCGGCGGGACCCGTCTCTCCGGCGGGTCCGGTCGGACCGGGAGCGCCCTGCGGGCCGGGTGGACCGGGCGGGCCGGGCGGACCCGGCTTGGCCGGGCAGTGGTGATGGTGGTGGCACGCGGATCGGGCGAGCGTGCCGAGCGGTGCCGTCGCGGCCTGGGCCGGGGCGGCCTGCGCGGTGGTCGCCGCTGCGATCAGAGCAGCCGTCACCACCGGCAGACCGGCGGCCCCGAGGGAACGTACGTGGCTCTTCAACAGAACCTCCAGTTCGGGAAGTCGCCCGGACCGATGGCGCCATGGGTGACTGCCGCCGTCCGTGCCCGGACTCGCCCCGATCACAGCATGCCGACATCCCTTGACCTCCGAAGCGTCCCGCGCGCCGGGGAGGCGCCCCCCGGACGGCGGACGATCCCGAAGCCCCGAACCGGACGGCGAGAGCGGCCCGATGGCCACGGCGAGCCGCAACTCGGTGCGAGATCCAGAGGACAGGGACAGGGGACAGGGGACAGGGGACAGGGGACAGGGTCAGCTCGGCGGCAGGTCCCCTGCGGTTCCGCGGGAACTGAAGGTCGTTCAACGCGAACTCGGCGCTGCGGTATGCCGATTCCGGGGAATGCGTGCTGGGTAGGGCATTACTGGCGAAACCCGATGTTTCGTCACTGTCGCCATCGAAGGGGGCGGAACCTCATGAACCGTGTCGCTGCAGGGGCCTTGGCGGCCGTGGCAGTCCTGACCGTCGCGCCGACGGCTGTCGCCGAGACCGGACAGGCCGCGCCGTACGGTGTCATCAACCACAGTTGCGGAGTGAACGTCAGCCCGTACCAGGGGTATCTCAGCCCGCCGGTGACCAGTCGTTCGGTGCGGATCGGGTCGGCCGTCGTGGAGTTGCGGACCGGCGTCACACCGTCAAGCGTGCTGCGGTGGGCGCGGATTCGGCACGCGGCGAAGGGCGACCCCGTCTGGTTCGACTGGTCGGACGACGGGCACCGTAACTGGCATGTGTGCGGGCCCAACCGGGTGCGCACCGGCAACGACGCGCTCACCCGGGCGAACAACTCCGTCCCCGGGCGGGGCATGCGTGCGTGTGGCCGCCACGCGGGCGTGACCAAGTGCACGAAGTGGGCGGACGGTTGAGCGGTCGTGACGCGTCGTAGGAACTCCGCGCACTCCGCGCCCTCATGACGGCGAGGGGCGGTGACCGGGCTCACCGGTCACCGCCCCTCGCGGCGCGCGGGCTCCGCTCAGTGGGAGGTGAGGAGTTCGAGGGTGTCGATCACGCGGTTGGAGAAGCCCCACTCGTTGTCGTACCAGGCGACCACCTTGATGTGGCGGCCGTCGACGCGGGTGAGCTTCGAGTCGAAGATCGACGAGGCCGGGTTGCCGGTGATGTCGGAGGACACCAGCTCGTCCTCGGAGTACTCGAGGACACCGGCCAGCGGGCCCTCGGCCGCGGCACGGTAGGCCGCCAGGACCTCGTCGCGCGTCACGTCGCGGGAGACCGTCGTGTTCAGCTCGACGATCGAGCCCACCGGAACCGGGACGCGGATCGAGTCGCCCGACAGCTTGCCGTCGAGGTTCGGCAGCACATGGCCGATCGCCTTGGCCGCGCCCGTCGTGGTCGGGACGATGTTGACACCGGCGGCGCGGGCGCGACGGGCGTCGCGGTGCGGGCCGTCCTGGAGGTTCTGCTCCTGGGTATAGGCGTGCACCGTCGTCATGAAGCCGTGCTCGATACCGGCGAGGTCGTCGAGGACCGCGGCCAGCGGGGCCAGCGCGTTGGTCGTGCACGACGCGTTCGAGACGATCGTGTGCGTGGCCGGGTCGTAGGCGTCGGTGTTGACGCCGTACGCGAGCGTGACATCCGCGCCGTCCGACGGGGCGCCGACGAGTACCTTCTTCGCACCCGCGTCGAGGTGGCCGCGCGCGGCCTTCGCCGAGGTGAAGCGGCCGGTCGCCTCCAACACGACGTCGATGCCGAGCTCGCCCCAGGGAAGGTTCGCGGGCTCCCGCTCGGCGAGCACCTTGATACGGCGGCCGTCGACGACGAGCGTGTCCCCGTCGACCGTCACCGGGCGGCCGAGCCGGCCCGCCGTGCTGTCGAAGGCGAGCAGGCGCGCGAGGGCCGTGGGATCGGTCAGGTCGTTGACGGCGACGACGTCGAGGGTGCTGTCGCGCTCGAGCAGGGCGCGCAGCACGTTGCGCCCGATGCGACCGAATCCGTTGATGGCGATGCGAGTCATGAGGTGTCCGTCCCTTCGGTTTCCCTGCGAGATTCGCATGGGCTCCGGGCCGCTACCAGTGGCGTGAACGCCAGCATCCGCAAGGATCATGCCAAGGGTGGGGGACCGCGCTATGCGCCGTGGGTGAAGGTGCGCCGGTACTCGATCGGTGAGGTGCCGAGGATGCGCTGGAAGTGCCGCCGCAGATTGGCGCTGGTGCCGAGGCCGACCTCGGCGGCGATCTGCTCGACGCTGCGCTCCGAGCGTTCGAGCAGCTCCCGTGCCCTGTCGACGCGGGCGCGCATCACCCACTGCATCGGTGTGTATCCGGTCTCCTGGACGAAGCGACGGGAGAACGTGCGCGCGGAGACCGCCGCGTGCTGGGCGAGCAGCTCCACGGTGAGCGGCTTGTCGAGCCGGTGCAGGGCCCACTCGCGGGTGGCGGTGAACCGCTCCCCGCGGGGCTCGGGCACGCTGCGTGGCAGATACTGCGCCTGGCCTCCGCTGCGGTAGGGGGCCGCGACCAGACGCCGGGCGGCGTGGTTGGACGCGGCCACGCCCAGCTCGGCGCGCAGGATGTGCAGGCACAGGTCGAGGCCCGAGGCGGCGCCTGCCGACGTCAGTACGTCGCCCTCGTCGACGAACAGGACGTTCTCGTCCACGTTCACCCGGGGGTGCTTCAGCGCCAGGGCCCGCGCGTAGTGCCAGTGGGTCGTCGCGCGCTTGCCGTCGAGCAGCCCGGTGGCGGCGAGCGCGAACGCGCCCGTCGAGATGGCAGCGAGCCGCGCGCCCCGCTCATGGGCGGCGATCAGGGCGTCGAGCACGGCCTGCGGCGGGTCCTCGCGGTCCGGGAACCGATAGCCGGGGACGAACACGAGGTCGGCCCAGGCCAGCGCGTCGAGTCCGTGCTCGACGGCGTAGGACAGGCCGTCACCGCCGCTGACCAGGCCGGGTGCCGCACCGCACACCCGTACCTCGTACGGCATGCTGGCGCGGGTCGTGAACACCTGCGCGGGGATGCCGACATCGAGCGGCTTGGCTCCGGCCAGCACCAGGACGGCGACGCGGTGCAGACGCGGGACCTCGGCGGGGGGCATGCTCAGCTCTCTTCTGCCCGAGCCTTGTCGAGCTCGGTGATCGGGGACATCGGCCGGGTGAGAGCGCGCTCACGCGGGCGCGCTCCGTCCCGTCCAGTATCCCGGTGACCGGGGCGGTCCTCGCAGGCGGCGTACGGACGCGGTCCCTGTACGCAGGGCGGTGTGCGATCGCTCAGGCCGCGAGCGGGTTGAAGGTCAGCGGCTGGATCTTGCCCTCCAGCATGGCGCCCACGCCCTGGACGGCGCAGATGTCGGGCCGCTCGGCGATGTGCACCGGCATGCCGGTCGCCTGGCGCAGCATCTGGTCGAGCCCCGGCAGCAGCGCGCTGCCGCCGACCATCATGATCCCCCGGTCGGCGAGGTCGGCGACCAGATCGGGCGGGCAGTCCCGCAGCACCTTGCCGATGCCGTCGAGCACGGCGGTCAGCGGCGTCTGGATGGCCACGCGCACGGCGGCGGTGTCGATCCGTACGGACCGGGCGAGCCCGGTGGCCACGTCCCGCCCCTGGATCTCGGTGGAGGCGGAGCCGTTCGGCATGAGCCCGTTCTCGGACAGGGCGATCCGCAAGGGCCGTACCGACTGGCTCGGCAGCAGCAACGCGTGCTTGTGGCGCAGGTGTTGGGCGATCGCGTGGTCGACGGCCTCGCCGCCCACGGGTACGCGCTCGGCGGTCACGATGTTGCCGAGGGAGAGCACGGCGATCTGGGTGGCCGCCGCCCCGCACACCATGATCATGGAAGCCTCGGGCTGCTCGACCGGCAGCCCGCACCCCACGGCCGCGGCGACGAGGGTGTCCACCAGTTCGACCCTTCTGGCCCCCAGGCCGACGAGGGTCTCGACGGTCGCGCGCTGGGCCAGGGGGTCCGCGTCGTGCGGGGTGCAGGCGGCGGCCCGCAGCCGGGGCTTGCGGCGCAGGGCGCGGCGCAGCTTCTCGCCGAGCAGATGGCGCAGCATCCGCCGGGCCATCTCGATGTCGACGACGGTGCCGCCGGAGACCGGCCGTACCACCCGGATGTACGCGGGGGTGCGCCCCGTCATCTGCTCCGCCAGGTCCCCGACGGCTATCAGCGCGCCCGTCCGGGTGTTCACGGCAGCGGCACTGGGCTGGTCCACCACCAGCCCGACGCCCTTGACGTACACCCGGGTCTTGGCCGCCCCGAGATCCACGGCGAAGTGGCAGCGGCGCAACTGGTCGAGGCTGACGGTCATGGCCGGTACCTCCCGAGAACGGACCGCAGGCGGCCCCGCGCGACCACCTCTCCCTACGCATCCTGCGGCGGCCCGACGCCCCGCGCCCGTCGGGCTGGGCCGGGCGGGGCAGCCCCGAACGGAGGAACGAGCCGGTGTCGCCGGGGGTGGTGATTGACTACGGGGTCCGGGGATGCTGAGCGGCCTCGCGCCGACCAGGGGCCGCAGACGCTCGGTGGCTTCGCGCCGACCACGGGTGCGATGGCAGGCCCGTGCGGGCTACGGGGCGTTGGTGTTCCGTGGCCTTGCGCCCGACCGCGGGGTCTGCGGGCGCGCTTGGTGGCCTTGAGCCGACTACGGGGTCGTACGCGTTCGGCGGCTTCGCGCTGGCCACGGGCCGTAGGCGTTCAGCGGCCTCGCAGCGACCACGGGGTCCGCAGGCGTGCTTCGCTGCCTCGCGTCGGCCGCAGGGGCGTAGCCTTCGGCGGCCTCGCGTCGGCCGCCCGGTCGTAGGCGGATCGACCACGGTGTCCCTGGGCGCGCTCGGGCGGGGGTCTGGCGGGAACCCGCCACTTCGCCTTCCCGCCACGTACGGCTAACTCCCTTGTCGCACAAGCCCCCTGACACTCTTCGGAGCACTCGACGAAGAGAGGGCAGGGATGTCCACAGGACCAGTCAGACGCGGCGGTGTCTTCTTGTCGGCCGGGCTCGTGCTCGCGCTGGTGCCGTCAGGGAACGCGGGTGCGGCGAGCGGTGCGCCGGCCCCCGTGCGCACCGCCGCCGCCACCGCCGCCCAGACCGTCACGCTGGTGACGGGCGACAAGGTGACCGTCACCGACCTCGGCGGCGGGAAGCAGACCGTCACCGTCGAGCGGCCCCAGGGCGCCACCGGAGCCGTACGGACCGATGTCGCGAACGGGGACGTCACCGTCGTGCCCGACGAGGCGCTGCCGTATCTGCGGGCGGGCACGCTCGACCGGCGGCTGTTCGACGTCAGCGGCCTGATCCGGCAGGGGCTCGGCGACCGCAAGGCCGACGCGCTGCCGCTGATCGTGACCTACGCCAAGGGTGCGCGGCAGGCGGCACCGCGCGGTGCCGCACAGACCCGCTCCCTGCCGAGCATCGACGGCGCCGCCCTCGACGCCACGAAAGGGCGCACCTTCTGGCGGTCCTTCACGGGGCAGCACGGCATCGGCAAGGTGTGGCTCGACGGCCGGGTGACGGCCGACATGGCGGAGAGCAACGAGCAGATAGGGACGCGGTCCGCCTGGGACGCCGGTCTCACCGGCAAGGGCGTCACCGTCGCCGTCCTGGACACCGGCGCGGACACCGGACACCCGGACCTCGCGGGCCGCGTCTCCCAGAGCAAGAGCTTCATCGAAGGTCAGGAGGTCGCCGACCGCAACGGGCACGGCACCCATGTCACCTCCACCGTCGGCGGCAGCGGCGCCGCCTCCGACGGCACCGAGCGCGGCGTGGCGCCGGACGCCACCCTCGCCGTCGGCAAGGTGCTCAGCGACGAGGGCTTCGGCAGCGAGTCGCAGATCATCGCAGGTATGGAGTGGGCCGCCCGTGACGTACACGCCAAGGTCATCTCCATGAGCCTCGGGTCGACGGAGGCCAGCGACGGCACCGACCCCATGGCCGAGGCCGTCGACACCCTCTCCGAGGAGACCGGCGCCCTCTTCGTCATCGCGGCCGGGAACACCGGCGCGCCCTCCTCCATCGGCTCGCCCGGTGCCGCCGACGCCGCGCTGACCGTCGGCGCCGTCGACTCCGCCGACCAGCCCGCCTACTTCACCAGCGCCGGACCCCGCTTCGGGGACAACGCCCTCAAGCCCGACATCACCGCGCCCGGCGTCGACATCCTCGCCGCGCGCTCCCAACTCCTCGACGGCAGCGGCTACTACACCCGGATGAGCGGTACGTCGATGGCGACCCCGCACATCGCGGGCGTCGCCGCCCTGCTCGCCGAGCAGCACCCCGACTGGAGCGGCGCACGGCTCAAGGACGCGCTGATGTCCACCTCGAAGCAACTGGACGACTCCGTCTACACGGTGGGCGCGGGCCGGGTGAGCGTCCCGGACGCCGTCACGGCGCGGGTGACCGCCACCGGCAGCGCGGACCTCGGCTTCTACAAGTGGCCGTACGACACGAACAAGCCGGTGACCCGTACCGTCACCTACACCAACTCCTCCGACGAAGCGGTGGAGTTGAGCCTCGCCGTGCAGGGGGCGCCCGAGGGCGTCGCCACGCTCGCCGACTCCACGCTCACCGTGCCCGCGCACGGCACCGCCTCCACCACCGTCACCGGCGACGGCTCCAAGGCGCCGGTCGGGAACGTCTCCGGGCAGATCGTCGCCTCCGCGCACGGCACGCCCGTCGCCCACACCGCGTTCGGCCTGGTCAAGGAGGACGAGCGCTACACACTCACCGTGCACGTCAAGGACCGCGACGGCAGCCCCGCCCCCGCCGACCTCGTCGTACAGCAACTCGCCCGGAACACCGACCCGTTCCCGGCCTCGGTCGGCGAATCCGGCACACTCACGCTGCGGTTGAAGCCGGGCGCCTACAGCCTCGCCACCTTCCTCGACGTACGCGGCAGCCACGGCGCCGACTCGCTCGGCCTCGGCTTCCTCGCCGCCCCCGAGATCAGTCTCGACCGTGACCGCGAGGTCACCCTGGACGGACGGCGGCTGCGGGAGATCACGGCCGACGTCCACCGCACCACCCAGACACGGCAGTTGCTGATGGAGTACGACCGCGACGCGGGCGGCTCCGACTACTTCGGCGCGGTCCAGGTGCCGGTGAAGTACGACAGCATCTTCGCCGCGCCCACCGCGAAGGTCACCCAGGGCAGCTTCGAGTACCGCACCGTATGGCGGCTCGGCAAGCCGCAGTTGGAGGTCAAGGGGCTCGGCGAGGCGGTCGCGCAGCCCGGTGCCACCCTGCTCGAAGGGCGCACTCGGCTGCCGCTCGTCGATGTCGGGGACGGCCCGTTCCCGGCGGACGTACGCGGCAAGGCGGTACTGGCCCGGCTGACCGACGGCACCACGCCCACCGCACTCGCCCAGGCGGCCCAGGACGCGGGTGTCACGGCCCTGTTCGTCACCGATGACACTCCCGGACGCCTCAACGCCTGGTGGGGCGACGACAACGCGGACCGGTCGTTCCAGATCGCCACGGTGAACGCGGCGGACGCGGCCAAGCTGCGGAAGGCCAAGAAGGTCGACATGACGGGGACGCGCAACACCCCGTACGTGTACGACCTGGCGCAGGGGCACCAGGGAGCCGTCCCCGACAAGAGCCTCGCCTACACCCCCAACCCGCGCGAACTCGCCGTGCTGGACACGAAGTTCCACGCGGTGAAGCCGGTGAGCGGCGGCGAGTTCCGCTACTCGATCACCGACACCTTCCCCATCGGCATCGGCTTCCAGGAGCGGATCGACTACCCGGCCGAGCGGACCGACTACGTGTCGACCGGACCCGGTCAGCTCTGGCACGAGTCCGCGACCGTCGGCGACAGCGCCCTGGAGGAGCGCAGCGGCCTCGTCGACTACCGGGGCGGCGCGCACGCCACGCTGAACTGGTTCAAGCCGGTCTGGCACCCCTGGCTCGGCACCGGCCTCGGCTGGGGCCAGCAACGCACCGGGAACACACTGCAGTTCAACACACCCGGCTGGGGCGACTCCGGACCCGACCACACCGGCTTCGGTGACGCGTGGAACACCGACAGCGGCATGACCCAGACCACCGCCGTGTACCAGGACGGCACCCTCGTCGACCGGCGCACCAGCTCCGCCGCGTACGTCTGGGACGCGCCTGCCGACGAGCACACCTACAAGGTCGTCACCGACACCGCCCTGGACGCGGACCGCTGGAAGCTCTCCACCAAGGGCCACTCCGAGTGGACCTTCCGTTCGGCGCAGACCCCGGCCGACCGCGCGACCTTCCTGCCACTCCTCAACCTCGCCTACGACGTCGACACCGATCTGTCGGGCGATGTCCGCGGCGACCGGGTGCCGGTCGGGATCTCCGCCTCGTACGTCGTGGGCGCGCCCGACACCGGCACGATCGGCGGCGCGAAGCTGGAGGTGTCGTACGACGACGGCGCCTCCTGGCGGACCGTCCCGCTCACCGACGCCGCGGGCGACTCCTGGAAGGGCACGCTGACCGTGCCGTCCGGGGCGCGCTACGTCTCCCTGCGCGCATCGGCGAGCGACGATCAGGGTGGCTCCGTCAGTCAGGAGATCGTCCGGGCGGTGGGGGTGAAGTAACTGCCCTGCTGGTGAAGCCTCGTACGCCCTTGGGATCACCAAGTCCCAGGGGCGTACGGGGTATTCGGCTACCGCCCGCCCATCAGCTCTTGCCCAGCGCCCGCTTCATGATCTTGCCCATGTCGTTGCGGGGCAGCGCGTCGAGGTGGTGCACGACCCGCGGGCGCTTGTGCGGGGCCAGCCGCCGGCCCACATGCTCGGCGAGTTCCTCGTCGGCGGGCGGTGCGGCCGGATCGGCGAGGACGACCCAGGCGACGATCCGCTCGCCCAGGTCGTCATCGGGCTCCCCGGTGACGGCGGCCTCCCGCACCCCCGGATGTTCCAGCAGCGCGTTCTCGATCTCGCCCGCCCCGATCTTGTACCCGCCGCTCTTGATGAGATCGGTGGCCTTGCGGCCCACGATGCGTACGGAGCCGTCGGCCTCGCGCACCGCCATGTCACCCGTGCGGAACCAGCCGTCGGCGGTGAAGGCACCGGCCGTGGCGTCGGGGCGGTTGAGATACCCGGTGAACAGGTTCGGCCCGCGGACCTGGATCTCGCCGATGCTCTCCCCGTCGTACGCGGCGATCGGCGCGCCGTCGTCCTCCACGAGCCGCAGCTCGACCCCGGGCAGCGGCACCCCGACCGTCCCCGGACACCCCTCCCCGTCCGCGCGCACGCTCGTGTTCATCAGCGTCTCCGTCATCCCGTACCGCTCGATGACCCGGCGCCCGGTCGCCGCGGCGATCCGCTCCTGGTCGTGCACCGGCAGCGCGGCCGACCCGGAGACCAGCAGCCGCGCCCCGGCCAGCGCCTTGGCCAACTCCGGTGCGGCGGGCAGCGCTTCGGCGATGCGGTGGTACATCGTGGGCACGCCGAACAGCATGGTCGCCCCGTCACCCAGCTCGCGCGCCACCCCGTCCGTGCTGAACCGCCCGAGGTGCCGCACGGATCCGCCGCGCCGCAGCGGGCCGAGGATGCCGAGGACCAGCCCGTGCACATGGAACAGCGGCAGGCCGTGCACCAGGACGTCGTCCCCGGTCCACCGCCAGACCTCCGCGAGCGCGTCCAGCGTGGTCGCGACGGCGCGCCGGGGGATCACCGCGCCCTTGGGCGGGCCGGTGGTGCCGGAGGTGTAGACGACGAGGGCGGGGTCTTCGCCGGAGACCTCGGCGGGCGCGAAGACACCCGTCGCGCGCACATCGACCTCGACACGGTCCAACTCACTCACTGGCGGCGGCAGTTGCTGTCCGGGCGCGGCCAGCACCAGCGACGGCGCGCTGTCCGACAGGATGTGCCCCGACTCGCCCTCCCCGGACTTCGGGTTGAGCGGGACGAAGGGCACGCCCGCGGTCAGCGCGGCCACCGCCGCGACGGCGGTCTCCAGCGAGGGCGTGGCCCACACGGCCAACCGGCCCACGCCCGCGATCCGCGCGGCGAGCGCACCCGCCGCCGAGGCCAACTCCGCGTACGTCAGGGACCGTTCGGCGAACCGCAGGGCGGGCCGCCGCGCGGCCTCGGGATCGGACAGAGCCGGGAAGAGAGAGGACACGCGGGACTCCTTACGTCGGGCATCGAGACGGACTGCGGACGGACAGACGTGCGGACGTACGGTCCCAGCTTCTCAGGAGCGCCCGCCCACGCTCGTCCGCTGCAACAGCCCCCAGGTGAACTCCGCCGTGCACGCGTGCCGTTCGCCCACCGTGTCCGGGGCGGTGAAGGCGAGGCCCCAGCGAGTGGGGGCCGTGCCCTCCAGTGGGCGGGCCGGGGCGAAGGCGCGGGCCACCTCGTCGACCGTGCAGGACCAGGGGGCGAGGTCCTCCAGGGTCTCCAGCGGCGGACCGGACGCGCCCGGCGCCCGTACCAGCCACTCGTTCCACACGACCCCGTTCGGCGCCACCAGCACCTCGAAGCGCAGGTCAGGCCAGAGCGGCACCGGCCACAGCAGCGCGTCGCAGTCCAGGTCGCCGATCCGGCGTGCCGCCGTCGACTCAGGCTCGCCGAGGACGGAGCGGTACCGGGAGAGGGCGGAGCGGGAGCGCGGGGCGTGCCGCATGGCCTGCCAGCGGCGGTTCGCCTCACGCATGTCCGCGAGCGAGACCCCCAGCTCGCGGCGGGCGTCCTCGACCAGGCCCGGCTGGTGGTCGGCCATGCGGCGCAGCAGGACCAGTTGGAAGTCGAGGGGCGTGAACGGACCGGCGGGGCGCTTCGCGGACGGCATACGGCCCATCTTCGCCCACGGCACGCAGGGGGCAGGCGCTATCGCACCCAGCCGGGCGAGTGCACCCGCGTCACGGGCACCCCTCCGGCCGCCCGGCCGAGCAGCGTCAGTTCGACCCGGCCCGGACCCGACGCGGTGGTCCCGTCGGCCAGGACCGCCAGCGCCAGCGTGTTGTCGCCCCGGGTGTCGAGCACCCCGTTCGGCAGGACGAAGGTGTGCTGTGGGCCGACGTCGTTGATGTACTGGCCCATGTTCCAGCCGTTGAGGAAGATCTGCGCCCGATAGGCGCGGGCCGGGTCGTCGGCGAAGGTCAGCCCGATCGACGCGTCCGTACCGGGATCCACGGCCAACCGGAAGACCGTCCGGTACCAGACCACGCCCTGCCCCCGGTCCGCGCGCGGCAGGCTCACGGGCCGCCAGTCGCCGTCCGCGAACCCGGGCAGATGCCAGCCGTGCCGCTCCCCGTACAGACCACCGTTGTTGAGCGGCCCGCGCACGGGATCGGGGTCCGTCTCACCCTGAATCCGCCAGCGTGGTACGGGTGTTGCTCCCTCGAAGGCGACGGCGGCGAGCCCCCGCCCCGCCTTGTGCGCGTCGTCCGCTTTCAGATCCTCGTCGTGCTGCATACGACGGACGAGTACGGACAACACATGGTCACCGGACGACCCGACCGCGAGGGGGAACGTCGCCGTCGCCGACCAGGTTCCCTTCCGCACCGTCTTCCGGTCCGGCACGGGCATCCGGTGCGTGCCCAGCGGTCTGCCGTCCAGCCAGGCCATCAACAGCCCCTGGGCGCCGGTGACATAGGAGAACGAGACCGACCGCGCGCGGGCCGCGCCCTCGAAGCGGCCCCGGTACCAGACGTCCCCGTAGTGGAAGCCGTAGTCGTCGGCGAAGAGAACCGGCTGCCCGGCGGGCGGCGGAGTGGTACTGAACGAGGCGGTGCGGTCGGCCACTTGCCACCGCGAGTCGTCGAAGTCGACGGCGGACTCGGGGTTCTCGGCCCTGCGACGCCACCCGGTCAGCTCGGGCAACCGGACCGGTCCCACGCCCGGCAGTCGCCGCACGGCACGCAGACTGCCGGAGGACGTGGCGCGCATCCGCAGCGGACTTCCGTTCCAGACCACCTCGGTGACCCCGCGCGGCGCCCACACCTCCAGATCGGCCGCGTCGACCGTGTCCCCGGTGAGGTGCGCGGTCGCGCCGCGCAGTACGACGGTGCGCAGCAGCTCGGGCCCGTACACCAGGACCGGCCCCGACGGCGTGAGGTGACGCCACAGCCGTACGGACGTCTCGTCGTCCGCGAGCAGGAGCAGCAGCGGCCGTGATACACCCGAGCCCCGCACCGACAGCCGGGTGAGTCCGCCGAGGGTGGCGTCCACGCGCAGCGCGTCGCGTTCGTACGTGGTCCGGGCGGTCCCGTCGAGCACGGTGACGGTCGGCTCGCTCGCGCACTCCAGGACGGTCCGCGTCCGTTCCCCCGACCGGCCGGTGAGCACCGCGAAGTCCTGGCGTCCGGTGGTCAGGCGCAGCATGGGCTGGGCGGTGGAGTACCGCAGCGTCCGCTGCCCGAGGGAGAGTCCCGTGGCCAGCAGCCGGGCGTCCCGGCCGGGCACGGGCACGGGGACGTCCGTCCCGGCGAGCGGGACCGTGGCGACGGCTTCGGTGGGGGTGTCGTTGCGCAGGACGTGGACATGGGTCCCGGTGGCCGGGTCGGTGAGGTGGTAGGCCCTGATCCCGGGGTCGCCGGGGTCGATGTCCGCCGCTCGCTCCAGCGCGGCCAGTTCGGGCACGCTCTGCAGCAGATACCCGATCTGGTGCAACGGGACCAGTTTGGCGGTCGGTTGACGTCCCTCGTCGAGGCAGGCCCCGTAGTCGTACGACGTGTAGACGATCGGCGCGGGCAGCCAGCCCCATGAAGTCCCGCCGAAGGCCATGTAGATGTTGTGGGCCGTGATGCCGTTGGCCAGGTTGGTCAGGTAGAAGCGCCGCTCGTACGCCGCGTCGCGGGTGCGGCGTGATTCCGCGTACCCCTTGCCGTCGAACTCGACACCGCCCCACGGATCGAACCAGCCGCCGCCGAACTCGGCCAGGAACCCAGGGGTGTTCGGACTCGCGCTCGCCCCGCCCTTCGGCCCGCCGGTCCCGAAGTACCCCCAGTCGGGCGGGGTCTTGGACGGCGAGGGATAGCCGTCGAAGCCGTACAGCCAACGCCCCTGCTCACCCGCGGTGTCGAACGAGCCGGGCACCCAATACCCGTTCCTGCCCTTGTCGTTGTGGAACAGCGGGACGTCGATGCCGTCGGCGCGGACCTTCCGGTACAGATGGGCCATGTAGGCGCGCCCGGTGGCCTCGGTGACATGGTTCTCGTACTCGTTCTCCAGTTGGTAGAGGACGATGGTGCCGGTGCCGCGCGTGTACTGATGGCGCACCGCGATCCGGTTCACGGCGGTCAGCCACTCGTCCACGTACGACAGATAGGTGGGGTCTGCGGTACGGGCCGTGCCCCGCGTCGCGGTCAGCCAGCCGGGGAAGCCGCCCGCGTCGACCTCCGCGTTGATGTACGGGCCCGGCCGCAGGATCACGTACAGCCCGGTCTCGGCGGCCGTGCGCAGGAACAGATCGAGGTCGCGGACGCCCGTGAAGTCGTACGAACCCGGGGCGGGGGAGTGGTAGTTCCAGGCGACGTAGACGCTGACCGTGTTGAAGCCGTGGGCGCGCAGCTTCTGCAGGATGTCCCGCCACAGCGACGGGCTCGGCAGCCGGAACGGATGCATCTCGCCCGACCACAGCACGACCCGCCCGCCGTCGACGATCATCGAGTGCCGGTCGAAGCCCACGGTGTGCGCCCGCCCGTCCGCATCCGCCGGGCCGGGGACGGCTCCGGTCGGCGTGTCGGCGGGCCCGGTCGGTGCGGTGGCGGCGTACGCCTCCCGGTGCGTGGCGAGCGGCAGGCCGAGCGCGGCGGTGGCGACGGTCGCGCCGAAGGTACGTCTGCTCAACACCAGGAGTCTCCTCAGGGGCGCGGGGTGCCGTCATTGTCCACGCCGCACGGCACGACTCCCGGGTGCGCCGCGCCCTCGCCGGGGAGTGTCAGTCGCGCACGCCGAAGCCGTACACGGTCTGCGAGCGGTACACCTCGCCCGGCAGCAGCCGGGTGCTCGGGAACTCCGGGCGGTTCGGGGAGTCCGGGAAGGCCTGCGTCTCCAGCGCGACGCCCTCGCAGGCGACGAACGGGGCGTCGAGGTGGTCCGCGGTGTAGAGCTGGAGGCCCGGCTCGGTCGTCGCCACGGTGAGCCGCCGCCCGGACGCCGGGTCGTACAGCTCGGCGACCTCCTCGGGGGCGCCCGTCACGCCCTTGTCGAGCACGAAGTTGTGGTCGTACCCGGAGCCGACCTTCCGGGCCGCACGGAAGTCGAACCGCGTGCCCGCCACGGCGTCGAGCGCGCCCGTCGGGATCAGGGCCGCGTCCACCGGGGTGAACCGCGAGGCGGCGAGCCGCAGTTCATGCCCGCTCGCGGTGCCCGTACCGGCCAGGTTCCAGTACGTGTGGTTCGTCAGGGCCACCACGGTCGGCGCGTCCGTGACCGCCTCGTACGCGATCCGCAGCGCGCCGTCCGCGTCGAGCGAGTACGTCGCCGAGACCTCGAGGCGGCCCGGGAAGCCCCCTTCGCCGTCCGGACTCACCCGGAACAGCCGTACGCCGTGCTCGACGGACTCGGCCTCCCATACCTGCTTGTCGAAGCCCCGCGCACCGCCGTGCAGACAGTTCGGCCCGTCGTTCGTCTCCAGAGCGTGGGTCCGGCCGTCGAGTGTGAAGCGGGCGCCCGCGATGCGGTTGGCGTAGCGCCCCACCAGCGCCCCGAGGTAGGGCTGCGGGTGGCCGACATAGCCGTCCAGCTCCGGGAAGCCCAGGACCACGTCGGCCCGGTGGCCGTCACGGCCCGGGATCTCGACCGACTGCACGATCCCGCCGTACGACAGGACCCGCACCCGCACCCCGCCTCGCTCCAGCGTCCAGCGGTGGACCGGCGTCCCGTCGGGCAGTGTGCCGAAATGTTCACTCATGTGGGAACCCTAGGCCACGGGTAGGGGCGAACCCTAGGCCACAGGCTTCTTCGCCGTGACCATCCGGTACGCGATCTCGGCCAGGCGGGCCTGGCCGTTCCTGCTCGGATGGAACCAGTCCCAGTGGCTGAGCTGCTCGGGGCCGAAGCGGTAGTCGAAGACCGCGTTGCCGTCGAAGCGGCAGCGCTGGTCCTTCGCACAGACCTCCCCGAGCACCTTGTTGTACGCCTCCACGCGCGCCTGGACCGTGTCGCGCCGCTTGACCGCCGCCGCGTCCTGCGCGTCCGCGTCGGCCAGCATCGACGGGCAGATCCCCAGCTTCCACACCTGCTTGCCCAGCGGGTTGGTCCGCCCCTGTGACCACAGCCGCTTCAGGTTCGGCACGCTGGAGACGTACACCTGGGTCCGGGGCAGTGCCTTGTGCAGCGTGTCCATCGCGGCCTGGAACTGGGTGCGGAAGTCCGCGACCGGGGTCATCGACGCGGTGGACGTACGACAGGCGTCGTTGGCGCCCACCATCACCGTCACCAACTCCGGCTTCTTCGCCGCCGCTTGCGTCATCTGCTCGGCCAGATCCGACATCCGGGCCCCGGTCACCGCGTAGTTCCAGCTCCGCTCGGCGGCCCCGGTCGTCCCGAGCAGCCGTACGGCGAGGCTGTCGACCTCCTTGTCCCCGCCCGTCGCCCACGACACCTCGGGGCAGTCGGACAGCACGGTGCAGGCGTCGAAGCCGCGGGTGACGGAGTCGCCGACGGCGGCGATCGAGTCGGGGGAGCGGTTCCAGACCGGGGTGGGCTTCGCCCGCGTGGCCGTGCCCGGCGAGGTGGACCCGCCCTCCCCGGCGGCGCACCCGGTGAGACCCAGCGCCGCCGCTGCGGTGAGCGCGATGACGGTACGTGAGCGGTGGCTTCGCTTCCGCATCCCCTGATCCCCTCGTTCCTCGTCCGCGCTCGGCCGGTCCGCGCCGCAGTTGTTCGACCCATCTTCGAACATGCTGTGTCAAACCCGCGTCCCCTTGGGTGAAACCCAGGAGTTCGCGGGCACCATGACCGACGGTACGTCACACTCCTTGGCCTGCCGCACGGTAGCCTCGCCCCGTGGCTGCCCTGCCACACCCAGTTCCGTAAAGTTACAAGATGTCGCGGTCTGCCCGGAGGTTCAGGTGACGACACGTGGAGTCCTGTACGTGCACTCCGCGCCCCGCGCACTGTGCCCGCATGTCGAGTGGGCCGTCGCGGGCGTGCTGGGGACGCGCGTCAGCCTCGACTGGATCCGGCAGCCCGCCGCCCCCGGCACCTGGCGCTCGGAGTTCTCCTGGCAGGGCCAGGCCGGCACCGCCTCCAAGCTCGCCTCCGCGCTGCGCGGCTGGCAACTGCTGCGCTTCGAGGTCACCTCGGAGCCCTGCCCGACCGCCGAGGGCGAGCGCTACAGCTGCACCCCCGACCTCGGCATCTTCCACGCGGTCACCGGCATCCACGGCGACATCCTGATCCCCGAGGACCGGCTGCGCGCCGCGCTGGTGCGCTCCCAGCGCGAGGAGACGGACCTGGAGGCCGAACTCGCCAAGCTGCTCGGCAAGCCGTGGGACGACGAGCTGGAGCCCTTCCGGTACGCGGGAGAGGGAGCTCCCGTGCGCTGGCTGCACCAGGTCGTCTGATCCCCCGTCAAGAGCGCGAGAAGGGCCCTCACCGAGCGGTGGGGGCCCTTCTTCGTGAAGCGTCGGATCAGACCGTGAAGCGTCGGACGTCGGATCAGACCGTGAAGCGTCGGACGTCGGATCAGACCGTGAAGCGTCGGACGTCGGATCAGACCGTACGGAACGCCAGGACCACGTTGTGGCCACCGAAGCCGAAGGAATTGTTCAGCGCGGCGATCCGGCCCTCGACGGGCAGCTTGCGGGCCTCGCCGCGGACGATGTCGGCGCAGGCCTCCGCCTCCGGGTCGAGGTTCTCGATGTTGATGGTCGGCGGGGCGATGCGGTGGTACAGCGCGAGCACGGTCGCCACCGACTCCACGCCGCCCGCGCCACCGAGGAGATGACCGGTCATCGACTTGGTCGCGGAGATCGCGATGTGGTCCGTGTCGTCGCCGAACACCTTGCGCAGCGCCTTCAGCTCGGCCACGTCACCGGCCGGGGTGGAGGTGGCGTGCGCGTTCGCGTGCACGATCTCCGCCGGGTCCAGGTCGTTGTTGTCCAGCAGGTTCTGCAGGGCGCACGAGATACCGCGGCCCTCGGGCTCCGGCTGCACGATGTCATGGCTGTCGGCCGAGATGCCCTGGCCGACCGCCTCCGCGTAGACGCGGGCACCGCGCCGGGCGGCGTGCTCGGCCGACTCCAGGATCAGAACGCCCGCGCCCTCACCGAGGACGAAGCCGTCACGGCCGGTGTCGTAGGGCCGCGACGCGCCCTGGGGGTCGTCGTTGTTCTTGGACATCGCCATCATGTTGCCGAACGCGGCGATCGGCAGCGGGTGGATGGCCGCCTCCGTACCGCCGGCGACGACGACGTCGGCGCGACCGGTGCGGATCATCTCGATGGCGTAGCCGATGGCCTCGGCGCCCGACGCGCAGGCGGAGACCGGGGTGTGCACCCCGGCACGGGCGCCCACGGCCAGACCCACGTTGGCGGCCGGGCCGTTCGGCATCAGCATCGGCACGGTGTGCGGGGAGACCCGGCGAACGCCCTTCTCCTTCAGCACGTCGTACTGGTCGAGCAGAGTCGTCACCCCGCCGATGCCGGAGGCGATGACCGCGCCCAGCCGGTCGGGGTCGACGGAGTCGTCGGCACCGGCCTTGTCGGTGAAACCGGCGTCCGCCCAGGCCTCCTTGGCGGCGATCAGCGCGAACTGCGCCGACCGGTCGAGGCGGCGGGCCTGGGGCCGGGGGATGATCTCGGACGGCTCCACGGCGATCTGCGCGGCGATCCGGACCGCCTGCTCGGCGGCCCAGTCCTGCTCCAACGGTCGGGCGCCGGACTTGCCGGTGACCAGGCCTTCCCAGGTAGAGGCCGCGTCGCCACCCAGCGGTGTGGTTGCGCCGATACCGGTGACGACCACGGTGCGATTGGTCGAGCTCACGGGAATTCTTTCTCCAACGGATGCGAGGATTCAGCGGCGCCACCGCCGGGTGGCGGGGCAGCGGCCCGACAGCCGGGCAGGGCCCGGAGTCCGGCGGTCTGCCCGGATGATCGGTCGATCAGTCCTGGTGCTTGAGGATGTACTCGGCGGCGTCACCGACCGTCTTGAGGTTCTTGACGTCGTCGTCGGGGATCTTCACGGAGAAGCGCTCCTCGGCGGCGACGACGACCTCGACCATGGACAGCGAGTCGACGTCCAGGTCGTCGGTGAAGGACTTGTCCAACTCGACGTCCTCGGTGGGGATCCCGGCGATCTCGTTCACGATCTCGGCGAGACCGTCGACGATCTCTTTCTGAGTGGCGGCCATGTCAGGCGCTCCTTCATTGATATTCAGACGGTGTGGCGCCCGCCGCGTCAGCGGCAGGGGTCTGCGGTTCCCGCACCGGACCGCATGATCCGGCACGGAGTGCCTAGGGGAGGGTAACGACCGTGGCGGCGAACACGAGCCCCGCCCCGAAGCCGATGATGAGCGCGGTGTCGCCGCTCTTCGCCTCCCCGGTCGCCAGGAGCCGCTCCATCGCGAGCGGGATCGAGGCGGCCGAGGTGTTGCCGGTGGTGCGGATGTCACGGGCGACCGTGACGTGCTCCGGCAGCTTGAGGGTCTTGACCATCGAGTCGATGATCCGCACGTTCGCCTGGTGCGGGATGAAGACGTCCAGGTCGTCCGCGGTGATCCCGGAGGCCTCCAGCGCCTGCTGGGCGACCTTCGCCATCTCGAACACGGCCCAGCGGAACACCGCTTGGCCCTCCTGCGTGATGGCGGGGAACTTCACGTTCCCCTCGCTGTCGAGCGGGAGGTGGGAGAGGTCGCCGATCCGGAACGTGTTCCACGGGATCGTCTGCTTGATGGTCTCGTTCTTGTCGCCCTCCGAACCCCACACGGTCGGACCGATGTGCGGTTCGTCGGAGGGGCCCACCACGACCGCGCCCGCGCCGTCGCCGAACAGGAACGCGGTGGCGCGGTCCTCCAGGTCGGTCAGGTCGGACAGCCGCTCCACGCCGATGACGAGGACGTACTCCGCCGACCCCTCGACGACCATGCCCTTGGCGAGCGTGAGGCCGTAGCCGAAGCCCGCGCAGCCGGCCGAGATGTCGAAGGCGGGAGCCTTGTCGGTACCGAGCTTGTCGGCGATCTCCGTGGCGATGGCCGGGGTCTGGCTGAAGTGCGAGACGGTGGAGACGACGACCGCGCCGATCTGCTCGGCGGTGACGCCCGCGTCGGCGATCGCCTTGCCCGAGGCCTCGATGGCCATCGCGGCGACGGTCTCCTCGTCGTTCGCCCAGTGCCGGGTCTCGATACCGGACCGGGAGCGGATCCACTCGTCGGAGGAGTCGATCTTCTCCAGGATCACCTCGTTGGGCACCACGCGGACGGGGCGGTAGCCGCCGACGCCCAGGATGCGCGCGTACGGGGCGCCCTTCCGTGCCTTGATCTTCGACATGCTGCTCTAGGGCTCCTTGTCAGGCGCTGTGCTCGGCGACGAGAACGCGAGCGGCGTCGAGGTCGTCGGGGGTCTTCAGGGCGAGGGTGGTGACGCCCGGCATCGCGCGCTTGGCGATGCCGGTGAGGGTGCCGCCGGGGCAGACCTCGATCAACGCGGTCGCGCCCAGCTTCTGGAAGGTCTCCATGCACAGGTCCCAGCGGACCGGGTTGGCGACCTGGCCGACCAGACGCTGGAGCACCTCCGCGCCGGCGGAGACGGTCTGGCCGTCCTTGTTGGAGACGTAGGTGACGCGGGGGTCGGCGGGCGTCAGGGCCTCGGCGGCCCGCGCGAGGGCGTCGACCGCGGGGGCCATGTGACGGGTGTGGAAGGCGCCCGCCACCTTCAGCGGGACGACCCGGCGGACACCCGCGGGCTTGTCCTCGGCCAGCGCGGCGAGCTGCTCCAGGGTGCCGGCGGCGACGATCTGTCCGGCGCCGTTCACGTTCGCCGGGGTCAGGCCCAGCTTCTCCAGGTGCGGGATCGTCGTCTCGGGGTCGCCACCGAGCAGCGCCGACATGCCCGTGGGCGTGAGGGCGGCGGCCTCGGCCATGGCGAGGCCGCGTCCGCGGACGAGGCCCAGCGCGGACTTCTCGTCCAGGACGCCAGCGAAGGCGGCGGCCGTGATCTCACCGACGCTGTGTCCGGCGACGGCACCCGGGGTGATATCACCCAGGGCCATGGCGGACAGCAGCCCGGCGGCGACCAGCAGCGGCTGGGCGACAGCCGTGTCCCGGATGGCGTCGGCGTCGGCCTGCGTCCCGTAGTGGACGAGGTCGAGCCCGATGGCGTCCGACCAGGCCGCGATGCGGTCGGCGGCGCCGGGGAGTTCGAGCCAGGGGGTCAGGAAGCCGGGCGTCTGGGCGCCCTGGCCGGGAGCGACGAGTACGAGCACTCTCACACTCTCTCGTGGGGACGGGCGGGGCCGCCCGTGGGGACAGGGACGAAGAACAGCAGGGTGTTTTGTACAACTCCTACAAGCGTCTAGGTCTGCGGATCTCCCTCGGCGAGACGCCCCAGGATCAGGGCGATACGCAGCGTGAACGCGGAGCGTACATCAGAGGGTGACCAGCCGGTGACGTCAGTCACACGTCGCAGCCGGTAGCGCACGGTGTTCGGGTGAACGAACAGCATGCGGGCCGCTCCTTCGAGGCTGGAGGCCTGCTCCAGATAGACGCTGAGGGTCTCCAGGAGCGCGGAGCCCGCCTCTTCCAGCGGTCTGTAGATCTCCTCCACCAACTGCTCCCGCGCGCTGGGATCACCGGCGATCGCGCGCTCCGGGAGCAGGTCGTCCGCGAGGACCGGACGCGGTGCGTCCTGCCAGGCCGAGCACGCCTTGAGGCCCGCCGTGGCGGCCTGCGCGGACCGGGTCGCGGACTGCAGATCGGGCACGATCGGCCCGGCGACGACCGGTCCCGGGGCGAACGGCCCGATGAGCGACTTGGCGGCGGCCAGCGGGTTGTCGCTGCCGCCCGAGATCACCACGAGCCGGTCCCCGAGCACGCCCGTCAGGACCTGGAGCTTGGCGTGCCGGGCGGCCCGCCGGATGGCCTCGACGGTCAACTCGCTGTCACCGTCGGGCGCCGTACCGAGGACCACGCACACATGCTCCGGCGAGTTCCAGCCGAGCGCGGCGGCCCGGCTGACCGCCCCCTCGTCGGCCTCCCCGCTGAGCACGGCGTTGACGACGAGCGACTCCAGGCGCGCGTCCCAGGCGCCGCGCGCCTCGGCGGCCTGGGCGTAGACCTGGGCGGTGGCGAAGGCGATCTCACGGGCGTAGACGAGGAGTGCCTCGCGCAGCACGGACTCGTCACCGGGGGCGGCCACCTCGTCGATGGCGGACTCCATGACCTCGATGGTGGTCCGCACCATCTCCACGGTCTGACGCAGGGTGATGGCCCGGGTCAGCTCGCGGGGCGCGGTGCCGAAGACGTCGGTGGAGATGGCCTGCGGGGCGTCCGGGTGCCGGAACCACTCCGTGAACGCGGCGATGCCCGCCTGGGCCACCAGCCCGATCCAGGAACGGTTCTCCGGGGGCATCGCCCGGTACCACGACAGGGTCTCGTCCATGCGCGCGATGGCCTGCGCGGCGAGGCTTCCGGACGACTTCTCCAGCCGCTTCAGGGACGCTGCATGCGGATGAACCGAGTGCGCTGCGGGTTCGGGGGTGTGGGATTGGGGTTCGGGCACGGGGACAAGAGTGCCTTATCAGGACGGGGTCGTGCGGCGGCGGGTCTCCGAGGGCGCCGGGCGCGGGGCTACGGTGGGGGCCGTGACGGATGTACGGCGCGCCGGTGAGCGCTACCGCGGCGGGGACCCGGCGGCCGGGATCGAGTCCCTGTACGCCTTCAGCTTCGGACCGCACTACGACCCGGACAACCTCCGCTTCGGGGCGCTGGTCGCCTGCAACGAGAAGCGGCTGGCCCCCGGCGCGGGCTTCGACGAGCACCCGCACAGCCATACGGAGATCGTCACCTGGGTGGTGGAGGGCGAGCTGACCCACCGCGACTCCACGGGCCGCACGTCGGTGATCCGCCCCGGCGACGTCCAGTACCTGAGCGCGGCGAGCGGCGTCCGCCATGTGGAACGCAACGACGGCGAGGCCCCGCTGGTCTTCCTCCAGATGTGGCTGACCCCGACGACCCCGACCAGCGCCCCGACGTACGACGTCGTCCACGACCTCGCGGACTCGACTCCGTACGCGGTCCCCCGAGCGGGAGCCACGCTCCATGTACGCCGCCTCCAGGCGGGGGAGCGGACGGAGGTGCCGGGCGCCGCGCATGTGTACGTCCATGTCGTACGAGGTGAAGTGCGGCTGGGCGGTGAGGAGTTGAGGTCGGGTGACGCGGCGCGGATCATGGGTGCCGAGGGGGATGTGGAGTTGCGGGCGGTGACGGGGGCGGAGGTGCTGGTGTGGGAGATGAGCGGGTAAGGGGGCAGGTCCGCTGCGACCGGTATGGCTGACGCGCTGATGCAAAGCGGTGGCCCATAACATCCGCGCCATATAGCATCCGTGTTATGTACGGTGAGCGCTACACCATCGAGATCGAACCCGAGGTTCGCCTCTGGCTGGAGAACATCCCCGCCCACCACTACGTCATAGTCGAGCAGAAGGTCGATCGGCTCGCAGTGAGCGCCACCACGCTGGGTGAGCCCTATACGCGCCACCTCGGAGGCAAGCTTCGCGAACTGCGCTTCGATCTCGACGGCAATGCCCAGCGCCTTACCTACTGGGTGGCTCCCGGTCGGCGCATCGTGTTCCTGACCGTGTTCCGCAAGGCCAAGATGCGGGAGACGGCAGAGGTGCAACGAGCTCAGGCCGCCCAGGCCATCTGCGAGGCTCGTCATGAACCGGCCGGAGAGCACACCGTCTACAGTCGCGACATCAAGGAGGAACTGCGATGAACCACGCCGAGTGGAAGACCCGCCGCCACCGTAAGCTCCTGGGTGAGGCGGTCGAGGGCGACTTCGAGTACGACCGTCTCTACGAAGAGGCCGAGCTGGCGCATGACCTTGGTCAGATGGTCTACGACCGGCGTACCGCCTTGGGGCTGTCCCAGACGGAACTCGCGGAACGCTGTGGCATGAAGCAGCCTCAGATCTCCCGCATCGAAGGCGGTGGAACCGTCCCGACGATTCCCCTTCTACGACGCCTCGCCCGTGCCCTCGACGCCGACCTGACGATCAACCTCACCCCTCACGGCAACGCCGCCTGAGCCGTCACGCCGTGCGCAGTTCCTTCAGCACCGCGTCCGTGAAGACCGGCCACGCCTCGATCGCCCACGGGCCGAACGCGCGGTCCGTCAGGGTGACGCAGGCGGCCTCCGCGGCCGGGTCGATCCACAGGAACGTGCCTGCCTGGCCGAAGTGGCCGAAGGTGCGGGGGGAGGACGAACTGCCCGTCCAGTGTGGGGACTTGGCGTTGCGGATCTCGAAGCCGAGGCCCCAGTCGTTGGGGTTCTGGTGGCCGTAGCCGGGCAGGACGCCCTTCGTGCCGGGGTACTGGACCGTCATCGCCTCGGCCACCGTGCGCGCGTCCAACAGGCGCGGTGCCTGGACCTCGGCCACGAAGCGCGCCAGGTCCGCGACCGTGGAGACGCCGTCCTTGGCGGGTGAGCCGTCCAGGCTCGTCGAGGTCATGCCCAGCGGTTCCAGGACCGCCTGGCGGGCGTACTCGGCGAACGGGATGTCCGTCGCCTTCGCCACATGATCGCCCAGCACCTCGAAGCCCGTGTTGGAGTACAGCCGCCGCTCGCCGGGCGCCGACATCACCCGGTGCTCGTCGAACGCGAGCCCGGAGGTATGGGCGAGGAGATGGCGGACCGTGGCGCCGGGCGGCCCCGCGGGCTCGTCCAGCTCGATCGCCCCCTCCTCGTACGCGACGAGCACCGCGTACGCGGCGAGCGGCTTGGTGACCGACGCCAGCGGGAAGCGATGGCCGACCGGGCCGTGTGTACCGGACACGGTGCCGTCCGCGCGGACCACCGCCGTCGCGGCGGTGGGGACGGGCCAGTTCTCGATCAGCGCCAGGCTCTGCAGGGACATGGACACGAGCCTATGCGGCTCACAGCTCCAGCCGCATCGAGGGGTCCGGCTTGCGGACGAAGCCCAGCGACGCGTACAGCGGCTCGGCCTCGGCGGAGGCGTTCAGATCGACCTGGCGCACGTCCTGCTCCCGGAACCAGTCCAGCAGGGTCTCCATACAGGCGCGGGCGTACCCCCGGCGGCGCGCGTCGGGGTCGGTCGCGACGCTGAAGACGTACCCCACCCGCCCTTGCGGATTGCCCTTCCGCCCGATCCGGTACTCGACCGTCCCGGCCGCCAGCGCCGCCAGCGCGCCCAGCCGCTGCGGATGGTCGACCACGAACGCCGCGAAGCCGCCGTCCGGATCGGCGAGCCGGTCGCGCATGGTCGGCAGGGACTCGGCCTGCCACTCGGTGGAGTTCGCGGCGTGCACGGAATCCAGCATCACCTGGCGCAGGCGCAGCACTTCTTCGGCGTCCTCGGGCACGGCCCGTCGTACAAGACTCATGACCGCCACGCTAATCGGCCCGCCCGGCAGAGGCTCGTCAATTCCTTCCCGTCCCGCTTGCTTCGAGTGCACTCCAACCTCCTAGCGTGGAAGGCATGACGGTGACGCAGACCCCTGCCGTGGCCCTTGAGGACGACACCCCGCACGTACCGCCCGCCCGTACCGACATCCGCTCCACCCCGCCCCGGCCGCACCCGCGTCCCGACGGGCAGGACCGCTACACGATCAGCGAGGTCGCCGCCCGCACCGGGCTGACGGCGCACACCCTGCGCTGGTACGAGCGGATCGGGCTGATGCCGCACATCGACCGCTCCCACACCGGTCAGCGCCGCTACACCAACCGCGACCTGGACTGGCTCGACTTCGTCGGCAAGCTCCGGCTGACCGGGATGCCGGTCGCCGACATGGTCCGGTACGCGGAGCTGGTGCGCGAGGGCGAGAGCACCTACGACGCGCGGCGCGACCTGCTGGAGGCGACCCGCCGGGACGTCCTGGCCCGGGTCGGCGAACTTCAGGACACGCTCGCGGTACTGGACCGCAAGATCAGCTTCTACGCGGGGGCGGGATGCCGCTGCGAGACGGAGAGGACGGCCACTCGATGAACGACAGCAGGATGGCGACGGTACGACTCGGCGAGAGCGGCCCCGAGGTCGGTGTGCAGGGCCTCGGCTGCATGGGCATGAGCTTCGCCTACGGCCCCGCCGACGCCGAGTCGTCCCGCGCCGCGCTGGAGCGGGCGCTGGAACTGGGCGTCACGCTCTTCGACACGGCGGACCTGTACGGCGCGGGGGAGAACGAGACGTTCCTGTCGCCGTTCTTCCGGGCGCACCGGGACGAGGTGGTCATCGCGACGAAGTTCGCGTTGTCGACCGACCCGGACGACCCGACCAAGCGGATCATCCGCAACGACCCGCCCTACATCCGCCGGTGCGTCGAGGCGAGCCTGCGGCGCCTCGGCGTGGACGTGATCGACCTCTACTACATGCACCGGCGCGATGTGCACGTCCCGATCGAGGACAGTGTCGGGACCATGGCCGAGCTGGTGCGTGAGGGCAAGGTGAAGCACCTGGGCCTGAGCGAGGTCACGGCGGACGAGCTGCGCGACGCGCGGGCGGTGCATCCGATCGCCGCCGTGCAGTCGGAGTGGTCGCTGTTCAGCCGGGACATCGAGGCGCACGTGGTGCCGGCCGCCCGGGAGCTGGGCGTGGCCCTGGTGCCGTACTCGCCGCTCGGCCGCGGCTTCCTCACCGGCGCCTTCTCGAACGCCGAGGCGGACCTCACGGACCAGGACTTCCGCCGTACCCTCCCCCGCTTCACGGGGGAGAACGCGGCGGCCAACGCGGCGCTCCTGGAGCCGGTGCGGACCGTCGCGAAGGCCCATGACGCCTCGCCGGGCCAGATCGCGCTGGCCTGGGCGCAGCAGCGGGCCGCGGTGCACGGCCTCACGGTCGTGCCGATCCCGGGGACGACCAAGCGGGCGCGGGTGGAGGAGAACACGGCGGCGACGCGGATCGTGCTCACCGAGGACGAGCTGGCGCTGCTGGAGCCGATCGCCTCGCGGGTGTCGGGCGACCGCTACCCGAACATGTCGATGACCTCGGCCGGGAGGGAGTAGGGACAGGGCCCTTGAGCTGCCGACGGGGCTACAGCTCCGCCAGCAGCTCCGCCTTCTTCGACGCGAACTCCTCGTCCGTGACCAGCCCCGCCTCGTGCAGCTCCCCGAGATGCCGGATCCGCTCGGCGATGTCCGCCGGGTCCCGGCGGGGCGCGGGCACCGTGACCGGGGCGGGCACGGCGGGAGCGGGACCCGGACCGGTGGTGCGCGCCGCGGCCAGCACCGCCGCGGCGAACGGCAACGACTCGTGGACGGACCCGTACCCGAGCCCGAAGACGACGGCCGCCGGGTCCTGGTCGGGCCGGTCCGGCTGCGCGCCGCAGGCGGGCTCACGCCGCAGCAGTCGCAGATGGCCCTCGACGCCCTGCGGGGAGCGCCACGTGACCCCGCTGAGGTCGGCGACCGGGAAGTTCTGGTCGCCGGCCTTCCACTTGGCGGAGGACGCGCCCGTCGAGGACCACCGGAAGGCCACCGCCTTGCCGTCGAAGGACGCCTTCCCGTCGTAGGCCTTGAACTGCATCGGCGCCTCGGGCGGCGCGACCAGGAACCGCTCGGCGGGGGTCTCGTCGCCGTCGCCGAGCAGGAGGCGCAGTTCGCTCGCGTAGTACTCGGCGAGGCGTTCGCGGTCGGCGGGCAGGACCAGCCGATACGGGTCGCAGGACTCCTTGAGCTGTCCGTCCGCCGCCTCCATCAGCGGGTCGGCGCCGGGCCGTGGCCGCGCGTGCAGAACGACCGTTCCGCGCCTTCCGGCACTCAGTGTCACCTCCGTGATCGCCTCCAGCGGGACACGGCGTTCACCGAGTGCCTGGAACAGCCTCGGCGTGCGGATTCCCCGTTCGAAGCGGATGAGCACGGAGTCGGACTCGAACTCCCAGGCGGCATGAAATCCGGCCAGTACGTCACCCATGCGGCTCATCGTATGCGGCACGTGCTCTTCCGTCGCCTCCCCGGACAGACCGTGATGAGGGGTCTTCTACGCGCGTCGGGTCGAAGTCGTGCTCCGCGTCAGGTCCGCGCCCCGCCGGGCAGCGCGGCCCGGCAGGCGTCGTCGTCCAGGCACCGCACGGCCTGGTACGTGCCCGTGCCGATCGCGGCGAAGTTGTGCAGGCTCGTGGTGCCCGGCACGAAGTACCCGGCGTGCCCCTTCGCCCCCCGCGCCGACAGCACCCGCGCCCCGAAGCCACCGGACACCGGGTCGGCGCCGTGGCCGAGGCCCCCGACCTCCAGGTACGGCACGTCCTGGATCCAGTCGTCGGCGTCCCGCATGGCCCACACGCGGGCCGTGGTGCGCAGCCCGGCGGCGCTCTCGCTGCGCATGCCGGGGCTGCCCGCCACCGCGATGTCGGACACCCGCGCGGGCAGCCGGTGCGCGGCGACCCCGCACAGCACCGAGCCGTAGCTGTGGCAGTAGAGCTGGACCGGCGCGCGGCCGGGCAGGGCGCGCACCAGGGCGTCGAGCCGTACGGCACCCTCCTCGGCGCGCATCGCCGTGGCGGCCTCCATGCCGAGCCCGCCGGGCGCGGTGTAGTCGGCCCAGGCGATCACGGCCGTACGGGTCCGCGGGCTCGCCGCGCGCTCGGCCCCGTACAGCGACCGGGCCATGCCGACCGGCGCCGAATACGGGCGGAAGGTGCGCTGGAAGGTGAGTACATCGGTGTCCACCCCGGGGACCACGACCGAGATCCGCTGGGCCCGGTCCAGGTTCCCGAAGACCTCGGCGACGCGTCCCGTGCCCTCCGGGTCGAAGGCGAGGATCTGCCGGTGGCTCCGCATCAGCGCCTGGAAGCGCTGCATCCGGCGGTCCGCCTCCTGCTGGCCGAGGGGCGAGAGCCGGTCGTCGTGCGTCCGGGCGCGCTCGACCTCGCGCTGCTGGCCGAGGGCGACGCGGTTGGCCTGGTAGCGCAGCCGTACGGGCGCCCCGTTCATGTTGCCGACCGCGAGCGGGTAGCGGTGGGCGAGCCGGGAGCGCTGCGGGGCGCTGAGCGAGGCGAAGAAGCGGGCGAGCCTGGCCGGGCTCGCGTCCGGGGACGGCAGCCGGTGTCCGGCGATCACTCCGTGCTCCCACGCGGAGCGCGACGCCTGGAGGGGGCTTTCGCCGCGGTGGCTGTGCACAGCGGTCCAGCCGGTCGTGGCGAGCATCACGAAGACGACGCCGACCGCGAGCAGCGCGCGCCAGACGTTCAGTTGTGGGGAGCTGTCGAAGGAAGTCACTGGAAGGACACACTAGGAGAACGAGAGTGTCTCGCGTTAACCGAGTGACCGATATCACGTTTCGCGTGTGCCAATTGCGGCAATTCCGATGCGGCTTGTGCCCGCACGCGTCACCCGCTCCTCAGCCGGTCCGCCACTTCTGCGCCAGCGCGGGCCCCACCGCGTCGAGATGGCAGGCGGTCAGCTCGCGCATCGAGGCGGGGCTGTTGTCGTCGCCGCAGCTCCACAGGCGTTTCGTGACGCGCAGTACGCCACAGAACACGGCCACCGCGACGCGCGGTCGCGGGTCCTTGTCCAGGTCGAGCCCCTCGCGCTCGGCGATCACCTCGGCGAGCCGCTCCTCCAGCTCCGCCGAGCGGCGCAGTTGGGTGGCGAGCAGCGCCGGGGTCGATTCGATCAACCGGCAGACGCGCAGGTGCAGTTCGGGCGGGAGGAGTTGCCCGACGACCTCGCCGAGCGCGTCCCAGACCTCCAGGACCGCCTGGCGCAGCGCCTCCAACGGCGCCTCGTGGGACGGGCGTTGGCGTACGGCGTCGAGGAACTGCGCTTCGGTGACCGACTGGGCGAAGAAGACGGCCTCCTCCTTGCCGGCGAAGTAGCGGAAGAACGTGCGCTGCGAGACATCCACGGCCTCGGCGATCTCGTCGACCGTCGTGCGCTCGTACCCTTGCGCGAGGAACAGTTCCAGGGCGGCGTGCAGCAACGCGTCCCGGGTGCGCTGCTTCTTGCGCTCACGCAGCCCCGGCCGCGACACGGTCACCATGGTTCCTCTTCCTCCGTTCGCCCAGTTCAGCCTATCGGCCGGGTGTCGTGACAGCTACCGACTCGTGAATGTGTTTGTCAAATGTCAGACGCTGTCACTAGCCTCGAACGCATGACTAGTCAGACCACCGTCGACGCGACGGAACCGGGGGACGGGGCGTCCAAGACGTCGGCGGCCCCGCTTGAGACAGCGCCGGGGCGCGGACTGCGCGGGCATCCGTGGTTCACCCTCGTCTCGGTGGCCATCGGCGTGATGATGGTCGCCCTCGACGGCACCATCGTGGCCATCGCCAACCCGGCCATCGCCAAGGACCTCGGCGCCAGCTTCGCCGACGTCCAGTGGATCACCAACGCCTACTTCCTCGCCCTCGCGGTCACGCTGATCACCGCGGGCAAGCTCGGTGACCGCTTCGGCCACCGGCAGACCTTCCTGATCGGCGTGATCGGCTTCGCCGCCGCCTCCGGTGCCATCGGCCTGTCCCACAGCATCGCCCTCGTGGTGACCTTCCGGGTCTTCCAGGGTCTGTTCGGCGCGCTGCTGATGCCGGCCGCGCTCGGCCTGCTGCGGGCCAGCTTCCCGGCCGAGAAGCTGAACATGGCGATCGGCATCTGGGGCATGGTCATCGGTGCCTCCACCGCGGGCGGCCCGATCCTCGGTGGTCTGCTCGTCCAGCACGTGAGCTGGCAGTCCGTCTTCTTCATCAACGTGCCGGTCGGTGTGCTCGCGCTCGTCCTCGGCCTGGTGATCCTCACCGACCACCGCGCCGAGAACGCCCCGCGCTCCTTCGACCTGGTCGGCATCGTGCTGCTGTCGGGCGCCATGTTCTGCCTCGTCTGGGCGCTCATCAAGGCCCCGGCCTGGCACTGGGGCAGCAGCAAGACCTGGCTGTTCATCATCCTGGCCGTCGTGGCCTTCGTCGCCTTCTCCCTCTGGGAGACGAAGGTGAAGGAGCCGCTGATCCCGCTCGGGCTGTTCCGCTCGGTGCCGCTGTCGGCGGGCGTCGTGCTGATGGTCCTCATGGCCATCGCCTTCATGGGCGGCCTGTTCTTCGTGACCTTCTACTTGCAGAACGTCCATGGGATGAGCCCGGTCAAGGCGGGTCTGCACCTGCTGCCGTTGACCGGCATGATGATCGTCGGCTCCCCGCTCGCGGGCGCCGTGATCACCAAGGCGGGCCCGCGGATCCCGCTGGCCGGCGGCATGGTCCTCACCGCGGTCGCCATGTTCGGCATGTCCAAGCTGGACACGGACACGGGCAGCCCCGTCATGTCGCTCTGGTTCGCTCTGCTCGGCCTCGGCCTCGCCCCCGTGATGGTCGGCGCCACCGAGGTCATCGTGGGCAACGCGCCGATGGAGCTGTCCGGTGTCGCGGGCGGTCTCCAGCAGGCCGCGATGCAGATCGGCGGCAGCCTCGGTACGGCGGTCCTGGGCGCGGTGATGGCCTCCCGCGTCGACAGCGACCTCCCGGGCAACTGGGCCGACGCCAAGTTGCCGCCGCTCGGCCCGGAACAGCTCGACAAGGTCTCCGAGGCGGTCCAGGTGGGGGTCGCCCCGGTGCCGAAGGGCACTCCGGCCCCGCTCGCCGAGACCATCACGAAGGTCGCGCACGACACGTTCATCTCCGGGATGAGCCTGGCCTGCCTGGTCGCCGCCGGGGTCGCGGCGGTCGCGGTCCTGGTCGCGCTGCTCACCAAGCGAGGCGCGAACGCGGAGGCGGGCGGCGCGGGCGCCGGGCACATCTGACGCCCCGGGACAGCGCCCTCGGACCTCCGACGCCCCCGGATGTCCGACGCCCCGGGATCCGGCCGACGTCACTCATGAGAGTGAAGACGCTCAAGATCCCTCCCCTCCCACGCGCGCCGCAGGCAACAGTGGGCACGTCCTTCGCACGGCACGGCACCGCCGCACACCGGAGGACGGCCGGACTGTGCGCGCTGCCGGAGGGGGGCAGCGTGCGGGCAGATCCCCCACACCGGCATGCCGAAGGGCGGCGGAGCGAGAAGCTCCGCCGCCCTTCACTGTTCCGCCCGTGAGGCTTACGCGTCGCCGCCCGCCGCGCCCGGGTCGGCCGCGTTCACATCGAGCAGCCGGTAATGGTCTATGGCCTGCTTCAGCACCGAGCGGTCGACGCGGCCCGCCTTGGCCAGCTCGCTGAGCACCGCGACCACGATCGACTGCGCGTCGATGTGGAAGAAGCGGCGCGCCGCACCGCGCGTGTCCGCGAAGCCGAAGCCGTCCGCGCCCAGGGACTGATAGGCCCCCGGCACCCAGCGCGCGATCTGGTCCGGAACCGAGCGCATCCAGTCGGACACGGCCACGAACGGACCCTCGGCCCCGCTCAGCTTCCGCGTCACATACGGCACCCGCTGCTCCTCCTCGGGGTGCAGCAGGTTGTGCCGCTCGACCTCGACGGCCTCGCGCCGCAGCTCGTTCCAGGACGTCGCCGACCAGACGTCGGCCCGTACGTCCCACTCCTCGGCGAGGATCCGCTGCGCTTCGAGCGCCCAGGGAACCGCCACACCGGAGGCCATGATCTGCGCCGGTACGGCGCCCGACGTGCCCTCGCTGATGCGGTGGATGCCCTTGAGGATGCCCTCGACGTCCACGTTCGCCGGCTCGGCGGGGTGCCGGATCGGCTCGTTGTAGACGGTGAGGTAGTAGAACACGTCCTCGCCGTGCGGGTGTTCGGCCGAGGAGCCGTACATCCGGCGCAGACCGTCCTGCACGATGTGCGCGATCTCGTAGCCGTACGCCGGGTCGTACGCCACGCACGCCGGGTTGGTCGAGGCCAGCAACTGCGACTGGCCGTCCGCGTGCTGCAGGCCCTCGCCGGTCAGCGTCGTACGACCGGCGGTCGCGCCCAGGACGAAGCCGCGCGCGAGTTGGTCGGCCATCTGCCAGAACTGGTCGCCCGTGCGCTGGAAGCCGAACATCGAGTAGAAGACGTACACCGGGATGAGCGGCTCGCCGTGCGTGGCGTACGCCGAACCCGCCGCCATCAGCGACGCCGTGCAGCCCGCCTCGGAGATGCCGTCGTGCAGCATCTGGCCGGTGGGCGACTCCTTGTACGCGAGCAGCAGCTCACGGTCCACGGCCTCGTACTGCTGGCCGAGCGGGTTGTAGATCTTGGCGCTCGGGAAGAACGAGTCCATGCCGAAGGTGCGGTACTCGTCGGGCGCGATCAGCACGAACCGCTTGCCGATCTCCTTGTCCCGCAGCAGGTCCTTCAGCAGCCGCACGAACGCCATGGTCGTGGCGATCGACTGCTGGCCCGTGCCCTTCTTCACGCCCGCGTAGGTCGCGTCGTCCGGCAGCCGCAGCGCCTTGGACCGCACGACGCGCGTCGGGACGTACCCGCCGAGCGCCCGGCGGCGGTCGTGCATGTACTGGATCTCCTCCGAGTCCCGGCCCGGGTGGTAGTAGGGCGGCAGGCCCGACTCCAGCTCCTTGTCGGAGATCGGCAGATGCAGCCGGTCGCGGAAGTGCTTGAGGTCGGAGACCGTCAGCTTCTTCATCTGGTGCGTCGCGTTGCGGCCCTCGAAGTTGGGCCCGAGGGTCCAGCCCTTGACCGTCTTGGCCAGGATCACCGTCGGCTGGCCCTTGTGCGCCTTGGCCGCCGAGAACGCCGCGAAGATCTTCCGGTGGTCGTGACCGCCGCGGCCCAGGTGCAGGATCTGGTCGTCGGTCATGTCCTCGACCATCGCGCGCAGCCGGTGGTCGTCACCGAAGAAGTGGTCGCGGATGTAGGCACCGGACTCGGTCGCGTACGTCTGGAACTGGCCGTCCGGCGTGATGTTCATCTTGTTGACCAGGATCCCGTCCCGGTCCTGCGCCAGCAGCGGGTCCCAGGAGCGGTCCCAGATCAGCTTGATCACGTTCCAGCCGGCGCCGCGGAAGACCGACTCCAGCTCCTGGATGATCTTGCCGTTGCCGCGGACCGGGCCGTCCAGGCGCTGGAGGTTGCAGTTGACCACGAAGGTCAGGTTGTCCAGCCCCTCACGGGCGGCGAGGGTGAGCTGTCCGAGCGACTCGGGCTCGTCCATCTCGCCGTCGCCGAGGAACGCCCAGACCTGGGACCGGGAGGTGTCCGCGATCCCGCGCGCCTCCATGTAGCGGTTCATCCGGGCCTGGTAGATCGCGCCGATCGGGCCGAGGCCCATGGAGACCGTCGGGAACTCCCAGAAGTCCGGCATGGAGCGCGGGTGGGGGTAGCTGGAGAGGCCGTAGGGGGCCTTGGACTTCTCCTGGCGGAAGCCGTCCAGATGCTGCTCGCCGAGGCGGTCGAGGAGGAACGCGCGCGCGTAGATACCGGGGGAGGCGTGCCCCTGGAAGAAGACCTGGTCGCCGCCGTCGCCCTCGTCCTTGCCGCGGAAGAAGTGGTTGAAGCCCACGTCGTACAGCGAGGCGGAGGAGGCGAAGGTCGCGATGTGGCCGCCGACGCCGATGCCGGGCCGCTGGGCCCGGGAGACCATGACGGCGGCGTTCCACCGGGTGGCGTTGAGGATCTTGCGCTCGATCTCCTCGTTGCCGGGGAAGAACGGCTCGTCCCGGGTCGCGATGGTGTTGACGTAGTCCGTGCTGCGCATCTCGGGCACGGCCACGCGCTTCTCGCGCGCGCGCTCGATCAGACGGAGCATCAGATAGCGGGCCCGCTCACGGCCGCGCTCGTCCACGGCGGCGTCGAGGGAGTCGAGCCACTCCTTGGTTTCCTCGGGATCGAAGTCAGGAACCTGACTCGGAAGGCCGCCAATGATGATCGGATTGCGATCGGATCCGGAAGCCACGCTGTTCCTTACCTGTCAGAGGGCCACTGGCCACTGTCCGTGTGCCTTGGTCATGTGCCTGCGCCGCTCCCATCGTGTACCTCGGGGGAGCAAACGTCATCTCTACTGTGAAGTAACCCGCCGGGCCCATGGCCTCCGGGGCGGGCCGGACCAAAACGCAACGATACGCTCAGGCTGTGACGTGTTCCGCAAAGTCGTTCGGTTCTCGCATGGCCAGAGGGTTCCGAAATACGCAAATCGGGCAGAATGGTGTGGTGTGCATCACGCTGGGGCGCGATACGGTGCCTGGAGTTGCGGCGACACGGCCAGGATCGTCACCGTTTTGGCGGTCTGAACGGCCGGGTACTTGCGCGATCCGCCCCGCCCGTGTGGACTACGGCCAATGCTTCGCGTACGCGCGTGGCTGAGATTCCCCCGCGTTCTGAAGGAGCGAGGGGGGACATCCCCATCCAAGACATGATCAGGAGGCAACCCGTGAGCGCGACCGCGGACCACGCGGAGGAGCGGACGAACCCTGCCGCGAGGCTGGGGTTCCAGCCCGAGCAGGTGGTCCAGGAGATCGGCTACGACGACGACGTCGACCAGGAGCTCCGCGAGGCCATTGAAGAGATCATCGGCAGCGAGCTCGTCGACGAGGAATACGACGACGTCGCCGATGCCGTGGTGCTGTGGTTCCGCGACGAGGACGGCGACCTGACGGATGCGTTGGTGGACGCCATCACGTACATCGAGGAAGGTGGCTCGATCCTGCTCCTGACGCCGAAGACCGGCCGTACGGGCTATGTGGAGCCGAGCGAGATCTCCGAAGCCTCGACGACAGCGGGCCTGTCCGCGTCCAAGAGCGTCAGCGTGGGCAAGGACTGGAGCGGCTCCCGGCTGGTGACGCCGAAGGCGGCGAAGTCCAAGCGGTGACGCTTGGCAGAACACCGTGACCACCGGACGGGCTGACGGCGATCAGCCCGTCCGGTGGGCTGCTGTGGCCGCTGCGTAGGGTGGTTCCCACCCGAATCAGTCCCACCCGAAGGGATGCAGGACCATGGCGATCCAGGTCGGCGACAAGGCCCCCGACTTCGAACTCAAGGACAACCACGGCGCGACCGTGCGGCTCGCGGACTACCGCGGCCACAAGAACGTGGTGCTGCTCTTCTACCCGTTCGCCTTCACCGGCGTGTGCACCGGCGAGCTGTGCGCGCTGCGCGACAACCTCCCGGCGTTCGTCAACGACGACACCCAGTTGCTCGCCGTCTCCAACGACTCGATCCACTCCCTGCGCGTCTTCGCCGAGCAGGAGGGTCTGGAGTACCCCCTGCTGTCCGACTTCTGGCCGCACGGCGAGGTGTCGCGCGCCTACGGCGTCTTCGCCGAGGACAAGGGCTGCGCGGTGCGCGGGACCTTCATCATCGACAAGGAGGGCGTCGTGCGCTGGAGCGTGCTCAACGACCTTCCGGACGCCCGTGACCTGAACGAGTACGTCAAGGCGCTCGACACCCTGTGACCGGTTCGTTCCCAACGCCTGCGAGGTGCGGGAACCCGTCAGTAGGATCGAGACGTTGATCCGATACCAACGCACGACGGGGCTCCCCGCCCCCGGACATCAATGGAGGACTCGTGGGAGTCAGCCTCAGCAAGGGCGGCAACGTTTCGCTGACCAAGGAGGCCCCCGGCCTGACCGCGGTCCTGGTCGGTCTGGGCTGGGACGTGCGCACCACGACCGGCACGGACTTCGACCTCGACGCCAGCGCCCTGCTGCTGAACGCGACGGGCAAGGTCGGCAGTGACCAGAACTTCGTGTTCTTCAACAACCTGAAGAGCCCGGACGGTTCGGTGGAGCACACCGGCGACAACCTCACGGGTGAGGGCGAGGGTGACGACGAGGTCGTCAAGGTCAACCTCGCTGCGGTCCCCGCCGACGTCGAGAAGATCGTCTTCCCGGTCTCGATCTACGACGCCGAGAACCGCCAGCAGTCCTTCGGCCAGGTGCGCAACGCGTTCATCCGCGTGGTGAACCAGGCCAACCAGCAGGAGATCGCCCGCTACGACCTCAGCGAGGACGCCTCCACGGAGACCGCCATGGTCTTCGGCGAGCTGTACCGCCACGGTGAGGAGTGGAAGTTCCGCGCCATCGGCCAGGGTTACGCCTCGGGGCTGCGCGGTATCGCGCAGGACTTCGGCGTCAACGTCTGAGCCGACAGCATCCCGTCGTCCGGCGCCGCACCTTCACGGGGCGGCGCCGGACGCGCAGGGGCCGCCGGGGCCCTACCCCGGCACCGCCGGGGGCTGCCGTCCCCGGCCACCGGGGGAGAAGCCAAGTACCCCCGGATCACGGGGGCCTTGGCGGCCCCCGACACGACGTAAGCAGCTCGGGGAGGACAGCAACATGGGCGTCACGCTCGCCAAGGGAGGCAATGTCTCTCTGTCCAAGGCGGCACCGAACCTCACGCAGGTCATGATCGGCCTCGGCTGGGACGCGCGCTCCACC
This sequence comes from Streptomyces macrolidinus, assembly GCF_023887685.1. Lineage (GTDB taxonomy): Bacteria > Actinomycetota > Actinomycetes > Streptomycetales > Streptomycetaceae > Streptomyces > Streptomyces macrolidinus. Next base: position 80,026 of record NZ_JAMWMR010000023.1, on the reverse strand, counting down.
ACGGGAGCCCCCTTCGACCTCGACGCCAGCGCGCTGATGTGCGGCGGCGGCCGGGTCCTCGGCGATGAATGGTTCATCTTCTACAACCAACTCAAGAGCCCCGACGGCTCGGTGGAGCACACCGGCGACAACCTCACGGGTGAGGGCGAGGGCGACGACGAGACGATCCTGATCGATCTCGCCAAGGTCCCGCCCCAGTGCGACAAGATCGTCTTCCCGGTCTCCATTCACCTGGCGGACGAGCGCGGCCAGACCTTCGGGCAGGTCAGCAACGCGTTCATCCGTGTTCTCAACCAGGCCGACGGCCAGGAACTCGCGCGCTACGACCTCAGCGAGGACGCGTCCTCGGAAACGGCCATGATCTTCGGCGAGGTCTACCGCTACGGCGACGAATGGAAGTTCCGCGCGGTAGGTCAAGGCTATGCCTCCGGACTTCGCGGCATCGCTCTAGACTTTGGAGTCAATGTTTCGTAAAGCCGGGGACGGCGATACGGGGGACGGTCTCCCTCAGGCTCCGCTTGAGGGGACCCCCACCATACGGATTGGGTAACCAGTGGTTCTGAAAACCTTCGGCTGGTCGTTCGCGGTCACCGCGCTCGGCCTGGCCGCAGCGGTCCTCTACGGGGGGTGGACCGCCTTCGGTATCGTGGCGATCCTCTCCGTGCTGGAGGTCTCGCTCTCCTTCGACAACGCGGTGGTCAACGCCGGGGTCCTGAAGAAGATGAATGCCTTCTGGCAGAAGATCTTCCTCACTGTGGGTGTGCTCATCGCGGTCTTCGGTATGCGACTGGTCTTCCCCGTCGTGATCGTCGCCGTCACGGCGAAGAAGAGCCCGATCGACGCGGTCAATCTGGCCCTCACGGACAAGGACCAGTACCAGCAGCTCGTCACCGACGCCCACCCGGCGATCGCCGCGTTCGGCGGAATGTTCCTGTTGATGATCTTCCTTGACTTCATCTTCGAGGAACGGGACATCCAGTGGCTGCGCTGGATAGAGCGCCCGCTCGCCAAGCTCGGCAAGGTCGACATGCTGTCGGTCTGCATCGCGCTGGTCGTCCTGCTGATCTCGTCCATGACCTTCGCCGTCCACGCCCACCAGCACGGCGGCGCCCATGTCGACAAGGCACAGACGGTCCTGATCTCCGGTATCGCCGGTCTGATCACGTATCTCGTCGTCGGCGGTCTCTCCGGCTTCTTCGAGAACCGGCTGGAGGAAGAGGAGGAGCGCGAACACGAGGAAGAGGAAGAGGCCAAGCGGACCGGCAAGAAGCCGTCGGCGGTGCTGCTCGCCGGCAAGGCCGCGTTCTTCATGTTCCTCTACCTGGAGGTCCTGGACGCCTCGTTCTCCTTCGACGGCGTGATCGGTGCCTTCGCCATCACCAACGACATCGTCCTGATGGCGCTCGGCCTCGGTATCGGCGCCATGTACGTCCGTTCGCTGACGGTCTACCTGGTCCGCCAGGGCACCCTCGACGACTACGTCTACCTGGAGCACGGCGCGCATTACGCGATCGGCGCGCTCGCCCTGATCCTTCTCGTCACCATCCAGTACCAGATCCACGAGGTCATCACCGGTCTCGTCGGTGTCGTCCTGATCGCCTGGTCGTTCTGGTCCTCGGTCCGCCGTAACCGCGCGCTGGCCGCGGCGGAGGGAAAAGCGGTGACCTCGGACGAGGGGACTGAGGTCTCGTCCGGGGTGTGACGACCCCTGGGGGGAGGAAGCCTCTGAGCGGGGCGGTCGCGAGGATGCGTCCTCGGTGACCGCCCCGCGGTTGTCGAACGGGAGAAGCAGGGGGCCGACATGGGCTTGTGGGACGGCGTGTGGCGCGGGAAGACGACGGACTTCGACTCGGGCAGCGCGGCGACCAACGCCATCGAGATGACCAAGCGGAACCACCGCGTCTCGCTCACCAAACAGGGCGCGGCGACGGGCAATCTGCGCATCAACCTGTCGTGGCGGATGCGGACATCGGACATCGGCAGCGGCGGCGCGCGGGGCGGTCTGCTGCGCCACCCGCTGCGGATGTTCACCCCGGAGGTCGTGCAGGCGCACACCCAGAGCATGGTCAACGTCGACCTCGACCTCGGAGTCATGTACGAGATGGAGGACGGCTCGAAGGGTGTGGTGCAGCCGCTCGGCGACTTCCTCGGCGAACTCAACGAGCCGCCCTACATCAAGCTCAGCGGCGACGACCGGTTCGGCTCCGGCACCGGCGAGACGATCTTCGTCAATCTCGACCACCGGGACGACTTCAAGCGGCTGCTGGTCTTCGTCTACATCTACGACCAGACGCCCGCGTTCGACCGTACGCACGCCGTCGTCACGCTGTATCCGAGCAGTGGCCCGCGCATCGAGATCGGCCTCGACGAACGCCACCCGCAGGCCCGTTCCTGCGCGGTCGTCCTGATCGAGAAGGTCAAGGACGAGCTGGTCGTCCGCCGCGAGGTGAAGTTCGTCTACGGCTTCCAGGCGGAACTGGACCGGCTGTACGGATGGGGACTTCAGTGGGGCCGGGGCTACAAGTCGAAGACATGAGCGGGCTGTCGGCGTTCAGCGACCGATGAACTGCGGTCCCTGCGGCGGCAGGGTGAAGTCCGGGTCCGGTACGGGCGCCGCGGTCGGCGGGTAGCCGTAGGCCGGTGCGGTCGCCGCCGTCTGCGGGGGTGCGGGCGCGTACGCGGGAGGGCTCTGGCTCTCCGGCTGCGGGTATCCGTACGCGGGCTGGGCCGTGGCCGTCGCCGCGGGCTGCTGCGTGGGCATCGGCGGATAGCCGTACGCGGACGGCGGGTTCACCGGCTGCTCCGGCGGCAGCGGCGTCGACACCTCACGCACGACCGTCGCCGCGTCGCCCTCGGCCGACGGGGGCTCCGCGTCGTCCACCGAGATGCCGAAGTCGTTCGCGAGGCCCTTCAGCCCGTTCGAGTACCCCTCGCCGAGCGCGCGGAACTTCCAGCCCTCGCCCCGGCGGTACAGCTCCCCGCAGATCAGCGCCGTCTCGGCGCCCGTCTCCGGCCGGATGTCGAAGTACGCCAGCGGTTCCCCGTCCGGGTCGGCCGCGTCGTACAGCAGGATGCTCAGCGCCCGGACATGGTCGAAGGTGACGTCGTCCGCCGAGGCGACCAGCAGGATCCGCCCCACTTCGGCCTCGACCCCCGCCAGATCCGTCTGGATCGTGTCGGTCAGCCCCTCCGCCTCGCGCTTCTTGCCGAGCAGCCGGACCGTTCCGGACGGATGCCGGGGCTGGTTGTAGAAGACGAAGTCCTCGTCGGAGCGCACACGACCGTCGGGGCCGAGGAGCAGCGCCGAGGCGTCGACCTCCAAGGCTCCCTGACCCGGAGTCCACCGCAGCACCGCCCGCACCGCCATGGCCGTCAGCGGTACGTTCGACCCTTTCACCATCGCGTGCGTCATGCCGTCATCCTGCCCTCTCGGTCCTGGTCACGACAACGTGGGGGTGGGCGCTCCGGCACGCCGCGCGGGGCCGCACCACGCCTCCGACACGGCCCGGTCATCTGAACTTCATGCCCGACGGGAACTACCGACAGGGGGTTCCACGTACTATTACCGGCCACATATTTTCGGGCAGCCGACCAACACGGGGATCCACATGCGTCATTTCGGGCACGTCGCCCCTGAGGAGCGGCAGCGCCTGTTCCATCGGGAACCGGCCGTTTTCACCGCCGATTCCCCCACGGGCGTCCTCGCGGCGGCCCTGGGCGCGACCCTGTACAGCCCGGCCACCCGGCCGCGCCTCGCCGACGACGTGGTCAAGCAGGCGAGCCGCGGTGTCGTCTCCATGGTGCTGTGCCTGGAGGACTCCATAGGCGACGCGGACGTCACCGCCGCCGAGGAGAACCTCGTACGGCAGTTGATCGCGCTCGCCGAGACGCCGGACGCCGAACCGCCGCTGCTGTTCATCCGCGTCCGGTACCCCGAGCAGATCCCCGACCTGGTCGCCCGGCTCGGACCGGCCGTCCGGCTGCTGTCCGGATTCGTACTGCCGAAGTTCACCGAGGAGCGGGGCGTCCCGTTTCTGGAGGCACTGACGGAGGCCGAAGCGGCCTGCGGGCGGCGGCTGTTCGCCATGCCCGTCCTGGAGTCGCCCGACCTGCTCTATCTGGAGTCCCGCCGGGAGACGCTCGACGGAGTCTTCCGCGTCGTCGACAAGTACCGCGACCGTGTCCTCGCGTTGCGGCTCGGCGTCACCGACTTCTGCTCGTCCTACGGACTGCGCCGGGCGCCCGACATGACCGCGTACGACGTCCAGATCGTCGCCTCCGTGATCGCCGACGTGGTCAACGTCCTCGGCCGTGTCGACGGTACCGGGTTCACGGTGACCGGGCCCGTGTGGGAGTACTTCCGGGTCCAGGAGCGCATGTTCAAGCCCCAGTTGCGGCGCAGCCCCTTCCTGGAGGGCGAGGTCGAGGAGCTGCGCGAGTCGCTCATCGCGCACGACATGGACGGGCTGCTGCGCGAGATCGCCCTCGACCGCACCAACGGCCTGCTCGGCAAGACCTGTATCCACCCCTCGCATGTGATGCCCGTGCACGCGCTGTCGGTGGTCAGCCATGAGGAGTTCAGCGACGCGCAGGACATCCTGCGGCCCGAGCGCCTCGGCGGAGGCGTGCTGCGCTCCGCGTACACGAACAAGATGAACGAGGTGAAGCCGCACCGCGCGTGGGCCGAGCGCACCCTCCAGCGCGCCGAGGTCTTCGGCGTCGCGAACGAGGACATCGGCTTCGTGGAACTGCTGGCCGCCGGGCTGCCCCGCTGACCGCCGCGTCCGGTCACAGCCGACCGGACGTGTCCGACCGGCCGTACCAACCGGCCGCACCCGACCAGCCGTACCAACTGGCCGTAACCAACCGGTCGTAACCAACTGGCCGTGATCGACCGGCCGTTGACCAACTGGCCGTGACCGACGGTCGTGGCCGACCGGCCGTGACCGACAGGCCGTAGCCGGCCGGTCGCAATCCGACCGGTCGTACCGCCGTAGTGACAAGGAACTGATGAGGAACGTGGTCTGGTCCGGGACATGGGTCGCCGAGCGGCTCGGAGTGGAGCTGGTCGGCGACGGCACGCTGACCGAACTGCTCGGGCTCGCGCTGCGGCGCAACCCCAAGAGGGCGCATCTGCTGGTCTCCCATGTGCTCGGCAAACACGTCCCGCAGTCTCCCTCCGTGGTCTACGGCTACGGGTTCGCGCTCGGCCGCCGAGTGCGGGACCTGCTCGACGCGGAGCAGCCGTGCGCTCCAGACCGGCCGGTCGTCCTCGGGTACGCGGAGACGGCCACCGCGCTCGGCCACTCCGTCGCGGACGGCCTCGGCCACGCCCCCTACCTCCACTCCACCCGCCGCCCCGTCGAGGGCGTCGCGCGCGCGGGCGGCTTCGAGGAGTCCCACTCCCACGCGACCTCGCATCTGCTGCTCCCGCAGGACCCGGCGCTGCTCGCGGGCGACGGCCCGCTGGTCCTGGTGGACGACGAGTTCTCCACCGGCAACACGGTCCAGAACACGATCCGCGATCTGCACGCGCGCCACCCGAGGAAGCGGTACGTCGTCGTCACCCTGGTCGACCTGCGCTCGGCGGCCGACCAGGGGAGGCTTGCGGAGTTCGCGGCGGAGATCGGCGCGCGGATCGACCTGGTGGCGCTGGCCACCGGGACCGTACGCCTGCCGGAGGGCGTCCTGGAGAAGGGGCGCGAGCTGGTCGCCCGGTACGAGAGCGCCCCTCCGGAGCGCGCGGCCCACGGCACGGTCGCCCGCGTGTCGCTCGGCTGGCCCCGCGGCCTGCCCGACGGCGGACGGCACGGCTTCACCCCCGAGCACCGCGCCCGGCTGGAGGGCGCGCTGCCCGCGATGACCGCGCGGATCGCCGAGGCGCTGCCCGCAGACGCCCGGCGCGTCCTCGTCCTCGGCTTCGAGGAGCTGATGTACGCCCCGCTCCGGCTCGCACGGGAACTGGAGCAGGTGGTGACCGCCGAGGTCCGCTACTCCACGACCACGCGCTCCCCGGTCCTCGCGATCGACGACCCCGGCTACGCGATCCGCAGCCGCCTCGTCTTCCCCGCCCACGACGACCCGGCCGACGGCCCCGGCGAGCGCTACGCCTACAACGTCGCGGACGCCGGCTTCGACGCCGTCGTCGCGGTCGTGGACTCCACGGCCGACACCCCCGCCCTGCACGCCCCCGGCGGCCTGCTGGACCGGCTCGCCGCCCACACCCCGCACGTCCTGCTCGCGGTCGTCCCCAGTCACGTACCCGAGCCCCCGCACGTCCCTGAGAGTTCCGTGATGCTGCCCGAGCCCCTGCGTGGCCCCGCCTTCTCCTCCTACGCGCCCGACGAGGTCGGCTGGCTGCTCCAAGACCTCTCGGACGTCACCCTGGAGGCGCCGACGGAGGAGCGCGAGGAGGCGATCCAGAACGGCGGCGCGCACTACGCCGAGTCGCTGCCGGTGGAGTACCAGCCGAGCGAGCAGTACCAGGAGCTGTTCCACAGTGCGCTGGACGCGTCGGCCGCCCGGCTCGCCCAGGCGGTCGGCGTGGTCACCGAGACGGTCCTCGCCGAACGCTCGCCCCGGCCCGTCCTGGTCTCTCTGGCCCGCGCCGGTACCCCGGTCGGTGTCCTGATGCGCCGCTGGGCCGCGCACCGGCACGGCCTCGACCTGCCGCACTACGCGGTGTCGATCGTGCGGGGCCGCGGCATCGACGCCAACGCCCTGCGCTGGCTGGCCGATCGCCACGACCCCGCCGGTGTCGTCTTCGTCGACGGCTGGACCGGCAAGGGCGCCATCACCCGCGAACTGGCCGAAGCGATACGGAAGTTCGAGGCCACCGAGGGCATCACCGGCTTCGACCCGGAGATCGCGGTGCTCGCCGACCCGGGCTCCTGCGTACGGACGTACGGCACTCGGGAGGACTTCCTGATCCCCTCCGCCTGCCTCAACTCGACGGTCTCCGGGCTGATATCGCGCACCGTCCTGCGCGCCGACCTGGTAGGCCCGCACGACTTCCACGGCGCGAAGTTCTACCGCGAACTCGCCGGGACGGACGTGTCGGCCGCCTTCCTCGACGCCGTCTCCGCCCGCTTCGCCGAGGTCGAGGAGGCGGCCGACGTCCGGGCGAAGGAGCTGCTCGCGGCCGACCGCACCCCGACCTGGGAGGGCTGGGCGGCGGTGGAGCGCATCAGCGAGGAGTACGGCATCCATGACGTGAACCTCGTCAAGCCGGGCGTCGGCGAGACCACCCGCGTCCTGCTGCGCCGGGTGCCCTGGAAGGTCCTCGCGCGGGCCGGGGCGGGCACCGACCTCGACCATGTCCGGCTGCTGGCCGAGCAGCGCGGCGTACCGGTGGAGGAGATCGAGCAACTCCCGTACACCTGTGTGGGGTTGATCCACCCCCGGTACACACGGGGCGCGACCGGCGCCGACGGCAGGGTGGTGTCCGGATGAGCTCCGTCCTGGTGGCCAGCGATCTCGACCGCACCCTGATCTACTCCGCCGCGGCGCTCGCCCTGAGCACGCCGGATGCTCCCGCCCAGGCGGAGGGGGCGGCTCCCTCGCCCCGGCTGCGGTGCGTCGAGATGTACGAGGGCGAGCCGCTGTCCTATCTGACCGAGACCGCCGCCGAGCTGCTGACCGGCCTCGGAGAGCGGGCCGTGTTCGTACCGGCGACGACCCGTACCCGCGCGCAGTACCAGCGCATCGAACTGCCGGGTGCGGCCCCGGCGTACGCGGTCTGCGCCAACGGCGGCCATCTCCTCGTCGACGGGGTCTCCGACCCCGACTGGCACACCGGGGTGCTCGCCCGGATCGCCGACGCGTGCGCGCCGCTCGACGAGGTGCGGGCGTATCTCGCGGCCACCGCGGACCCGGCCTGGCTGCGCAGGCTGCGGGTCGCCGAGGACCTGTTCGTCTACCTGGTCGTCGAGCGCGACCTGCTGCCCGAGCGGTGGCTCGCGGACGTGACCGCGTGGGCGCAGGGCCGCGGCTGGACGGTGTCGCTCCAGGGCCGCAAGATCTACGCCGTGCCGCGCCCGCTCACCAAGAGCGCGGCCGTGCGCGAGGTGGCCCGGCGTACCGGTGCCACGCTCACCCTCGCCGCCGGGGACTCGCTGCTGGACGCGGACCTGCTGCTGGCCGCGGACCGCGGCTGGCGCCCGGGACACGGCGAACTGGCCGACACCGGCTGGACGGCCCCGCGGGTCGAGGCGCTGGCGGAGCGGGGGGTGCTGGCCGGGGAGCGGATCCTGCGGGAGTTCCTCGCGGCGGCGGGACCGGGAGCCGCGGCCTGAGGAGCGTGGGGATACGGTGGAGACGAGCGAGCGCTGTGCCCGTGCGGTGGACGGACAGCGCACAGACCGAGGAGATCGCGTGGCCAAGGGCAACGGGACACCACTGACGGACGAGTTGTACGCGTACATGCTCGGCCACAACCCGCCGCTCGACCCGGTGCAGCGGATGCTGGTCGAGGTCACCCACACGCGGTTGCCGCTGGTGGCGGGCAAGCAGGTCGCCGAGGAGCAGGGGCCGCTGCTGGCGTTCCTGGTGCGGCTGACCGGGGCGCGCCGGATCGTCGAGATCGGGACCTTCACGGGGCTGTCGGCGCTGTCCATGGCGCAGGCGCTGCCGTCCGACGGGACGCTGCTGACCTGCGACGTCTCCGAGGAGTGGACCGGGTACGCGCGCGAGGCCTGGGCGAAGGCCGGGGTGGCCGACCGGATCGAGCTGCGGATCGCGCCCGCCCTGCGGACCCTGCGGGAGCTTCCGGCCGAGCCGCACATCGACCTGGCGTTCATCGACGCGGACAAGGACAACTACGTCGCCTACTGGGACGAGTTGGTGCCGCGGATGCGTCCCGGAGGTCTGCTCGTGGTCGACAACGTCTTCTACCACGGCGAGGTGACCGACCCGGACGCGTCCGGGATGGGAGCCGCGATCAAGGACTTCAACGCGCATGTGAAGGCGGACGACCGGGTGGACAGCGTGATGCTGTCGGTGGCGGACGGGCTGACCCTGGCGCGTCGGCGCTGAGCCGGGCCGGGCTCAGCCGCAGCAGCCCCCGCCGCAGCAACCGCCGCCGCCGCCTCCGCCCGCCTGCGGGGCCGGCGCCGCGGCGCTCGCGGTGCCGCCCACGGCGACGGTCGACAGAAGCTTGACCGTGTCGTCATGGCCCGCGGGGCAGGACGCGGGGGCGGCGGACTCCGCCATGGGGCGGCTGAGTTCGAACGTGTCGCCGCAGGTGCGGCAGCGGTATTCATAGCGAGGCATGTGCACAGGTTAAGGGGAGGGCCCGGTGAAGCACAGGCGATGCGCGCACCCGCGCCTGCCGGCACCACCCGCGCCGCCTTGTCAGGCCCCCCTCAAATTGCTCCATGTTGTCGCGTTCTGGTCGCTTCCTGAGCGAAGAGATCACAATGGGCGCTGATAATTTATGAGTGCAGCCGCGACAAGCCGAAAGGCCGGGGAGGGGGGCTTGCAACCGTATCTGCGGTCGCTGCATCTACCCACGCGCGCAGTCCGAGTGCGGAGGGAAGACGCAGGCGTGATCGAGCCAGTACACCGAATAACCGACCGGTGTTCTCCGGGCAGCCCGAACACCGGAGTCCACCGTGGCTAGCGGAGGCCGCAGGCGGCCCAAGGAGACGCCGAAGTGGCCCCGGATGAACCGCGCGAAGGGCGACGCGACCGCCGACGCGACCGCTGACGCGCAGCACGACGCTGCGGCCGAGCGGCCCCTGCGGGACGACCTCACCATGCAGTTGAAGCTCCCGGAGCCGCAGGAGCCGGACGCCACCATGCAGTTGCGCGCGGCCGTACCGGAGGTTTCCGGCCAACGCACCTCGCGTCGTAAGCCCGTACCGCCCTCCGCGTTCGCGCGCGCCACCGCCCGATTCGCCCCGTACGCCCGGAAGTTGCGGCCCGTCTATCCGCGACCCGGCCGCATCGGCTGGCGGCGCTGGATGCCCTCCTGGCGCCAGTGGCTCGGCGCCGTACTGACATCCCTCGGTCTCGGTGGCGCGTTCCTGGCCGTCGCCTACGCCATGACGGACATACCCGAGAACCTGAACTCGTACGCGACCCAGCAGGACAACGTCTACTTCTGGTCCGACGGCACGCCCATGGCCCGCACCGGCTGGGTGCAGCGGCAGGCGATGCCCCTGAAGGACATTCCCCAGCAGGTCCGTTGGGCCGTACTGGCGGCGGAGAACGAGAGCTTCTACTCCGACCCCGGCATCTCCATGAAGGGCATCACCCGCGCCCTGTGGCGCACGGCGGGCGAAGGGGACACCCAGGGCGGCTCCACCATCACCCAGCAGTACGTCAAGAACGTCTACCTGGGCCAGGAGAAGACGTTCAGCCGCAAGTTCACCGAGGCGATGATCGCCCTCAAGCTCGACAACAAGATGCCCAAGGACAAGATCCTCGAGGGCTATCTCAACACGAGCTGGTTCGGCCGCGGCACCTACGGCATCCAGCGCGCCGCCCAGGCCTACTACGGCAAGGACGTCAGCCAACTCGACGTCAGCGAGGCCGCGTTCCTCGCCTCCCTGCTCAAGGGCGCCGGGCTCTACGACCCCACCCTCAGTGCCGCCAACCACCAGCGTGCCGTCGAGCGCTGGGAGTGGATCCTCGACCGCATGGTCAAGACAGGCAAGCTCTCGCCGAAGGAGCGGGCCAAGTACACGTCGTTCCCCGACCCGCTGAAGTCCAACCCGCTGCACGAGACCGGACAGCAGAGCGACTACCTGGTGGAACTGGCCTCGAAGTACGCCAAGACCGCGGCCCGTCTCTCGGACAAGAAGTTCGACCTGGGCGGCTACCAGATCTACACGACCTTCGACCGCAAGCGGGAGGACGCGCTCACCGAGGCCGTGACCAAGGCCCGTGAGCAGGCCAGGAAGGACCACCCCGGCCCGGCGAAGACCGCCCACTACGGCGCCGCCTCCGTCGCCGCGGACGGCCGTATCCTCGCCGTCTACGGCGGCCCGGACCATCGCAAGCAGGGCTTCAACGAGTCCAACGCGTCCACCGTTCCGGCCGGTTCGGCGTTCCAGCCGTTCGTCTACGCCGCCGGTCTCGAACACGGCGTCCACCGGACCAGGAACGGGCCCGCGACCCCGGTCTCCCCGAAGTCGGTCTACGACGGCGACGACGCCGTCCCCGTCACCACACCCGAGGGCCCGTACTGGGACCGCAGCGGCAAGAAGGTCGCCGCCCACAACGACGGCGGCAAGTCCTACGGGAAGATCACCCTCCACCAGGCGCTCGTCCAGTCCGTGAACACGCCGTTCATGCAACTCGGCATGGACACCGGCCTGCCCACGCTGCGCGCGACGGCACAGGCGGCCGGGCTGCTCCCGTCCAGCATGGGGCCGCAGGTGCCCGCGATGTCCCAGGGCAGCGCCACGCCCAGCGCGATCCGCATGGCGAGCGGATACGCGACGTTCGCCGCGGACGGGACGCACACCGAGCCGTACTCGGTGCGGCGCATCACCCGCAACGGCTCCCCGGTCGCCCTGAAGGCGGCGGAGACCCGACGGGCGGTCGGCGTCACGACGGCCCGCCAGGTCACCGAGGCGCTCACGGAGTCCTTCCGCACCGCCCACCCCGACGCGGCCCCCGGTACCGCGCGGGTGGCCGGGAAGGCCGGCACCACGCACAACGACACCGCCTCCTGGTACGTGGGCACGGCCAAGGACGTGTCGACCGCCGTCGCCGTCTACCGCATGGACCTCTCCAAGAGCCTCGAACCACAGCCGCTCAAGGGCGTCGCCGGCACCTCCGCGGGCGCTGTGCCCTACGACATCTGGTCGAGCGCCATGAGCCCGCTCGGCTGACGCCGGGCGCCGAACCACCGCACGCACCCACCCCCCCTCATTCCGGAACGAGCCGCCCATGACCGCAAGAACCGGCCGTCGCCGCCGCGCCCGCTCTTCCCGCACCACCCGCCTCAGCAGCAGGCAGGGCTTCATCACCCTGGGGGCCCTCCTCGTCGTCGCCTCCCTGACCGCGGTCTTCCTCGCCCTGCGGCCATCGGACAGCACCACCCCGGTCGCCGCCTCCGACACGGGCGCGAACAAGGCCAAGGGCCCGGCCGCCAAGGCGTCCAAGGAGCCCGAGTGGGACGGCAAGGTCAAGGTCCTCGGGGACGGCTCCACCTCGTACACCGGCCCGCAGAAGGGGCAGTTGAAGCCCAAGCCGCTCAAGCCCGGTGAGAAGCCGCCCCAGTTCGTCGTCTTCTCCTGGGACGGCGCCCTGGAGGGCGACGACCACCTCTTCTCGCACTACCGTGAACTCGCCCAGCAGTACAACTCCCATATGACCTTCTTCCTCACCGGCATCTACCTGCTGCCGAAGAGCAAGAAGGACCTCTACCACCCGCCGATGCACTCGGTGGGCGCCGCCGCGATCAGCTACCCCACCGACGAACACATCCGCACCACGCTGGAGCAACTGGGCAAGGCGTACACCGACGGCAACGAGATCGGCACCCACTTCAACGGCCACTTCTGCGACGCCAAGGGCGGCGGCGACTGGAGCGTGAAGGAGTGGAAGAGCGAGATCGACCAGTTCTATTCCTTCGCGGAGAAGTGGAAGACCAACACCGGCTTCACGGACATCGACCCGCTGCCCTTCGACTTCAAGAAGGCGGTCGTCGGCGGGCGCGCCCCCTGCCTGGAGGGCCAGCAGAACCTGCTGCAGGCCGCCAAGAGTTACGGCTGGCGCTACGACGCCAGCTCCACGGGTGACTTCCAGATATGGCCGACGAAGAAGAACGGCATCTGGGACTTTCCCCTGCAGATGCTCCCGTACGAGGGCGGCAAGTACCAGGGCCTGTCCATGGACTTCAACTTCCTCTACAACCAGTCCGACGGCGAGACCGACGGCGACCCGTCGAAGTACGCGCAGTGGCAGCAGGAGACCGTCGACACCTACGAGGCCGGGTTCAACCGGGTCTACTACGGCAGCCGGGCGCCCCTGTTCATCGGCAACCACTTCGAGGACTGGAACGGCGGTATCTACATGAAGGCCGTCGACCAGATGGTGAAGGACGTGTGCGGCAAGAAGGACGTCAAGTGCGTGTCCTTCAAGGAGTTGGCCGACTGGCTCGACGTGCAGAAGCCCGAGACCCTGGAGCGGCTGCGCACCCTGGACCCCGCGCAGTCCCCGGACTGGTCGACCGTCGTCAAGTGACGCGGAGCGGAGCGAAGTATATCCGACGCTCCGTCAAGTACCGTGCCCGGCCCCCCATTTCAAAGGAGGAAGACGCGCCGTGGAAGGATGCCAGACCCCGGTATCGGAGCACCGGCGTAGAGGGGAACATCATTGAAATCACGGAAATTGAGCCGTAAGCGGCGTCGCGTCACCATAGCCACGGCAGCCGCCGCGTCGGTCGTCGCCGGCGCGGCACTGCTGCCCAACTGGAGCGCGGGAGCGGCCGTCGTCGACGATCCCACCGTGGACGCGGCGACCAAGGCCACCTTCCAGAAGCTGGCCGACGCCGTCTTCACCGACCGTACGAACGCCCTGGTGGACGACGGCAAGGGTGACCGGAGGCACGGACGGCACCCGTTGACGTCCGGGTTCTCCGGCAAGGTGCGGATGTCCGGCACGCAGTCGCGTCACGAGGACTCCGCGCTCTCCGAGCTGCGCAGCCGCAAGTCCCGCCTGCAGAAGCTGGGCGAGAGGTACAGCGCGGCCACGACGAGCGTCACGCTGAACGCCACCCGGGTCAAGGGCCGCAACGCCAAGGTCGACGTCACGGAGACGACGACGCTGACGTACGAGAAGGTCAAGGGCACCGAGCCGAAGAACACCGGCTTCCAGGCCCACCACGAGCTGACCTTCAAGGCCGACCGGCAGGGCAACTGGCAGCTCACCGGCATCCGCGACACCGACGACGGCTACCTCGCGGTGAACCAGCCGGCCGAGCCGCCGGCCGCGACCCCGCCGCAGACCGGCGACGACGACAGCCCGCCCGACGCGACGCGCTCGGCCACCACCCAGCCCGCGCCGGCCGACCCGAAGAACTTCTCCGCGAGCGGCTACGACTACAAGGCCATGGCCGCGTACGCGCAGAAGTACTGGAACAACTACAACGCGGAGTACCCCGACTTCAGCGGGCACGGGGCCGGCGGTGACTGCACCAACTTCGTCAGCCAGGCCCTGAAGGCGGGCGGCTGGGCGCACGTCCCCGGCTACACGTACGACTGGCACAAGTGGTTCGGCAACTCCGAGCTGCAGTCGGACTCGTTCGTCGGCGTCAACGAGTTCTCGTGGTTCGCCCTGTCCTCGAAGCGGGTCACCAGCCTCGCCAACGTCTACCAGATGGACGTGGGCGACGTGCTGCAGATGGACTTCGACAAGGACGGGTCCAAGGACCACTCCATGATCGTCACCTCCCGCAGCGCGCAGGGAGTGCCGTATCTGACGTACCACTCCACCAACACCTACAACAGGTCGGTGGCGAGCATCATCGCGTCGTACCCGACCGCGGCGTACTACGCCTACCGCACCTGAGCGGACCCTTCGGAGCGGGGACCGGGCTTCAGTGTCCGGCTCCCCGCTCCTCCCTGATTCCGGTGACCACGCGCGCGACGGTCTCCCGCACCGCCTCCGTCTCGGTCAGGAAGTGCCAGTAGTCCGGGTGGCGGCCCTCCAGCGTGGCGATCGCACGGTCGAGCCGGGCCACGGAGTCGTCCAGCGGGCGGGCGTGGCGCGGATCGGGAGCCGTACGCCCCGTCATGGCCAGCCGCTGCGCGTCCCGGATCGCGAACCGCGTCCGCTCGATCTCCGCCTGCGGATCCTTCTGCACGGCGTTGAGCCGCCGCAGCCGGTCACCGGCCGCGGACACCGCCTCGTCCGTGGTGTTCAGCAGCGCCCGCGCCGTGGACAGCAGCGAGGTCGCGTCCGGCCAGCGCTGGGCGTCGCGCGCGGCCCGCGCCTGCGTCAGCTTCAGCTCGGCCTGCGCCACCGCCTCGGCGGCCCGCTCCGGCACGTGCTGCAGGTCCTGCCAGCAGGCGGCCGAGAACCGGCGCCGCAGCTCGCTCAGGACGGGCTCCACCTGACCGGCGCGGGTGGTGAGCGCCTGCGCGCGCGTCCGCAGGGACACCAGCCGGTTGTCGATCTCCGCGGCCCGCTCGGGCAGCCGCGCCGCCTCCGCGCGCACGGCCTCGGCCTCCCGCGCGACCCGCTCGGCGCGCTCCAGGGTCTGCGGTACGCCGTACTGTCCCGCGCCCTGGTTGAGCTTGGTCAGCTCGGGGGCCAGGGCGGCCAGCCGCGCGGCGAGGTCGTCGGCCGTGAGCCCGGCCCCCCGCGCGTGGTCCAGGGCGTTGCTGGCGGCGAGCAGGGCCTGGCGGGCCCGCACCACGGCCGGGGCGAGCCGGGCGAGCTGGGTCTCGGCCTTGCCGAGCAGCGGCCCGAGCCCCTCGGCGTAACGATCCAACTCACGCTTCACACGGACGAGTTCGTCCTGTGCGGCGGTGAGTTCGGCGCGGGCGCGGGAGGCCGCGGACGCTTCGAGGTCGACCCGGTCGAGGTCGTGCGCGTCCACGGCCTGGATGTACTGGTGGCTGACCTCGTCTATGCGCTGCCCGAGCGCCTCGAAGTCGGCGATCGCGCGGCGTGCGGCCGGGGAGTCGTCGACGGCGGTGATCGTCTCGATCGAGATCCGGAGATCGCGCTGGGCCGTGTCCAGCTCGTAGAACGCCGCCGCGGCGGAGTCCTTCGCGGCCTGCGCCTGCGCGCGCTGTCCCTCGGCCCGCCCCCCGAACCACCGCCGTGTCCCGCCCGAGGCGAAGACCGCGGGGAGGAGAAGGACGGCGAGCGCCGGGAGGGCGAGCAGGGCGAGGCTGTCGCGGACGGGGGTCGACGGGGGACGGTGACGGTCCGCGCATGGCGCAAGCGGTGGGTACGACTGCGGTGGTGTCGCCGTCACTTCCCTCTCCCGTGGTCGTTCGCCCTGCCGGGTTCATTCTCCCACCGGTAGAGGACGAACACACGGGGTGGTCGGTTCAGCGATGTGACCGGCCTGTATGCCCCAGCCCCGTACGCCTAGTCCGCGGTCCGCACGTTGATCGACCCGTTGCTCGTCCGCGCCCGCACCGCATGGGAACTGTGCGCGTCGCGGGGGACGGACACATGGACCGAGCCGTTGTGGCTGTCGGTGGTCACGCGGTAGCCGGTCCGGGGCACCGTGATCGACACCGACCCGTTGCGGCTGGCCGCCTCCACCAGTTCGGGCGCGGCGGCGAGTTCGAGGTGGACCGGGCCGTTGTGCGTCTCGGCGTGCACGCGCCGCGAGCCCACGCCCGTCGCGCGGACCGAGCCGTTGTTGCTCTTCAGCGTCAGCGCCCCGGTGGAATCGGTCACCCGCACCGAGCCGTTGCTCGTACGGATGCTCAGCTCGCCCTTGATGCCTTGCGCCCGCACGCTCCCGTTGTGGTCCTCGACCGTGACGCCGATCCCGCGCGGCACCTCGATCCGGTGCCGGGCGGAGCAGTCCGCGATCAGCCCCGCGCACTTCACCCGCAGCACGAGCCGGTCGCCCCGCACGGACCAGGTCGCCCGGGGGTCCTTGCCGATCAGGGCCGTGCCGTGGAACCACCGCGTGACCTTCACCTGGTCGCCCTCGGCCGGGACGATCTCCAGAGCCGAGGAGTCGGAGTCGACCGTGAGGGTACGGCCGTGCACGGCGAAGGCCCGGTGATCCGGATGCTTGTCGTCGGCCGCGCTCCCGCACGCGGCGGTGGTGGCGAGAAGCACCCCGACAACGCCGGTCGCGGCGACGACCCGGCCACCCCGCGCCCGCCGAGTACGTCCACTTCGCGCCGCCGTACGAGCCATGTCGTTTCCCCCAAGAGAGCTGATCACCCTGCCGAACCCTGCCCTTCGACCGTAGAGACCGGGGTCCAGGCAGAGAATCCGGCCCGCTCCCGGACCCGGGGTGGGGATAACCCCCGCTCCGGGAGCGGACCGGGGCCGGGTTTGCATGACACACACCCGAGCCATGTAGTCTGTCGACTCATCCTGGGCGCGTAGCTCAGCGGTAGAGCGCCGCCCTTACAAGGCGGATGTCGGCGGTTCGAAACCGTCCGCGCCCACCAGTCCCAGGACGAGAACAAGGCCCAGGTCAGCGGGTGGTTACCCGAAAATCTGGGCCTTGATCGTTCCCGGCCGTTCAATCTGGTGGTCACGGCCGTTCACGAGATGCTGGTAGATCAGCGCGGCCCGCACCGACGAGTGCCCCATGCGGTGCATCAGCTCACGCGTGGTGGCGCCGCCGGTCGCGGCGAGGGCGGTGGTCGACCATTTCGCAAAGCTTGAAACCCCTGTCCGAGGTCTTGGGGCGCCTGGGCGTCTCGGGGACCTCGGACCGGAGTACCGCGGAGGTACTACTTGGTGACCTCGATGGTGGCCTGAGCGGTCGCGGCGGTGTGCCGGTCATCGCCCAAGTAGCGGACGGTGTAGGTGACCTGGCCGACCTCGCGCGGCCGGTCGGTGAACTGGAAGCTCCCGTCCGCCGCGACGGCGGCGCCGCCGATGGACACGCCGCCCGGCGACTTGGCGTCGGTGCGCGTCACCTCGACGGTGGTACCGCTCGCGAACGGGTCGTTGGCGCTGAGGGTGCCCGTGACGGTCAGCTCCTTGGCCTTGACGGCCGTCGACGGTGCCTGAAGGGTGAGGGAACTCTCCGCCTTGCCCGCGTCGACCAGCACATGCAGGGTCGGATGGGCGCCGAGGTAGTCGCCGGTCACAGAGAAGAGCCGGTTGTCGTCCGGTGCCCAGGCAAGTCCGGCGGGAAACTGGCGGCCCGGGGAGTAGGTGCGCAGCGAGGTGCTGGCGCCGGAGCGGAAGACGTACATCAGGGAACCGTTCCCACCTGCCGCAACCGTGCCGCCGGCGGCGATGGCCACCCCATTGGGGTAGGAGTCGGTGGGGTAGCTGCCCTTCACCGACAGGTCGGTGGCGCTGAGGACCTGGTGGCGGTAGGGGGAGCCGAACGCCGCGACGATGTCCTGGCCGTCGGGCGTCACGGCGAAATCACTCAGGTCGGACAGGACCGGGCTGTCGTAGAACGTGCGCTTCACCTGCTGCTGCAGACCGCTTGAACCCACCTCGTAGATCGCGAGGGTGGCCGGGCTGAGATCCTGCTGACCCGCCACCAACACGTTCGGGTCGGCCGGCGAGGAAGCGAGCGTCGGCGCGTAGTACCAGCCGGTGGACTGGCCCAGCGTGACGACCGGGTCGGCTCCGGAGAGCTCGAGCGAGCCGATCCCCCCGCGGCCGTCAGCCGCATAGCCAAACCAGATCTTTCCGCCCGCCAGCGCCAGGCTCCGGGGCGATGTGCCCGCGCCCGTCTGGTAGCGGTCGGTCTCCGCCAGCGTCCTGGTGTCGATCTCGGATATGGCGTCGGCGGACGGGAGCGCGACGTACACCGTGCTGGAGTCCGCCGATACGGCGAGTCCTGCGGCTCCGTTCTCCGAGGTGATCTGCTTCACGACCTGGCCCGCGTAGTCGGTGACGACGACGCTGCTGCCGTCCGGGTCGCTGATGAAGACGTGGTCGTGAACGTCGTCGACCACGATGTCCCGGTACGAGGTACTGGGAAGTGCGATGCTGCTGTCCGCGGCGGCCGGGACAGCCGTGCCGCCGATCAGTGCGGCGGAGCCGAACACGGCCGCCAGTGCTGTCTGCGCTATGAGGCTTCGAGTGCGCAAGTCTGCTGCCCTTTCGTGCAGATGGAAATGACCAGTGATAACTGGTCAACGCACGGACCGTACGGCATGCCTCTGACAACGCCGTTTCACAGAACGGGAGTTGTCCGAGGTCTCCGGCTACAGACGGCTGCAACAGCCGAGGATGTTGCAGCCCGTCGGCGAAGCCGACCCTTGAAGGTCGCAGGCGCCGACGACGACTGCCCTTCCTCCCAAGCTGAGAGCTCCCGCCATCGTCATGGGCCGGCCGTCGCGGCTCGCACTGGTCGACGACGGGGAAAGCGTGGCCGGGGCCGGTGAGGGTGCAGCGAGCACGCGCGCCTGGTCGGTCGGCGCACCCGCGGTCGTGGCTGACTGCGGGTGGACACCCGAAGGCCTGGGCCTTGATCACGCCCGCCCCCGCTGATGCGTTGATGCCGGGATCCGGAAAGCCGAGGGTGGGGACGGCTGCAGGGATGTGGCATTGAAGGGTGGTCCGGCAGCGCGGAGACTGTGCGTCAGCCGGGGTGGGGCGGGGTGGGACACGGCGCGCCGGCGGGAGGGCGGTGGGCAGGGCGTGAGGGGGAATCCGTATGCGGCATCGGCCGTTCTTCCGCTGGGTAGTGACGCTCGGCGTGGTGCTGGTGGCTTGGTCGGCCGCCCTCTACGCACTGACGCCTGGCTATCCCGACGCGCAACAGATCGACCTCACCGTGATCGACGAGAAGCCCGACGGCACGTGCACCGTTCGCTGGACGGACCCCTTCGACGGCAACGGGCGTCGGCGGGAGGCCGCGTACCACTGCGACCCTGACCGCTCGCAGCTCCTCAAGGCGCCGTACTACGACGAGGAGAACGGGTACGGCTGGGAGACCGGTTTCGTCATCGCCGAAGGCCCGGACAAGGGCGAGTTGGAGCCGTCCTCGCTGGACGGGGACACCGAGGACGCCGGGGACAACCCTTATGCCCTGTCCGATGCCCTTGGTGTCATCGGGCTGCTCCTGACCGCCATCGGTCTGGTCGGCGGGAACGTCCGCGCCACCGCCCGGGTCTACGGGGTGCGCCCGCGGTCCGTGGCCCGCGCCCGGAAGCTGTACGAGGCCGCGGATCTGGTGACGAGGGACTACGCGCGCGTCGTCGCCGTCGTACAGGAGGCGTGGACCGCTGTGCGCCGAGAACAGATCGACACGGAACTGGCCCGGACACCGCTCACTCGACTCCGCTGGAAGGGCGCGGGTCGCCGCGCGGCGCGGGATGTGGAGGCGGCAGGCGTCCGGACGGTCGGTGACGTACTCGACGCCGGGGTACTGGGGTTGGGGCACCGGGGTGTGGAACGCCCCACCGCCGAGCGGGTGTTCGCCGCTGCCCGCAGTGTCCTGAAGGACATCGAGGCCACGGCGCCGGTGCGAATCGATCCCGACGACCACGGGCCGCAGACCATCGCCCTGCTCACCGGGCTGCGGGTGCTCATCGAGGCGGGCCCCGAGGCCCGCCGGGCCGCGACGGGCGGCAAGGTACTCGCCGGGAAGCTGGAGCCGCTTCTCGCCGCCGCCGAACCCGCCGCCGGATACCGCTCCATGCTGCGTGCGGGCCCGGAGCTTCGCGCTGTCTCCCGTGCCGCCGTCATCGAGCTGCGCGCCCTGCTGGCCGAGGCCGAGCAGAGGGAGGCGCGCCAGAGGTTCGCACAGGCATCTGTCGACCTGCTGCGCATGCCGGACGACATGGCGGCCGGCCTGGCCGCGCGCACGGACTTCGAGAGCCGTACCTCGCAGTACTACGCGCTCCTCGCGACACTCGTGACCGAGGACGGGACCTCTGTGGTGCGGAGCTGAGTACCCGTACTCATGCGTCTCCTCGCAGGTGCGGGCAGGGTGGCGCGTATGGACCTGCCCGTCGCTCCTCCGGCCTTCGACGCCACCACCGGCCCCGGACAGCGGCGCCGTACGGACCGGGGTGCCGATATCGGAGCAGGGTGTGGTCTCGTGGTCCTGGAACTGATCGCCCTGGCGGTGATCTTCGGGCTCTGGTTCCTGTCCGGGGTCGACCTCGACTCCGCGAAGACCGTCCCGCCCGACTCGTTGTGGAACTACCTGGCCGCTGTCGGCGGAGTCGGCCTCCTCGCCATCGCGGCAGCCGCGGCAGCCGCGGCAGCCGCCTGGGCCGGGGCCGTGGTGACAGTGGTCACCCAAGCTGTCATGGCCGCCCTGACCTGCCTCATCGTCTTCGGCGGGGTCGAGCTTCAGTCGTACCAGGATCAGCGATGCCGCGACGTACCGACAGCGGTGGGCTGCAAGGACGACGGCTGAGCAGTGGTCAGGGCCGTGGTGCCCCGGTCGGCATCGGCTGTTGGCCGTCGGTGCCGCAGTGGCGGCATTTGACCGCGGCGGCCGGCAGGTCCTCGGACAGGCAGGCAGGGCAGGTCTTGACGGGCCCCTGCTCTTCGAAGACCGTTACGCCGCGCCGTGCCGAATAGTGCTTGTACGGCACGACGATGAGGAAGTAGACGACGGCCATGAAGGTGAGGAAGTAGATGAGCGCGGAGATGAAGGAGCCGATGTCGAGGAACGTGGCCCGGTTGCCCGCTTGACCGAGTTGCCAGCCCAGTCCGACGGAACGGCCGCCCTGAGCGCGCGCGATGATGGGGTTGATCACGGAATCGGTGAAGGACTTGATCAGGGTGCTGAAGGCCAAGGCGACGATGAGGCCCACGGCTACGACGATGACATCGCCGCGCATCAGGAAGTTCTTGAAACCCTTGAGCATTCCCGGCTCCTTGCGACAGGGTCCCCGGTCGGGACCGGGCAGCACGCTACATTCCGTGATCAGCTCAAACCGGTACGGCACGGACAGTGGACGTACTCTTCCCCCGGCTGCCGAAGTGAATGAATGACTCAGGTCCAGGTCTTCGAGTGGACACCCGAAGGCCTGGACCCGCCTTGGTCGTTCCCGGTCGTTCCCGGTCGTCCGGGCCCGCGGTCCTACGACGCCGTCGGTTCGCCCTGGAGCCGGACCGTGCTGAGGATCTTCATGACGGTGGCCTTGGGGACCTCCTCGCCGACCCCCTGGACGCCGAGGAAGTTCCAGGACACGTAGTCACCGGCCGAGTTCTTGAAGCCGAAGGACACGGCCTTGCCGTCGGTCTCGCACTTGCCCTTCCGGGGCGTGTCGGTCGACCAGGCCCAGGCGATGCTGCCCTTGATCCCCGTGGCGGTCGTGTAGGGCTCGGCCTTGCCGATGTGGAGGCTCTTCTTGTCCGGCTGGGTGTAGGCGCCGTAGACCCACCAGCCCACGGTGTTCACCGCCACCTCGTCGGTGTTCTTGGCGCCCTTGGCACCCTTGGCGCCGGTCATGGCCAGGGACGTGTCCTCCGTGCGGCCGTCCATGTCGTCGTCGGACGTGCACCACTTCGACTGGTACTCGGCGATGCCTGACATATAGGCGATGGGCTTGCCGGTCTTGTCGTCCGTGAAGCCGACGGCGGTGCCCGGGGACGACACCTCCCAGTCCGCCGGGACGTCGTAGGCGATGCCCCGCTTGGGGACGACGACGACCTTCCAGCCCGGGACGGTCGGCTTGTCGGACTCCGTACCGCGCGAGGGCTCGTCCGACGAGGACGCGGAGGCCGTCGCGCTCGGCGACGCGTCGGCCGACGCCTTGGCGTCCTCGTCCCCGCCGAGGAGCAGGAAGCCGGTGACGCCCGCGGCCACCACCACGGCCGTGGCCGCGACGATCGCGATGATCTTCGTACGGTTCCCGCCGCCCCCGCCGCTCGGAGGCTGCGGCGCCCCCGTCGGCGCACCCCACTGCGGCTGCCCCTGCGTCTGAGGGGGATACGGCTGCTGGTACGGGTTGGGTTGCTGGTACCCCGGCTGCTGATAGGGGTTCTGGTGCTGCGGGTTCTGCTCGCCCCCGGGCGGCTGCTGTCCTGGCCACATGGGCAGCAACCCTAAGGGAGGACATGACAACGGAGATCGCCACGGTGTCTCCGGCTCGCCACGGTCATGTCTCCGGCGACGGCTCCTCGTGGACGTGGTGGACGTGCTTCAAGCGCATACGCGCATCCACCGTGTCCTCGGTCGTCACCTCCGCCCAGAAGCGATGGCAGGACACGAACACCGCCAGCTCCCGCTCGCGCCGACGGAGCTTCTCCACCTCGCGCTGCTCGTCCTCGGTCCAGCCCGGGGAGGCGGGGCGCTCCACCTTGCGCCAGCCGGTGTCGTCGGTGAAGCCGTCCAGCGGCTCCACCGACCAGGGGAGCCGCTTCAGCAGGGCCAGAAGCTCGGCCCGGACCTGATGCAGCTCCTCCTGACCGGCGAGGAGATCACTCGGGAAGTCATACGTCGCAGCCACGCGGCAATGCTACGTCTGTTCGATTTTCCGATGCGAGTCACTCCGTGCGCTTCACTCGATCGGCCGTATCCCGGCGCCCCGCCCCACCCGGCGGCTACCTTGATCACCATGACCCTCGATGATCTCCGCGTCTATGTCGCCGTCTGCCGGGCCGGCAGCCTCAGCGCCGTGGCCCGCGAGCTGGGCTGTACCCAGTCGGCCGTCAGTCAGCACGTACGGCGGCTGGAGCGGGAGGTGGGTGTCGACCTGGTGGAGCGGCAGTCGCGCGGGGTCGTGCCCACCCGCGCCGGGCGCGTGCTCCAGCAAGCCGCCGAGGAGGGGATGTCCGGGCTCGACCTGGCCCTGCGCAGACTGGCGGAGATCGCCCGGGGCGACGGCGGCGTCGTGCGGATCGCCACCGGCAGTGTCACCGTGCGGCACTTCATGGCCGCGGCGGTGGCCGAGTTCCGGCGCGAACACCCCGGCGTCAGCCTGGAGTTCAGGACCGGGAGCTCGAGCCGGAGCTGCTTCGACGCGCTGCGGGAGCCCGAGATCGACCTCGCCTGGGTGACCCTCGGCGCGCCCGTACGCGGCGTCGAGCAGCGCCCCGTCGCCCATCTGCCCTGGGTGCTCGCCGTCCCCGCCGACGACGAACTCGCCGGACGGAAGCGGGCCGACGCGGCCGACCTGGCCGGGCTGCGGCTCATCGGCCTCCCCGAGGGCTCCACCTCACGCACCCAACTCGACAGCAGCTACGCCGAGTTGGGTATATCCGCGGCAGCCGCCGACACCAGTGTGGCCGACTGGGACACCGCCATCCTGCTCGCCGAACTCGGCGTCGGCCACGCGGTCGTGCCCGACCTGCCCGGCTGGCGCACCCAGGACCGCCCCGGGCTGCGGTTCGTCCCGGTGCCCGAACTGCCGCCGCTGGCGGTCGGTTGGGCCGTGCGCCGCTGGGACACCCTGTCCCCGTCGGCCCGCGCCTTCGCCGACACGGTCACCCGGCACAACACACCGTCCTGATCACCGGGCCGTCCTGACCACCAGACGGCTCGGACGACTCGGACGGCTCAGGCAGCTCGGATGGCTCGGACGGCTCAGGAGTCCAGCAACTCCCTTACGAGGCGCGTCGCCACCGGCACCGGCACCCCGTGCCGTTCGGCCGCCCTCAGCAACGCCCCGCCGATCGCGTCGAGTTCGAGCGCGCGACCGGCCTCCGCGTCACGCTGCATCGACGACTTCATCTCCGCGGGGAAGGAGTCGTAGCGCGCGAGGGCCGCCACCGGGTCCGTGGCCGCGCCGCTCGCCCGGCCGACCGCCGCCGTCTCCTCCACCAGGGCCACCAACTCCTCGCGGTAGCGGGTGCGGAGGTCGCCGAGCGTCACCTGGTAACGCGTCGTCAGCAGGGCGAGCGGGGCGAGGAAGGCCATCTTCGCCCACAGCGTCGCCGCCTCCCCGCCCAGGACCTCGGCCTTCACCCCGGCCCACTCCAGGGCCCCGGTGAGCCGGTCGAGCACACCGCGCGCCACGGTGTCCCCGGTCAGGTCGATCTCCACGAACGGGCTGCCGTGCTCGATCACCGCGGGTGCGACACGGGTCGACTCGACGCGGATCACGGCGGGCGCCACCCGGTTCGCGCCGTAGCGCTCGCGCAGGGCCGCCGGGTGCTCCACGCCGTTCAGCAGCGGGACGACCAGCGCGTCCGCGTTCAGCATCTGTGCCGGTACGCGCTCCAGCGCGGAGTCGAGCGCCGTGTGCTTGACCGTGACGAACACGATGTCGACCGGCTCGCGCAGCTCCGTGTCCGCCTCGACCTGCGCCGTGAACTCGCCGAAGTGCCCGCTGCGGACCCGGATGCCGTGGTCGCGGAGCGTGCGCGCGGTCTCGTCGCCCGCCAGACAGATCACTCGGTGCCCGGTACGGGCCAGGAGCCCGGCGAGCAGCCCGCCGACACCGCCCGGCCCCAGGACCGCCACCGTAAGGTTCTCGTTCGCCATGCCTCGTCCCTGATCCTCGACCAGGGTCCCCCGGTCCGAGGACCCCCTCGGCGATGATCACAAGCGGCCGACAGTCCAGTCAATCCTCGGAGGAGCTTGGCGATACCCAAGGAAACCCTGGGGTTCCAGGGTGACTTGACGGCTACTTCTCGGGTGTCTCGGACGCCGGGCGGCGCATGAAGTAGGTCGCGCCCGCGCCCGCCGCGAACAGGGCCGTCACCGAGACGCCCGTCGCCAGCCAGCTCGTGCCCAGCCACTGTCCGCCGTAGTAGCCGAGGGCCACGCTGTACCCGGCCCAGGCGACACCCGCCAGCGCCGACCAGGGCAGGAACTCGCGGACGCGGCGGCGGGCCGCGCCCGCGCCCAGGGAGACGACCGAGCGGCCCGCGGGCGCGAACCGGGCGAGTATCACCAGCGTGCCGCCGCCGCGGGCCAGCGCCGCGCCCAGGCGTTCCTGCGCGGTCGTCAGCCGGCGCGAGCGGGCTATCGCCCGGTCGAGGCGGGGGCCACCGCGCCAGGCCAGGCGGTACGCCACCAGGTCGCCCAGGACCGAGGCCGTCGCCGCGCACAGGATGAGCCCGAGCACATCCGGTACATGAGCGACGGCCGAACCGGCCGCTGCCGCCGTGGCCGCGGTGATGACGAGGATGCCGCTCGGCAGCAGGGGCAGGAAGACGTCCAGCAGGACCGACGTGGCCACCACGGGGTAGATCCAGGGGCTGCCGGTCAGCGACCCCACCATCTCAAGCACCCGGAACTCCCCCGTCCAACTCCCCAGGCGGCTGCGTACCGCCATGCCGCGTGGTCGCGGGGGAGCGGCAGGAACGGCCTTTGACAGCCGTACAGCGTACGTGGTGGCGGCGACACGTGGGGTATCGGGGGTGAGGAATGGGGGTGAGCGGGGAGGTTCCGGCAATCCGGGCGGACGACGGGCGACTTCGGACAGCCTCCGAGGTCGCCGGGGCCGCCGGGATCTCGGAGAAGCTCCCGGCGGTCAGCAGCCCTTGAGGGCGCTCTGGAGCGCGCTCTTCTCGGCCGTGTCGACGGAGAGCTTGTAGTAGTGCTTCACCTGCACCCACGCGCGGGCGTACGTGCACACGTACGCGGACCGGGTCGGGAGCCACTCGGCCGGGTCCTTGTCGCCCTTGGAGCGGTTGGAACCGGCGGACACGGCGATGAGCTGCGGCCGGGTCAGGTCGTTGGCGAAGGCCTGGCGCTGCGCGGTGGTCCACGTGCTCGCGCCGGAGTCCCAGGCCTCGGCGAGCGGGACGAGATGGTCGATGTCCAGGCCGGAGGACGAGGTCAGGGTGGTGCCGTCGTACTCGGAGTACCAACTGCCGCTGGTGGAGGCGCAGGCGGAGTCGGTGACGACGTTCGAGCCGTCGCGCTTGAGGACCGTCTCGCGGGTGTCGCAGGTGCCGCTGATGGTGATCCAGTGGGGGAAGAGGCTGCGGTCGTAGCCGGTGCGGTCCTCGGCGGCGACCGTGAGGGAGGAGAGATAGGTACGCGCGGTGGAGGCGGCGATGGGGGTCGGGAGTGCGGCGGAGGCGGTCGGGCCGTTGAGGGCGCCGACGAAGGCCGTGAGTCCGGTGAGCGCTGCCAGTATGCTCAGACGTCGACGCGCGTAGACCTTGGACATGCGAACTCCCTTGTGGGGTAGGGGTGTTGAGGTGCGGGCGAGGGAATGCTCGCCAGGGCGTGTTACCTGCGGGTGTACGTCCGGTGAGACGCTAGTGGCGCGTACATGACATGACAAGGTCTGTGGCTGTCCGGGCCGGAATTCCGGGCTCGTCGTGTCCGTCGGGGGTCCCGTACCATGGACGGCGCAGAAGGGGAGTAGCTCTTCGCCGGACCGTCGACACACTGCTCAGCTCGTCTGAGCCGGCGCCCGGAGGCGGATCTTGTCCATGGATCCCGCCAGCGAGACCTTCGGCAAGCAGTGCACGCCCATGTCGCAGGCATGGGTGCCCCGTGTGCTGCCGTGCCGAAGTGTCGCAGCAGTCACACACTCTCGGCGGGCAGCCCGACCGATTGAGGAACCTTGATCAGCATCAGCGTCCTGGCGCTCGTCTTCGGCGTCATCTTCCTGGCCGAGCTGCCGGACAAGACGGCCCTCGCCGGGCTCGTCCTCGGTACGCGCTACCGCGCCTCGTACGTCTTCGTCGGTGTCGCCGCCGCCTTCCTGCTGCATGTCGTGCTCGCCGTCGCGGCGGGCAGTGTGCTGACCCTGCTGCCGCAGCAGGTCGTGCATGTGATCACCGGTCTGCTCTTCCTCGGCGGCGCGGCGGTGCTGCTGCGGAACAAGGGCGAGGAAGAGGAGGAGGTCCGCCGTCCCGAGAACCAGAGCTTCTGGAAGGTGTCGGGGGCGGGCTTCATGCTCATCCTGGTCGCCGAGTTCGGTGACCTCACCCAGATCATGACGGCGAACCTCGCGGCGCGTTACGACGACCCCCTGTCGGTCGGCCTCGGTGCCGTCCTCGGCCTGTGGGCGGTCGCGGGCCTCGGCATCGTCGGGGGCAAGGCGCTGATGAAGAGGGTGCCGCTGCGGCTGATCACGAAGATCGCTGCGGTGGTGATGATGGTTCTCGGTGCGTGGAGCCTGTACGAGGCCGTGAGTGCGTGAGTGCGTGAGTGCGTGAGCGAGCGAGTGCCTGCGTGCGTGAACGCGTGAGCGTGTGAGGTCTGACGCGGTCGGTCGGGGCTCAGAGCGAAGAGCAGTGGCGCGATGCGGGGCGGCTTTGTATCGTGGGGGAACAAAGTGGCTCCCGCCCGCAACCCTGACCGGCGGGCGGGGCCGCCTTGTCCTCGGGGCCGCCTGGCGGCCCCTTCCCCATGCCTTGGAGCCCTGCCCATGACGGCCTCGACCCTGCTGACCACCCGCGCGCTGCTGCTCGACATGGACGGCACCCTCGTCAACTCCGATGTCGTCGTGGAGCGTTGCTGGCGTCGCTGGGCCGGGCGGCACGGGCTGGACGGCGACGCGGTGATGAAGGTCGTGCACGGGCGGCAGGGGTACGCGTCGATGGCCGTACTGCTGCCGGACCGCCCCATGGCACAGAACCACGCGGACAACGCCCGCATGCTCGTCGAGGAGACCGCCGACATGGACGGCGTGGTCGAGGTCCCCGGCGCCGCCGCCTTCCTGGCCTCCCTCGCCGGGCTGCCGCACGCCCTCGTGACCTCGGCGGACGTGGCGCTGTCCACCGCGCGCATGGCCGCCGCGGGCCTCGGGCTGCCCGAGGTGCGGATCACCGCCGAGTCGGTCGGGGCGAGCAAGCCGGACCCCGAGGGCTTCCTCAAGGGCGCCGCCGAGCTGGGCGTCGCGCCCGAGGACTGCCTCGTCTTCGAGGACTCCGGCGCGGGCATCGCGGCGGGGCGTGCCGCCGGGATGCGGGTGGTCGGCGTCGGCCCCCGGGCCGCGGCGCACGGCCCTGACATCCTGGCCGCGGACCTCACGCGGGTGCGCGTGGAGGCCGCGGCGAACGGGATGATCCACGTCCACGTCGGCTGACCGTAAGTACGGACGTCATCACGGACGCTCTAGCGTCCGCTCGTCTCCGACTTCAGCATCGCCCGCGTCGCCGGGCCGTACACCCCCGGCTCGTCCTGGGTGACGCCGCGTGCCGCCTGGTAGGTGCCGACGCCGCGGGCCACCCGCCAGCCGTAGTTGCCGTTCACCGGGCCGGTGTACAGGTTCAACTGGCGCAGGCGTAGCTGCAGTTCGGTGACCTCCGGGCCGCGGTCGCCCTGGCGCAGGACCTGGCCGCTCTGCACCTGGCCCGCGGGGGCGGTGGGCGACGGCGCACGGGTGGACGCGGTGGGCGTCGGGGTCGTGCTCGACGTGGCCGCGGCGGACGGGCTCGGGGACGCGCTCGACGGCGACTCCGATGGCGTCGGGCTCGCGCTCGGTGACGAGGTCGCGCTCGCCGTGGGGGTCGCCGCGGGCGCCGTGGACGTCGTGGCCGACGGCTGCCGCGACGGCGACGACTCCGGCACGCTCGCCCGTACGTCGGCCGGCCGTGCCTCGTCCCGCTGCGGCGGGTCGTACGAGAACAGCCTCCCGGCGAAGGCGGCAGCCGCCGCGATCGCGACGGCGGCCCCACCGGAGGCCAGCAACACGGTGCGCCGCTGTCGGCGCCGCGGCTTCCGGTGACCCGAGGGCTCCGAGGGCTCGTACGGTTCTGAGGAGTCCGCGGGGATGGCGTCGAGCCGTGCCGTCGCCGCCGGGTCCTGTCGCTCCGGTCGCCCCGGTATCTCCTCCGGTCCCGGTACGGCGCCGAGTCGTATCGTCTCGTCCGGCGCGGACTCCTGCGCGGCCTCCCGCGCGGGCTCGGCCGGGGTCACCGGCAGATCCACGTACGGCCGGATCCGCAGTGGATCGAAGTCCTCCGCCGCTGCCGCCTGCGCCGTCCGCGCGTCCCGAAGCGCGTCGGACGCCCGTCGGGTGCATCCGCACGACGGCGTGCCGTCCGGCCGCCGCGGCGCCCCGCACTTCGGGCAGGCCTGTCCGTTCGATCCACTCACGCCCTCGGTCCCCTCCCGCCGAACTCCAGAGATTATGCAGACCTTCCGCACGGAATCTCCCGTCCGCCCCCTGAATCTCCGCTTCCTCTCGGTCCTCGCAGGCTCCTCGGTAGGCACCTCAACAGGCTCAACAGGCCATATGAGGCCATAGCGGCAAGGATGGGGGCTGCATGGAGGCAGGATCGTCTACAGGAGATCTTGATGACCGGTGACGCAGAGGGCAGGGCGGCCGAGGCAGGAGCACCCGCGGCGGCCGGACCGACGGGCGTCACGCGAGGCAAGGCCGCGGAACAGCGCGTGCCCGGCGGGGTGCTCGTCTCCATCGGCGCGCTGCTGACGGGCATGCTGCTCGCGGCGCTCGACCAGACGATCGTGTCGACCGCGCTGCCCACCATCGTCAGTGACCTCGGTGGCCTCGAACACCTCTCGTGGGTGGTCACCGCGTATCTGCTCGCGTCGACCGCGGCGACCCCGCTGTGGGGCAAGCTCGGGGACCAGTACGGGCGCAAGAAGCTGTTCCAGGCCGCGATCGTGATCTTCCTGATCGGCTCCGTGCTGTGCGGCGTGGCGCAGAACATGCTCGAACTGATCGCCTTCCGTGCCCTTCAGGGCCTGGGCGGCGGCGGGCTCATCGTGTTGTCGATGGCGATCGTCGGCGACATCGTCACGCCCCGGGAGCGCGGTCGCTACCAGGGGCTCTTCGGCGCCGTCTTCGGGACGACCAGCGTGCTCGGACCGCTGCTGGGCGGCCTGTTCACCCAGCATCTGAGCTGGCGCTGGGTCTTCTACGTCAATCTGCCCCTCGGGATCGTCGCCCTGCTCGTGATCGCGACGGTGCTGAAGATCCCGCGGAAGTCCGCGCGGCATGTCATCGACTACCTCGGCACCTTCCTCATCGCCTGCGTCGCCACCTGTCTCGTCCTGGTGGCCTCCCTCGGCGGCACGACCTGGGGCTGGGGCTCGCCGCAGGTCATCGGGCTGGTGGTGCTCGGCGCCGTGCTGCTGGTGGCCTTCGTGCTCGTCGAACGCCGGGCGGCCGAACCCGTCCTGCCGCTGAAGCTCTTCCGGGTGCGCACCTTCACCCTCGCCGCGATCATCAGCTTCATCGTCGGCTTCACGATGTTCGGCGGGATGACGTACCTGCCGACGTTCCTGCAGATCGTCCACGGCATCACCCCGACCCTGTCCGGTGTCCACATGCTGCCGATGGTGCTCGGGATGCTGCTGTCCTCCACCGGCTCCGGCCAGCTCGTCAGCCGCACGGGCCGCTGGAAGGTGTTCCCGGTCACGGGCACCGCCGTCACGACCGTCGGGCTGCTCCTGCTGCACCGGCTCGACGAGCACAGCAGCACGGCCGTGATGAGCGGCTGCTTCTTCGTCTTCGGTCTGGGCCTCGGCCTGGTGATGCAGGTCCTGGTGCTGGTCGTGCAGAACGCGGTCGACTACGAGGACCTCGGCGTCGCCACCTCCGGCGCCACCTTCTTCCGCTCCATCGGCGCCTCCGTCGGGGTGGCCGTGTTCGGCACGCTCTTCGCGGGCCACCTCGGCGGCCGGCTCACGGCGGCGCTGGCCGGTCGGCCGCTCCCGCCGGGCGTCACCACGGACACCCTGAAGACCGACCCGCGGGGCATCACGACGCTCCCCGCGGATGTCCGGCCCGCCGTGCTGCACGCGTTTGCCGTCTCCATCACCGATGTCTTCCTGTACGCCGCCCCGGTCGCCCTCCTCGGCTTCGCCCTGGCGTGGTTCCTGCGCGAGGACCCGCTGCGCGGCTCGGTGACGGCACCGGACGGGACGGAGACGCTGGCGACCAATCCGGTGCAGCGCTCGTCGTACGACGAGGTGTGCCGGGCGCTGTCCGTCCTCAGCGAGCGCGAGGGGCGGCGCGCGATCTACGAGAAGATCACCCGGCGGGCCGGGTACGACCTGCTGCCCGCGGCGAGCTGGCTGCTGCTGCGGATCATGAGATACGGCTGGGCCGAGCCGGGGGTGCTCGCCGAGCGCAGCATGGTCCCGCTGAACGTCATCATCGGGGCCGCGCGGCAGGTGGAGGAGAGACGCCTGGCGGTGCGCGAGGGGCTCGACCTCGTCCTCACCGAGCAGGGCTACGAGGCCGCCGAGCGGCTGTCCAGGGCCCGGGAGGAGTCCCTGGCCGAACTGCTCGGCGACTGGTGGGGCCCGGACCGGCCGACCGATCTGAGCCGACTGGTCCAGGTCCTGACCGCCGAGATGTGCGGCTCGGACGCGGAACGGCCACGGGAGCCTTAGCAGAGCCGCTGTCGGAGCCGCTTCGCGAACCAGTGCTCGGCGTACATGTTGTCGTTGTGCGGCGCGGTCTCCGCGTAGCCGAGGCGGCTGTACAAGGAGCGGGCCTCCACCAGATCGCCGCGGGTGTCCAGGACGATCCGGTCGGCGCCCAGCGCGCGAGCCGCGTCCTCGGCGGCGGACACCAGGAGCGCCGCGCCGCCCCGGCCACGCAGTGCCTCGTGCAGGAAGACCCGCTTCAGCTCGGCCGTCGCCGGGTCCAGCAGCCGTACGCCCGCCGTTCCCGCGGGCTCGCCCGCCCAGCGCGCCACGAACAGGGCGCCGGTCGGGGGCGCCAGATACTCCCCGGTGTCGGCGGCGATCTCGCGCTCCAGCTCCTCCGGATCGGTCGAGCGGTTCTCGTGGAGCTGGTACCAGCGGTCGCTGACCTCCGTGTAGTACGCGCGCCACAGCGCCGCGGCCACCGGTGAGTCATGGGGTTCTCGGGCAACGGTCCATGTCATGACGGGCATGGTCGAAGCCGGAGGACGGGGGCCGCAACCGGATATGCGAGGCGGCCGGGGCGTGAGGTGCGCTCAGTCCGCGCGGCGGGCGCGCCAGCGCTGGACGATCTCCTCGACGTCGTACGGCTTCAGACCCAGCGGCGGGCCCGGCGGCGGCTTGAACATCATGTCGCGGATCTTGGCGTTGAGGGGCTCGATCAGCCGTCGTACCGCGGCCTCGGACGGCGCCGCCCCGGCGGCTTCCAGGGTGTCCTCCGCCTCCTTGCGGAGGGCCAGCGCGGGCGGCAGGACGGAGACGCCCTCGCGGGCCATCTTCCGCTTGATCCACCACAGTTCGTCGTACTGGGTCTCCGTGACGGCCGGTACGGGCTGACCCGCGCCGGGGAGGTTCTCGAACTCCCCGCGCGCCTCCGCGTCGCGGATCTGCTTGTCGACGTAGGACTCGAAGCTGACGCCGGGTGGCTTGCGCTCGGTCATGGGTCCATTGTGCCGTACATCACTCTACGGGGCGCCGAGTCGAACTATCATGCCGCCGCAGTACGTCAACACCCCTCACGCGCAAGACACTTGACCGCCTCATCCCGGAGGAGCGCACGTGCTCGAACTCACCATGGCCACCGTCGCCGAGGCGGACGCCGGGGCGACGGCCGGCATGCTCATGGCCGATGCGCCCAGCGAACCGGGCGCCGCGCTCCGGGTGGGCCGCGACCGTTCCGTATGCCGCCTCGCGCCCCCCGAGGACTGGCTGTTCGTCTCCCGGGTGCACCTGGAGTTCCAGTGCGGCCCCGACGGAGGCTGGCAGGTGAGCTGGCTGCGCGGCTCCCAGCCCGAGCCGGCCTCCGAGGTCCGCCTGATCCTGGGCGGGCACCAGCCGCCCCAGCCCCTGCCGTACGGCGGCACGGCCAGGCTTCCGCACGGCGGCTCGGGCGAGCTGGTGATCCAGGACCGCAGCGCCCCGCGCAGTGTGAACGTGGGCTTCTATCACGAGGGCTGAGGGGGCTGAGGGGGCTGAGGGCTGAGGCCTGAGCGTCGCCCGGCAACGGGACGTACGGCCGTGTCGTCCGCACGGACGGCCGTACCTCCCGTCCCGCTCAGTGCTCCGCGCGCTCCAGCGACGGTGCCGAACCCGGCAGCGGGCGGCCCGCCGACTCCGTCATGAACCACACCGCGATGCCGCCGATCACGGCCGCCGCCATCATGTAGTAGGCGGGCATCATCATGTTCCCGGTGGCGCCGATCAGCGCCGTGACCACCAGCGGGGTCGTACCGCCGAACAGCGACACGGAGATGTTGAAGCCGATCGACAGCGAGCCGTAGCGCACCCGTGTCGGGAAGAGTGCCGGGAGCGCGGCCGGCATCGACGCGGTGAAGCAGACCAGCAGCAGGCCCAGCGCGCCCATGCCCAGCGCGACCGCGAGCAGACTGCCCTGGCGGATCAGCAGCAGGGCGGGCACCGAGAGGAGCAGGAAGCCCGCGCAGCCCGCGGCGATCACCGGGCGGCGGCCGACGCGGTCGGTCAGCGCGCCCACGAACGGCTGCACGATCATCATGGTCGCCATCACGCCCAGCACGACCAGCAGTCCGTGCGTCTCGTCGTACTTCAACTCGCTGGTCAGATAGCTCGGCATGTACGACAGCAGCATGTAGTCGGTGACGTTGAAGACGAGCACCAGGCCCATGCAGAGCAGCAGTGCCCGCCACTGCCCGACGACCATCTCGCGCAGCGGCACCTTGCGGTGCTCGGTCGCGGTCTTCCCGGCCTTACGGGCCGCCTTGCGAGCCTTCGCGGCCTTCTCGGCCTGCGCCGCGAACGCCGGGGTCTCCTCCAGGCGCAGCCGCAGATAGAGGCCGATGATGCCCATCGGGCCCGCGATCAGGAACGGGATCCGCCAGCCCCAGGCCACCATGTCCGCGGAGGACAGCAGCGCGGTCATCAAGGTGACGAGGCCCGCGCCGCCGATGTATCCGGCGAGCGTGCCGAACTCCAGCCAACTGCCGAAGAAGCCACGCTTCTTGTCCGGCGCGTACTCGGCGATGAACGTGGACGCGCCCGCGTACTCACCACCGGTCGAGAACCCCTGCACCAGCCGGGCCACCAGCAGCAGAACGGGCGCCCCGACGCCGATCACCGCGTACGAGGGGATCAGGCCGATCGCGAACGTGCCCGCCGCCATCATGATCATCGTCAGCGCGAGGATCTTCTGCCGCCCGACGCGGTCACCGAGCGGCCCGAAGACCATGCCGCCGAGCGGGCGGACCAGGAAGGCCGCGGCGAAGGCGCCGAAGGTCGACAGCAACTGCGCGGTGGGGTTGCCGGAGGGGAAGAACACCTTGCCCAGCGTCACGGCGATATAGCTGTAGACGCCGAAGTCGAACCACTCCATCGCGTTGCCGAGCGCGGCGGCTTTCACGGCGCGCTTGACCAGCGCGGGGTCGGTGACGGTGGCCTTCTCGGTGGCCCAGGCGGGAGCCGAGGCCTGAGAGGCGGTGGACGCTGCGGGTGTGGATGGAGCGACGGTCGGCAAGGTACCGCTCGCCTGCCTTTCGACGGGGACAGGGACAAGGGCCCGCCGCCGGGCGACGGACCACGGCCCATCACGAGGAGCGGGCCGAAAGGCGACCATAGGGGGCGGGATCGCCCTGGCGGAGCGTGGCCGACTCGATGCGTTCTGTACGTAAACGTGGCCTGTGCAGGCGCGACGGACCCTCGCCGCGCCACCGCGAACCGTCCCGATTGTGACCCTTATCGCGCCTCAGGGGTGGAACCGCGCCGTTCGCGCGGTTGACGCACGCCGAAGGCGGCGACCCCGGGTCGGGGCCGCCGCCTTCGCGGATCGGTGCGCGCTCGGTCGGAGCGGTGCCGGGATCAGTACCAGTGGTGGGTGGTCCAGAAGCGCCAGGCCGCGACGGGGCTGCCGTAGCGGGAGTTCATGTACTTCAGGCCCCACTTGATCTGGGTGGCCGGGTTGGTCTTCCAGTCGGAGCCGGCGGAGGCCATCTTGTGGGCGGGCAGCGCCTGGACCAGGCCGTACGCGCCCGAGGACGGGTTCTTGGCGTGCGTGTTCCAACCGCTCTCGTGCGAGACGATCTTGTGGAACGCCCTGTACTGTGCGGG
The DNA here is from genome assembly GCF_023887685.1 of Streptomyces macrolidinus. GTDB lineage: Bacteria > Actinomycetota > Actinomycetes > Streptomycetales > Streptomycetaceae > Streptomyces > Streptomyces macrolidinus. The sequence goes on along the minus strand of NZ_JAMWMR010000023.1, from coordinate 44,595 downwards.
GTCCTTGATCATCCGACGTGCGATCGACTTGGCGGAGGAGGCGTCCGAGGCGGGGGCGGCGGCATGTGCGGGCGTCGAGACGAGCCCGACACCAGTGGTGGCGACGACGACGGCGACGGCGGTGATGGCCTTCTTCGGAGAAGCGATGCTGCGGATCACGGAGACAGACACAGAACACCTTTCGTCCGGGGACAAGGGCCGCCCGCGGACCCGGACCACGCGGGGTGTGGTGGGTACGCGTTGACGCCGTGACCCGGGCGGGTCGGTCGACGTCTGGCGGCGGGTTCCAGAGAAACAGCCGGTCGGCGACGTCCGCAATGACCCCTCTTACTGGTTGTGGTCGCATTGGCGGCGTAATTCGCTTATGTGACCTGCGCCTCGATATGCGGGTCGCGAGGCGGGACCGGCGCGCGCATGTCAGGCGATCGGACTACGACCCGGATTCGTAGATGGCCGTGGTCGCGTAGGGGTTCGCGCGGAGGGTGTCACGGCGAGTCGGCGACGGTGGCGCGGAGCGGGAGGGGGCGGTGTGGCCTGCGTCGCGCGCGTCGAGTCGCCGCGGCGGGAGTCGGATGGTGGCTGTCGTTGCACGTGCAAGGGATCGAGCCGTGGTTGGCGCCCCGCGCACGGGAGTTGTGGCTCAAGGCGCGGGCGCGAAGCCGCCTGCCCGCCGGGCCTGGCGCGCCGGATCGCCAGGCCCGTACCCCGGTGAGGTCACGCGGCGAAGTGTGCCGCGGCCTCCGTTCGCCACAGCAGTGCCAGCCCCACGAGTCCGGCCAGGCAGGGCAGCAGGCCCGCCAGTGTCATCACCAGGGGGTGCGGCTGGGTGAAGTGGTAGACGGACAGCGCGGTTCCCACGACGACCGTCGCCGCGCCCGCCTTGCGCACCCACCGCTTGCCCCGCTTGCTCGCCCACGCCATCCAGACGAAGAAGGCGGCGCCGATCGCGGCGAGGGTGAACAGGTAGGTGAGGATGCTGGATTCGGCCATCGAGACATCGCCGGGGCTGCGGTGCGGGTAGGTGTCGCGCAGCTTACCGGCGAGTCCGTCACCCGCGGCCTGGTCGGCGACGACGGTGGCGGCGGCGACCAAGGACAGGGCGGCGGCGGTGTACAGCGCGGTGGCGGCGTTGCGGACGGAGGTGGGGAGGTGTTGCGTGGTCATGGATCTCCTCGCGGTGTTGTGTCGTGTCGCATCGCATCGCGTCGCGACAGTGACGAGACTTGGGATATCTTGTCTCAAGTAGCTATGGGGAAGGGTAGAGGCAAGATGACCAACGAGCAATCTCCGACAGGTTCGACAGGTTCTGCGGGCCCGACAGGACTGACCCGGCGCCGTCGCAGACTGACGGACACGGAGACCGCGCAGCGGATGCTCGACACCGCCATGGCGATGATCGATGCCACCGGGCTGACGGTCAGTCTGGAACACATCGGCTTCGAGGACGTCATCCGTGACGCGGGCGTCGCCCGCAGTGCCGTCTACCGCCGCTGGCCCTACAAGGACCTGTTCTTCAGCGATCTGCTCAAGGCGATCGCCGCGACCGCGCCCGCCGCGATCGGCACGGACGGTACGGTCGCCGAGGACGCGGTACGACGGCTCGCGCTCGACCGGCTCGACCAGTTCCGCACCCCCGAAGGCCGCCGGGCGCTCCTCGTCGAACTGCTGCGCCAGGGAGCGCTGCGGGACTTCGAGGCCATGCACGCCTCACCGCAGTGGCGCACCTACATCGCCCTGCACGCGACCTTCCTCAGCCTCGCCGACGGCGAGTTGCGCACCGAGGTCCAGGCCGCGCTCGCCACGGCGGAACGCGGACTGATCGACGGCATCACGCGGTCGTACGAGCAACTGGCGGCTCTGCTCGGCCTGCGGCTGCGCCCTGAACTGGGCGCGACATTCGATGAGTTGGCGGCCCAGGTCAGCGCGACCATGCGCGGCTTCGTGATCACCGCACGCTCCCTGCCGGACCTCGCGGAGCGGCGGCCGAGGGCCGGTGTCCTCGGTGCGGCCGAGCCGGTGGAATGGTCACAGCCCGCGCTGGGCGTCGTCGCGGTGGCCCTCTCCTTCCTCGAACCCGACCCGAGGGTGGAGTGGGATGAGGGGCGGATCGCGACGGTGCGCGGGGCGCTTGAGGGCGCGTAGAGGTCTCTGAGGCCCGAGGCCGACGCCGAGCGGCGGTGTGCGTGGGGCTCCGGGCGGGGGGTTTTGGACGTTGGGCCGGGGTGTCGGCCGAGGGCCTTTCGCGGAGGTCTGTAGGAGGAGGGGCGTGACATTTTCCTCCTCTTCTTCTCCGAGACCACGGCCCGTAGGCCGTGCGCGCTCCGTTCTGACAGCCATGGTGGCGACCCTGGTCGCCGCGCTCTGCCTGACCGGGCTCGCGGCTTCGCCTGCGAGCGCGCAACAGTCCCCGCCGACCGACATCGCCCTCGCCTGGGGGCTCAACGACCTCGGGCAGTTGGGGGACGGCACCACCACCAACCGCAACACGCCGGTCGCGGTCGACCTTCCCGCCGGTACCCAGCTCACTGCCGTCGCCGGCGGTGGCGAGCACAGTCTGGGGTTGACATCCGACGGCCGCGTCCTTGCCTGGGGAGGCAACTTCTTCGGGCAGTTGGGGGACGGCACCCTCACGGATCGCCTCACGCCGGTCACGGTCGACCTTCCCGCCGGCACCCAGGTCACCGCGATCGCCGCAGGCCTCAACTTCAGCCTGGCGTTGACGTCCGACGGCCACGTCCTCGCCTGGGGTGAAAACGTCAACGGGCAGTTGGGGGACGGCACCACCACCAACCGCCTCACGCCGGTCGAGGTGCACCTTCCCGCTGGCACCCAGATCACCGCCATCGCGGCCGGAGAACGCCACAGCCTGGCGGTGACGTCGGATGGCCGTGTCTTCGCCTGGGGGCGAAACGATCTGGGGCAGTTGGGGGACGGCACCACCATCTTCCGCACCACGCCGGTCGAGACGCTGCTGCCCGCTGGCGTCCAGGCCACGGCCGTTGCTGGCGGCGAAGGCCATAGTCTGGCGGTGACGTCGGATGGCCGTGTCTTCGCCTGGGGGTGGAACGCCTTCGGGCAGTTGGGGGACGGCACCACCATCAATCGCCTCACGCCGGTCGAGGTGCACCTTCCCGTCGGCACCCACGCCGTTGCTGTTGCCGCAGGAAACGACAGCCGCCATAGTCTGGCGTTGACGTCCGACGGCGGTGTCCTCGCCTGGGGCTTGAACAGCAGCGGGCAGTTGGGGGACGGCACCACCACCAATCGCCTCACGCCGGTCGAGGCGCTTCTTCCTGTCGGTACCCAGGTCACCGCCATCTCCGCAGGAAACGTGCACAGTCTGGCGTTGGCGTCCGACGGCCGCGTCCTTGCCTGGGGTGGTAACACCTTCGGGCAGTTGGGGGATGGAACCAACATCACCCGCCTCACGCCGGTTGAGACGCTCATTCCTGCCGATGTTCACGCCACCGCCATCTCCGCGGGCGGCCTCCACAGTCTGGCGTCGGCTGTCAGAGGGACGAGCACTACCACGCTCACGGTCTCCCCGACCACGGTTGCCCCCGGCCAGCCGGTCACCTTGACCGCGCACGTCACCTGCACCACAGGCACCCCCACCGGTGGTGAGGTGGTCTTCTTCGACGGCACCACCCAGATCGGCACCGCCACCGTCGACGCCCAGGGCAACGCCACCTTCACCACCAGCAGCCTCAGCCTGGGCACCCACGAGATCACCGCCCGCTTCCAAGGCATGGGTGACTGCCCGGCCTCCGTCTCCGCACCGGTCACGGTGACCGTCGAAGAGGTGCAGGCCTCCCTCACGCTGGACAAGCGGGTTGTCTCGGAAGGTCCGTTCAAGGTCGGGGACCGGGTCGAGTACGCCTACACGGTCACGAACACCGGTAACACCGTCCTGACCAACGTGAGGGTCACGGACGACCTGGTCGCCCAGGTCACCTGCGACGTGACCAGGTTGGCCCCCGGCCAGAGCACCACCTGTCACGGCAGCCACACGATCACTCGCGCCGACGTGACTCCGTGCAAGACGGCCAAGGAGCGTGGCGGTGACAAGGGGCATGGCAAGCACCAGGTCATGCGGTGTCAGGTCACCAACACCGCGCACGCGACCGCGATCGACCCGAACGGCGACGAGGTCACCAGCGACGAGGCCACCGCCACCATCACCGTGAAGGTCGAGAAGAAGAAGGAGAAGGAAGAGAAGGAGCACTGCCGCAAGCACCACGGCAGCCACAAGGTCTACGGCAACGACAGGTGCGATGACGGCCACCACCGTCGCGCAGCCCAACAGGCATAAGAACAACCCCTCGTAGATCGCTGCTGCGCGCCCCGTCCGGACACTCCGGGCGGGGCGCGGGTGCGGGAGGTGAAGCCGCTGAAGGGTGTTGCCTCCGATGCGGGGGATGCGGGGGCTCCGGGCGGGGGGTTTCGGGTGGTGGGACGGGGTGTCGTCCGGGGTTGCTCCCCAAGGGGTCTGTAGGAGAAGGGGGTGAGATTCTCTTCCCATACCTTGAGACCTGGACCGGGAGGGCGTGCGCGCGCCGCTCTGACTGCTGTGCTGGCCGTGCTGGTCACCGCGCTCTGTCTGACCGGTCTCGCGGCTCCGCCCGCGAGCGCGCAACCGTCCCCGCCGACCGACATCGCCCTCGCCTGGGGCAACAACGACTTCGGGCAGTTGGGGGACGGCACCACCACCAGCAGCAGCATGCCGATCAACGTGCACCTTCCCTCCGGCGTTCAGCTCACCGCCATCGCCGCAGGTTCCTTCCACAGTCTGGCGCTGACGACCGACGGCCACGTCCTCGCCTGGGGCAACAACGGCTACGGGCAGTTGGGGGACGGCGCCACCACCAACCGCAGCACGCCGGTCGAGGTGCTTCTTCCCGCCGGCGTGCAGGTCACTGCCATCTCCGGCGGTCAGTACCACAGTCTGGCGCTGACATCCGACGGTCGCGTCTTCGCCTGGGGCTATAACGCATATGGGCAGTTGGGGGACGGCACCACCACCAACCGCAGCACGCCGGTCGAGGTTCATCTTCCCGCCGGCGTGCAGGCCACCGCCATCTCCGGCGGCGGCTACCACAGTCTGGCGTTGACATCCGACGGCCGCGTCCTCGCCTGGGGCAACAACAGCGCTGGGCAGTTGGGAGATGGCACCACCACCCAACGCACCACCCCGGTTGAAGTACACCTTCCCGCCGGGACCCAGGCCACCGCCATCGGCGCCGGTGCCTACCACAGTCTGGCGTTGACGTCCGACGGCCGCGTCCTCGCCTGGGGCAACAACTTCTATGGGCAGTTGGGGGACGGCACCACCACCAACCGCAGCACGCCGGTCGAGGTGCTTCTTCCCGCCGGCGTTCAGGTCACCGCCATCGCCTCAGCCTGGTACTACAACCTGGCGTTGACGTCCGACGGCCGCGTCCTCGCCTGGGGCGAGAACAACTTCGGGCAGTTGGGGGACGGCACCACCACCGACCGCCTCACGCCGGTCGCGGTGCACCTTCCCGTCGGTGTCCAGGTCACCGCCATCTCCGCCAACGCTTACCACAGTCTGGCGTTGACGTCCGATGGTCGCATCCTCGCCTGGGGGTACAACGTCTCCGGGCAGTTGGGAGACGGCACCACCACCGACAGCAGCACGCCGGTCCAGGTCCACCTTCCCCCCTTCACTCGCGCCACCGCCATTGCCGCCGGTGCCTACCACAGTCTGGCGTTGGCTGTCAGAGAGGCGAGCAGCACCACGCTCACGGCCTCCCCGACCACGGTCACCCCCGGTCAGCCGGTCACCTTGACCGCGCACGTGACCTGCACCGCCGGTACGCCCACCGGTGGTGAGGTGGTCTTCTTCGACGGCACCACCCAGATCGGTACCGCCACGGTGAACGCCGAGGGCAATGCCACCCTCACCACGACCAGCCTCGGCCTGGGCACCCACGAGATCACTGCCCGCTTCCAGGGCGAGGGCACCTGCCCGCCTTCCGTCTCCGAGCCGGTCACGGTGACCGTCGAGGAGGCCCCGCAGACGGCCCTCACGCTGGACAAGCGGGTTGTCTCGGAAGGTCCGTTCAAGGTCGGGGACCGGGTCGAGTACGCCTACACGGTCACCAACACCGGCAACACCGAACTGCACAACGTGACGGTCACGGACGACCTGGTCGCCCGGGTCACTTGTGACGCGACCACGATCGCGCCCGGCCAGAGCACCACCTGTCACGGCAGCCACACCATCACCCGCTCCGACGTGACTCCGTGCAAGACGGCCAAGGAGCGTGGCGGTGACAAGGGGCACGGCAAGCATCAGGTGATGCGGTGTCAGGTCACCAACACCGCGCAGGCGACCGCGATCGACCCGAACGGCGACGAGGTCACCAGCGACGAGGCCACCGCCACCATCACCGTGAAGGTCGAGAAGAAGAAGGAGAAGGAGAAGGAGCATTGCCGCAAGCACCACGGCCACAAGAAGGTCTACGGCAACGACAGGTGCGATGACGGTCACCACCGTCGCGTAGCCGAACAGGCGTAACAGGCACGTCTCGTAGAACACCGCTGCGCGCCCCGTCCGGACACTCCGGGCGGGGCGCGGGTGCGTGAGGTGAAGCCGCTGAAGGGTGTTGCCTCCGATGCGGCGGTGTCGGGGGCTCCGGGCGGGGGGTTTCGGGTGGTGGGACGGGGTGTCGTCCGGGGTTGCTCCCCAAGGGGTCTGTAGGAGAAGGGGGTGAGATTCTCTTCCCATACCTTGAGACCTGGACCGGGAGGGCGTGCGCGCGCCGCCCTGACGGCCATGCTGGCCACCCTGGTCGCCGCCCTCTGTCTGACCGGACTTGCGGCCCCGTCCGCGAGCGCGCAACAGTCCCCGCCGACCGACATCGCCCTGGCCTGGGGCATCAACGACTTCGGGCAGGTGGGGGACGGCACCACCATCCAGCGCGACGCGCCGGTCAACGTGCACCTTCCCGCCGGCGTAGAGCTCATCGCCGTCTCCGGCGGCGAACGCCACAGCCTGGGACTGACGTCCGACGGCCGTGTCCTCGCCTGGGGCCTCAACGGCCAAGGCGAGTTGGGCGATGGCACCAGGACCGACCGCCTCACGCCGGTCGAGACGCTTCTTCCCGCCGGTGTCCACGCCACTGCCATTGCCGCGGGCGGCGAGCACAGTATGGCGTTGACGTCCGACGGCCGTGTTTTCGCCTGGGGCTACAACTCCTCCGGGCAGGTGGGGGACGGCACCACCATCAATCGCCTCACGCCGGTCGAGGTGCACCTTCCTGCTGGTACCCAGGTCACCGCCATCGCCGCCGGCCTGCTCCACAGTATGGCGTTGACGTCCGACGGCCGTGTCCTCGCCTGGGGCTTCAACCGCTACGGGCAGGTGGGGGACGGCACCACCACCGATCGCCTCACGCCGGTCGAGGTGCACCTTCCTGCCGGTGTTCAGGTCACCGCCATCGCCGCTGGTGACCTTCACAGTCTGGCGCTGACGTCCGACGGCCGCGTCCTTGCCTGGGGCTTCAACTCCTCCGGTCAGTTGGGGGACGGCACCACCACCGATCGCCTCACGCCGGTCGAGGTGCACCTTCCTGCCGGTGTCCAGGTCACTGGCATCTCCGGAGGAGACGCGCACAGTCTGGCGTTGACGTCCGACGGCCGTGTCCTCGCCTGGGGCAACAACGGCTTCGGACAGTTGGGGGACGGCACCACCACTACTCACCTCACGCCGGTCGAGACGCTCCTTCCCACCGGCACCCAGGTCACCGCTGTCGCCGCCGGCGGCTTCCACAGTCTGGCGTTGACGTCCGACGGCCGCGTCCTCGCCTGGGGCGACAACCTCTTCGGGCAGTTGGGGGACGGCACCACCATCGAACGCCTCACGCCGGTCGAGGCACTCCTTCCTGCCGGAGTCCACGCCACCGCCATCGCCGGCGGCTATCTCCACAGTCTTGCGCTGGCGGTGAGGGCGGAGAGCAGCACCACGCTCACGGCCTCCCCGACCACGGTTGCCCCCGGCCAGCCGGTCACCCTGACCGCGCATGTGACCTGCACTTCCGGCACGCCCACCGGCACTGTCGAGTTCTTCGACGGGAACAGGTTCATCGGCAGTGCCACCCTCGACGCTCAGGGCAACGCGACCTTCACCACGACGAGCCTCGGTCTGGGCATCCACCAGATCACGGCCCACTACCTCGGCAACGCGGACTGTCCGGCGTCCGTCTCCGAGCCGGTCACGGTGACCGTCGCGGTGGTACCGGTGGCGTCCCTCACGCTGGACAAGAGGGTTGTCTCGGAAGGTCCGTTCAAGGTCGGGGACCGGGTCGAGTACGCGTACACGGTCACCAATACCGGCGGTGTCACCCTGCACGACGTGACGGTCACGGACGACCTGGTCGCCCGGGTCACCTGTGATGTGACCACGCTCGCCCCGGGCGCGAGTACCACCTGCCGTGGTACTCACATGATCACCCGTGCCGATGTCACCCCGTGCACGTCGGCCAAGGACCGTGGTGGGGAGAAGGGTCACGGCAGGCATCGGGTGATGCGGTGCGAGGTCACCAACACCGCGACCGCGACGGCGATCGGGCCGGATGGTGCTCAGGTCACCAGCAATGAGGCGAGTGCCACGATCATCGTGAAGGTGGAGAAGGAGAAGGAGAAGGAGCGCTGCCGCAAGCACCATGGTCACAAGAAGGTCTACGGGGGCGACAGGTGTGATGACCACGGCGGTCACCACCGTCGTGCGGCCCAACAGGCATAACAGGCACGTCTCGTAGAACACCGCCTCGCGCCCCGCCCGGACACTCCGAGCGGGGCGCGAGGCGTGGGGCGTCCAGCGACGCTGCCTCTGATGCGGCGGTGCGGGGAGCGCCAGCCGGGGGGTTTCGGGTGGTGGCCCGGGGTGTCGTCCGGGGAGTTGCGGAAGGGTCCCCGTAGTACGAGGGGCGTGAGAATCTCTTCCCATTCCTTGAAACCACAGCAGGGCGGCCGTGCGCGCGCCGCCCTGGCCGCCTTGGTGGCCGCGCTGGTCGCCGCACTCTGTCTGACAGGACTTGCGGCCCCGTCCGCGAGCGCGCAACAGTCCCCGCCGACCGACATCGCCCTCGCCTGGGGCTACAACGAATTCGGGCAGTTGGGGGACGGCACCACCACCGACCGCACGACGCCGGTGAACGTGCACCTGCCCGCCGGCACCCAGCTCACCGCCATCGCCGGCGGCTTCTTCCACAGTCTGGCGTTGACCTCCGACGGCCGCGTCCTCGCCTGGGGGGACAACAGCGCAGGAGATTTGGGGGACAGCACCACCGTCAGCAGCAGCACACCGGTCGAGGTGCACCTTCCCGCCGGTACTCAGGCCACCGCCATCGCAGGAGGCGGCCTCCACAGTCTGGCTGTGACGTCCGACGGCCGTGTCTTCGCCTGGGGCCTCAACAACGTCGGGCAGTTGGGGGACGGCACCACCACCAGCAGCAGCACACCGGTCGAGGTGCACCTTCCCGCCGGTGTTCAGGCGACCGCCGTCGCCGCCGGTCAACGCCACAGTCTGGCGTTGACGTCCGACGGTCGCGTCTTCGCCTGGGGGGACAACGGCAGCGGGCAGTTGGGGGACGGCACCACCACCAATCGCCTCACGCCGGTCGAGGTGCACCTCCCCGCCGGTACCCAGGCCACCGCCATCTCCGGCGGCTTCGATCACAGTCTGGCGTTGACGCCCGACGGGCGTGTCCTCGCCTGGGGGGACAACGGCTTCGGGCAGTTGGGGGACGGCACCACGACCAGCAGCAGCACGCCGGTCGAGGTGCTCCTTCCCGCCGGTACCAGGGCGACCGCCATCGCCGGCAACAACGGCTACCACAGTCTGGCTGTGACGTCCGACGGCCGCGTCCTTGCCTGGGGGCGAAACGGCTTGGGGCAGTTGGGGGACGGCACTACCGTCAACAGCAGCACACCGGTGGAAGTGCTCCTTCCCGTCGGCACCCAGGCCACCGCTGTCGCCACAGGCTACGATCACAGTCTGGCGTTGACGTCCGACGGCCGCGTCCTCGCTTGGGGCAACGGCCGCTTCGGGGAGTTGGGGGACGGCACCACCGCCAGCAGCAGCACGCCGGTCGAGACGCTCCTTCCTGCGGGCGTCCACGCCACCGCCATCGCCGCCGGCAACTACCACAGCCTGGCGCTGGCCGTGAGAGCGGCAAGCACTACCACGCTCACAGCTTCCCCGACCACGGCCGCCCCCGGCCAACCGGTCACCCTGACCGCGCACGTGACCTGCACCTCCGGCACTCCCACCGGTGGTGAGGTGATCTTCTTCGACGGCACGACCCAGATCGGCACCGCCACGGTCGATGCCCAGGGCAATGCGACTCTCACCACGACCGACCTCGGCGTGGGAACCCACGAGATCACCGCCCACTTCCAGGGCATGGGTGACTGTCCGGCTTCGGTGTCCGAACCGGTCACGGTGACGGTCGCGGTGGTACCGGTGGCCTCTCTCACGTTGGACAAGCGGGTTGTCTCGGAGGGTCCGTTCAGGGTCGGTGACCGGGTCGAGTACGCCTACATGGTCACCAACACCGGCAACACCGAACTGCACAACGTGACGGTCACGGACGACCTGGTCACCCAGGTCACCTGTGACACGACCACGTTGGCCCCCGGCCAGAGCACGACCTGTCACGGCAGTCACACGATCACGCGTGCCGACGTCACGCCGTGCAAGCAGGCCAAGGAGCGTGGCGGGGACAAGGGCAAGGGCCACGGTAAGCATCAGGTGATGCGGTGCGAGGTCACCAACACCGCGCACGCCACGGCGACCGACCCGACGGGCCTTCAGGTCACCAGCAACGAGGCGACCGCCACCATCATCGTGAAGGTGGAGAAGAAGAGGGAGAAGGAGAAGGAGCACTGCCGCAAGCACCACGGAGGCCACAAGAAGGTCTACGGCGGCGACCGCTGCGACGACCATGACGGCGGCCACCACCACCGCGTAGCCGAAGACGCATAGGGACACGCTTCACAGATCGCATGCTTCGCGCCCCGCTCCGGACACTTCGGAGCGGGGCGCGCGGCATGGAACGCTAGCGCGGTTCGAACGTGACCGGGCTCTCGAAGGCCGCCCGTCGGGTCGCGCGGCGCAGGGCTCTGAGGACCGGGGGGCCCAGGAAGCAGGTCAGGACGATCGTGACCGTGGCGCGGCCGAGGTCCCAACCCAGCGAGGTGGCCAGGCAGTAGGCGAGGAAGCGGCTGAGGTTGGTGGCGAGACCGGCGTGCGGGTCGTAGGCGACGTTCGAGGCGAGCGCGTCCATGAAGGGCCAGCCGGAGAGGTTCATGACCGTGCCGTAGGCGAACGAGGCCAGGAACCCGTACGCCGCGAGCATCGCCACCTCGCCGCGGCCCCGCAGCCGGTCGGCGCCCGGCAGCAGCCCCGCGCCCAGTGTGAACCAGCCCATGGACAGCATCTGGAACGGCAGCCACGGCCCGACCCCGCCCGTCAGCAGTGCGGAGGCGAACATGGTCACGGCGCCGAGCACGAACCCGAAGCCGGGCCCGAGCACGCGCCCGCTCAGGACCAGCAGGAAGAACATGGGCTCCAGGCCCGCGGTTCCGGCGCCGATGGGCCGCAGGGCCGCGCCGGTCGCGGCGAGCACGCCGAGCATGGCCACGGCCTTCGGGCCGAGCCCCGACTCGGCGATCGTCGCGGCCACGACGGCGACGAGCAGCACGAGCAGCCCGGCGAACAGCCAGGGTGCGTCCTGCGCGTGCGTGCCGAGCTGGGAGCCGGGATCGGCGAACAGGGGCCAGGTGAAGCCCGCCCCCCCGACCACGCTGACCAGGGCGAGGGCGACCAGGGAGCGGGGGCCGAGACGGACCGGCGCGGGCCGGGGACGGGGCGGTGTCATGACGACAGTGCCTCCCGTACCTGGGAGACCGTGAGCCAGGGCTGCGGTGCCAGCACCTTCGTCACCTGCGGGGCGAACGACGGGGAGGCGACCACCACCTCGGCGGTGAGGCCGTCGGCGACGACCTCGCCCTCCGCGAGAACGACCACGCGGTGTGCGATCTCGGCGGCCAACTCCACGTCGTGGGTGGCCAGTACGAGGGCGTGCCCCTCGGCGGCGAGCGCGCGCAACACGGTGACCAGACGGGCCTTGGCCGCGTAGTCGAGGCCGCGCGTGGGCTCGTCCAGGAGCAGCAGCGGGGGCCGGGCCGTCAGCACGACGGCCAGGGCCAGCGCCAGGCGCTGCCCCTCGGACAGGTCGCGGGGATGGGTGTCGTCCCCGACGCCCGGCAGCAGTTCGGACACCAGGGCCCGGCAGCTTCCCTCGGCCGCGCCCGCGTCCTGGTCCGCCGCCGCGCACTCGGCGGCCACCGTGTCCGCGTACAGCAGGTCGCGTGGCTCCTGTGGGACGAGGCCGACGCGGCGCACGAGTTCGCGCGGGGCCGCGCGGTGCGGCACGGTGCCGCCGACCCGTACCGAGCCGTGGGCCGGTGGCACGAGCCCGACGAGCGCGGAGAGCAGGGTGGACTTCCCGGCGCCGTTGCGTCCCATGAGGGCGACGGTCTCGCCCGGGGCCACCGTGAGGTCGACGTGGCGCAGTGCCTTGACGGGGCCGCGCTGGACGGCGAGGGCGCTGACGTCCGCTGCCAGGTGGGGAGTCGAGGGTTCGGGGGCGGGGTGTGCGGGGCGGCGGCGCAGGAAGCGGCGGGGGGCGGGGATCTCCGGCTTGGTGTGAGGAGGCTCGGTGTGCGGGACCGCGTTCCCCTGCGGGCTGTGGCCGTCCGTGGCGGGGGCTACGACGTCCGTGAGCCGTGCGCGCAGGTCGCTCGCGCGGCGGCGGGCGTCGCGGATGGTCAGGGGCAGCGGGGACCAGCCGGCCAGGCGGCCGAGGTCCACGACCGGCGGGTAGACCGGGGAGACGGCCATCACCTCGGCCGGGGTGCCGAGGACCGGGCGGGCGCCGGGGGAGGGGAGCAGGGCGATGCGGTCGGCGTAGTGGATGACGCGTTCCAGCCGGTGCTCGGCCATCAGGACCGTCGTACCGAGGTCGTGGACGAGCCGCTGGAGCACGGCGAGGACCTCCTCGGCCGCCGCCGGGTCCAGCGCGGACGTCGGCTCGTCGAGGACGAGGACCTTCGGGTGCGTGGTGAGCACCGAGCCGATCGCGACGCGCTGCTGCTGGCCGCCGGAGAGGGTGGCGATCGGCCGGTTCCGCAGCTCGTTCAGCCCGAGCAGGTCCAGGGTCTCCTCCACCCGCCGCCGCATGACGTCCGGGGCGAGCCCCAACGACTCCATGCCGTAGGCGAGTTCGTCCTCGACCGTGTCCGTCACGAAGTGGGACAGCGGGTCCTGCCCCACCGTGCCCACCACATCGGCGAGTTCACGTGGCTTGTGGGTACGGGTGTCGCGTCCGGCCACCGTGACCCGGCCGCGCAGGGTGCCGCCCGTGAAGTGCGGGACCAGTCCGCTGACCGAGCCGAGCACCGTCGACTTGCCGGTACCGGACGGGCCGACGAGCAGCACGAGTTCGCCCTCGGGGACCGTGAAGTCGATGCCCTGGACGGCGGGTTCGGCCGCCCCGTCGTACGTCACCGAGACGTTCTCGAAGCGGATCACACGGACTCCTCGGGGGCGGGAGTGACGAACGCGGGCAGCAGACCGAGCAGCACCGCCGCCGCGGGGAGCAGGGGGAGTGCCGGGGCGGTCAGGGGGACGACACCGGGGCGCAGCGCGGCGGGGTCGTACGCGGCGCTGACGACCAGCAGCGCCGCCGTCGTGATGCCGGAACCGGCGACCAGCCAGGCCCGCGCGTTCCAGACGTCCGGGCGGTAGCGGGTGCGCGGCGAGCGGCGCCCGCCGAGCCGCAGCCCGGCGAGGGCGGCGGCCGACCCGGCGAGCAGCAACGGCAGCCCGTAGACGCCGCCTTCCGCGGTCAGCAGGCCATAGGTGCCCGCGCAGATGCCGAGCAGACCGCCGAGCGTGAGGGCGGTGGTGGTACGGCGGACGGCGGGCGGAACGTCGGCGGTACGGCCGAAGCCGCGCGCGTCCATCGCGGCGGCGAGGGCGACCGAGCGCTCCAACGCGCCTTCCAGGACCGGGAGTCCGACCTGGAGCAGCCCGCGCAGGCCCCGGTCGGGACGGCCGCGCAACCGGCGCGCGGCACGCAACCGCTGGACGTCGGCGATCAGATGCGGGGCGAAGGTGAGCGCGACGACGACGGCGACCCCCGTCTCGTACAGGGCGCCCGGCAGGGACTTGAGGAGCCGGGCGGGGTTCGCGAGGGCGTTGGCGGCGCCGACGCAGATGAGCAGCGTGGCCAGCTTCAGTCCGTCGTACAGGGCGAAGAGGAGGCCCTCCGCGGTGACCCGGCCGCCGAGCCGGATGCCCTGCGCCCAGTGCGGGAGGGGGACTTCGGGGAGGGTGAGGACGGTGTGGGTGCCCGGGATCGGGGAGCCGAGGACCACCGCGAACAGCAGCCGGATGGTGAGGACGGCGAGGCCGAGCTTGACGAAGGCCGCGTAGGACCGGGACCACGGCGCGGAGGTGCGGCGGGCCGCCACCACGTACGCGGAGGTGGCGACCAGGAGGGCGAGCAGGATCGGGTTGGTGGTGCGGGTGGCGGCGGTGCCGAGGCCGAGGGCCCACAGCCACCAGGCGCCGGGGTGCACGGCCGGTCGGCCGCGTGCGGGGCGGGGTGCGGTCACGGCCGGTCGGTCGCGCCGGGGGCGGGGTGCCATCGTCAGCTCCTGCGGCGGCGCGCCTGCCATATCGCCGCCCCGCCGAGGGCGGCCACGGCGACGGCGCCCACCAGCAGGCCCGCCGACGGGGTGCCGTGCGACGAGGTGCTGGACTCATCGGGCTTGCTCTGCGCGGTGTCCCGTATCTGCTCGCCGCAGCCCTGGTGCGGGTAGCCCGCTATCGCGCACAGCAGGGCGTTGGTGTCGTAGCGCAGCGGCGGGACGACCGCGGCGAGCGCGTCCGCGGTCGTGGCGTCCTCGCGGACCCGGGCGCAGACCGTGCGCCGGGCCGGGGGCTTCTCGCCCGAGGGGGCGTCCTCGGCCGTACCGAAGTCGAGGACGATCGCCACGCGCTTCTTGCCGGACTGCGCGGGTGTGTCCGCGCAGATCGTGGCGAAGTCCGTCGTGCCGCGCGGCTTCGTGGCCCGCTGGGAGTCCTCGCTGATCGCGAACCGGAAGCCCTGCACGTCCCCGTCGGCCGGGCGGGACAGGGAGGGGCCCTGGGTGGCGTACGTCCACGCCTCGCCCTGCCGCTCCCAGAAGGACCAGTACCGATAGCCGGTGGCGTGCGCCTGGCCGCCGGTGAACAGGACCAGCAGCGCGAGGGCCAGGGCGGTCGCGGCGCGGCGGATCACGGCTGCCGCTTCCGGTTGCGGCCGGAGAGCAGGAAGCCGATGCCGATACCGGCGACCAGGAAGACGCCGACGAACCACCAGACGGCGTTGCCGGAGTCGGTCTGCGATACGACCTTGTCGGTCGCGGTCTTCCCGGCGCTCTGCGGAGCCGGGCCCGTGGCGCCCAGCTTGTCGACGAGGTCCACGGTGCCGAACGCGCGGGGATCGGTGCCCGTCGCGTGCGCCGCGAAGACGAGCTGGGCGTACCCGGCCGGTCCGGACTTCTCGGCCCAGTCGGCGGCGTTCTTCTCCAGCCAGGCGAGCGGGCCCTCGGCCGCGGACGACAGGCCCGCCGCCGCGAGCGCGACGACCGCGTCCGCCGTGTTGCCGTAGTCGGGCTGGGAGGTCGCGCCCGGCATGGCGGACTTCAGATAGGGGGTCTTCTCCAGGGCTCCGGCGAGGTAGGCGGTGCCGTTGTGCGCGATGGCGGTGGCGGTGTCCGCGTCGGTGCACGTGGGGGTCCCGGCCGTCTTGCCGGGGCCGCTCACGAAGCCCTTGCCCAGGGCGGCGAGGGCACCCGCGGCGGTCGCGTCCGCGTTCGCCGCGAGCGCGCCCTTCTTGTCGGGCTGGTAGGCGAACGCGCCGCCGTCCTTGCCGTCGCAGGGGAGCGACAGCTTCGTCAGCGCGTCGTAGGGCGAGTGGCCCTTCGCGGACTTCGTCTCCTGCGGCTTCGCGCCGACCGCGGCCAGGGCGCCCACGACCGTGGACGTGGAGTTGGTGTCGCTCGCGCCGCCCGCGGTGAAGCCCCAGCCGCCGTCCTCGTTCTGTACGGACTTCAGCCACTCGACGGCCTTGCCGGTCTGGGCGTCGTGTCCGCCGAGCGCGGCCAGCGCCTGCACGGCCGCCGCGGTGCTGTTGGTGTCGACCTGCGTCTTGGCGTCGCAGTCGGCCTTCGGGTCGGCGCGGTAGGCGGCGAACGCGCCGTTCGCGCACTGCTGTCCGGCGAGCCAGTCCACGGCCTTCACGGCCGGGCGTACGCCCACCGTGTGCTGGGCGAGCAGCGCGAGCGACTGGCGCCAGACACCGTCGTACGTGGGGTCGGCGGTGCCGTACAGGGCGGCGGGCAGCGGTGGTGCGGACGGGGAGGGGGAGGCGGCGGAAGCGGCCGGCGCGGAAGCGCCACCGAGCACGGCTATGGCGGCCAGTACCGCTGCGGTGCGGCGAACGTTCATGATCGGCGGTTGCCTCTCCCTGGGGGAGGCCGGGGCGCACGGGCACACGAAGGCAACCGGGCGGCTCCGGCCCCGCATGCCTCGACGGTGCCTGCCATCGGCGGGCTGCCGACGACACGAGCCGGTCATGTCCCGTACGAGGCGATCCGGCTCACCGCCGTGGAGGCGGCACACGGTTGCGGGTCAGCGCCGGAATTGCACCGGCTTCCCCTCGTACAGGCGTGATGACGACGCGCACACTCTACCGGCCCGTACAAGAGGGCCCGGGGGCCGCCCGCGCGGACCGGGGTCGGCGCGCATCGGCGCGGATACGATCCGGCCATGACAACGGGAAGACTGCTCGGGGCCGGACGCATGGCCGATGTGTACGAGGTCGACGGGGCGTGGGTGCTGCGGCGCTACCGGGATCCGTACGGGGACGCGGTCGCCGAGGCGGCGGTGATGGACCACGTCCGGGGCCACGGCTACCCGGTCCCCGCCGTGCGCTCCGCGACGCGCGCCGACCTCGTCATGGAACGGCTGACGGGCCCGACGATGGGGGAGGCGCTCATGGACGGGCGGCTCGGCCCCGACGAGGCCGGGGCGATGCTCGCGCGCCTGCTGCGCGAACTGCACACGCTGCCCGCCCGTGACACGGCCGACCCGGCCGTCAGCGTCCTCCACCTCGATCTGCACCCGTTGAACGTGATCCTGACCGCCGAGGGTCCGAAGGTCATCGACTGGGCCACGGCCGAGGAGGGCTCGCCCGGACTCGACTGGGGCATGTCCGCGGTGATCCTCGCCCAGGTCGCCCTGACCGGCGAACCCCGGCTGGACGGCGTACGCGAGCTGCTGGCCGCGCTGCTCGCGGGGCAGGAGGCGGGGGTGTCCGCCCTCACGGAGGCGGGTCTGAAGCAGGCGTGCGCCCGCCGTGCGGCGAACCCGACGCTGACGCCGCGGGAGATCGAAGTCCTGGGGGAAGCAGAGGACTTGATACGAACCTTGGGTCAAATGCCGGAATTGCTCTAAAGAATCATGAAATGGGGGTTTCTATCCCCTGGTGTGCGCGCTAGCCTGAAAAGTGCCTACGAGGCGAGCGAGGAAACTCGACCAGAAGTTGCCGACTTTGGCGTGAGGCCCAGGTTTCCGCTGGGGCCGACAGTGGTTGGCCGAGGACTGGAAGGTCGAAAGACCGGAAGGTCGACCCAGCCCGTCTCGTAGGTCATTTCATGCCCGCACGCACGTCGTGCCCGTCGTGCCCGCACGCACGTCGTGCCCGTCGTGCCCGCACGCACGTCGTGCCCGTCGTGCCGTCGGTCGGTCGGTCACTCGATCAGTCGGCAGGCCGTCTCGATGTCGAGCCTGACCTGGGCGATGGACGCGCGTCCCGAGAGCCAGGCGATCAGAGCCGAGTGCCAGGTGTGCTCGATCACGCGGACCGCCGCCGAGTGGTCCGGGGTCGGCTCGGCGAGGCCCGTCGCGTCCAGGATGATCGCCATGGTCTGCCGGGAGACCCGGTCCACCTCGGGGGAGGCGCCGCAGTCCGCGAAGGTCAGGGCGCGCACCATCGCATCGGCGAGCTGCGGCTCCCGCTGCAACGCGCGAAAGGCCCGCATCAGCGTCTCCGTCACCCGCTCCGCCGCGCTCTCCCCGGTCGGCGGGTTCTCCCTGAGCGTCGCGTGCAGATGCTCCAACTGGTCCTGCATGGTCGCGACCAGCAGATGCACCTTCGACGGGAAGTAGCGGTACAGCGTGCCGAGAGCGACCTGCGAGCACTCGGCGACCTCGCGCATCTGCACCGCGTCGAAGCCGCCCCGGCTCGCCAGCCGCGCGCTCGCGGCCAGGATCCGGCGTCGACGCGCCTCCTGCCGCGCGGTGAGCGGGGGCGAGCACGGCCGTGCCGTCCCCCGCGCGGCCGTGGTCTGCGCCGTGGCTTCCGCAGGCATGGATCCCCGTTCCGTCGTTCCGTGACAGCCGGTGAGGGCGAGTGGTCGCACAGCATGGCAGGGCCCTCGCCGTGGCGTGAATCACCTGATCCGCCTGCTCACGGTCTCCTTACCTGCCGGTAGATTCGAAGCCTCTGAACGACCAAGTCTGAAACTTGTTCTAGATTACCGTCCGGCGTAACCTCGCGGGAACGGCAGGGAGAAGGGGCCGAAGTGACCGCTGAGGGCAAGGAGGCGGGTTCCCAGGAGGACTTGGCCGCCGACGGCTACCGGCCGTTGCGCATCGCACTCCTCACCTACAAGGGCAATCCCTTCTGCGGCGGTCAAGGCGTCTACGTACGCCATCTCTCACGCGAGTTGGCCCGCCTCGGCCACCAGGTCGAAGTCATAGGCGCGCAGCCCTACCCCGTACTCGACGAGGGCGAGGGCCTCGAGGGGCTCTCCCTCACCGAACTCCCCAGCCTCGACCTCTACCGCCAGCCCGACCCCTTTCGCACCCCGGGGCGCGAGGAGTACCGCGACTGGGTCGACGCGCTGGAAGTCGCGACCATGTGGACCGGCGGCTTCCCCGAGCCGCTGACGTTCTCCCTGCGCGCCCGCCGCCATCTGCGCGCCCGGCGCGGCGAGTTCGACATCGTGCACGACAACCAGACGCTCGGATACGGGCTGTTGGGCGATGTCGGCGCACCCCTGGTGACCACCATCCACCACCCCATCACCGTGGACCGGCAGTTGGAGCTGGACGCGGCCCCGACCTGGCAGCGCCGCGCGTCCGTACGACGCTGGTACGCGTTCACGCGCATGCAGAAGCGGGTGGCGCGCCGACTGCCGTCCGTGCTCACCGTCTCGGGGACCTCCCGCCAGGAGATCGTCGACCACCTGGGCGTCTCCCGGGACCGCGTCCATGTCGTGCACATCGGCGCCGACACCGACCTCTTCTCGCCGGACCCCTCGGTGCCGCGCGTGCCCGGCCGGATCGTGACCACGTCCAGCGCGGATGTCCCCCTCAAGGGCCTGGTGTATCTGATCGAGGCGCTCGCGAAGGTGCGCACCGAGCACCCCGGCGCGCATCTCGTCGTCGTCGGCAAGCGCCCGCAGGAAGGCCCGGTCGCGCAGGCGATCGAGCGGTACGGGCTGGAAGCCGCCGTCGAGTTCGTGAAGGGCATCTCCGACGCGGAGTTGGTCGACCTGGTGCGCTCGGCCGAGGTGGCGTGCGTGCCCTCGCTCTACGAAGGGTTCTCGCTGCCCGCCGCCGAGGCCATGGCGGCCGGTACGCCGCTGGTGGCCACGACCGGCGGTGCCGTACCGGAGGTCGCCGGGCCCGACGGCGAGACGTGTCTGGCGGTGCCGCCGGGCGACGCCGGAGCCCTGGCCGCCGCGCTGACCCGGCTCCTCGGCGACCCGGAGCTGCGGACGCGGCTCGGCGTGGCCGGGCGGGAGCGCGTGCTGCGCCACTTCACCTGGGCCCGCGCCGCCGAGGGAACGGTGGCCCGGTACCGCGAGGCGATCGCCCGCCCCGCCCGCCCCGTGGCGAAGAGCGCGGTCGCGCCCGGCCCCGTCGCGGTCCCGGCCGGTAGCGCGTCCGCGAACGAAGCAGTCGCCGCCGAAGAGTTCGTCGTACCCGATTCCGAAAGCAGGGCCACGTGCTGACCGTCGACTTCTCCCGGTTCCCGCTCGCCCCGGGCGACCGTGTCCTGGACCTCGGCTGTGGGGCCGGCCGCCACGCCTTCGAGTGTTACCGGCGCGGTGCCCAGGTGGTGGCCCTCGACCAGAACGTCGAGGAGATCCGCGAGGTCGCCAAGTGGTTCGCGGCGATGAAGGAGGAGGGCGAGGCACCGGCGGGCGCCACCGCGACCGCCCTGCAGGGCGACGCCCTCGCGCTGCCCTTCCCCGACGACTCCTTCGACGTGGTGATCATCTCCGAGGTCATGGAGCACATCCCCGACGACAAGAGCGTCCTCGCCGAGATGGTCCGGGTGCTCAAGCCGGGCGGGCGCATCGCCGTCACCGTCCCGCGCTACGGCCCCGAGAAGATCTGCTGGGCCCTGTCCGACGCCTACCACGAGGTCGAGGGCGGCCACATCCGCATCTACAAGGCGGACGAACTGCTGGCCAAGATGCGCGAGGCCGGACTGCGCCCGTACGGCAGCCACCACGCGCACGCGCTGCACTCGCCGTACTGGTGGCTGAAGTGCGCCTTCGGCGTCGACAACGACAAGGCGCTGCCGGTGCGCGCGTACCACAAGCTCCTGGTCTGGGACATCATGAAGAAGCCGCTGGCCACCCGGGTCACCGAGCGGGCGCTGAACCCGCTCGTCGGCAAGAGCTTCGTGGCGTACGCGACCAAGCCCCACCAGCCCCGTCTCCCCGAGGCGGACGCCACGTGACCACTCCCCGGACAGACCATCTCGTCCTGCCCGGGGTCCTCACCGCCGAGCAGGCCGCCGCGACCGTTCGCGGCATCCTCGCCGTCCAGCGGGAGGACGGTGCCATCCCGTGGTTCCGCGGCCACCACCTCGACCCGTGGGACCACGTCGAGGCGGCCATGGCGCTGGACGCGGCCGGTGAGCACACGGCGGCCGAGCGCGCGTACGCGTGGCTGGCCCGTCACCAGAACGGGGACGGCTCCTGGTACGCGGCCTACACCGACGGCGACCCGGAGGCGGTCACCGACCGCGGCCGGGAGACCAACTTCGTGGCCTACGTGGCCGTCGGGGTGTGGCATCACTACCTGGCCACCGGCGACGACACCTTCCTGGACCGGATGTGGCCGACGGTGTACGCCGCCGTCGAGTTCGTGCTGCTGCTCCAGCAGACCGGCGGGCAGATCGGCTGGAAGCGCGAGGACGACGGCACGGCCACGGCCGACGCGCTGCTGACCGGCAGCTCCTCCATCCACCACGCGCTGCGCTGCGCGCTGGCCGTCGCCGAGCAGCGCGAGGAGCCGCAGCCGGACTGGGAGGTGGCGGCGGGCGCGCTGCGGCACGCGATACGCCGGCACCCCGAGCGGTTCCTGGACAAGGACCGCTACTCGATGGACTGGTACTACCCGGTGCTCGGCGGCGCCCTCACGGGTGCCGAGGCCAAGGAGCGCATCGAGGCCGACTGGGACCGCTTCGTGGTGCCCGGCCTCGGTGTGCGCTGTGTCGTTCCCAACCCCTGGGTGACCGGCGGCGAGTCGGCCGAACTCGCCCTGGCGCTCTGGGCGGTGGGCGAGTCCGACCGCGCGCTGGAGATCCTCCAGTCGATCCAGCACCTGCGCGATCCGGAGACAGGGCTGTACTGGACCGGGTACGTCTTCGAGGACCAGGTGATCTGGCCCCGGGAACTCACCACGTGGACGGCGGGCTCGCTCCTGCTCGCGGTGGCGGCCCTCGGCGGCCACGAGCCGACCTGCGCGGTCTTCGGCGGCGAACGCCTGCCGGTGGGACTGGAACCGGACTGCTGCGGTTAGCACGCCGACACGGCTGAGCCGGGGCGGGTCGCGGCGGTTCCTCGAGGGCGGGGCCTGGGCGGGTCACCCGAACGGCTCCGTCCCGGCGGTGCGCGGGGCCGGGACGGGCGAGGCTGCTCGTGTCTCCGCGTTCTCCCCGTCGCCGGGAGAACCGAGCCCTTCTTCGACCCCGGAGGATCCCGTGCCGCACCCGATACGGCGCCTCGCCCCGGCGCTCGCCCTCACCTGCACCGTGTCCGTCGGTGCCACCGCCTGTGGCAGTGGCAGTGCCGCGGAAGAGGCCGCCGTGTACATCACGGCCCCGACCCCGTCCCCGACCACCCAGGACGAGCGGGAGGACTTCGCCAGAGCCCGCTTCGCGGCGACCGCCGGGCTCGCGGCCGGGGCGGCGTACCGGTGGATCGTGAAGCCCTGGAAGGACGGCGTGTTCGACAAGGGCGCCCAGGGGCGGGCCGCCGCGCTCGACAAGGCGGGCCTCGCGGGCACCTTCGCGTACAACAAGCTCAAGACGCTCCAGCGCAACGCCCAGGGCGACCCCGAACTCGTCGAGGACCTCGCCCCGCTTCTCCCCGAGCTGGAGCGGCTGAAGGACCTTCCGGCCAAGCTGCGCGCGGGCGACGAGTCCGCGATACGCACCTTCGACAAGACCATCGGCAAGGTACGGGGCGTGGGCAGCCGCGCGGACGCCCACATCCGCGTCATGGTCCCGACCGAGTCCCAACTCGCCGCGGGCTGACCACCGTTGACGCCGTACGGCAACGGCCCCCCGCCCAGCAAGGGCGAGGGGCCGTACGGATCGAGCCAGTTCAGCCGCGCTGGATGCCGCTCGCGTCCTGGAGCACACCGCGGCGGCCGTCCTGCGTCTGCGCCACCAGCGCGGGACCGCGCTGCTCGACCGCCAAGTACCAGGTACCCGGCGCGAGTTCGGCGATCTGCGTGGCCGAGCCGTCCTCCGCGTACAGCGGACGCGGCACCGGCACGGCGAACCAGAACGGGGAGAAGTCCCCGGCCGGGGCCTGCTGCTGGGCCTGCTGCGCCGGCCCGCCGATCGACGCGTCCGGCTGCGGCTGCGCCTGCTGCGGCTCCCCGCCGAACGGCTGCCCCTGCTGCGGCTGGCCGCCGAAGGGCTGCTGCTGGGCGCCCGGGTAGCCGTAACCACCCTGCGGCTGCGCGCCGTAGGGCTGCGCGGTCACGGGCCGCGGTCCGGCCGGGACGAGGGCGGCCTGGAGGGCGGGCACCATCGGCGTGGCGATGGCGGCACCGGCCAGGACGAGCGCGGCGATGAGTCCGAGGATGAGGCCCGAACCCGCGCCCACCTTGGTGAAGGCGTCGCTGAACGCGCCCAGGGGGTCGATGATCGTCCAGAACGACGTCCACGCGGCGAAGACCGTCAGGGCGACGCCGAGTTGACCGAGGTCGAGCCCCACGACCTTGCGCGGCTGCGGAAGAGCTCGTGCGACGACGATCAAGGCCGCGCCGACAATGCCGCCGACGTACATGCCCATCACCAGGCCGAGATTGTCCCAGGCGTTGGGGACATCGCTGCCGGATCCGTCAAAGGTATCGAGGAACGACGCGATGAACAGCAGTACCGCTGCTCCGATCACCACGCCGTCGCCTCTAGTGAGGGAGCGCATATTCACTTCGGGTCCTTCGTCTGTCGTCTCGTCGTCGTTGGAGGCGTCGCTGTCACCCTGGTGCCCCGAGGGCCGTGGTGGTAAGCGCGGGGGTGGCCCCTCATCGTACGAACGACACTATCGTCCGTCCGGCTCCGATGTCCGCCGGGTTCGGGCGGGTGATCACTTCCCGCGCAAGAAACTCACGATTCCCTCAGAGATCCCCCGTGCCGCCTTCTGTTGCCAGTCTTCGCTGGTCAGCCGGGACGCGTCCGTGCTGTCACGCATGTTGCCGCACTCGATGAACACCTTCGGAACTGTTGACAGATTGAGACCACCGAGATCCCCGCGCACCACCAGTCCGGTGCCGTTGCCGAGGTAGTTGGACGGCGCGCTGCCGGTGACACGGAGGAAGTTGCCCGCGACGCGCTCGCCGAGGTCACGGGAACGGGCGGCGATCGGACGGGTGTCCGCGCCGCCCGCGTGCACCGCGGCCGGGAGGATGACATGGAAGCCGCGGTCACCGGCCGGAGCGCCGTCCGCGTGCAGGGAGATCGCCGCGTCCGCGTGGGCCTCGTTGCCGATCCGCGCCCGCTCGGTCACACACGGGCCCCACGGACGGTCGCCGTCCTGGGTGAACTTCACCGTGATGCCCTGCTGTTGGAGCAGCGGGCGCAGTCGGCGCGCCAGCGCCAGGGTGAACTCGGCTTCCGGGTAACCGGAGTCGGTGGCGGTCCCCGTGGTGTCGCACTCCTTGGAGTTGGTGCCGATGTTCACCTTGCGGTTGATCTCGCTGGGGTGCCGGAAGTTGCCGGGGTTGTGTCCCGGGTCGATCACGACGACCTTGCCCTTGAGGGGGCCGGACGCGGCGGCGCGCGAGGTCGGGGAGGAGGACGCCTTCGACGACTCGCCGTGGGCCGTCGGGGAGGCCGTGGCCGACGGGGCCGCCGAGGGATGCGTGGCCGAGGGGGACGCCGAGGAGGCCGTGGCGGGCGCCGCGTCGGCCGGTCCGCCGCCGGTGTCGGCCACCGCCGTGTAGACCAGCCAGCCGACCAGCGCCGTCGGCACCAGCGCGGCGACCGTGAACGTCAGCGGCCGTCGCCGGGAACGGCGCGGCTCGGGGGGATCGAAGTCCGGACCTACGTACGACATGACAGCGACCCTAACGGCGCCGTCACCCTCCCGCTTCCGTTCGCCGCAGGACGCGCAGGGAGTCGGTCACCGAGATCTCCGTGAACGCGCCGGACTCGAGTGCCTTGAGATACACGCGGTACGGGGCCTGCCCGGTGAACTCGTCCTCCGGTTCCGGGAAGACGTCGTGGATGACCAGCAGCCCGCCCTCGGCGACATGGGGGGCCCAGCCCTCGTAGTCGGCGTTCGCGTGCTCGTCGGTGTGGCCGCCGTCGATGAACACGAGGCCGAGCGGCGTCCCCCACAGCGCCGCGATCTGCGGCGAGCGGCCGACGAGCGCGACCACGTGCTCCTCCAGACCCGCCCGGTGCAGCGTGCGCCGGAAGGTGGGCAGCGTGTCCATCAGACCGACCTCGGGGTCGACCGTCTGCGGATCGTGGTACTCCCAGCCAGGCTGCTGCTCCTCGCTGCCGCGGTGGTGGTCGACCGTGAGCGCGGTGACGCCCGCGCCGCGGGCCGCGTCCGCGAGCAGGATCGTGGAACGCCCGCAGTACGTGCCGACCTCCATCAGGGGCAGCCCGAGCCGCCCCGCCTCGACGGCGGCCTCGTACAGCGCGAGCCCTTCCCGCAGGGGCATGAACCCCTTCGCGGCCTCGAAGGCGGCCAGGATCTCCGATGAGGGTGCCGCGGGCATGGGGTCCTTCCGGTCGTACGTATCCGTGGGCGCCCCATGCTGCCGCACGCTGCCGACGCGCAGGTGACCAGGGTCCCGCAGAGGGCTGCGGGACCCTGGTCAGGCGGGGACCGTCTCGCCGACAGCCCTTAGGCGCCCTTCTCCGGGACGGCCGCCGTGTAGCGGCCGTCCTCGTCCTCCAGGACCCGGCCGTGGGAGCCGCGCAGCGCCTGATGGGCGCGCACCAGGTTGGCGTCCTCCTCGCTGCTCGCGTGCAACCGCGGGGCGGCCGAGGGGCGTTGACCGGGCAGGAACAGCGCGGCGAGCAGGCCGAGCGCCACCGCGGCCGTCGCGATCAGGAAGGAGACGCGGAAGCCGTGCATGGTGGGGATCGCGAGCCCGTGCGTCTGGTGGGCGGTGTCGGCGAGGACCATGCCGACGACGGCGCTGGAGACCGAGGTGCCGATCGACCGCATCAGGGTGTTGAGGCCGGTGGCCGCGCCGGTCTCCGAGGCCGGGACCGCGCCGATGATCAGCGCGGGCAGCGAGGAGTAGGCGAGGCCGATGCCCGCGCCGAGCAGCACCGAGGTGACCACCGTCTGCCAGGCGGCGTTCATCAGGCCGAGTCCGGCGCCGTAGCCGACCGCGATGATCAGCAGGCCGGTGATGAGGGTGAGCTTCGGGCCGTAGCGGGCGGACAGCCGGGCGTAGAGCGGGGCGGTGAACATCATCGTCAGGCCCAGCGGTGCCACGCACAGGCCCGCGACGACCATGGAGCGGCCGAGCCCGTAGCCGGTGGCGGTGGGCAGTTGGAGCAGTTGGGGCAGGACGAGCGAGACGACGTAGAACGAGACGCCGACCATGATCGAGGCGAGGTTGGTGAGCAGCACCTCGCGGCGGACGGTGGTGCGCAGGTCGACCAGCGGTGCGGGAAGGCGCAGTTCGAGCACGCCCCACAGGACGAGGACGGCGGCGGCGGCGGCGAACATGCCGAGCGTGGTGCCGGACGCCCAGCCCCAGTCGCTGCCCTTGGAGACCGGCAGCAGAAGCAGGACCAGTCCGGCGGACAGGCCGAGCGCGCCGAGCAGATCGAACGAGCCCTCGGCGCGCGTCGCGGACTCCGGTACGACGAGCAGGGTGAGCACGATGGAGGCGACGCCGAGTCCCGCGGCACCGAAGAACAGGGCGTGCCAGTCGGCGTGTTGGGCGACCATGGCCGCGGACGGCAACGCGAGTCCGCCGCCGACGCCGATCGACGAACTCATCAGGGCCATCGCCGAGCCGAGCCGCTCGCGGGGCAGCAGGTCGCGCATCAGGCCGATGCCGAGCGGGATCGCGCCCATCGCGAAGCCCTGGAGCGTACGCCCGACGATCATCGGGATCAGGGTGTCGGTGAAGCCACTGACCAGCGCGCCGGTCACCATCACGGCCAGGCTGGCGAGCAGCATCCGCCGCTTGCCGTAGAGGTCTCCGAGGCGGCCCATGACGGGCGTGGCCACCGCGCCCGAGAGCAGGGTGGAGGTCATGACCCAGGTCGCGTCGGAGGGGGAGGTGCTCAGGAGCGCGGGCAGATCCTTGATGACAGGGACGAGCAGGGTCTGCATCACCGCGACGACGATGCCCGCGAACGCGAGCACGGGCACGATCGCGCCCGGCCGCCCTGGAGCAGGACGGTCGGTCGGTATGTGCGTCATGTGTGGAGGCCTCCGGTCGAGAACAGAAGGAGTGCGAAAGGGAGTTGGCAAGGAACGGGCATGGTCTGCGCGGGACCGGGATTCGGGTCAACTCCGTCTGCTCGGGCATCTATTCCGTTGCTTCGACTTCCTAACGAATCCTTGACCATCTGATGGCGAACTGATGTGCCATCAGATGGGCTCGGCATCCGGACAGCCCTGGGGAGCACCCGGCAAAGGCCCAGGAAGGCCCCGGGAAGGACTCGGGACGGACCCGGGCCGGACCAGGGTCGTACGTCCGAGGGCGGGGGCCACCGGGCCGAAATCCCGATGCGGGGCACACGTTCGGGTTGGGACCATGGCCCTCATGCTGCGAACAGCCCAAGACACCCTCACAAGCCGCCGTACCGCGTCACCGGCCACCTGGTTGGTGGTCGCGCTCGCGTGCGCCGGACAGTTCCTCGTCGTGCTGGACGTCTCCGTCGTCAACGTGGCACTTCCGTCGATGCGGACGGACCTGGCGCTGAGCGCGTCGGGGCTGCAGTGGGTCGTCAACGCGTACGCGATCGCCTTCGCCGGCTTCCTGATGTTCGGGGGACGCGCCGGAGACCTGTACGGGCGCAAGCGGATGTTCCTGGTGGGGCTCGCCCTGTTCACCCTGGCCTCGCTGGGCGGCGGACTGGCCCAGCAGGGCTGGCAGATACTCGCCGCGCGCGGAGTGCAGGGCCTGGGCGCGGCCGTGCTCGCGCCCTCGACCCTGACGCTGCTCACCGCGGCGGTACCGGAAGGCGCCGCACGGGCGCGCGCCATCGCGACCTGGACCGCGGTCGGCGCGGGCGGCGGCGCGGCGGGCGGGCTCGTCGGCGGCGTGCTGGTCGAGGGGCTGTCGTGGCGCTGGGTGCTCCTCATCAACGTGCCGATCGGCGTGGTCGTCCTGGCCGGGGCGGCACGCTGGCTGACCGAGAGCCGCGCCGGGGACGGACGACGGCTCGACCTGCCCGGAGCGCTGCTGGTGACGGCGGGCCTGGCCACGCTCGCGTACGGGATCATGCAGACGGAGGCGGGCGGCTGGACCTCGCCGACGACCCTGGCCCCCCTGTGCGCCGGGCTCGTCCTGATCGCGCTGTTCCTGCTCGTCGAGGCGCGGACGAAGGCCCCGCTGATGCCGCTCGGGCTGCTGCGGGTGCGGTCGGTGGCCTCGGCGAACGCGGCCATGTTCGTCTCCGGTTCGGCGATGTTCTGCATGTGGTTCTTCATGACGCTGTACGCGCAGAACGTGCTCGGCTACTCGCCGCTGGAGGCCGGAGTCGCGCTGATACCCAGCTCGCTGGCCGTGGTGCTCGGCTCCAAGGCCGCGCCGCGGGTCATGCGGATCGTGGGCGCGCGCAACGTGACGGTGCTCGGGATCCTCGTCTCGGCGGCCGGGTTCGGGTGGCAGTCGACCATGACGGCGGACGGCGGCTATCTGACGGCGATCATGTTCCCGGGGATCCTGATGATGCTGGGCGGCGGCCTGTCGATGACCCCGCTCGCGTCGCTCGCCACCTCCGGGGCGGCGCCGGAGGACGCCGGTCTGGTGTCGGGTCTGGTCAACACCTCGCGCACGATCGGCGGTTCGCTCGGCCTCGCGATCATGACGACGATCGCGGCGTCGCGCACGGGCGGACGCGGGACGGCCGAGGCCCTGACGGAGGGGTACGCGCAGGCGTTCCGGGTGAGCGGATGCGTGCTGCTGGTGGCGGCCGTACTGGTGCTGGTGTGGCTGCCGCGGAAGAATTCCACGAATTCCGCTCGATGAGGCAACGGTCCGCTGGACTCATGGACTCCTTTTGACATCAAGGGAGGTGCCCATGGGGGATCGGAAGCAGGCTCGGGACACGGAGTTCCAGAGCTTCGTCATCGGCCGCTGGCCGCGGTTGATGCGCACGGCATTTCTCCTCACGGGGGAGCAGCACGCCGCGGAGGACCTCGTCCAGTCGACGCTGGAACAGGTCTATGTGGCCTGGCGCAAGATCGGTTCGGCCGACGACCCGGAGGCGTACGTACGCCGCGTGATGATCAACGCGCATGCGCGCAGACACCGCAGACGGCTCAAGGAGTTCCTCGCACCGAGGGACGACTCGGGCCTGGTGCGCGAGGTGGCGGACACCGGTGACCGCATCGCCCAGGCCGACGACCGCAGCGCCCTGCTGAAGGCGCTGGCCCAACTGCCGCCGCGCCAGCGGGAGGCGGTGGTCCTGCGGTACTGGGAGGACCTGACCGAGACGCAGACGGCCGAGGCGATGGGCTGCTCGGTGGGCACGGTGAAGAGCAATGCGGCCAAGGGGATCGCGAAACTCCGCGCCATACCCGGACTGGCCGAGATGGTGAGCGAGGGAGGGCGACGGTGATGAGCGCGGACCGGGAGAACCACGACATGACGCACAAGGACATCGCCCTCCTGCTGGCCGACGCCGCGGACGAGGTCGAGATCGGCATAGCTCCCTACCAGGCGGTGATCCGGGGCGGTCGCCGTCGCAGGGCCCGCCGCCTGGCCGTCGCGGCGGCCACGGCGCTGGTGCTCTGCGGCTCCACGGGCGCCACGCTCGCCCTGGCGGGCCTGCCGGGCGGGGACGGGGACCGGGTGGCCCCGGTGGCGACCCGGCCGACCGCGCCGGTCTCGCCGGAGGAGCGGCATGTGTACGCGCCGCAGCGCACCACGCTGGCGACCGGAACGGACCAGGGCAGGACATGGCAGGTCTATATCGACGTATGGGGCGTGCCGCGCGACGAGAGCGAGGCGCGGCGCCAACTCGACGCCATGCGCGCGGTGGAGGAGGAGCCCACGGTGCGGCAGGCGGCCGACCTGGTCGGCAAGACCTCGTACTTCGTGGGCCGGAGCATCGGCGGCAAGTCGTTGGTGATCACGTTCGACACGGTCAAGAAGATGGACCCCGTGAAGGACGGCTTCGAGGCCGAGTCGGCCCCCTTGGAGCCCGGCGCCGCCGGCCCCGAACGCCTGGTCGTCGGCCGGGTCGGCAAGGGCGCCCGTGAGGTCATGTGCAAGTGGCAGGACGGTACGACCTCGGTGGCCCGCAAGGCGTTCGACGCCTCCGACGACACGAGAGGCCAAGGGGTGATCCGCCCGGCGGCCGGTACTCCGGTGAACTGGTTCGTGTGCCTGGCCCCGAGCGAGACGGGGTTCGAGAGCGCGGAGGTGGTGAAGTAGGGCGCGGGCCACGGGGGGCGGCGTCCCGCTACAACCACCCTTGCTGCCGGGCTTCCCGTACGGCCTCCGTGCGGTTGCGGGTGCCCGTCTTGCCGATGGCGGAGGAGAGGTAGTTGCGGACGGTGGACTCGGAGAGATGCAGCCGGGCGGCGATGTCGGCGACCGTCGCCCCGTCCACCGAGGCCTTCAGCACGTCGCACTCACGGGCGGTGAGGGGGTTGGGTCCGGCGCTCAGCGCGGCGGCGGCCAGCACCGGGTCCACGACCGTCTCGCCGGTGAGCACCCGCCGGATCGCCTGGGCGAGTTCCTCCACCGGCCCGTCCTTGACCAGGAACCCGGCGGCGCCCGCGTCCATGGCACGGCGCAGATAGCCGGGCCGGCCGAAGGTGGTCAGGATCAACACCCGGCAGTCCGGGACCTGTTCGCGCAGCTCGGCCGCCGCGTCCAGGCCGCTCATGCCCGGCAGTTCGATGTCCAGCAGGGCCACGTCCGGGCGGTGGATCAGCGCCGCGTCCACGATGGCGTCGCCCGCCGAGACCTGGGCGACGACCTCCAGGTCCGCCTCCATACCGAGCAGCAGGGCGAGGGCGCCGCGCATCATCCCCTGGTCCTCGGCGAGCAGAACTCTTGTACACCGTGCGGGGCGGCGGTGCTCCTGCGGCATCTCGTTCACGGGGGACAGGCTATAGACCGGGCGCGGGTGGCCGGTCCGAGCGCGGCACGTGCTCTCGATGTGTCGCCAAGTCCGGCTGTGGCACGGTTGTTACGCCGTGGGGACGATCAACGAGGGGGATCAGTCAGTAGTATCCGCAGGGCCTGCGCGGTGGCACCGCCGTCGCGCAGCGCCCCGCGCTTCAGGAAGGGAAGGAGCGCGAGGGCGACGAACGGGGATACAGCCGATGAGTGTGCGGTGCGGGACGAGGGCGCGTTGCGCCGCTCGATTCCCGCGGGCGTGATGCCGGGAGCGGCGCAGCGCTTCATGTATGCGGCCGTTTCGGCAGCCACCAGGTTGCAGCCGCCAGGTTCCGGAGCGGCCCGAGCCCGTCACGTCGATGTGTGTACGCAAGACAGAGAGAGGGACTACGTGTCCACGCCTCAGCCGCCCCAGGGTGGCTACCAGGCCTACGGCCAACCGCATCAGCCGCACCCGCAGCACCAGGCTCCCTATGGGCAACAGCCGTACGGCCAACAGCCCTACGGACAGCAGCCACCGGCGCCGCGCCCGCCGTCGGGCGGTGGTGGTGGTCTCGCCGGACGGCAGAAGCTGATCAAGGCCGTAGCGGTCGTGATCGCCCTCGTCGTTGCGGGCGTCTGGTACTTCGTCAAGAAGGACGAGCCCACCACGCCCAGCAACAGCCAGTACACCGCCTCGGTCGGCGACTGCATGAAGAAGACGGGGAACGGCGACGACGAACTGGAGAAGGTCGACTGCTCCGACAGCGCGGCCACCTACCGGGTCGAGTCCAACGGCTCCGCCGAGGACTGCAAGCCGGGCCAACTCAAGTACACGGAGACGCGGCGCCACATCACGGTGCTGACGCTCTGCCTCTCGGAGATCAAGAAGTAGCTCCGAAGTACGGTTCGGCTCCCGCCGCACGGGGTTCCTGTTCCACCGGGAGTTCGGCGGTGACCGTGAAGCCGCCGCGGGGTGCCGGACCGGCGCGCAGGGAGCCGCCCGCTGTCGCCAGGCGTTCGGTCAGGCCCTTCAGGCCGGTGCCGCCGATGCCCTGGGGGCGCGGGGTGGTGGGGGCGCCGGTCCCGTTGTCGGTGACGGTCAGCCGGACCTGTTCGGGGGTGCCGCCGAGGGTGATCTCGCAGCGGGTCGCGCCGCTGTGCCGTACGGCGTTGGTGACCGCCTCGCGGACCACCCAGCCGAGCAGCGCCTCCGTCCGGGGCACCAGGGGCGGGCCCGAGCGGCGGACGACGGGTTCGATACCGGCGGCCGTCAGGGCCGAGCGGGCGCCGTCCAGCTCCGTGGTCAGGCTGCCCTCGCGGTAGCCCGTGACCGCCTCGCGGATCTCGGTGAGCGCCTGGCGGCCGACGGACTCGATATCGGTGACCTGGACCAGAGCCGCCTCCAGGTCGCGGGGCGCCAGACGGCGGGCCGCCTCCGACTTCACGACGATGACGGAGAGCGTGTGGCCCAGCAGATCGTGCAGGTCGCGGGAGAAGCGCAGCCGCTCCTTCTCGACCGCGCGCCGGGCCAACTCCTCGCGGGCGGCGCGTAGTTCGCGTACGGCCTCGGACAGTCCGAGGATCGCCGCGGTCACCGTCGTCGACAGGAACGTGCCGTACACGATGGTGATCGCGTCCGAGCCCTCGTGGAATCCGGCGACGACCCCGGCGACCGCGCTGAGACCGAGGCTCAGCCTGGCCAGCCACGGGCCGCGCAGGGTCGCGCCGGTCGCGAGGCCGAGCAGCGGGAAGAACAGCAGCCAGTTGCCGCCGTATCCGATGGCCAGGGCCAAGGTCACCAGGCCCATCACGGCGAGCGCCGCCCGCGTGGAGGTCGCCTCGCGGGTCTGCTTGCAGAAGACACGGAACGCCACATAGACGTAGAGGGAGTTGAAGACGAGCAACCCGATGGCGCCGACCCACGGGTTCGGGGTCTCGCCCTGGAGGAGGTTGGAGAAGGAGCCCATCCCCATCAGCAGCCAGGGGAGCAGGGCGAAGCCGTTGGGCGGCGGGCCCGGCTCCTCGTGCGCCTTCCCGGCCTTCCCGGCCTTCCGGGCCGCCCTGTAGCCGTCCTTGACCCGTGCGTAGTCCGCCTTCCACGCCCGGCGAGTCAGCCGCCACTCGGCCCAGTGACGCGACACCCTTCGCACGCAGGACATGTTCCGTGCCTTTCGAACAGAGCGAACAGAGCGAACAGAGCGAACAGAGCGAACAGAGCGGTCGGTCGGAGAGATCAATCGGAGAGGTCAGACGTTTCCGGCGTGCCGGCGGTACGACAGCGCGGCGTACGACCCGAACGCCAGCAGCCAGACCGCCAGGACGAGGACGGCACTCGCCGCCGGGGCGTGGCCCTCGACGATCGCCGTGCCGAGCCGGGCGAAGCCGTGTGTCGGGGTGAACGCCGACACCGCGCGCAGCCAGCCCGGGAAGAGCGTGACCGGGAACCACAGGCCGCCGAGGACCGACAGCCCCAGGTTGCACGTCATGTTCGCCACGCCGGTGGTCTGCGCGGTCAGCCGGTAGCCGTTGCCGAGGCCGAGCAGGGTGAAGGGAACCGAGCCGAGCCAGAGCAGTAGCGCGATCGCCCCCCACTGCCAGGCCGCCAGCCGTACACCGTTGACGAGACCGCCCGCCGCGAGCACCGCGACGATCGCGGGCAGCACGGTCACCGAACCGGTCAGCGCCCGCCCGGCGACGACCTGCCGCGGCGTCATCGGTGTCACCCTGAGCTGCCGCAGCCAGCCGATCGCCCGGTCCTCGGCGACCCCGCCGCCGGTGTTGAGGGCCGAGCCGACCGCGCCGTACGCGGCCATGCCCACCATGGACGCGGCCTTCCAACCGCCGCTGTTCTCCCCGAGGTTGGTGAACAGCAGGTACATCATCACCGGCATCGCGACCCCGCCGATCACGAAGCCCACGTCGCGCAGGGTCCGGCGTACTTCCAGCAGCAGGTAGTCGAACATCACACCGTCTTCCTCGTGCGCGAGGTCAGCGCCAGGAACGCGTCGTCCAGCGACGCCGGGGCGACCTCCAGGCCGCGTATCGCGCCGAGTTCGGCGAGGGCGATCACCGCGGCGTCGGAGTCGTCCGTACGCAGCAGCGCCCGCTCGCCGCGTACCTCCAGCGAGCGCACGCCGGGCAGCAGGGTCAGGCCCTCGGTGCCGCGACCGGCCAGGTCGAAGGAGACCAGATTGCCGCCCGCCGCCCGCCTGAGCTGCTCCCCCGTGCCGTCCGCGACGATCCGGCCGCGGTCGATGACCAGGATGCGGTCGGCGTGCGCGTCGGCCTCCTCCAGGTAGTGCGTGGAGAACAGGACGGTGTGACCACGGCGCGCGTAGGCCCGCATGGAGTCCCAGAAGGCGCGCCGCGCCTCGACGTCGAGGGCGGCGGTGGGCTCGTCCAGGACGATCAGCGAGGGGTTCCCGGCGAGCGCGACCGCGAACCGCACGCGCTGCGTCTGCCCGCCGGAGAGCCGGTCCACCCGCCGCCCGGCCAGTTCGGCGATCCCGGCCAGTTCGAGGGCCTGCGCGACCGGCATCGGGGAGGGATAGCGGCCGGCCACGAAGGAGACCAGCTCGCGGACCGTGACCCGGGGCACCGCCCGTGCCTCCTGCAGCATGGCGCCCACCCGGCCCGCGCGCACGGCCCGTTCGGGAGCCACGCCGAACAACTCCACCGTGCCCGCCTCGGGTTCGGTCAGCCCGAGCAGGAGGGAGATCGTCGTGGACTTCCCGGCGCCGTTGCGGCCCAGCAGCGCGACGGTCTCGCCGCGCGCGATCCGCAGATCGACGCCGTCGACGGCACGCACGGTGCCGTAGGTCTTGACCGCCCCTGTGAAGGACACGGCGGACGGTGTCCCGGTCTTCTTCATCATGGCCACGACGTTACGAAGTCCTGGTGCCCGCTGCGCAGATGCGGTTGTACGAACTACGGCAGGACAAATGTACTGGCGGAATCTGACGTAGCGTCAGGAAGGTGCTGCCCTGCTGTCCGGAGCCTTCCCAAAGGGGAGGTACTGGGCTATACACGAGCCTCGTGCCCCTCGACGCAGCCACGGCCCTTGCCGCAGGCCCCCGGATCACCGAGATCGTCTGGACCGCCAAGGATGTTCAGCTCTACCACCTCGGCATCGGCGCGGGCCGCCCCGCCACCGCCCCCGGCGAACTGCGCTACACCCTGGAGTCCCGGCTGCATGTCCTGCCGAGCTTCGCCACCGTGGCGGGGGGCGGCGCCCCGGGCGTGATCAGCGCGCTGTCCATGCCCGGCGTGGACGTCGATCTCGCCCACGTCCTGCACGGCGGCCAGCGCCTGGAGATCCACCGCCCGATCCCGGTCGAGGGCAGGGCCGAGTCCGTCTCCCGGATCACCGCGGTGTACGACAAGGGCAAGGCCGCCCTCCTCGTGATGCGCACCGAAGTCGCCGACGGCGACGGTCCGTTGTGGACCACCGAGGCGCAGGTCTTCGTACGCGGCGAAGGCGGCTGGGGCGGCGACCGCGGCCCCTCCGCGCGCCCCGCGCCGCCCCTCGGCGAGCCCGACGTGGTCGTGGAGCGGCCGATCCGCGAGGACCAGGCCCTCCTCTACCGCCTCTCCGGAGACCCCAACCCCCTGCACGCCGACCCCGACTTCGCCCGGCGCGCGGGGTACGAACGGCCCGTCCTGCACGGCCTGTGCACGTACGGGATGACGCTCAAGGCGGTCGTGGACACCCTGCTCGGCGGGGAGGTGAACCGGGTCCGCGCCTACGACACGCGGTTCACCGGGGTCGTCTACCCGGGCGAGACGCTGCGTATCCGTATGTGGCGGGGGGACGGTGCGATACGGGTCGCCGTGAGCGCGGCGGACCGGGGCGACGCGCCGGTACTCGCCGACACGACTGTCGAACTCTCCTGCCCTGTACGCCTGTAGAGCCGCGCCTCGAACTGGCGGTATCGAGACGGAGCGACCCCGCCCGTCGTGGGACGGGCGGGGTCGGTTGTGATGCGGCAACGGTCAGGCCGCGGTGACGTCAGCCTGTTCTGCCTCCTCGGACGGCCTGCGGTGCCGTCCGTTGGGGGCCACTTCTGCGTCCTGGGCGGAGGTCCGGCCACGGTGTCGACCGTGGCCGATGGTCTCCTGAGCCTCGGCGGGCGCAGACAGTGCGGTGCTGTTGTCGCTCATCGGAAGTACTCACCCCGTCAATATGATCACTTCGTACAGCCGGGTGAGTCTAACGGGCGGCCATGACAGGGGCGTTGGGGATCGGAGCGTGTTTCACCAGGTCTGCCGGGGATGTCTTCGCGGTGTCCACCGGAGGGGGCGCCGGGGGCGGGGCCGGGGGTGTGTGTTCCGAGGGCGTGTGCGGCGCGGACATGTGGGGCGCACCCATGTGCGGGGCACACATGGGTGGCGCCGACGTGTCCGCCGGGTCCTTCAGCGGTCTGCGTACCCGTACGCGCGCGGTGCCGCTCGTCGTACGCCCCAGCAGCGGCGCCTGCTGCAACGGCACCGGCCGCACCGCGGAGTCGGCGTCCGACCGCTCGGCGGCCTCCTCTGCGACCGTGGACGCGGACGTGGACGCGGACGCGGACGTGGTCGCGGGCGCGGGCACGGCGGCCCGCGGTGGCACCGCCAGCCGCGCGATCCCGCACCGCACCGTGTCCGTCGCGAACGGAAGCCGCAGCTCCCCCTCGCGCGTCCACAGCCCCGCCCCCGCCAACCATCCCCGAGGCGGCGGGAAGTGCTGCACCCGGCGCTCCGAAGGGCGCCACACCCCGACCCAGTGGCCCGCCGTCCCGTCGATCCGCAGCGCCACCGCACAGCTCTCCGGGGTCAGCGTCTGCCCCGGCTGGATCGCGAACGGCGTCACGGAACAGGAGTCCAGCCGCAGGCACTCCGGGAAGCGCACCGGCAGTGTGCTCCCCAACACCCCCCAGCCCAGCCGCGCTCGACCCGGCGAGGGCGCGTCCGAGCGGATCAGCACCAGCCCGCTGTCGGGGTCGGCGAGCAGCAGCCGGTCCTCGCTCTCCTCCGTGATCTCCAGCAGCGGCGACACCTCCCCGCCTCGCGCCAGATCCACCACCACCGACTTCGTGGGACCGCCCCGCGGAGTGCGGTCCAGGGCCAGCAGCCGACCCGTACGATCCAGCCACACCCCGCCGGAGCAGCGGGCCGGTACCCGGGCCACGGGTGCGGGCCCGTGCTCCCCGCCCGTCAGCAGCCACACCGTCGTCGTGTCCCCGGCCACCGCGAGCGCGTAGGCGCGGTCCCCCGTCGGCGCGGGCGGCAGCAGTCGCAGCAGGCTCTCCTCGCCGGCGCACTCCACCGTGCCCAGCGCCAGTTCGCCGGTCCCCGGACCGGTCGGGTACAGCAGCGAGAACGTATGCCGCCCGTCCGTGACCCGGTGGATCAGCACCCGGCCGTCGGCCAACGGCTGGACCTCCGTGCGGCCGGGCTCCTCCGGCTGATGGCCGGGCAGCGGTACGGCGTACGGTTCCGGGCCGCCCAGGGTCCAGCGCTCCGGGTACCAGGACTCGCCGTTCAGGGCGAGCCGCGCCGCGTAGGAGCCGTCCGCGGTGATCACGCATCCGGGCCGGGCCGCCCGTTCGTTCTCGTCCCCGTTCCCGTTCCCCGTGGCGATCGTGTTCCCCGTAGCGGTCATGAAGGCACAGGCCGTCATCTTTCGGTCACCTCCGGCGACGAAGCTAGTTTTCGTTCGCACAGACGGCGCACCCCCGGGGAGCACTTCACACATAAGGGTGTTCGTCGCGCCGTTCGCCTGAGGAATCGAGCCGGGATGTGCTGCACGCAGGGGGCGTACGCCCTCTCCGTACGCGCCCCAGGTCCGTCGGCCTCTCCACGGCCGCCCCCCCGGACCGTCCGAATGGCCGCTTCCGCCGTCACCCGGTAGGGCACGGACCCGGGCCAGGTAGCCTTTTCCCCGTGCCCCGTCTGTCTGAAGTCATCGCCGCGCTGGAAACCCTGTGGCCTGCCGAGCTGGCCGAGTCCTGGGACGCGGTCGGCACGGTCGTCGGCGACCCCGACCAGGAGGTCTCCCGGGTCCTCTTCGCCGTCGACCCCGTCCAGGAGATCGCCGACGAGGCGGTGCGGCTGGGCGCGGACCTGCTGGTCACCCACCACCCGCTCTATCTGCGCGGGACCACGACGGTGGCGGCGTCCACCTTCAAGGGCCGGGTCGTGCACACGCTCATCAAGAACGATGTCGCCCTGCACGTCGCCCACACCAACGCCGACCGGGCCGACCCCGGCGTCAGCGACGCCCTCGCGGGCGCGCTCGGCCTGCGGGTCCTGCGCCCCCTCGTCCCCGACCCGACCGACCCCGACGGCCGCCGGGGCCTCGGCCGCGTCTGCGAGCTGGACCACCCGCTGACCGTCGCCGAACTGGCCGCCCGCGCCGCCGAACGCCTGCCCGCCACCGCGCAGGGCATCCGTGTCGCCGGTGACCCCGACGCCGTCGTCCGTACGATCGCCGTCAGCGGCGGCTCCGGCGACAGCCTGTTCGCCGACGTCCGCGCGGCCGGTGTCGACGCCTTCCTCACCGCGGATCTGCGCCACCACCCGGCCTCCGAGTTCATGGCCGACCGCACCCCCAGTCCTCTCGCGCTGCTCGACGCGGCGCACTGGGCCACCGAATGGCCCTGGTGCGAGCTGGCCGCCGCCCAGCTCGACGAGATCTCCGACCGCCATGGCTGGGACCTTCGCGTCCACGTCTCGCGGTCGGTCACCGACCCCTGGACCGCCCACGCGGCGTCCACCGCCCACCCGTCGCCCACCACCGCCCTTCCAAGGAGCGCTTCGCGCGCCCCTCTCGATGCCTCTGGAGCCCCCAACTGAACGCCGCGCCCGCCGACCAGATCCGACTTCTCGACGTCCAGGCCCTCGACGTACGCCTGCAGCAGCTCGCGCACAAGCGGAAGTCCCTGCCCGAGCACGCCGAGATCGAGTCGCTGACCAAGGACCTCACGCAACTGCGCGACCTGCTGGTGGCCGCGCAGACCGAGGAGAGCGACTGCGCCCGCGAGCAGACCAAGGCGGAGCAGGACGTGGACCAGGTGCGTCAGCGCTCCGCCCGCGACCAGCAGCGCCTCGACTCCGGCGCCGTCACCTCCCCCAAGGACCTGGAGAACCTCCAGCGCGAGATCGCCTCGCTCGCCAAGCGCCAGGGCGACCTCGAGGACGTCGTCCTGGAGGTGATGGAACGCCGTGAGTCCGCCCAGGAGCGGGTCGGCGAGCTGACCGAGCGGGTCGCCTCGGTGCAGTCGAAGATCGACGACGCCACGGGGCGCCGTGACACGGCCTTCGGGGAGATCGACCGCGAGGCCGCGACGGTGACCAAGGAGCGCGAGGTCATCGCGGGTTCGGTGCCCGCGGACCTGCTGAAGCTGTACGACAAGCTGCGCGAGCAGCAGGGCGGCATCGGCGCGGCCAAGCTGTACCAGCGCACCTGCCAGGGCTGCCGCCAGGAGCTCGCGATCACCGAGCTGAGCGAGATCCGCGCGGCGGCGCCGGACACGGTCGTCCGCTGCGAGAACTGCCGCCGCATCCTGGTGCGCACCTCCGAGTCCGGCCTGTAAGAGGCGTAGAGGTCAAGAGGTCTACGGGGCCCAAGAGGCGTAAGACGCGTAAGGGGCAGGCGGCGTGCGGGAGTTCATCGTCGAGGCCGACGGCGGTTCCCGGGGCAACCCGGGGCCCGCGGGCTACGGCTCCGTGGTGTGCGACGCGGCCACGGGCCAGACGCTGGCGGAACGGGCCGAGTTCATCGGCACCGCCACCAACAACGTCGCCGAGTACCGGGGCCTGCTGGCCGGGCTGCGCGCGGCGCACGAGCTGGACCCGGACGCGCGGGTACGCGTACGCATGGACTCCAAGCTCGTCGTGGAGCAGATGTCCGGCCGCTGGAAGATCAGGCACCCGGCCATGAAGCCACTGGCGCTGCAGGCCGCCGCCGTCTTCCCCGCCGGGCAGGTGACCTACGAGTGGATCCCGCGCGAGCAGAACAAGCACGCGGACCGACTGGCCAACGAGGCGATGGACGCGGGCAGCCGGGGAGAGCGGTGGGAGCCGTCCCGCTCGACCGCGGAACCGGACGCGCGGGCCGCGACCCGCGCGTCCGAGCCGGTGGGGCCGGAGCCCGAGCGGATGGGTCCGGAGCCCGAGCCGACCACACCACCGGGCGACGCCGCCACCGACGCGGCACGAGCGGCCGTCTCCTCCGCCCCGGCCCGTGCCGGGACAGCGGAGGGTGCCGTCGCCGATGTGCGCGCCGCCCGGCACGTCGCCGCCCCGCCCGACCTCGGTACCCCGACCACGTTCGTCCTGCTGCGCCACGGCGAGACGCCCCTCACCCCGCTCAAACGGTTCTCCGGCAGCGGCGGCACCGACCCGGCCCTCTCCGAGGTCGGCCGCCACCAGGCCGCACGCGTCGCCGAGGTGCTGGCCGCGCGGGGCACCGTCCAGGCGGTCGTCACCTCACCGCTCGCCCGCTGCCGTGAGACCGCCGACATCGTCGCCGCCCGCCTCGGGCTCGACGTGGCCGTGGCGGACGGGTTGCGCGAGACGGACTTCGGCGTCTGGGAGGGGCTCACGTTCGCCGAGGTCCGCGAGCGCTACCCGGACGACATGGACGCCTGGCTGGCCGACCCGGAGGCCGCACCCACCGGAGGCGGCGAGAGCTTCGCGGCCGTCGCGCGCCGGGTCGCCACCACCCGGGACACCCTCCTCGCCTCGTACGCGGGCCGTACGGTGCTGCTCGTCTCGCACGTCACGCCCATCAAGACGCTGGTACGACTCGCCCTCGGCGCGCCCCCCGAGGCGCTGTTCCGCATGGAGCTGTCCGCGGCCTCGCTGACGGCGGTGGCGTACTACGCGGACGGCAACGCCAGTCTCCGCCTCCTCAACGAGACGGCGCACCTGCGCTGAGGACAGTCAGTGCGCGGAGGTCAGTGGATCTCGCTCACCACGACATCCAGCGACCACGCCTTCCCCGCCTTGGCGGGCGCCTCGGCCTCCACCGTGTACCCCAGGTCCCGCAGCGCCTCCACCAGCTCCGCCGGGTCCTTCGGGGCGACGCCCTCGGCCAGCAGGCTGCGGACGATCCGGCCCTTGGTCGCCTTGTTGAAGTGGCTGACCACGGACCGCTTCTCCACCCCGTCCACGACCTGTGCGTGCAACACCCGCACGGTCGCCGTCCGCTCCGCCGGCTCGCCCTTGGGCTTCCAGGCGGCGGCGTACGCGGCGGACCTGAGGTCCAGCACCAGCCCGTCGCCCGCCGCCTCGGGCAGCGCGGCGGCCATCGGCGTACGCCAGTACGCGCCCAGCGCCCCGAGACCGGGCAGCTTCACACCCATCGAGCACCGGTACGAGGGGATCCGGTCGGTCACCCGGACCGCGCCCCACAGCCCGGAGAACACCAGCAGGGACGCCGCCGCCCGCCGCTTGGCCGCCGCGTCCAGCGACGCCAGATCCAGGGCGTCGTACAGGACACCGGTGTAGATCTCCCCGGCCGGGCGCGCCCCCGCGGTCCGCAGTCCGGCGTTCTTCGCGACCTCCCCGCGCAGCCCCTCGCTGAGCCCCAGCACCGCGCGCGCCGTGCCCTCGTCGCCCGCGCACAGCCGGACCAGTTCGTCCAGGACGGCCTCGCGGGCGGCGGTCAGCGCCGGCAAGGACAGCGACTCCAGCTTCACCGGGGCGCCGCGACCGGAGGACGCCTTGCCCTCGGACGGGGGCAGCAGGACCAGCACCACGTACTCCTTCGGTAGGGACTCGGCGTCAGCGTACGGCGTGGCCCAGCGCCGCTACGAAACGGTCGGCGTCGTCGGTATGGAAGCGGACGACGGCGACCGGTCGCGGGCGGCCGAACAGTGGGACGTGGGTGACGGGCTCGGTGAGTTCGAGCGTGACGGAGGTCTGCGCGCCGACGGGCAGATCCAGGACGCCCTCGGCCCGCTCGTGCGTGGTGCGCAGTTCGCGGCGCACACGCGCGATGCGCTCCAGCGGGATGCTCAGATCGACCTGGGTGGCCCGGCGCAGGCGCAGCGCGGTGGGGGTCAGGACGTGCGGCCGGGTCACCGAGGCCGCGTGCAGCCCGACGACCATGAGTACGGCGTACACGTCCAGGGCGAGCATGACGGCGTGGGCGACCGGCCAGGGGCGCAGCAGCACCGCCAGGCCCACCGTCTCCACCACGCACACGAAGCCGAGCCCGAGGAGCAGGGCGCCCTGCCCGCGCACGTACCCGAACGGGTGGCCCTCGCGGGTGCCGTGGGTGCGACGGGCCGCCCAGAGCACGATGCTCGCCAGCAGCCTGAGCTCGTGGCGCAACAGTGTGCCGGGCGCGCCCACCAGTGCCTGGGCCGTCATGCGCGGTCCTCCGCGGCGTACCGCAGGGCGCGGCGGAGGACTTCGGCCTGGGCCGGTGCCAGATCGGCGTAGAGCGCGTCGAGGAAGGTGCGACCGTGATCGACGTGCTCCTCGGGTACGAGTGGTACGAGCCCGCCCGGCAGACAGGCGACGACCGCGCGGGCGGCCTCCTCGACCCGTGGATCGTCCGGCTCGGCAGCCACGAGCGCGTCGAGGAGCGCGTACGCCTCCCGCGCCCGCTCCACGGCGTCCGGCTCCCCGTACGCCTCACCCAGCGAGCTGGTCAACCGGTCCCGTACCTCGGGCGGTGCCGCGGTCTCGATCAGGGCGAGCACCTCGCGGTCCTTGGCGGCCATGGGGGAGTCCATGGTGCTTCCCAACCCGGCGAACACCGAGGCGAGTTCGGGGGAGACGGGGCCTTCGGCGGGCAGGTCCCGCCGAAGCAGCGCGCGCAATCGCGCCCGGCGGTCACGGACGGCGGCCTCCTGACGGGCGAGGTCGTCGTCCAACTCCGCGAGTACTTCGACGAGTTCACGCCCGGCGTCGTCGGCGAGCACGTCGCGCACCTCGGCGAGGCCGAGGCCCAGTTCGGTCAGCCGCCGGATCCGGGCGAGGGCGACGGCGTGCCGCAGCCCGTAGTCGCGGTATCCGTTCGATCGTCGGTCGGGCTCCGGGAGCAGCCCGAGGTGGTGGTAGTGCCGGACGGTCCGTGTGCTGACGCCGACGGCCGCGGCGAGTTCTCCGATCCGCATGGCCTCAGTACAGACGTTGACGTCGCGGCAAGGTCAAGCCCGGCGCCCTCCCGATCCCGGCGAGCCGACCACCGGGCGGAACCCCGGCCCACGCCCGGTACCATGGACGACACGGCAGACGAGCCGGGCGGACGGCCGCGTGGAGATCCTCAGGGACCTCCCCGAGGAACGTCCGGGCTCCACAGGGCAGGGTGGTGGCTAACGGCCACCCGGGGTGACCCGCGGGACAGTGCCACAGAAAGCAGACCGCCCGGGGCTTCGGCCCCTGGTAAGGGTGAAACGGTGGTGTAAGAGACCACCAGTGCCCAGGGTGACCTGGGCAGCTAGGTAAACCCCACCCGGAGCAAGGTCAAGAGGGAGCGCCTCGGTGCTCCTGCGCGGACGTTCGAGGGCTGCCCGCCCGAGTCCGCGGGTAGACCGCACGAGGCCGACGGCAACGTCGGTCCTAGATGGATGGCCGCCACCCCGGCGCCCGCGAGGACACCGGGGGACAGAACCCGGCGTACAGCCCGACTCGTCTGCCACT
The DNA here is from genome assembly GCF_023887685.1 of Streptomyces macrolidinus. GTDB lineage: Bacteria > Actinomycetota > Actinomycetes > Streptomycetales > Streptomycetaceae > Streptomyces > Streptomyces macrolidinus. The sequence continues at coordinate 1,016 of NZ_JAMWMR010000023.1, read as the reverse complement.
ACCTGCGGCTTTGCCTGAGAAAGGGCCTCTGACCTGCATCGGAGGCCCTTTCCGGTCTTTCGGGGGCTTGCCGCGTTAGGCGGCGGAAAGTCCCTCGGAAGTCCCTCGGACAGCGCTGAAAGTCCCTGAGAAATCCCAGAACTGCTTGCCCGCCTCTCGCTGTAGATCTTGGAACGACGAAACAAGGTGCTGGCCACCGGTCGCCGCATCAGTACGTGCTGAATCGGGGCAAGTGCCCGGTCGTGGTTCCCACGGGTGGGTCGGCTCCAGGTCCCGGCCTCAGACGTCGATGCGGGCTACTTTGCGACCCACCTTGAGGTACAGCTCGGCACCGTCGAGTGCCTCGACCTCGCTCACCACCGCGCCGAGCGCGCGCTGCACGGAAGCCTCCGTGAGCTGGGTGGTCTGCTGCTCTCCGTCTGCCTCGCGGATCAACCTGAGGTCCTTCTGCTGAGCCACGCGGCGCACGGCGGAGGTGCTGGGAGCGAAGTCCAGCGTGCGGCTGATCAGCGCCCCGAGGTCCTTCATGGAGACGGCGGGGAGGTCCTGGGTATCCAGGAGGGAGCACTTGGAGAAGCGCGCGGTGAACTCCGTGTCGGCCTTGCGGGTCATCTTGCGGACCTCACCGCGAAGCGGACCTGCCGGTTCGCCAGCGCTGCTGTCTACGCCGATGCTGAAGGGGCGTTGCATACCTTTGCCAACGACGCCCGGAAGCCCGGCAATGTTGCTCAAGCGCCGGATCGTGGGAATGGTCAACCGTCTTGGTCTGACCTGTGGTCGATCTTCGTACCGAATGGCGCAGCCACGACGCTGGCTGCGCTACCGGAGGACGAGCAGAACCGTGTGTTCGCGGGGAAAGAGTTCGGTCGTCGCGGCCCTGGGCGAGTGGTTGGCGCAGTCTCGTTGACATCGCGACGGTGATATCACCGGAGGAATAGCGAGTCGGGCGGTCTGTGGCTCATGGTGGTCGTCCGACAGCGCCGGGCGTTAACGTAAGGCCATGAAGTTATGGGTTG
>NZ_JAMWMR010000022.1 GCF_023887685.1 Streptomyces macrolidinus | reverse complement strand
GTGCGATGTGGCGGTGCGGGAGGAGCTGGCCGAGGCGCTGGCGTCCGTGTCCGCGGAGCATCCGGTGCGGGCGGTAGTCCACGCGGCCGGGGTGCTCGACGACGCCTTGATCGGGTCCCTGACCCGGGACCGGTTGACCCGCGTGCTCCGGCCGAAGGCCGACGCGGCCTGGCACCTGCACGAACTGACTCGTGATCTGGACCTCACCGCATTCGTCCTGTTCTCGGCGGCGGCCGGCACGCTGGGCAACCCCGGCCAGGGCAACTACGCGGCGGCCAACGCCTATCTGGACGCCCTGGCCCATCACCGCCGGGCCCAGGGACTGCCTGCGCAGTCCCTGGCCTGGGGGCTCTGGGCGGAGGCCACCGGGATGACCGGCCACCTCGACACCGCCGAGTTGGCGCGGATCGCCCGCTCCGGCGTGCTCCCGCTCACCTCCGACCAGGGCCTGCGCCTGTTCGACCTGGCGGGTGCGGCCGATGCCGCGGCCGTGGTGCCGATGCGGTTGGACACGGCCCCGTTGCAGGCCCGGTCGGGCCACGAACCATTGCACCCGCTGTTCGGCGGCCTGGTCCGCCGGCCGGTGCGGCGGGCCACCGGATCCGAACCGCAGGAGAGCGTGGAATCCCTCGCCGAACGGTTGGCCGGGGTGCCGGAGGAGGAGCGAGACCAGGCCGTGTTCGAGGTCGTGCGGTCGGCGACGGCAGCGCTGCTCGGGCACACCGATCCGGAGAAGGTCGAACAGGACCGCACGTTCGTTGAGTTGGGCATGGACTCGCTCGGCTCGGTGCGGCTGCGCAACCACCTGGCGGCCGTCGCCGGCGTGCGACTGCCGGCGAGCCTCATCTTCGACCACCCGACGCCCATGGGCCTGGCGGTCCACCTGCGGTCGCTGGTCATGCCGGCGACCGGCGACGTACCCGAGGACGTGGCCACCGCACTCCTGGTCCTGGAGGAGCTGAACAAACTGCCCGCAACCATCGCAGCGCTGCCCACCGACAGCGTGCCGCGCGTACGCATCAACTCGCTGCTACGCACCCTGGCCTCCAAGTGGGGGTCCGACTGATATGGGAGGAAAACACTTGTCCGTGCAGGACACGACTCGGATCCTCGACGTGGCCGGGATCGGTTTCGGGCCGTCCAACCTGGCCCTGGCCATCGCACTGCGGGAGCGGGGCGAGGAGGCGCCGAGCGCGGCCTTCTTCGACCGCAGCCCGTCCTTCGGCTGGCACCGCGGCATGCTCATCGACGACGCGACGATGCAGATCTCGTACCTCAAGGACCTCGTCACGCTCCGCGATCCGACCAGCTCCTTCAGTTTCCTGTGTTACCTGAAGGACCGCGGCCGGCTCGTCGACTTCATCAACCACCAGATCCTGGTGCCGTCCCGGACCGAGTTCCACGACTACCTTGCCTGGGCCGCGGCCCGGTTCCCCGAGGTGGTGAGCTACGGCAGCGAGGTGACCGCCGTGCGGCCCGTGCCGGGTGAGCACGCCATCGACTGCGTCGAGCTGGTGATCAGGGACGTCGCCGAGCCGGACCGGACGCGCACCTGTCTGGCCCGCAACTTGGTCCTGGCCACCGGCCTGCGGATGGCTCTGCCGGACGGCGTCGAGCTGTCCGAGCGGGTCTGGCACAGCTCTGAGTTCCTGCACCGGCTCGCCGAGCTGCCTCCGGCTCCGGAGCGCAGCTTCACGGTCGTGGGGGCCGGCCAGAGCGCGGCGGAGGTGACCAACCATCTGCTGGGCGCGTTCCCCGACGCCCGCGTGCACGCGGTCTTCTCGCGCTACGGCTACAGCGTCGCCGACGACAGCCCCTTCGCCAACCGGATCTTCGACCCGGCCGCCGTGGACGACTACTACCTGGCCTCGCCCGAGGTGCGGCAGTCCCTGATGCGGTATCACGGCAACGCCAACTACTCGGTCGTCGATCTCGACCTCATCAAGGAGATCTACCGCCGGCAGTACCAGGACAAGGTCGCCGGCGTCCACCGGCTGCGGATCGCGAACGTCTCCCGGGTCCGCGCGGCCACCCCGGTCGCGAACGGCGTGGACGTGCAAGTCGAATTCCTGCCGAACGGCGAGGTCGAGACGGTGAATTCGGACGTCGTCATCTTCGCCACGGGTTACCGTCCGGCGGACCCGATGCCGCTGCTCGGAGAACTCGGAGACTTTATCGAACTGGACGATGAAGGTATGCTGCGAGTCGACCGCAACTATCGAGCCGTCACGTCCGAGAAACTCGCTTGCGGTATCTACCTGCAAGGTGCAACCGAACACACTCACGGCATCTCGTCGAGCCTGCTTTCCATGACGGCCGTGCGCTCCGGAGAAATCGCCGAATCGCTGTGCGCAGCCGTAAGACCCACGTCCTGACGGTCCGGAACAAAACGGTCCGGAACAAAGAGGAGAAGACATGCATTCGGAAGAGACGGTGCCCGGCACCAGCCTGCCGCAACTGGACTACTACGAGCTGGTCGGCCCGATGCTGCGCCGGGAGTGGGACGACAACTTCCACTTCGCGTACTGGCTCGGGCCGGACGACCAGGCCACCGTCGAGGAGGCGACCGACCGGTTCACCGACCTGCTGATCCCCAAGCTCGGAGTCGGCGTCGGCGCCCGGGTCCTGGACGTGGGCTGCGGCCTCGGCAAGCCCGCCGTCCGGCTGGCCCAGGCGACCGGCGCGAACGTGCTCGGCATCACGATCAGCGGGTACCAGATCGAGATCGCCACCGGACGGGCGGCGGCCGAAGGTCTGGCCGACCAGGTGCGGTTCCAGCAGGCCGACGGCACGGACATGCCCTTCGAGGACGGCTCGTTCGACGCCGCGCTCGCCTTCGAGTCGATCGTCCACATGGACCGCGCTCAGGCGCTCGCCGAGATGGGCCGGGTCGTCGCCCCGGGCGGCCGCGTGGTACTGACCGACCTGTTCGACCGGGAGGACGTCACGGACGAGGAGGCCGCCGACCGGGCCACCCGCCCCGGCGCGCTGCCTCGCCTGGCGGACTACCCGGCGCTGCTCGAAGCGGCCGGGTTGGTGGCCGACGAGATCTCCGACATCTCGGAGAACGTCAGCCCCTCGTTCACGATGATGAATGACATCACGATCGCCAACAAGGACGAACTGGCCGCACTCTTCGGATTCACTGCGGAACAGTCCGCGGAGGCGGAGAGCATGGTCGGTCAGATGACCGGAGAACTCGGCTGCGTACTGATCGTGGCGCACCGGCGATCCTGAATTCCGGCACGCGGTTCGTGCGCGTCATTTCCGGCACACGATGTGTGCACGTTCGGAACATCGGTTCGGCGGATATCCCGCCGATCGATCCAGTTTTGCTTGAACGGGAGACGGGGAGGACCAATGACAGGTCAGGAAAGCCCGCCGCGGCGAAGAATATCCATCTTCGACGCCACGTTGCGAGACGGTGAGCAGGCGCCCGGAAACGCGATGACCACCGAGCAGAAGAAGATGCTCGCGCTCAAGGCCGAGGCCTACGGCGCGGACACCATCGAGGCGGGATTCCCTGGCTCCTCGCCGGAGGACTTCGCGGCCACCCGCCTGATCGCCGAGTCGCTGGCCCCCACCACACGGTTCGCCACGTTCAACCGGGCCTCCCGGGAGGACGTCCGGCTGTCCATGGAAGCCGGGGGAGCACGCCCCAACCACCAGGTGCAGATCTGCGGCACCGGCAGCGACCTCCACCTGCAGTACAAGCGGGGCATCACCCGCCGGGACGCGGTGAAGGAGGCGGGCGACGCGATCCGCTACGCCCACTCCCTCGGGGCGCAGGACATCTCCTTCGGCGTCGAGGACGCCAGCCGCGGCGAGAAGGACCTGATCGAGGCGCTGGTCATGGAGGCCCTGGAGGCCGGGGTCAGCACCGTGATCCTCGCCGACACCACCGGCTGCGCGACCCCGCAGGAGTACGGCGACCTGTGCGCCCTGGTCCGCTCCTGGCTCCCGGACGACGTCACGCTCGCCACCCACTGCCACGACGACCTGGGACTGTCGCTGGCCAACGCCCTGGCGGGCATCCAAGCGGGCGCGAACGAGGTCCAGGCCACCCTGGCCGGGATCGGCGAGCGCGCCGGCAACACCCCGCTGGAGGAGATGGCGGCGTTACTGGAGTTCAAGGGCGAGCAGCTCGGCGTCACGAGCGGCATCCGGCTGGAGCGCCTCTACGGTGCCTTCCAGAGCCTGTCGGCGGTGATCGCCATGGCCCCGCCGCGCAACAAGGCGGTCTTCGGCGACAACGCCTTCGCCACCGAGGCAGGCATCCACCAGGACGGCATCCTCAAGAACCCGGCGACGTACGAGTTCCTCAACCCCGACCGGTTCGCCCGGCAACGCTCGATGCTCGTCGGCCGCCACTCCGGCCGGGCCGTCTTCCGCCACGTGCTTCAGCAGCTCGGCGTGGAGCCCGATGAGGACCTGGTGGAGCGGCTGTACACCGAGTACGTGACCGAGCGCCCCGACGGCCGCTGCGACGAACTCGGAATGGTGCGCGCACAGTTGGCGGCCACGTTCGGCCCGGCCGACGGCGAGAACACGCCCGCGGGGGAGGAGATCCGCCGATGACGACCCCCAGGACGACACCGCGGACCCTGGTCGAGAAGATCTGGGACGGCCACCGCGTCGGCGCCGCCACCGACGGCCCCGACCTGCTCTACATCGACCTGCATCTGGTCCACGAGGCGACCTCGGCCCAGGCCTTCGACGGCCTGCGGCTCGCCGGACGCCCGGTGCGCAGGCCCGACTTGACCCTGGCCGTCGAGGACCACAACGTCCCCACCGACAGCCTGGTCATCACCGACCCGATCAGCGTCGAACAGGTCACGACGGTGCGCCGCAACTGCGCCGAGCACGGCATCGAACTGTTCCGCCACGGCGACGGACGCCAGGGCATCGTCCACGTCGTCGGCCCCGAACTCGGTGCGGTGCAGCCGGGCATGACGGTGGTGTGCGGCGACAGCCACACCTCGACCCACGGCGCGTTCGGCGCCCTCGCCTTCGGTATCGGCACCAGCGACGTGGAGCATGTGCTGGCCACCCAGACCCTCGCCCTGCAGCGGCCCCGGACCATGGCGGTCGAGTTCACCGGCGTGCCCGCACCGGGCGTCACCGCCAAGGACCTGATGCTCGCCCTGACCGCCCACATCGGCGCCAACGGCGCCCACGGCCACGTCCTGGAGTACCGCGGCGAGGCGGTCCGCGGACTCTCCATGGAGGGCCGGATGACCATGTGCAACCTCAGCATCGAAGCTGGCGCCCGGGCCGGGCTCATCGCCCCGGACGACACCACCACCGCTTACCTCGCCGACCGCCCGCGGCGGCCCACCGGCGAGGCCTGGCAGCGCGCGCTCGCCCACTGGGAGACCCTGCACACCGACCCCGGGGCGGTCTTCGACCACACCGTCACCATCGATGTGGCCGACCTGACCCCGATGGTGACCTGGGGAACCAACCCGGGCCAGGCCGTGCCCCTCGGGGAGAGCGTGCCCGACCCGGAGGCGTACCCCGACCCCGCGGAACGGGCGGCGGCTCGCCGCGCCCTGGACTACATGGGCCTCGCCCCGGGCACCCCGATGCGCGACATCGGGATCGACACCGTGTTTCTCGGCTCCTGCACCAACGGCCGGGTCGAGGACCTGCGGGCGGCGGCACAGGTGCTGCGCGGGCGGAAGGTCTCACCAGACGTGCGCATGCTCGTCGTACCCGGCTCCATGCAGGTGCGCGAACAGGCCGAGCAGGAGGGGCTGCACGAGGTCTTTCTGGCCGCCGGGGCCGAATGGCGGTTCTCCGGCTGCTCGATGTGCCTCGGCATGAACTCCGACCGGCTCCCCGGACGCGAGCGCTGCGCCTCGACGTCCAACCGCAACTACGAGGGACGGCAGGGGCGCACCGCACGCACGCACCTCGTCTCCCCGGCCGTCGCTGCGTCGACCGCGGTCGCCGGCCGTCTCGCCGCGCCGTCCGACCTGGACCGCGGGTGACCGAACAGAGCGAGGAGGTACGGGGATGGAACCGCTGACCAGCCACACCGGCACGGTGCTCCCGCTGCGACGCAGCGACGTGGACACCGATCAGATCATTCCCAGCGAGTACTGCCGGCGGCTGAGCAAGACGGGGTACCAGGACGGCCTGTTCGCTCGCTGGCGGGAACAGCCGGACTTCGTCTTCAACGACCCGGCGCGCGCCGCGAGCACGGTGCTGGTCGCCGGGGCGAACTTCGGCACCGGAAGCTCCCGCGAGCACGCCGTGTGGGCCTTGCGGGACTGGGGCGTCGCCGCGGTGATCGCCCCCAGCTTCGGCGACATCTTCCGCCGCAACGCCCTGAAGAACGGCCTGCTGGCGGCCCAACTGCCCGACGAGGACGTGGCGCAGCTGATGGCGCGGGCCGAGCAGGACGCGTCGTACGAGATCACCGTCGACCTCGCCGGATGCGTCGTGCGCTGGCCCGGCGGCAGCTGCCCCTTCGAGATCGACGGCAGGGCACGCCGCCTGCTCCTCGAGGGCCTGGACGACATCGCTGTGACCCTGGAACGGCAGGACGACATCGTCGCCTACGAACAGGGGCGGCCAGCCTGGCTGCCCGCCTTCGCACCGACAGGCGGGGTGAACTGAGCACAATGCCCCTCATCACCGTCATCCCCGGGGACGGCATCGGCCCCGAGGTGACCGAGCAAGCCCTAGCCCTCCTCGACGGCCTCGGCCTGGACCTCTCCTTCGACGTGCTCGACCACGTCAACGCCGGCACGTTCCTCGCCACCGGATGCGCGCTGAGCGATGACGACCTCGCCCGGATCCGCCGCAGCGACGGCGCCCTGCTCGGCGCGATCGGCGACGCCCGCGTCGCCGGCACCCGGTACGCCAGGGACGTCCTGCTGCGCCTGCGCTTCGAGCTCGACCTGTACGCCAACTACCGTCCGGCGCAGCTCCTGCACGACCGCCTCAGCCCGCTGCGGGACCCCGACCGGCGCGCCATCGACTGCGTGATCGTCCGGGAGAACACCGAGGGCCTCTACACCGACATCGGCGGCGCGCTGCGTCCCGGCTCCACGGCGGAGGTGGCCATCGACACCGAGGTGAGCACCCACCTCGGCGTCAGCAGGGTGATCGACTTCGCCCTGGCCTCGGCGACCCGCGCGGTCTGCATGGTCGACAAGTCCAACGCGGTACCCAACGGCGGCCGACTGTGGCAGCAGTGCTGGCTGGACGCCACCGCCGCCCGCCCCGACCTGGCCACCTCGCACCTCTACGTGGACGTCGCCGCCATGCGGCTGCTCTCAGACCCGACCGCGTTCGACGTCATCGTCACCAACAACTCCTACGGCGACATCCTGTCCGACCTCGCCGCGGAACTGGCCGGCGGCCTCGGCACCTCCGCCTCGGTCAACCTCAACCCGCAGACGGGATTCGGGCTGTACGAACCGGTGCACGGCAGTGCCCCGGACATCGCCGGCACGGACACCGCCAACCCCATCGGGGCGATCCTCTCCGCTGCGCTGCTCCTGGAGCGCGTCGGGCACCCGGCGGAGGCCGCCGCCGTCCGCACAGCCGTGCGGATGGCCGTCGCGGAGGTGCGCTGCACCGCCGACCTCGGCGGCCGGCTCGGTACGAAGGCGGCGGGAGAGGCGATCCGTGCGGCGCTCCACTGAACCACGCGTCCCAGGGCGGCCGACGCCGGAGACCCAGAAGGTGGCCGCATGACCGCCGCCAGGGGCCGGCTCTCTCGCCGTGTGTCGGGAATCGGCGCGATGGAGCTGGCCGGACTGATGCGGCTGGCCCACGACGTGGGCGCGATCGACATCGCCCTCGGTATCCCGCCGGGCGACCCGCCCGCGGCGGCGATCGAGGCGGCCACCGCCGCCCTCACGTCCGCACAGAACCAGTACGCCCCGCCGGAAGGCCTGCTGTCGCTGCGGCAGCTGATCGCCGCAGAGCTCCTGCGGACCCGGGGCGTCGCGGTCGACCCTGTCGACGAGATCACGGTCACCTGCGGCGCCACCGAAGGCGTCCTGGCCGCCGTCCTCGCAGTCACCGACCCGGGCGACGAGGTGATCCTGCCCGAGCCGTTCTACGAGAACTACCCGGGCGTGATCGGTCTGACCGGAGCGGTGCACCGTCCGGTCCCGCTCGCCGGGCGCGACTGGCGCCTCGACCTCGACGCGGTGCGGGCCGCGATCACCGGCCGGACCCGGGCGGTGCTGCTCAACACTCCGCACAATCCGACGGGGCGTGCTTTCGACCAGGCCGAGGTGTCGGGACTGCTCGAACTTTGCGTCGAGCACGACCTGGTACTCATCACCGACGAGGTCTACGAGCGCTACGTCTACGACGGCCGGACACACGTCTCGCCGCTGGGCATGCCCGGGACGGCGGACCACGTGATCGCCGTAGGCAGCCTGTCGAAGTCGCTGCACATGTCCGGCTGGAGGGTGGGCTACTGCGTCGCCTCCCCCGAGCTCACCGCAGGGATCCGGCGGGTGCACGAGCGCACCACGGTGGGGGCCGCCCGCCCCCTGCAACAGGGCGTGTCGGCCGTCGGCGCCGCCGACTTCATCGACGACCGGGCGCTCTTCCAGGAGCGCCGCGACCACCTGGTGGCGTACCTGGAGACGCTGGGCTTCGATGTTCGCATGCCCGAGGGCGGCTGGTTCGTCCTGGCAGGCAGCTCGGGCCTGGCCGCCCGCAGCGACAAGCTCGTCGCCGAACTGGTGGAGACCGCCGGGGTCCTGCTCGCCCCCGGCACGAGCTTCTTCGCCGACCGTGCCGACGGCCTGAACTGGGTGCGCACCACCTTCGTACGCGACCGGGAACGCACAGTTGAAGCGCTGGAACGGATGCGCCGATTCCTCACCGTGACCGAGCAGTCGAACTGATCCGACCCACAGGGAGAAATGCAGACATGACCGCTGAGAACAAGTCCGTCATGGTCCTGGATGACGAGGTCCAGCAGACCTGGAAGTCCGTGGCCGAGGCCGGCGCCGGCGAGCTGGCGTCCTCCTACGTCCTGAGCACGGCGATCGTGGGCCTCTCCAACTCCGGCGTCGCCGACCGCCTCTCGGGCGACTGGACGCCGCTCGCGGAGCTGGCCCCGAAGCCCGAACTGGCCGACCGGATAGGCAAGGTTCTGCGCTTCCTGGAGGTGCGCGGCATCGTGGAGTCCCAGGGCGACGCCTGGCGCACCACCCGACGGGGCGCCCAACTCCTCGATGAGGTCGCGGAGTCCCTGCTCGGCTACTACGTCGACGCGTACGGGCCGGTCCTGCACGACATCGGCGGATTGCTGGATGGCAGCAAGACCTACGGCACTGATGTCAGCCGTGACACCGAGGCCCTCGGGCTGCGGTGCGAGGTCCTGTTCCGCAGCTTCGGCGGCAACCTGGTGCGCGACCTGGTCCGCGAGCGTGGCGCCCGTGGCGTGCTCGACCTCGGCTGCGGCACCGGCGGCCTTTTGCTCGACCTGGTGCGGGACGACCCCGAACTGCGCGGCTTCGGGATCGACATCGCCCAGGACGCGATCGACTACGCCGGGCGACGGGCGGCCGAGCAGGGCGTCGCCGACCGGCTCTCCTTCCTGGTCGCCGACGCCTTCCGGCCGCAGGAGTGGCCGGCCGAGGTGGTCGAGGGCGCGGACTTCTACGTGGCGGTCGGGGCGCTGCACGAGCACTTCCGGGACGGCGAGGCCGCGGTGGTCGAGATGCTCGCCCGGTACGCCGACCTGCTGCGCGCCGCCCCGAACCGCACGCTGCTGCTGTGCGAGCCGGAACTGCTCGTGGACGCCGAGGACGCCAACTTCTACCTGATCCACGTGCTGACCGAACAGGGCTTCCCGCAGCCCCGGGAGGGCTGGTTGAAGGTCATCGAGGCGGCCGGCCTGACCTGCAAGCGGGTCTTCTCCGCGCCCAACACGGCCTTCCGGTTCGCCTACTACGAGATCGTCGCCGACCCGTCCTGAGCGGGCCCGGACACCCACCGACCCAAGGAGAGACCTCATGCCCACCACGCCGGACGGCTCGCCCGCCCCGCGTCCCGGTCTGGAGATGCTCGAACTCTGCCGCACCATGCGCGACACCACCCCGGTGGTCCGCGACCCCGCGAGCGGCGCGTACCAGGTGTTCCGGTACGACGACGCGGTCTCCGTGCTCTCGGACCACGACACGTTCTCCTCGGACTTCACCGCTGTCTTTCCCGAGGCCACCCAGCTGATGGAGGGACACATCGGCACGCTCGACCCGCCGCGGCACCAGCAGCTGCGCCGGCTTGTCAGCCAGGCGTTCACTCCCCGGGCCGTCGCCCAGCTCGAAGAGCGGGTGGAGCGGATCGCCGAGGAACTGCTGGACCGCGTGCCGAAGAAGACCGAGCTCGAACTCGTCGACGACTTCGCCTACGCCCTGCCGTTGACGGTCATCACCGAGATGCTCGGCGTCCCCGCCGAGGACCGGCCGCTGTTCAAGCAGTGGGCCGACCAGCTGTACAAGAACGGCCAGTTCGACACCAAGAACGAGTCCTCCGTCAGCGCGGCCGAGGCGTTCCACGACTATCTGCTCGACCTGGTCGTCCAGCGCAGGAAGGCCCCGAGGCCCGGCCTGCTCTCCGACCTGCTGGCGGCCGAGGTGGACGGCGAAAGCCTGACCGACCGGGAGATCGCCGGATTCGCCACCGTGCTCCTGCTCGCCGGCCACGTGACGGTGACCCTCTGGCTCGGGAACACGTTTCTCTGCCTCCAGGAGCACCCGGAGGTCGAGCGGACGCTGCGCGCCGACCCGGACGCCATCCCCGCCGCGCTGGAGGAGGTACTGCGCTACCGCAGCCCCGTCAGCATCGTGCCGCGCGTCACGAAGAAGCAGGTCGAACTGCGCGGCACCACCATCGAGGCCGGACAGGTCGTGGTGTGCGCGGTCCTGTCGGCCAACCACGACGAGCGGCAGTTCGACCGCCCAGACGAGTTCCTGATCGACCGGAACCCGAATCCCCACATCGCGTTCAGCAAGGGGATCCACTTCTGCTTCGGCGCCCCGCTGGCCCGCCTGGAGGCGCACGTCGCCCTGCGCGTCCTGCTGCGCCGGTTCAGCTCCTTCCGGATCGACCCGGACCGTCCGATGCAGTGGCACCCGGACCCGACGATGAGCGGCCCGAAGAGCCTCCACCTCCTCGTCGAACCCGCCTGAACCGCCCTCCTGGAAGGATCACGATGATCGCGCACGAAGCATCCGACACCGAACTCTTTCAGGTGCTTGTCAACGACGAAGGACAGCACTCGCTCTGGTCGGCCGACCTCCAGGTGCCCGCGGGCTGGAAGGCCGTGGGGCCGACAGGTACCAAGGCCGTGTGCATGGCCTACGTCGACGAGAGCTGGACGGACATGCGTCCGCTGAGCCTGCAGCTGGCGGCCCGTCAGGAGGAGACTGTCGCCGGATCCGACGACTGACAGGTGTTGGTACAACGTCACAGCGGCCAGTGGCGAGCGCTCGTAGCACTCGTCACTGGCCGTTGTGACTGCCGTCCACCTCGACGGCCGTTCAGCGACGGATCAGACCGAAGGGACAACGTCGGCCGACGTGATGACGATCTGCTCCCGGGGCACGTCCTGAGCCCCCGTCGCGACGCGGCCGATCCGGTCCACGACATCGTGCCCCGCCACGACCGTACCGAAGACCGCGTAACCCCAGCCGTCCTGCCCCGGGTGATCGAGGAAGGCGTTGTCGACCGTGTTGATGTAGAACTGCGCGTTGGCCGAGTGCGGGTCCGAGGTCCGGGCCATGGCCACGCTGTACTTGACGTTCTTCAGGCCGTTGCGCGCCTCGTTCTCCACCCGGTGGGGAGCGGGCTTGATGCGCATGTTCGTGTCGATGCCGCCGCCCTGGATCATGAAGCCGCTGATGACGCGGTGGAACACCGTGCCCGCGTAGTGCCCGCTGTTGAGGTACGTCAGGAAGTTCGCCACCGACTTCGGCGCGTTGGCCTCGTCAAGCGAAAGGACGATGTCACCCATCGTCGTCGAAAGGCGGACGTTGGTCATGACTACTCCACTCGGCGTAGGTAAAGTCACTATGGGAAACGGAAGCCTACTGTAGGACGAGGACGAGCAGTCCTGGGGCTGGTCGGTCCGAAAGCGGCTGGCCGGACAGTAACTCCCAGCAACCTGTGATGACTTCGAGGCTGCCTCGACCTGTCGCCGCCCACGGCAGCCTCCTCGCGGCCTCCCGCTCCAACCTGCTCTGACGCTGCGCACGCCATGGAACGGTCCGACATCACAGCGGCCGGGTCACGTCGCCGCGGCCCGGCCGGCTTTCCTCCGGTACCAGCTTCTACGACTCCACCCACCCGTGGCTCACGGCGATCCGGACCAGGCACTTCCGGACGTCCAGGATCTGCTCACCGGTCAGCGCCGGGTTGCTGACGAGCAGCGCCTCGGTGACCTCGTTGGTGAAGTCCTTGGCAGAGAGGATCTCGCAAGTGTCGTCGTCCAGGTCCGTCCGTTGAACCGTCGCCGGTGTGTGGGGGGCCGCCGACGACGGACGCGAGTCGGTGTGCGGTGAACGGGACAGGCGCTCGCTTGCGAGGGAGATGGCGGAAGCCTTGAGGCCGCGGTCGCCGTCCTCCAGGTCGAAGCTCACGAGGACACCGGGGCTGATCAGCGACTTGTCAACGAGGAGGTCGTTGACGTGCAGGAACACGTCGGGGCCACCGCCGTCGGGAGAGACGAACCCGTACCCGCGAACCTCGTCGAACCGGACGACCTTGCCCATAGCCATAGTCAGACCCCAACACCTTTGCTGAATACACGACACTGCACATCGCGAACCACGACGGCACCCGATCAACCGCTCCGGTCGAGCCTGACCGGTCAGCCGTGAACCCAGGCTAGCTGAACTTGAATTCCTGATGTCGGTCAGTCGTTCAGGGCCAGGCCTGTGCAGGCGAGGCAGCCGTCGACTATGTCGGGCCGGTACTGGATCTGTTTCAGTTTGCGCTTGACGGCTCGGGTGACCTGGGAAAGATCAGCGGCCGCGAGGTTACCGATCTCGCGCTTGACCAGCGACCAGATGCCCTCCTGCGGATTGAGGTCCGGGGCATGGTGGGCAGCTGGAGCACGGTCAGCCAGTCGGAGTTCCGGTCGATGAACTACCGCATGCCGTGGGTGAGGTGCAGGCGGACGTTGCGAAACGTGAAACAGCCGGCCGATCAGCGTCTTGGTCGCTGCTCGGCTGGAGTTCTGCGCCTACCTGTGTGCCGATCCGTCCGCGATCGGCCACCTCGTGCCGGACGCGGTGGACCTGCAACCGATCGATGTGCAGTTCGAGGCGGGAGATGGGCACCGCGGCGGTCGCTCGGTCGGCATTGTCACTTTCGCAGACGGGCACCGGGTCGTCTACAAGCCGCGCTCGCTCCACGTCGACCGGCATTTCCAGGAGTTGTTGCAGTGGACCTCCCGGTCTCACGCCCCCTGTTGCATCGACCCGTGGGTGGGTAGCTTGAGTTGATCACTGCCCTGAGCGGGCGTGTCATGACCATGCCTAGATCTGATCATGACAAGGCTTCTATATTGCCTGGGTCCGTAACGCCCCTCGTGACAGGAGGCCCTGCGTTGCAAGGATCGGCATTCGTGCGAAGAACGCGCCGCGCGCTCAAGGCGGCCGTACTCGCCGGCGTACTCGTCGTCACGTCGTTCGGGATGGTCGGCCCGTCCACCGCCCAGGACCGTGACCTCCGCGTCGACGAGATATCACACAGTGCGAACATCAAGCACCTGGCGAACGTTCCGAGGCAGGGTCCGCTCGCCGATGCCACCCACAGCGACCTGGCGTTCTACGGCAACTACGCCATTCAGGGCACCTATGCCGGGTTCACGATCTACGACATCCAGAACCCCACGAAGCCGACGATCGTCTCCCAGACGGCGTGCAACGGGGGGCAGGGCGACCCCACCGTCTCCGAGGACGGGAAGCTGTTGTTCGTGTCGGTCGACAGTCCGCAGTCGGATCCGTCCTGCGCGAGCACGAACTCCAATGCGGCCAACCCGGACGCCTGGGAAGGCATCCGCATCTTCGACATCAGCGACAAGCGGAACCCCGAGTACCTGAAGTCGGTGCGGACCGACTGCGGTTCCCACACGCACACGTACGTTCCCGCTGACGGCGGAGAGACGGCCTACCTCTACATCTCCTCGTACGGCCCGTCCCCGGCGTTCCCGCACTGCCAGCCTCCGCACGACTCGATCTCGATCGTGAAGGTTCCCCTGGACGACCCCGTGTCCGCATCCGTGGTCGCCACGCCCGTGCTCTTCCCAGACGGCGGCGCAGGCGCCACCGCGGGTTGCCACGACATCACCGTCTTCCCCGAGAAGGATCTGGCCGCCGGTGCCTGCATGGGCGAGGGCGCTCTGATCGACATCTCGGATCCCGTCGACCCGTACGTGATCACCAGTGCCACCGACGCGAACTTCGCCTTCTGGCACTCGGCGACGTTCACCAACGACGGGAACCGCGTGGTCTTCACCGATGAGCTCGGGGGCGGCAGCGCGCCGACCTGCAACGAGCAGATCGGGCCGAACCGCGGGGCCGACGCCATCTACGACATCAAGGGCGAGGGCGACAACCGCGAGTTGGTGTTCCGCAGCTACTTCAAGATTCCGCGCATGCAGCAGCAGACGGAGAACTGCGTCGCTCACAACGGCTCGCTGATCCCGGCCAAGCACCGCGACATGATGGTGCAGTCCTGGTACCAGGGCGGCGTGTCGGTCATCGACTTCACCGACCCCGATCACGCGAAGGAGATCGGCTACTTCGAGCGCGGCCCGCTCTCCGAGGAGACCTTGCAGCTCGGCGGCTCCTGGTCGGCGTACTGGTACAACGGTCGCATCTACTCCAGTGACATCACCAAGGGCCTGGACGTGCTCCAGCTCACCGGAGCGCCGAACAACGCCGACCGGGTCCGGCTGGACTTCATGAACGCGCAGACCCAGTACAGCTACAAGCCCTGATTCCGCCCATGGCCCCGGCGACCGGCACGTCCGCCGGGGCCGCACCCACACGTGCAGCAACCCACGAGTTCGGCCCGCCGCGTGCGTGGCTCCCCGGGGCCGCGTGGCGAGGCAGAAGGGAACAGGCACACAGTGAGGTACCGCAGAGTCGCAAGTGTGCTGCTGACAGTCGCCTGCCTGCTCGGCGTCGCGACCGTGTCCGCCGATGCGGAGGCCGGGCAGATACCTCGGGCCGCGGCGGCTGATCCCGCCCCGGTGTCGACGAGCCCACAGAGCCCACAGAGCCCACAGGTCGAGTCGAACAACGCCGATGCGGACTTCGTCGCCATGATGATCCCGCATCACCAACAGGCGCTCATCCTGAGCCGGATGGCCCCGTCGAGGTCCGGTGACAGCGATCTGCGTGCGCTCGCCGATCGGATCGACGTCGAACAGGGCCTCGAGATCTACATGATGCAGTCGTGGCAGGAGTGGAACGGTCTCGAGAAGACGGATCCCCAGCAGGCCTACGAGGAGATGCTGCAGGATCCGATGATGGTCGAGAAGATGGGGATGGCCACCCCCGAGGAACTGGACCAGTTGAGCGCGGCGACCGGCAACGCCTTCGACGTGCAGTACCTGCGGCTGATGATCAAGCATCACAACGGTGCGATCGACATGCTGACGGAGGTGCTCACCAACGGCACCGACGAGACCATACAGACGTGGGCGACCGACATGCTGGCCACCCAGTACGCCCAAGTCCAGATGATGCAGCAGATGCTGGACGACAAGTCGTAGCCGTCCCAGGCCACTTCGGGCGGAGAGGGCTGCGGCGGAGTTCGTGAACCTGGCCGGTGAAGACCGCTGGCCGCATCCGGTCCGACTTCGCCTTCTCCGCCGTCGGCGCGGGGCCGGTAGCGCCCACGAGTGCCTTGCTCAGGACGGGGTTGCCGGGGAGTGCGGGGGCCTCGTTCGGTCCCCGTCTCCCTGTTCCGCAGCGGTTTGGGAGTCCAAGGGGCTGGGTCGGGTGCGTGTGGTGCGGAGCAGGGTGGCGATGAGGATCGCCGCGCCCGTCATCAGGACGGCACTGAGCAGCGCGGCGATCCGTGCCTCCCGGGCGAAGGCGTCGAAGGCCACGTTTCGCAGGGATTCCGCGGTGCTTCTGGGGAGGGTGGCAGCGGTCTCGACGGCGCCGCCGAGGGTGCTCCTCGCCACGTCCAACGCCTTGGGGGTGAGGGCGTCAGGAGCCTTGTCGGTCAGTTCCGAACGGTAGAAGGCGGTGCCGATGCTGCCCAGGATCGCGATGCCCAGCGCCCCGCCGAATTCGGCAGAGGTCTCGGCCATGGCGGAGGCGGCCCCGGCTCGCTCCGGTGGGGCGGCGGACAGAATCACCTCGGTGACGACGGCGGAGACGGCGCCGATGCCGATCGAGACGATGGCCATGCCGCTGACGAGGTGCACGATGTGTGAATCGGCCTGCAGCAGGGCCAGCGTGACGTAGCCGGTGGTGGCCACGAGCAGCCCGGCGGCGATCACGTTGTGCTGACCGATGCGGGGGGCGATCGCGGTGGCCAGCGCGATGCCCAGGGGCATCACGAGGAAGGTGGGCAAGGACCACACGGCCGCCTCCAACGGGTCCATGCCCAGGACGAGTTGCATGAACTGCCAGTTGAACAGGCTGAAGCCGACCAGTCCGAACGTCGCCAGTGCGTTGATGAGCAGGGGCACGGTGAACCGGCGCGTGCCGAACAGCGCCATGTCGATCATCGGGTTCGCGGCCCTGTGCTGGCGGCGGAGGAAGGCCGCTCCCACGGCGAGTCCCGTGGCACAGCACGTCAGCGGAATCCACCCGAAGCCGTGCTCCGCCATCGCCTTGATGCCGTAGATGACGCCGAGCACGGCCACGAGCGACATGGCGGCGCCGAGCAGGTCGAAACGGCCCGGCTCGGGGTCGCGGTGTTCGGTGAGCAGTAGCGGGCCGAGGATCAGCAGCAGGACCATCACCGGCACATTGATCAGAAAGACCGATCCCCACCAGAAGTGCTCCAGGAGCAGACCGCCGATGATGGGGCCGAGCACGGCGCCTCCCGCGAACCCCGCCGTCCAGACGCCGACCGCGGTGGCCCGCTGCGCGGGGTCGCGGAACATGCTCCGGATCAGAGAGAGCGTGGACGGTGCCAGTGTGGCTCCGGCGATGCCCAGCAGCGCGCGGGCCGCGATGAGTGTCTCGGGGCTTGTGGAGCAGGCCGCCAGGACCGAGGCGGCACCGAAGGCCGCGGCGCCCGTGAGCAGCACCCGTCGCCGCCCGAAGCGGTCGCCGAGTGTGCCCATCGTGATGAGCAGGCCGGCGAGAAGGAACCCGTAGGTGTCCATGATCCACAGTTGCTCTGAACTGCTCGGACCCAGGTCGGTCGTCAGGGACGGGAGCGTGATGAACATGACGGCCATGTCCATGGATGCCAGTACGCAGGGCAGCACCAGAACGGCGAGACCCACCCACTCCCTGGCTCCGGCTCGTTTCTCTTCTTCAGTCATGGCCTCTCCTGTAGCCGCGCGGTTCCGGCGGAATGGACCGTCGCAGGATGCGTACTGGTGCGTACGATGTACGCAACGACGCGCGCAGCGTATGCAGGCATGTCGAGGCGGCGCAATGAGTTTTCCGACCTGCTAGTTCGCCTTGACCTACCCCTACGCCTGCGCTGGGGGCTAGAATTTCGTCACAAGCCTTGGGTGTGACGAAAAGGGGTTCTTCGATGTCCGTACAGCCGGGATGCGCGTCGTGCGGAAAGGCGCTGGAGTCCACTGACCGGGGACGGCCCAGGCTCTACTGTTCCCGCGCGTGCCAGGCGAGGGCTTATCGGGCACGCAGGACGGAAGCGCTGACCGATGTCCCGGACGCCACCGGAAGCGCGTCACCTCTCACCGTGGAGCGCATCGTGCGGGCCGGGATCGCCGTCGCCGACGCGGAGGGGCTCGATGCGCTGTCGATGCGCCGGGTCGCCATGGAACTCGGCACCGGCACGATGTCCCTGTACCGGCATGTGGCGTCCAAGGACGACCTGGTGACCCTGATGGTGGAAGTCGCGATGACCGACGTGCCGTTGCCCGACTCGCCGCCGAGGAACTGGCGGCACGGCCTCGAACGCGCCGCGTACCGTGACTGGGAGCTGTACCACCTTCACCCGTGGATCCTGCCGAGGGTCATGGTGACGACCCGCGCGTATTTCAGCCCGGCTCTCGCGGCGGACAGCGAGAGCGCCTTCTCCTCGTTCGACGGTCTCGACCTCGAACCCGCCGATGCTTTCCGGTACATGTTCATGTTCGCCTCCTACGTGCAAGGCGTGGCGCTGATCCTTGTCAGCGATGCGGAGGCGGAGCGGCACGCGAAGACCGCCGCGGAGCAAGGCGCGAAAGCCCCGGACCACGCGCAGAACCCGCTGTACGATCCCGTGGCGTACCCTCGGCTCGCCCGCGCGATGCGCGCGGGCGCCTCCCCTTGGGATCTCGACGCCTCGTTCGCCTCAGGCCTCGCCGGTGTCCTGGACGGCATCGCAGCCGGTCTCGCGAGACAAGGCATCGACGCCTGAGGCCGTGCTCCGGGGCCCGGTTGGCGGGGATGCGTACTGGCCTGGCCGGTGAGGTTTCGCCAGGGGCAGACGCTGTTCAGAGGCGGCACTCAAAGGTGCTCGAGGAGTTGCCCGAGAGATTCTTGGTGACATTGATGTTCACGTTTTCCCGAGGTGGGAGCACGCGATGACCGACGGATTCGTCTTCTGGTACCGGCAGGCATGGCGGCAAGGCGCCCCGGCTTCTCTGTTCCGGTCGTCGGAGCGGGCGGGGCTTGGCCTCGCCAACCCGGTATCCGGCCGTGTCACCGCGATCACGAACGGCCCCGGCTCCTGGGGCGAACAGGTTCCCGTCACCTCCCAGCAACTCGCCCAGATTGCGGAGTCGGCCAGTGACTCCGAGGTCGACTTCCAGTGGTGGCTGGACGGGGAGACCGACGTATACGTACGAATTCGCCGGGTCCACGGGGATGCGGCTGTCATCGAGTTCGGGCTCGACGGGCTCGGGGCGCGGCAGGAGTCCGTGATCGGCTCCATCACCTGGGTCCTGCAACAGACGTGGAGCGACTGCCTGGGCCTGGTCGTGGACCGTTCCGGAGCGACGGAGGACACCGACTGGGACATGGTCGTCCTGAGGGGCGGACCAGGGATCGTGAGGTGGCCGGACACTCTGGCCGTCCCACAGGCAGTCGCGGCGAGGAGTGCTCAACTCGCGGTTGCGGCCGGGCAGGTTGTGCCTCCGCTCGTCGTCCATGGGCAGTCGCTGGTTCCTGGCAGGGGGTGATGGACGCCGTACTGCTGCCGTGGTCGTATGCCTGCCGCAAAGGGGCGGCGCCATCCGGGTCCAGGCATGGTGTCTGACCAGATCGTTCCGTATCCGGCCCCGATCGTGTCTGCCGTTCACGGATCGTCCCAGGTCAGACTTGGGGGCATGAAGAGAGCGTTGATCGTGATCGATGTCCAGGAGTCCTTTCGTGCTCGACCGCTGTGGGAGGAGATCAGTAACCCGCAGATCGCCGACCCGGTGAACCGGCTGGTCCGGATCGCGCGGGAGAACGGTGACCTTGTGGTCTGGGTGCTGCACAACGAGCCCGGCAGCAACGACGTGTTCGATCCGGCGCTGGGGCATGTCCGGCTTCTGGAGGAGCTGGAGGAGCCGCTGCCGGGGGAGCTGGTGCTGTACAAGACCTCGCACAACGCGTTCACCACCACCAACCTTCAGCAGCGGCTGACCGAGGCGGGCGTGAGTGAGTTGTGGGTGTGCGGTATCCGTACCGAGCAGTGCGTCGAGACCACGGCCCGGCTCGGCAGCGACCTCGGCTACGACGTCGTGTTCGTGGCCGACGCGACCGCCACCAATCCGATCGGTGAGCTGAGCGCCGAAGCGATCATGGAGCGCACGCAGGCTGTCCTGCGGGACCGCTTCGCCCGGATCGCCACCGTGGCGGAGCTGGCACCATCGGCGGTATGACCCGCGTCGTCTTCGTCCTGCTGCCCGAAGTCCACCTGCTCGACCTGGCCGGACCCGCTCAGGTCTTCGCCGGCGCGGACGGCTTCGGGCAGCCGTACACGCTCGACTACGTGGCCGAGCGGCCCCAGGTCCTGAGCGCCGAGGGCCTTCCCCTCGTGGCCCGGACCGACTGGCCCGTCCTGGGGCGCGACGATCTGATCATGGTGCCGGGGTGGCGGGGGCCCGTTCTGCGGGACGGACCCGTGTTGCACGCGTCCGCCGTCGAGCGTCTGCGCGCGCACCACGCCGCGGGCGGCACCATCGCCAGTGTCTGCGCCGGCGCCGACGCCCTGGGCCAGGCCGGCATGCTCGACGGGCGCCGCTGCACCACCCACCACCAGCTCCAGGACGAACTCGCCGCCCGCTACCCCCGGGCCACGGTCGTACGGGACGTGCTGTTCACCACCGACGACCGGGTCGTGACCTCGGCGGGCATCGCCAGCGGCATCGATCTCGCCCTGCACCTGCTGGCCGCGCGGCACGGCCCGGCCCTCGCCGCCCGAGTGGCGCGCGACATGGTGGTCTACGCCCGCCGCAACGGCAACGCGCCTCAGGCCAGCGCCATGCTCCGGCACCGCAGCCATCTGGACGACACCGTGCACCGCGTGCAGAGCCTGATCGACACCCACTACGCCGAGCCCCTTCCACTGTCCCGTCTCGCCGCCCACGCGGGCGTCAGCGCCCGTACGCTGACACGCCTGTTCGCCAAGGCCACGGACGGCCTCACCCCGCTGCGCTACCAGCAGGCCCTCCGGCTGGAACGCGCCGAACACCTCATCAGCCAGGGCACGACCGTCGAGTCGGCCGCCCGCGAGGTCGGCTTCGAGGACGCCCGCATGCTCCGCCGCCTCAGGCGCTGACACCGTGTCCGCCCTGGCCGACGGCCCCTTGATCGTTCTGAGGTCGGCGCTCGCTGTTCAGTACGCACCGTCCAGGAGTCCGAAGCCTTCCGGGAACCCTTCCAGGAACGCGCGTCGAGCCGGGTCGGACTCCGCTTCTGCCATCGCCCCGACCAGACCGGTCAACTCCTGCCGCTGGTCATTCGACAGCTTGCTGACCAAGTGGGCAACTCCCTCCAGGACCTTGACGGCATCGTCCGGATCCATCTGCTCGTCCTCACTGCCCTCGACGAACCACAGGACATCGACCAAAGCCTCAGCCAAGGCATGGGTCAGGGACGGGTACGAGGGCGTCACGACGGGCTCCCGGCAGGTCAAGGGCAGATCGACGGCGGATCAGTGGAAGATCAGTGGCAGAGTCCGGTCATCCCATCACACGGCACCGACATCACTCTCCATGAGCGGTGTCGGACGTCACCGACGGCAGGTATCGCGGTGTGCGCCAGGCGTTCAGGTGTTGTTCCACCGCCGCCCCCAGTGACAGCAGTTCGGCGTCTCGGTGGTTGCCCGTCATCAGGAGCAGGCCGACCGGCAACTCGCCTACGGAACCCGCGGGTACGGACAGTGAGGGGTAGCCGGCGACGGCGGCCGGGGTGGAGGACGGGATCACGTCGTTGTCGCCGCGCGCGCAGTCCGTCGTCCAGGCGGGCGGGTTCGTCGGGGAGGCGATGGCGTCCAGGTCGTGGGCGGCCATGGTCTCGTCGATGGACCGCCGGGACAGGTCCTTCAACTCGGCGCGCATGGCCCGGTAGCGCGGGTCCGTGGTCGACGGCGCGGCCAAGGCCTGCTCGAACAGTTCCTGGCCCGCGAAGCAGGACTGCTCGGCCGGGTGTGTGCGGTTGAACTCGATCAGCTCGGCGAGGTCGCGAGGCCCCTTGCGGGTGGACAGGTAGGCGTCGATGTCCCGGTGGAACTCGCTCAGCAGGGCCGGGAACTCGAGTTCCGCGAGCCTGTCCTGGTAGGGCGGTGTCACCTCGACGACCGTGGCCCCGGCGGCACGCAGTTGTGCCGCGGTCCGGGTCATCAGGGCGTCCACCTCGGCGCCGAGCGAAGGGAGCCGCCACAGGCCGATCCGCTTGCCGCGCAGACCGCCGGGGCGCGTGACCGCATCCGTGAGGGCAGCGTCGGCGCCCGCGGTGTTGTGACCGCTGAGCACCGAGAGGGTGATCGCGGTGTCGATGACGTTGCGTGCCATGGGGCCGGCCGTGTCCTGCTCGGCGGAGATCGGGACGACGCCGGACTGACTGACCAGGCCGAGGCTGGGCTTGTGGCCGACGACTCCGTTCATCCCGGCCGGGCACACGATGGAGCCGTCCGTCTCGGTGCCGATCGCCACCTGCGCCAACGACGCGGCGAGCGCGGCGGCCGAACCGGAGGACGAACCGCACGGATTGCGGTCCAGGACGTACGGGTCGTGTGTCTGCCCGCCCACCGCCGACCAGCCCGAAGTCGGCTTCGCGGCGCGGAAGTTGGCCCATTCGGACATGTTGGCCTTGCCGAGGATCACCGCGCCTGCCGCGCGCAGCCTCACGACCAGTTCCGCGTCCGTGTCCGGCGGGCTTCCGGCCAGCGCCAGTGACCCGGCCGTCGTCGGCATGTCACGGGTGTTCACGTTGTCCTTCAGCAGGACGGGGATGCCGTCGAGCGGGCCGCGGACCTTGCCGAGGCGATGCCTCGTATCGCTGGCAGCCGCCTGGCGCAGGGCCGTCGGGCTGGTGCGCAACACCGCGTTGATCTTCGGGTTGATCGCCTTGATCCGCCGCAGGTACGCCCGGGTCAGCTCCGACGAGGTCAGGGATCCGCGCTTCATGTGCGCCTGTAACTCGGGGATGGTCACCGTCTCCAGGTCCACTCCGCGCAGGAGCGTCGACTCGGTGGGGGACGAGGAACCGGCGGCACCGGAGTCGGCGGCCGGCGCACGCTGCCCCGGCACCCCCGCCGCCAGAAGGGGCGCCACGGCCAGGGCCACGGTCAGCGCCACACAGCTTCTCTTCTTCACAGCGTTCTTCGCAGTGTTCTTCGCAGTGTTCTTCATGAGGTCAGCCCACTGCAGGAGGGCCGCCGGACGCAAGAGGCTTCTGCGTCTGCCCCACCAGCCGACCAGGCCCCGAAGTCGACCGCGCCGGGGCGGTCCCGTACGCGTCCCTCAGCGCCTCACGTTCTCCGTAGCCGTCAGCAACGAAAGCTCCTCGCGGGTCGGCAGGCCCTCCCAGTCTCCGGGGACCGTGCAGGCGAACGCGCCGGTCGCGACGGCCGTGTGCAGGCGGTCCTCCAGTGGCTTCGCGGCGAGGAGTTCGGCCAGGTAGCCCGCGACGAACGCGTCGCCCGCGCCGACCGTGTCCACGGCGTCCACCCGGACCGCGGGTACGGCGAGGCGTTCCCCGTCGGCCACGGCCGCGCAGCCCTCGGAACCCAGCTTGACCACGGCCTGCGACGGGCCGAGGGCGCACAGCGCGGCGGCCGTCTCCAGCGGGTCGTCGTGCGCGTCGACGAAGAGTTCCGCCTCCTCGGTGCCCGCGAAGACCACGTCGGCGGCCCGCACCAGGTCGCTGAGGCCCTTCGCCGCCTCGGCCGAACTCCACAGCCTCGTACGGAGGTTGACGTCGAAGGAGACCGTCATGCCGCGTTCCCGCGCCGCCCGCACGGCGCTCCGCACCGCGTCCGCGGCGGTCGCCGAGAGCGCCGGGGTGATGCCGGTGACGTGCAGCAGGGCGGCACCGTCGAGCGCGTCCGCGGTCACATCGGCGGGGGAGAGGCGGGAACCCGCGCTGCCCGCGCGGTAGTACCAGACGCCCGCGGTGCGCGCGGTGCGCCGCTCCTTGACCATCAGGCCGGTCGGCGCCGAACTGTCCACCGTGGCCCGCACGTCGAGGCCCTCGGCCCGCAACTCCCGTACGACGGTACGTCCGAAGGGGTCGTCGCCGACCCGCCCGATCCAGGTGGCCGCCACCCCGAGCCGCCGCAGCCCGATCGCCACGTTGCTCTCCGCGCCGCCCACCGACAGCGACATGCCCGGCACATGGGCCAGGGAGCCCACCCGGTCCGGCGTGAGCAGCGCCATTGTCTCGCCGAGCGTGACGACCCGCGGCTCCGGTTCTCGCGCCGCCGCTTCCGTCCGCTCAGCCACCGGAGACCTCCCGCGCCGCCTCGGACACGTTCCGTACCACCTCGCGGGCGCGCTCGCGCAGCTCGCCGAGGTCACCGCCCTTGAGCGCGTCGCCCAGCAGCGGGCCGCCCATGGAGACGGCGGGGCAGCCGACGCGGATCCAGTCGCCGCACGTGGCGCGGTCCACACCGCCGGACGGGATCACCGGCATCGACGGGAACGGCCCGTGCAGATCCTTGACATAGCCAGGACCGACCGCGGAGGCCGGGAACAGCTTCACCGCGCTCGCCCCCGCCGCCCAGCCGGTGCGCAGCTCGGTCGGGGTGAGCCCGCCCGGCACGATCGGTACGCCGCGCGCCACGGCCGCGCGTATCAGCTCGGGGTCGGTGTGCGGGGTGACGACGTACCGCGCGCCCGCCTCGATCACGGCGTCGAGGTCGGGTACGGACAGCACGGTGCCCGCGCCGACCTCGGCGTCCGCACCGAGGGCCGCGGCGAGTTCGGCGATCGCGGCCACGCCGCCCGCGGTGGTCAGCGTGACCTCCATGCTGCGGATGCCCTCTTCGGCGAGCACCTCCGCGGCGGGACGCAGATACCGGGCGTCCGCCGCGCGCAGGACGGCGATCACCTGCGTCCGCAGGAGGATCGAACTCAGCGGCCGGGGCCCGGGTCCGGGCTCGGTCCGGGACCCGTCGGCTGTGGCGGACGTACGCATGGGGCGGCTCCTTCGTGAGGGGAGTGGGGAGGGGTGGTCAGTACGTACGGGCGAGCGCGCACCCGGCGCCGCGCCGAGCACGTACTCGCGCGGGCGGGAGCCGGCGCACGCGCGCGGTTCAGCCTGCCGTCGGCCGCTTGCGCTGGCCGCGACGGGGCCGGGGCGGGGCGTCCTCGTCGGCGAACAGCTCCGGGTGCTGGGTGCGTACCGTCTCGACGTCCGCGAACACCTGCCGCAGATGCCCGCGCAGCGCCGCGTCCGCGCCTGCCGCGTCGCGGCGCTCCACCGCGTCCACGACGTCGGTGTGCTGCCGGATCAGCAGGGCGAGTTGGTGCTCGAGCGGCAGTGACAGTCGGCGGGCCCGGTCCAGATGTGCCTTGGCGTGCTGCACGAACGACCAGGCCTCGGGGTGGCCCCCGGCGGCCATCAGCCGGGCGTGGAACTCCTCGTCGAGACGGAAGAAGGTCTCCGGGTCCGCGCGTCGCTCGGCGTCGGCCTGCGCGGCGAGCAGGGCCCGCAGTTCGAGCAGGTCCCGCTCATCGGTCCGCTCGACGCTGTCGCGCAACGCGGCCGACTCCAGCGCCTCGCGGACGAACTGGGCGGAGGCGATGTCCCGTTCCCTGATCCGCGAGACGAACGTGCCGAGTTGGGGATAGACGTCGACCAGTCCCTCCTCGGCGAGCAGGATCAGCGACTCGCGCACCGGGGTGCGGCTGACCCCCAGCTCGGCCGCCAACTCGTTCTCCGACAGCGGTGCTCCGGGCGGCAGTTCGAGCCCTACGATCCGTGCGCGCAGCAGCTCGTGGACCAGTTGCCGTGCGTTGCCTCCTCGCGCCCGTGCGGCGTGCAGTCCTGAGGACGAGGCCATCGTCGTTCCTCCGACACTTGACGATTTCTGACGTACTTGTATGGTAGCCGACGTCACTGGGTCACGGTGGCGTTTCGGCGCGGTTCGCGCCACGGCTCGGATGCGCGGGCCATCTCCGACAGACGGGCCACGTGGCCTTGTTGAGCCTGCAAGGAGGCAGGAAGATGAGCGACACGATCCCCCTCGGCGACGCCCCGCCGAAGGACCTGCGGCGCACCATCGGCGCCTCGGTGGTCGGCACCATCGCCGAGTACTACGACTTCTTCATCTACGGCACCGCCTCGGCCCTGGCCTTCAACAAGGTCTTCTTCCCCGAGGTCGACCCCACCGTGGGCACCCTGGCCGCGTTCTCGACGTATGCCGTCGGCTTCTTCGCGCGCCCGCTCGGCGGTCTCGTCTGGGGCCACATCGGTGACCGCGTCGGCCGCAAGAAGGCGCTCGTCTTCACGCTGCTCCTCACCGGCCTCGGCACCTTCGTGGTCGGGCTGCTGCCGACGTACGACCAGATCGGCATCTGGGCCGCGGTGATCCTCGTCCTCGTCCGTCTGGTCCAGGGCTTCGGCGTCGGCGGCGAGCAGGGCGGCGCCGTGCTGCTGACCGCGGAGAAGTCGCCGCCCGGCAAGCGAGGGTTCCTGGCCAGCTTCGTCCAACTCGGCTCGCCCGCGGCCTACTTGGTACCGACCGGCCTGTTCGCCCTGCTGACCACGCAGCTCTCCGAGGAGGCGTTCCTGTCCTGGGGCTGGCGCATCCCCTTCCTGCTCTCCCTCTTCGTGGTCGTCATCGGCCTGTTCGTCCGTCTGAAGATCGACGAGTCGGAGACCTTCGAGGCCGCCAAGGAGACCGAGGCCAAGAAGCCCGAGGCCAAGGAGGTCGCGCCGCTGAAGGTTCTGGCCCGTGACCACAAGCGGGAGCTGTTCGGCGGTCTGTTCACCAAGTTCGTCGAGGCCGCGGTCTTCCCGTTCTACACGGTCTTCCTCGTCGCCTACGGCAAGGAGCACGACGTCGACGGCGGCATGATCCTCAACGCCGTGATGATCGCCATCGCCTGCGAGTTGGTCGCGATACCGCTGATCGGCCGCCTCACCGACAAGGTCGGCCGCCGCCCGGTCTATCTGACCGCCGCGCTGCTCAACCTCGTCCTGGTCGTCCCCGCCTTCAAGGCGATCGAGTCCGGCGACATGGCCGTGATCGTCGCGCTGCTGATCGCCGGTCTCGCCCTCGGCCACGCCGGTACCTACGCGCCGCAGGCCTCCTACTTCCCCGAACTGTTCCCGGCCCGCGCCCGCTACAGCGGTGTCTCGGTGGTCTGGCAGTTCGGCTCGATGATCGCCTCGGGCCCCTTCACCGTGGTCGCCTCCGCGCTGCTGATCGCCGGTGACGGCTCCTGGACCTGGGTCGCGGTCTACGTCGCGGCGCTGATCCTGGTCTCCGTGGTCGCCCTGTTCTTCATGCCCGAGACCGCGCCCGGCAAGCGCGGCGGCGTCGAGTACGCCGACTGGGGGCCCGCCGCCGCGAAGTCCCGACCCGCCGCCACCACCACGTCCTCCAGCCACTGATCCACCCTGCTTCCGGGAAGGCTGCTCCCTTGGCCACCATCACCGACGCGAAGGTCATCGTGACCTCGCCGGGCCGCAACTTCGTCACCCTCAAGCTCACCACCTCCGACGGGGTGACCGGCCTCGGCGACGCCACGCTCAACGGGCGTGAACTCGCCGTCGCCTCCTACCTGCGGGACCACCTCGTCCCGCTGCTGCTCGGCCGCGACGCCGACCGCATCGAGGACATGTGGCAGTACCTCTACAAGGGTGCCTACTGGCGCCGGGGCCCGGTCACCATGACGGCCGTCTCGGCCGTCGACACCGCGCTGTGGGACATCAAGGGCAAGGTCGCGGGCATGCCCGTGTACGACCTGCTCGGCGGCAAGGCCCGCGAGGGCGCCCTCGTGTACGGCCACGCCAGCGGGGCGACGGTGAGCGAACTCATCGACGACGTCGCCCGGTTCAAGGACCTCGGCTACCGCGCGATCCGCGCGCAGACCGCAGTGCCCGGTGTGGCCGGTACGTACGGCGTCCGCAAGGGAGCCGTCTACGAACCGGCCGCGGCGGCCCTTCCCGACGAGCAACTGTGGGACACCGAGAAGTACCTGGACTTCGCCCCGCGCTATCTCACCGAGATCCGGGAGAGGTTCGGCTTCGACTTCCATCTCCTGCACGACGTCCACCACCGCCTCACCCCCACCGAAGCCGGACGCCTCGGCCAACAGCTCGAGGAACTACGCCTGTTCTGGATGGAGGACCCGTCCCCGGCCGAACTCCAGGAGAACTTCCGGCAGATCAGGCAGGCGACCACCACCCCGATCGCCGTCGGTGAGGTCTTCAACTCCATCTGGGACTGCCAACAGCTCATCACCGAGCGCCTGATCGACTACATCCGCTGCTCCGTCGCCCACGCCGGCGGCATCACCCACCTGCGGCGGATCTTCCACCTCGCCGAGCTGTACCAGGTCCGAACCGGCTCGCACGGCGCCACCGACCTGTCCCCGGTCTCCATGTCCGCCGCCGTCCATCTCGACGTCACGGTGCCCAACTTCGGCATCCAGGAGTACATGGAGCACGCCCCGGTCACCCACGAGGTGTTCCGGCCCGGCTACGAGCTGCGCGACGGCGCCCTGCACCCCTCCGACGCGCCCGGACTCGGCGTGGAACTCGACGAAGAGGCCGCGGCCCGCTTCCCGTACGACCCCAAGTACCTTCCGGTGGGCCGTCGTTCGGACGGATCGGTGCACGACTGGTGAACAGGCTCTCGTACGCGACGCTCGGTTCCCTCCCTGCCGGGAGCCGCCCCCTGGTGGACCCGCGCGCCCTCGGCACGCGGATCGTCCACCTCGGCCTCGGCGCCTTCCACCGCGCCCACCAGGCCGTCCACACCGAGCAGGCCGAGGCGCTGCACGGCGGCGGCTGGGGGATCGCGGGCTTCTCCCAGCGCTCCCGCGCCGTCCTCGACACACTGGCCCCGCAGGACGGGCTCTACTCCCTGACCCTGCGCACCCCGGACGGCCCCCGCACCCGGGTGATCGGCCAACTCACCGAGGTGCGCCACGCCGTGGACGACGCCACCCGGCTGCGGGAACTCCTGGTCTGCCCGGACGTCACCGTGGTGACCACGACGGTGACCGAGAAGGGCTACGGGCGCGCGGCCGACGGCGGCCTGGACACCACCGCCCCGCCGGTCGCCGCCGATCTCGCCGGAAGGCCCGAACCGGCCAGCGTGGTCGGGCAGTTGGCGTACGGCCTGCGCGCCCGGCGCGCCCTCGACGCCCCGCTGTCGGTGGTGTGCTGCGACAACATGGCCGACAACGGGCGGGTCCTGGCACGGCTGGTCCGCGAGTTCATAGCGGCCTCCGGCTGGCCGGACGCCGACGCGCTCCTCGACTGGATCACGACCCGCGTCGCCTTCCCGTCCACCGTCGTCGACCGCATCGTCCCCGCCGCGACCGGCGCCGACCGGGACGCGGCGAGCGCGGCGCTCGGGGTACGCGACGAAGGCGCCGTGGTGGGCGAGCCGTTCACCCAGTGGGTCCTCCAGGACACATTCGCCGCGGAACGCCCCCGCTGGGAGGAGACCGGCGCGCTCTTCGTACCGGACGTCGCCCCGTACCAGATGATGAAGCTGCGCCTGCTCAACGGTGCGCACACGCTGCTGAGTTGCCTCGGCCTCGCGGACGGCCGGGAGACCGTCGCGGGCGCCATGGCCGCCCCGTGGGGCGAGCCGGTGCTGCGCGCCTACGCCGCCGAGGTGGCGGGCACGCTGCCCGCCGGGCTCGACGCCGACGCGTACGTGGACGGCCTGGTGGCCCGCTTCGCCAACCCGGCGATGCGCCATCTGCTCCGGCAGATCGCCACCGACGGCTCGCTCAAGGTCACCGAGCGCTGGCTGCCCCCGCTGCGTGAACTCCGCGCGGCCGGTGGGTCCGCGCCGATGCTCACCGGCGCCCTCGCCGCCTGGGCCCGTCACACCCGCGACCAGGACCTGGACGACCCGCTGGCCGACCGGATCCGCGCGGCCTGGACCGGCGAACCCCGAGCAGAGGTGCGCGAACTGCTCTCCGTCCTCGGCGCGTCGGACCTCGCCGAGGACACCGGTCTCGTCGCGGAGGTCGGCGAACGGATCGCGGCCCTGGACGCGGGCGGACCCATGGCGCTGCTGTAGACGGCCGGGCGACACCCGGACCGCGAGGGCTGCTACGAAGCCTTCGGCTTCGGCACCTTGTACGCCATCGCTCGCGGATAGTCGTGCCGGGGCAGTCGGACGCGGACCAGGAGCGGTCCGGTGTTGACCGGGTCCGTCGGGTCGGCGAGGCGGACCAGCAGATCGTCCAGGTCCGAGGTGTGCGCGACAGTGACCCCGTTCGCCGGGGTCTTCGG
Organism: Streptomyces macrolidinus; assembly: GCF_023887685.1. Classification (GTDB taxonomy): domain Bacteria; phylum Actinomycetota; class Actinomycetes; order Streptomycetales; family Streptomycetaceae; genus Streptomyces; species Streptomyces macrolidinus. Next base: position 93,724 of record NZ_JAMWMR010000022.1, on the reverse strand, counting down.
GCCGGCGAAGACGGCGGCGAGGCGCTCGTACTGCCACGGGTGGAGGACGTTGTAGAAGTCCGCCCCGTCCGACTCGGCGGCCTGCTCGGCGAAGTAGGACGGGTGCACCAGCATCTGCTCGATGCCGTAGAGGTGTTCGTTGTCCATGACGAACACCACCGACCGCAGCCCGAGCCGGGTGTGAGTGGAGATCTCCTGGCAGGTCTCCTGGAAGGCGCCGTCGCCGACGAACACCATCGGGCGGGCGTGCCCGCGCTCGGGGGCGAGCGCGGCGCCGGTGGCCGCGCCGACCGACCAGCCGATGGACAGCCAACTGACCTGTGACAGGTACTGGCCCGCGGACAGGGAGAGGTTCATCGAACCGATGAGGGAGAACGCGGCGTCGGACACCACCGTCCAGTTCTGCTCGGTCTCGTGGCCCAGGAAGTGGTTGATCCGGTCGAACACGCCGTCATAGGTGAGGGGTTCGGGCTGCCGGGACCGCGAGCCGCTGACGCGGAGCGAGGCGCGGTGCTGCGCCAGGCCGGCCGGGCGGTCGCTCTGGGCTCCGTGGTGGGCGTGGGCCTCGGCGTAGTAGTCGGCGGCCAGACCCCCGAAGCCGTAGCTCTTCACCAGCGCGTCCTGGAGGGCGGGCAGCAGGTGTCGGAGCTGGACGTCGGGGAAGTACGAAGTGCCCACGCTGACACCGCCGTTCGCCGCCATCACCCAGTCGCCGCCCACGGACTGCTCGCCCTCGAGGTTCTTCGACGTGGACCAGGCGCCGAGGCCGATCCGGCAGGTGGCCCAGTCCTTGAAGATCCTGTGCACATCAGGGTGGCTGGCGTGGCCGTTGTAGACCCCGTGGAACTGCGCCAGGTCCTCGTCCACGACAGCCTTGGCGCCGACGGTGGTGCAGAACGGTACACCGGTGGCCTCCACCAGCTCGGTGAGCTGCTCGCCGAGGCGGAACCGGTCGATCTCCTCGCCCGCCCACACGACGGGGCGGGGCCTGCCGTCCGGGCCGGGGTGCTCCGCGATCAGGGTGAGAACCGCGTTGACGGCGTCGTCCAGCATGCGCTGGTTGCGCGCGCTGAACGGCCGTTCGTGGCACACGATCGGCCCCTCGGGCTCGGGGCAGGGCTCGTCCCACAGGTCCTCCATGACCTCCAGATAGACGGGCCTGCGCTCGGAGAGGCACGCGGTGAGCGCGGCATCGATCTGACCGGCGGCGAGGCCCGGGTTGGAGATGACCTGCGCGTCCACGGTGACCTGCCGGTAGGCGTCCAGGTTGCTCTCCGCGCGGGGGCTCATGTGCGAGGTGAGCAGGCCGAGGGCGCGGTAGTTCTGCCACTGCTCGTAGGGCGGGGAGGCGTTGATGGCGACGAGCGGGACCCGCTCGACGTAGGCGCCACCGCAGGCGTTCAGCAGATTGAACGCGCCGACGCTGTACGTGACCGCGACGGCGCCCACACCGTGGACGCGGGCATAGGCGTCGGCGGCCTGGCCCGCGCCGCCCTCGGTGGGGGTGCCGACCCACTCGATGTCGCCCTCGGCCCGCAGGGTGGTCAGGAACGGGCCGAGGTGGTTGCCGGGCACACCGAACAGATGGGTGATGCCCAACTCGCCCAGCCGTAGCGCGAGATAGCGGGCGACTGTGCATGCGGGGGTGGCGGAGTTGTCCCGTGGAGTTTCGGTCATAGCTCGCGATCGTAGAGATGGAGAAACGATTTCCTGGTTCGTATGGTTGGTAAATTCCTCAAAAAACCAGCCGAGTTGATTGAACGGGAATTCGATGTGCTCGCTCTTCCTTGCGAGGCGAGGTGGAACTCCGAGGTGGGGTGGGGCATTTACCAGTAGGTGCGGGTGACCTTGTCCGGCAGTCGTCCCTGCCGTTCGGCCTCCTGGAAGATCACCGATGCGGCGATCAGGAATGCGCGACGGATTCCCGGGTCCGGGTGCGGATTCTCCACGTTCCCCACGCTCTTGACGAGGAACATGCCGCCGAGGGGCATTCCCTCCGCCGAGCAGGGGCGGGCGACTGATCCCGCCGGGTCGATCAGGATGTTCCCGGTGGCCCCTGCCGCGGTTTCCCAGGCGTAGACGGACCCCGCTTCGAGGGAGAGTGTCTGCCTGCACGTCAGTGATGCGGTCACAGGCGCGACGATAGTAGGCGCGGCGCACGCCTTCGTCGTCGCGCGGCGCCCGGATCACCGCGTCCCCGCTACAGGTCCATGACCGAGCACCTGCGCGGCCTGCCCCCCGGCGCTGGTGATCACGGTCGAGGCCGATGTGCTGCGCGACGAGGGCGAGGCCTACGCCGCCACGGCTTGAGGCGTACGCAGGGCGAGGCATCCACAGCTCAAGGCGGCGAACTGTTCCGGATGCGAACATGAGGTATGAGCGTAAAGCGGGACATATGGGAAAGGTTCCGGGCTGTGCGGGCTCGTCACTTGCTGCTCCTGATTCCGCTCGCACTGATCGTCGCGATCACGATCACGGACATCCTGACCCCGGGTATCCAGCTCGGCCCCCTGCTGGTCGTCGCCCCCGCCCTCACCGCGTCCTTCGCCGGTCCGCTCCTCACCGGCGTCATGGGCGTCCTGGCCGTGACCGGGCAGATCCTCGTGCCTGTCTCCCAGGGCAGCCGGATGACGGCGAGCCTGCAGGCACAGGCCCTCGGTATCACGCTGATCTCAGGGTTCCTGGTCGCCTTCCGCTATCTCCGAGGTCGGCAGGAGCAGCAGCTCGCACGGACACGCTCCGTGGCCGTGGCCACGCAGGAGGTCCTGATCCGGCCGCTTCCCCGGCGCTCCGGCCCGCTGCGGATCGCGACCGATTACATCGCGGCCGAGGAGGAGGCCCAGGTCGGCGGCGATCTGTACGCGTCGGTACGCCACGGCGACGCGACCCGGCTGGTCATCGGCGATGTCCGGGGCAAGGGGCTGAACGCCATCGAGGACACGTCACTCCTGGTCGGGGCCTTTCACGGCTCCTCCTATCGCAACCTCTCGCTGCTGCACATGGTGCTGCACCTGGGGCACGCCATGTACTGGAAGTGGGCGCGCGATGCCGTCGACGACCCCGTGGCAGCGGAGTCGTTCGTGACCGCGCTGCTGCTGGACATACCCGATGACGTCGGCCTGGTGGAGATCGTGAGCTGCGGTCATCCGCCGCCCCTGCTGCTGCACGGGGGCACGGTCCGCCCGCTGGATGCGAGCAGCCCGGGGTGCCCGCTCGGTCTGATGCCCCCCGCCGAGGACCAGTACGTGGTCGACACCTTCGGCTTCGAGCCCGGCGACATCCTGCTCCTGTACACCGACGGAGTCATCGAGGCACGGAACCGCGAAGGCACCTTCTACCCCTTGGCCGAGCGGGTCGCGGCCTGGGACGGGAACGGCGGCCCGGAGCGCCTCGTCGCGTACGTCCACAACGATCTGCTCCACCACGCCGACGGCCACATCGGCGACGACGCCGCCCTCATCGCCGTCGAACGCCTCCCGATCGAGCGGCCACGGCCGCCGGGGCGCGATGCCCCGGCGGCCGATGCCGGTGTCACGGGCCGGTGAGCAGCTCCGCCAGCGCTTGCGCCGTGTCGGGGTACTCGGCCGTCAGCGCCGCGGTGCCGGGCGGCCGGGTGGCCGACGACCACGGGGCGTCGCAGCCCAGGAGATCCGCCAGCGCGTCGCACGTCGCCGGATACGCGGGGAGCAGCCGTGCGCCCCGAGCCCCCTCCTCGGCCCGCGCCCCCCAGCCGTCCGTGCAGCCCAGGAGATCCGCGACCGCGTCGCAGGTCGCGGGGTGGGCCGGGAGCAGCGCCACCCCCTCGGAGGCGAGGCCGTGCGAGGCCGCTGCTGTCGGCTGCTGTTGCCGCCAGGGCGGCACCCAGGTGTCCAGTGCCGCGAGCCGCGCCGGGAAGATCCGCCCGGCCTCGCGAATGAGCAACGGGGCCAGCTCCGCCGCGTTCGACCGCAGCGTGGTGATCAGGACCGGCAGCCACGGCAGCAGCACGGCGTCCGGAAGCCGCCCGAACGCGTTCGACACGGCCTCCACCACCACATCCGCCAGGCCCGGCACCGGCTCCAAGGCGTGGACGAAGCCGCTGAGGTACTGCGGGTAGGAGGGCACCACCAGCGGGTTGGCCAGCAACTCGGCGCAGCAGGTCCGCACCTGCTCCCGCGAGAGGGTGCCGAGCTGCACCTGCGCCGCCCACAGCAGGGCCGTCTTCGCCTGATCCTTCGGATGCGACTGGGCGACGGCCAGCTCGAGCTGGGTCCGGTCGCAGCCCAGCGAGAGCGCGAGGCCCTCCATGCTGAACAGGAAGCCCAGCATCGCCGCCACATGGCGCACGGAGGCATCCTCGTCGGCGAAGGCCATCGGCAGCAGGGTGCAGTAGTGGGCGTACCCGGCCTTGACGAACGACTCGATCCACGCGGGCAGCACGGGCTCATGGGTGCGGTAGTACGCCAGCAGTCCGCGTATGCGGCGCAGCACCTCGGGCGCCCCGTCGACGGTGCGCTCGGACGCGAGGACCTCCAGCGCGCGGGCGCCCAGCTCGTCGGCCAGACGGCGGCCGGTGAGGTGGAGCGTCGCGTCCTCGAGCGCCGCCAGCACCTGCGCCGTCGTCGCCTGTGGCCCGTACGCGGCGCGCCGCAGCCGCTGCTCCAGCACCTGCTCCAGGCTCACGCCCTCGTAGCCGAGTTCGATGAGCGCCCGCTGATGTGTGCCGAGCGAGAGGTCCCATGACTCCTGGATGGACCGCTCGCCCAGGCGCCGCTCGCCCATGATGGGCCGTGCGGCCCCGGCCGGCATCAGCCTGCGCAGGATCCAGAGCACGTCCGAGCAGGCCCGCAGCTCCGGATGCGACGCCATGTCGAGCAGGGCGCGGCGCACCCCGCGCTGCTGGAGGTTCAGCTCCAGCGGCGCCAGCCGGTCATGGACGTCGCGGGCGAGGGGCGGCAGCGCGTCGTAGCCGACCTGGCCGATCCGGTCCCCGCCCATCATGATCTCGACCAGACGGCGTACGTCCCGCCGTCCGGGGACGGTGTCCTTCTCGATGCAGGTGATCGCCGCGTCCTGGAAGTCGTACGGCGTCGGCTTGGCCCGGTCCCGCACCCCGGCGAGCAGGATCGACGTCTCGAACACCGCGATGGCGTCGGCGGTGGAGGCGAGATAGCCGTTGCGGCGCGCGGCGCGGGTGATGTCCACGGACCAGCCGAGCAGTTCGGCCTCGTCCAGCGTGTCGAGTACCGGTGGCCGGCTCAGGAAGCCGGAGAGCTGGTCCGTGGCCGCGGCGGGGACGACGGGCGCGGGCGCCGAGGCCTTCGTGGGCCGCTCCTTCTTCGTCCCGGCCTGCCCTTGCAGACGGTACGGCTTCACGCGGGTGCGCTTGAGGTTCTTCGCCCACTGCGTCGCGGCGATCGACACCGACCCGGAGGCGAGGCCGAACTGCGCCTCGATCGCCGCGTGGCTCGACGGGATCAGGCCGTACTGCCAACGGGTCGCCGTGCGCGGGGAGATGGCGAAGGTGTCGGTGCCCTGGACGCCGAACTCCTTGACGCGGCTGGCCGCGTGGAAGGCACCGCAGATGTACAGGCAGTCCTCCGGGTCGGCGCCGGTCGCGCGCAGGTGCGCGCGCATCCGGGTCCACATGTACCGCTCGCGGTCCTCGTCCACGCGCACCCGGTCCCCGTCGCCCGGGGCGAGCCGCCGGAACAGGCTGCCGATGAGGAACATGACCTGGCGGTAGGTGTCGTGATCGCTGTCGCCGAGCGGCACTTCGACGTACTGATGCCACCACTCCGACCAGTGCCGCACCTTGCCGTGGCGCAGCAGATGCTCCTCCAACTCGGCGAAGCGCGGCCGGAGATCGCCGATCTCGACGCCGACGGCCTCGCCGTGCAGCGCGGCCTCGGCCGGTTCGGCGGCGGGGCTCGCCGTGTCCTCGCCGGTCGGCTCCTTCGGCTCCTTCGGCTGCTCGTGCCGGGAGTCCCACTGGAAGACGTGGTCGGACGAACGGTCCACGAGGACGAGTTCGACGCCGGGCGTGTCCAGCGCGTAGGAGATGGCCTGGTACTCGGCGGAGGCTTCCGTGATCGGCGCGACGACCGACAGCGGGGCCCACTCGGCGGGCAGGCCCTCGATCTCGCTCGCGAACGCCTGCACGGCCACCGGCAGTCGGCAGTTGCGCAGTTCGGTCAGGAGCGGCGCCATGTCCTCGCACAGCTCCAGATAGACCACCTTCGGCTGCTTCTCGCGCAGCCGGCGGGCCATCGCGAGGGCCGAGGCGGGGGAGTGGTGGCAGACGGGGAAGATCTCCAGGCGCTCGCCCAGCGCGCGGTCGACGTCGTCGACCATGCCCAGGAGGAGGCCCTCCAGCGCCTCGGGACCGTCGGCGAACCGCGTTGCCGCCTCGTGCAGTTGACCGCGCAGGGCCGCGAACGGGGTCGCGGTCGTACGGCTCTCGTGCTCGCGGCTCTCGTGCTCGTGGCTCTCGGGAACGTCGCTCATGACAGCTTGGCGATCGCGTCCCGGCCGCCCTCCAGGAACTCGGGCCAGGAGCCGCCCTCTTCCTTGCCGCGCGGCTCGACGACCCCGTGCAGGTACTTGTTGAGGATGGCCAGGTCCTCGGGCTCGCGGCGGGCGAGCGAACCGACCAGCGAGGAGGCGAGGCCGCGGGCGGTCAGGGTGCGCTCACCGAAGAAGTTGCTGTGCAGGACGGCGTCTTCGAGCACACCGATCTGCTCGGCGGTGGACAGCGTGGACTCCAGCTTCTCGTCGTCGCTGCCGGCCGCGGCGGCCGAGGCGCGCAGATCGGCGAAGCTCTGCAGGAGGACGTCGAGGAGCGTGGGCGGTACCTCCAGCTCTATCCGATGGCGGCGCAGCAGTTCCTCGGTGCGGAAGCGGACGATCTCGGCTTCGCTCTTCTTGTTCGTCACCACGGGGATGCGGACGAAGTTGAAGCGGCGCTTGAGCGCGGAGGAGAGGTCGTTGACCCCCCGGTCACGGCTGTTGGCGGTGGCGATGATCGAGAACCCGGGCTTGGCGAAGACGATGTTGTCGCCGCCGCCGTCGCTCTCCAACTCCGGTACGGAGATGTACTTCTCGGAGAGGATCGAGATCAGCGCGTCCTGCACATCGCTGGTGGAGCGGGTCAGCTCCTCGAAGCGGCCGATGGCGCCCGTCTCCATCGCGGTCATGATCGGCGAGGGGATCATGGACTCGCGTGACTGGCCCTTGGCGATGACCATGGACACGTTCCAGGAGTACTTGATGTGGTCCTCGGTGGTACCGGCCGTGCCCTGGACCACCAGGGTGGAGTTGCGGCAGATCGCGGCCGAGAGAAGCTCCGCCAGCCAGCTCTTGCCCGTACCGGGGTCGCCGATCAGCAGCAGGCCGCGGTCGGAGGCGAGGGTGACGATGGAGCGCTCGACGAAGCTCCGGTCACCGAACCACTTCTGCGACACCTCGCGGTCGAGGCCGTCGGCGCGCTCGGAGCCGAGGATGAACAGCCGGACCATCTTCGGGGACAGCCGCCAGGAGAACGGCTTGGGGCTGTCGTCGATCGACTCCAACCACTCGAGTTCCTCGGCGTACTTGATCTCGGCGGGGGCGCGCAGCAGGTCGGACATGGCAAAGGCCTTTCGGTACGGATCAGGTCAGGGGGAGACGGCGGCGTGCGGGCACCGGCGGGCGGGCGTCCCCGCGCGGGGACGGCGGGCGGCCGGGCCGGGGCCGTCTCAGGTGAGGAACGTCTTGAGTTCGTGGACGAGCTTGTCGATGTGGCCGGAGACCACCGGGGTGCCGAGCGCCTTGAACCGCTCCCGGAACCAGGGGTTGACCTCCTGGCGTCCCGAGCTGGTCACCGAGCCGACGGGGATGAACTTCACCCCGGACCGGTGGACCGCCTCGATGCCCTCGAACAGCGGCTGGGAACGGTCGAACTCGTAGAAGTCCGATATCCACACCATGACGGTGTTCTTGGGCTCGGCGATCTTCGGCCGGGCCATGGCCATGGCGACCGGTCCGTCGTTGCCGCCGCCCAGATTCGTACGCAGCAGGACGTCGAAGGGATCGCGCACCCAGGGCGTGAGGTCGATCGCGCGCGTGTCGTACGCGATGAGGTGGACGTCCACCTTGGGCAGCCCGGCGAAGATGGAGGCCAGGATGGTGCAGTTGACCATGGAGTCGACCATCGAGCCGGACTGGTCCACGACGACGATCAGTCGCTGGGGAGTCGTCCGGCGCACGGTGTGCCGGTAGTAGAGCCGGTCGACGTAGAGCCGCTCCTCCTCCGGGCTCCAGTTGGTGAGGTTCTTCCAGAGGGTGCGGTCGAGGTCGAGGTTGCGGAAGACCCGCTTGGGCGGCACCGAACGGTCCAGCTCACCGACCGTGGCCTTCTCCACCTGCGTCCGCAGCACCTCGGCGACCTGGTCGACGTAACGCCGGATGAGGGACTTGGCGTTGGCGAGCGCGACCCCGGAGAGATTGCCCTTGTCACGCAGCAACTGCTCGATCAGGGACATGCTCGGGGTGAGCCGGGCGGCGAGCGCGGGGTCGGCCAGGACCTCGCGCAAGTGCATACGGTGCACCAAGTCGGCCTCGATGGAGCCGAGTTCGGCCCCCAGGCCGCCGCCGGCCGCCCCGGCGGACCGCTCGCTCGGCGAGCAGCCGAGCGCGCGCTCCAGCCAGCCCTTGTCGGACTGCCAGCGCGCCAACTGCCCGGCGCTGACCGTCCCGGAGCCGGTCGCGAAGACGTTGAGCAGCAGCTTGGACGCGAGCGCGGCGCGCCGCACCTCGGCGGCGCGGTCGCGTGCGTCGTCCGCCTCGGGCTCCGGGGTCATCAGGCCGTCGAACTCGGCGGCCAGCTCGGGATGGCGCTGGACGACGGAGTCGACGGACGTGCCCGGGTCGAGCAGCGCGGTCGGCAGGCCGATGTCCTCCACCACGGCGAGGCTCGCCGCTTCCAGCGCGCTCTGCTCCTCGTGGTCGAAGAGCCGGGCCAGCAGCCGCCAGTACAGGACCTGGCGGCGGTTGTCGTCGGCGTCCGGCCCGGTCGGCGGCGCGGCAGCGGAACCGGGTCCGCCGCCCAGGGCGTGGTCGGTCATTTCCGCAGCAGCCTTCCCGCGCGTTCCCGCAGGACGGTGACGGCGTCGGTGGCCGCCTTCTCGGCCCGCGCCCCGGCCTTGTCGGTGGTGCCACCGGCCCACGCGCCCGCGTGCACGGCGACGGTCTTCTTCCGTACGGTCGTCTCCACGGCCACCGGCTGCAGGACGAACTCCCCGGCGTCCCAGCGCAGAAGCCCCACACACGCGCCGGACGTGGCGACGGCCTTCGCGGTGAGCGGGCCCGCCGCTGGGGCGCGGTCGGTGTCGACGGCCAGCCGCTGCCCGGCGAGGTCGAACGTCAGCGTCCCGTCGTCCGCCGACTCGGCCGCGTACCCCTCCAGCAGGACGGGTACGGCGATCCGGGCCGGATGGCGGTCCAGCGGGGCGGTGACGGGATCGGTCGCAGTGGACAGGATCACCCGGGCCGTCGCGAACGGGTCGGCGGCCTCGCCCGCGCGGGCCCGCTCGTCGTCCCAGAGGAGGTCGCCCTCGGCGGTCAGGGGCATGGCGTCGAGCTCCATGGAGCGGCCCTCGCCGACGGCGGCGAGCAGCGACATCCGCGGGCGGAGCAACTGCCACAGCCCGGCGCCGACGACGGTGTCCGGCTTCGGCGCGGACACCGAGGCCCGGACCAGGCGCGGCGCCGCGCCGTCGGCGGGCTCGAACACCGCGTGGACCTGCGCCTGCACCGCGGTCGCGTGCTCCTGCACATCGACGCCGAGCGGCAGCAGGCGGCCGGTAGCGGGGGAGACGGCGGGCGTGCGGGCGGCGCCCGGCAGGGTCAGGAGCAGCGCACGCGACCACAGATCCGCCCAGCGGCGCTCCGGAACACGCTCCAGGGCCGTTCCCGGGCAGGACGCGGCGAGTTCGGCGGCGAAGCCGTCGAGCAGGGCCGCCTGCCGCCGCAGCAGCGGGTCGGGCAGCATCGCGGAGACCACGGGCGCTGCCCCGGCGATCAGATCGTGATCGATCCCGTGCCAGCCGGTTCGCGCGAGATCGCACAGCCACGCGCGAGCGGCGGCCAGGACGTTCACCGCGTGCTCCTCGCCGTCGGCGGCGGGAGCCGTCTCCGCGGCGCGCGGCCGTCCGGTCACCTCCCCGATACGGGCCGTCAGCGCGTCGTGGACGGAGCCCATGAGGGCGGTGCGCGCGGCGGCGAGCACGACGAAGTGGTCCTCGGAAGCGGCACCGGCCACGGCCTTCTCCACCGCCTCCGTGACCCGCGCGGCCAGCGGCGTGCCCGCGACGGCGTCGGCGAGCGCCGTCAGACCGGCGACCTGCGCGGGCTGCGGGCGCAGCAGCCCGTCCACCAGGACGCCGTCGAAGGCGTCCACGGCCGCGAGCGCCTCGTCGAGCCCGTCGACGGGGTCGAACAACAGATCCGTCCGCATCAGGCCACCGCCCCCGTCGACGGGAACCAGTGCATCTCCGGCAACGGCGCGGTGACCGGCTCCAGTTCGAGATAGGTCAGATGGCGCAGGAACCGGCTGAAGACCGGGGCGGCGGCCGAACTGCCGCCCGGCGCGGGGCGCGTGGCGGCCAACGACGCGACGAGCCCGGCGCCGTCGAGTTCCCCGTCGCCCGGCTCGGCCTTCAGATACCGGGCGACGCGCTCCGCGCCGTACTGGAGGACGGCCTCAGCGACGAGCGCGCGGATGTGGTTGCAGAAGCCGCCCCGCGCGCCGCCGCAGGGGCGGTTGTTGTTGGTGCTGCACGCGTACGCGTACGTCCCGGCCGCGATCGAGGACACGTACACGCGCCCTATGTCGGACCCGCTGGACACCACGCCCTGCAACCGCCCGTCGGCCAGCTCCACGAACGGCACCTTGGCAAGCTTCCGCGGTCGCGCGGGCGGGACGACCCGCACCGTGCTCGACCTCTCCCAGACTGGCAACGCATCTCTCCCATGCAGGCAGAACAAGGGGGCGTTCACGCCAGGTCGGCGGAACAGGAACGAACCTAACTCCGCCCACTGACAACGCCCTCCGGCACGGCAGGGAAGCGGCCCGAGCGGGCGCCCTTCAGCACCCGCCCTGCTCAGGCCGGTTCGGGCTGCGGCTGTGGCTGGGGTACCGGCGCGGCCTTCGGGTCCCACAGTCTGGTGGTCCGCACATAGAGGTGGATCACCGAGGCGAGCGCCAGCAGGAGAAGCGGTCCGAACACCCAGGGGTACGCGGCCATCTGCGTCGGCAGATACCGGTAGGCCACCAGGAGCGCGGTGAAGACCGCCGTACCGTAGGCGACCAGTTGGATCCCCGACCGGTCCCAGCCGCGCTCGAACGCGCGCAGCCCCGCCTCGATCGTCAGCGTGAACACCACACCGGCCACGAGATCCGCGCCGTAGTGGTAGCCGAACCCGAGCGTCGCGGTGAGCGTGGCGATCAGCCAGGCCGTTCCCGCGAAACGCAGCGCGCGCGGGCCGTTGCGGGAGTGCAGGAAGATCGCGGTGGCCCACGCCGTGTGCAGACTGGGCATGCAGTTGCGCGGGGTGATCTCGTCGAAGGGCATGTGCTGCGGGGTGCCGATCGAGGGCAGCGTGTTCGGCCACAGATCGGCCAGCGCCCAGTGCCCCCCTTCGGCGCCGTAGGCGTAGACCGGTCCGACCACCGGGAAGATCATGTAGATGGCCGGCCCGAGGAGACCGATGACCAGGAACGTGTGCACCAAGTGGTGGCGCGGGAAGCGGCGCTCGGTCGCGACGTTGCGGAGCTGGTAGAACGCGACGGCGACCGCCGCCGCCGGAAGCTGCGCGTAGACGATGTGGAGGAAGGTGGAGCCGACCACGCCCGTGGCCTCGACGATCCGGCCCACCAGCCACGACGGGTTGCCCAGCGCGTGATCGGCGGTCGCCACGTACTGGTCGAGTACCTGCGGGCGGGTCTTGGACGTGATGAGCAGCCAGGTGTCGCCGATCTTGCGGCCGGTCACCAGCAGCAGGCCGAGCGCGACGCCCTTCAGTATGTGGAGTCGGTCCTCACCCGTGCGACGTGTGACGGCGATCACCGTCCAGCCCACGATCACCCACAACGCGCCGTTGCCGAAGGGGTGGCCTTCGGTCACCTTGATGTCGGCCACCCAGCGCACCAGCAGGATGACGGCGTCGATACCGAGCGCGGTGAGGAACGAGACGAGCCGCTGCCGCCAGGTGAGCACCACCATCATCAGCGCCATGCTGCCGTACAGCACGAATCCTGATCTGGGGGGAAATATCACCTCACGCACCTGGTTGGCTATCGGCCCGCCCAGGCCGTAGCCGCGCGCGACGATCTCCAGCGCGACAAGGAAGCCCAAGGTGATCACACCGGCCACGGCCCACAGGATGACCCGTGGTTGACGCCAGGCGGCGACGGTAGTACTGCTGTCTCTTCGCGAAGGCACCCGCGACGCTCTAGGTATCAACGTTCGGCCAATGTGTGAGGAGTTATGTGATCAGGTCACTCTTCGTTCCGGATAGCATCGGTTTCCGGTGAAGGACGGGCGTTGGGGACGCTCGTCATGAGTTCGGATCATGCTAACGGAACGTTCCGAGTGGATTCACTGGTCGTGGGGGTGTGAACCAGCCGATCAGGGCCCGGTCCGTCAGGGCGTGTTGTGAGCCGGGCCGAACGCGGTGCCGGCGCCACCTCGGTTGTGCCGTAGCTCACACCGCCGAAGATGCCCTGCGCTCGAACCCCGACTCCTCAGTACCGTGGGCGTGTTGTGGCCAACACCTCTACCCGCGGAGGACGTCGTGTCCGGATCCGTCATCCTGGCCGGGGCCCGCACCCCCACCGGTCGCCTGCTCGGGGCCCTGAAGGACTTCTCCGGAGTCCGACTGGGAGGCATCGCGATCAAGGCGGCCCTCGAGCGGGCCGGGGTGGCGCCCGAGCAGGTGGACTACACGATCATGGGGCAGGTGCTCACCGCGGGCGCCGGCCAGATCCCGGCCCGGCAGGCCGCGGTCGCCGCCGGTATCCCCATGAGCGTCCCCGCGCTGACCGTCAACAAGGTGTGCCTCTCCGGGCTCGACGCGATCGCGCTGGCCGACCAGCTCATCCGGGCCGGTGAGTTCGATCTCGTCGTCGCGGGCGGCCAGGAGTCCATGACCCAGGCGCCGCATCTGCTGGGCAAGTCGCGAGCGGGCTTCAAACACGGTGACGTACCACTCATCGACCACATGCTCCACGACGGCCTGTTCTGCCCGTTCGAGCAGCGGGGCATGGGCGTCTCGACCGAGCACGACAACAGCCGCTATGCGGGGCTGACCCGCGAGAGGCAGGACGCCTTCGCCGCCGCGTCGCACCGGAAGGCGGCCGAGGCGGCAGCGGCCGGACGCTTCGCCGAGGAGCTGGTCCCGGTGACCGTGCCGCAACGCAAGGGCGACCCGATCGTGTGCGACACCGACGAGGGCGTGCGCCCCGACACCACGGTCGAGATCCTCTCGAAGCTGCCGCCCGTGTACAGCGCGGACGGCACCATCACCGCCGGGACCGCGTCGCAGATCTCCGACGGTGCCGCGGCGGTGGTGGTCGCGAGCAGGAACAAGGCCGAGGAGCTGGGCCTGCCCTGGATCGCCGAGATCGGCGCGCACGGCGTGGTGGCCGGGCCCGACGCGAGCCTGCACGAGCAGCCGTCCAACGCGATCAAGGCGGCGCTCGCCAAGGCCGGGCTGGTCCCCGGCGACCTGGACCTGGTGGAGATCAACGAGGCGTTCGCCGCGGTCGGCATCGTCGCCACCGAGCGGCTGGGCGTCAGCCCGGACATCGTGAACGTCGACGGCGGCGCGCTCGCGCTCGGCCATCCGATCGGCGCCTCCGGGGCCCGGCTCGTCGTCCACCTGGCCTACGAGCTGCGCCGCCGCGGCGGCGGCCTCGGCGCGGCGGGACTGTGCGGCGGCGGAGGCCAGGGCGACGCACTGCTGATACGGGTACCGGGGGCGGCAGCCTGACGTGCCGTCAACTTGCGATCTGGCCTGAAATCGGCGGAACCAGGCGCGACTTCACACCTCGGGTTGATGGAAGTGCGGGCCGATCGCGGGCAAGGGAAGTCAGTAGAGCGCGTATGGCCTGCTCTGTTACGGTCCCATGGCCGGCCGCGGGACTCCGGTGCGACTTCCGGAACCTGCCTCTGAAGCAATGATTCGCAGCTCGTGCCCCCATTCCCCGGCCGGCGTCCACTTCTATGGGCATCTATGGACAACTATGGGGCATCCATGGGGCATTCATGGGGCCATCGGGGCACCCATGGGGCATCTACGGGGAAAGAACCGGATGGATTCGTACGGGGACCTCATCGCGGCCGACGACGTGCTGCTCTTCGTCAACGCGGCGATCACCTCCACCGGTCAATGCGAATTCCACAGCGACGAGGGCGAGCAGTGGCTGTCCTTGGACTTCCTCCACGCATATATGCTGGGGAACTACCGCGACCTGTACGCCGCGGTCCTCGCGCTGGACATCAACGACCACAACGCCGCCCTCGTCATCCGACATCTGCTGGAGACCGCCGGTGAGGCCACCGCCGATCAGCGGCGCAGCGAGGGCCGACTGATCGCGTGCCGTCTGGCCACGCTGCCGCCGCAGCGCGTGTACGGGCTGTTCGGTGCCCTGCGCCGGGCCGGAGTGAACAACCGTCGCACCCGCGCGATCATGCGCGACTGGCTGTCCACCCGCCCGGACCTGGCGTTCGACGCCGTGAAGTACCGCAGCGGCCTGAAGCGAGCCCTTCGCCACGCCCATCTGGTCCCCGCCACCGAGGAGTTGGGGACGTTCGTCTTCGCGCCACTGACCCGCAAGCACTACGCGACACCTCTCTTGGAGACGTGGCGCCGCGCGCACTACGAACAGGCCGCGCTGTACGAACTGCCCTATACGGCCGCCGAGGGCTTCGCCGCCAAGCACGGCATCCCTCGCGACGTGTTCCTGGAGCGCATCGCCCCGCGCATGACCCGTCAGGAGACCTTGCGGCTACAGGAGTCCGCGCACAAGCGCGGGGCCACAGCCGTACGGGCGGACCTGGCCGGGATGCCGCTGACCCGGTTGGCGACCTATGTGCTCTCGCTGTCGGTCGAGGACCGTCTGCGCCAACGTGCCGAACTGACCCGCGCCCTGGAATCGGCCGCCGACCGAGTGGCCGGATCCCACCGGAGGAGCTGGGGCAAGGTCACCGCCGTCCTGGACGACAGCTTCTCCACCTTCGGTTCGGTGCACAAGCGCCGTCGACCGCTGGCCGTGGCCCTGGCCTGCCACTATCTGCTCGCGGCCCTCGCCGACGACTACACGGGGCTGTGGACGTCAGGCCGCACCGACGCGCTGCTGACCCGTCCGCACGGTCCGACGCCGCTCGGTCGACGGATCCTCGACGCGCTGGACATCGCACCGTCCAGGCTGGTGATCGTCTCCGATGGCTGGGACAACGCGCCTCCCGGCCTGGCCGCCGAGGTGCTGCGCATCTGGCGAACCCGGCTCGACCCCGAGCGCCGCACCAGCGTCGTACATCTCAACCCCGTCTACGACGCGGCCGATTTCGATGTGCGTCGCCTGTCCCCGACGGTGCCCACGGCAGGTATCCGTGACGCCGAGGACCTTCCCGCACTGGTGGAACTCGCCCAGTTCGCGGAAGGCCGGACCGGCCTGGCCGAGTTGACCACCTACCTGGACACCCGCGCGGCCCGCATGACGGGCGACCACGACCAGGAGCGGGCGCGATGACCACACTGGACCTGACCGGCCTGACCACCCGCCCCGCACAGGTTTGGGGTGCCGTCCGCCTGGTACCGCTCGTACGTGACGAACCGGTCGCGGATCTCCGGCTGCGCGCCCAGCTCTACGGTGGCGCGGCCGGTCTGGTCCAGGTCGGCCCGCGCCACGGCTATGTCTCCTACATCCCGCACGGGTTCGTCGCCACATGGACCGGGGACGGCACCCCGGCAGCCGCCTACGGCACCCAACTCTCCGCCAGTGACGACGACTCGGCTCCGACCGCCGTCATGGGTCTGCGCATCCACCGCAGGACGGCCCGCCGCCAGGCCGGGGACCGGCTGCGGTTCCTTCCCTTGCATCTGGCCCTGGAAGGCTATCTGGCACTGCACTTCGGTGGCCCCTCGTTCGCCTGGGAGGAGTGGTCGCAGCGCGCGATCCGCCAAGGGCTCTCCCCGCGTGTCGAGGAAGCCTACGTGGGCGCCGAGATACGCGAACCCTCCGACGCACTGCGCGTCTTCGAGATCCACCCCGGCCAATGCGGCGTACTGGTCTACGTCGCCGACGCGCTCGCGGCTGTGTTCGTGGTCCCGCATCCCGACGACTACCGCACACTCCACCCCACACTCCTGCAGGACCTGTACGGCGAACTGATCCACCACTACGTCACGTTGATGCCGCCGGTGCAGGACTTCCGGGCGCGCATACCTGACGCGCACATCCGCTCCCTGGCCCATCTGCGCACGGCGGTCGCCGAACAGGAGGACGCCTGGGCGCGCTTCCACGACACGACCATGCCGACCGGCCTGCTGGAGCACACGTACGCCTGGCAGACGGTCTACCGGATGGGACGCTTCACGCTCTCCCGCTTCCTGCCGACGTTCCGGCCCAAGCAGGAGAACCACATCGGCGAGGCCATCACCGACGACACCGGCAGGATCGCCTACCTCAAGACGTTCCGCCTGTCGGAGAACCAGGTCCGCCGCGGCCACCTGCTGAGCAGACTCGCCGCCAACAACTGGCACTTGGCAGACACGGCGGTCGATCTCGGCATCACCGAGGCCCAGTTGGGGCTGCGACTGGAGTCCGCAGGCTTCGGTCACCTGCTCCGCCAGGACGTCTTGGACGGATACCGCAAGCGACGACAACGGTTCTGATGCCGCGTCAGGTGTTGGGGAAGAGGGGTGCGCCCGCCAGCAGGCCGCCGTCCAGAGCGAGCGTCCGGCCGGTGATGTAAGAGGCCTTGTCGGAGCCCAAGTACTGTACGGCCGCCGCGATCTCGTCGGGGACGGCCGCACGGCCCATCGGCAGAACGGAGTCGACGGCGTCGCGTACGGCGTCGCTGCCGGTGGCGCGCTCGTACATCTCGGTCCGTGTGTAGCCGGGGGCCACGGCGTTGACACGGATGCCGTGTCTGGCGCCCTCCAGGGCCGCGGTCTTGGTGATACCGACGACGGCGTGCTTGCTGCCGACATACAGAGCGAACCCGGGGTAGCCCACCAGGCCGTAGACGGAGCTGACGTTGATGATGCTGCCGCCGCCGTCCTGCGTCTGCATGGCCCGGAACTCGTGCTTCAGGCTCAGCAGGGTGCCCTTCACGTTGGTGTCGAAGGTGTTCTCGTACGTCTCGTCGGTCACCCCTGTGAGCGGGGCGAGCTTGCCCTCGGTACCGGCGTTGTTGAAGGCGACGTCGAGCCGTCCGAAGTGTTCCACCGCGCGGTCGACCAGGTTGCGTACCTCGGCGTCATGGCGCACGTCCGCCTTCACGAACAGGCCCTGCCCGCCCTCGCGTCGGAGTTCCTCGACAAGTGCGTCTCCCTTGTCCTGGTGGCGTCCGCCGACCACCACGTTCGCACCGTCGCGGGCGTAGGCGAGGGCGGTCGCGCGGCCGATCCCGGTGAGCGCGCCGGTGATGAGGACGACGGGAGCAGACATGACGTGGTCCTTCGGGTAGGGCTCGCGGGAGAGGGGGCGTGATACTGCGGGGTCAGTGCGATCGGTTCTCCGCGCTGACCATCCAGGCGTGCTTCTCCAGGCTGTCGATGATCGTGTGCAGCAGGTCGGCCGTGGCGGGATCCTCACCGTCGACCTGGTCATGGTGGGTGCGTACGGTGTCGACCGTGGCGCGCAGCCGCGCGGTGACGAGGTCGACCACGGTACTCACACTCAGCTCGCCCTCCGGGAACGCGGGGAGTGTGGTGTTCGCCGTCACGGTGTCGGAGCGGCCGTCCGGGCAGGCTCCGAGCGCGCGCATGCGCTCGGCGATGACATCGGCCGACTCCCGGGCGTCATCGACGATCTGGTCGAGTTGAAGATGCAGATCCCGGAAGTTGTGGCCGATCACGTTCCAATGGGCCTGTTTCCCCTGGAGATGCAGTTCGACCAGATCCACCACGATCTGCTGCAACGCCCGGGTCAACTGCGGCGAGGCCGCGAACGCGGCGGCACCGTTCTCCGAACGGCGGGAACCTCCAGGGGAAGCGGGCATGGCGTATCTCCTCGCGAGAGACTTCTCGTATGCGACATCACGTACGAGACGTCTCGTACGTGATCAAGCCTACGGAGGTCCCTCGGTGCCGCCACCGCGCCTGATCCGCTCGGGCGCACAGGCCGAACCGCCGGGGGACGACGCGCGGCGCGTTCGAGTGAACGGGGTGGACGACGTCCTGGTGCGTCAGCTCAACAGCCGCGCGGCCACCGTCAGATCGGCCACCAGCCCGGCGTACAACCGCGCCCGCTCCGCGTCGTCGGCTCGTAGGACGGCGGAGGGATGGATGGTGGCCACCAGCGTTTCGTCGGCCGGGTCGCCGTCGAGCGCGGGCATCGGCCGGGGCACCCCGCGCTCCTCGGACACACGGAACGAGGAGCCGAGCAGGGCCTTGCCCGCGGTGGCACCCAGGGCAACCACCACCTCGGGCCTGACCAGCCGCAGCTCCGCCGCGAGCCAGGGGCGGCACGCGGTCATCTCGCGCAGACTCGGCGGCTTGTGGATACGACGTTTGCCGCGGGCCGCGACCACGAACTTGAAGTGCTTGACGGCGTTGGTGACATACGTGTCGCCGGGATCGATGCCCGCCTCCTCGATCGCCCGCGTCAGCACACCGCCCGCCGGACCGACGAACGGCTCTCCTCTGCGGTCCTCCTGATCGCCCGGCTGCTCGCCGATGAGCATCACGCGGGCCGACGTGTCACCGGAGCCGAACACGGTCTGTGTGGCGTCGCGATACAGCGGGCAGCCATGACAGCCCACCGCCGCCTCCCGCAACGCACGCAGGTCCGCGTCCGCGGGGACGTACGGCCCGGCGTCGTAGTCCTCGGGCCCATGAGAGCGCGTCGATGCCACGGTCGTCTCCGGGTCTTCGGTCTTCGGTCTCCGGGGTCTCCGAGGCGGGTGGACACTGTCCACCCGCCTGGTGTCGTGACGAGGCCTCGGTGGTCGGTCGCCTCCGTGGGTCACTTGTGGCCGAAGACGGCCTTGCTCACCTCTGCCGGGTTGTCGAAGGTCTTCTTCCGCAGGTGGGAGAGTTCCTCCGTGATCTCCTTCGAGGCGTGATTGCGCTTGGCGCACTCCACGAGTGCCTCCCGGTCGGTCGGGTAGTCGGTTCCCGACAGGGCCTTCTGCAGATCGACGGGGCTCACGCGTGCCATGTCAACCTCCTGATGTCGTCGAAGGACGTCACTGCTTCCGACAGTCTCGCGGTACCCCTGGTGATGCCGACTAGTCGCGATGTGCGCGGCTGTTTGCGGGTGTAGGTCCGCTTCGTACGGGTACGCGGCACGGGGAATGCCCAGGCGGAGGGGGTCGGAGGGGGCTCTGGCAGCGCGCGCGGTTGGGAGAACACGATGGCCCGGACCCATGAAGAGAAGCCGGACGAAGGTCTCTCCGTTCCGGAGGACACGCAGATGACCGCTGGTGCCGCACCGCCCGCCGAGTCGGGTGTCTCCGAACTCGGCCCGCGACAGGAAGCACCCCGCAGAGGCTGGCGTCCCGGCGCCATGACCCCGTTCTGGCTGGTGATGGTCCTCATGCTGCTTCTGCTGGTGGCCCTGGCCATCTGGAAGGCGGTGGGCTGAAGGAGGCCGGGCGCAAGCCCGCAGGACCGTGCGACTCCGGCGGGCAGGGTAAGCCCGCGGGGCAGTTCCCGCTCGCCGACAGCGCAGCCGACAGTGCAGCCGACAGCGAAGGAGCGCAGCCATGGCCCCGGAGAACCCGATCTCCAAGCGGCGCGGCCACGACGGCCACGACGACAAGGACAGGCAACTCGACGACTTCCGCGCGGCACCCGAGTCCGACGCGCTCACCACGGATCAGGGAGTGCGGGTCGACGACACGGACAACGCGCTGCGCGCCGGTGAGCGCGGTCCCACCCTGCTGGAGGACTTCCACAACAGGGAGAAGATCACCCACTTCGATCACGAGCGCATACCGGAGCGGGTCGTCCACGCCCGCGGCTCCGGGGCGTACGGCCACTTCGAGCCGTACGAGTCACTGGCCGAGTACACCTGCGCGGACTTCCTCCAGGAGCCGGGTCGGCAGACCCCGGTGTTCGTACGGTTCTCCACCGTGCAGGGCCCGCGGGGCTCGGCGGACACCGTCCGGGACGTACGGGGCTTCGCGACCAAGTTCTATACACGCCAGGGCAATTACGACCTGGTGGGCAACAACTTCCCCGTGTTCTTCATCCAGGACGCCATCAAGTTCCCCGACTTCGTGCACGCGGTGAAGATGGAACCGGACAACGAGATGCCCACCGGCGCCTCCGCGCACGACACCTTCTGGGACTTCTGCTCACTGCAACCGGAGTCCACCCACATGCTGATGTGGCTGATGTCCGACCGGGCCATCCCGCGCAGCTTCCGGATGATGCAGGGGTTCGGTGTCCACACCTTCCGGTTCGTCAATGCCCAAGGACGCGGTACGTTCGTCAAGTTCCACTGGAAGCCGCTGCTCGGTGTCAACTCACTGGTGTGGGACGAGGCGCAGATCGCCGCGGGCCGGGATCCCGACTTCAACCGCCGGGACCTGTGGGAGGCGATCGAGTCCGGCAGTTGCCCGGAGTACGAACTGGGTGTGCAACTGGTCGCGGAGGAGGACGAGCACGCCTTCGCGTTCGACCTCCTGGACGCCACCAAGATCATCCCCGAGGAGCAGGTACCGGTAAGGCCCATCGGACGCATGGTCCTCGACCGCAACCCACAGAATTTCTTCGCCGAGACCGAGCAGGTCGCCTTCCACACCGCCAATGTGGTCCCCGGCATCGACTTCACCAACGACCCGCTGCTCCAGGGCCGCAACTTCTCCTACCTGGACACCCAGTTGATCCGCCTGGGCGGTCCCAACTTCGCCCAACTGCCGGTCAACCGGCCCCTCGCCGACGTCTACACCAACCATCGTGACGGCTACGGCCAGCAGGTCATCCAGCCGGGGGACAGCTACTTCCCCAACTCGTTGAGCGGCGGCTGTCCCGCGCACGCGGGATCGGGTGACCTCAGCGGCGTCTTCCGGCACTACCAGGAGAGCGTGGCGGGCGAGAAGGTCCGGGTGCGCAGCGAGAGCTTCAAGGATCACTACAGCCAGGCCACCCTGTTCTGGAACAGCATGTCCGACTGGGAGAAGGCCCATATCGTCGAGGCGTTCCGGTTCGAACTCGGCAAGGTCACGTCCGACGAGGTGCGCGAGCGCATGGTGGGGAACCTGGCCCATGTGCACGGCGACCTGGCCGGGGCCGTGGCGGCGGGCCTGGGACTGCCGGCGCCGCAACCGGACCCCACCGTCCCGAGCCTGTCCTCACCTGCGCTGAGCCAGGAGAACCTGAGCGCCGAGGGCATCCGCACCCGCAAGGTCGCCGTGCTCGCGGCGGACGGTACCGATGTGGCGTACGTCGAGGCGATGCGCGCCAAGCTGACCGAGGCGGGAGCCCTGGTCGAGGTCCTGGCGGCGGCCGAGGGCAGTGTGCACGGCGAGGACAGCGCGGTACTGGAGGTGGACCGGGCCCTGCCGACGATGGCGTCCGTGCTGTACGACACGCTGCTGGTGCCCGGAGGCAAGCAGGCGGTGCAGACTCTGTTGGACGACCCGGCCGCCGTGCGCTTCGTCGAGGAGAGCTACCGACATGGCAAGCCCATCGCGGTCCAGGGTGACGGCGAGCGGCTGCTGGTCGCCGCCAGGGTGCCCGGCGAGGTGCTGAACGCCCCCGAGCAGGGCGTGATCAGTGCCGACAGCGCCGACGAGGCCGCCGACGCCTTCGTCTCCGCGATCGAGCGGCACCGCTTCATGCGACGGCCCGGTCTGCTCAACCCGGGAGCCGTCGACTGAGTCCGAGTAGATGTAGATGGGGAGCGCGACCGCTGCGGCGGTCGCGCTCCCCATTCCGTGTCTGCGGCTGAGGGTGTCGGTCTCAGCGGCCGAGTGTGTCGCGCACCCGGTCCACCATCGACGCGAACGGGCCGACCATCCACTGCGCCGCGGGAGCGCCCGCCGTCGACGGGTGCGGGTGCGTGGGTGCCAGCTCTTCGACGAGCTGGAGGCGCCGGCCCATCCTGACGAGGTCGTCCTGGCTTCGGCCCGCCCGGATGGCCGGGAACTCCTCGTTCTCCTCATGCGCGGCGTGTTCCAGCACGGATGCCTCGAACTCGGCGAACTCCCGTCGGAATTCGTCGCTGTCGATCTCCATCTTCTCCAGGCCGGCCAGTACCTTGTTGGCCTCCTTCTCTTCCGCGTTGCGCGCCTGAGCCTCGTCCTTGCCCGCGGTGGTGGCCGCGACGGGGCGCACGATCATCTCCTCGGCCGTCTCGTGCACGGCGAGAAGAGCGCGCAGTTCGTCGAAGGCCTTCTTCTTCGGAGCGCCCTGCGCCGCGTTCACGGTGTCGAAACGCTTGCGGATCTCGGCGTGTTGCTGTTGCAGGATGTCCACCACGTCCCTGTCCGTCGCGGTGGAGGCCTCGCGTGCGTCACCCATGGCCTCTCCTTCCGAGCTGTGCGGTCACAACCTCTTCAGGACTCACGAGTCTCACGCCGCGAGTGCGGGAAACGTCGCCTGGGGCGACGTCAGACATCCGCCGGTCGGGGGTACCGGCCCCTGGGGCCTGTCAGCGGGACCCGTCGGGGTGCAGGACGACCTTGGTCCAGCCCTCGTCACGGGCGTCGAAGTGCTCGTACGCGCTCGGCGCCTCGTCCAGGCGGAGTTCATGGGAGACGACGAAGCCCGGCTCGGCCCTGCCGCCCGCGATCAGATCACGCAGCGCACGGTTGTACCGCTTGACCGGCGCCTGACCGGTGCCCATCCGCTGGCCCTTGAACCACATCAGGCCGTAGTCGATCGGCACCTTGCCCTTCGCTTCCATGTCGTTCTGGGCCTTGGCGCCGCCCGGGTCCTCGGGCACGAACACACCGACGACCCCGATGGACCCCGTGAACCGTACGGCGTCGATCAGCCCGTTGAGCGTGAGGGAGGCGTCCTCGTGGCCGCGGTCGTCATGCGCCTGATAGCCGACGCACTCACAGCCGTTGTCGGCGCCCAGACCGAGGGTGGCCTCCTTGACGACCTCGACGGGGTCCTGCTCGGCGCAGTTGACGGGAATGGCCCCGATGGCCTCCGCCACGCGCAGCCGGTCCGGCTGGTGGTCGGTCACCCACACCCGGCTCGCTCCTCTGAGGATCGCCGAGTACGCGGCCATCAGCCCCACGGGACCGGCCCCGTAGACGACGGTCTGGTCACCGGGCTCGACGTCGGCCATCTCGGTGGCGTGGTAGCCGGTCGGGAAGATGTCCGCGAGCATCACATAGTCGTTCTGGCGCTCGGCCGCGTCCTCGCCGAGGCGAAGAGCGTTGAAGTCGCCGTAGGGCACGCGCAGCAGCTCGGCCTGGCCGCCCTGGTAGGGGCCCATGTCGGCGAACCCGTACGCCGCACCCGCCATGGCCGGTTCCGGCTGCATGGTCAGGCAGTAGTTGGACAGACCGCGTTCGCAGTTCTTGCAGAACCCGCAGGCGATATTGAACGGCAGGACGACGTACTCGCCGACCTTCACCTTGCGCACCGCGGAGCCGACCTCGACCACCTGCCCGAGGTTCTCGTGCCCGAAGGCGCGCCCGGTCTCGAACGAGGTGCGGCCCTCGTACATATGCAGATCCGAACCGCAGATATTGGTGGTGGTGATCTTCACCAGGATGTCGCAGGGGTGCTCGATCTTCGCGTCCGGCACGTCCTTGACGGCTACGCTCCGGGGTCCTTCGTATACGGCTGCCTTCATGATCCACTTCCTGAGGGGCGAGGAGAGAGGCGCGGAGGCGGAGGGCCGTCTTCGACCGTCCGCAGGTCAGCGGTGGCGCCACTGTCACACGGTCCGTCCGCGCCGGGACCTTCCGGGTACCCGAGGGGCACGGCACCAGTCGCATACCTGTGTGAACCAGCGTCCTCGCGGTACCCGCACCCACAGGCAGGCACACGCACGCACAAGGCACACCCCCAACGGCACACCCCGAGGACACAGAAGGTGAACCTGATGACATCGCTGCGGTCCCGGTCGTACCTCGAATCCATGGCAGGCCTCTCGGCGGTGGTCACCGGCGGATCGCGTGGCCTCGGTCTGCTGCTCGCCGAGCATCTGCTGATGCGCGGGTGCGCGGTCACGATCGCCGCGCGGAACGAGGAGGAACTGGGCCGCGCGCGGAAGTTCCTCACCCACGCGCGGTCCGGCGCGCGCGTGCACTGCGTGCCCTGCGACGTGACCGACCGCGCGTCGGTCACGTCACTGATGGCCGAAGCGGCCGAGGCCCACGACGGGGTGGACGTGGTGATCGCGAACGCGGGTGTCATCCAGGTCGCACCCCTGGAGTCCCTCGACGCCGACGCGTTCCGTTCGACCCTGGACACCATCTACCTGGGCGCCCTGCACACCTCGCTCGAAGCCCTGCCCTGGCTGCGGCGCAGCCCCAATGGGGGCAGGCTGGCGCTGATCGGCTCGGTCGGCGGGCTGCTCGCCGTACCGCATCTGCTGCCGTACTCCTGCGCCAAGGCCGCCGTCGCAGCGCTCGCCGAAGGTCTGCACGCCGAACTGCGCGGCCAGGGCGTGAGCGTGACGGCCGTCCACCCCGGACTGATGCGTACCGGCTCGCACTTGGCCGCCGAGTTCGGCGGGGACCAGGCCGCGGAGTTCGCGTGGTTCTCGGCCCTCGCCGGTGCCCCTCTGGTGTCGATGGACGCGCGCCGCGCCGCCGACCGCATCGTGACGGCCGTGGAGCGGCGGCGGACCCGGATCGTGCTGACTCCGATGGCGAAGGCAGCCGCGCTCGCCCATGGCGTGGCCCCCGCGCTGACCACCCGACTCAGCGCGCTCATGGCCGGGTTGCTGCCCTCCGCGCCGGACCGCGCAGAGGGCGGCGGTGGGCTGCACGAGGGGCGGGACATCACGCCGGGTCCGGACGGGGCGCGGCATACGATGGCATGGCGACTGCGTGACTGGTGCGGCGCCCTCAACGACCGAGCGGCCCGCCGCCTGAACCAGCGGCCCCACCGCGCGCAGGGGGGCGGGTGACGAGGGCGGCGCGGGTATACGTACGGACCCATGCCCGAACTGCCGGATGTCGAAGGGTTCCGCCAGGTCCTCATGAGGTGCGGAAGCAGACGGTGCGTCACGGACGTCGACGTGCGGGACGCCGGTGTACTCCGCGGTGTCACCGAGAGACGGCTGTGCGGCGAACTGACAGGACGGTGTCTCAAGAAGCCCTGGCGCCACGGCAAATGGCTGTTCGTGCCCACCGACGGCGATGTCACACTCGTCTGTCACTTCGGTATGACGGGCTCACTGCGCTGCTGCCGCCCGGACGAACCGATCGAACGGCACGACCGCATCGTGTTCACCCTCGACGACACCCGGCACCTGCGCTACCGGGACCAACGCAAGCTCCAGGGCGTTCAGTTGACCGACCGGGACGGGCTCGACCGGATCCTGGGCCGCCTCGGCCCCGACGCCTTGACCGTGGGCCGAGCGGAGTTCCGGGAGCTGCTGTCGGGGCGACGAGGCGCCGTCAAGGGCGCGTTGATGGACCAGTCCGTGATCGCCGGGCTCGGCAATCTCCTGTGCGACGAGATCCTCTGGCGGGCCCGTGTCGAGCCACGCACCCCGGTACGGGACCTCGGCGAGGCGGCCCTCCGGCGCGTCCACACCGCGATGGGCCGCGTACTCGAGACCGCCGTGCGCGCCGCCTGTGTACCACCGCGACGTACCTGGCTCACCGGGCGGCGGGACGACAGCGAGCCGCGGTGTCCCCGCTGCGGCCACCATCTGTGCGCCGGTCGCGTCGCCGGACGTCGTACCGTCTGGTGCCCGGTGTGCCAGGGCTGACGGGCCGGGACGGGGCCGGTCACGACAGCGGTGGCGCCTCCGGGGAGGTCCGGAGAACACTTCTGTCCTGGCGCCACGTCGTGAGTAGGAGGGTGGCCAGGCGCCGGTCCAGTTCCCCGGTGGCCTCGATACCGAAGACGACGTCCGACTCGACGTCCGGCTCGTCCGCCAGCAGCCCGCCGATGACCTCGCGGCGTACGAGTTGCTCGTGGACGGCGTCGGCCTCGACATGTTCGGTGTAGAAGCGCTCGGCGGCCGGACCGGCGCCGGTCCGGCGCATCGCCTGGGCCAAGCGTCTCGAATCGGGCGACGAGGTCACCTCGACGGACGCGAAGTGACCCACCAACGCGCCACGCCAGACCCGGTGCAGGCCGAAGAGCGACATCAGGTTGACCGTGGCGAGGGCCTCTGCGGGCGCCGCGTCCAGGTAGTGGCCGTACGTGGTGTTCAGCCCCAGGTCGGCCATGAGTTCCGCGAAGAGCACCGCGTGGATGTCCTCGGCGCGGCCCGCCCCGAACTCGTCGTAGGCGACGGCCACCATGCCCGCCTTGGCCCGGCCGCGCAGCCGCGGGATGACCCAGGCGTGCGGGTCGGCCTCCTTCAGATGGTAGAGAGAGCGCAGCGCCGCGTAGTCGCGCAACTGCCGGAGTTCTCCGTGGCGTTGGAGGTAGTGGCTGACACTGGTGCCGTCATCGCGCACCGGCTCCACGAGGAGTGCGTCCAGCGCCTCGCGTACGGAGCCGTGTACGGGTCTGCCGTCCCCGCCGACGTCACGCCGGAGCGCACCCATGAAGCGGTCCTCCAGGGTGGCGCGCAGCTCCAGCAGACATGGGTCCCACTCCCGGCGCGGGTCGACGCCCGCGAAGCCCCAGTAGTGCTGCTCGTACAGACTGTAGAGAGCGAGCTGCAGGTCATCGCCGTACGGATCCGTGCGGGTGACAGCCTCAGGTGACGGCAGCCCTGCCGTGTGTCCCGATGTCAGCGCCGTCACGACGGCGGACGACAGCGGGCCACGGGGGAGTGGCGGTGCCGGTGCAGGAGGGGTGAGCGGGGTCATGGCGAGCCACCCTCCTCCGCGTGGCAGGCCCGGCGGCGGTGGCTGGTGTCGCACCACGGGTAGATGGCGCTGCGGCGGCATGTGCACAGCGCCACGACGCACCGCGTGGACACGGCCACGGTGCCGTCGGGCAGCGTGACCTCCACCGGGCCCGGCACGAGCAGCGGGCCGTCGTCGGTCAGTGCGATGCGACAGGGTCGCTCGGATGTGCCCGGCACGGTGATCACCAGCTCTTCAGCGGCGGAGGTGAGGGAGCACCTCGGCCCGGTAGAAGTCGAAGAAGCCCTGCTGGTCCGCGCCGATCTGACTGACGTACACCGTGTCGAATCCGGCATCGACGTAGGCGATCAGCGCCTCGATGTGCGCGGCGGGGTCATCGCCGCAGGGTACGGACTCCTCGACCTGTTCCTGGGTGACCAGCCGGGAGGCCTGCTCGAAGTGGCGGGGGGTCGGCAGGACCTGTGCGAGTTCTCCGGGCAGGTGCTCGTTGGCCCACAGATGGTGAGCCGTCCGTACGGCCTCGCTCTTGACCGGCCCCCAGCACACCTTCAGCCCGGCGCAGGCCGGCTTGCCGATGCCACCGCCTCGCCGGAAGTGCTTGATCAGATCGGCGTCCGGCATCATCGTGATCAGCCCGTCGCCGATCCGCCCCGCCGCCTCGGCGGAGCGCGGCCCGAACGCGGAGACGTCGATCGGCACCGGCTCCTCGGGCCGGGTGTACAGCCGGGCGTTCTCCACGGTGTAGTGGGCGCCGCGATGGCTGGTCCGCTCACCGGTGAACAACTGCCGGATGATCCGGATCGCCTCCTCGAGCATCTCCAGGCGCACCGCGGCCGAGGGCCAACGGTCGCCGAGGATGTGCTCGTTGAGGGCCTCACCCGTGCCCACCCCCAGCCGGAACCTCCCGTCCAACTGCACCGCGGCGGTGGCAGCCGCCTGTGCGATCACGGCCGGGTGGACACGGACCAGGGGGCAGGTCACGGCGGTCTCCACCGGAAGGGACACGGCCTGCGAGAGAGCACCGATCACCGACCAGACGAAGGGACTCTGCCCCTGGCGGTCGTTCCAAGGATGGAAGTGGTCCGAGATCCACAGCGCGCTGAAGCCCGCCTCCTCGGCCATGCGCGCTTGCTCCACAAGCGCACCCGGACCGTGCTCCTCACATGACAGGAAGTACCCGAACCCGGTCATCACACCTCCTGAGGGACGGTGGCCGTGGCCGCCCGACGAGCCACCGAGTACCCGGACCACCACCAGTCGGAACGTGGCCCCGGCCCCGGGGCGCGCCTGATCCCCGACTTCCGATGCCGGAATCAGCGAATCAGCTCTCCGCGAGGACACGCACGGTGTCCGGACGGCGGTCGGCCGCGTCCGGCAGGAACATCCCCGCCGCGACCCCCGTGATGAGGTACTTCAGCACGGGCTCGGTCAGGCGCTCGCCGGGCAGGACGACGGGGATGCCGGGCGGATAGGGGGTGATCATCTCGGCGGTGATCCTGCCGGCGGCCTCACGGGTGGCAACCGGCGTATGCGGCGCGAAGTAGGCGTCACGGGGCAGTCGGACCTGGTCCAGCCGCAGCTCGGCCGGGGAGGGTACGGCGACGCCGGGCGCGCCCCGCACCTCGGCGACATGGTCGGACAGATCGCGCAGGGCCGTCAGAAGACGCGCGGTGGTCTCCTCGTCGTCGGCGTGCGTGAGCTGGGCGCTGATACGCCGGTGGTCGGACAGGTGGACGTCGAGGTGATGGCTCTCGCGCAGCCAGTCGGCGGCCCGGTAACCGGTCGTGCCCAGTGCGCTGATGTCCATCACGACCGGCAGCGGGTCGAAGCCCGTGGCGAGCCCGGGACCGCAGAAGTCCGCGGCGCCATGGACGTGGAAGCCGTCGATCGTCTCGATGGCCTCGCGTGTACGCGCGGCCAACTCAAGGGCTCGGCCGATGAGTTGGCGGCCGTACTGGACCATCTGCCGACGCCAGGCATCGATGCCTGCGTAGAGCAGGACGTTCGGACTGGTGGTGCTGAGGAGATCGGCCCGCGAGGACAACTCGGCGGGGTCGACGAGGTCGCCCTGAAGGTGGAACACCGAGCCCTGCTCGAGTCCGCTGCCCATCTTGTGGATGCTGGTCACACAGATGTCGGCGCCCGCGTCCATGGCCCAGGACGGAAGGTCCTCGTGGAAGGGGAGATGCGCGCCCCACGCCTCGTCCACGATGAGCGGCTTGCCACGGCGGTGACAGAGGTCGGCGATGCCCACGAGATCGGCTGTGGCTCCGTACGGGGTCGGGCTGGTGACGAGGGCTCCGTCCGCGTCGGGATGGTCGGTGAACGCCTTGTCGTACGCGGCGGGCGACGGGGGATGGGCGAGATGCCGCCCGGTGTCCCACTGGGGCTCCACCCACACCGGTTCGACGCCGGAGAGGATGAGCCCGGCGACCACCGACTTGTGGGCGTCGCGCCCGACGAGGAGGCGGTGTCCCGGGCGGGTCACCGCCAGCATGGCGGCCTTGACCGACAGAGAACTGCCGCATGTCGAGAAGAACGTGTGGTCGGCGTGCACCGCGTCGGCCATGAGTTCCTCGGCCCGCCGCAGTACGCGCGCACGGGTGAGCCGGTCGTCGAGACCGCCGTTGGCCAGGACGTCACCGAAGAACGCGGCGTCCCCCAGCACGGACCGGGCGCGGGGGTCCGCGCCCCGTGCCTGCTTGTGCCCGGGCGGGGAGAACCCCAGCTCGTCGGTGTCGTGATAGCGGGCGAGGGCATCGAGGACGGGCGCCTCGTCGTGGTTCGGACCCATAGGGTGAGCTGTTCCCGAAACGTGCTCGACATGACCGGTGGGCCGTCCGTACGGGTGGTGGACGACGGCCTCCCGCACGGGACCGCGGGTCGCTTCGGGACGTCTTCGGGCAGGCCGCCGGGTACGTCATGTACCTGGGCCGACGGGCAGGCTGCTGCCTCGGGTGTGTCAGTGTTCCTGGGCCGTCGGGCGCATCATGATCTCGTTGATCGCCGCGTGTGCGGGCTGCGTGACCATGAAGGCGATCGCACGGGCGAGGTCCTCGGCGTGGAGCCAGGCCTCCTGCGGCATGTCACGGGCGGCGAGGTAGCCGGAGGCGTCGGTCGTCATCTCCGTCACGGTCATCCCCGGTTCGACCAGCCCCACCCGGACGCCCCGTCCGGTCACCTCCTGGCGCAGGGCCTCGCTGAACGCGCACACCGCGTGCTTCGTCGCCGAGTAGACGGCGTTGTTCCGGCGCGCCACACGGCCCGCGACCGAGCTGACGTTCACCAGGTCGGCGACCTGCCGCGGCCCGTCCGCCGCCGCCCGCAGCAGGTGCGGCAACGCCGCCTGGGACATACGCAGGACAGCGTCGACGTTGAGGTCGAGCATGCGCCGCCAGTTCGCCGGGTCACCCTCCTCGACGGGACCCATGGCCACGTAACCGGCGTTGTTCACCAGCACGTCCAGCCGCGCGAAGCGATCGACGGTGTCCTCGACAGCCTGACGTGCCTGCCCCACGTCCCCCAGATCGGCGGTGAGGACGGCACACGAGCGGCCCTCAGCACGGATCCTCGCGGCCAACTCCTCCAGCCGCTCGGTACGCCGGGCGACGAGTGCCACCGCCGCCCCCTGCCGCGCCAACTCCCAGGCGGTCGCCGCCCCGATGCCACTGGACGCACCGGTCACCAATGCCGCACATCCGGACAACGGCGCTCCGGCGTCGGCCCCCACACCTTCGCCCTTCGGATCCCTCACACTCATGACCGCCCTTCGCGGATCGGGTCGCACCCACCACCGGCAGCTTGCACCACGCGGTGCGAGCCCGCCTCCCACCACAGCCGGGAACCGGCCGAGAACGAGCGGCGGAGCAGCCGCCCGAATCGGGCTACCCACCGGTCGATTCCCCTCATAGCATCAGCCCCGATGCTTACCAACGAACAGACAGTCGAGCGCGCTCTGGAGCGGATCGGGGCGGGTTACGTCTTCCCCGAGAAGACCGTGGACATCGACGCCGCGATCCGGCGCCGTCTCGCGGCGGGGGAGTACGACGACCTGGACGGGCCGACCCTCTGCGCGACCGTGACCACCCACCTTCAGCAGGTGTGCCCGGACCGGCATCTGCGGCTGCTCTGGACGGACCAGCCGCAGTCACTGGAACCGGAGGACGAGGACGGGGGACAGGCCGCGTTCCTCGCGCTGCTCCGCGCGGAGCACCAGGGCATCCGCCGCGTCGAGCACCTGGACGGGAACATCGCCCTCATCGACATCCGGCGCATAGCCTCCGCCGACGAGGGCGCCACCGCGATCGGCGCGGCCATGCACCTGGTCGCGAACAGCGCCGCGCTCGTCCTGGACCTGCGCGCATGCACGGGCGGGGCACCGTCGGGCGCCGCGATGTGGTGCAGCTACTTCTTCCCGGACGACGAGGTACACCTCAACGACATCTACGAGCGCTCCACCGGCGTCACCCGGCAGTACTGGACGACCGCACATCTGCCCGCCCCGCGCTACCCGGACCGCCCCGTCTACGTACTCACCAGCGCGACCACGTTCTCCGGTGGCGAGGACGTGGCCTACACCCTCCAGGCACATGGCCGCGCCGTCCTCGTCGGTGAGACGACCCGTGGCGGCGCACACCCGACGGCCCGCCATGTGGTCACCGAACACATCCTCGTGACCGTGCCGACCGCGCGCACGGTCAACAGCGTCACCGGCACCAACTGGGAAGGTGTCGGCGTGATCCCCGACGTCCCCGTCCCGGCGGACGACGCACTGGACACGGCGCTCAAGGCCGCGCGCACGCGCCTCGACGCATAGACGCGCAGACGCGGACGCCGTACAGAGGCGCGCAGGTCGCGGAGAGAGCCGCGACCTGCGTCGTCCGTCGCCGTCTGTCAGGCCAGGCCGCCCGACGCGCGCAGGTTCTGCCCGGTGACCCACCGGCCGTCCGGGCCGACGAGGAATCCGACGACATCGGCGATGTCGGTCGGCTGTCCGAGCCGGCCGAGAGGCGTCATGCGCGCGACCGTCTCGAGCGCTTCAGGGGGATTGGCGCCATGCAGCATCTCGGTGTCGGTCGCACCGGGAGAGACGGTGTTGACCGTGATGCCGCGTGGCCCGAGCTCCTGCGCGGCGACCGCGGTCAACTGCTCGAGTGCGCCCTTGCTGGCGCTGTAGGGGCCGACGCCCGGGACAGGCCGCGCGGTGTTCACCGAGGAGATGTTGACGATCCGGCCCCCGTCGCGCATCCGCCTGGCCGCGTAACGCATGGTCAGGAAGACCGACCGGGTGTTGACCGCCATCACACGGTCGAAGAACGTCACATCGGTCTCCGCGAGAGGCATCCGGGCATGCGACACCGCGGCGTTGTTCACCAGGATGTCCAGACCGCCGAGTAGGGCCTCGGCCGCTGCCATCAACTCTTCCGGCCCCTCGGGATCCGCGAGGTCCAGACGCATGGCTCGCGCCTGGCCTCCCTTCGCTCGTACGCCGCTGACGACCGCCTCCGCGGCCTCCCCGTCGGTGCGGTACGTGAAGACGACGTGCGCCCCGTCGCCGCAGAGACGTGCCACGATCGCTCGGCCGATGCCGCGGGAGCCACCCGTGACCACGGCGGTCTTGCCTTCCAGCACAGTTCATCCCCCTCGGGGAGTGTCGGTTCCCGCGCCGATCCTCGCACGACAGGTCAGCGGAGGGCGGCGTTGTGGGGGATGCGCGCCGTGATGACCTGGTCGATCAACCCGTAGTCCCGCGCCTGCTCGGCGGTGAGGATCTTGTCTCGCTCGATGTCCCGACTCACCTGCTCCAACGGGGTGTTGGAGTGCTTGGCGAGCAGTTCCTCCAGCAGCGAGCGGATGCGCTGGATCTCGTTCGCGGCGATCTCCAGATCGGACGCCTGACCTTGGCCGATCTCGCTGTAGGGCTGGTGGATCAGGACGCGGGCGTTCGGCAGCGCCATGCGCTTGCCCGGTGTGCCCGCGGCCAGCAGCACCGCGGCGGCCGAGGCCGCCTGCCCGAGACACACCGTCTGGATGTCCGGCTTGACGTACTGCATGGTGTCGTAGAGCGCGGTGAGCGCGGTGAAGGAGCCGCCCGGGCTGTTGATGTAGAGGGAGATGTCCCGGTCGGGGTCCATCGACTCCAGGCACAGCAGTTGCGCCATGACGTCGTTCGCCGAGGCGTCGTCGACCTGGACGCCGAGGAAGATGACGCGCTCCTCGAAGAGCTTCGCGTACGGGTCGTACTCACGCACACCTTGCGACGTACGCTCCACGAAGCGCGGGACCACATAGCGGGCCTCGGCCGTCAGGCCGGTGAAGTGCCCTGTGATGCCGTCGAGTTGCCAGTCTTGGTACGTCATGCTCCTGCCCTTCCCGGCATGTCGGCCACCGACGTGATGACCTCGTCGATCAGCCCGTACTCCTTCGCCTCCTGCGCGCTGAACCAGTGGTCCCGGTCCGCGTCGCGCGTCCACTGCTCCACCGTCTGGCCGCTGTGCAGAGCCGAGAGTTCGGTCATCTTCTTCTTGGTGCGCAGCAGTTGCTCGGCATGGATCTTGATGTCCGTGGCAGATCCGGCGAGGCCCGCGAGCGGCTGATGGATCAGGATCTCCGCGCTGGGCAGCGCGAACCGCTTCCCCGGCGTCCCGGCGGTCAGCAGGAACTGTCCCATCGACGCGGCCATGCCCATCGCGATGGTGATGACGTCGTTCTTGATGTACTGCATGGTGTCGTAGATCGCCATACCGGCGGCGATCGAGCCACCCGGGCTGTTGATGTAGAGGAAGATGTCCTTGTCCGGGTCCGCTGCGAGCAGGAGCAGTTGGGCGGTGATCCGGTTGGCGATGTCGTCGTCCACGGCCTGACCGAGGAAGACGATGCGTTCGTCGAGGAGCCTGTTGAAGACCTGGTCGCCGAGGCCACCCCCACCTGTCCGGGGCCCGGAGAGCTGGGGTGTCGAAGAGGCGCGAGTCATGTGGTGTTCCGTCCCTGCGAGGCTGATGTACCGGTCGAACGATCGTAGGCACGGGGTGAGTTGACAGGCGCCGAATGCGCCGGATATTAGCTTTCAGCTAATCGCCGCCGACCGACGTCGTACGGCCGGCCTTCTTCGCCCCACCATTCGGTTGATCGCCTGGTGCTACTCTGGCGATCTTCAGCAGGCGAACAGTCACCGTGGAGACGGAGCCAGGGGCCGGCGTCGCGAGCGCCGCCGGGTTGGGGGGACGGGACATGCGCGACCTGCGTCCACTACAGGCCCTCGGTCTCTCCGCGACAGCCGAGGCCGCCTATGTCGCGCTGGTGGAGCAAGGGCCGCGGACCCTGGCCGAGTTGACCGACCGGCCGACGCTGGCCGGGCTGCCTCTCGAAGTCCTGCAGCGCGCGGTGACCGAACTCGGTGACATCGGTCTGGTGGCACGCACCGGCGACCGGCTGACCGCACAGCCGCCGCGCGCGATGGTGGAGGCGGTCGCCGAGCAACGCGCGCGCGAGGCCCGGATCGCGTACGAGAGCGCGATGGTCCTGTCCCGGTTCTGGCTCGACCACACCGCGGGGTCGAGCTATGTCGAGGTCGTCGACACCTCCGGGCATCCCGAGGCCATCCAACTCCGGGTCCACAGCGAGGCGATGGAGCAGGTGCGCGCGCTGTCGATCGGTCCGGTGGGCGGGGGTGACCGTGAGCCGGAGGTCGGCCCCGGAACGCTGGACGCGCTGGACCGGGGGATCGCCCACCGGGTGGTGTACAGCGCCAACATCCTTCAGGATCCCAAGGCGTTGGAGGTGGCGCACTCCTGCGTCGAACGCGGGGAGCAGGCGCGGGTCTTCCCCGATGTCGCGCTGAACGTCCTGGTCTGTGACGACCGCTTCGCCGTGGTGTCCGTCACCGCGCCGGACGGCAGGGGCCATCACAGCGTCGTCGTCCAGCCGTCGGGTCTGCTGGACGGGCTGATCGGCGTCTTCGAGTCGTACTGGCGGATCGCCGCCCCGCTCCCGGCCGGTGAGTCCGTCAAGAGCGAGGCCAGTCCCGAGAGCCGGCAGCTTCTGAGCTACCTGAGTGCCGGGCTGACCGATGAGTCCATCGCCCGTGAGCTGGGGGTGAGCGAGCGGACCGTAGCCCGGCGGATCGCCCGCCTCCAGGAGATGCTCGGCGCCCAGACCCGCTTCCAACTCGGCGTCCAGGCCAGCCGCCGCGGCTGGCTCTGAACCACGGCCCCGAGCGGGCCGGGCACCGGGCCCGTACATGGAAGCGCGAGGTGGGCCGGTGGATGAACCCGCCCCACCCCGCGCAGCTTCAGCGGCTCATCCGCTCAGGCGCTCAACGCCCTGCGTAGGAACCGCAGTTGTCACTGGGTGTCCGGCTTGACCAAGTCGGGGAGCTTGGCCTCGAACATCTCGTCCAGCTTGAGCGACGGCAGGATGTGGCCCTGGTTCGGCGCTTCGTTGGCCACGCTCGCACCCCAAGTCGACGACGCGAGACGCTGCTTCGGTGTGCCGTGGTGGCCCGAGCTGTTGAAGCTGCAGTCGCCGACCTGGTAGAAGGACTTCTCCGAGTCGAGGACCCGGGCGGCGTTCAGCGACTCGCCGCGCGAATGCGTCAGGTAGTACGTCCCGAACGCGTCGGCCATCAGCTCGGTACGGCGGGTCGCCTCCGGGCCGGTCAGGTCGCTCTCGAAGAGGTTGTCCTGGTACTGCACATGGTGCCCGAACTCGTGGCCCAGGATGCCCTTCGGCGCGACATCGCCGAGACCGACGGCGTCCATGCCCTGGAGGATGCCGTCACCCATGATGATCCGGTCGGAGATGCCCAGGGGCTCCGGGTCACCGGCCTCGCTGTAGGCGAAGGCGTTGAAGGTGAAGATCGGGTTGGCGCCACCCTGGAGCACCGGCTCCGAGTCGACCAGCTCGATGAACATGTCGGCCAGGTCCATGTTCTCCTCGGGCGTCCCGCCGTACAGCACGGAGAGCGTACGGGAGAGCCGCTCGGGGCTGGAGAAGACATCCGCACCGTGCATCGGAACCAGGGAGATACCCGCCGAGTCGATGTCCCAGAACCGCTTGAGGTTCTTCATCTCGGAGGTGAGCTTCTGGGTGTACTCGCCGTGGACACCGAAGGTGTTGGACGACGACTGCGTGCCGAAGATCAGTGCGTCGTAGGTCGGGAGGTCGAAGCCACCGAAGAGCTGGAGTATGAGGAGGGTGTACGGGTCCTGGGCGCCGTCCAGGAGCGAGTTGGCGTACGTCGACAGGTCGGTGGTCTGGCACTGGTAGTCGCCGGGGTTGATCGCGCTGTCGCGGATCTCGCTCCACTGCGAGTCACTCAGGCCGTACTGCGCGCGAGCCGTGCTGAGACGGGACTCCCAGTCGGCGGGCAGCTTCGCCAGGATCCGGTCGACCAGCGCCTTGGTCTGCGGAGACAGGGCGGAGGTGTCGATGGACGCCGGAAGCGACCGGCTGGCGACGGTCGTGGTCCCGGCCGCATCGGCGGCGTGAGCGGGAAGGGCCATACCGAGGGCACAGGTCGCGGCGACTGCCAGGCTCGCCGCCATGGAGAGGGTCTTCTTCACGGGACTCCTTTCAAGGGTGCCCGGAGGGGGCATCCGTGGGCGCCGCCCAGTCTGTAATCCCGACGGCCCATTGCTGAATGACGGCTTCCTGTCCGAAACCGGCATGTCTGGAACCTGACAACTCGCCAAGTGCCCTGCATACGCAGCTCACTTGCGCCACCGATCTGGTATGACTTCCCCAAGGTCTACGGGGAAGCGGGGGAGCGACCATGACGAGCCGTGTCGTGGAGGACGGGGCAGCGGTCCTGATCATCGGTGCCGGACCGGCCGGACTGGTCCTGGGCAACCTCCTGCTGGACGCCGGAGTCGACTGCCTGGTGGTGGAGCGGCAGAGCCGGGAACATGTCGAACGGCGGGCGCGCGCCGGGTTCCTGGCCGCCAACACCGTACGCGTGCTGACCGAGAACGGCCTCGCGGACGGCCTGCTCGCCCGGGGGCAGCGTCATGACGCCTGCGCCTTCCTCACCGAACAGGGCCGGTTCGAGCTGAAGTACGGCACGCTGGGGCGCGGTGAGGTGCATCATGTATACCCGCAACAGGACCTCGTGACCGACCTCGTCGCCCAATTCCTCGCGCGCGGTGGAGAGTTGTGGTTCGAGACCGAAGTGACCGAGGTGACCGGCCTGGACGGCGACCGACCGTGCATCACCGCGCGGACCGCCGACGGCACCGCGCTCCGACGCAGTGGCCGGTATGTGGCCGGCTGCGACGGTCGGCACGGCGTCAGCCGCCGCGCGATACCCGAAGGAACGTATCGGTACCACCGACGCGATCACGGCGTCACCTGGCTGGCGTTGCTGGCCGAGGCACCGCCGAGCATGTCCGCCATCGGGTACGCCGTTCATGAGCGGGGCTTCGCCGGACATATGGCCCGCACCCCCTCCGTCACCCGCTACTACCTCCAACGCCCCAAGGGAACCGACCCGCAGGGCTGGAGCGACGAGCGGATCTGGGAAGAGCTGAACCTGCGGATGCGCGTCGACCGGTTCGGTGCGCTGAACGAGGGCCCGATCCTGGAACGCGGCGTCGTCGACATGCAGTCCGACGTCCTGGACCCGATCCGGTACGGATCGATGTACCTGGTGGGGGACGCCGCCAGCCTGATCAGCCCCGCAGCCGCCAAGGGCGCCAACCTCGCGGTGATGGAGGCCGAGATCCTCGCGCGGGCCCTCGTCGCCGCGCTCGGGAGCCATGACGAGACGCTCCTCGACCGCTACTCGGCGGACTGTCTGCCGCGCATCTGGCGGGCGCAGGAGTTCTCCCACTGGATGATCAACCTGCTGCACGCGCCCTCGGGAGACGACGACGAGGTGGTCTTCCTCAGTGGCCTCCAACTCGCCCGCCTGGAGACCCTGCGCACCTCCCGCGCACACCAGGACTGCTTCGCCGAGAACTACGTAGGTGTCTGAGGTCTCTTGACGCGGCAGTCGGCGCACACGCAAGCGGCCTTCGGCCGAACATGTGCTCCGGGGAACGGAGTACGCGTCCAGCGCGAAGGCCGCGTCGCTGAGTCCGCTGTGTCACGGTGCCCGACGGGAAGCATGGGCGAACACGGTCATGCTCCCGGGGCGCGTGCTACAGCACGCCCTCGAAGGGGCCGGTCAGCGGTGGCCGAAGTGGCCGAAGTAGCCGCCGAAGCGGCCGTGGCCGCGGTGGTGACCGTGGTGGTGGCCGTACCCGCCGTGGTGACGGCTGTGGCCCCAGTCCCAGCGCCGGTGGCCGTACCCACCGTGGTGGTGCCGGTCGCGGCCCCAGTCGCCGTAGTGACCGCGGTGACCGTCGTGGTCGTAGCCCTCGGCGTGACGACTCTGCGTGTAGCTCCTCCCGTTGTCAGGGCTCGAGGCCATGGCCGGCATGGCCGCCGCGCCGACGAGGGCGCCCGACGCCACACAGGCGGCGATCAGGCGGACCGCCTTACGAGTAACAGACATGAACTGTCCCCTCATGTTCGTGCACACCCAGCCCGGTCGGGGCAGGGCGTGCGGCCGAATTCCCGGCTCGCTGCCGAGGCCCCACACTGTGGCCCGCAACCGCGACACATGGCCGCCAAACGGATGCGCGTTACGAAACACGGATATAGCCGTAACTCTCCCTTGTACCGGCCAACGACCGGAGGACCGCCTTGGGCCACCGGCCCCCACCCCTCGACCTCTGCCCATGACCACATGGCTTCGGTAACGAAGAGCCCTGCTCCGTTCGGGTGACCCACCGAGCCCACACCGTGGCGCCGTTCGGCGGCGGATTCCCCGCCGTGATCGTCACCGTCGTCGTGATCGTCATCACGCCAGACAGATGATCGTTCTGTAGCACACTCCGAACATCCCTCACCTGAGGGGGGAGTTCACCGCGGGGAGAGGTATGAACACGGTGCTCGGCACGGTGGAGCGGATCTGGCGGTACCCGATCAAGTCCATGGGCGGTGAACGCGGCGCTTCCGGCCGAATCTGCTGGTGCGCACACCGCCGGGTACACCCGCGTTCGTGGAGGACCAGTGGTTCGGCAGCACCGCCCGGATCGGACACACCACCCTACGGCTGCGATTCGAGCGCTCCAGCGAGCGCTGCGTGATGACCAACGAGGCACAGCGGGACCTGCCGCACTCCCCACAGATCCTGCGCACCATCGCGCGGGCGCACGACATGCGACTGGACGCGCTGGCCACGGTCGCGCAGCCGGGGCGGGTACGCGTCGGGGACGTTCAGTCGGTCTGTGCATCCCTAACATAGACGCCCACGGGACTCCGTCCGCGACGTCGCCCGGTCGGCTCATGGGTTCTCGGGCAGCTCGTCCAGGGTGCGACCGCTGCGTACGGACGCGGGCTCGGTGGTCACCGGGTCCCGGTGGGCGTCCGCTCCCTCGTCGGCCAGCTTGACCATGATCCAGCGCTCGGGTTCGCCCTCGCCCCCGGTCCGGGTCAGCGCGTAGCCGCCGCGCAGCTTCTCGCCTTCCAGCCACACCTTGATGTGGCCCTGGCTCACCCCCTGGGTGACCGGCACCTTCCTGCCGTGGCGCTCGGCGAGGTTCTGGTACGTGCCGGTGTCCCAGACGATGACCTTGCCCGCGCCGTACTCGCCGGACGGGATGATCCCCTCGAAGCCGAGGTAGTCCACGGGGTGATCCTCGGTGCGGATGGCCAGGCGCTTGTCCTTGGTGTCGGTGGACGGGCCCTTCGGCACGGCCCATGACTTCAGGACGCCGCCCGCCTCCAGACGGAAGTCGTAGTGCAGCCGTGTCGCGGAGTGCTTCTGGATCACGAACCGCCGCTTGCCGCCCGGGGGCGACACACCGCTCATCGGCTCCGGCGTCCGTTCTGCCCGGCGCTTGCCTCGATACGTGTCCAACCGGTGATCGGCCGCGGTCGTCCGAGGCCTGCCCCTGCTGTCAGCCACGATGCACGGGTTCCCGGAGCGTCGGTGGCGAAACGGCGGCATCGATGTGTGTCAGGTGGGTACGCGGAGTGGACGCGACCGTGGCGAACGGCGCGACCGTGGCGAACGGTGAGATGCCATAGCGAGATGCCGTATCAGCGCATGGGTTCAGCGCTTCGGTGAACGGGTGATGGCCATGACCACGAAGACCGCCGGGAAGTCGGCGCAGACCCACATCGTCCGCGCCCTGCTCGACCGGCAGCGGCACACCTACCCCGCCCAGGCGGGCATCCGGCTGCGTAACACCCCCGCACCCCTCTACCAGACACTCGTCCTGGCGATCCTCCTCAGCGCCCGCATCAGGGCCGACACCGCGGTCGCGGCGGCCCGCGCGCTGTTCGACGCCGGACTGCGTGACCCGCGGGCGATGGCGGACGCGAGCTGGCAGCAACGCGTCGACGCGCTGGGCGAGGGCGGCTACCGGCGCTACGACGAGCGCACCTCGACCATGCTCGGCAAGGGCGCCGAACTGCTCCTCGACCGCTACGGCGGCGATCTGCGCCGACTGCGCGAGGAACCCGACCCGAGACAGGCCCTGTTGGACATCCCCGGTATCGGCCCCACGGGCGCCGACATCTTCCTGCGCGATGTCCAGGGCGTCTGGCCCGAGTTCGCGCCGTACCTGGACGACAAGGCCCTGGACGGCGCCCGACGGCTCGGACTGCCCGCCTCGCCCGAGGAGTTGGGCGACCTCGTCGAACGTCGCGAGCTGCCGAGACTGGCGGACGGCCTCGTCCACGCGGCCCTCGACAAGCCCCTGGCCGACGACGTACGCGCCGCGGTCACGTCGTCGGCCTGAGACACCCCAGGTAGGCAGGAAGGCGGTCGCACTCCGATGACTCGCACCTCTCCCTCCGGAAACCCCGCGGCGGACGCGGTGGACCTGGCCGGTCTGGAGGCGGCGCTCCGTACGAGGGTCGACGCCGAGGTCCGGTTCGACGCGGGCAGCAGGGGAGCGTACTCCACGGACGGCTCCAACTACCGCCAGGTGCCGCTGGGACTCGTCGTGCCGTACACCGTGGAGGCGGGAGCCGCCGCGGTGGAGGTATGCGCCGACTTCGGGGCCCCGGTCCTGTCGCGCGGCGGCGGCACCAG
Source organism: Streptomyces macrolidinus (assembly GCF_023887685.1). GTDB lineage: Bacteria > Actinomycetota > Actinomycetes > Streptomycetales > Streptomycetaceae > Streptomyces > Streptomyces macrolidinus. Next base: position 52,477 of record NZ_JAMWMR010000022.1, on the reverse strand, counting down.
TCTCGCGGGGCAGGCCACCAACACCGCTGTCGTGATCGACTGGACCAAGTACTGTCACGCGCTGGTCTCCGTCGACCCCGAAGCGCTCACCTGCGTGGTGGAGCCGGGCATCGTCCTGGACGAACTCGACCGCCAACTGTCCGCTCACCGCCTCCAGTTCGGGCCGAAGCCGGCCACGCACAGCCACTGCGCCCTGGGCGGCATGATCGGCAACAACTCGTGCGGGGCGTCGGCGCAGGCGTATGGCAAGACGGTGGACCATGTGCGCCGCCTCGAGGTCCTCACCTACGACGGTGCCCGCGGCTGGGTGGGAGCCACCTCACCGGCCGAGCGTGCGCGGATCGCCGCGGAGGGCGGACGATGGGCCGAGATCCACGAGGGTCTGGACCGCATCGTGGCCACATACCTGGGAGACATCCGGCGCGGCTTCCCCAAGATCCCGCGCCGCGTCTCCGGCTACAACCTGGACTCGCTGCTCCCGGAGAACCACGTCGACCTCGCCAAGGCCCTCGTCGGCAGCGAGAGCACGCTGGTGACGGTGTTGCGCGCCGAACTGGACCTGGTGCCGGTCCCCGACTGCCAGGCACTTCTCGTGCTCGGCTACGACGACATCTGCGCCGCCGCCGACGAGGTGCCGCACCTGCTCCGGTTGTGCTCGCCCGCCCAGTTGGAAGCCCTGGACGGGCGGATGGCGCAACTGATGCGCGAGGAGGGCGCCTATCTGGACTCCCTCGACTCCTTTCCGGACGGCGACAGTTGGCTGCTGGTGCAGTTCAGCGGCGACAGCCAGGACGACGTCGACGAGCAGGCGCGCGACCTGTTGCGCGCGCTGGGCCGCGACGAGCGGGACGCGACGGTGGCGTTCTCCGACGACCCCGCGCGAGAAGGGGAGATGCTCCGGGCCCGTGAGGCGGGTCTCGGCGTGACGGCACGTCCGCCCGACGGCCGCGAGACCTGGGAGGGTTGGGAGGACTCCGCCGTCCCACCCGAGCGCCTGGGGGACTATCTGCGCGATCTGAAGGGGCTGTTCGCCGACTTCGACTACGACCACCCGTCGCTGTACGGGCACTTCGGGCAGGGGTGCGTGCACACCCGTATACCGTTCGGGCTGAAGACCGCCGAGGGCGTGGCGGACTTCCGGCACTTCCTGGAGCGTGCCGCCGACCTGGTGGCCTCCTACGGCGGCTCCCTCTCGGGCGAGCACGGGGACGGCCAGGCCCGGGGCGAACTGCTGACCCGGATGTACGGAGAGCGGTTGGTGTCCGCGTTCGGTGAACTCAAGGCGCTGTTCGACCCGGACAACCGTATGAACCCGGGCAAGGTCGTGGACCCCGATCCCGTCGACCGGCACCTGCGGCTCGGCCCCGCATGGCGGCCCGACACCCCGGCCACCCACTTCGGCTACCCCGAGGACGAGCACTCCTTCACCCGCGCGGTGCTGCGCTGCGTCGGCATCGGCAACTGCCGAAGCCTCCACGGCGGCGTGATGTGCCCCTCCTATCGGGTGACCAAGGAGGAGGAGCACTCCACGCGGGGCCGGGCCCGGCTGCTGTTCGAGATGCTCCAAGGGCACGAGCCCTCCGCGATCGGCGACGGCTGGCGCTCCACCGAGGTGCGCGATGCCCTCGACCTCTGCCTGGCCTGCAAAGGGTGCAGGTCGGACTGTCCGACCGGGGTGGACATGGCGACGCTCAAGGCGGAGTTCCTCGCCCACCACTACGCCGGCAGGCCGCGCCCGGCGGCCCACTACGCGATGGGCTGGCTGCCCCTGTGGGCCCAACTCGCGCGCATGGCACCCTCGTTCGTCAACAGCGTCTGCCACGCACCCGGCCTCGCCCGTGCGGGCAAGCGGCTGGCCGGCATCGACGGCGCCCGACCGGCACCGGTCTTCGCCGGGGAGTCCTTCGTCCAGTGGTGGCGGCGCGGCGGCAGGCCGGACCCGGACCCGGCCGACCCGCGGACCGTACTGCTGTGGCCCGACACCTTCAGTACCTCCTTCCACCCGTCGATCGCGATCTCGGCCGTACGGATCCTGGAGGACGCGGGCTTCCATGTCGCCGTACCGAGCGACCCCGTGTGCTGCGGCCTGACCTGGATCTCCACCGGTCAACTCGCCATCGCCGAACGGGTGTTGCGACGCACCCTGCGCACCCTGCGGCCCTACCTGGAGTCAGGCACCCCCGTCATCGGCCTCGAACCCTCCTGCACCGCCGTGTTCCGCGCGGACGCACCCGAGTTGCTGCCCCTCGACCAGGACGTGCGACGACTGGCCGGGCAGGTCCGCACCTTCGCCGAGCACCTCGTCGACCACGCACCCGAGACCTGGCAGCCACCCCGAGCGGCCCGGCAGGCGATCGTGCAGACCCACTGCCACCAGCACGCCATCATGGGCTTCGAAGCCGACCAGGAACTCATGCGCCGCGCCCACCTGGACGCGCGGGTGCTGGACGAGGGCTGCTGCGGCCTGGCCGGCAACTTCGGCTTCGAACACGGCCATCACGAGATCTCCATGGCGGTGGCGGAACAGGGCGTCCTGCCCGCCGTACGCGCCGTACCCCCCGACACGCTGGTCCTCGCAGACGGCTTCAGTTGCCGCACCCAGATCGAAGACGGCCGCACGGGCCGCCGGGCGCTGCATCTGGCCGAGGTGCTGGCCCTGGCGCTGGACGGTGACCTGCCCGGCGACTACCCGGAACGCCTCGCCCAACGCCCCGACGGCCCCTCCCGCGCGGCGCGTTGGGCCACCACGGCGATCACCGTGACCACCGCGAGCGCCGCAGCCCTCGCTGCGGCGTCCGCGGCGTCCGCGGTGGCGAGGCGAGGCGCCCCACGACGCCCGTAGTCGAGACCCCCACGAAAGGTGTTGAGTCGACATGTCGAGGACGGTGTCCGACCACATACTCGAGCGCCTGCGCGCCTGGGAGGTGGAGTACGTCTTCGCCTACCCCGGTGACGGCATCAACGGCCTGCTCGCGGCCTGGGGCCGCGCCGGCGACAACCCCCGCTTCATCCAGGCCCGCCACGAGGAGATGGCCGCCTTCGAGGCCGTCGGCTACGCCAAGTTCTCCGGCCGGCTCGGCGTCTGTGCCGCCACCTCGGGCCCCGGTGCCATCCACCTCCTCAACGGCCTGTACGACGCCAAGCTCGACCACGTACCCGTCGTCGCGATCGTCGGGCAGACCGCGCGAAGCGCCATGGGCGGCTCGTACCAGCAGGAAGTCGACCTGCTGACCCTCTACAAGGACGTCGCCTCCGACTTCCGCGAGATGGTCACCGTCCCCGAGCAACTGCCCAACGTCCTGGACCGGGCGATCCGCACCGCCCTGGCCCGCCGCACCGTCACGGCGGTCATCATCCCGTCCGACGTGCAGCAACTCGACTACGCGCCGCCCGAACACGCCTTCAAGATGGTGCCCTCCAGCCTGGGCAGGCCCCACTACGCGGCCACGCCGAGCGACGAGGACCTCCTCCGCGCCGCCGACGTGCTCAACGCGGGGGAGAGGGCCGCGATCCTCGTCGGACAGGGAGCCCGGGGCGCCCGGCAGGAGGTCATGGCGATCGCCGACCGGCTGAACGCCGGGGTCGCCAAGGCACTGCTCGGCAAGGACGCCCTGGACGACGAACTGCCCTGTGTCACCGGCTCCATCGGGCTGCTCGGCACCCGGCCGTCGTACGAGCTGATGCGGGACTGCGACACCCTCCTGGTCATCGGATCGTCCTTCCCCTACACCCAGTTCCTGCCGCAGTTCGGACAGGCACGGGGGGTCCAGATCGACATCGACCCGCACATGGTCGGACTGCGCTACCCGTTCGAGGTGAACCTGGTCGGTGACGCGCGCGAGACCCTGAGCCGACTGCTGCCGATGCTGACGGCACGTCAGGACAACGGCTGGCGCGAGAAGATCGAGCAGGACACCGCCCGTTGGTGGGAGGTCATGCGGCGGCGGGCCGCGGTCGAGGCGGACCCGATCAACCCCGAGTACGTGGTCCACGTACTCGACGACATGCTGCCCGAGAACGTCGTCCTCGCCTCGGACTCCGGCTCCGCGGCCAACTGGTACGCCCGGCACCTGAGGTTGCGCGGCACCATGCGTGGCTCGCTGTCCGGCACCCTCGCCACGATGGGACCCGGTGTGCCCTACGCCATCGGCGCCAAGTTCGCGCACGGCGACCGCCCGGCGATCGCGCTCGTGGGCGACGGGGCGATGCAGATGAACGGCATGGCCGAGCTGATCACGATCGTCAAGTACTGGCAGGAATGGGAGGATCCGCGCCTGGTGGTGGCCGTCCTGAACAACCAGGACCTCAACCAGGTCACATGGGAGATGCGCGCCATGGAGGGAGCCCCGCAGTTCCTGCCCTCCCAGGCGATCCCCGACATCGCCTACGCCGACTTCGCCCGCCTCATCGGGCTGGACGGCCTGCGGATCGAGACGCCGCAGGACGTTCCCGGCGCCTGGCAGGCCGCGCTCGCTTCGGACCGGCCGTGCGTACTGGACTTCGTCACCGATCCGGCCGTGCCGCCCATCCCGCCGCACGCCACCCTCGACCAGATCGAAGCCGCCGCGACCGCCGTGCTCAAGGGCGACAGCGACCGGGCCGCCATGGTCCGGCAGGGGTTCAGGGCGAAGGTCCAGGAGTTCCTGCCCGGCCGCCGCCGTTCGAGCCCGCCCCGTGCCCGGGACCAGCGGTGAGAGACACCCCGGTCGTGGAGCGCGTCGACAGCGCCGTCTACACCGTGCCCACGGACGCGCCCGAGGCCGACGGCACCCTCGGCTGGAACAGCACCACCCTCGTGCTCGTCACCCTCCACTGCCAGGAGACCACCGCACTCGGCTACACCTACGCGCCCGCAGCCGCCGCGCACGTCGTCGACGATCTCCTCGCCGGCATCGTGACCGGCTCCCCGCCTCTCGACGTGCCCCGCACCCACGAGGCCATGCGGCGCGCGGCCCGCAACACCGGGCTCCCCGGCCTCGTGGCGCAGGCCGTGGCCGCCGTCGACATCGCCCTGTGGGACTGCAAGGCGCGCCTGCTCGGCCTCCCCCTCGTCCATCTGCTCGGCGCGGCGCGCGAGACCGTACCGGTCTACGGCAGCGGCGGATTCACCACGTACGACGACCGGCGACAGGAGCGTCAACTGCGCGGCTGGGTCGAGCGGGACGGCATTCCCCGCGTCAAGATCAAGATCGCCGAGTCATGGGGGCGGTGCGAGGAGCGCGACCGGCAGCGGGTGCGCCACGCCCGCGCCACCATCGGCGGCACGTGCGAGCTGTACGTCGACGCCAACGGCGGCTACGGAGCCAAGCAAGCCGTGCGGGTCGGCCGGGCGCTCGCCGACGAGGGCGTGACCTGGTTCGAGGAGCCGGTCTCCGCCGACCACCTCACCACCCTCGCCGAGATCCGCGGCCAGGTGCCCCAGGACGTCGCCGCGGGGGAGTACGGCTACACCCTCCCCTACTTCGAGCACATGCTCACCGCCCGAGCCGTGGACTGTCTCCAGGCCGATGTCACCCGCTGCGGCGGCATCACCGGCTGGCTGCGCGCCGCGGCCCTCGCCCACGCGCGCGGCATCGACATCTCCGGCCACTGCGCCCCGCACGCCCACGCCCATGTCGCCGCCGCGGTGCCCAATCTGCGGCATCTGGAGTGGTTCCACGACCATGTCCGTATCGAGCGCCTCCTCTTCGACGGCGTCCTCGACCCCAGCGGCGGCAGCATCACCCCGGGCGGCGCGGGAACGCCCGGACTCGGGCTGGCCCTCGCCACCGAGCGCGCCGAGGCCTACCGAGTGGCCTGACAGCGGAAGGCGGCACCCATGAACGTCACACCGATGAGCGTCACACCCATGACCATCACATCCATGAGCGTCACACCCACGCCCCAGACCGTCGTCATCACCGGTGCCAGTGCCGGGATCGGCCGTGCCATCGCGCGTCTGTACGGGGCACGGGGCGCCCGGGTCGTGCTGATCGCGCGGGGCCGGGCGGGCCTGGACGCCGCCGCCCGGGAGGTCGCGTCGCTCGGCGGCACACCCCTCGTACAGGTCGCCGACACGGCCGACGCAGGGCAGGTCGAGGCCGCGGCCGACGCGGGAGAGCGGGCCTTCGGCCCCGTCGACGTATGGATCAACTGCGCGTTCACCAGCGTCTTCGCGCCCTTCGACGAGATCACCGCCGAGGAGTACGACCGGGTCACCCACGTCACCTACCTCGGCTTCGTCAACGGCACCCGTACGGCACTGAAGCGGATGCTGCCCCGCGACCACGGCACCATCGTGCAGGTCGGCTCCGCGCTCGGCGAGCGGTCCATCCCCTTGCAGTCCGCGTACTGCGGGGCCAAACACGCCGTCAACGGCTTCACCTCCTCGCTGCGCACCGAACTCCTGCACCGCGGCAGCCGGGTGCGGGTGACGGTCGCCCAGATGCCCGCCGTCAACACCCCGCAGTTCTCCTGGGTGCTCTCCCGCCTGCCCCGGCACCCGCAGCCCGTCCCGCCGATCTACCAACCGGAGGTCGCCGCCCGAGGCGTCGTCCACGCCGCGGACCACCCCGGACGCAAGCAGTACTACATCGGGGCCACCACACTCGCGACCATCTGGGCCAACCGCCTGGCCCCGGCCCTGCTCGACCGCTACCTGGCGCGTACCGGCTTCGACTCCCAACAGACCGACCTGCGACCCCCGAGCGGCGAGAGCAACCTCTTCGAGCCCGTCGACGGAGCCGAGGGCAGCGACCACGGCGCCCACGGCATCTTCGACGACATGGCGCACGCCCGGTCCCTCGAAGCCGTCCTGGCCCGCCACCCCGCCGCCGTCGCCGGCGCGCTCACCCTCGCCTTCGCCGCCACGGCGAAGGCGGCGCTGAGCAGGCGCGGCCGGGTGCCGTGCGGCTGACGCGCCGGTTCACCTGACGTGCCGGTTCGCCTGACGCGTCGGTTCGCCTGACGTGCCGGTTCGCCTGACGCGTCGGTTCGCCTGACGCGTCGGTTCACCTGACGTGCCGGTCGCTCACTGCGGCGAATGTCCGACGTCCCGCCCGTGTGGTCCGTTGATCGGTCCGCCCCCAGCGCTCACGTTGGACACATGAAGTCCCTGCTGGAGATCCTCTTGAAGTCCGTCGTCGGCGGCCTGTTCGTCGTGGGGTTCGCCATGGTGGCGGAGACCCTCCGGCCCAAGCGGCTGGCCGGCGTGTTCGCGGCGGCACCCTCGGTGGCGCTGTCCGGGCTGATCCTTCTGGTGGCGTTCAAAGGTGATCGCGAGGCCGCGGACGCCGCGCGCGGGATGATCGCCGGAGCGCTCGCGTTCACCGCCTACTGTCTCGTCGACGTCCCGCTGCTGGGCAGGCTCGGGGCCGTACGCGGATCCGCCGCGGCACTCCTCGTGTGGTGCGCCGCGGCGGCCGTCCTCGGTGTCGTGGTGGGGCCATGAGCAGGTCGCCGGGGTCGTCGGGGTCCGCGTCGAGGTCCGGGGAAGGCCGTGGACAGCGCACCGAGGACACGGACCGGGTGCGGCTGGAGGTGCGGGCGGCCTGGGGCATGCCCCGCAAGGACCTCCTCGTCCGGTTCGCCTTCGGAACCGGCGTGTCCCTCCTCGCGGCCGTCGTGTCGACCGTCTTCGGCTCGTTCGTCGGCGGCGTCTTCCTCGCCTTCCCGGCCATCCTGCTGGCCAGCCTGACGCTCGTGGCGAAGGAGGAGGGGCTGCGGCGCGCCCGCGACGATGTCCGCGGCGCCGGGCTGGGCACGTCGGGCCTGGTGGCCTTCGCCGTCGTCGGCACGGTCCTGCTCCGCCACCACTCGGCATGGCTCGCGCTCGGGACGGCCACGGCTGCCTGGGCGGTGGTGTCGCTCGCCGCCTATGCGGTGGTCCGGGCGGCGGGGCGGGGAGGGGACGAACGGCCCTGAAGAACGACGAACGGCGCTGAAGAGCGCTGAAGAGCGTCGAGGCCGCGGCCACCTCGCGAGGAAGGCCGTGGCCGTCTTGTGAGGGGGCCGCGGGCGTCTGTGCGAGGGGGCCTCGGGCGCCTTGCGAGCTCGGCATGTCTGCTACACGCCCGGCATGTTTGCACGAGGCACGGTGGGCACTCGACCTGGGAGGTCGCCATGTCGGACACAGGACGTGCATCGAACGCACCGGACTCCCCCGAGGAGCCGAGGGTCGGCTCGCCGGGCGCAGGACCGGGCGCGATGGACGTACTGCGGCACGCGCGTGACCAGTTCACGCAGCTCACCGGCCTGGCACCCGAGTCCGTGTCGTCCTTCGAACGCACGCAGGACGGCTGGGCGATGGAGATCGAGGTTCTGGAACTGGCCCGGGTCCCCGACACCATGAGCTTGATCGCGAGTTACGAGGTGGACGTCACCGCAGACGGTGAACTGGCCGGTTACCGGCGCGTTCGCCGGTACGAACGCGGGAGGGCCGACCCCCAGCGGCCGACCCACTAGACCGTTCGCGTACCAGACCGTTCGCGGCCGACCCACCAGGTCGTTCGAGGCCGACCCACCAGGTCGTTCGAGGACACACCGCAAGACCCGCGCACATCCTCACCGACAACAGACAGACAACAAGGAGGCGCGGTCGGTATGACCGTTGTCCCGGCACCGCAGACCGCAGGAGGCGGTTCCAGCGGGCTGTACGACGTCCTGGAGCTCGTCCTCGACCGAGGGCTCGTCATCGACGCGTTCGTCCGTGTCTCGCTCGTCGGCATCGAGATCCTGAAGATCGACGTACGAGTCGTCGTGGCGAGCGTCGACACCTACATGCGCTTCGCCGAGGCGTGCAACCGGCTCGACCTGGAGGCGGGCCCGCGCAAGAGCCCCGGGCTTCCCGACCTGGTCGGCGAGATCACCGAGTCCGGCGCGCGGGGCAAGTCGAAGGGCGCCCTGACCGGCGCCGCGCAGACCGTCACCGACGCCTTCAAGCAGGCCCGCGAAGAGGCCCAGGGCGAGACAAGGCCTCGGGCGCACAAGGCGGCACCCACCCACCGCAGGGAGGAGGAGCAGGAGTGAGCACCTACGTCTACGGCATCGCGGCGGCCTCGCACCCCTCGCTCCCGAAGGACATCGGCGGGGTCGGGGATCCGCCACGACCGGTCAGGATCCTCAAGGCGGGCGATCTGGCGGCGGTCGTCAGCGACTCCCCCGAGGGGCTACGGCCCAAACGCAGGGACCTGCTCGCCCACCAGCACGTGCTCGGCGAGGCGGGCGAGGGCGGCTCCGTGCTGCCCATGCGGTTCGGCAGCGTGGCCCCCGACGACGCCTCCGTCACCCAGGTGCTCGCCGAGCGTGCCGAGCACTACCGGGAGCGGCTCGCCGCGCTGCAGGGCCGCGCCGAGTACAACGTCAAGGCCACCCACGACGAGGAGTCCGTACTGCACCTGGTGCTGGGGCAGAACCCGCAGGCGCGGGCCCTGGTGGAGGCCAACCAGCGCGCCGGGGGCGGCAGCGACGAGGACCGGATGCGGCTGGGCGAGATGATCGCCGGGGCGATCCAGGACCTCGAGGCATCGGACGCCGAGGATCTGCTGCGCGCCCTGGAACCGGCGGCCGAGGCCGTCAGCGTCGGACCCGAGTCCCACGGCTGGCTGGCCAACCTCTCCTTCCTGGTGGACCGTGAATTCGCCGAGGAGTTCCTGGCCGTCGTGGAACAGACGCGCAAGAACCACCCGCACCTCGCGCTGCGGGTCGTCGGGCCGCTGCCGCCGTACAGCTTCGTCGAGCCCGGCCCCGCCGAGCCCGCCGGGACCACGGCCGGCACCGCCATGAGCGAGGAGTGACCCATGGGACTGCTCACAGAAGTCGTGCTCCTGCCGTTCGCACCCGCGCGCGGCAGCCTCTGGGCGATCCGGCAGGTGATCGCGGAGGCGGAGCGTGAGTACTACGACCCGGTGCACGTCCGGGCCGAACTCGCCCTGCTCGAGCGCCGACTCGACGAGGGCGACATCACCGAGGAGGAGTTCGACCGCGAGGAGGACGCGCTCCTGGACCGGCTGGAGATCGGTCTGGGCCGTACAGCGACCGGTGACGGGACGTCATGATGAACCGAGTGGCACTGAGCCTCGCGATCGGGGCCGGGTACGTCCTTGGACGGACCAAGAAGATGAAGCTGGCCCTCGCCATGGGCTCGCTGGTCGCCGGGAAGCGGATGCGGCTCGACCCGCGGGCGCTCGCGAACCTGGTCGACGAGCAACTCCGGAACAACCCGGAACTCAAGGAGATGGGCGGCCAGTTGCGCGAGGACCTGCGCGGTGCCGGATCGGCCGCCTCCGGCGCGCTGGTCGAGCGGCAGATCGAGAACCTCGCGGACCGGCTCCACGGGCGTACGGAGCGGGTACGGGAGCAGCTCGGTGCGGGCTCGGAGGTTCCGGAGGACGGGGAGATCGAGGAGGCCAAGGAGGTCGGGGACACCGAGGAGGCAGGGGAGGTCGGGGAGTCCCGGAAGACCGGGAAGGTCAGGAAGGCCGGGACGGCCAGGGCTGCCAGGTCGGCCGGGGCTGCCAGGCCGACCGCCTCGAAGGCCCGTGAAGGGAGGCGGTGACGATGACCGACACCCTCGGTGGAGCGACCGGCGGCGCGAAGGGCGGACTGTCCCAGGTCACCCGGGGCGAGGCGGTCGAGCACCTCAAGACGGAGTTGGAGGGGTATCTCACCGTCCAGGCCCAGCGGTTGCTCGCCGGTGTGGGGCGCAAGCTCGGCGAGACCACCGTCAAGCTCAACGACATCGCCGAGGGCAACAGCCCCGGCCTCGCCCGGCTCGCCCTGGACGGTGGGCGCAAGCTCATCGAGGGCAAGGGCCCGCTGCGTGCCCTCCTGGAGACGGGTGTCGGGCGCGCCAAGGACAGCGTCGCCGAGACGCTCGGGAACCTCACCGGCGGCAAGAGCAAGCGCAAGCGCCGCGCGGGCAACAAGCCCACCGTCATCATGGAGTCCATCGACGTCGGCGTACCGCTGCGCACCGCCTACGACCAGTGGACCCAGTACCAGGACTTCAGCACCTTCACCAAGGGCGTCAAGAGCGCCAGCCGTACCGACGACATCACCTCCGACTGGCAGGCGAAGGTGCTCTGGTCCAACCGCAGTTGGAAGGCCACCACCATCGATCAAGTGGCTGACGACCGCATCTCCTGGACCTCCGAGGGTGCCAAGGGCACGACCAAGGGCGTCGTCTCCTTCCATCCCCTCGGCGACAGCCTCACCCGCATCCTGCTGATCATCGAGTACTACCCCCAGGGGCTGTTCGAGAAGACCGGCAACCTCTGGCGTGCACAGGGCCGTAGGGCACGCCTCGACCTCAAGCACTTCGCCCGCTTCATCACGTTCAAGAACGAGGCGGAGGAGGGCTGGCGCGGTGAGATCCGCGACAGCGAGGTCGTTCGCACCCACGAGGACGCGCTCGCCGAAGAGGAGTCCGGCGAGGAGGAGCCCGCGGACGAGCACGGCGCGTATGAGGACGAGGACGAGGAACCCGGCGACGAGGAGGATCGGCGGAGGGCCTACGACGACACCGAAGGGTATCCGGAAGAGGAGGACGAGGAGGAAGGGGAGGACGCACGTGAGGACGAGCGGAGCCTGCGATGACCACGCCCACCCGGCTCCCGTCTCCTTACGAAGGCCCCAACAGCGGTGCCAGCCTCGCCGACATCCTTGAACGGGTGCTCGACAAGGGCGTGGTGATCGCGGGGGACATCCGGATCAATCTGCTGGACATCGAACTCCTCACCATCAAGCTGCGGTTGATCATCGCCTCCGTCGACAAGGCGAAGGAGATGGGCATCGACTGGTGGGAGGACGACCCGGCGCTCTCCTCCCGCGCCCGGCGCCAGGAACTCTCCCGCGAAAACGCCGAGTTGCGCGCCCGTCTGGAGCGCCTGGAGGCCACCCGCGAGGAGGAGGAACTGGAACGCGCCCACAGTGACGTGCGGAGTGCGCCGAAGGTGGAGCGCGGACGTGGTGAGGCGAAGCTGGAGCGTGCGCGTGGCGAGGATCGATCGGAAGGCGTACGGGGCGGGGCCGAGCCGGAACGCGCGCGCGGCCGTGAGAAGAGGGAGCGTGCGCGGGGCGGGAAGGAGCCACCGTGACCGCGCTGCGGTACGTCTACGCCCTCTGCTTCCCCCTCGGCGCTCCACTTCAGGAGCAGATGAAGGGGATCGGGGGCGCGCCCACCGAGGAGCTGGAGCATCACGGCCTCGTCGCTGTCGTCAGCGACGTGCCCGAGGAGGACTTCGCCGAGACGCCGTTGAAGGCGCATCTGGAAGACCTGGACTGGCTCGCCGCCACCGCCCGCGCCCACCAGCACGTCATCGACGTACTCACCGGTGTGACGACCCCGCTGCCCTTGCGGCTGGCCACTGTCTTCCGGGACGACAGCGGCGTCCGGTCGATGATCGAGGACCGCGAGGACGACTTCCGGCACGCCCTCGAACGGCTCGAAGGACGCGTCGAATGGGGCGTCAAGGTCTATATGGACGATCGCCAGACGGACACGGCGGAGGACAACATCACTGCCACGAAAGCGACTTCAGGGCGGGACTACCTCCGACAACGCCACACGCGCACCATGGCGCACGACGAACTGTGGGGGAAGGCCGAGGAGTTCGCCCGCCGTCTCCACACGACACTCTCCTCGCACGCCGAGGACGCCCGGCTGCACACCCCGCAGAGCGCCACGCTGTCCAGGGCCGCCGGGCGCAACGTGCTCAACGCCGCCTATCTGGTGGCGCGGGGGCGATCCGAGGAGTTCGTGGAGCTGGTGGACCGCACCGGGGACGACAGTCCGGGGATCCGGGTCGAACTCACCGGCCCGTGGGCCGCGTACTCCTTCACCGGGCTGACGGAGGGAGAGACGTGACCGTCGTCGAACGCCGGGAGATCGCCCTGGTCGACCTGCTGGACCGACTGCTCGCGGGCGGGGTCGTCATCACCGGGGACATCACGTTGCGCATCGCGGACGTCGACCTCGTCCGTATCGATCTCAACGCCCTGATCAGCTCGGTCAACGCACGGGTCCCCTCGCCCTGGCCGGAGGTCTCAGGGCGATGACCGACAGGACACCCGACAAGCCCCGCAACCGGCTGGACCTGGAGCCCGACACCGTAGAGCGCGATCTGGTCAAGCTGGTGCTGACCATCGTCGAACTGCTCAGGCAGTTGATGGAGCGCCAAGCGGTACGACGCTTCGACACGGGCGAGTTGTCGGAGGACCAGGAGGAGCGCATCGGCCGCACGCTGATGCTCCTGGAAGAGCGCATGGCCGAGCTGCGCGAACGCTATGACCTGCAGCCCGAGGACCTGAACCTGGACCTCGGCCCGCTGGGGCCCCTGCTTCCCCGCGACTGATCGCCCGGCCGCGCCCGATCACTGGGGCGCGGCTGCGGTCCTGGCCTGTTCACGTCGGGCCACATGATCATCACCCACTGTGCGCGGGTCGAGATTCGGCACCCGCTCATGACTGCTGAAATCCGGAATGCGAGGATGAAGCGCCATGACAGCAGGGTGGTGTATGCGCGCGATACGGGCCGCGGTGTTCGCGGCCGTCTGTGTGCTGCTCGCCGCCCTGGGCCACGTCCTGATGTCCGGGAGCGACGTGCCCGCGTGGGCGCTCACCGCAGGCCTGGCCGGGACCGCTGCCGCGGGCTGGTGTCTGGCGGGGCGTGAACGCGGACGGGCGATGATCGTGACGGTCGTGTTCGCCGCCCAGGCCGTGCTGCACGAGGCGTTCTCCTACGCACAGTCGGCATCCGGTGGCCCGGCCTCCATGAACATGAGCGGCATGGGGCACATGGGCCTCGGCCACACGGGTGCGGCCCACATGGGCGTGGACCACATGTCCATGAGCCACATGTCCATGAGCCACATGGGTATGAGCCACATGGGCATGGGTTCCATGGGCGGCATGGACATGGGCTCCATGAACCACATGCCGCAGACAGGCCCGGGCCACCTCGGCGACCTCATGAGCGGCGTCGGCTCCTCGTCGTTCGGCATGCTCGCCGCCCACCTGCTCGCCGCGCTGCTGTGCGGCCTCTGGCTGGCGTACGGCGAGCAGGCCGCCTTCCGGATCCTGCGGGCGGTGGCCGGATGGCTGGTGGCCCCGCTGCGGTTGCTGCTCGCGCTGCCCGCCACCCCCGACCGTCCGCGCGTCCACCTCCGGCGCTGCCGCTCGGACCGTGCGCCCCCGCTCCTCCTTCTCGCCCATGCGATCACTTCTCGGGGTCCACCCGTGGGGACGGCTGTCGTCTGACGACAGCGGGTCTCCCGAGGCTGCCTGCCCACCTACCGGCTCGCGCCTCGGGCCACGGCCGTACACGGCCGTCTCTCCCTTCACCGGACCGTGCCACTCTCCACGTGCCACCGGTCCGGATCACGGTTGACTCGAGAAGGACACCTGGTGACTTCTTCCGCACTGACCACCTCGCGCACCAAAGGTCCCCGAAGCGACACCTCGGCGGCGGTCGACGAATCGATCACCGCATGGGCACTGGCCGCCCGGGGCGGTGACCGGGACGCCATCGAGCGGTTCGTGGGCGCCCTGCACCGTGACGTCCAGCGCTATGTCGCCCATCTCTGCGGCGACCCCCAGGCGGTGGACGATCTCGCGCAGGACACGTTCCTGCGGGCGCTCGGCAGCCTGCACCGGTTCGAGGGGCGTTCCTCGGCGCGGGCCTGGCTGCTGTCCATCGCCCGTCGCGCGGTGATCGACAGCTACCGGTACGCCGCCGCCCGGCCGCGTCTGTCGGACGTACCGGACTGGCAGCTCGCCGTCGAGCGGGCCCAGCCCTGCGATCTGCCGGGCTTCGACGACGGCGTGGTGCTGCTGGATCTGCTGGCATCGCTGCCCGAGGACCGCCGTGAGGCGTTCATCCTCACGCAGTTGCTCGGGCTGCCCTACGCGGAGGTGGCCGAGGCCAGCGACTGCCCGATCGGCACGGTCCGCTCCCGCGTGGCCCGAGCCCGCGCGACCCTGATGGACCTGCTGGGCGAGGCGGACAAGCCCACCGCCCTCGCGGCCTGACGATCAAGGGCGATCAAGGGCGATCAAGGGCGATCAGGACAGGGTGCTGGTCACCGGACGACCCCGGTGACCGGCACCATCCCTTCGGCACCGCCCCGGTCCGCCTGGATATCCGTTCGAGCAACTCCCGGCGGAACCAGTAGGGTTCGCGCCGTGAGTGATGACAGAAGGACCGAGATCCGACCCGCGGACACCGCGGACGCGGCGGCGATCGCACAGATCCACGTGGACTCGCGCGCGGCGACCATGCCGTATCTGCCCCCGCAGACGCGCGGCCAGGACGAGGTCACGGCGTGGGTGGCGAACATCGTGCTCAAGACGTGCCGCGTCTGGGTGGCGGTGCGTGACGGGGAGGTTCTCGGCTATGCCTCCCTCGAGGGCGACATGCTCGAAGACCTCTATCTGCGACCGGACGTCCGCCGCCAGGGCATAGGGACGCGGTTGCTCGACGTGGTCAGGGAGCACAGCCCCGAGGGGCTGTCCCTGTACGTGTTCCAGCAGAACACCGATGCCCGCGCGTTCTACGAGCGTCACGGTTTCACCGTCGTCGACACCAACGACGGCAGCCGGAACATGGAGAACCTGCCCGACATGACCATGCGCTGGACCCCCGACCGCGCACACTGACCGCGCATGCCGAGTCCACCACGTGTACGGCCCGGCCTGCGACGGCCGGGCCGTACACGTACTCGTCACACGTACTCGCCGTACTTGCGGTACTCGCCGGCGAGAGGACGTCAGACGGCGGCGCGCTGCGCGTACGCCGTCAGCTCCGCGAGGAACTCCTCGCGTACGGCGGGCGCCGCCCAGGAGATCTCGATCGCGTTGCGCTGCAGACGCACCAGATCGGCGTCGGAGAGCGCGGCGGGCTCGCGCAGGGCGGCCAGGTTCTCCGCGACATAGCCCAGGAAGTACGCCGGGTCGTCGGAGTTGACCGTCACCTTCACGTCCTGGTCGAGCAGGGCACGGATCTCGGCCGCCTTCATGCCGTCCGTGACATGCGCGTTGGAGATCGGACACACCGTCAGGCCGAGGCCGCGCGCGCGGATCCGCTCGATCAGGGACGGGTCCTCCAGGGCGTTCACCCCGTGGTCGATACGGTCGACACCGATCTCCTCGACGACCTGGCGGATGTGCTCCGTCGAGTTCTTCTGGTCGACGTCGCAGTGCATCGTCAGCCGGAACCCCTCGGCGCGCGCCCGAGCGAAGACCTCGCGGAACTTCACCGGCGGGTTGCCCGCCTCGTCCGAGTCCAGACCGACACCGATGATCCACTCCTTGTAGGCGAGCGCCTGCACCAGCGTGGCCATCGCGAACTCGGCCTGGAAGTCCCGCAGGAAGCACATCACGAGACGGCCCTTGAAGTCGGTCTCGCGCTCGGCGTCGTCGAGGGCGCGGGTCAGACCGCGGATGACGGTGTCGAAGGCGACGCCCCGCGCGGTGTGTGCCTGCGGGTCGAAGAAGATCTCCGCGTACCGCACGTTCTGGGAGTGCGCCTTGGCCGCGTAGGCCGCCGCGAGGTCGTAGAAGTCCTGCTCGGTACGGAGTACGGACATCCCCTCGTAGTAGACGGAGAGGAAGCCGGGCAGGTCGTGGAAGTCGTACGCGGCGCGCAGCGCGGCCTCGTCGGCGTACGGCAGCTCGATGCCGTTGCGCTGGGCGAGCGCGAACTTCAGGCCCGGTTCGAGGGTGCCCTCGATGTGCAGGTGCAGCTCGCACTTGGGTAGTCCGGCGATGAACGCGTCCACGGTGACGGGTGCGGTGGTCATGATGAACTCCTCGGCTGGATGCGTCAGTTGGCGGCGGCGGGGTGCAGGATGTCGACGACGTCCTGGGTGTGGTAGTTGACGACACCCAGGTCGGTGACGGCGTACTCGGGGATGGCGGTGATCTCCAGGTAGATCAAGTATCCGAAGGCGGAGGGGAGTTCACAGCCGAGCGCGCGGGCGGCGGCCTCCAGGCGGTCCTCCGCGGCGGCCATCTCCTCGGGGACGAGGGCGGCGACGATACCGGCCACCGGCAGCGGCAGGAACTCCTTGATCTCACCGCCGTCCACGACGACTTGACCGCCGCCGTGCTCGGCCAGGTGGTTCACGGCGAGCGCCATGTCGGCACGGTCGGCGCCGACACAGTCGATGTTGTTGTCGTCGGGGGCGGCGGAGGAGGCGATCGCACCGGAGCGCAGACCGAAGCCGTTGATCATCGCGGTGACCGTGCCGCCGCCGTTCTTCCCGTAGCGCTCGGAGACCGTGACGTACAGCGCGTCCTGCGCGAGGTCGGCGCGGACGGTGCCGTCCACGACCGGCAGCGGTGCGGCCTGCGCGGCGCCCGGACGCGGCCCGTGCCTACGTCGACTGGTGCGAGCGCACCGGCCGCCCCGTCCTCATGGACCGCGCCGAGTCGGGAACGGCCTCCACGGCCGCCGCGCATCGCCTGCTCACCCGTCCCGACCGGCCCGACGCCGTGTACGTCGTGATGGAGAAGTTCGGCTTCGCCACACTCGCCGTCTGCCGCGAACTCGGCCTCGCCGTACCGGAGGACGTACAGATCGTGGTCGGCGCCGACGGGGAGTTCGCGCGCAGCGCGCGCCCGGAGCTGACCGCGCTCGACCTGGCGCCCGAGGAAATCGGCCGCCAGGCAGCCGAGTTGCTGATCGACGTGATACGGAACCCGGCGCGGGCCGGTGCCCGGCCCCGACACCGCCTTGTCGCAGCCACGTTGCTGCCCCGCGCCTCCACCCTGCCGGTGGTGGAGGAAGGTTGAAGAGGGCTGTGGTAACTGCCGGACGGCGCGGTGGTGTTCAGCGCCGCTCCGCTTCGAGCACGATGGTGCTCGGCAGCCTCATCTCGATGGCGTAGTCCTCGAATCCGAGGGAGCGCCAGAAGGCGATGCCTCGTTCGTTGTGGGCGAGGACATCGAGTGTCACGCGCCGTGCTGACCAGTACTCCTCGCGCAGGGCCGCGATCGCGGCGCGGCCCGTTCCCTGTCTGCGGAAGTCGCGGGCGACGAAGAACTGGCGCAGATGGATGCCGCCCTCCTCGTCGGTGCGCCACAGGGCGTAGAACGCGGGGACGTGGTCCACGGTGCCGAGCGCGGCGGTGTAGTCACCCGCGAGCCAGCGGCTCATCCGGTCGGCGAGCTGTCGGCCCCGCATGGGGTTGTCATGCGGCTGGTCCTCGATCAACTGCTCGTTCAGCGTCGCCAGTACCGGTACGTCCTCCGGTCCTGCCACACGGATGCGCACTCCCTGTTCCCCCCTGGGGTCGGCTGTCGTCGGTGCAGGGCATACGCCGTTGCGTGCAGGGCGTAGGGCATTGCTCGTAGCGCGTACGGCGTCGGGCGTGCGGGGTCGGCCGATCCGGCCGGTGCCGGGAGAGATGACGATCAGCGCTCGGAAGGACAGGACACACGTGATGCGCCTGCACAGTCGATGACTGACGGCCGACCCCGCACCCCCATGCTGATGCATAGCTGTAGTTGTTGCAAGTAGTTCGCAATAGAGGCGTAGGCTGCCCTCGAACGATCACCTACTCGAGGGAGAGCTGTGCCCATGGGCAGCTACACGCTTCCTGATCTGCCGTACGACTACTCCGCTCTCGCCCCGGCCATCACGCCGGAGATCCTGGAGCTGCACCACGCCAAGCACCACGCCGCCTATGTGAAGGGCGCCAACGACACCCTGGAGCAGATCGCCGAGGTCCGCGACAAGGACCAGATCACGCCGACGGGTCTCGTGGGTCTGGAGAAGACGTTCGCGTTCAACCTGTCCGGGCACGTGCTGCACTCGATCTTCTGGCAGAACCTGTCGCCGGAGGGCGGCGACCGCCCCGACGGCGCCCTGGCCACCGCGATCGACGAACACCTGGGCGGCTTCGAGGCGTTCAAGAAGCAGCTCACCGTGGCGACCACGTCCGTGCAGGGCTCCGGGTGGGGCGTGCTGGCCTGGGAGCCGCTCGGGCGGCGGCTGATCGTGGAGCAGGTCTACGACCACCACGGCAACGTCGGCCAGGGCACCACGCCGCTGCTGGTCTTCGACGCCTGGGAGCACGCGTACTACCTGCAGTACAAGAACGTGCGCCCCGACTACGTCACCAAGCTGTGGGACCTGGTCAACTGGACGGATGTAGCGGCCCGTTACACGGCGGCGACCGGCGCCTGACGGAACGCCTGGCAGAACATGAGCGCCGGGCCGGGAAGTCCCGTGGCTTCCCGGCCCGTTCGGCAGTTCGTGGGTGAGGTTCGACGGGGTTCGACGGAGTTCGACGAGGTTCGACGGCCCGCCCCGCTCTACTACGCCTTCCTCAACACGGGCAGCCCCCTCACCGAACAGGACAGCCGAAGGTGCGGCTCGGTCGGCGTCGGCGGCGGCGAGGGCGGGAGTGTGGTCAACTTCCTGATCTTCCCCGGTGGTTGCGGAGCGAGCGATACCATCGCGCTGATTCCGGCGCCGAGTTGGGGGCGCGCCGCCCCGAACAGCGCGTCAGCGAGGAGGGGGAGACGTGGTGGAGCAGCCGCAGCGGCGAACGGCGACGGAGGACGAGGCGGTGGCCTTCGACCCGCAGGCGCGGGCGTGGGTCACGAAAGCGGCGGCCGGGCAGGACGGTCTGGTGGCTCATGTCCCGCACCTGGACGGCGCGTTGAGAGTGGACGAGACCTCGCTCGCCGAGGACGCCGACGACTTCGGGCACCTCGTGCATCATCTCCCGGCGGCCGTGCTGCGCCCCGAGTCCACCGCGGACGTCGTCGAGATGGTCAGGTTCTGCGACGCGCACGGCATCGAGGTGGCCGCCCGCGGCCAGGGGCACTCGACGTACGGGCAGGCGCAGGTGGCCGGGGGACTGGTCATCGAGACCGGGTCGCTGGACCGGATCGGACCGGTGGAAGCCGGTCAAGTCACCGTGGGTGCCGGGGTGTTGTGGAGCACCTTGACGCGCGAGACGCTGCGGCACGGGCTGACGCCGCCCGTCCTCACCGACTACCTGGACCTGTCGGTCGGCGGCACACTGTCGGTCGGCGGACTCGGCGGCCAGGCCCACCGGTTCGGCGCCCAGGTGGACAACGTCACCGAGCTGGAGGTCGTCACCGGGGCCGGGGAGAAGGTCACCTGCTCGCCCACCCGGGAGCCGGACCTGTTCCGGGCGGTGCTCGCCGGGCTCGGCCAGTGCGCGGTCATCGTCTCGGCGACGCTGCGGCTGGTCACGGCGCCCGAGACCGTACGGCACTTCCTGCTGCCGTACACGGACCTGGAGACGTTCCTCGCCGACCAGCGACTGCTCGCCGGGGACCCGCGGTTCACGTATGTCGAGGGCATGGTCGCGGCCGACGACGCGGGCGCGTACACGACGTACGTCCTGGAGGTCGCCGCCTACGGGCCGCCCGCCGGACCCGAGCCGGACGACACCGAGCTGCTGCGCGGCCTGCGCTACGACCGGTCCGGCCCGGTGGCCGCCGAGACGCTCCCCTACCTCGACTTCCTCGACCGGCTGGCCGTGGGCGTGGCCGAACTCCAGCGCGCCGGCCTCTGGTCCTGGGCCCATCCCTGGCTGAACCTGCTGCTGCCCGGTGACCGCGCCGTCGACCTGGCGCGCACCCTGCTGGACGGGTTCGCCGGGCACGACGTCGGCCCCGGCGGCACCGTCCTGCTCTACCCGCTGGTCCAGCGCCGTCTGCACACCCCGCTGTTGCGGGTCCCCGACGACCCGGTGCCGTATCTGCTGGCCGTCCTGTGGACGCTGGACCCGGCCGACCAGGCGGCGGTGACGGCCCGGACGGCCGCCAACCGCGCCGCGTACGAGACGGTGCGCGCCGCCGGCGGTACGCAGTACCCGGTGGGGACCGTCCCGATGACCCCCGACGACTGGCGCGGCCAGTACGGCAAGGTGTGGGAGGAGTTCGCCGCGGCCAAGCGCCGCTACGACCCGCGGGGCCTGCTGGCTCCGGGCCAGCACATCTTCACCGACTGACCGGAGCCATGACGGCGCTGGGAGGCGAGGCGTCGCGCCGAGGAGTGAGCGACACCTCAGGCCTTCCTACCACCTCCGGATGAGGCCGAGTTCGGTGGCAGTGGCGACGGCGGCGGTGCGTGAGTCGACGTCGAGTTTGGCGTAGATGCGAGCCAGGTGGGACTTGACGGTTCCTTCGGTCAGGTGGAGGCGGCTGCCGATGGCCTGGTTGGACAGGCCATCGGCGACGAGGGCGAGGACTTCGGTCTCGCGCCGGGTCAGGCTGGTGGCGGGAGTGCGCAGCCGGTTCATGAGGCGGTCGGCGACGGCGGGGGCCAGCGTGGTGCGTCCGGCGGCGGCGGTGCGGACGGCGGCGGCCAGGTCTTCGGGCGGGGCGTCCTTGAGGAGGTAGCCGGTGGCGCCGGCCTCGATGGCGGGCAGGGTGTCGGCGTCGGAGTCGTAGGTGGTGACGATCAGCACGCGGGGGGCTCCCGGCCGGGCGGTGATCCGGGCGGTGGCTTCGGCGCCGCCCATGCCCTTGCCGAATTGCAGATCCATCAACACGACGTCGATGTCGCCTTCGGCGGCGCGGGTGACAGCGTCCTCGGCGGTGGCGGCTTCAGCCATCACGGCGATGCCGGGTTCGGTCTCCAGCACGGCACGGAGTCCGGCCCGTACGACGGGGTGGTCGTCGGCCAGGAGCAGGCGAACAGGGGTGTCGGTCACGGGCGGGCCTTGTCGAGTGTGGGGTCGGCCGGGTGGTCGAGGGGCAGTTGGGCGGCCAGGGCGGTGCCGTGGCCCGGGGCGGACTCGATGGTGAGGCTACCGCCCAGGGCGTGGACACGGGCGCGCATGGCGGCCAGCCCGAATCCGCCGGATTCGGGGTCGGGGACGGGCAGGCGGTCCGGGTCGAAGCCTTGTCCGTCGTCGACGATGTCCACGGCCACCTGGTCACCGAGGTAGCTGAGGGTGACCTCGGCGGTGGTGGCCTCGGCGTGGCGGACGCTGTTGGCGAGGGCGGACTGGGCGATGCGCAACAGCGCGACCTCGTGCGCGGTCGGCAGGGGTGCGGGGTCCCCGGTCAGGTGAAAGCGCGCGGTGATCCGGTGGCGGGTGCCGGTGGTGGCGCACAGGCGTTCCAGTGCGGCAGCGAGGGTGGTGCCCTCCAGGGCGGGCGGGGTGAGAGCGGCGACGAAGCGGCGGGCCTCGGCGAGGTTGTCCACGGCTGCCTGGCGGGCCTGCTCGACGTAGCGGGTGGCGTTCCGCGGAGTGTCCGGCAGGGCGCGTTCGGCAGCGCGCAGCAGCAGTTGGATGCTGGACAGGCCCTGGGCGAGGGTGTCGTGGATCTCACGGGCCAGACGTTCGCGTTCGGCCAGCACGCCGGCAGTGTGCTGGGCGGCGGCCAGATCGGCGCGGGTGGTGGTGAGTTCCTCGATCAGACGCCTACGGTGTTCGCTCTCCCGGTACAGGGCCTGGTACCCCCACACCACCGCGACCGCCACAGCGGCCCCGAGGACCGGTCCGATGACCATGGCCGCATTGAAGGAGCCCTGGTGTACGGCGAACCCGACGACGGCCGCCGCCGCAGTGGCCGTCACGGCGGCGAGTCCCGAGCGGCGGGGCAGCAGGTGGAGCTGGAGGAAGTACAGCGGGAACGCCACCCACACGGCGTCGGCGGACAGGGCCAGCAGCACCAGCCAGGCGGCGGCCATGGCGGTCAGCCAGAGTGCGGCTGCCCCGCGAGAGCCGCGTACGCGAGGCAGCGTCGGCCCGGCCGCGTAGAGAAGGCTGCAGGCAGCCGCGGCGGCGACGGTCATCGCGGCGTGTGGGCGATCGTCGGCGACAGCCCGGCCGGCGGCCAGGGCGAGCAGGGCGACGACCAGCAGGTGCAGGCACCAGGCCAGGGTCCGGGTGGTGGGGGTCAAGGCGGGAGCGGTGGTGTTCACAGTGCCTCCAGCCTAGGAAACAGCACCACACCCGGGCGTCCATCGAAAGTTACAACCGGCGGGCCGTCCTTCGGCGTGGCAAGTGCCGTCCTGGGCCAGATGCCCGTGCGGGGGCCGGCGGCGAGAGTGGGACCTACCGCTTCCACTCCATGAAAGGGCAGGCCAGAGCCGTGTACGTCGCCTGGAGAGATCTGCGATTCGCCAAGGGGCGCTTTGCCCTGATGGGCACCGTCATCGTGCTGATCACGCTGCTGGTCGGACTGCTGTCGGGGCTGACGGCCGGGCTGGGCCGGCAGAACACCTCCGCGATCACGGGCCTGCCCGCCGACAGGATCGCCTTCGGAGCGCCGGGTCAGGGCGAGAAGCTGTCGTATGCCGACTCCACCGTCACCGAGAAGCAGTGGCGGCAGTGGGCCAGGATGCCGGGTGTGAGCGCCGCCGAGCCGCTGGGCATCACCACCACCAAGGCGACAGCCGGGACCAAGAGCACCGGTGTCTCCCTCTTCGGCGTCCAGCCCGGATCCCCCCTCGCTCCCGACGGCGACAAGATCGACGGTCACGCGGCGGTCCTGTCGACCGCCGCCGCCGACGACCTCGGCGTGGCCGCGGGCGACACCTTCACTCTGGCCGGGCAGCAGGCGACCGTCGCGGCGGTGCGCGGGGATGCCTCCTTCAGCCACACCCCCGTGATCTGGGCCGGCCTCGGACTCTGGCAGGAGGCCGCACCCCCCACCGGTCACGCCGCCGGGCCGACCGCGACCGTCATCGCCCTGCACACCACCTCCGGCGCCGACATCAAGGCCGCCGACCACGCCGCGAGCACCAAGACGGTCTCCACGGACGAGTCGCTGTCCGCCATCGGTTCCTACACCTCCGAGAACGGCTCGCTGCAGTTGATGCGCGGGTTCCTGTTCGCGATCTCCGCCCTGGTCATCGGCGCCTTCTTCACCGTGTGGACCATCCAGCGCAGCGGTGACGTCGCCGTTCTCAAGGCGCTCGGCGCCTCCACCGCCGACCTGCTCAAGGACGCGCTCGGCCAGGCCGTCATCCTGCTGACCGGCGGCACTCTCATCGGCACAGGCCTCGCCGTCGGCCTGGGAGCCCTCGTCATCGGCTCGGCGGTGCCCTTCCTCCTCACCCCCACGACCGTCCTCGTCCCCGCCGCCGTCATGATCGCGCTCGGCGCTCTGGGCGCGGCCCTGTCCATCCGCCGTATCACCTCCGTCGACCCGCTGACCGCCCTGGGGAGCGCCCGATGAGCCTGGACCTGACCGACATCACCCTCACCTACCCCGACGGCGACACCCGCCTCACCGCCCTCGACCAGGTCAGCCTTCACGTACCCAAGGGCGCCCTGACCGCTGTCGTCGGCCCCTCCGGCTCGGGCAAGTCCAGCCTCCTCGCCGTCGCCGCCACCCTCATCACCCCCGACTCCGGCACCGTCACCATCGACGGCGTCGCCACCACGGGCATGACCCGCCGTGAACTCACCGACCTGCGACGCCACAAGATCGGCATCGTCTTCCAGCAGCCCAACCTGCTGCCTTCCCTGACCGCCGCCGAACAGCTCCAGGTCATGGCACAGCTCGACGGCCGCAAGTCGCGCACTGCCCGCGCCCGCGCCATGGATCTCCTTGATGCCGTAGGCCTCGTCGACCAGGCCGGCCGTCGCCCCCACCAGCTCTCCGGCGGCCAGCGTCAGCGCGTCAACATCGCCCGTGCCCTGATGAACGACCCCACCGTCCTCTTGGTCGACGAACCCACCAGCGCCCTCGACCACGAACGCGGCGCCGCCGTCCTCGACCTGATCACCCGCCTCACTCACCAGCAGGCCACCGCGACCGTGCTGGTCACCCACGACCGTACCCACCTGACCGCCGTCGACCGGATCGCCGAGGTCCACGACGGGCGTCTGCGGCTGCCCGCGCACACCTGACCCGCCGGGAAATCCGCCTCCAGGGCTACCGGGCACACGCGGCGCGGGGGTACCCGCCTGTCTGGACAATCGCGCGGAAATTTTGACACGGTGAGGTGCACCGGCCCGGGGATTCGACATGTGGCCGATGTCTTCTGGGGGTCCAGCCGTGCCATCCGTTCACCTCGCACCGGAGGCCGCCACCTTCTATACCGCGCAGAGCTCCTTCTCCGACCCCGGCGGTCTTGCCCCGCTCTATGCCGACCTACCGGATGACCCGGCTCAACTGGGCTGCCTGGCCCGTGATCTGATGGTCCATCGCCTGGAAGGTGAACGGTTCGGCTGTGCCATCCCGGAGGAACGGCTGCACAACGATGCCGAGACGCGCTATCTCGACGACATCTTGCGGATCATCATCGGGCGGCAGCACGCGCCGCTGACGCAGCGGCGTGATGTCGGTGACCGCTTCGTCGGCGTCTGCCGTGACTTCGCGCTGCTGCACTGCTCGTTCCTGCGTCATGTGGGGGTTCCCGCGCGACTGCGGTCCGGGTTCGCGGACTACGTCGGCTCGGACGGGTTCCACGGTGACCATGTGGTGACCGAGTACTGGGACGCGGAGCGGGGCTGGCTGCTCGCCGATCCGCAAATGGCCGACCCGATGGTCGTCGACACGTTCGGGATCGATTTCGACCCGATGGACGTGCCGCGTGACCGCTTCCTCGTCGCGGGCAAGGTGTGGCAAGCCATCCGAGCGGGGGAGGCGGACCCGAGGACCTTCGGGCTCCACCCGCCGCAGGAGGGGCCGATGTTCGGGCAGTGGTTCGTGGCAGGCGCCGTCCGGCTCGACCTCGCGGCGCTGAACAAGGTCGAGACGCTGCTGTGGGACGTCTGGGGCCCGGGACCGGGCAGCGACGAGGAGTTCACGGACGCGATCCGTGAACTCTACGACCACGCCTCACTGGTGGCCTGCGACGATGTCCCCTTCGACGCGGTGCGGAACCTCTTCGCGCGGAACGACGGGCTGCGCACACCAAGGACCGTGCTGTCCTTGGCGCCCTTCAACGGCCCGAGGGAAGTCACCTTCCGGTGAGGGTCCGGCCGGGGCATCGGCAGTCGCACTACGCCGACGAGGCGCCACCCTCGCCAGGACGACGTCCGCCACATCCCCGCGGCTGCCGCGAGACCGACGGCGACGGCGGGTGCCGGATCGCGGGCGCCACGGACGTGTACGCGACGCTCGGGGCTACTCCGCGTCGAGCGGCAGGGTGCGCTGGAAGACGACCATGGCTCGGCCGGGGCCGCCGTAGTCGTCGACGGTCTTCGCGTCGAAGCCGAGGCGTCGATGGAAGGCGATCGAGCCGGTGTTCCCGAGTGACGTGATCGCCTTCAGCCGCAGCGCGCCCCGGCGCTGCGCGGCGTCGGCGAACGCCGCGTACAGACGGCGTCCGAGACCCGTGCCGCGGGCGTCGTCCCGAGTGGCGATGAGGTGGACGTACCCGGTGCCGGTGGGGGTGACGAACCCGATGATGTAGCCGTGGATCCCGTCCTCGGCTCGGGCGACCAGACAGGTCTCACCGAACTCCTGCACCAGTGCTGTGAGGTGCAGGGACCGAAGGTCGCGTTCTCCCCAGTACCGGTGGTGGTCGGCGAGAACCTGATGGAGGTCGGCCGTCCCGGCCGTGGTGATCTGTGTGGGCATGACACGGATCATGGCAGGCGCCCGGTGCGGCGGTGAGGTGGGTCGGTGCTGACGAGTTGCGCAATTTCGCAATTCGGCGAATCGCTCCCTACACTGCCGCCGTGAGCGACAACCTTCCCCCCTGCCCTGAGTGCGCCGGCGTCTACACGTACGAGATGGGTGCCCTGCTGGTCTGCCCCGAGTGCGGACACGAATGGACCCCCGTCTCCGCCGAGACCGAGGCCGGTGACTCCGGTGTGCGGGTCATCAAGGACGCGGTCGGCAACGTCCTCGCCGACGGCGACACCGTGACCGTGGTCAAGGCCCTGAAGGTCAAGGGCAGCCCGAGCGGCATCAAGGCGGGTACCAAGGTCCGCAACATCCGCCTCATCGAGGACGGCGTCGACGGCCACGACATCGACTGCAAGATCGACGGCTTCGGCGCGATGCAGCTCAAGTCCAGCGTGGTCAAGAAGGCCTGACGTCGGCGACGACCACTTCGGCCTCGTCGGTGCGGCCGTCGGTGAACCGGACCCGGGCGCCGGTGCCGGTGTTCTCGTACGCGGTGCAGTGGGCATCGGTCCCGAGGTCCACCCCCGCGCGTTCACAGGCGCGGAGCAGGGTGCCGTGCAGATCGCTGCGGTGGATCACCAAGTAGGGGTAGCCGTAACGGGCTTCGAGGTCGCGCAGGTCGAGGCGGGTCAGCTCCTCGGCGTCCACCGCGTCCTTCATGACCATGTTCTGCGGCAGCACACCCAGGGTCCCGGCCCACCCACCAGGTGGCGGTCTTCCTGGAGGTCGAGGGCGCCGCACACTACCTCCCCGATCCGCAGCGAGGTGTGGCCGCCCATCGAGTTGCCGACGAACGTGGCCGGGCGGAAGCGCCCCGTAGGGCCGGCGGCGGTCGGCCTCCAGTGCGTGGCGGCGCCGGTACCCGGAACCCCGGCGACATCATCGCGACGGACCAGAAGGTCAGTACGTCGCGGTCGGGCCACCAGCGTTTGACGCGGCAGGCGATGACCGCCAGGTGACGTCGCCGGTGTCGCCCAGCAGTCGGCGTCCGGCCCGCCTCGTAGTAGCGCAGAGTGTGGTCGCCCGCCTCGACGGTGCGGGCGATGTCCTGGGGTGCGAGTCCCGTTCGAGACCTCGCTGAACCTGCTGGCGAACATCCCGGACAGCCGACTGGTGCTGCTCAACCGGTGCGGTCACTGGGCCATGATCGAGCACGCCGAGGAGTTCAACCGGCTGGTCATCGACTTCGTGGCCAACAACTGACCCTATCTGAAGGGAAGTTGGCGCGCGAGAGGGAATGGGCCCCTGGTCGGCGGTGAACGCCGGCCAGGGGCCTCTCGGTGCGCTCGTCCTACGTCAGCCGTCGTTCTCCGCCGACGGGATGAACGCGCCCGGCACGTCCTTCGGTGCGAAGATCTTGCTCTCGCCCGGGTACGGCTTCTTCCAGCCGTGCGTCTCGTACCAGGTGAAGTGGTTCATCTGCGCGGGGTTCGCGTAGTCGGGCACGGCGTGGGGCCCGGTCAGCCGCTGCTTCGACTTCCACTTCTCCCACGTCGTCACGAGGTCCTGCTTGTCCGCCGGAATCTTGGTCGACGGCACGGCCGCCGCCGCGGGGTTCTGCGGCGCCGGGGTGTCCACACCGCAGGGCGGCGGGGTCTTCAACCCGTCGGTCAGCGGCGTCCGGTTGGGCAGCACGGTGAACGGCGTGTAGTCCGGCTTGTGCGTGAAGGCGGCGCGCATGGGGCTGGCCGCGCTGTCCTTCTGGTTCATCGGGCGGACCCCGAGGATCTGCTCGATGGTCCGGATCATCGTGATCTGGGAGTAGTAGTGACTGTCGACGACGCCGTGCTTGGCCCAGGGGCTGATGATCTGGATCGGGGCACGGTGGCCGTCGACGTGGTCGAGCCCGGCCTGGGAGTCGTCCTCGAGGACGAAGATCGCCGAGTCCTTCCAGTACTTGCTGTGCGAGATCTTGTCCACGATCCTGCCGGTCGCGAGGTCGTTGTCCGCGACCTGGGCGGGCCCGCTCGCCGGGCCGCCCGTGTGGTCACTGGAGAGCCAGAACATGTTCAGGTTCGCCGGACCGTTCCGCTCGAAGTCGCGCTTCCAGATCTCGTACCGGTAGACGTCCGGGATGCTGGTGTCGAACTTCGGGAAGCCGTGCACCGACACGTCGTTGAGCGACGGGATCGGCGAGGACGAGTTGAGCGGGTAGGCGGTGTCCTGCCCGGTCGCCGCCATGTTCTTGGCGTCGCAGTACAGGTTCTGCCAGCTCGCGCCCGACGGCTTGGTCAGGAACTGCTGGAACTCGCCGAAGTTGCGTACGGACTTGCCGGCCGCCTGCGCGCCGGTCCACAGGAAGCCGGTCCGCTGGTGGCCGAGGGCGTCGTCCTCGGTGTCGTAACTGCGCTGGTAGGCACCGGCGGAGGACTCGGTGTACTCCGGGTTGTCCGCCTGCATCAGCCAGTTGTGGCCCTCGGCGGAGTTCGTGCCGATGTCGTACGTGTTGTCGTACAGGCCGAACTGCCGCACCAGCGCGTGCTGGTTGGGCGTCACGTTCTCGCCGAACTCCGCCAGCGACGGGTCGCCGTTGCCCTCGGGGACGTCACCGAGGACCTGGTCGTAGGTCCGGTTCTCCTTGACGATCATGAAGACGTGCTTGATCGTCGAAGGGTCGCCGATCCGCTCCGGCACGGGCACCGGCTTCTTCTTGCCCTTGCCCTGGGACAGCTTGACCGAGTCGCCGTTCCAGCCGTTCTGCTTGAACACCTTGGCTGTCTGCGACTTGATGACGCGATCGCTCGGCAGCGTGAACCGCTGAAGGCTCGATGTCGTGTCGTGCGTCCCGTGCCCGGCGGGGTTGTTGGGGCGACGGGCGTCGACACCACGGGTGTTGGAGACCACGATCTGCTTGCCCACGGTCGCGATCTCCGCGGGGAAGTAGTCCGTCGGGAGCAGACCGACGTAACCGACCGGCTCCTGCGGGGAGGTGTACCGGTAGACGGCGACCGCGTTGGCCCGGCCGAGCGTCACCAGCAGACGGCCGTCGTCCGTGAGGGTCACCGCGTCGGGCTCGTAGCCCACCGACGCCTCGGGCCACGGCTGGGTGGCGATGGTCTGCACGACCTTGTTCTTACGGGTGTCGATGACCGACACGTCGTTGGTGGCCGTGTTGGTGACGAACAGCGCGCCCTTCTTGGCGTACAGGGCGGTCGGGTGCAGACCGACGTCGATGCTGCCGACGGCGGCGTCCGGCTTCGCCAGGTCGATGACGCTGACCGTGCCGGTGGTGGTGGCCGCGGTCACCGGGGAGGCGGGCACCTGGGTGTTGTACGAGTTGATCGTGGACTCACCGGGCTTGGCCGGACGTCCGCCCTCGTTGCTCACGTAGAGCTTCGATCCGATCATGATCATGTCACGCGGAGCGTTGCCGACGTTCCAGCTCCGCTGGACGGCACCCGTCTGTGCATCGAGGGCGACCACCCGGTTCTGGCCGTTGACCGCGGAGTACACGGTGGAGCCGTCGGCCGAGAACACGGCCTCGCCGACCAGCGCGCGCTTGGGCCCGTCGGCCGCGATCTTGATCGACGTCGGGTTGCTGACGCTGCCGTCCGGGTTCACGGTGAACCGGGTGTACCCGTCGTTCTGCCCCAGCCACAACTGCGAACCGTCGGGCGAGTACGTCGGACCTTCCTGCCCCACGTCGTTGCCGCTGATGCGCGGCGTGGACGACGCGGAGTTGCCGACGAGCTGCTGAACCTTCCAGCTCTTCAGGTCCATGATGGCCAGCGCCGAACCACCGTCGGTGACCGAGGCCGCGAGATGGGTGCCGTCCGGGCTGACGGACGACGACATGATCTTGCCGTTGTTGATGAGCAGACGTTCGCCGTACGGGGCGATGTACTGGTCGCTGGAGACGACCTGCCCCTGCGCGGTGGTCTGGCCGACCTGGTCGGTGCCGAACTGGTGCGTCTGCGCGATCGCGGTGCCGGCGGCGACGAGGGTCCCGGCGGTGATACAGGCCGTCACCAGGGTCCGGCGGCCGACGCGTCGACCGGGAAGGCCGGAGTACTCCTTCCCGACGCGTCTACGACGGCGTGTTACCTGCATGGGTCATCCCTTCGAGGTGGGGAGCAGCTCGACATTGCCGTCGAACTGCCATAGCGGGTTCGGCGCGTCCCCGATCGGGGTCCGCACCAGGAAGTAGCCGTTCACTTCCTTCGGTCCATCGCCATCGGCCATGAACCGCCCGTCTGCGGTGACGTCGAGCTGATAGACGGCCGTCCCGGGGGCCTCGACGCCGGGCAGATGCCAGGACACGACGCAGCGCCAGTCGTTGCCCGGCCCCTGCGCGTCGGCCGTGACACTGCCCTTGTGGCAGGCCGCCGACGCCCGCACCTGTGCCTCGGTGACGGCGGGGCGATGGAGCTGGTCGGTCTGCATGCGGTAGAGGTGGGCGAACGCCGTGGCGACCGAACGCTCCACCTTGTCCTGCTCGATACCCGACCCCGAGGCCCCGCTCGCCGCCGCGACGACCGGGACCGACACGGCCAGCAGCCCGACGAGCGGCACCACGCCGAGGGTGAGCGCGCGGTGCCCCAGACCGTCGTCGGTCAGGTTGGTGAAGTCCCGCCGCAGGAACAGCAGATACGCCAGCGTCGTCGCCACCACCGCCCACACCAGGCTGACCGCGATGCCGATCAGGAGCGGGCCGAGCTGGACCGGGTCGGCGAACAGGCCGTTCCAGGCGATGAAGGCGTACCCCGGCAGCGCCAGGCGTACGGCCACGGGCAGCGGCAGCATCTGGGCGAGCTGCATCGCGAGCGCGACGAGCGCGGGCAGCAGCAGCCCCATCGGGGACCGCCCCAGCACGACGGACCCGAGCAGGCCGATCGCCGCGAGCGCCAGGGTCGGGCCGAGGACGCAGACCCAGGCGAGCAGGACCTTGCCGGCGGCGTCCGAGGCCGACAGCAGATGACCGTCGAGGCCGACCAGCGGCCGATGACCGACCGTCGCCAGCCCGCCGATCGCACTGGAACAGGCCAGCCCGGCCACGAGCAGCAGGATGACCGTGAGGCTCGCCAGCGCCTTCGCCACGAAGATCCGCCGCGGCGAGCGGACCGCCACCAGCAGATGACGCCAGGTGCCGAGCCGGTCCTCGGAGGCGAACACATCACCGGCCACCAGCGAGGTCAGCAGTGGCAGCGCCCAGGTGCCCGCGAAGCCGAGGATCACCAGCGGCCCGGCCCACCCCGTGGCGAGCATCCAGCGGCCGAAGAGCGTGTCGACGGGGAGCGTGCTCTGCTGACTCACCCCGGCGACGAACACCGCCGGAGCGATCCAACAGGCCAGGACCAGCAGCCGGATACGCCACTGCGAGACGACCTTGACCAACTCGAAGCGGTAGCCGCGCCCCACCGGGACACGGGGGGCACGCACAGCTCTGTCGGCGGTGAGCGTCGCGGTCAACTGCCGTTCTCCTTCTGCTCGGTGAGGGTCGCGGTCAACTGCCCGTCTCCTTCTGCTCGGTGAGGGCGAGGAACGCGGCCTCCAGCGGCGACACCACGGGGGCCAGTTCGCGCAACGCGATGCCCGCGCCCACGAGCCGCACCACCAGTTCGTCGAGAGCGGGCACCAGCGCGCGGATGACGAGCAGGTCGGAGTCCTGCCGCACCGCGGCGTCGTCAACGATCCGCACCCCGGCCGTCTCGGCGGCCACCCGACGGGCGGCTTGCGGGTCCGACGTCAGCAGCCGGTAGTCCAGTTCACGATGGTCGGTGGCCAGCTTGCCGAGCGGACCGGAGAAGACGACCCGCCCGGTGGCGATGATGGTGACTTCGGAACACAGCGCTTCGAGGTCGTCCATACGGTGGCTCGACAGCACCACGCTGGTCCCTTCCGCGGCCAGCCGGGTGAGCACCCCGTGGACATGCTTCTTGCCCGCCGGGTCGAGGCCGTTGGACGGCTCGTCGAGCACCAGCAGCCGGGGCCGGGTCAGCAACGCGGCGGCCAGCCCGAGCCGTTGACGCATGCCGAGCGAGAAGCCGCGGGCCCGGTCGTCGGCGACCTCGGTGAGCCCGACCTGGTCGAGGACGTCGTCGACGCCCGACAGGCCCGTGTCGAGGCCGCGCAGAGCGGTCAGCGCGGTGAGGTTCTGCCGGGCGGTGAGCGAGGGGTACAGACCGGGACCGTCCACGAAGCCCGCGACACCGTCGGGGGTGGTGAGCGCTCGCTCGACCGGTGTGCCCAGGACCTCCAGACGGCCACTGTCGGCGACGGCCAGTCCCAGCAGAAGGCCGAGCAAGGTGGTCTTGCCCGCGCCGTTCGGTCCGACCAGGCCGTGGATCTGACCGTGCGCCACATCCAGATCGATGCCGTCGAGTGCGACGACGTCACCGAAACACTTGGTGATTCCGCGAGCTCGGATTGCGGGGAACGTGTCCATGGGCCCCTTCCTTCGAAACCTCCAAGGACCCTAGGGGCGTTACACCTCGCCGGGGTAGACCGCGTGGTGAACGCTGCCCGAACAGTGGGTCGGCTTCGGTCACGGTGGCGGGAACCCAACGAACCAGGGCCTGTTGCGCCTTGACCTCGAAACGAAGGTCACAGCAGGTCGGCACGGTCTTGGCCAGGCGCGCGACTCGCGATACGGTCTGTCCGATATCGACGACGGCGAGACGGAAGCCGGTGGGAATCCGGCACGGTCGCGCCACTGTGTGCGGGACACCTTGCGTGTCCCGTGAGTCAGACCCGTGGCCGTCGTCCAGGAAGCACCGAGATGGGACGCGAACTCCCCAAGGAGGCTCTGCCATGGCGCAGACCGTCGCTCAGTCGACACCCACCACACCCGCCCTCCCCGCCAAGCTGCCGCTGAAGGCGACAGCTCCCTGGGCGGCCTTCTTCGGCATCCTGATGCTGGTCCTGCTGTACTTCGTGGGCGCGGAGCAGGGTGCCACCTCCGTGTTCAGCGGCACGGACGTCCATGAATGGGTGCATGACGCCCGCCACCTGCTCGGCTTCCCCTGCCACTGACGCGAGGGGCGCCGCACACCCATGAACTCCACCACTGTGAGAAGCCTGTTGGTGCGGGGCATGCTCGCCGGCCTGGCCGCCGGTGTACTCGCCCTGGTCGTCGCTTACCTGCTCGGCGAACCGTATGTCGACCAGGCGATCGGCTTCGAGGAAGCCCACGCCCACGAACACGAGATAGAGGCGGTCTCCCGCTCCGTACAGTCCACCGCTGGCCTTGCCACCGGCGTCCTCGTCTACGGGGTCGCCTTCGGTGGCATCGCCGCCCTCGCCTACTGCTTCGCGCTCGGCAGGGTCGGCCGCCTCACGCCACGGGCGACGGCGCTGCTGCTGTCCGGCTGCGCGCTGCTCGCCGTCTATGTCGTCCCGTTCCTGAAGTACCCGGCCAACCCGCCCTCGGTCGGCGAAGCCGACACCATCGGCAAGCGGACCACCCTGTACTTCCTGATGGTGCTGCTCAGTGTCCTTCTCGCCGTCGCCGCCACCATGGCGGGCAAGCGGCTGGCACCCGGCCTCGGCACCTGGTGGGCAACCGTGGTGGCCGTGACCGGCTTCGTCGTGGCGATCGGGCTGGCGTACGCCTTCCTGCCGGTCGTCAACGAGGTGCCGCAGCACTTCCCGGCCGCCCTGCTCTGGCGATTCCGGCTCTCGGCACTGGCCGTCCAAGCCGTCCTGTGGGCCGGATTCGGCCTGCTCTTCGGTGAGTTGGCGGAGCGCCTGCTCAACCCCCGTGCCACAGCGGTGCGTTCCCCGCACACCGCCCCTGCCGCGAACTGAGCGACGGTTCGACGCACATCCGGCGCCCGCGCGAACTCAGTGCGCGGCGCCGGTGTCCGTCGCCACCAATGGTCCCGTCACCCCTGAATCCCCCTCACCCGCTGTTTCCGTGAAGTTTGCTCGGGGCCCCTGGACACTTCTCTACCCATCAGTAAGGTTTGGCGACGGACGGACGTGGTCGGGCAGGCGGGCGGGATTCCCGAGTCCGCCGTGATCAAGGGGAATTCATGAGCGGAATCAGTCGTCGTCGGTTCGTGTCGGGTGCGTCCGCGGCAGTCGCGGGTGCCGCCCTGTGGCCGTTGCTGACGCCAAGTCGTGCGCTCGCGCGGGACAGGGCGCTGGCGCTCACGGCCGCGCGGGCCGTACGGATCGAGGGGACGACGCTCGAACAGGCCGCGATGGCGGTGGGGGACGGGGCGTACAAGCGCCTTGCGGCAGGCCCCGGTTGGCCCCTGGTGGTGCGCGGCGACGTGGCGGGCGCGGCGTCCGGACGGGACGACCGGCGCACCGGGCTCGCCTCCTTCGTCCAATTCACTGACATGCACCTGACAGACACCGAATCCCCGGTGCGGTTCGAGTACCTGGCCAGCCTCATCGACAGCGCGCACCGGCCGCAGGAGGCGCTGACCGTGCAGGGCGCCTCGTCGCTCATCGAGCGCGTCAACCGGGTGCGCCAAGGCCCGTACACCGGCATGCCGTTCAGCATGGTGATGGCCACGGGCGACAACACCGACAACCACGAGCAGCTCGAACTCGACTGGTATCTGACCGTCATGAGCGGCGGCCGGATCACCCCGAACAGCGGCAGCCTCACCCGCTACGAGGGCGTGCAGAACTCGGGCAGCGCTCGGTACTGGAACCCCGAGTCGTCCCTCCAGGACACCTACAAGGCCAAGGGCCTGCCGCAGATCCCCGGCTTCCTGGCCGGTGCGATCCGCCCCTTCGACGCGCCCGGCCTCAGCGTCCCCTGGTACACCACGGTCGGCAACCACGACGACAGCATCGAGGGCACCCTGCCCGACCTCGGCCTGCTGAACGACCTGTACACCGGCTCCCGCAAGGTGGAGGGCTGCGACGCGGCGACCGCCGCCCAACTGGCGGACGCCCTGCAGCACAACCCGGCCCAGGCGGTCACCCTGCTGGCCAAGCTGCTGACGAGCGGCGGCACGATCCGTACGGTCACACCGGACGAGCGGCGCCGCCCGTTCACCCCGACGCAGTTCGCGCAGGCGCACCTGAACCCGGCGTACACCGGCCCCGGCCCCGTCGGCCACGGCTTCACCCAGGACTCGGTCAGCAGCGGCCACCTCTACTACACCTTCGACCTCGCCGACGGAGTCCTCGGCATCAGCCTCGACACCACCAACAGGGCGGGATGGGCTGACGGTTCGATCGGCACCGCGCAGCTCGACTGGCTGGAGTCGGTCCTCAAGTCGCACAGCGGCCACTGGTACGACACCAGCGGCAACCGGGTGCGCGGCGGCTCCGACGACCGCCTCGTCGTCCTCTTCAGCCACCACACCAGCGGCACGATGGGCAACCTGCTGCCCGACCCGTACCATCCGTTCGAGGGCCGGCACAGCGGCTCCGAACTCGTCGCCCTGCTCCAGCGCTTCCCGAACGTCGTGGCCTGGGTCAACGGCCACACCCACGCCAACCGGATCATCCCGCACGGCCACGCCGTCCCCGAGCGCGCCTTCTGGGAGATCAACACGGCGTCCCACGTGGACTATCCGCACCACGCGCGGATCATCGAGATAGCCGACAACCAGGACGGCACCCTCTCGCTGTTCACCACCCTCATCGAGTCCGCGGCGCCGTACCGGACGGACTTCGGCGACACCTCCGACCCCGGCCTCGCCGCCCTGTACCGCGAACTCGCCTACAACGACCCCTACGCCAACCCCTCCGGCCTCATCGGGACCGCGGTCGACCACAACACCGAACTCCTGCTGACGAAGCCGACGGCGTAGCGAACGCCATGGCGGCCGGACGTGCACGGGCGTCCGGCCGCGCGGTACGTCAACTCCCTCTCAGGAGGCGGCATCCAGGCCGAGCATGGCCTGCTCGTCCGGGGTGCCGGGGGTTGCCTGGTAGACCACCAGCCGCTGGCCCCCGGTGCGCGCCAGGCGCATGACCTCGTAGGTCAGCGTCATCGGCCCGACGCCCGGATGCCGGAAGCGCTTCTGTCCGCCGCCGCGCTCGCAGACGTCGTAGCGCTCCCACAGCCGCGCGAACTCCGGTGACTTCAGTACCAGTTCGCCGACCAGTGTGGTCAACTCGGGATCGTCCGGGTCGGCGCCCGAGACGGCCCGCAGATGCGCCACCGAGACCGCGACCGTCTCCTCCCACGGCTCGTAGAGCGTCCGGCCGACCGGGTGCAGGAACAGATAGCGTGTCAGGTTGCGCTGCTCCTGCGGCCAGTCCCAGAGCCCGGGAAGCAGCCGCCGGGCGGCCGGATTCCCGGCCAGGATCCGGTTGTAGC
Organism: Streptomyces macrolidinus; assembly: GCF_023887685.1. Lineage (GTDB taxonomy): Bacteria > Actinomycetota > Actinomycetes > Streptomycetales > Streptomycetaceae > Streptomyces > Streptomyces macrolidinus. The sequence continues at coordinate 15,687 of NZ_JAMWMR010000022.1, read as the reverse complement.
GGCTCACCACGTAGGCGGGCAACGGACGTACGGACTCCAGCATCCGCAGCACCGAGTCGCGGACGACGTTGTCCGAGCAGGCCTCCAACTCGGAGACGCGGCCCGAGGCCAGCTCCGCCAACTCGTGCAGGCGCTCGTACCCGTCGCCGCGCAACCGCAGCGCGCGGCCGAGGGCGTCCAGGACGGCGGGGGAGGGATTGGTCTCCCGGCCGCGCTCCAGCCGGATGTAGTAGTCGACACTCACCCCGGCGAGCGCCGCCAGCTCCTCCCGGCGAAGCCCCGGAGTACGGCGCAGACCCGCCCCGGCCGGGAGACCGACCTCCTCCGGGCGGACCTGAGCCCTGCGGGCCTTCAGATACCTGCCGAGCTCGGTGCCCCGCACGTCCGCTGCTGCTGTCATTCGATCATTGTGACAGGTGCATGGGAAGCGTGAGGGGGTGTGTCAGGGCCAGGAACGCGGCACCCCGGGTGCGGCGCGGTCTACCTGACTGCCCTGCGGAAGCGGAGAGTTGATCTCGCAGCGGGCGGCGCCACCGCCGGGGCCCAGGGGGTGCGAGACACCGGGCCGCGGTCCCGGCGGTGCGGCGCCGCCGCTCGGTCGCCTTCGCCGACCACCAACCACCCCACCGCACCGAGGAGTTCACGATGTCGTCCCTGAGCACCGCGTCCCCCGTCACCGCTCCCGAACACGACCTCGAACTCCGGGGACGAGCACCGGACCCGCGCCGACCAGCCGCACCGAGGGGGGCGGGCGAACCGAGAGGGGCGGGCGCACCGAAGGGAGCGGGCGTCGCCCTGCTCGCCTCCCTGCTCGGGTTCACGGTGATCACCATCGATGTCTCGGCGGTGAACATCGCCCTGCCCGCGATCCGGACCTCCCTCAGCGGCGGAATGACCGGGTTGCAGTGGGTGTTGGACGCGTACACCCTGATGTTCGCGGCCCTGATGCTCTCCGCCGGTGCCTTCGCCGACCGCGTCGGTGCCCGCCGCGCCTACGGCTGGGGCGTCGTCCTGTTCACCCTCGCCTCCCTCGGCTGCGCCCTCGCGCCCGGCATCGGTGCGCTGGTCGCCGCGCGGGTGGCGCAGGGTGCCGCCGCCTCGATCGTGATGCCCGCCTCGCTGGCCCTGATCCGGCAGTCCTACGACGACGCTCGGGCGCGGGCCCGCGCCATCGCGCTGTGGACGGTCGGCGGCTCGGTGGCGATGGCCGCGGGCCCCGTGCTGGGCGGGCTGCTCACCGACTCGGCCGGCTGGCGGGCCGTCTTCCTGCTCAACCTCCCCGTGGGCCTGGTGATCCTCGGCCTGCTGGTCCGGGTGGAGCGCTCCCCGCGCAGGCCCGCCGCGCTGGACGGCGGCGGCCAGCTCACCGCGGTACTGACCCTGGCCGCCCTGGCCTTCGCGGTGATCGAGGGCGGCCACCTGGGCTGGACCAGCGCCCCCGTACTGGCCGCGATGGCACTTGCCCTCGCCGGCGCCTACGCCTTCCGTACGGTGGAGGCCCGCCACCACCAACCCATGGTCCCGCTGCCTCTTCTGACGGACCGTAAGATCTCCGTCCCACTCGCGGCCGGGTTCGCCCTCAACGGCGCCTTCTACGGCGGGATCTTCCTGCTCGGGCTGTACTACCAGCAGGTGCGCGGGATGTCGGCGATCACCGCCGGGCTGATGTTCGTCCCCATGTCGATGGTGGTCACCGCGACCAACCTCGTCTCGCCCCGGCTGGCGGAGCGGATCGGGCGGCGCCCGGTGATCGTCGCCGGACAGTTGATCCTGGTCGCGGCCATGCTGGCCCTGCTCCCGCTGAGCGCCCACACCCCGGTCTGGCTGGTCCTGCTCCTGCTGCTGCCGCTGAGCACGGGCGGGGCGCTCACGGTGCCCGCGCTGACCGCCCTGCTGATGGACGCCGTCCCCGCCCAGCGCGCCGGAACCGCGTCGGGACTCCTCAACTCCCTTCGCCAGACCGGCGGCGCGCTGGCCGTCGCCCTCTTCGGCGGCCTGCTCACCGGCCCTGGCGGCGACTACTCCCTCCCGGGCATGCGCCTCGGACTCCTCATCGTCGCCGCGGTCCTCCTCGTCACCGCCGCACTCTCCCGCCTCCTGTTGCCCCGAGGCTGACACCCGCCGACCCGGCTGTGTCGCGCGTCACATCGATTTCATGTCACGTAGGGACGGGCCGCTCCCATCTGGTGAGGGTCAGCAGGAACACGGGAGGAAGGCACACCGATGAGCGCACAGCACGAAGCCCGCACGGCGACCGCGCACCACGTCGTGATCCTGGGCGCGGGATACGCGGGGATGTCGGCGGCGATCCAGCTCGCGGCCCGCGTTCGGCGGCACGAAGACGTACAGGTGACGCTGGTGAACGCGCAGGAGCGGTTCGCCGAGCGGCTGCGGCTACACATGACGGGGACGGGGCAGCGACTGTCCGAGCTGAGTATCCCCGAACTGCTGGAGGGCACCGGAGTGCGGTTCGTGCGCGGCTGGGTGACGGCGGTGGACGCGGCCGCGAAGACCGTGCGGATGGACGACCGACACACCCTGCGCTACGACACGTTGGTGTACGGGTTGGGCAGCGTGGCCGACACGGAGTCGGTACCGGGCGCGGCGGAGTACGCCCACACCTTCGACAGTGTCCACGACGCCGAGGTGCTGGCCGCCCGACTGGCGCGGCTCGCCGGAGGCACGGTGATGGTCGCCGGCAGCGGACTGACCGGCATCGAGACAGCGGCCGAAATCGCCGAGCGGTACCCGGAGTCGCACGTCGTCCTGCTGGGTCGGCAGGAACCCGGCGTGACCATGAACCCGAAGGCCAGGGGGTATCTGCACGCCGCGCTCGACCGCTTGGGCGTCACTGTGCGCAGCGGGGTCGAGGTGGCCGAAGTGCTGCCCGACGCCGTCAAGTTGACCGGAGGTGAGCGTGTCGACGCCGACGTGGTCGTGTGGACGGGCGGCACACGGATCTCGCCGCTGGCCGCCGCGGCCGGACTGACCGTCGACGAGCGCGGGCGCATCGTCACCGACACCGCACTGCGGTCGGTGTCGCACCCCGAGGTGTACGCCGTGGGCGATGCCGCTGCGATCCGCCAGGGGTACGGCCTCATGCACGGCACCTGTCAGGGCGGCATGCCGACCGGGGTGCACGCCGCGGTGTCGATCGCCCGCACCCTGAAGGGTAAACAGCCCAAGGCGTTCCGTTTCGGCTATTACCACGCACCCGTGAGCCTGGGCCGCGACGACGCGGTCGTGCAGTTCACCCACCCCGACAACAGCCCCCGACGCATCTGCCTGACCGGCCGGAGGGCGGCCTGGTACAAGGAGACGGTGACCGCTTCCCCCTGGCCGACCTATGGCCGTATGAAGAAGATGCCCGCCTCGGGCGTGTTCTGGCCCCGCGGAGGCCGCTTCACCCGGATCGGAGAGGCGCGATGACCGACCCGTCCCCGGACATCGCTCAGCAGGAGTTCGGCCAACGGACGCTGGATCAACGGGCGTTCGACCGGCACCGCAACCTGCTGTTCTCGGTGGCCTACCGTGTACTCGGCAGCGCGGCGGACGCCGAGGACGCGGTCCAGGACGCCTGGATCAAGTGGTCCGCCACCGACCGTTCCCAAGTAGCCGATCCCAAGGCCTACTTGACGCGGATCGTGTCCAACCAGGCGCTGGAACAGCTCCGTTCGACCCGGCACAAGCGGGAGACCTATGTGGGGCCATGGCTGCCGGAACCCGTCCTCACCACCGGGGACACCGCCGACGCCGTCACCGATGCCGAGTCGGTGTCGATGGCCATGCTGGTGGTGCTGGAGACGCTCAGCCCCCTCGAGCGCGCCGTGTTCGTCCTGAAGGACGTGTTCGGCTTCAGCCACCTGGAGATCGCGGAGATGGTGGAGCGTTCCGAGGCGGCGGTGCGGCAGGCCGCACACCGCGCCCGCGAGCATGTGCGGGCCCGCCGGCCGCGTTTCACCGCGGACCGGTCACGACAACGCGAGGTCACCGAGCGGTTCTTCGCCGCCGCGACCGGTGGTGACGTGAGCGCCCTGATGGAGCTGCTGTCCCCGGACGTCACCCTGTGGACCGACGGTGGCGGCAAGGTCCGCCAGGCCCTGCGCCCGGTCGTCGGTGCCGCCACGGTGGCCGCCTGGTTCGCGGCGATCGGCACCGTCACCTACCAAGGTGTCGCACCGGCCGACATGACCGCCGAACTCGTCGAGATCAACGGCGGACCCGGCATGGTGTTCCGCGCACCGGACCGCGTGATCGCCACGGTCACCTTCGACTTCGACGCCGACGGCAGCATCACCGCCCTCCACAACGTGGCCAACCCGGACAAGCTCCGCGCCATCGGCGAGGGAACCACCTACGCACTGTGTTGACCGTCCGCCGCCGAGCGGGCGAGCGTGGTGGCGGCGCTGTCCAGCAGCATCTCCAGGGCCGTCGGATAGGCGCTGTCGTTCATGCGCTCGACCAGCAGGGAGGCCGTGGCCGCGATGTTCGGATGGGTCTGTGCCGGGAGCCGGGCGTAGGTCGCGTGCCAGACCGCTTCGTCGGCGACGCGCGCGGCATGCGGAAGGGCACGACCGGCCGCGTCCAGCGCGGCGAAGGCCAGCGTCTGGTCGATGAACGCGTGGTACACGCGCACCACCTCCCGGTCGGGCAGGCCCGCCGAACGCAGCACACCGAGGATCACCTCGTCGGCGTCGATCTCGTTCGCGCGGCCACTGACCCGGCTCGCGGTGAGCACCGCCGCCTGGGGATGGGCGAGATAGGCGGAGTGGATGCGCAGGCCCAGATCGCGCAGATCGGCACGCCAGTCCCCGGTGGCCTCCCAGCCCCGCACCGCGCGGCCGATCAACTCGTCCGCGATGGCGAGCGTGAGGTCGTCGGCGCCCCGGAAGTAGCGGTAGAGACTGCTCGGATCCGCCCCGAGCGCCGCACCGAGACGCCGGACGGTCAGCCCCTCCCTGCCGTGCTGCTGCAGCAGCCGCATCGCGGTCTCGACGATGAGCCGCTCCGAGAGAACCACGCCCCCTTTGGTGGGCTTCCTACGCCTTCGCGCCGCCTCCGGCACCACATTCTTGGGCATAACCCCTCCTCCACCAGCGCATTCGCAGCTTATGCCAACGGCATTGACGTGTGCTGGCCGGGGGACCTTTCATGGGCGCACCAAGGCTCCGGCCTCTGCTGATGACCGGCCTCTGCTGATGAAAGGCATCATTGCCATGCGAGTACTGCTTGTGGGCGCGGGCGGCGTAGGAACGGCGATCACCCGGATCGCGGCCCGCCGCTCCTTCTTCGACCACATCGTCGTCGCCGACTACGACCTGTCCAGGGCCGAAGCGGCGGTGGCGGCACTGGGCGAGGGCAGCACCCGGTTCAGCGCCACGCGCGTCGACGCCTCCGACCAGGCCGCGGTCACCGCACTGCTCACCCAGGAGCGCTGCGACGTCCTGCTCAACGCCACCGACCCGCGCTTCGTGATGCCGCTGTTCGAGGCCGCGCTGGAGGCCGGGGCGCACTACATCGACATGGCGATGTCCCTGTCGTACCCGCACCCCGAGCGGCCGTACGAGACGTGCGGTGTCAAGCTCGGCGACGCGCAGTTCGAGCGTGCCGAGGCCTGGGAGCAGGCCGGACGCCTCGCGCTCGTCGGCGTCGGTGTGGAGCCTGGCCTGTCCGACGTCTTCGCCCGCTACGCCGCCGAGGAACTCTTCGACGAGATCGAGGAGATCGGCGTCCGCGACGGCGCCAACCTGACGGTCGACGGATACGACTTCGCGCCCTCCTTCTCCATCTGGACGACCATCGAGGAGTGCCTGAACCCGCCGGTGATCTGGGAGAAGGACCGCGGCTGGTTCACCACGCCGCCCTTCAGCGAGCCCGAGGTCTTCGACTTCCCCGAGGGCATCGGCCCCGTCGAGTGCGTCAACGTCGAGCACGAAGAGGTCCTGCTGATCCCGCGCTGGGTGGACGCCGAGCGGGTCACCTTCAAGTACGGGCTCGGCGACGAGTTCATCGAGACGCTCAAGACCCTGCACAAGCTCGGCCTCGACCGTACGGAGAAGGTGACCGTCGGCGGTACGCAGGTCTCCCCGCGTGACGTCGTCGCCGCCTGCCTGCCCGACCCGGCCACGCTCGGCGACCGTATGCACGGCAAGACGTGCGCCGGTACCTGGGTCAAGGGCACCAAGGACGGACAGCCGCGCGAGGTGTACCTCTACCACGTCGTCGACAACCAGTGGTCGATGCGCGAGTACGGCTCGCAGGCCGTGGTCTGGCAGACCGCCATCAACCCGGTCATCGCCCTCGAACTGCTGGCCGACGGCACCTGGAGCGGGGCCGGCATCCTCGGCGCCGAAGCCTTCGACCCCCGCCCCTTCCTGAACCTGCTGACCGAGTACGGCTCCCCCTGGGGCATGCGCGACCAGTAGTCCCTCGCCGGTCCCCTCGCCGCCGGTCCGGCCCCACTCCGGGGGCCGGACCCGGCACGCCCCGCCCCCGGCCGACGCGCTCGCGTCCGGCCCGGCCATCGCAGTACCCCACGCCCCGCCGACCCCCCGAAGCAAGGGAGCACATTGAAGAACGACGTTGCGGCGGACGCCCGCCCGCCCGGGGAACCCAAGGCCGACGCCATCGGCTTCGTCGATGCCCTCGTCATCGGTCTGAACTCCACCTCCCCGGCCTACTCCCTCGCCGCGGTCATCGGCCCGGTCGTGGCCCTCGTCGGGGTCTACGCCCCCGGCATCATGCTGGCCTCCTTCATCCCGATGCTGCTCATCGCATCGGCGTTCCACTACCTCAACAAGGCCGACCAGGACTGTGGCACCACGTTCTCCTGGGTCACCCGGGCCATGGGACCGTGGGCCGGCTGGCTCGGCGGCTGGGCCATCGCGATGACCGGCGTCCTGGTGGTCGGCTCCCTCGCCGACGTCGCCGTGAACTTCGGGCTGCTCGCCATGGGCCTGGACAGTCTGGCTGCCGACGATCTGGTGCGGCAGACCCTGACCGTCGTCCTCATCCTCGCGATGACCGCGGTGTGCGTCATGGGCACCGAGACATCGGCCAAGGTGCAGAACGTCCTCATCCTCGCCCAGGTCGCCTTCCTCCTCACCTTCGCGGTGGTGGCCCTGTACCGCGTGTACGCCGGCACCGCGATGCCCAAGTCGCTCACACCGTCGGTCAGTTGGCTGAACCCCTTCGGCGCCGGAGGTGCCGCGCTGACCGGGGGCCTCCTGCTGAGCGTCTTCATCTACTGGGGCTGGGAGTCGGCGGCCAACCTCACCGAGGAGGTCGAGGACTCCGCCAGCGCCCCCGGCAAGGCGGGCATCTGGTCGACGGTCGTCCTCCTGGTGACCTACGTGTCCGTGGCCTTCGCCATCGTGGCCTTCGCCGGGACCACCTTCCTGGCCTCCAACGCCGACGAGGAAGAGGCCGTCTTCGCCGTCCTCGCCGAGAAGGTGATGGGCGGCTGGGACTGGGTCGTGCTCCTCGCGGTCTGCACCTCCGCGCTGGCCTCGACCCAGACCACCATCCTCCCCGCCTCCCGCACCCTGCTGTCCATGGCCCGCCGCCATGCCCTGCCCCAGCACTTCGGCAAGGTGCACCACCGCTTCCAGACCCCCCATGTCAGCACCTGGTGGGTCGCCGGGGTGGCCATCGTCTGGTACCTGGGCGTCAACCAGATCAGCGAGAACGCCCTGCTCGACTCGCTGACCGCGCTGTCGCTGCTCATCGCGTTCTACTACGCGCTCACCGGTGTGGCCTGCGCGGTCTACTACCGCCACCGCCTCCTGGAGAGCCTGCGCAACTTCGTTCTCATCGGCGTGGGTCCGCTGGTGGGAGCCGCCATGCTGACCTGGCTCCTGGTGGAGTCCGTCATCGACATGTCCGACCCCGAGAACTCCTACAGCGGGGTCACCTGGTTCTCCCTGGGCCCGCCGCTCGTCATCGGCATAGGCATCACGGCGGCCGGAGTGGTCACCATGCTCCTCTGGCGCCTGTTCTCCGCCGACTTCTGGGCGGAACGCCCCAGCGTGGCCGAGCCGGAGACCCCGGGCACCTCGGACACCCAGGTCATGTCCCCCGAGGCCGCCCCAGCGGAGGCATGAGCCGCACTTCGTACGGAAGGGGCGTCACCGGGTCGGCTCCGACCCGGTGACGACGGCTGTGTCAGACCGCCGAGTCCGACTCCTCCTGGGGTTCCTCCGCCGGGAGGCGACGCAGGCGGACGGCGGCCGTCACCGCCATGGCCGCTCCCGCCAGGGCCACCACCAGGAGCAGGGCTCGGTCGGAGACGGCCTTGCCGAGGCGCACGGCGCCGTCCTCCCAGGCCGCCTGGGTGTCGATGTCCAGCAGGGACGGCAGGGCGGACGTGCCGTCGAAGAGCAGGAACACCACCCCCAGCAGGACGAAGACCAGCCCGCCCACGAGCGAGGTGCTGTGCACCGTCAGCGGGCCCAGCCGCATCGCGCGCCCTCGCAACCAGCGGCGGCGGCCGAGGTCGTAGCGGTCCCACAGCAGCGCCAGGACGAACATGGGCACCGCCAGGCCGAGCGCGTAGACGGCCAGCAGCAGACCTCCGTGCACGGGGCTGCCGTCCAGCGCCGCGACCGTGAGGATGCCGCCGAGAATGGGTCCGGCGCAGAAGCCCGCGAGGCCGTAGACGGTGCCCAGGGCGAACACCGACAGCGCGGACCCGGCCCCACGGCTGCCCGCCGCCTGCTGAAGACGGCGCGATCCGAAGCCCACGCCCAGGATCTGGGCCAGCCCCAGCCCGATCATCGTCCAGCCGCCCACGGCCACCAGCAGATCCCGGTGCCCGTAGAACAGGCGGCTGGCGAAGGAACCGGCCACGCCGAGCGGCACCAGTGTGGTGATCAGGCCCGCGTAGAAGACCGCGGTGCGCAGCGACAGACGGGTGCGAGTGGTGAAGGAGTAGGCGAAGAACGCGGGCAACAACAGCGCACTGCACGGGCTGAGCAGCGCCAGCAGCCCGCCGAGGAAGGCCGTCGCCACGGTGACGCCGCTCATCGCCGGGCTTCCTTCGCGGCCTTGTCGATGGCGTCGGTGAAGGTGCTCAGCGGCTGGGCGCCCAGGATGGGCGTGGTGTTGACGACGAAGGCGGGGGTGCTGGACACGCCCAGCGTGTAGCCCTCTCCCTGGTCCTGGCCCACCGACGCCTGGGCGGCGTCGGACTCCATGTCGGTGGCGAAGCGGTCGAGATCGCGGACACCCGCCGCACGGGCCATCTCGCGCAGCCGCGCGGTGGAGAACTCGCCCTTGTTGTGGGCGTGTTCCTTGGCGTAGGCGACATCGTGGAACTGCCAGAACCGGCCCTGCTGCCCGGCGGCCCAGGAGGCGCGGGCGGCCCGCTCCGATTCGGCCCCGAACACGGGGAAGTTGCGCCACTCGATCCGCAGGTCCCCCTTGTCCACGTACGTGCTGACGAGTTGCCGCTCGGTCTCCCGCGCGAACTTCCCGCAGAAGGCGCACTGGAAGTCCGCGTAGGCGATCAGGACGACGGGCGCGTCGGCGCGGCCCATGGCAAGCGGGTCCTTGGCGTCCCGGCGGGCCAGGGCGAGCAGCGACTTCTGCTGCTCGTCGAGGGTGGCTTCGCCGACGGGTGACGAGGCGGCGGCTGCGGGCCGGTCGGGGGATTCGGAACCCCCCGAACCACCGCCGAGGGCGGCGATCGCGGCCAGACCGGCCACCACGGCGCCGCTCACGGCGATCAGGGTGAGACGGCGACGGCGGGCACGAAGAGAGGACGGCACGGTACCTCCGAAGTCAGGTGTGCGAGAGCAAGGAGAAGAGGGGAAGTGGGGCGAGCGGTGCGCAGGAATGCCCCGTAACTCCGCGCGCGTACGCGGGCGTTGGGCAGCGCGAAGCGGTACGGGAGGCGGGGCGACCGTGCGCGCGCGGGCCTACAGCCGTCGTACGGAGAGTTCCGCGAGGTCGGGTGGGGAGGGGGCCGGACCGCGGTGCCGCACCCGCGCGGGCAGGGCCGCCCGCGCCGACGCCAGGGCGTCGGGTGCTGTCGGCAGGGCACGAACGAGGGGCACGGCGAAGTGCGACTGCTGTCGCTCCGGCTGTGTCTTCTTCAGACAGGGAGCGGTGGTCGCGGTGCGGGGCGCGTCCTGACCGACGCTGCCCAGCGTCGGGTGGCTCGGTGCGCGAAGGTCGGCCGCGGCCGAGGAGTGTGCCGCCTGTGACAGGGCCGGGGAGGCGGAGGTCGCGCAGAGCAGTGCGGCCAGCAGGGTCAGCAGTGCGAGGGCGGCGCCCATGGCACCGCGGCGCTTGCCCTGCATCGCCGTGCCCCCCGTCACTCGCCCCGGACCACCATAGACCAGGTGAGCCGGGGTGCAGCGATGCCGGGGAGGTGCGTGCCGGGGGTGGTGAATCGGTGTCAGGGACGGCTTGGTGACGTGATCACAGGCCGGACACCGTCACGCTACGACCCGATCGTGTTCGAGCGCGATCGTCGTGGCCGGAGTTGAGCCCGGTGGGGGAGTGGGGACATGTGGCATGAGGGCCCGCCTGGGAGCAGGCGGGCCCTCATGCGACAAGCGGGAGCGTCAGTCGCCGGTGTTGCTGGCCCAGACCGGCCGCCTGGCGCTGTTGTAGATCACGAGGTTGCCGTCGTCCTGCACGGCGAGATAGGCCCCCTTGTGCCACGTTCCGGAAGCCCAGACGGCCTGGCCCGAGGCGTTGTACACCACGAAGTTGCCGTCTTCCTGGAAGACGGCGCAGTTGCCGTGGTTCCAGGCGTTCGGGGCCTGCCAGACCGGGCGGCCGTTCTTGTAGAGCACGAGGTTGCCGTCGGACTGCATGCGGAGAATGGCCCGCCCATTACCGGACGTCCAGGCCTGGTTCTTACAGATCTGGGCCCGGGGGCGAATGATGGTGTCACTGGTGAGCGCGACCGCGGGGGCAGCGACGGTGGCGGGAGTCGCCCTGGTGACGGCCGCGGAGGCGGGAGCCGCCGTCGCGAGCCAGCCACCCGACGCCACGATGCCGATGGCGGCCAAGACACCGACTCGGCTCTTGAATCCGTTGAGCACGCTTCACTCCTGACGTTGAGACGAAAGAAGTGAGAACCGAATTGGTTTCACTTCGCGTTATCAGCATCAGGGTTGGAAGCCTCTCTGTGCAAGGGAAAGTCGGAGACAGCTATATTCGTGATTATCGTTCCTGTGATTCTCCATTCTTCACTCTTTCGATTCTCGCGATTCCTGAGATTCGCCCGATCCCCCTGGTCTCCCTGACGCTGATTTCTGTATACCTGTAATACAACATCAACTACACTGACCCCGAACTACCGTTCTGTCTTGGAGGTTGAAGCGATGCGTCTTGCCGATGGTCCTCACGTGGAATGTGCGATCGAGATCGCCGCCGAGCCGAAGCGGGTGTGGGAGTTGGTGTCGGACATCTCCACCTCGGCTCGGCACAGCCCGGAACTGCAGGAGGTGGAGTGGCTGGACGGAGCCGACGGGCCGGTCGTCGGCGCGCGTTTCGCCGGCCGCAACCGCAACGACCACATCGGGGAGTGGCGCACCGTCAGCCGCGTCGTGGAGGTGACGCCGCCGCACACCTTCCAGTGGGAGGTGATCTATGACGGCCCGGAGAGCAGCGAGGTGCTGGCCATCTGGACGTACACGCTGGAGCCGCTCGCGGACGGTGCGGGCACGCGGGTGGAGCACGGCATGCGGTTCGGGTCCGGTCGCAGCCCGCTTCAGGACTTCGTCGAGAAGAACCCGGAGAAGGAGGAGCAGATCGTCGACGGTCGGCTGGCGCTGCTGCGTACGGGTATCGAGGCGACGCTGGCCGGAGTGAAGGCCGAGGCAGAGGCGTAGCCCGGAAGGGCCGGGCCCGCCGTCGGGATCCGGCGGCGGGCCGGTGCGCCGACGACGCTGTACGGCAGCCACTTGGCGTCAGGCGAGCCCGGCCATGAGTTCGGCGAAGTCGAGGGCGGCGGTGCGGGAAGTGCAGAGCCGGTCCAGCCGGGCCAGCGCCAGTTTGCGGTGGAAGGGGCCCGCCCGCGAGACGTCGCCCGCGTCGTGGAGCATCTCGGTCATCCAGCGCGAGAACTCCTGGTAGTTCCAGGTGCGGCGCAGGCAGGCGGCGGAGTAGGACTTCAGTCCGGACTCGTCCCCGTCGGCGAGGAAGTCGCGTACGGCGCGGGCGAACATCTCGGCGTCGTACAGGGCGAGGTTCATCCCCTTGCCGCCCACTGGGGACACCACATGGGCCGCGTCACCGGCCAGGTACAACCTGCCGTAGCTCATCGGTTCATGGACGACGCTCCGCAGCGGGAAGACGACCTTCTCGGTGATCGCGCCTGCCACCAGTCCGTCTTCGCCCAGCCGGGTCCGCAGGTGCCCCCACACCCGTGCGTCCGGCCAGTCCTCCACCCGGTCCGTGGGCGGGCACTGCAGATAGAAGCGGCTGGCGAAGGGGCCGCGCGCGAAGTGTCCCGCGAAGCCGTGGCGGCTGATGGCCATCAAGGGGTGGGGCGGGGGCGGTGCCTCGGCGAGCACGGTCAGCCAGGAGATGCCGTGGTCGTACGGGTAGGCCGTCAACTCGCCCTCGGGTACGGAGGCCCGGCTGACCCCGTGGTCGCCGTCGCACCCGGCGACGAAGTCGCAGGTGATCTCGTGCGCGGTGCCGTCCGGAGCGCGGTAGCGGACCGTCGGACGAGGACCCGTGAGCCCGTCCAGGGCCACCTCGGACGCTTCGAAGCGCAGATCGCCGCCGTCGTCGCGGAACGTCGCGATCAAGTTGGCGACGAGGACCTGCTGGGGGCACAGCAGTGACTGCGGGCCGTCGTCGTCGGTGCCGAACCGCAGCAGGCGCTGCTGTCCGTCCACCCGGATCTCCAGGACGTCGTCGGACGGTGCGCCGCCGAGGACGCGGGTGTCCAGTCCCCACTCCTGGTACATGCGTACGGCGCGGGTCTCGACGATGCCGGCGCGCTGCCGCCGCTCCGTGTAGGTACGGTCCTGCCGTTCCAGTACGACGCAGGAAATCCCGGCGCGGTGAAGGAAGTTGGCCACGGTCAGCCCGGCCGGTCCCGCCCCCACGACCACGACCCGGGTCGACTCCCGCACCGGCTGCGTCATATCGGCTCCCCCTGCCTGTCCAGCCCAGGTCGGCGCTCCAAGTTACGCCATCGGCAAGGCAGTTGCCAGGGTGACCGCCTCGCGGCGACGGGCCTGCCGTCAACGTGCTGGATGCGCACGCTGCCGTTGGATCAGTGACCTCGCCATGCCGACCCCCGCTACGACGGCGGCGAGGTGCAACACGGGTGCGGCGACCAGGCTTTCGGGCAAGGTGACGTCGCTCGGGCGCGCCAGCGCCACGAACACGGTGAGCGGCAACTTCCAGGCGCCCCAGGCGAAGAGCGAGCCCGACCCGAGCCAGCCGAGCACCAGCAGGAGCCGGTGGAACACGCGGGCCGAACGCTTGCGGACGAGCGCCCAGGTGGCGACGGCCCCGGCCAGCGCCCAGAGCGCGCCCACACCGGTCATCAGGTACCAATTCGTGTCCCGCTCAGCCGGGTTCGCGATGCCGAGGGTGCCGCCGATCGTCCAGTACAGCCAGACGAGACCGACGACGCCCGCGACGAACGTCGGCCATGGCGCAGAGGTGCGGGCCTTGTCCCCGGCCTGGGGGGCGAAGGCCTCCGGCCAGCGCCGGATCAGGTAGGCGGGCAGCGCGAGGGCCAGACCCAACCCCATGCCGATGAAACCGAATTGGATCAGAGCGGCTTCCCAGCCAGGCATGGACGGGTCGTCGCCCCCGTGGTCGGCTGCCGTGCTCTGCCCGGCGTCGAGCACCGTGCTGAGCACGGCGTACGGCAGGATCGACACGAGGAATCCGGCCCCCGTCCAGGCACAGAAGGCCACCAGCCGGCCGGGTATCCGCATGCCCCAGGGTCGGACCAGGGCGAGCGCCAAGGCGATCCCGAGTACCGCCATGCCGATGGTCACCGTATTGAGGAGGACCCAGCCGGCCAGGTCGAAGCCCTCGCCGATCGGTGTCAGGCCCAGCAGGGAGCCGATGACCCACGACGCCTTGATCACTGCATACGGGGACAGGGCAAGCGCCGCCCCGTATCCCGCCCACCGCCCGATCCGATCCCACCGTTCCACCTGGATGCCCCTTCCACGGAAAGGACCCCAGTCTTGGGCGTCGCCCTGAAGGCAGGCATCAACTATCGAGGCTCTTCGCCTCCGTTGCGCGGCGGAGCCCGCTCTCATCCTTCAGGTGGACCCTGTCGGCCAGGGGGGGCGAACAGGTGAACCGTCATCGTCCCTCAGGAGGCCGGGCCCGGTCGGCCTCCTGTCACTTCCGCAGGTTGCCCAGGATGTCGTCGAGGTCGGCCGTGCCGCCGCGGGGGCGGTTGTAGGGGAGCTTGGCCAGCATGGTGCCCATGGCGCAGGTGTTGCTGAGCGCGGAGAAGACCAGACCGGCGCCGATGGCTGCGGAGACCCAGCGGGCACCGGGCAGTGCGAGGTCGACCAGCATGCCCGCGATCACCAGGGAGCCCGCGGCGAGCCGGACCTGGCGGTCCATGGCCCATACGGCACGGGCACCGGCGGGCCGGTCCAGCGGTCGGCCGCCCTGGGCCCACGCGGCGGTGCCGCCGACGACGGTGAACGCGGGGATTCCGGCCGCCGCCAACTGGGAGCAGGCGGTCTGGGAGCGGGCGCCGGAGGCGCAGACCACGGCGAGTTCGCCGCGCTCGGCGGCGGCGCGCAGGTCGGGCAGGGCGCGCTGCAGCTTGTCGAGCGGGATGTTGAGGGCGCCGGGTATGTGTCCGCCGGCGTACTCGCCGGGTGAGCGCACGTCGATGACGGTGAACTGTCCCAGACGGGGTTCGAGCTGCTCGGCGGTGAGTGAGGCTGCCATGGTGGGGGTGTTCCTTTCGGTGAACGGTTCCGGGGTGCGGAGCGGAACGGCTGCCGCGGGGGTACGGGCCTTGGTTGCGGGTGTCAGCGCGGGGCGCCGACGCGGGCGGTCAGATGACCTGCCCGTCCTGACCGGCGTTGTCCTGGACGGGCAGTCCGGCCTCGGCCCAGGCGCGCATCCCGCCGGAGACGTTGGAGACGTCCACGCCGCGGGCGGCGAGGAGTTCGGCGGCCTTCTGGGAGCGGTTGCCCGAGCGGCAGATCGCCAGCACCGGGCGCCCCTGGGCCGCGGCGGGGAGGTCGGCCCCGGCGGCGACGGCGATGAGCGGCTGCCAGACGGAGCCGGGCGCGTGACCTGCGGCGTACTCGTCGGTCTCCCGGACGTCGAGCAGCACCGCCTCGCCCGCCTCGGCACGGTCATGGGCTTCGGTCACGGTGATCTGCGTGGGGCCGGAGGTGTGCGCGAAGAGCGGCATGGCGGTCCTTGAGGGGTCTCGGTGGTGGGTTCGGGTCTCCGCGGAGTACATGTGCTCCTCGTCCATGTGCTCGTCCTTCTGGCGGATACCTAGGGGGGTATGCTTCGCTGCACATCATATACCCCCACCCGTATTCATTGGCCAGGCCTTGGCCGTGACTCCGGGGCTGGTCCAGGTGGTGTGCGACAGGTCACGGGGGCCTCGGGAGTAATACCCCCGGGGGTATTGTTCGCAGTGATGCCGCACCCCCTACGGCTGCAAAGGAGACCCTTGTGTTCTTCGCCCAGTACTACCTCGACTGCCTCTCT
>NZ_JAMWMR010000021.1 GCF_023887685.1 Streptomyces macrolidinus | reverse complement strand
CGCCCCGGGTCCTCCGGCTCCGGTTCCGACTTCGTCTCGCCGGACGCGGGGGCGTCGCTGCCCGGTGCGCGGAGCAGCTTGGCGTTGTCGCGTATGCGCTCCAGGGGCTTGGTGAGGTTGCGGAAGGAGAAGCCCTCCCGCTTGCGCGGCTCGCGGCGCGCGGACGGCTGGGCCCCGGACTCCCGGTAGTCCGCCAGCGCCTGATGGGCCAGCTCGGCCGCCTCCTTGTACAGGTCGCGCGACTTCGTCATCGCCTCGAGCGCCTCCTCGTAGGCGGCTACCTGACTGCGGGCCTGGGCCAGCTCCTCCTCCAGCGTCGTCAGATGCCACTGCTCGCGCAGCTCGGCCAGCGCCTCCTCGGCCCCCTCGGGCAGCGGGCGAGGCGACTCGGCGTAGCGCCGCACGGTGTCGATGAGGTCCGTGGGCCGCGAACCGTCGAGGAACACCGAGCGTACGGAGAAGCTGTCGTCCCCGACGCCGGGGTCGGCCGGCGCCCCCGGGAGCACCACGGCACCACCGCGCGGCACCCGCGCCCCCAGGTCGTACAGCGCCCAGTTGACCACCTGGAACTGGTCGGGCGCGGCGCGGTGCTCCACGATGCGATGGCGCAGGCCGGGCGGCAGCAGCGGGGCCAGCGGGCGGCGCCCCAGCTCATCGGTGGTCATCGCCTCGTGCACGATCACATGCACGCTCCACGACCGGCGCGCGCAGTCCCTCAGCAGACGCCGCATTACCCGGTCGTCCGTGGGCAGCGGGTTGATCTCCCGGAAGCGGAGCCCGGGGAGCGTGTCGTGGTCCCAGGGCACCTCGGCGTCCTCGGGCCAGAACACGGTGGCGGGCGAGAGCCAGTCGACGTCCCAGCGCCGGTCCGCCTCCGCCACCAGCGCCCACTCCTGCGCGCCGCTCCTGTCCTCGTAGGCGCCGAGGTTCAGCCGCGCCCGTACGACGATGTCGTCGGCGACCAGCCAGCGGGCCTCGAAGGCGCGCCCGGCCGTGTGCCCGCCCGACCCTTCGAACTCGAGATGGTCCTGGATGATCTCGCTGCTCTTCAGCTCGCGCAGGCGCCGTCGGACCGCGTCCTCGGCACCCGTGCCGAGGTGGCGCCCGCGTGCCAGCCACACGGTGTCGGGAGCCGTCGGGTGGGCAGGGGAGGACTTGGTCATGGAGGCACTCTGGGGGACGGGGACGAGGTCGCCCTCCCAGTATGGTCCGAGCACGTCAAAGGACGGTAAACGAGGTGTCCCTCGGGGCCCGGTGGCTCGGGATCCGAGCGCCCGGGATGTCAGCTTCGCTCAGGGTGCGAGCTTGTCGAACGCCGCCTGTCCTTCGGCCGCGAGCTTGCGCTTGGCCCACGCCAGGGTGCTGGGCGTGATGTCCTTGCCCGAGGCGAGGACCAGATCCTCCGGCGAGGCCTCCGACGGGGCCGCGTGCAGGAGGTCGTCCGGCGTGGCACGGTCGTCGGACAGACGACGGGACGCTTCGTCAGGCTGTGACGTCGACATGATGTCTCCTCCGCGAGTCGATCCGCAGTCTCCCCCTCACCTTTCAACGAGTCGCAGCCGCCCGCATCCGGAAAGGACGCGGTCCGCGGACGCGGGTGACCCGAGGACCGCGCCGAGCCACCGGACGCGGTCATGACGTCACCGGCGGTGTGGGGCGGCGCAGGCTGTCTTCGGGGGAGGGCTCGGGGGCCTGCGTGGCCGCCACCACGTGGCTCAGCTTCAGGACGCCGCCCACGACGAGGGCCACGCCCAGCGCCAACGGGAGCAGCCACCAGCCGGTGCGGATGTGCTCCTCGAACAGCATCACGCCCAGGACCAGGCTCACCGCGGCGTCGCCGACGGTCAGCGCGGGCTGGGACGCGAACAGGGGGCCCGCCTGGAGGGCGTTCTCCAGCAGCAGGACGGCGCTGACACCGGTCAGCGCGAACCCGTAGGTCTGCCAGGACGTGAGGAAGGCCCGCAGCCCGTGGTCGGCGAACGTCCCCGTGGCGGACTTCAGCAGCGCGGCCGTGAGGGCGTTGCCGACCGCCGCGGCCGACCCCAGCACGGCGGCCCGGAACAGCGGCGGGCGTCCGGGGCGGGTCAGCACGACCGCCGCGACCATGGCCCCCAGGCACCCCACGAGGACCGGGAACCACCGCACCATGGACGCCTGGTCCTTCGCCCCGGAGGGCGCGGCGGAGCCGAGCACCAGGGCGAGCCCGGTGACCACCGCGACGATCGCCCACCAGCCGGAGCCCGGCAATCGGCGGCGCATCAGCCGCGCGGCGATGAGCAGGGCGAAGGGCAGTTCCAGGACGAACAGCGGCTGCACCAGCGCCATGGGCCCGTTCACCAGGGCGAGCGCCTGGAACAGCGCGGCGCCGACGACCCCGCCGACACCGATCAGCCAGACGGGACGGTGGGCCAGCGCGAGAAGCATCCGCAGGCCGCCACCGCGCGCGAGCGTGGAGGCCGCCTTGCGCTGGAACGCGGTACCCATCGCATTGCTCGCGGCACCCGTGACGGCGAACAGCGCGGCAAGCTCGATCACCACTCAAGCATGCCTCGCGACGGCGACCACGGCGCCCCGACCGGAACGCGTCAATACACCGTGAGTGTGTCGACGCGGGCGCGAGGTTGACGGCTGCGGTTCCCGCCCGCGCGGCGCGAGCACGCCTTCGCGCAGGTCCGGTCGCCAGCGGGCGGTTCCTGCCCACGCGACGGGCGGACTTCTCCCGGCGACGAGTGCTCCCGTAGCGGGTGGCGGCGGGTCTATGGTGAGCGGCATGTCCGGCCCCGAGCTGATCCGTATCGTCTCCCGAGACTCCCCCATGGCCCTCGCCCAGGTGGAGCGCGTACGCGGTGAACTGGCCGCACGCCACCCGCACATCCGTACCGAGGTCGTCCCCGTGAAGACGACCGGCGACCGCTGGACGGGCAGCCTCTCCCAGGTGGAGGGCAAGGGCGCGTTCACCAAGGAGGTCGACGCCGCGCTGCTGGCGGGTGACGCGGATCTGGCCGTGCACTGTCTCAAGGACGTGCCCGCCGACCGGCCGCTCCCCGTCGGTACGGTGTTCGCCGCCGTCCTGCGCCGCGACGACATGCGCGACGCCCTGGTCCACCCCGGCGGGCTCACCCTCGACGAACTCCCGCCCGGTACCCGGATCGGCACGTCCTCGGTCCGGCGCACCGCCCAGCTCGCCGCCAGTCACCCGCATCTGACGTGCGTGCCGATGCGCGGCAACGCCAACCGGCGCCTGGACAAGCTCGCGGCCGGTGAGGCGGACGCTCTGCTGCTGGCCCTGTCCGGGCTCGAACGCATCGGCCGCACCGACGTCATCAGCGAGGTGCTGTCGCTGGAGACGATGATGCCGCCGATCGGCGCGGGCATCCTCGCGTTGCAGTGCCGTCAGGACGACACGGCGGTCATCGACAGCGTCAGTGACCTCGGGCACCCCGCCACCCACCGGGAGGCCGCCGCCGAGCGCATGCTGCTCCATGTCCTCCAGGGCCACTGCAACTCGCCCATCGCCGGGTACGCCCGCGCCGAACGTCAGAGTGACCTGTCCCTGCGGGCGGCCGTGTTCACCCCCGACGGCAAGACCGTGCTCAACGCCCATGAGTGGGCGGGCCCGCTGGACGCCGAGACGCTGGGCACGTCGGTCGCCGTCGCGCTGCTGCGCCAGGGGGCCCGCGCCCTGATCGACTCCATCGCCCACTGACGCGCCTGGTGCCCCGAATGGCTCAGCTCTCCCGGTCCGCGGCCGCGGGCTCCTGAGGGGAACGGTCGGCGTGGAGGACCAGCCCGTGCTGGCGGCCCGGGTGGGTGTTCGGGACGCGCCGGAGCGCGACGAGCGCGGCGTCGTCGTCGAGGCGGCCACCGGTATGGGCGAGGAGGTCGCGCCGGATGTGGTGGACGAGCGCCGCCGGGGCGGCCTCGGTCCACTGGGCGACGCGTTCGGCGAGGGGGTAGAAGCGGCCGTCGGCGTCGCGGGCCTCGATGACCCCGTCGGTGTAGAGCAGGAGGGTCTCGCCGGGGTGGAAGGAGAACACGTCCAGGTCGTAGCCCTCCGGGCTGGTCGGGCCGATCCCCATCGGCGGAGCGGGGCGCAGCTCCGGAACGGTGACCACATGACCGGGGCTGAGCAGCAGCGGCGGCGGATGCCCGCAACTGGTCACCCGGGTGAGCGGAGCCGCGTACGGGATCTCCACCAGCAAGGCGGTGGCGAAGCGTTCACCGACCTCCTCGGGCGGCTCGAAGTCGTCCAGATAGCGGCTGACGCTCTTCTCCAGGGCGGCGGCCAGTTCCGGCAGGGAGCTGTGCCGGTAGCCGACCTCGCGGAAGGCGCCGAGCAGCAGGGCGGCCTCACCGACGGCGGGGAGGCCCTTGCCGCGTACGTCGCCGATCATGACCCGCACCAGGCCGTCGGTACGCGTGGTCGCGTACAGGTCGCCGCCGATCTGCGCCTCGTCCTCGGCGGCCAGGTACAGGCTGGCGACCTTCAGGGGACCGATCTGTTCGGGCAGTGGCCACAGCAGGACCCGCTGCGCGGCCTCGGCCACCGAGCGGACCTGGGCCAGTTGCGCGTGGTAACGGTCCCGGACGGCGCAGTAGACGACGATCAGCGCGGAGAGCACGGTGAGCGTGATGATCTGCACGATGTGGTTCGTGGTGTACAGCCCGCCGTGCACCTCGGCGACCAGGAACTGTCCGCCCACGGCCAGCGCGCCCACGAGCGCGGTCAGCCGCGGGCCCGCGAACGACGGCGTGAGGGCGGGCGCGATGATCAGAGTGGGTCCCAGATGCACATCGGTGGGGGAGTGGATGTCCACGATCGTCGTTGCCACGATGAGCGCGACGGGGAGCAGCAGCAGGGCGTGGCTCCGCTGCCAAGGCTCCCGCATATCGGCGAGACTGTGCCGCAAACCCATGCCTTCCACCCTGCCTCGCCCCGGGTCGCCCGGCCACCGTGTACGTCCGGTGTCCGCGAGCGCCGTGCGCGTCAGGGGTGGTCGAAGCCGCCCTGTCCCGCACCGTGGCCCCGCGCCGGGACGGCTCCCTCGTACACCTGCCGTTCGTCCGTCCCGCCCTGTCGCGCCGCGGGCATGAGCGGCCGTCGTGCCCGCCCCCGCGAGTGCCGCTCACGGCGCTCGCGGACCGGCCAGAACAGCACGTACGCGGTGGAGACGAGCACGAAGCCCAGGCGCAGCAGGCCGCGCGTCGAGTCGTCGGGGACGACGAAGACGCTGCCGTACAGGGTGAGCAGCCCGATCCAGCTCCACCACGGGACCAGGCGCTGCTGCCCGATCACGTCCCACAGCAGGGTGCCCAGCAGGACCGAGGCCGTGTAGTACGTGTAGACGCTGGGGTCCAGGAGGATGCGCGCGTCGGCCCCGAGCAGGACGACCGCCGCCAGTCGGCCGCGCCACACCGCCAGGCAGCCGAGTGTCAGTCCCAGCGCGGCCTGTGCGGGACGGTCCCAGGAGGGGGTCCGTGGGTCACCGACGCCGAGCCAGCGCAGCGCGGACGCGGGCTGGTTGGGGATGGTGAACTGCGCCGCGGCGAACGAGTGCGGAGCGCCGACGAAGAACGGCAGCCAGGCGAGCGCGACCAGCCCCGCGCACCACAGGCCCGCGCGCGGCCACTGGTGTCTCGGCAGCGCGAGCAGCAGCGGCAGGAAGGCCAGCGCGGTCGGCTTGGAGTCCACCGCCAGGGCCAGGAACACACCGGTCGAGGCCGCGTTGCCGAGCGTGAGGGAACGTACGGCCAGGGCCGTGAAGAAGAGGGCCAGGACGTCGTCGAGATGCCCGAAGCGGACCGCCACCTCGATCCACATGGGGATGAAGGCGAGGCCCGCGATCAGCACACGTCGGCGCAGCCGTTGGTGGTTGGTCCCGGTGCCCAGGAAGTACGAGGCGGCGCTGCGCCCGGCCAGGACCAGGATCACCGGCCCGAGCGCGGACATCAGCGCGGCGGCCAGCACCTGTCCGACGGCCTCGGGGAAGGGATTGAACAGCCCCGCGACCAGGAAGCTGACGGGCCCCATCTGGAGTTCGGGGTGGTGGGCGTACAGATTGAGTCCGCCGTCGTCGCGGCCGGAGGCGCCCGCGTAGATCAGCTCGCCGCCGGTGCGCAGATAGTGCCAGGAGAACCCACCGTGCGGCTCGACCACGATGAACCAGAGCACTGTCCAGGCGGCGAGCAGCACCAGGTGCACCCGCTGACTGATGGCCGGCACACGCCTTCCTTTCGGCTTTCGCGCCCGCGGGTCCTCCGCGGATGCCATGGCCCCCCTCCAAGAGATGTCCGAACGGGAGGGAAGGTTCTCCCACCGCCGCGATCGGGCGGACAGGGCCAGGGCATCGCGGGGGAGCACCATCGTCAACTTGGCGCGCACACCGGTCAGTTGGCGGGCTGTGCCACCTCTGCCTCCGGCGCCTTCCGCGGTGCCGTGTCGGGGGAGGTGTAGAAGACCGAGGTGCCCTGCTTGCTGCGCTGGGCCTGGTTCCTGGCGACGAGGCCCTCCAGCGTGGTCCGTACGACCGTGGTCTTGACGCCGCGATCGGGGTGAGCCTGGCCGAGCGCGGTGGCGACCTCCGCCGCCGAGCGGGGTTCGCTCTGCTCGGCCAGATGACGGCGGACGAGTTCGACGAGGGTGGGCTGTACGGGCGTCGACGTGGCGGCCTTGCGCGCGGGCTTCGTGGCGCTGGCCCTGCGCGCGGGCTTGTTCGCGGCCTTCTTGGTGGCCTTCCGCTCCCGGGTCCGCGTGTCCGTACCCGCGGCGGCGGCGTCCTTCTTCCGGGGAGCGGGCACCACGGCGTCGGCGGGCTCGGCGGGAGCCGGAGCGATACCGAGTGCCTTCTGCATGGTGACCAGCAGGGCGTGGTCCTGCTGGAGGGCGGTCAGTTGCTGTTGCAGCGAGCCGATCTCCGCGCTGATACGTTCCTGCTCCTTGACGTTGCGTTCGAGGTCGCTAGACACCTGGGCGGTGTACTGCGATGTCAGTTCGGTGGCGACAGTCCCGGTCTCGGACATCGTGTGGGCCTTCCTTGGTCGTGTGGCCGTGGTGATGGGTGTGTGGAGTGCCGGGCTCATGTGCGCCCGACTCGTGCGCGCGTGACGTTCCCCGTCCATGACGCACCACGCAACAGGTCCTGGAGATAGTACGGACGAGTGCACTCTCCTGTGCCGCTCGAGTGATGTCCTTTGCCCAAGCGGAACTTCCCTGCACAAGCACGTCCTGATGCCTCATGACGCACGGTCGGCCCGACCGAGGCTGACGCGATGTCAGCCACCGTTACTCCAAACGTAGTGTTCCTCATATTTTCCGTATGTCTGACATGACAGAGATTGCGCGCGTATGTACGTTCAATCTCGCATCGGCTCACAGCCGACGTGTCTGAGACAGGAGAAGTGACATGGCAACGCGTTCCACCGCTGTTACTGCCGCGCTTGCGGCCGGTGCGGCCCTCGTGGCCACCGGTATCACCTACGCTTCCGCGGCTTCCGAGCCGGCCAATACGGCTCCGATCGCCCAGCAGGCCGCTCCCATCCCCGCTCCCGCCGCAGCCCCCGCCCCCGAGGCCGCCCTCGAGGGCAGCGGTGGCAACAACGGTCGGGGCGACAACGGCCGGGGTGGCAACGGTCGAGGTGACGACGACAACGACCGTGGTTACGAAGGCAAGGGCAACGAAGGAGGCCACGGAGGCGGCGGCCGGGAGCACGAGCACAAGCGCTTCCACATCGGCCGTATCCACATCAACGAGCGGGACTACCCGGCGATCCCGGACGGCTGCATCACCGTCGTCAGCGGGCTCGGTTCCAAGAGCCTCAACGTCCGCAACGACAGCCACCGCACCGTCGAGCTCTTCAGCGGTGCCACCTGCGACAACGGCGCTCCCATCGCCGTCGTCGGCCCCTGGAGCCAGTCGGACGGGCTGTTCCCGCGTCACGTCAGGGGCGGCGTGAAGGTCAAGCACGGTGTAGTGGGCAGCTTCCGGGTGATCCACCGTCACCACCACGGGGACAAGGGCGACGACTACGGTTACGACCGGGACTGATCCCGTCACCCGTGCAAGGAGAACGAGGACCCCGGCCCGCCGGAATCGGGCCGGGGTCCTCGCCGTGCGTCCTTCGAAGGGACGCACGGCGTCCACGCTAGACCCCTGCCGGACACTCCAGGGACAAGGGCGCGGGGAGGATGCCTCGGCCGAGGAGTGCGCGGCGCCGATCCGCGCCGTCACATGAGTGCGCGTCGAAACCGGTTGCCCGGAACGCTTCCGGGACCTTCCGTTCCGTCATGTCGTCCGGCGCTTCTGAGGTGCGGACGACGAGGACGTGGTGGTCCACCGGCATACAGAACCTCATGAAGATTGCCGGGAACCGGCAATGCGCCGAGGCCCCCGAGCCGGGCAGCATGGTCTGCGGGGAGCACGGCGGATGGTTCCGGTGCCGGACACCGGCAGGAGCCCGACACCGGAACCGGGGAGCCCGGCCGTGCGTCGTCCTGGATATGTGTGAGGTAGAGGGGGCCAAGACATGCGAACGTTCGTGGAGGCCGCCGCAGGTTTGCCCGCACTGCTGTTCACCGCCGCCCTGGTCGTGATCGCGTGCTTCTGGCTGCTGGTCGCGGTGGGGGCCACGACCTCGGACAGCTTCGACGCGGACGCGGACCTCAAGGCCTGGGGCCTTGGCGGGGTGCCGGTGATGGTCGCGCTCACGCTGGTGACGGTGTTCGCCTGGTTCCTCGCCGTCGGCGCGGCCGTGCTGCTGGCCGCCTGTGCGCTGCCGGGCACGGTCACCGGCGTACTGCGCCTGCTGGCACCGCCCGGCGCGCTGCTCCTGGCCTGGCTGCCGACCCGTCTGCTCGTACGGTCACTGCACCGCCTCTTCCCTGACCAACCGTCCCGGCCCGCCGAGGGAACCGGCGGCGACGGCACCGGTTCGCCGAGTGCCCCCGCCGAGACCGGCGGACCCGTTCGACACTTCTCGTACTCCACTGCCCGACGGCCGCTCAGGGCACGCGACCGCGTCGCCTGAGCCACCGTCCCCCGGGATCCCGGATCCCGGATCCCGGATCCCGGATCCCCTCCACTTCACGCTCCTACGTCTCTCTACGCCTCAAGGACCTATGTCATGGAAGCCATCGGCGTACTCGCCGCCGTCTGTCTGCTCGCCGTCCTCGTCGTGCTGCTCGTCTTCTCCCGCCTGTTCCGCAAGGTGGAGCAGGGCAAGGCGCTGATCGTCTCCAAGACGCGGAAGGTCGATGTGACCTTCACCGGTCAGGTCGTGCTGCCGGTGCTCCACAAGGCCGAGGTGATGGACATCTCGGTGAAGGCCATCGAGATCACCCGGACCGGACGCGACGGGCTGATCTGCCGCGACAACATCCGTGCCGACATCCGGATATCGTTCTTCGTCCGCGTCAACAAGACCGTCGACGACGTCATCAAGGTCGCCCAGGCCGTGGGCACGGCACGGGCCAGCGACAAGGAAACCCTTCAGGAGCTGTTCCACGCGAAGTTCTCCGAGGCGCTGAAGACCGTCGGCAAGCAACTGGACTTCACCGACCTGTACACCAAGCGCGAGGAGCTGCGGTACCGGATCATCGAGGTCATCGGTGTCGACCTCAACGGCTACCACCTCGAGGACGCGGCGATCGACTACCTGGAGCAGACGCCGCTGAAGCAGCTCGACCCGGCCAACGTCCTGGACGCGCAGGGCATCCGCAAGATCACCGAGCTGACGGCCACCGAGCACGTGCGCACCAACGAGGCCCAGCGCACCGAGGAGAAGGAGATCGCCCGGCAGAACGTCGACGCCCGCGAGGCCATCCTGGAGCTGGAACGCCGTCAGACCGACGCCGAGATCAAGCAGCGGCGCGAGATCGAGACCGTCCGGGCGCGGGAGGAGGCCGAGACCGCGCGGGTCGTCGAGGAGGAGCGGCTGCGCGCGCAGAGCGCCTTCCTGCGCACCGAGGAACAGCTCGGCATCCAGCGTGAGAACCAGGCCCGTGAGGTCGCCGTCGCCGCGAAGAACCGCGAGCGGGTCATCGCCGTCGAGAACGAGCGCATCGAGAAGGACCGGCTGCTCGAGGTCATCGCGCGTGACCGGGAGACGCAACTGACACGGATCTCCGCCGAGAAGGAGGTCGAGGCGGAGAAGCGCGAGATCGCCGAGGTCATCCGCGAGCGGGTCGCGGTGGACCGTACGGTCGCCGAGCAGGAGGAGTCCATCAAGAAGCTGCGCGCCGTGGAGGAGGCGGAGCGCGAGCGCCAGGCCGTGATCATCGCCGCGGAGGCCGAGGCGCAGGAGAAGCTGGTCAAGGACATCAAGGCCGCCGAGGCCGCCGAGCAGGCCGCCACCCACCGCGCGGCCGAGGAACTCACCCTGGCCGAGGCCCGGTTGAAGTCCGCGGACCTCGACGCCCAGGCCAAGCTGAAGCTGGCCGAGGGCCTTCAGGCGGAGGCGGCGGCCGAGGGACTCGCGGCCGTTCAGGTCCGCGACAAGGAAGCCGAGGTCATCGAGAAGGCGGGCCGCGCCGAGGCCGTGGCCACCGAGGCCCGGATGCGCGCCGAGGCGGAAGGCTCGCAGGCCAAGGCGCTGGCCGAGGCGCTGGCCGTCGGCGAGAAGCTCAAGGCCGAGGCGGCCGGACTCACCGAGAAGGCCGCGGCGATGGCCGCGCTCGACGAGGCGTCGCGCGGGCACGAGGAGTACCGGCTGCGGCTGGAGGCCGAGAAGGAGATCCGGCTCGCCGGTCTCGACGTCCAGCGGCAGGTCGCCGAGGCGCAGGCCACGGTGCTCGCCACCGGCCTGGAGAACGCCGACATCGACATCGTCGGCGGGGAGTCCGTCTTCTTCGACCGGCTCATGTCCTCGATCGCGCTCGGCAAGGGTGTCGACGCGGTCGTCGAGCACTCCGACACCGCGCGCAAGCTCGCCGGGCCGTGGCTGGACGGTACGTCGTCCTTCACCGACGACCTCAGCCGCATCCTCGGCTCGGTCTCCTCGGCCGACATCCAGCATCTGACCGTGTCCGCCCTGCTCATGAAGCTCATGAAGACGGGCGGTACGAACACCGGGCAGCTTCAGCAACTGCTGGAGAAGGCAGGCGAGTTGGGACTCGCGGACACTTCGCTCGCAGCGCTGAACGGCAGCGCGAAGAGCTGACCGGTCGGCGGTCCGGAGCTGCCACACGGGGGGCAGCTCCGGACCGTCACTCCTGACTTCCTGAGAGGGATCCCATGACAACCGGCCAGGACACCGGTACCCGCGAGGCCCACGACATGCTCGACACCGGCACCTACGAGGTGTTGCGCGACCGCCTCGCCGCGCAGGCCGCCGAACTGGCCCGCCGCGTCCAGGCGCTCGACGCCCGCCGCACCGAGGAGTTCGGCTCGACGCGTCTCGAACTCGCCCGCACCGAGCGGCTGCGCACCGAACACCCGGGCGTGCCCGGCGACATCGCGGCCGTCGGTGACACCCTCCTGTTCGGGTACAACACCTCGTCCGGCGTGACGGCCGAGAAGGCCGTGGACGACGTCTTCGCCCTGCACGACCGCGAGTTGAACCGGCTGCCCGCGAGCGCCGTCCCCGGCCTGCTGGACGACCCCGACTTCGTACGGGAGTTCACGGCCCTGCACCGCTACTACCGGCAGGCCCGCCTCCTCCGGCTGCGCCGCCTCGACGGCAAGCTGCTCGCCGTCTTCCAGACCGGCGCGAAGGCCGAGGACATCCGCGTCCTGCGCTGGGCGCTCACCGACGACGGGCGGGCGTCCTTCCTCGACGCGCGCGGAGACCGCGACCATGTCTTCCCGCCGCCCTACGACTTCACCTGGACCGAGGCGACCCGCGAGGAACACGTACTGGGCCGCCACCCGCATGTCGCCGTCCAGGGCGAGGTGTTCGTCACCACGGTCGGAGGCACGCTGACCGTCAAGGTGGAGGACGACACCGAGACGGGGGAGGGGATCTATGCCGAGCCCGTCGACGAACCGCTCCAGTCGCTCGCCGACGCCGACATCGCCCACGCACGCGTGGGCGCCCTGATCCTGCTGCGCGTCCGCCCCTACAAGGAGGACGCCCACCGGTACCTGGTGTTCAACACCCTCACCCGGTCCGTGGTCCGCCTCGACGGCATCGGACAGGCCTGCCGACGGCTGCCCGAGGACCAGGGGATCGTCTTCGCGGGCGGCTACTGCCTGTCCACCGGAACCTGCAAGACCTACGAACTCGACACGGCGGACCTGGAGTTCCAGCGCGAAGTGCGCTCACCCAACGGTGAGGACGTCCTCTTCGCGTTCCGCGCGCGGGCGGGCGGCAACAGCCTGCTCCTGCCCTACAACGTGATCCGCAAGGAGATCGACGCCCCGCTGTCCTGCCACGGCTGGTCCCTGTTCGACGACGGCACGCTCACCGTGCTGCGTGTCGAGAGCGACGAACCCGCCCGGGTCCACCCCGTCCAACTGTGGACCTCCCCCTACGTCTCCGACACCTACGCCGCCACCGCCCCCACCGGCAGCGGACCGCTCGCCCGCGTCGGCAACGCCGACCTCGTCCGCGGCATCGCCGACTGCCTGTCCATCACCCGCGCCGTCGCCGAGACCACCCCGACGACCGAGGTGTACAAGGCCCTGGCCGCCGCGTGTGTCCGCGCCGCCGACACCCACCACTGGCTCGGCGAGGACGAACTCGGCGATCTGCGCACCCCGTTGGACGACGTCCACGCCACCGCCCGGCAGGTACTGGCCGAGTTCGAGACCGTACAGACGCTGACCCGGCAGGCCGCCGACGCCCTCGAAGAAGCCGCGGGCGCCGTCGCCGGGGTGGTACGCCGACTGCGCGGCGAGGCCCCGCGCGACGCCGCCGCCTGGGTGAACGGGCTGACCGAACTGCGCCACGCCCAGGGTCACTTGCTGACGATCAGGGAGATGCGGTACGCGGACACCGCCCGTATCGACGAACTGGCCTCCGGTGTCGAGACGGACCTCGCCGCCTTCGGGCAGCGCGCCGTCACCTTCCTCGCTCGCCCGGACGCCTTCACCCGTCACCACGAGGACATCGAACGGCTCGTCACCGACGCCGAGTCGATCGCCACCGTCGCCGAGGCGGCGCCCCTCGTGACGCGCCTGGACCAACTCGCCGACGGACTCGACACGGTGACCGAGGTGGTCGCCGGGCTCACCATCGGCGACGCCACCGTCCGCACCTCCATCCTGGAACGCATCGCCGAGGTGATGGGCGGCGTCAACCGCGCCCGCGCCACCCTCGACGCCCGCCGCCGCGACCTCATGGAGAACGAGGGACGCGCCGAGTTCGCCGCCGAGTTCGCCCTGCTCGGCCAGGCCGTCACCGGCGCGCTGGCCGCGTCCGACACCCCCGAGGCCTGCGACGAACACCTCGCGCGCGTCCTCGTACGGGTGGAGGATCTGGAGTCCCGATTCGCGGAGTTCGGGGACTTCCTCGGCACACTCGCCGACAAGCGCGGTGAGGTCTACGAGGCCTTCACCGCCCGCAAGCAGAGCCTCGCCGACGCCCGCGCCCGCCGCGCGGAACAGCTCGCGGCCTCCGCCACCCGGGTGTTGGAGACCATCGCCCGCCGCTGCGCCACGCTCGCCGACACCGACGCGGTCAACACCTACTTCGCCTCCGACCCCATGGTCGCCAAGGTCCGCACCACCGCGGACGAGTTGCGTGCGCTCGGCGACAGCGTGCGGGCCGAGGAACTGGCGGGCCGCCTCAAGGCCGCGCGCCAGGAGGCCGCCCGCGCCCTGCGCGACCGCACCGACCTGTACGCCGACGGCGGCCGGACCGTCCGGTTCGGCAGCCACCGCTTCGCGGTCAACACCCAGCCGCTCGACCTCACCCTGGTCCCGGACGGCGACGGCCTCGCCTTCGCCCTGACCGGCACCGACTACCGCTCACCCGCCACCGACCCGGACGCCGCGGACGTCCGCCTCCGCGACCGTCAACTGCCCTCCGAATCACCGGAGGTGTACCGCGCCGAACACCTCGCCGCCCGACTCCTCGACGCCCACGGTCCGGCGGCTCTCGCCCAGGCCGACGACCTGCCCGCCCTCGTACGCAAGGCGGCGGAAGAGGCGTACGACGAAGGCTACGAACGCGGCATCCACGACCACGACGCCACCGTCGTCCTCCGCGCGCTGCTCGACCTGTACGAAGCGGCCGGGCCGTTGCGCCACGAGCCCGCCGCCCGCGCCGCCGCCCACCTGTTCTGGGCGCACGGCACCACGGCGGAGGAGCGCCAGCACTGGACGCGGCGCGCGGTGTCCCTCGCCCGCGCCGAGCAGACCTTCGGCCCGACACCGGCCCTGGCCGACCTGCGTGCCGAACTCGCCGACGCGATCGGGGAGCACGGGAGTGCCGCCGCGGCAGCCGCCTATCTCGTCGAGGAGCTGACAAGCGGCCCCGAGGGCTTCGTCCTCAGCGCCGCCACGCACACCCTGCTCGACAAGTTCCGCCACACCGTGGGTGTTTCGGCCTACGACGAGGACCTCGCCGCGGTCGGCGACCTCGCCGCACGGCGTCAACTGGCCGAGGCCTGGCTGTCGTCGTACGCGTCCGCCACCGGCACGGAACTCACCGCCGGGGACCTGGACGAGGCGGTGGCCGCCGAGCTGTGTCCCGACCTGACCCGCTACGAGTCGGACGCCCCGCTGACGGCCACCGCCGAGGGACTGCTCGGCACCCACCCGCGCATTCACAGCCGTCAACTGCCCTTGAGGATCGATGAGTTCCTCGTCCGGACGGCGGCGTTCAGGGAGCGGGACGTGCCTGCGTTCCGCGCCTACCAGCGCCGCCGCACCGAGCTGGTGACCGCCGAACGCTCGCGGCTGCGCCTGGACGACCACCGCCCGCGCACCATGCCCGCGTTCGTCCGCAACCGCCTCATCGACGAGGTGTATCTGCCGCTGATCGGCGACAACCTCGCCAAGCAGCTCGGTACCGCGGGCGATTCACGGCGCACCGACACCGGCGGTCTGCTGCTGCTCATCTCCCCGCCGGGCTACGGCAAGACGACCCTCATGGAGTACGTCGCCGACCGCCTCGGCCTCATGCTCGTCAAGGTGAGCGGCCCGGCGCTCGGCCACGCCGTCACCTCGCTCGACCCGGCCGACGCCCCGAACGCCACCGCGCGTCAGGAGATCGAGAAGATCAACTTCGCGCTGGCGGCCGGGAACAACACCCTGCTGTATCTGGACGACATCCAGCACACCTCGCCCGAGCTGCTCCAGAAGTTCATCCCGCTGTGCGACACCACCCGCCGCGTCGAGGGTGTGTGGGGCGGCGAGCCGCGCACCTTCGACCTGCGGGGCAAGCGGTTCGCGGTCTGTATGGCGGGCAACCCCTACACCGAGTCCGGCAGCCGCTTCCGGGTGCCCGACATGCTCGCCAACCGCGCCGACGTCTGGAACCTCGGTGACGTCCTGAGCGGCAAGGAGGACGTCTTCGCGCTCAGCTTCCTGGAGAACGCGCTCACCGCGAACCCGGTGCTCGCCCCTCTCGCGGGCCGCGACCGCGCGGACCTGGACCTGCTCGTCCGGCTGGCCGCCGGGGACCCCGCGGCCGGGGCCGACCGGCTCGTCCACCCGTACGCCCCCGCGGAGTTGGAGCAGATCCTCGCCGTCCTGCGGCATCTGCTCGCGCTGCGCGAGACGGTCCTGGCGGTCAACACCGCGTACATCGCTTCCGCCGCCCAGGCCGACGTGTCCCGCGCCGAGCCGCCGTTCCAGTTGCAGGGTTCGTACCGCAACATGAACAAGATCGCCCAGCGGGTGCAGCCGGTCATGAACGACGCGGAACGCGCGGCCGTCATCGAGGACCACTACCGGGCGGAGGCCCAGACCCTCACCTCCTCGGCCGAGGCCAACCTCCTGAAGCTGGCCGAGCTACGGGGCACGCTCACCGCCGAGGAGGCCGTGCGCTGGGCCGAGGTGAAGGCCGCGTACGTCCGCTCCCAGTCCCTCGGCGGAGCGGAGAGCGACCCGCTCACGCGGGCTGTCGCGGCGCTCGGTCTGCTCGCGGACCGTGTCGCGGCCGTCGAGTCCGCCATCAGGAGCGCGGCCGACCCCCGCCACCTGCTCAGCAACCCCGACCGATGAGGTCAGTGCTTCTCGCCCAGCCACTCCGCCAGGACGGCGGCCTGGCTGTGGTCCACGTCCTTCGTGGCGGTGAGGAGCGTGAGCCTGTTCCGGGATGCCAGTTCGCGCAGATGCCCGGCCGCCTCACGGTGGCCGGCATCGCGCAGCTCCGCGCGGTAACGACGGCGGAACTCGGTGAACCGGGACGGCTCATGGCCGTACCACTGGCGCAGCTCGGTGGAGGGCGCCACGTCCCGTAGCCACTCGTCCAGATGCGCGTCCTCCTTGCGCATCCCTCGTGGCCAGACCCGGTCGACCAGCACACGCTTGCCGTCCTGCGGTGAGGTCTCCTCGTACACCCTGCGACAGGCGACCTGAGTGGACATGACACGGACCTCCGCATCGATCGGCCGCCGCGCCGGGGAGCCGGTGGACGACCGGCCCCGCGGCGAAGCGGGCACCTCTTCCCTATGACCGAGTACCCCCATGTGAAGCGGAGGACTGATCCAGCTCGGAACTGTGCGCGAGCAGCAGCGCCGAGTCCGCGTGGAGCGTGATCCGTACCGGGGTGAAGCTGGTGGCGTCCACCGGGGACTCCCCGGTGCCGGGGCTGCGGGCATAGCGGGGATGGGCGCCTCCGCTGATCTGCCAGCGGATGCGGTGACCGGCGGCGAAGCGGTGGGCGGTGGAGCTCATGGGCACCGTGACCCGCGATGGCTCCTGGCCCGTCGTCCGGAGCGGGGCCAGTCCGTCGCAGATGTTGATCGAGCGGCCTTGCGCGTCCACCTCGCACAGGCGGGCGAAGACATGGGCGTGACCGGTGTCCGTGGCGACGCTGAGGCGCGCGGAGACCGGGCCGAGGAGGTCCACGGGCTCGGTCAGCGGGGCGCTGGTGAACGTGAGCACGTCGTCCCGGGCCTCCAGCGCCCTGTTGTCCCGAGCACCGGCGGTCCGGGAGAGCAGGGGTCCGCCGACGGACGGTGTCGGGTCGGCCGGGTCGTAGCGGAACGACGCCACGGGGTCGGAGTCCGTGGGGCCGTGCCGGGTGAGGTGGCCGTCCTGGGTCGGGTACCACGCGGTGGTGGCCGGTGCCGACGGCCAGTCGTCGAGGTCCCGCCAGCCGTCGTCGCCTCTGTGGACGCGCACGCGCGTGGGACGCAGACCGGAGGGGTCGTCGCACAGGTGCGCGCGCAGCCAGGCGAGGCTCTCGGCGAACACCTCGGGCCATCCCTTCTGCAGCGCGGAGGTATGGGTCCAGGGGCCGACGAGCAGGGATGTGTCGCATCCGGCCCGCCGCAGGCGTGCGTACTGCTCGAAGCTCTGGTCGACCAGCGCGTCGTGCCACCCGGTGATCAGAGCGGTCGGCACCTCCAGCCGCTCCGCCACCGCCGCCGACGACGCGCCGCTCCAGTACGGGTCCGCGGCGTCCGGGTGCGTCATCACCTCGTCCAGCCAGGGCACCTCCCCGAGGGCGGGCACGTACGCGCGGCGCAGCGGTCGCGCGGTGGTGATGTCCCGCAGACGGCGTTGCAGGCGCAGGGACGCCTTCAGGAACGCTGCCATCCCCTGATGCTGGTAGGTGATGCCCACGCCGTCGGCGAGTGCGGTCTCCAGGCGGAGCACTCCGTGTTCGTAGAAGAGGGCGTAGGGATCGTGCAGCCCCACCTGCATGACCATGGCCTTCAGCTCGGGCGGCGGGGCCAGGGCGAGGCCCCACTGCACATAGCCCAGGTAGCTGGCGCCGATGGTGCCGAGCCGTCCGTCGAACCAGGGCTGTTCGCGCAGCCAGCGCACCGTGGCCTGCCCGTCGGCGGCCTCGTTGCGCCACAGATCGAACGCGCCGCCCGAACCGCCCGTGCCGCGGCAGCTCTGCAGGACCACGTGGAAGCCCTGTTCGGCGAAGAGCAGGCCGTACATGGGGGACCACGGGAAGCCCCGGCCGTAGGGCGAGCGCACCAGCAGGGTGGGGAAGTCGCCCTCGGCGCGCGGGAAGTAGTGGTCCGTGAGCAACGGGCTGCCGTCGTCGGCCGGTACGACCAGGCCCGGCTCCCGGCCGACGTCGTGCCGCCTCGCCGGGAGCCCGCGCCAGGTCGCCCTCATCATCCGTGCGGACAGCGGCGGCTTCCCGGACGGCGGCGCCCAGGCCGGCCTCGGCACAGGAGCGTGCGTGGGTGATGACATCGTTCCCCTCCTCAATTCACGTACGTTGTACGAGAATACGGGATGGTTGGATGGCGGATGCAAGGGCTTCCGCGATCAGGGAAGGAGCCGAGGCCATGTCCGGTGACCGAGCGGCCAGTGAGCGAGCGGGCGACCGAGGGGCCGGTGCCACAGGTGTCGACCCCCAGCAGCTCTGGCTGACGTCCGGTCAGCCCCGCAGGGGACGTCGGCCCGCCTACGACCGCGAGACGATCACGGCGGCGGCCGTCGCCCTCGCCGACGCGGAGGGACTCGACGCGGTCACCATGCGGAAGGTCGCCGCACAGGTCGGCGCCGGCGTCATGTCGCTCTACAGCTACGCCCCCGACAAGGAGGCGCTGCTGGAGCTGATGATCGACCACGTCAGCGGCGAACTGCCGACCACGGTCACCTCCACCGGCGACTGGCGCACCGACCTCAAGGCCATCGCCCGCCTCCAGCGCGCCCTGATGCTGCGCCACCCCTGGCTGCCCGCCGCCCTGTCCACGCGCCGCACCCCCGGACCCCACACCCTGGCGTTCCTGGAACACGCGCTCGCCGCCCTGCGGCCCACCGGACTCGACGGTGCCGCGAAGCTGGAGATCTTCGCCCAGCTCACCGCCTTCGTGGCCGGGCATGTCTCCTACGAGATCGCCCAGGCCGCGGTGTCACGCTCGCCCGACCGCGCCGCGGCCGAGGCCCGCTACCTCGCGGCCGTGGCGGCGGACGGCCACCACCCCGAACTCGCCGAAGCCCTCGCGGCCTCCGGACGTCCCCTCGGCCCCGAGGACACCTTCACCCGGTTCCTCAACCGTCTGATCGACGGCCTCGACAGCGACTGAGCACGAGGCTCTCCGTGCCGTGCCGTGGCGTGCCGTGCCGTGCCGTGCCGTGCCGTGGCGTGCCGTGTCACGGCTTGGGTCGTCGGCCGGGTGCTCGGGGTACGGGCTTGATCACCCGGGACGCGGCGGGCACCTCCGCGGCGTCGAAGACGTGGTCGCCGTACAGGTCCTGGAGCCAGTTGGCCTGGTAGATGGTGTCCAGGTAGCGCTCGCCGAGGTCCGGGGCGATGGCCACCGCGGTCAGGCCCCGGGTGTCATGCCGGGTCAGCCAGTCCATCGCCCCGCTGACGACCGTCCCCGTGGACCCGCCGAACAGGAACCCGCGCCGGGCCAGACGGTGGCAGGCGCGGATCGTGTCCGCCTCCTCGACCCATATCACCTCGTCCACGAAGGACTCGTCGAGCAGCGGCGGACGCATGCTCATGCCCAGACCCGGGATCATCCGGCGGCCGGGCTTGCCGCCGAAGGCCACCGAACCCACGCTGTCCACCGCGATGATCTGCACCGGCCGGTGCCGCTCCCGGAAGTAGCGCGCGCAGCCCATCAGGGTGCCGGTGGTGCCCGCGCCGATGAACAGCACGTCCAGGCGCGGGAACTCGCGGGCGATCTCCGGTGCCGTCTTGCGGTAGTGCGCCCGCCAGTTGCCCGGGTTGGTGTACTGGCTGAGCCACACATATCGCTCGTCGGAGGCGCACAGCCCCCGGACGTAGTCGATCCGCGCGCCGAGGAAGCCGCCGTTGGCGTCCAGGTCGGAGAGGATGTGCACCTCGCTGCCCAGCGCCTCCATCAGCAACCGCGTCGACAGATTGCACCGGGAGTCCGTCACGCACAGGAACCGGTAGCCCTTGCTCGCGGCGATCATGCTGAGCGCCACGCCGAGGTTGCCGGACGAGGACTCGACCAGGATCGAATCCGGCTTCAGGACCCCGTCCCGCTCGGCGGTCTCCACCATCTCGGCCGCCGCTTTCAACTTGATGGAGCCGGCGAAATTGAAGCCCTCGCATTTCAAGTAGAGGGAGCGTCCGAAGATCGACTGGAGGTCGACGAAGAGCCGGCCTTCGTTGAAGGCGTGAGGGGCGGAAATGACGGGCACGATGGCCTCCTGACAACAGGATCGAACGGCACGGGCGTTCAGCCGTACCGGCGCAGTTCGTGGAAGAAGTCGTCGATGAGGTGGAGGCGTCCGGTTCGGGCCAGTTCGTCGTAGACGTACTTGCCGACGGCGAGGTCGAGGACCCCGAGCCCGAAGGGCGAGAAGATCACGGGCCGGTCGGTGGGCGGGGTGACCCGGCCGGTCAGGACGTCGTCGAGGGTGCCGTCCAGGAAGTCGCGGTTGCCGGTGAGTTGCTCGGCCAGGTGGGGAGAGGTGTCGGCCTTCAGACAGTGCTCGACGTCGTCGACGAAGTTGGCCGAGGCGAGCAGGATACGGGGGTCGAGGTCGCGCAGGGACACATGCAGGACCAGCGGGTGGTGGTCGAACCAGGACGGGTCGGTGACATGGGGCGCGCCCGCGACGGTGGCGAAGACCACCAGGTCGCTGGAGCGGATCAGTTCCTCCGCGCTGTCATGGACGGTGATGTGTGCGTCCTCGGCCACCGCACCGGACTCCCGTAGGTAGCCGCAGAATCCGGTGCTGCTGTCGGTGGACAGGTCGTGGACGCCGATGGTGTCGAACGTCCAGCCGGTGCCCGCCAGGAAGGTGTGGATGTAGCGGGCGATCAGGCCCGTGCCGACGAAGCCGATCCGGGTGGGGCGCGGACGGTTGCGGCTGAGCCGGTCGGCCGCCAGCGCGGCGGAGGCCGCCGTCCTGGTGGCGCTGATGATGGAACTCTCCAGGCAGGCGAAGGGGTAGCCCGTGTCGTGGTCGTTGAGGATGAGCACGGCGGACGCCCGCGGCAGACCGGCCGACACATTGGCCGGGAAGCTGGAGATCCACTTCAGACCGTCCACGCGGATCGGCCCGCCGATGGAGGCCGGGAGCGCGATGATGCGGTCGGCGGGACGGTCCGGGAAGCGCAGGAAGTACGACGGCGGGTTGACCGAGTCCCCGGCGCCGTGCAGCCGGTAGATGGCCTCGACGAGATCCACGATCTCCCGTTCGTGCCCGCTCAGCGCCTGCTGCACCTGGGTGCCGGAGACCAGCGCGAAGGACGGCGGGCCGGATGGGGACGTCCCCGGCTGCGGGGCGAGTGACGGCTGTGCTGTCATCGAGGGTTCACCTCCACGGTGGCGGAGTGATCGGCGAGCCGTCGGGGTTCGGCCATGGCGACCAGGACCTGGCGCTCTCCGCTGTAGGGCTCTCTGCTGTGCGCGGTGCGGATGTTGTCGACGAGCATCAGGTCGCCGGGCCGCCAGGGCTCGCGCCGGGTGTGCTCCTCGTAGGTGGCGTTCAACTGCTGGACGATGTCCTCGCTGATCGGGGTGCCGTCCCCGAAGCGGGTGTTGAACGGCAGCCCGTCCTCGCCGTAGACGTCCACCAGGTACTCGCGCACCTCCGGGGCCAGGGTCCACTCGTTGAGGAAGGCGATCTGGTTGAACCAGCAGCGCCGGCCGGTGACCGGGTGGCGTACGACGGCGCTGCGGCGCTGGCGGGTGTGCAGGGAGCCGTCGCTCTGCCACGTGAAGTCGATGGCACGGGAGCGGCAGTACTGCTCGATGGCGGCCCGGTCCTCGGTGCCGAACGACTCCGTCAGGGACGCCCCGATCTCGTCGTTGTAGCTGCGTGTGAGCAGCCAGCCCTCGCGCTCGAACCGCTCGGTGAGGGTCGTCGGCAGCGCCTGGAGCATCTGCTCCGCGTCGGCGACCCCGGTGGCCCCGCCCTCGTCGGCCGCGGTCAGACACGCGAACAGCATCAGACCGGGGACCTCGAGGGTGTAGCTCAGCTCATGGTGCATACACATCGGCTGGTTGGGCGGCCAGGTGGAGGAGGAGTACAGCCCGGGGCCGTAGGACTCCCGGGGCGCGAACGCCTCCCGCTCCGTCATCAGCTCACCCGCCAGCCCCGCGAAGACGGCACCGACCTGAGCCGGCTCCCGCAGTCCCAGACCACGGACGAGCACCGCGCCGTGTTCGGTGACCCGGGCACGCAGGGCCTCGCGATGCCGGGCCGCCCAACCCGGCGCATCGCCGGGGGAGTCGACCTGCAGCGTCGCGGGTTTGCCCGGCTGCAGCGCCACTTCGAGAAGTGAGGCCGGGGAGGAGAGGGACATCTCGGATTCCTTTCGATCGCCACTCAGGAGGCTCGATGAGGCCCAAGGGTCAGGAGGACGCCATCAGTTCGGCGGGGCCCAGGACGGCCTTCGCCGCCTCGGCGGGACGGGTGCGCAGGAAGTAGTGGCCGCCGTCGGGGATCTCGTGCAACTCGACGTGCTCGGCCAGCAGCCGCCAGTCGCGGTATCGGGCGCGGAACGTGGCCGTGCTCGGGTCGTCGGCGGCGATGACCACGGTCACCGGCGCGGACAGCTTCACCGCCGGAGGGCGGTCCAGGGCGTCGGCGAAGTAGCGGTGCGCGGACACACAGTCGTGACGGTAGGCGGCGCCGATGTGCTCGGCGTGTCGCGCGTTCAACTCGCCGAGTTCGGTGTACCCGCTGTCCGCGGCGAGCCGCGCGGCGATCTCGGCGTTGCTCTGCTCCGTCAGCTCGGTGATGGCGGCGCGCCGGTCGTCCGCGGTGCCGGGCAGTTGCGCGCCGAGGAACACCCTGAGAACCTCCACCCCGCGGTCCCGCAGCATCCGCGCCGTCTCCACGGCGAGTGCGGTGCCCGAGGAGTGGCCCCACAGCATGACCCTGGTCAGACCGCGCGCGGTGATCTCGGCGGTGACCTGGTCCGCCACCCGTGTCAGCGGTGCGAACGGCTCGTGGTGGGCGGCCAGATCATGGCCGGGCAGATCGACCGCGTACACCGCGGGGCCGCCCTCGGCCAGGGCGGCGGCCATCGGCATGAAGTTCACCGCGTTGCCACCGGCGTAGGGGAAGCAGACCAGGGCACCTCGCGCCGTACCGCCCGGCTCCGAGAGGGGCTGGAGCAGCTCCGGGCGCTCCTGGGGGGTGCCGTCGAGGAGCGCGGCGAGGTCGGCGAGCACCGGGTGGCGCGTGATGTCCTTGAGGGACACCGCACGGTCCAGGGCGATGGTGAGCTTCACCGCCGACAGTGACGTGCCGCCGGAGTCGAAGAAGTGGTCCTGGCGGCCGATCCGGTGCGCGGGGACGCCCAGCACCTCGGCCCAGACAGCGGCCAGCTTCCGCTCGGCCGGGGTCTGCGGGGCACGGTCCCGCGCCTCGGCGCCCGCGGCGTCCGCGGTCTGTGCGGCCTGCTCGGCCAGCGCGGTCAGGGCCTTCCTGTCGATCTTGCCGTTGGCGGTCAGCGGCAGGCTGTCGCGCCAGTGGAACGCCGAGGGGACCATATAGACCGGCAGCGCGGCACCCAGCGCCCGGCGCAACTCGTCTGCGGGCAGGGACTGTCCGGTGTAGAACGCGATCAAGTGGGTGCTCCGGTCGGGCCGTTCGGTGACCACCACCGCGCCGTCGCGCACCCCCGGCACCCGCAGCAGGGTGTTCTCGATCTCGCCGATCTCGATCCGGAAGCCGCGGATCTTCACCTGGTTGTCGCGGCGGCCGAGGAACTCCAGCTTGCCGCCCGGGTGCCAGCGCCCCCAGTCACCGCCCAGATAGAGCCGCTCACCGGGCCGGTACGGATCCTCCCGATAGGCCTCCCGGGTCCGCTCCGGATCGTTGATGTACCCCCGCCCCACGCACACCCCGGAGAACGCGATCAGCCCCGGCGCGCCCAGCGGCACGAGCGCCAACCGCTCGTCGACGACGTAGACACGTACGTTGTTGACCGCGTGCCCCAGCAGGACGCGCCTGCCCTCCGGGGCCTCGTCCATGATCTCGTGGTTGGTGTCGTCCGATGTCTCCGTCAGGCCATAGGCGTTGATCAGCCGGACGCCCGGTCGGCAGGTGAACCAGCGCTGGACCAGCTCCCACTTCAAGGCCTCACCGGTCACCGACACACATCTCAGGTCCGGCAGCGCGCGAGGGTACTGCTCCAGGTAGGAGACCACCACCTCCAGATAGGAGGGCACCACCTGCATGACCCTCACACGGCCTCGGGCGATGGTGTCGACGAACCGCTCCACGTCGACGATCGCCTCCTGACCGACCAGGAGTGTCCGTCCGCCCACCAACAGCGCGGACAGCAACTGCCACAGCGAGATGTCGAAACACTGCGGGGCCGTCTGCGCCACCACGTGACCCTGATCGATGCCCAAGTCGTCGATCTTGGCGTAGAGATGGTTGAGCATGCCCGCGTGCTCGCACATCGCCCCCTTCGGCGCACCCGTGGAGCCGGAGGTGAAGTAGATATAGGCCAGTTGATCGGCCGTGACCTCCACCCCTACGTCACCGTCGTCATGCTGTTCCGCGTAGGCCTCCCCGACCAGCAGCTTCTCGACCCCGGGCAGGGAGGTCAGGGCCTGGTCGAGGCTGTCCGTACTGCCGGACTCGGTCAGCACGAGGCGGCACTCGGCACGTGACAACGTTGCCTCGATGCGGCCGGCCGGGAAGTGCGGTTCGATCGGCAGATACACACCCCCGGCCTTGAACACCGCCAACACGGCGGCCGGCCAGTCGAGATCGCGTTCGGTGACCACGCCCACCACGTCCTCGCGGCCCAGCCCCCGCGCCAGCAGCGCCCGCGCCAGCCGGTTCGCGCGCGCGTTCAGCTCTCCGTACGTCCACGCGCGGTCGCCGTGGACCGCGGCCACGGCCTCCGGATGCGCACGCACCCGCTGCTCGAAGAGTTCATGCACCCGCGCCGTCGGCAGCGTCCGGCTCGGCCCGGCCAGCCCGTCGAGCTGGTACTCCCGCTCATCGGGCGCCAGCAGGCTCTGCCGTGCGTGGTCGGCGTCGGGGTCGGCCGCGATCAGTCCCAGCGCCGTCAGATGGTAGCCGCCGATACGGGCCGCGGACTCGGCGTCCAGCGCCTCGGTGCGGTACCGCAGCCGCACCGCGAGCTTCCCGCCGCGGTCGCACCAGTCCACCCTCAGCACCGCGTCCCCGGTCAGCTCGCCCTCGGCTCCCGCCGGGTCGTACACGACCTCGGACGACGCTCCCGCGACGCCCGACTCCCGCCGCAACTCGGCCACCGGGAAGTCACGATGGGCCAGCACGTCCGCCTCGACGCGGTGCGCGTGGCGCACCAGGTCGCGCCAGGAACCGGGGGCGACGGTCAGGCGGCAGGGCAGCGGACCGCCCGCCGCTCCGGCCGCGTATCCCGTCACCACCTGCTGCTCGCCCGACAGCGCGGACAGCACCTTGGCGTTCGCGGCCAGGAGCACCGCGCTCGGCGGCACTCCGGACTCCGACGCCAGCGTGCGGACCGTCGTCAGGACGTCGCCGGGCACCACTGCCTCGTACTCCGCCGTACCTGCCCTGGGCCTGCGGACCCAGCGGGGGACCGTGGTGACACCACCGGCGGCCAGCACACCGCTCCAGAACTCCCGGTCCGCTTGTACATGCGCTCCCATCGAATGGCCTTCCTCAACTCGCCGTCGCCGCGGCGCCGTCTGCCGTAGCGCTTCCGGTTCCGGTTGCTGTCGCCGAGCCGATGCCGGAGGGCTGATCGGAGTCGGCCGGCATCTCCACGGCGGGGTTTCCTCCCCACCGTGCGTCCGGAGGGACTTCCTCGCCCTTCATCAGGAAGGAGTCGGGTGCCAGTACGGCACCGTCACCGATCGTCACGCCGTAGTGCACATGGGCGGCGACCCCGAGCGTGCAGCCCGAACCGAGCGTGGTGTGGTCGGACTTGAAGGTGCCGTCCTCCTGCGAATGGCACTGGATCTTGCTGCCGACGTTGAGGGTGCAGTCGTCCCCGACGGTGCTGAGCGTCCGCTCCGTCATATAGACACCGTCGTCGAAGACCCTGCGGCCGATGCGCACACCCATCAGCCGCCAGACCACGTTCTTGAACGG
Organism: Streptomyces macrolidinus; assembly: GCF_023887685.1. Taxonomy (GTDB): domain Bacteria; phylum Actinomycetota; class Actinomycetes; order Streptomycetales; family Streptomycetaceae; genus Streptomyces; species Streptomyces macrolidinus. The sequence goes on along the minus strand of NZ_JAMWMR010000021.1, from coordinate 99,627 downwards.
CGTCCCGTTGAACACGTTGAGGTATTTGTCGGGCACCTTCCACAGGCGCTCGTGCCACCAGAAGTACGGGTCGTAGATGGAGCACAACCGGGGGCTGAGCCGGCGGAACGAAGTGATGGTGCGTTCCACCAGGACGAAGTACAGGGTGGTGAATCCGAGGGAGAAGGCCAGATAGAAGCCGATCACCACATACCCGAGCACACCGTAGAGTTCCACGGAGGCCAGACCGAATCCCGTGAGGATGAAGGTGTGCAGCCAGCGCAGGAGCAGATGGAGGCTCATCGAGCGGGCGTTGTAACGGTTCTTCGCGGAGAGATGGCGGTGGAGTTCGTCGCCGGTCCTGAGATGGTCGAACCGGGAGTCACGCTCCACGGACCGGGGAATCTCGAAGCTGGGCGAGCCGAGCAGTCCGACACCTTCGCGGATCTCACCGTCGAGCGGAACCATGACCTTCGTGGCGAGCAGACAGTTCTCGCCCGTCCTGGCTCCCGCGGGGAAGGCGATGTTGTTGCCGAGGAAGTTGTGCGCGCCGATCGACGCACGCGTGACCCGGAAGGAGGTGTTGGAGTATTCGGCGTTGAGGATGGACAACCCGTCGGCCACCATGGTGCCGCTGCCGACCGATGCCAGGAACGGCGTCTCCTGCTGTACTTCCGTACCGAAGTTCGATCCTGTCTGCTCGACTTTGGACAGGTCGTAACCGATACCGCGCAGATAGTGGACGATATAGGAGCTGTCGCCGAAGAACCAGGTGAAGAACTTCAGGTTCGTGAGGCCGACGATCGCCCGGTGCGCCGCGTAGTGGACGCTGTAGAGCGGATAGACCCGGTCGGGCTTGACCAGCAGACTCAGCAGTCTCGGCACCACGCACATCGCGGCCAGTCCTGCGCAGAAGAAGCCGAAGAACGCCAGGAAGGACAGGGTCAGGGCGTCGACGAGGAACTCGGTCGACAGGATCCTGACCGAGTCGGGGTTCAGCCGGTCACCGAGCGCCGGGACCAAGGAGAACAGCATGTACGAACCGCCGATGAACAGCGGGATGTACAGGACGAAGAGCTGACACAGGCCGCTGAGGGCGAAGCGCACCCGGCGCGCGGTGCCGCAGGAGGCCGGGGCGACCCGCACATGGTCGATGTCCGTGGGCTGCGCCGGGGATCCGTGGTGGTGCTCGCCGTCCGGGATCGTCTGGCCGCGGTACAGGGCGGACGCGTGGCCGAGCTGGGCCTTGTCGCCCATCGACGTGTCGATGTCGAGCACGGTCTTCTCACCGACGAACACATCCCGGCCGAGGGTGACCCGGCCCGTCTGGATCTTCCCCGCGTGCGCCCGGTAGCAGAGGAAGAACGAGTCCTTGCGGATCACCGCGCCGGAGCCGATCGTGAGCAGGTCCGTACAGACCGGGACACTGCGGGAGAGGATCGTGACCCCCTTGCCGATCCGCGCGCCGAGCGCCCGCAGATACAGCACGTACAGCGGGTTGCCGACGAGCAGGATCATGGGGTTGGCGTGAAGCAGCACCTTGATGATCCAGAACCGCAGATACGTCAGCCCCCAGACCGGGAACTCACGGGGTTTCCAGCGGCCGATGAGAATCCATTTGGCCGCGATCGGAAACAGGCACACCACGAGGAATCCGGTGCCGCCGAACACGACCGACCGCAGATAGATGTGGAACGCGTCGGGGCCGTCGGAGACCCAGTCGTACCCTTCGGCGGTGACCAGACCGGTGACGAACGAATACGCCAGGAAGGCCAGCAACTGGAGGATTCCGCACAGGATGTAGTTCCGGGTGCTCGACCGGGGGCGCGGGGGCGGTGCTGTCGCCGTGGACGTCGCCGGATTCGCGGCGGGCGTCGGCGCGTTGACGGGCACGGCGTCCGCGAGGGACGCGGCCAGGCCGCGGATCGTGGGCTGCCGGTAGATGTCCTTCATGGACACGGACGGCAGATCCGGCCGCTTTCTCACCCGCGCGCAGAATTGCGCCATGACAAGGGAATTGGCCCCGAGATCCTCGAAGAAGTGACTGTCGACAGATACCTGTTCGACGCTGACCAGGTCGGCCAGTACTTCGGCCAGTTTCCTTTCGGTGTCCGCGGTCGCTCCCTTGCCGGCTGTCTCGGATGGGCCCGAACCAGTGATCAAGACCTCGGCAGGCTTCTCCATCGCTGCAAGCTCCTTGAGGATGTTTGATGACCATCGGCCAAAGGTGACCGGTCCGGTGCCCTCGCGTCGGTCATGGCCGATCCGGATGGTCCGGAAGCCACGAGGTCGCGTTGTATCAGCGGATCGTCAAGCGGTTCGTTGCAGATTCTGTCGAACATCATCTGGTTGTCACTCGTAATCGATCACGATGGCACGACCGTAACGCTCTGGGGGGTGCTCTTCCCTGATTCTGTGGGCCGTTGGGGTGAATAACTACACCCATGTGGGGGAGTTCGCCTTTCGGCGGGGCACCTCGCGTGCCGCTTCGCCATCTCACCAAGGAAACCCTCGAGCGCCTCCGTGGTGGGGCCGGGTCGGCGTGGTGGGGCCACCATGGAACCAGAACCCCGAGGGCGAGGTTCCCGTGGTGAACCGTGCGGAACGGTGCCCGCGGTCAGGAAGGAAGGCTGATGGTCATGCTGTGGGCATCATGGACGACGACGGGGGTGTTCACCGGACCGGGCGGAGCCCGCACCGACGAGGCCGGGACAGTGACGGGCGACCTGACCGTGCACACCACCTGGGACGGCCATCAGATCGATGTGGCGGTCCAGTACAGCGGCGCCTCCCAGTGGTACACCCTCGCCGGCAGCCCCGTGCCGTGCCCGTCGGAGCGGGACAGCCGTGAGCTGCACCAGGAGGTGGTGGAGGCGGTGCGGGCCGGTGGTGGAGCCATGGTTCCGCATCACCACGGATAGCGGCCGAGGCTCGTACGGACCCACCCACAGGGAGACGCCATGCGGAGCAGCGGCCATCGCGGTGTTCCGCACACCGCGGACCTGCGGGTGGAGGCGTGGGCCCCGACCCGCGAGGAGTGTCTGGCGCAGGCGGTACGGGCCGTCTGCGAGTCGTTCCTGGATCTGACCGGGGCGGTCGGGGTCCGGGACAGGGAGGTCGTGGTGCGAGGGGAGCGGGACGAGGACGTGCTCGTGGCCCTGCTGGAGGAGATCCTCTACCGGCTGGACACCGAGGGGGAGATCCCGGTCGAGGTGACACCGGTCGCGGTCGCGGACGGTGTGCGCGTCGGTCTGTGGATGGCCGACATCGACACACTGCCGTCGACGGGAGCCGTACCGAAGGCGGTCACGCTGCACCAGCTCGACTTCCGTCCGGGGCCCGAGGGCTGGACCTGCGCGGTGACACTCGACGTCTGAGCGCTGCCGCCACCGCCCGTCCGCCGTCCGCCCGCGCCACCCCGGTGCGGCTGCCGACCGGTGCCCCGCGCCCTACGATGGACGCCACGGGGCAGGTGCGCGTGGAGCCGCCGAAGCCACCGTCTCTTCCACACAGGGGCGAGCACAGCAGGGCGAGAAGCCCGCGTCCGCCCAGGGGCCGTATTCCGCGAACCGCCCGGATCCCACGGGCGCACCGGAAGGGGAAGACTCATGTCCGCCACACACCCGTCGGACTTCAACCACACCGTCCACACCGCGAACGTGTGGCTGAAGGCGGTGGCCGAGAGTATGGGGACCGAGGACCGCCATCTCGCCCACCGGGTCCTACGGACCTGGCTGCACACGCTCAGGGACCGGCTCACCGTCGATGTGGCCGCCCACTTCGCCGCCCAGCTTCCCGAGGTGATGCGCGGCGCCTACTACGACGGCTGGAACCCCAGCGTCGTCCCGATCAAGTACGACCGCGACGGCTATGTGAACCGCTTCTCACAGGAAGCCAGGGTCTCCGTCGAGGACGTTCCCGAGATGGCCGCGGCGGTCACCACCGCCGTCCATGAGCGGGTCTCTCCCGGACAACTGGAGGCCGCGCTGGAACAGGTCCCGCACGGCATCCGGAACCTCCTTCTCCAACCGGCCTCCTGAGCGGCCCGACGGCCCGGGTCCGGAAGCGCGCGGCCCGGGACGGCGACCCATCGACGGGTGGTGACGGGTATGGACGACATCACGCTGGTGCGGGAGGGCCCGTTCCGGTTCCGGATCGAGCCGCAGGACCGGATGCGGGTGCCGGGTGTGGTCTTCGCGACCGAGGAGCTGCTGCCGCAGGCCGTCGGGGACAAGGCGCTGGAGCAGGTCGTCAACGTGGCGACCCTGCCCGGCATCGTGCGCGCCTCGTACGCCATGCCGGATGTGCACTGGGGATACGGCTTCCCGATCGGAGGGGTCGCCGCCACCGACGTCGACGCCGGGGGAGTGGTCTCGCCCGGCGGGGTCGGATTCGACATCTCCTGCGGGGTACGGCTGCTCGCCGCGGGCATCGACCGTACGTCCCTGGCGCCCAGGATGCGCGCGCTGATGGATCTCCTCGGCGACACCGTTCCGCGCGGCACGGGGCGCGGCGGGCTGTGGAAGCTGTCCGGCCGGGCGCAGATGGAGAAGCTGCTGGTCGAGGGGGCCGGGTACGCGGTCGAGTGCGGCCATGGCGTGGCCCGCGACCTGGAGCGCTGCGAGGACCGAGGGGCCCTGGAAGGGGCCGACCCGTCGCATGTCGGGCAGCGGGCCGTGGAACGGGGGCTGCAGCAGGTGGGCAGCCTGGGATCCGGCAACCACTTCCTGGAAGTACAGGCCGTCGAGCAGGTGTACGACGCCGAGACCGCCGCCGTCTTCGGGCTGCACACCGGGCAGGTGTGCGTCATGATCCACTGCGGGTCGCGCGGCCTGGGCCACCAGGTGTGCACCGACCACGTCCGCGTCATGGACCAGTCGCTGCGCTCGTTCGGCATCCAGCTCCCCGACCGGCAACTCGCGTGCGCGCCCGTCGTCTCCTCACCGGGCCGCGGGTATCTCGGGGCGATGGCAGCCGCCGCCAACTACGGCCGCGCCAACCGGCAACTGCTCGCCGAGGCCGCGCGCCACGCCTTCGCCGTCGCCGCGAAGGCGGGACTGGACCTGGTCTACGACGTCTCGCACAACACCGCCAAGATCGAGACCCATGACGTGGACGGCGTACCGCGCCGGTTGTGCGTCCACCGCAAGGGAGCCACCCTGGCGCTGCCCCCCGGCCACCCGGCCCTTCCGGAGGGCCTCGTCGAGTCCGGGCATCCCGTCCTGGTGCCCGGCACGATGGGCACCGCCTCGTACGTGATGGTCGGCGCCGACGGCAACGACGCCTTCTGGTCCTCCGCCCATGGCGCGGGACGCGTGTGGAGCCGTCACGAGGCGCTGCGCCAGGTCCGCGGCGAGCAGTTGCGCGGCGACCTGGAGTCGCGGGGCATCTCCGTACGGCCGTCGTCCTGGCGCGGGCTCGCGGAGGAGGCCCCGGACGCCTACAAGGACGTCGACGCGGTCGCCCGCGCCACCGAGGGCGCGGGCCTGGCCCGCATGGTGGCCCGTCTGGTGCCGCTCGGAGTGGTCAAGGGGTAGCGGCCGTGGGGGACCGGTGCCGTCACCGGGCCCCCTCGCTCGGGCTCAGGCCCTGCCGTTGTAGTAGGTGATGTCCCAGTGCGAGCCCTCGCGCGCGTAGATGTTGCCCGCGGGTGACTTGTACTGCCGCGCCCGGTCACCGTGCCGCTCGCCGATGTAGTGGAACTTGGTCACGAACCTGTCCACGCAGGAGGTCACCCGGACGTCGACCTTGTAGCCGTTCCAGTGGCTGTACGTGCCGCCGGCGTGCCCCCGTTCCGTGCCGCCGGTGATGGTCACCGCGCAGTGGCTCGCCCTCTTGAAGGCGATCACCCCGGACACGGTCGTCCTGTTGATCTGCTCGAAGGAGGTGCACTTCGAGTTGTTCCGGTTGCTGCATCCGCCGGAGGAGGTCCAGGTGACGCCCGCCTTCCGCAGCTCCCCGGCGGCGGCCGACTGGGAGTACTTCGCGGGCGCGGCGAGGGCGGCGGGCGCCGTGGCCGCCAGCAGTCCGCCGGTCACCAGCGCGGTGGAGACGGCGAGCCCGGCCCGGTGAGCGATGCGACGGTTCATGTGCGCAAGGTCCCTTCAAGAACGCCAAGTTGTGACTACGCCACGAACACTGCCCACACGGGTGTCCCCGGCGAACTACCACAAGGGGGGCGCGCGGGAGCATCCGGCGCACCCTGACTTCCCTCGCGCGCGTGCGTCACACCACCTCGGGGGCTACCGGTGCGGCCGTTCAGCGCACCAGCGGTGGTGGGCCCCGCCGCCCGCGGTCAAGGTGGAGCACGCGGCGGATCGCGTGAAGCGGTGATCCCAGCGGTCAGAGACGGGGTGTGAGCGTGACGGCGATGGCGACGGCCAGGAGGACCACCGTGGTACTCGACGAGATCGAGCTGCTGAAGGCCGAAGAAGAGGAACTCGAGGAGATCTTCCGTACCAGCCCGCCCGGTGAGATCCCCAAGGGCCCGATGGAGGGCACGGCCGTTCTCCCCTGGGCGGGGAGCGTCGGAGCCCGGCTGCTCGCCGTGTTCGTGGGACTGAACCTGTGGCGCGGCAAGCTCTTCAGCCCGGACGGCCATCTGAGCAACCGGCTCACACCGCTGGACCTGCTCGCCGTCGTCGGCACGGTCACGGTGGGACCGAGCCAACTGGACGGACAGGACTGCATCGTCGTCGACTACTCCCGAACATCCCTTCTGGCACAGGGAGTTCGGGACGAGATCCGGCAAGCCGCACCGGATCTGTATCTGGGGCTGGTGTGGCTGTTCGGCCACAAGGTCGGCTGGTTCACACTGCGGGTGCCGGGAGGCGGGAACGCGTAGGGCGGGACTGCCGACGTGTGCCGCTACGGTCGGGGTGCGCCCTACGGAGTGTCGTTCCAGTCGTAGGGTCCGCCGCCGCGCCACTCGATCAGTTCGGGGTCGTCGACGGCCGTGTCCGTGGTGGGCAGCCCGGCACGGTGCAGGAAGTCCATCACGTCGAACAGGCTGTACGCCATGCCCATGCGCTCGCCGTGGATCGTGACCCGTCGACCACCGTCCGGCGACAGCGGCAGTACGACCACAGGTGGACGGCGCCCTCTCATACGACTACCATGCGCCGACCTCGGGCGGCCCGCAGCTCGGGCGGGGCGCGGACGGCCCATGGTTGCCGCCCCGGAGGGACGGCGGGAGACTGCCGGTATACGGCGGAGGGGTGTACCGCCGGTCTTCAGCTTCCGACCAGCTTCCGACCGGACCCGTGTGTGAGGAGGTCGGGACATGCTCCGGATCACCGTCGACATCGATGCCACCGCTTCGTCCGCCCTCCGTACGGTCGACGACGTCGTGTCCGGCCGTCTCACCTCCGGCGGCCGGCCGGTCGGGCACGGTCACATCCCCGACACCCTGGACGAGGGGCACCCGCTGGACGCCCTGGTGCTGATGCCCGAACCCGCCCTGCCCGGCGCCACCGTCCCGGCGCTGCCGCTGGCCGTCCTGCACCTGGCCTCCTCGCAGCCGCTCCCGGTGGCTCGCGTGTTGCTGTGCGTGGCCGAGGACCCGCGCGTCGGCGGCTCGGCGGACACCGACGACCCGGCGCACCGGCCCGCCGCCCTGGACGCCTGGGCCGCCGTCCTGACCCGCTTGCAGCCACGGACCCCTTACGAGGTCACCGACTGCGGCACCCGCAGCGAGGCCGAGCACCTGCTGGCCGACGCCCACCGTGCCTATGAGCGGCTGACGGGATGTCTTGACTAGTGCCCCGACAGGCGGGGCAGCAGCCGTCCGTACGGAGGCGGGTCACGTCGTCGTGGTGAGTTCGACGAGGTGCCGTGCCGTGCCCGCGGGGTCGATGATCTGGTGGAGATGCTCGCCGGGCAGATGTGCCACGCGCCAGCCGCGCTCGCGCGCCTCGGCGGCGAGCTCCTCGTACGGCGGCCCGAACAGCAGGTACGAGCAGGGGTGGTCGTCCCAGCCGGCGGGGACCGGGATGCGCTGCTCGTAGTAGGACAGCGGCAGCGTGGGCTGCTCCTCGACGACCGTCTTCCGCATCACCGGGTCGGAGAACATGGGGGCGATGTCCGCCTCGTCCCACCAGTCGGTCCAGCGTGGCAGGACGCCGTGCACGGCCATCGGGCGCAGGAAGTCCAGCAGTTCGGGCGTGGCCACCGGGGTCTCGCCGTCGCGGGCGGGCAGCGCGGCGTCGACGAAGACCGAGGCGGCCACCGGGTGGTCGAGGCCCGCGCGGATCGCCGGGAGGAACAGGCCCGCGTTGCTGTGGGCGACCAGGACGACCGGGGTGTCGGCCGGGACCCGGCGCAGGTCGTCGCGTACGGCGTCGACGGCGCGGGGCCAGAACGGCGGGGCACCCTCACCCACGTGCAGCAGCGACGGCACCTGTACCCGGTACCCCGCCGATGTCAGACGGTCGGCCACGGGGGTCCAGGTCGAGGGGCCCACGGACGGGCTGTGCACGAGAACGAAGATCGGCTGCATGGCCCGATCCTGTCGCCTCTCCCGCCCGACCGCGACAGGCTTAGCCCACAGCAGAACGCCTTGATTCGAACGGGTGTGAACGTGTCATCACCCCAGGGCGGACGTCCTAGGAGGGCGCCGCTTCGAGGCGGTAGCCCGCCACCAACTCGGGGACGATGCGCACCACATGAGCCATCTCGGCGTTGACCCATGGGACCAGCAGACGCCGGTAGCGGGCCACGTCGTCGGGGGCGGTCACCCGGGACGCGACCCCGGTGACCACGACGCTCCAGCCGGTGCGGGTGACCGGGTCGATCCGGTCGGCCTCGTAGGCCACAACCTCGGAGGCCAGGGAGTGCCCGAGCAGGGTGGAGCCGGTGTGGGTGCGGATCACGATGGTGCCGTCGTCCCCCACCACGTGGTTGACCGGACGGATCGCGGGCAGCGCCTGTTCGGTGAAGGCCACCCGGCCCATCTCGACCGTGCCCAGCAGCCGCAGGGCCTCGTCGCGGCTCACCTCCACCATGTGGTGGGCCGCGACGCCCCGTTCGGCACGCACAGGGTTCACGACGCCTCCTCCGCGGCCATGCGCCGGGCGCCCGTGGGCCAGAACACGTCCACGGCGATGCCGCTGCTGCGCGCGTAGGCCACCAGGTGCGCCGTCGCGTCCCTGCCGTTGGACGGGGAGCCGTCCCACACCGCCAGCAGCCGTTCGCAGGCGCGGAGCACGCTCTCGTCCGCGCCCACGCAGGCGCCGCGGTCGGCCGGGTCGTACTCCAGCAGCCGTACCTGCTCGGAGAGCACCAGGAGTTCACCGGCGGCCTTGAGGTCGGCCTCCTTCAGCACCGTGGGCAGCCCCTTCCTGGCGGGCAGCACGGTCACCAGCGGCAGGCCCGCGGCACGGGCCGCCCGGCCGAAGACGAGCGGCAGTCCCCGACCGGCACGGACCAGCCCGGCCCGTCCCGCGCGCGCGAAGTCGGCCAGCCGACGGCGCAGTTCCTCCTCCAGCATCGCCAGGGTGGGCGCGGTGAGATCGGGGTGACCCACAAGAGCGATCACTTACGGCAGTCCTTCCTCCGCTGCCTACGCGCCGAACCTGTTCCGGCACGGTGGCACGGGGGGTGGGCCATGGGAAGCGGCCACCCCCGGGAACACCTGATCCTTCCCCGCTCGAAGGACGGCGGTCCACCGGCCGACAGGGGTGCACACAGGGCCGGTCGGCCCCTTGCGGCAGAGGTTCATCCCGTGCTCCCCGCTCGCCTACGCCCGCTCCGCGGGGAGTTCGAACCGTACGAGGACCACCTTGCCGCTGCGGTCGACGGCCGGTTCCGCGCTGACCTCGCCGTGGTACTCGGCGGCCAGTTCCGTGACCATCCGCAGCCCGGCCCCCATGCCCTCCTCGCTGAGGTCCGGCAGTCGCGGCTCTGCGTCCGCCACACCGACGACCAGATGCCCGCCCGAGGCCGTCAGTCCGACGTCCATCACCGGTGAACGGTCCGCGTGCCGCAGGACGTTCGCCACCAGCTCGCTGACCACCAGCAGCACCGCGTCCGCGAACGCCGACCCCGGAGCGACCCCGGCCGCGGGCAACTGCGCGGCCACGGCTTCCCGGGCGCGTCCTACCGCCCGCGGGCCCAACTCCACCGAGGCGACATGGCGTCGTACGGGCGACGGGAGGGGTGCGGGGGCCGCGGTCCGTCGTTCCCGGCGCCAGGGCAGCCGGAACCTGCCCGCGCCTCTCAAGGCGCCGTCTCCCCCGAGCGGAGTTCCGCCAGCAGATCCTGGCGTCCGGCCAGCAGGACGGCGAGGATCCGGCGGGCGGCGGCGAGCAACTGCGCCACATCGCCACCGGCCAGTTCGTACACGACCGTCGAGCCCGTGCGCGTCGCGGTCACGATGCCGGAGCGGCGCAGCACGGCCAACTGCTGGGACAGGTTGGACGGTTCGACCTCTATGGCCGCGAGCAGATCCCGTACCGGCTTCGGGCCGTCCTGGAGCAGTTCCAGGACCCGGATGCGCACCGGGTGCCCCAGCATGCGGAAGAACTCCGCCTTCGCCTCGTACAGCGGAACCGGCACCCGGATCACTCCTCTTGCCTGTCGGTGTCAGCCACGCGGATCCCGTGCCGCCGGGCCAGTCGCACGGCGTCCTCCAACTCGTCCTGCGCGACGGCCTCCGCGAAGACGTCGTCGGCCGCCCGCGCCTGCCGTATCCGCTGGAGCATCGCCTCGGCGAACTCGGATTCGCGCATCCGGGCCTCCTCCCGAACGGCCCATGTGCACGGCGGTTGGTGAATTGAAGAACTCTTCACAGCGAAGAACTCTTCCAGACTATGCGACCTCGCCGGGCGCAGGAAGGCGTGGACGGCCGCGTGGCCCGGTTCAGTCCGAGGACTTCTTCTCGCCCAGGTGCTCGACGAAGTCCTGGGCCTTCTCCACCCCGGTGTCGATCTTGTCGCTGTACTTGTGGTCGGTCTTGTCGTCGATGAACTCGCCGACCTTCGTCAGTCCCTGGCTGATGGTCTCGCCGTGGGTCTCGGCGAGTTCCTCGGCCTTGTCCTTGAGGTTCTTCAGCGCGTCGAACATCGGGGGTGTCCTCCTTCGGCGATGCGGTCTGCGCACCGGGTTCCCGACCATGATCCCATGCGCGCGCGGTGGGTGTTCCGCCCGTGCGGGAGGCGGGATAGGGTCGCCTTGCGCGCGATCGTGTACGGAGGTGCCGAGATGGAGAGCAGCCCGCGAGCACGCCGGGGCCGGCCGCCGGGCAGCGGAGCCGTCGAAGGCGAACTGACGCCCCGTCAGAGAGACATCGTCCGGTTCATCACCGACACGGTCGAGCGGCAGGGCTACCCGCCCTCGATGCGCGAGATCGGGCGGGCCGTGCACCTGGCGAGCACCTCCTCGGTGGCGCATCAGTTGATGGTCCTCGAACGCAAGGGGATCCTGTACCGCGACCCCAACCGGCCGCGCGCCTACCAGGTACGGCCGTCCTGGGCGCCCGAGTTGGACACGACGGCCGTGCCGCCGGTGGAGGTGCCCCTGGTCGGGCGGATCGCCGCCGGGGCGCCCCTGCTGGCCGAGGAGATGGTGGAGGACGTCTATCCGCTGCCACGCCAACTGTGCGGCGAGGGCGACCTGTTCGCCCTGACCGTGTCCGGTGACAGCATGATCGACGCGGCGATCTGCGACGGCGACATCGTCACCGTCCGCCGACAGGACAGCGCCGACCACGGCGATATCGTCGCCGCGCTCCTCGGTGACGAGGCCACCGTCAAGCAACTGCGCCGCCAGGACGGGCAAGTGTGGCTCATGCCCCGCAACCCGGCCTACGAGCCGATCCGCGGCGACCGGGCCCAGATCCTCGGCAAGGTCGTGGGCGTGCTGCGCATGCTGTGAGTTCGTGGCGTCCGGCGCCTGTTCACCGCACGAGAGCGTGCCCCTCGTCCCGCTCGTCCCGCCAGAGCGCGTGGAAGTGGTGGACCGGCCCGCGCCCCTGTCCGACGTGCAGGGTGTCGGCGGCGCGCAGGGCCCCCGTGAGGTAGTCCTTGGCCTCCCGGACGGCCGTGAGCCAGTCCGAACTGCCGGGCCGCAGCGCCGCGATGGCCGAGGACAGCGTGCAACCGGTGCCATGGGTATGGCGCGTTGGTATCCGTGGTACGGCGATCTCCACCGGGCGGTCGCCCTCGCTGTAGACGTCCACGCACGTGACGCCGTCGAGATGGCCGCCCTTCAGCAGCACGCGCCGGGCCCCGAGCGCGTGCAACCGCCGTACCTGGTCGCGCATCTCCGCGATGTCGGTGGCCGGTCGGTCGCCCAACAGGTCCGCGGCCTCGGGCAGGTTCGGCGTGATCAGATCGGCGCGGGGCAGCAGGACCTCACGCAGCGCGGCCACCGCGTCCGCTGCCAGCAGCCGGTCGCCGCTCGTGGCCACCATGACCGGGTCGAGGACGACGTACGGAGGGGAGAACCGGTCCAGCGCCGCGGCGACGGCATGGATGACCGACGCCTCGCCCAGCATGCCGATCTTCACCGCGTCCGCGGGGACGTCGGTCAGCAGCGTCTCCAACTGCGCGTGGACGAACGCCGCGGGCACCTCGAGTATCTCGCGCACACCCGTGGTGGTCTGGGCGACCAGCCCGGTGATCACGGCCATGCCGTAGCCGCCGAGGGCCGAGAACGTCTTCAGATCGCCCTGGATTCCCGCGCCACCGCTGGGATCGGTGCCGGCGATCGACAGCACCTTGGGAACAGCAGTCAACGACGACGTCCCTTCGCTAGTCCGAACTAGATCAGGTTCAACGGGTGTGATCTCAGCCCGGTGTTCGGGCACCCCGCGTCGCGGACCACGGTAACAGAGCGGTACGGAGGGGCGATCGGCGGTTCGGCGAGGGCGGTCGGGCGGTGTGCGTAACCTGTGCGCCGCTGGGCGCGTTGAGTCAGGTCGGACGAGAGAAGGTAACGCCGCATGTCCTTCGAAGAGTTCGGGCCGTCCCGTCGCGCGTTCCTGATGACCGCGGCTCTGCTGCCCCTGGCGGGCTGCGGCGCGGAGGAGCGCGCGGCGCCCACGCCGCCTTCGACGCAGGGGCGCGGCCCCTCCCGTTCCCCCGCCCCCACGGTGGACGCCACGTGGTGCGCGGAGCTCGAACGCGAGCACGGTGCGCGGCTGGGCGTGTACGCGCTGGCGACCGGCAGCGGTGCCACCATGGCCTACCGTGCCGACGAACGCTTCGCGTTCTGCTCCACCTTCAAGACATTCGCCGCGGCGGCGGTCCTGCACCGCAACCCGCTCGCCCACCTGGACCACCACGTCACCTACACCAAGGCCGACGTCAACTCGATCTCGCCGATCACCAAGGACCACATCGAGACCGGCATGACCATCAGGGATCTGTGTGACGCCGCCCTCCGCCACAGCGACGGCACGGCCGCCAACCTGCTGATGCGCGACCTCGGGGGCCCGGTGAAGCTGACCGCCTATCTGCGCGAACTCGGCGATCCCCACAGCCGGATGGACGACTACGAGCCCGAGCTGAACCGGCACGGCATCGAGGACCCGCGCGACACCACCACGCCCCGGGCGATCGCCACCGACCACCAGAAGCTGCTGCTGGGCGACGCACTGAGCGCGGACAAGCGCGCCCTGCTCAAGGACTGGCTCGAACGCAACGAAGGCCCCCGCCGCATCCGGGCCGCGCTGCCCCGGGGATGGAAGGTGGCCAACAAGACCGGGACCGGGGACTACGGAAGGGCCAACGACATCGCCCTCGTATGGCCGACCGGCAGCGCCCCGCTCGTACTGGCCCTCATGTCCGACCGGCCCGGCTACCACACACCGCCCCGTGAGTCCCTGATCACCGAAGCCGCCCGCCGGATCGTCGCCGACCTCACCTGAGCGAGGTCCGCCGAGTCATCGCCGGAGGGCAGAACGTCGCAACCCGGCGTAACGTCCGTAGCGCCGGAAGTTCGACCTCCTGACGCCGCGGGGTCCCCGACGCACGCCCCGCGCACCGCCCGAGGAGCACGTCATGGGTATTTTCAGCCGCAAGCACAAGGCCACGCCCGAGACGGCGGCCATGACCGACCGGGCCACCGGCCCCGGGTCCGCCGCCACGGCCACCACCGACCTGGCGGCCCTGACGGGCGAGTACATGCTCGACCCGGCACACACCTCCATCGGCTTCGTGGCGCGCCACGCCATGGTCACCAATGTGAAGGGCAGCTTCCACGAGTTCACCGGCACGCTCCGGCTGGACGGTACGGACCCGTCGAAGTCCAGCGCGTTCGTCGAGGTGAACGTGGCGAGTATCGACACGGGTCAGCCGGACCGGGACAACCACCTGCGCAGCCCGGACTTCTTCAAGGTCGAGGAGTACCCGACGATGACGTTCCGCTCCACCCGGGCGGAGGACCTGGGCGGCGGGCTGTACCGCATGACCGGCGAACTGACGATCCTCGGCACCACCAAGCCCCTCACCCTCGACCTGGAGTTCAACGGCGCGGCCAAGGACCCGTTCGGCAACGAGCGCGTCGGCTTCGAGGGCACGGCGCAGATCCTGCGCTCGGAGTGGGGCCTGACCTGGAACACGGCGCTGGACACGGGCGGTGTGCTGGTCTCGGACAAGATCAAGCTGGTGTTCGACATCTCGGCGATCAGACAGCGCTGACACGCGTGCTCAGGCAGTGCTGACACTCGTGGTCAGCGGCGCGGTCCCCGTAGCACCGTGTCCACCAGGTCCACGGCCAGGTCGCGGTTGTTCTGGACGGGCAGGCCGTAGTCGGTGAACCAGTCGTCCGTGGCCTCCGGGTGCGGTCCCGTGACGCCCACGCGGCCTGACCCGAACGGCGTCACCAGCGCGGCGGGCAGCCCGTTCGGATAGGTGGCGAGGACCTCCGGATCTGCGTCCTTGTCGAGGACGAAGTACGGCCCGTCCTGGAAGAACACCGTGCGGGGCCGGCCCCGCCACGCCACCTCGACCAGTGTGTTGCCGTCGTGGTGGATCGTGCATCCGGGTGCGGAGATGTACTGGTCGGTGTCGCCCGGCAGCAGGTCGAACCCTGGGGTCGCCCCGGCCAGATAGGCGCCCAGGCAGAAGCCCAGGTACCGGCCGCCGCCCTGGACGAAGTCACGGATCGCGTCGCGCTGCCGCCGCAGCTTGCGGTACGCGGGGGAGAGCGTGCCGCCGCCCGGCTGGGCGTACACGAGAGCGTGCGAGAGCGTCTCGGCCGTCAGCGGCAGCTCCTCGCGCGGCCCGGTGAAGCGGACGTCCAGGTTCCAGGGCCCGGCGGCGAGCAGTTCCGCGACCGCCTCGGGGCAACCGGGCGAGGAGGCCCGGCCCCGGTACACGAGCGCGAGCGGGCGGCCCTGCTCGCCGGGCGTCCCGGCATCCGGCACCCGGTGCTCACCGCCCCGCCGTCGCCATGGGAACCTCACGGGCCCGCCTCCGTCATCGCCGCGCATCGCGTCCCGTCGCCGTCGAGGTCCTCGGCCCGCTCGGCCACTCCCTCGGCGGGGAGCCCGCGCCAACTGGTCCCGGGTGTCAGGCGTTCACCCTTCATGACCAGGGACAGCGCCCCGAGCCGGACGTCCTCGCCCACCACCGCGTCGTACAGCACGATCGCGCGGGTGCCGATGCTCGTCCTGGCCTGGACGGTCACGGTCGACATCTTCATGACCCGGTCCTCGAACAGATGTGTCTGCAGCGAGACGTTCATCCCGACCGCCGCGTCATCACCCACCTCCACCAGGTCGAACTCGGTGAGGAAGGTGGTCCCGATCCAGGTACGCCGGCCGATGCGGGCGCCGAAGAGGCGGAGCACCGGGGGCAGGAACGGTGTCCCCACCAGCGTACCGACCCCGGCCGGGACCGCGGCGGCCTCGAACAGACCGGTGACGAACTCCGTACGGCGTACGAACAGGCTCCACAGCGGCTCGACGCGCGGCCGGTACGTCCCGACGACGACACGCTTGACCGCCGCGCAGTACAGGACGACCGCGCCCGCCGCGCCCATCGCGAGGAGCGGTGACACGAGGACCGCCGTCACCAGCCCCGTACGGGAGGTGAGGCCGGACAGCGTGAGGAGATACAGGTAGGCGCTCGCGGCCAGCAGCGAGGCGGGCATGGTGGCGCGGAAGAACTCGATGCCCAGGCGGCCGAGGACCGCCTTGCGGGTCGGCCGGAACGTCAGTTCCTCCGGGTAGGAGCCGCTGCTCTGGCGCACCGGCAGCCGCAGCGCGGGCGAGCCCAGCCAGGTGGTGCCGTCGGCGGCGCCGTCCGGCGGCGGGACCGTGCCCACGCCGACCAGCGAGCCCGCTCCCAGCTCCGTCCCGGCCGGTACGAGCGCGGCGTTGCCGACGAAGGCGCGGCTGCCGACCTCGGTGGGCCCGAACGCCATCCGGTCGCCCCCGAAGGCGGCGGCGCCCACGCTCGCCATGTCCGCGACGAAGCTGCCGTCCCGGAGGGTGAGCAGGTCCGGATCGATGTACGCGGTGGTGGACACCTCGGCGCCCCGGCCGACGCGCGCGCCGAGCAGCCGCAGCCACGGCACGGTGTAGAGGGTGGCGTAGAGCGGGTTGGTGAACGTGAGGCTGTACTCCAGCAGCTTGTCCGCGATCCACTTGCGCACGCCGAGCGAGGAGCGCGCCGGATGGATGCCGGTGGGCACGTGCGGCAGGATCACGCGCTTGCCGACGGCGACCACGAGGCACACCGTGACCACGGACAGCGGGCCGGACAGCGCGGTGGCGGCCAGTCCCGCGCCCGTGCCCCAGCGCAGCCACATGAACCAGAACAGCGCGACGCTCGGCGCGATCATCATCAGCGCGGCCGACTCCAGGAAGGCCAGACCGAGCAGCGCGCCGGCCAGATGACGGGGCCGCCAGCGGTCGGGGGCGCCGGGTCTGCCCAGCATGCGCTCGACGGTGGGGGACAGGGACTCGACAGCGCGCGCGGGCGACCCGGCCCGGCGCGCTCCGGCGGGCACCGCCTCGCCCTGGCCGATGACGGACTGCTCGCCGACGCCCGAGCGGTGCCCCATGCGCGCGCCCGGTTCGAGCACCGCGCCCGCGCCGACGTACGCCCGCTCGCCGATGCTGATCGGGGCGACCGTGACCCATCCGTCCTCGACGTGCCAGGAGCGCAGGGAGGCGCCGTAGCCGATCGCCGTGTCGCTGCCGACGCTCAGCAGGGTCGGCAGAGAGACGAGGCTGGTGGCGATCGTGGTGCGAGCTCCGACGCGCGCGCCGAGCAGCCGTAGACAGGGGCCCATCAGCGGTGAGCCGCTGAGCACGCGCAACGGGCTGACGCCGACCAGCAGCAGGTTCAGCAGCCACAGGCGCAGATAGGTCAGGCCCCACAAGGGGTAGCTGCCGGGGCGTATGCCCGCCGCCAGGGGGCGCGCCAGGGCGAGGGGGGCGATCCAGCGGACGACGAGGTAGCCGGCCAGCACGGCGAGCAAGGGCTGCAGCGCCGTCCAGCCCGAGACCGTGCCGTGATGGACCGCGTACGACACGGATACCGGCAAGGTCAGCACGAACAGCAGGACATAGAGCGCCCCGGCCTGCGCGAGACCGGTCAGCGCGATCCGGCGGCTGCCGTGGCGGATCGGGGCGGGGCGGGGCGGCCCGGCCGTGGGGGCCGTGGCCGACGTGGTGCCAGGCCGCGCCGCGAACGCGCGCACCGTCGGGTGTTCGTACAGGTCACGCAGTGTGGCGCCGCTCTCGCCCGGCCGGCCGCGCAGCAGCGATACGACGCGGGCCGCGAGCAGGGAGTGGCCGCCGAGGTCGGTGAAGAAGTCCGCCTCGGCCGACAGGGTGTGCGCGGGGATGCCGAGCACCTGGGCCCAGACGTCCCGCACCAGGGTCTCCCGTTCGCCCCGTGCGGGCACCACATGACCGGTGCCCACGAGCCTGCGGCCGGTGGGCGCGGGGAGTTGCTTGCGGTCGACCTTGCCGCTCGGCATGGCCGGGAGGCGGTCGAGGACGTCGAGGAACGACGGCACCATGTACGCGGGCAGCGCGCGCCGCAGGCGTTCGTGCAGGCGGGCGGCGAGGGTTTCGTCGGAGGCGCCGTCCAGGCCCGGGGAGTCCGTCGCGCGGACCACGTAGGCGGCGAGGACCTTGCCGTTCTCGCCCGCGCCGTCCGCGGACCGCGAGGCGCCCGTGTCCGGTCCCGTGTCCGCTCCCGTGTCCGGCGTCGCGACGAGCGCGGTGACCGCCTCGGCCACACCGGGCTCCTCCAGCAGGACGTTGTCGATCTCACCGAGCGCGACCCGGTAGCCGCGGATCTTCACCTCCGCATCGGCCCGGCCCAGATACTCGATCTCCCCGCCGTCACCGATCCGGCCGAGGTCCCCGGTGCGGTAGAGCCGACCGCCACGGGGTGCCAGCGGGTGCTCGATGAAGCGGTCGGCGGTCAGATCCGGCCGTCCCACATAGCCGCGCGCGAGGCCGGGACCGCCGAGGCAGATCTCGCCCACCGCGCCGTCGGGCACGGCCCGGCGCTGTTCGTCCAGCAGGACCGCCGAATAGGTCGGCAGCGGGCGCCCGATGGTCACGGGCCGGTCCGGACGCAGCTCCTGCCAGGTCGCGGTGACCGTGGCCTCGGTCGGCCCGTAGGTGTTGAGGATGCGGCGGCCGGGTCTGCTCCACCGCTCGACCAGCGGCTCCGGGCACGCCTCGCCGCCCACGACGATGCTGCGGATGCGCGACAGCTCGCGCGGGATCGTCGCCAGCAGCGTCGGCACGCAGTACAGCAGCGTGACGGCGGTGTCCTCCAGGAAGTCGGCGAGTTCGGCGCCGAGCCGCCCGGGGCCGGCCGGCCCCGCGACGAGCGTGGCGCCCACGGACCAGGTCGGCCAGATCTCCTCGATCGAGAAGTCGAACGCGATGGTCATGCCCTGGTACACCCGGTCGTGCGGACGGACGTCGTAGACAGGGGTCACCACCCGCAGGAAGTTGCAGATGCTCGACTGGGCGATCTCCACGCCCTTGGGCTTGCCGCTGGATCCCGAGGTGTACGTGATGTACGCGAGGGGGTCGGCCGCGGCCTGCGGCCCGAGGGAGGGGCGTGTCGTGGGGAGGGCGGCCAGTTCACCGGCCCACGTGTCGACCTCGATCACCCGGCAGGCCCGGGAGGTCTTTGCCCGCCGTATCCCCGGCGCGAGAGCGGAGGTCGTCAGCAGGACGGCCACCTCGGCGTCGCCCAGGATGTAGGAGACACGGTCCGGTGGAGACGTCGGGTCGATGGGCACGTACGTCGCCCCGGCCTTGCAGACACCCAGCAGCGACGCGTACATGCCCACGGAGCGCGGCAGCAGCAGCGCCACCCGCGTGCCCGAGGTGACGCCCAGGCCGCGCAGGTGATGGGCGATCCGGTTGGCGCGTGCCTCCAGATCGGCGTACGTCAGATGCCGCTGCTCGCACACGAGCGCCACGGCGGACGGGGTGCGGTCACAGGTGGATTCGAAGAACTCGTGCAGTCGGGAGGCCGTGTCCGTCGCCGGGGTGGTCCTTGTGGGGCCCTCGGACGGAATGACGGGCCGGGCCGCGGTGTGGGAGGCCATGGGCTCCCTTTCGTCGCTTCTCGGTTCGTGACGTGTCGTTCCCCCGTCATGCCCCAGCCTGTGGGGCACCTGCTGAGAGGACGCTGAGAGGGGGTGGCCGGAAGCGGGTGCTCTGGTGCGGCATGGCTGTAAATGGTGGGATAACGATAAAATCCGCACTATGAACGCACGGCTGGCTCTGCTCAGTGCGGTGGCTCCCGGTGTCCCGGAAAGCGAGGTGTTCCGGCTGGCGCTGGAGCATGCCGTGGGCGAGCTGGGCGCCCTGGGCGGCACGATCCATCTGCGCGGCCCGACGGCCGCGCTGCGCCTGGTCTCGTCGGTCGGCTTTCCCTCCGCCCTCACCCACTCCTGGGAGACCATCGACCAGGAGAGCCCGAGGGTCCCGGCGCGTGCCCTGCACCATGACGACGGTCTGTGGGCGCCGCTGATGTCCACCGACGCCCAGGGGCCGTGGGCGTCGACGGAGGGCATCGCCTGGCCCGGCACCGGCCTGGTCGCCCTGCCGCTGTCCGGCGGGGGCCGCAACATCGCCGTGCTCACCGTCCTGACGAGTGAGGGAGGCGAACCCACGCCCCGGCAGTGGGACTTCCTGCGGGCCGTGGTCGCCTGGGCCGAGGAACGCATGGCCCAGGCGCCGCCACCGGCCGGACCCTCCCGGACCGGGCACAACGGCGAGCGCCTGTGGCAGGCCCTCCAGGAGGTCAAGGTCGGATCGTGGGACTGGAACATCGAGACCGACGAACTGATCCTGGACCAGGCGGCGTTGGACCTGTACATCATCAATCCGGCCGAGTTCAACGGCAAGATGGAAGGCTGGATGCGGGACATGCACCCCGACGATCTGGCCCCCACGTTCGCGGCGGCGCAGCGCGCGATCCGCGACCACTCCCCGTACGAGATCGAGTACCGGGTACGGCGCGCCGACGGCACGTACCGCTGGTTGCAGACCCGCGCCCGGGTGATCTACGACAGCAAGGGCCGACCCCGCCATATGCGGGGCGTGGTGTGGGAGAGCAAGGAGGGATCCGCCCGCGACGCGCTCGGCCGGGCCCTGCGGTACATGAGCGACGGCTTCCTGGCGGTGGACGACGACTGGCGGATCACCTTCGCCAACCTCGAAGCGGAACACACCCTGGACTGCTCCGAGAAGGAGCTGCTCGGACGTCTGCTGTGGGACGTCCCCGCCCTGCGCAGGATCCCGGACCTGGAGAGCCACTGCCGCCGGGCCGCCGCCAAGGAGCGGACCTCCGGCTTCGATCTGCGCATGCCGGACACCGGGCGCTGCTACCACCTGCGGCTGGTCCCGGGCGCCGACGGCCGCACCCTCTACCTCACCGATGTCACGGACCGGCGGCGCATGGAGGAGGAGCGCGAGGCGGCCGAGCGTGCGGCATCCGAACGGGCCGCGCACATCACGGAGTTGACCACGGCGCTCGCCAAGGCGACGACCTCGCGCGACGTGGTGGACGCGGTCGCCTGGCGCGTGCTGCCGCCCTTCGACGCCACCGGCCTGCTGGTGCAGGCCGTCGAGGGCGACCGGCTGCGCAACGTCGGAGCCTTCGGCTACCCGGAGGACTTCCTCGAAGCCGTCGACGGCCATGTGCGCAGACCGAACGAGCCGCCTTGGAGCACGATCCTGTCCGGCACGCCCCTGTTCGTGTCGTCGGTGCACGAGATGACCGCGTACGGACCCGAACTCTCCCATCTGGCCGCGATGGCGAAGAAGCAGGCCTGGGCGTTCCTGCCGCTGACCGCGTCCGGCCGTACGTTCGGGGTGAACGTCCTCAGCTTCGACCGTCCCCGCCGCCTCACCGACGAGGAACGCACCCTGCTGAACACGATCACCGCCCTCGTCGCCCAGGCGCTGGAACGGGCCCGGCTCTACGACGCCGAGCACACCCGGTCCCGTGAACTCCAGCGCAGCCTGCTGCCCCGGGACCTGCCCCACGACCCGGCGTGCACGGCCGCCGCACGCTATCTCCCCGCCGGACAGGGCATGGACGTGGGTGGTGACTGGTACGACATCATCCCGCTCTCCGGCGGACAGGTCGCCCTCGTCGTCGGAGACGTCATGGGCCACGGGCTGCCCGAGGCGGCCACCATGGGCCGCCTGCGCACCGCCGTCCACACCCTGGCCGACCTCGAACTGCCCCCCGACGAAATCATGGGACACCTCAACGACATCGTCGGCGGCATGGGCGAGGAGTCGTACGTCACCTGCCTGTACGCGCTCTACGACTCCACCACCCAGGTCTGCTCCATCGCCCGCGCTGGGCACCCGCCGCCCGCCCTGGTGCACCCCGACGGCACCGTGCACTTCCCGCAGTTGGGCTCCGACCCGCCGCTGGGCGCCGCCGACCCGCCCTTCGAGACAGTGGACCTGAAGGTCCCCGAGGGAAGCCTGCTCGTGCTCTACACCGACGGGCTGGTCGAGTCGGCGAACCGGGACGTCGACACGGGCATGGCGGATCTGGCCCGCGTCCTGCGCACCGCCCACGAGGAGGGCCTCGACGCCGACCTGGAGCGCCTGTGCGACGCCGTGGAGGCCGAACTGCTCCCCGCCGACAGCCAGGCGGAGGACGACGCGGCGTTCCTCATCGCCCGGCTGCACGCCCTGGACGACGAGCGGATGGCCTCCTGGCCGCTCCCCAAGGACCCGAAGGCGGCCGGGCAGGCCCGCCAGCACGTACGGGAGCAACTCTCCGCCTGGGGCCTGGAGAACCTGACCCCCACCACCGAACTCCTCGCCAGCGAACTGGTCGGCAACGTCGTACGCCACGCCCAGGGGCCGGTCCGGCTGCGCCTGCTGCGCGCGGGCGAACTGATCTGCGAGGTCTTCGACGGCAGCCTGACGATGCCGCGCATCCGCCGTGCCACCGAGAACGACGAGGGCGGCCGAGGCCTTCAACTCGTCACGGCGCTCTCCCAGCGCTGGGGCGCGCGCTACACCTCGACGGGGAAGTGCATCTGGACCGAACAGCCCCTGCTCGGGCCGGACGGTCAGGGCGGGCCGCCCGACGGGCTGGACCCGATGCTGCTCCTCAACGCCGAGGAGTTCCAGGAGGATCTGGACGAACTGTCCCTGGACGGCCGGGACCTGGGACAACACTGACCCGGACGCACGGCGAGGCGACGCGGGCCGAACACCCGCGAGGCCCCCGGCGGTTATCGGCCTCTCTCACACCGTTCCCGCGCTCGACTGATGCCTTGACGCGCCACTTGGTGCGATATTAGGTATTTACCCTGCGGTAGAGTTCCTTATCGAGCGCTTACCCCCACTGGGCGTGAGAGTGCTCGTCATCGGGGCAACGGCCGGTGTTCCGGCCCGATATGAGGGGGGCGTGACATGGGGCGGATCATCCACGTGCGCGTGATCAACGCCGCCCGTGACAGCGTTCCTGATACCGACAGCGCGGTCTGAGCATCCGCCTCTCGCGCTGACGTGAGCCGCCGCCGCGGCCACCCCGACCAGCCCGCACGGACGGGCCGTTCGTTCACCCCCACGCCCGCACCGGTCCCTTCGCGCACCGTCCCGCCGGAAGACAGCGCGCGACCGACCGGCCCCGGAGGCGACCCCGCGTACACGCGACGGCACGGCACACCTTCCTGTGCTCCGCCCCGCCGCCAGGCCCCGCCAGGCACAGACGCCGCCACCGCACCGATCCCACGGAGGTCAGACGCCCGTGCACAACACCACCGCGCTGCTCATCGAACTCGGGGCCACCATCCTCGCGTTGGGACTGTTGGGCCGCCTCGCCGGCCGGGTGGGCCTGTCACCCATACCCCTGTATCTCCTCGCGGGACTCGCCTTCGGACGCGGCGGTATCCTGCCGCTGCAGGCCAGCGAGGAGTTCGTGGCCACCGGTGCCGAGATCGGAGTCGTCCTTCTGCTGCTCATGCTCGGCCTCGAATACAGCGCCTCCGACCTCGTCACCAACCTCAAGACCCAATACCCCTCCGGTGTGGTCGATTTGGTCCTCAACGCCACCCCCGGCGCCCTCGCGGCGCTGGTCCTCGGCTGGGGACCGGTGGCCGCCGTCGCCCTGGCCGGAGTCACCTGGATCTCCTCCTCCGGCGTGATCGCCAAGGTGCTCGGCGACCTCAGACGGCTCGGCAACCGCGAGACCCCGGCCGTCCTCGGCGTCCTGGTCCTGGAGGACCTGGCCATGGCCGTCTACCTGCCGATCCTCACCGCCCTGCTCGCCGGGGTCAGCCCGGCCGGGGGCGCCCTCACCCTGCTCGTCGCGCTCGGCACCGTGGGCGTCGTCCTGTACGTGGCCCTGCGCCACGGCCGCCTGGTGAGCCGCGCCGTCTCCTCCGAACTGCCCGAGATGCTCCTCCTGGTCGTGCTCGGCCTGACCCTGCTCGTCGCCGGACTCGCGCAGGAGGTCCAGGTCTCGGCCGCCGTGGGCGCGTTCCTGGTCGGCATCGCCCTGTCCGGCGAGGTCGCCGAGGGCGCCGGCAACCTCCTCACCCCGCTGCGCGACCTGTTCGCCGCCGTCTTCTTCGTCTTCTTCGGCCTGAGCACCGACCCGGCGGCCATCCCGCCCGTGCTGCTCCCCGCGCTGGCCCTGGCCGTCGTCACCGCGCTGACCAAGGTCGCCACCGGGTACTGGGCGGCGGGCCGCGCCGGAGTCTCGGTCAAGGGCCGCTGGCGGGCCGGTGGCACCCTGGTCGCGCGCGGCGAGTTCTCCATCGTCATCGCCGGGCTCGCCGTCGGCGTGGAACCGCGGATCGGGCCGCTGGCCACCGCGTACGTCCTGATCCTGGTCGTCCTCGGACCGCTCGCCGCCCGCTGGACCGAACCCCTCGCCCGCCGGATCGGCCGTCGGCCCGCCCCCGAGCCTCGCGACGAGACCGCCGCCGCCCGCGACGCCGAGGCGGCCCATGCGCACGGCTGACAGGGCAGGAGCAGGGCGTGAGGCCGCAGGGTGTGAGGCCGCCGAACAGGCTGAGGCCGCAGGGTGTGAGGCCGCCGAACAGGCCGGAAGGCGTTCACCCGGACGGCCGTATGTGATACGGCCCTATGTGACGCGGCCCCATGTGACGCGGCCCTATGTGAACACGCGCGGAACGAGGCCCGCGCCGGAAGGGGAAGACAGGATGGTCCAGAACGCTGCCGAGGTGTTCCTCGAAGGGTTCGAGCAGATCCTGGCCGACGCCGCGCCCACCGGCCGGCGCCTCACACGCGACGAGATCGAGTCCCGACGCGCCCTCGGCGCCCGCGCGGCCGAGGCCGGACACGGCTGGCGCGGCCTGGTACGGGCGCATCTCGTCGCGGGCCGCGAAGGCTGGCCCGCGGCGGCCGACCCGGACAGCGTCCTGTCCGTCATAGCCCAGGCGGTGGACGCCTTCGCCGACGGATACGAGCACGCGCAGCGCCTCGTCGTCCGCAAGGAGGAGGCGGCCCGGCGCGAGTTCATCGACGACCTGCTCCACGGGCGCGGGGAACCGGGCCATCTCGCGGCCCGCTCCGAGCGGTTCGGACTGCGCCTGTCCCGCGCGCACGCGGTCGCGGTGGCCGAGGGACCGGAGAAGTACGACGAGACCGACCCCGTGCCCCGGCAGGTCATGAGCGAACTCTTCGCACGCTTCGAGAACCGCCGCATCCTGTTCACCACGAAGGAGGGGCGGATGCTGTGCATCGCCCCCGGCGACCAGGACGACGTCCTCACCCACTTCGCCAAGCTCGTCTACGCCTGCACCACGGGCACCAGCCAGGTCGCCATCGGCCGGTCCCGGCCGGGTGTGACCGGCATCGGGCACAGCTACGAAGAGTCCCTCAACGCCCTGGACGTCGCCCAGCGCATGGGCTTCGACGAGCCCGTGCTGCGCGCCGCCGACCTGCTGGTCTTCCCCGTCCTGGCCCGGGACCGGCAGGCGCTGGTGGACCTGGTCGGCAACACCCTGGGGGCGCTGGCGGCGGCACGGGGCGGGGCGCGGCCCCTGCTCGAGACCCTCTCCGTGTACTTCGACACCGGGTGCGTGGCCGCCGAGACCGCCCGGCGGCTGTCGCTCAGCGTGCGCGCTCTGACCTACCGGCTGGCGCGTATCCACGCGATGACCGACTACGACCCCACCGATCCCGCCCACCGCTACACCTTGCAGACCGCGGTGATAGGCGCCCGGCTGCTCGACTGGCCGACCAGGCCGCTGTGATGCGGACCCTCTCACGTGTGCGAGTACATACACATCGCCGGAGACCGTGCGATCGGAAGGAAGCATCTGCATGATCGAGTGGGTGTCCCTCGGCAACGGGGCCAGGCCCGTCCCTGAGCCCGTCGCCACCCCGCTGATATGGACCGCTGCCTTCAGCGGTGCCCTCGTACTGGTGGTGTCCCTCAACACCGTCGTGGGCCCTGACCGCCCCGGCCTCGCTCTGATCGGGCTGTCCCTGATGGCCGTCCTGCTGAGCCTGTGCGCACGCTTCACCGCCGCTCCCGGCACGGCCGTCCTGTGCTGGCTGTTCCTCAACGGCTTCGCCATCCCGCCCGCCGGCACCCTCACCTGGGCCGAGGGCCGTGACACGCGCTGGCTGGCCTGCCTGCTCGGCGCCGCGCTCGTGGGGACGACGGTCGCCCGGCTGGCCCATGCCAGAGCCGCCTATCGCCGCCTCACCGCCGGAGGCGGTCCCGGAACGGAAGACTGGCCGTACGACGGCTGACGCCTGTGATCAGGAGCCCTACGACTCCGTGCTCTCGGAGGGATAGCGGAACGCGCCGGTCTGGAAGGTGCGCCCGAGGTGGTGGCCCGGGTGGGGGACCGGGGTGCGACGGATGGCGATGAGCGCCACGTCGTCGTCCAGCCGCCCGTCGGTGTGCGCGATCAGATCGCGCTGGAGATGGTGCAGCAGCGCCTCGGGGTGGTGGCCGGCCCACTGGGCGGCGCGTTCCGCCAGCGGATAGAAGGTGCCGTGCCGGTCGCGGGCCTCGATGATCCCGTCGGTGTAGAGCAGCAGGGTGTCGCCGGGGCCGAACGGCACCACATCGAGAGCGTGCTGGTCGGGATCGGTCAGGCCGATGCCGAGCGGCGGCGCGGGATGCAGGCTGGGCATGGTCACGGTGTGGTACGGGCCGAGCAGCATGGGTGCGAGATGGCCGCAACTGGTCATCCGGATGACGGGCTCGTCGTCGGGGAACTCCAGCAGCAGAGCGGTCACGAAGCGCTCGCCCGCCTCGCCCTCGTGCTCGGGCTCGAAGTCCGTGAGATAGCGGGCGATGCTGTGCTCCAGCGCGGCGGCGAGCCGCGGCAGCGAGGCGTGCTGATGGGCCGCCTCACGGAACGCGCCGAGCAGCAGGGCGGCCTCGCCGAGGGCGGGCAGGCCCTTGCCGCGCACGTCGCCGATCATCACCCGCGCCCCGCTGTCCGTACGAGCGGCGGCGTACAGGTCGCCACCGATCTCGGCCTCCTCCTCGGCCGCCTGGTAGAGACAGGCGAGCTGCAGCGGGCCGAGCTGGGTGGGCAGCGGCCACAGCAGGACGTGCTGGGCGGCCTCGGCGACCGTCCGTACCTGCGCGAGCTGACGCCGCTGCCGGTCACGGACCACGCAGAAGAACACGACCACGCCCGACAGGATCGCCAGAGCGGCCATCGGAGCCAGGATGTTGCGGGACAGCAGCAGATCGTGTCTCCACCCGGTGAGCGCCTGGCCCGCCACGGCCAGCGCACCGATGAAGGCGGTCACCCGGGGGCCTTCGAACCACGCCGTGATCGCGGGCGCGATCGCCAGCAGCGGACTGAGGACGATGTCGCGCGGGGTCACGACGTCGGCGAACGTGATCAGCACGATGAGGGTGATCGGTATCAGCAGCAGCACGTGGCTCGACAGCCACGGCTGCCAGACACGTGCGACATGTTGACGTCTGGCGCCCATGCCTTCCACAGTGCCCTGCCACGGAACACCGTGCGACCGCTGTCGCCGTGGGTGAGGCCGCGGGTACGAGTCGTCGTCTCACCGCTCCCGCGCGGGGCGTTGGACGAGGTGGCCATGGGCCCGGAGAACGGCGTAGCCGACACCGATACCGAGGGCCACCGGCCATTCGATCACGCTTGCGACCGTCAGGACGCCGAGACCCGTGTACAGCGGCAGGCCGCCCTTGACGGGCAGGAGGCGCCGGGCGGTGGCCACAGGCGTCGTCGCCGCGTTGAGCGCCCGGGTGGCGGCCTCGCCGAGCGTCGGCACGGTGAGGGTGATCGTGTGGCCGCCGGGGTCCGTCTTCGGCGACGCCGCGACCGGCTGCGTAGGTGAGGACCGCGGCGCGCGCTCGGCCTTCGCGACCGGCTGCGTACCGGACCGGGGTGTGCGGGGGGTGCGCGTCGCCTTCGCGGCCGGGCGGGACGTCCCGGTCTTCGTCGTGGCCGGGCGTTTGCCGGGGGTCTTCGGCGTGGTCACGGTTCACATCCGTTCGTGGGTCCGGGACGTCGGCCCCCCGCTGAGTGCAAGCTACCCGCGCGCTCAGAGGCCTGCGAGCCGGGAGCCGTTCGGATCAGCAGCACAGGCGGGGGCCTTCGGAGCGGGTCATGATGACCGGAAACAGGACGAGAGACCGAGGGACCGGCCTGCTCGGGAGGTGGCGCGCGGATGTCGTTGCTGTCAGGGGTGCCCTCGCAGCTACCCGCGGCGCTCGCCGGAGGGCTGGCCGGCGCGATGACCGCCGCCGTGCGCGGCGCCGCCGGCACGGCCGCCGTCCTGCTCGGCCTGGAGCGCCGGGACGTCTGGTCCCGTCCCGGACGCTGCCACATCGAGGTGCGCGGCGTACGGGGACCCAGCGGCGCATCGGTGGGCCGGATCGTGGAACGCGCGCTCGAGGACCACCCCGGCGTGCTGTGGGCCCGGCTGAACGCCCCCGCCGAGCGCGTCGTCGTGGAGCTGGCCTCGCCGCCCCCACCCCAGCGGGAACTGATCCGGATCGTCGCCCGAGCCGAGGCCGCGGGGGCCGCCATGACCGACGGTCCGGGCGTGCCCCACCACGGGCACCCCGAACCGCACCACCCGGCCGAGGGGCGCCACAGGCGACCGGCGCTTCCGGTGCTCATGGCGGACCTCGCGGGCCTGGTGCTCACGGCGGCCACCCGCGTGTCCCCGTGGACGCCCCTGCCGGGCGAAGTGGGCGCACTGGCCACGGCGGTCCAGTACCACCCCCGGCTGCGCAGGGTGATGACGCACGGGCTCATCGGAGCGGAGCGTTCGGACGCGCTGGTCCCCGTACTCAACGCGCTCCTCCAGGGCATGGCCACGCGCGGCGGTGGCCTGGTCCTCGACACCGTCCAGCGCCTGGCCCAGTGGCGGGAGGCCGACGCCGCCCTCGACGCGTGGGCCCGCGCGGAGCCGCACCTCGTGCCGGGCCCGGACCACGCGCACGCCGAACCCATCGTGCGGGAACGGCCCAAGGCCCGCGAGGACCTGACGGCGGGCTATGCCGAACGGGCCATGGCCGCCGGGGCCACCGTCGGCGCCCTGACCCTGCCCTACGCGGGACCGCGGCGCGCGCTGTCGGTGGCGCTGGCCGGCCTGCCGAAGGCACCGGAGGCCGGGCGCGAGGGCTTCGCCACCAGCCTCGGCCGCTTCCTCGCACTGCGCGGCGTCGTGGCCATGGACCGCGGTGTACTGCGCCGCCTGGGCCAGCTCGACACCGTGCTCCTGGACGTGGACGCGTTGCGCAGCGGCCGGTACGAACTGACCGACCTGGCCCTGCTCGACGGCGTCGAACTCGAACAAGTGGCCGACATCCTCTTCGCCCTGTTCGACCCGGCCGCGCCCGCACAGGTCCACCACGACGGCACGGGCTGGTCGCTCGGCCCGCTGGAGGACCTGGAGGTGACCGGCCGCACCGGGCGACGGGACGCGGAACGGCTGCGGGACGAGGGCGGCGAACTGGTCCTGGGCCTCGCCTTCGAGCGCCGTCTGATGGCCGTCGCGGGAGCGGCGATGCAGACGCTGCCGGGCGCGCAGGCCCTGACCGCCGCCGCCCGCCGCTCCGGCATCCGCGTGGTGCTCGCCGCCGACCAGCCCTGCCCGGAACTCGGCTTCGTCGACGCGATGGTGCCCGCCGACGGCCACCTCGTCGCCTCCGTACGCGCGTTGCAGGCGGACGGCGCGACCGTACTGCTGGTCTCGGGCAACCGGCGTGCGCTGGGCGCCTCCGACTGCGGCATCGGCGTCCACCCGGCGGGCGAGCCGCCCGCCTGGGGAGCCCACCTGCTGGTCGGCACCGACCTGGACGCGGTCGCGCTGCTCCTCGCGGGCGTCGGCGTCGCCCGCCAGGTCGACCGGGACTGCGCCGTCCTGGCCGCGAGCGGCGGCGGCATCGGCGCCGTCGCCGCACTGCGCGCACGGGCCGCCGACGCGTGCGCGCGCGGCCAGACGGCGTCCACCACCGCCGGAGGGATCGCCTTCGGCCTCGGCGTCTGGCGCGCCCGCCAGTTGTGCGCCCGCCCCCTCACCCCCTCCGCCGAAGACGTGCCCTGGCACCTGATGCCCACCTCCAGGGTCATGGACCGGTTGCGTACGAGCGGCGCCGGGCTCAGCGCCGAGGACGCCGCGGCACGCGCCAAGGACCCCACCGGGACCGGGACGCCCCGTACCGGCGTGCTGTCCGCGTTCCTCGAAGAACTGGCCAACCCGCTCACCCCGGTCCTCGCCGGGGGCGCGGCCCTGGCCGCCGTCGTGGGATCGCGGGCCGACGCCGCGCTGGTCGCCTCGATCACGGCCACGTCGGCACTGGTCGGCGGGGTGCAGCGAGTCCGGACCGAGCGGGCCCTCGCCGAACTGACCGCCCGCTCCGCGGTCGGCGCACGCGTACGACGCGGAGGCGGCGAGCGCCTGGTCACCGCCGAGGAACTGGTCCCCGGGGACATCGTGCTGCTGCGCCCCGAGGACGTGGTCCCCGCCGACTGCCGACTCCTGGAGGCCCACGGTCTGGAGGTCGACGAGTCGTCGCTGACGGGCGAGTCCCTGCCTGTGGCCAAGGACCCGGCACCGGTGGTCGCCTCGCAGCTCACCGGACGGCACTCGATGCTCTACGAGGGCACCACCGTCTCCGCCGGGGACGCGGTCGCCGTGGTCGTCGCCACCGGGGCGGCCACCGAGGCCGGCCGCACCATGGCCACCGCGCGGGAGGCGGCACCGGTGACCGGCGTCGAGGCGCGCTTGTCGGCGCTGACCAAGGCGAGCCTGCCGGTGGCGACGGTGTCCGCCGCGGCCGTGGCGGTCGCCGGACTGCTCCACGGGCGCCCGCTCGCCGACTCCCTCGTGTCCGCGGTGAACCTGGCCGTCGCGTCGGTGCCCGAAGGACTGCCGTTCCTCGTCAACGCGGCCCAGTTGGCCTCCGCGCGCCGACTCGCCGAGCGGGGCGCGCTGGTACGCAACCCGCGCACGATCGAGGCACTCGGCCGGGCCGACGTCCTGTGCTTCGACAAGACCGGCACCCTCACCGAGGGCGATCTCCAGCTCTCCGCCGTCAGCGACGGCGAGCGGACCCTGCCCGTCGACCGGATCGGCCTATGGCACAAGGCGGTTCTGGCCGCCGCGCTCCGGGCCACACCGGCCGCCCGGCAGTCCGAGCCGATGGCCCACCAGACCGACCGGGCCGTGGACCTGGCGGCCCGCCGGGCACGCGTCTCCGTCAGCCGCGGCGCACCCCGCTGGCGGCGCACCGGCTCCCTGCCCTTCGACCCGTCCCGCGCCTACCACGCCACGGCGGGCCGCACCGCGGGCGGCGCCACCCTGCTCAGCATCAAAGGCGCCCCCGAAGTCGTCCTGGCCCGCTGCCGCCGCAGACGCCTGAACGGAACGGAGAGCGCGCTCGACGCCGCCGCGCGCACGGCCCTCACCGCGGCCACCGAGGAACTCGCGGGTGCCGGACGCCGCGTCCTCGCCGTGGCCGAACGGACGGTACGGTCGGGAGCGGAACTCACCGACGACAGCGTGCGGGACCTGGTCTTCGTCGGCTTCGTCATCCTGGCCGACCCGGTGCGCCCCGGCGCGGCACCGGCCATCGCCCGGCTGCGCGCGGCCGGGGTGCACACGGTCCTGGTCACCGGGGACCACGCCGCCACCGCCGAGGCCATCGCGGCCTCGGTCACCGGCGACCTGGATCAAACCGTGTGCACGGGGCCGGAGTTGGACGCGCTCGAGGACGACGCGCTCGACGAACTGCTGCCCAAGGTGGATGTGATCGCCCGCTGCGCCCCCCACCACAAGGTCCGTATCGTGCAGGCCTTCCAGCGGCTCGGCCGGGTCGTGGCGATGACCGGCGACGGCGCCAACGACGCGCCCGCCATCCGCCTCGCGGACGTCGGGATCGCGCTGGGACGGCGCGGCACCCCCGCGGCCACGGCCGCCGCCGACCTGGTCATCGGCGACGACCGCCTGGACACGATCGTCGCCGCCCTGACCGAGGGCCGGGCGATGTGGACCTCCGTGCGGACCGCACTGGCCATCCTGATCGGCGGCAACCTCGGCGAGGTCGGCTTCAGCGTGCTCGCCTCCGCGTCGGCGGGCAGTTCACCGCTGAACGCCCGCCAGATCATGCTCGTCAACCTGCTGACCGACCTCGCTCCCGCGCTCTCCATCGCCGTCCGCACCCCGGCCGAGAACACCGGGGAGCAGCTCCTCCAGGAAGGCCCTCATCACGCGCTGGGCACCGCTCTCACCCAGGAGATGCTGCAACGCGGTCTCACCACCGCTCTCGGCGCCGGGCTGGCCTGGGCCGGTGCGCGCTGCACCGGTACCCGACGCCGCGCGGGCACCGTGGCGTTGGCCGCCGTGGTCGGCACACAGCTCGCGCAGACGCTCACCAGCGGCGGCACCGACCGTCATGTGCTCGTGGCCACCCTCGGCTCGGCCGCCGTGCTCGTCGGCATCATCCAGACCCCGGGCGTCAGCCGGTTCTTCGGATCGACCCCGCTGGGCCCCGTCGGCTGGGGCATCACCCTGACCGCCATCACCACCGCGACGCTCCTCCACGCGAAGCTGAAGCCACTGGCGTGCCGCCTCGCCGACACGGACTGGATGACCGCCGCCTCCCGGAAGGTCGAGGGGAATCGGAAGACCGAGGGGACGGGACCGTCCTCGCCGTCGCCCACGGCTGCCCCGGTCGCCTGGCTGAACGCGGCACTGACCCGCCTCGGGCTGCTCGCACCGGGACCCGGCACCGTGAGTGAGTGAACGGCACCGTCACTGTGCCCGTACAGACGACGGCGGCGCCCGCCCGGAGTTCGGGCGGACGCCACCACCAGCCGCTGTATCAGCAGTGGTTGGGCACGTTCCCCTTGTCGTTGCCCTTCAGGTAGATGGCGCTGACGTAGCCGATGCCGCCGGAGTTGAGCTGGAGGCGGACCCAGTTGCGGTTGCTGATGCCACCGTCGGTGACCAGGTCGCCTTCGAGCCAACACAGCCCCGTGTAGCTCTGGTTGGGATTGACGAAGCTGACGTTGCGTTCACCGACGGCGGGACCCGCGTGCACATTGGCGTGCTTCCAGGCCACCACCATGGTGGAGGCCAGGGCGGGCGTGGCGGCGAGCATTCCCGCGCCGACCAGGGCGGCGCTCGCCCCGCTCAGAGCGAGGGCGCGCTTCGTCTTCATGCCGAACATCTGATTCTCCCGTTGGTGTTCCGGCCCCGGCGAACCGGGGCCTGATGCGTGACACGTGATGCGGGAGCGGAGTGATGCGTGGTGCGTCCCCGCCCCGTGATCCGACGCGCTCCACGCTCTCGAATCCCGTGCCCCGGCTCAATCGCCGATCGGAACGAGTGCGCGGCGCCGTGTTCGCGGCGCGCGTTCGATCGCGAGGCGTGAGCCGCGCACACAACCGGGCGCCCGGCCGCCGTGGTACGTCAGGTCGTGCGGTTGAAGAGGGGCAGGTAGCCGCGGGAGTGGCCGAGGGCCGTGGGGTGGTAGGACTCGACGGGAGCCAGCAGGTTGATGCTGCGCATCCAGGGGCTCGTGGAGCAGATCTCGTGTCCGCGGAAGGCGGCCCGGACATCGGTGAAGGTGAATCCGTGGTCGGCGGCGCGCTTCGCGATCACGGTGTTGAGATGGTCGACGGCGTTGTTCACGGCCGACCGGGAGGTCTCCGCGAGACCCGCCGCGCACCTGCCGTTGAGCTGGTACAGATGCGGATAGCCCATGACCACGACATGGGCGACGGGCGCCTTCCGCCTGATGCCGGTGTAGAGACGGTCCAGGTCGCGCGGCAGCGTCTTGTCCATGTACCTGCGCGCCCCGGCGACGGAGGTCAGACACGCGCTGGTGCCCCGCAGCACACAGTTCTTCATGACACTGGAGAAGCCCGAGTCACTGCCGCCCGCGGTGACGCTCACCAGGCCCGTACTTCTGTTGAGCGGGCCGAGCTGGCGGCCGAGGACATCGGTCGTGTGGGCGCCGTTGCAGGCGGTGAAGCTGAACGACGAGCGCGCGTGGGCGGCGGCCCACAGGGCGGGATAGGCCTGGCTGCTGCGCAGGCAGTCGCCGCTGGAGCCGAGGTAGCGACCGGCTCCGACACCGGCGGAGTAGGAGTCGCCGAGGGCCACATAGCCCCGGGCCGCCGCTGTGTGCGGGAGTGCCTGTGCGGACGTGGCGCCGGTGAGGGCGCAGGCGGCGGTGAGAAGGAGGGAGGTCACACCGGCCGCGATTCGGGACTGTCTCATACCTCTGCCTTAGCACGGCCCGTTCACAGCGGGGGTCAGCTCCGTCACGCTGTGTCGATCCGTGTTGAGCGAGGCCGAGGGCTGTGCTGCCGGGCGGCGCCCCGCACCGGACGGGGGAGGGGTACGGGGCCGGGCAGCGCGGTGGTGGGCGGCCCTACGGGCCGATGTCACCCGAAGGGGTGTCACCCGACCGGCGGTCTCCCTGCCGTCACTCGACCGGTGGACACGGCCGGGTCAGTGGGCAGCCAGTGGGAGTGGACCCGGCCGAATCACCGGACGTGGACCCGGCCGAATCACCGGGCGGAGGCCGAGGACACGGCCGTCCGGGCCGCGTGCTCCACCACCGAGATGCCGTCCTTCATCGACGTGTTGCCGTCGGAGAGAACGGCGACGAGGTAGCGGTGTCCTTCGACGGTGACCTGCCCGACGCTGTTGATGTCCCACAGCCCGGTCGTGCTGCGCTGCAACCAGCCGTTCTTCAGCGCCCATTCGGCTCCGGGCCCGGCCGCCGAGACACCCCACGCCTGGTCGTCGGCGACATGGGCCATGAGCGTCCGGATGTAGGCGCGGGAGGCCTCGTTCAGAGTTGTGGAGTCCTCGGCATCCTTGGCGTCCTTGGCGACCGAAGCGTCTGTGGCGTCCGTGGCCTTCGTGTGCGTGGCCGGGCCGGTGTCGAACAGCACGCGCAGCAGCCGTATTTGGTCACTCGCCGTCGTCTGGGTGAGCCCCCACAGAGGACCGGGGCCGCCCTTCGTCGCGGTCAGGCCCAGCCGCTTGTTGGCCGCCTCGAGGCCCGGCGCCAGCCCGATCTGCCGCCACAGGGCGCTCGTCGAGTCGTTGTCGCTGTGCTCGATCATGGCCTTCGCGTACTCCTCTTCCTGAGGAGTCAGGGACCGCCCCTCGTCCTGGGCCTGGAGCAGCACCGCCGCGAGGATGTCGACCTTGATGATGCTCGCGGTGTCGTACGGGGTGTCGGCCCCGTAGACCGTGGGCTCGGGATGTGCGCCGTCCAGACTGAGCACCGCCGCCGTCACGCGCGCCTCGGGCTTCTTCTCCATCGGTCCGGCGGCTCCCTCGTGGGTGTCGGTGTGCGACGACGACGTGGCCGCGCGGGCGGGTTCCGCGGTGATCGCGTCGAGCGAGAGGAACGTCGTCACGGACGCGAGGATCACACCGGCGCAGGCGACGGCGCGCCTGCCCCGGTGCCCGCCCATCGAGTGCGGACGTGACAGGGAGAAGAGACGGTACGGCATGGAGGCAGGCCTCAACAGTTCTTGGGGGAAGGGGGCATGCGCCTACGAACGTAGACAAAACACCCCAGGTGACGCGGTGATCGGTGTCACTGCGGGCCGGATTCGCGCGCGAATGTGGTGAGGGTCATGGGTGATGGTGTGGCCGCCGTCACGTTCACGGGCGTCGAATGCCGAACCCGGAACCCTGAACCTCGCTGGGCGATGCGATCACTCTTCGTACGTAAGCGATCAGAGAACGCACATCTGTCGTCGCTTCGGGGCTCTCTCGATCAATCCCGAAGCAAGCCGGTTACCGGTTGCGCACAGTCCGTAAGGTCCAGGGCACCAGCCCGGCGGGAGACGCCCGGGTCAGGAGTGACCAGGAGGAGACACCGGTATGGCCAATGTGGAGATCTCCCTCAAGGAGATGATGACCTCGATCGAGGGCTCCCTGGGAGCGGCCCTCGTGGACTACACCAGCGGTATGGCGCTGGGCACCCTGGGCGGCGGCAAGGACCTCGACCTGACCGTCGCCGCGGCGGGCAACACGGACGTGATCCGCGCCAAGACCCGCACCATGGAACACCTCGGCCTCAAGGGCGAGATCGAGGACATACTCATCACGCTCGGCAGCCAGTACCACCTCATCCGCCCGCTCACGGGCCGAGGCGGCAACGGGCTGTTCCTCTACCTCGTGCTCGACAGGGAACGGTCCAACCTCGCCATGGCCCGCCACCAGCTCAAGCGCATCGAGGCCGACCTCGAGGTCTGAGCAGCCCTTCCGTCACTGCCTCCGCACACCCACGAGTTGAAGACTTCTTCATCTGGACACATCCAGATCAGAGCAATCTCACGGGTGTGCGGGGCCGGAGCCGCGAGGATCGGTCCGCAGGACAGCCCGCGGCGGCACACACCGGGCCGCCGCGCCCAGCACACCACCCGTCACGCGGCAGGGAGCGAGCCACTCACCATGCAGGTCCCCCTCTACCAGGCCAAGGCCGAGTTCTTCCGCATGCTCGGACACCCGGTCCGTATCCGGGTCCTGGAACTGTTGCAGCGCGGTCCCGTCCCCGTACGTGACCTGCTCGCCGAGATCGGGATCGAACCGTCCAGCCTCTCGCAGCAGTTGGCCGTCCTGCGCCGCTCGGGAATCGTGGTGTCCATACGGGAGGGCGCGACCGTCAGCTACGCGCTCGCCGGCGGCGACGTCGCCGAACTCCTGCGCGCGGCCCGCCGCATCCTGACCGAACTGCTCGCAGGGCAGAGCGAGTTGCTGGCCGAACTGCGCCAGGCCGACCTCAGTCCGGCCCTGTCCCCGGACACCACCAGCCGACCCTCGTAAGGTCAACGCGCGACCACACCCGGTGTCGTACAGGGCACAGCTTGATTGCGACACGGGCTCTCCGCCGCACCTGCCGCGCGCCGGGCCGCACACCAATCCGCCGTCGGCGGCGATGCTGGCCTGGACCGTGGCCCAGGTGGGACTGTGCCTTCTGGTCGCCCCGTGGGCACGGCGGTTGACGGACCGCGAACGCGTAGGGCGGGTGGTGCGGCCGGTGGGTGGCGCCAGCATGACCCTGTACCTGTGGCACATGCTGCTCGTCGCCGCCGCGTTCTATCTGACCGGACTCGCCCCCGAGCCCGCGTTCGCCTCCTCGGCCTGGTGGACCCTGCGTGTGCCGTGGTTGGTGGTGCTCGGCATCGTCATGACCGGTGTGGTGGTTGCGCTCGGACCGCTGGAGCACGTGCTCTCGCTGCTGTACGAGTGGGCTCGCCCGCACGCCGACCCGCGCCGTCCCTGGCGGCTGTGGCTGGGCCTGGCCGCAACAGCCGCCGCGCTGACCTGATTCGCCGTACAGGGCTTGGCCCATGACGGTCGCTTCCCGACGCTGCCCGCACTGGGTCTGTTCCTCGGCGCGCTGCTCGTACTGCTCCCCGAACGAGCGGGGCCGCGCCGGGGCATCTCCTCTCCCGGTGCCGTCGAGCCGGGGGCCACGGGGCCGCGCCCCGGCATGGTACAGCCTCGTGGATGCGTCGGTCAGCGACTCCGAGCGAGGGCGTGGAGTTCCCCGAACGCCCCTGCCGTGAGCTGGTCCAGCGTGCGTCTTCCTCGCGCGGTCGTCGCGGCGTCATGGTGCGCGGGGCCCCGGACCAGGCAGCGCACCGCGTCGAGGGCCGCAAGGCCTCTCAGTGCGTAGTGCTCCTCGGGTACCAATTCGCGGCCGTAGCCCCGGAAGCACGCCGCCGCCAACTCGGGCCGTTCCGCCCAGATCCCGCAGCTCATCGGGACGAAGTCGTGTACCACGGTGGCGAATCGGGCCCGTTCGAAGCCGATCCAGCAGGCCTGCGCCGAAGCCGGGGACCACAGGAGGTTCCGAGGCCGGGCAGCGCCGTGGACGAACGCGAGCGGCAGCGGTGGAAGGCAGCGCAGCCGCTCGGTGAGCTCGCGAACGAGCCTCCGCTCGGCCGGTGTCAGCCGTCCGGCGGCCTGTTGCAGATACTCCTCGGCTTCGTCCGCCGCGGCCCGCAGCGACCGCGCGGCCTCGGCGCGGCGGGGGCCGGACAGATCACCGGCCGCGTGCAACCGGGCCAGCAGAGCGCCGCCTTGCCAGTGGGCGCGGACTTCCTCCGCGGGGGTCAGCTTCAGCCGTCCGAGCGGGCGGCCCGGGACGGCGGTCAGCAGCAGGGCCAGATGCTCGGCGCTCGAAGCGCGCAACTGCGGTGCGTGGCCGGATCCGAGCGCCGGGACCGCGTGGCGCAGCGCGAAGGTCTCCCGCTCGTAACTCAGCGGCCGGGAAGAGACCTTCAGGCAGAACCGGACGCCGTCGGGGCGGCGAAGAGCCCAGACGCGGGAGTCCTCGCGGGTGGGTGAGGGGTGCGCTGTGACGGAGACCGGCGTACGGAGTTCCTTGCGAACCCAGTCGAGCAGGGCCGGTGCGGGCAGGGTCGAGTCGGTCATGCCCCCCACCTCGATGACGGTCGTGACGCGGAGGCGAACAGGGCGCGGCGAGCGTCGACCACGCGCCGGAACGCGACCGGAGCGGCGAGCCGAGCAGGAGGGTTCTCGAGCGCGGGCCGAAGGGCGGTGAGGGCGAGCACGGTCTTCATGGAGTCTCCTCGGTGAGGGAAGCGGTTGGGAACGACCCTCCTGCACACCACTGACAATCGGCGGGGGAGGGGAGCGTGATCCGGACAGCCCGAGCGGGCGTCACGGCGAGGGGCCGAGCGGTGCAAGAAGGCCTCTGACCTGGTCAGGAGTCGGCAGAAAGGATTCGCGAACTGCGCGCCGATGTCCCGTGGTTGAGCGGCGGCCGAGATGGCTTGATCTGAGCTGTTCCATGATCCGAAGGCGGTGAAGGGGCGCGGCGAGGGCCGTGCGAGACTGCGCGCATGCATCTCGGCCGAGCCCTTCACCTCCCCCTGGCGGCAGCCCTGGTCACCGCGGCTGCCCTGTCCCTGACCGGCTGCGACAACAGTGGGGCCGGGGGCGACCGGGCGCACTACGTGACCGACGCCGACGGCATCTCCACCGTCCGCAAGGCCGATCGGCAACCAGCCGGTGCCATGAAGGGCGAAACCCTCGACGGGAAGCGGCTCGACGTCGCCGATCTCCGGGGCAAGGTCGTCGTGATGAACGTATGGGGCTCGTGGTGCGTCCCCTGCCGTGCCGAGATCCCGAATTTCGTGAAGGTCGCCAAGGCGGTCAAGGGCAAGGGCGTGGAGTTCGTCGGCATCAACACACGCGAGGCGAGCCGCACCCAGGCCGTCGCCTTCGAGAAGGACTTCCACGTGGACTACCCGAGTCTGTACGACCCCACGGGGAAGCTCGTCCTCGCCGGATTCCCCAAGGGGACACTGAACCCGCAGACACTCCCCTCCACGATCGTGCTCGACCAGGACGGGAAGATCGCGGCCCGCTCGTTGCAGGGACTGTCCGAGGAGCGTCTGCGCAAGATGATCGACGCGGTGCTCGCGGACACGTAGGTGCCGGGTGCGCGCCACTCCCGGGTGTGCGGCCGATCGTCGGTAGCTGTGGCTGTCCCGTCGACGGGCCGCCAAGCGGTGGCGAGTGCCGGGTCCGCGGCATACGGTGAACCAGAGGACGCCCCGCGGGGCGTTCTGGTAGTACGCCGTACCTCCCCCTCGCAGTACGCCGCACTTCCCCCTCCCAGTACGCCGTACTCCTCGTCGTACCGTGCCCGTCCGCCACGGCTGGAAGGGGCCCTCGCATGTGCGCCCACGCCCAGGAGCCGATACCCCAGCCGGTGCTGTCCCCGCTCACGCACGCCGCGATCTTCCTCGTCGTGACCGTCGACCAGGGTGGCGAACCGGTCGTACGGCAGCTCCTGGCGGACCTCAACGGGCTCCAGCGGGCCGTGGCCTTCCGCGCGATGTCCGAGGGGAGGCTGAGCGCGGTCGTCGGCATCGGCTCGGAGGTCTGGGACCGGCTCTTCGCTGGGCCCCGCCCCGCGGAACTGCATCCCTTCCGTGAGCTGGCCGGAGACCGGCACCGGGCGGTCTCGACACCCGGCGATCTGCTCTTCCACATCCGCGCGGCGCGCCCCGACCTCTGCTTCGCCCTGGGCAGCGAGATCATGGACCGGCTCCGAGGCGCTGTCACCGTCCGCGACGAGGTGCACGGGTTCACCTACTTCGACATGCGTGACCTGCTCGGATTCGTGGACGGCACCGAGAACCCGACGGGGCCCGCGGCGAACGCGGCGGTCCTGATCGGTGACGAGGACGCCGAGTTCAGCGGAGGCAGCTATGTGATCGTGCAGAAGTACCTGCACGATCTTCAGGCGTGGAACGCCCTTCCCGTCGAGGCGCAGGAGAGGGCGATCGGACGCAGGAAGCTGTCCGACGTCGAACTCGACGACGACGTCAAGCCGCCCGACTCCCACGTGGCACTGACCACGATCGAGGACCCGGACGGGACCAAGCACGAGATCCTGCGCGACAACATGCCCTTCGGTACCATCGGGCAGGGCGAGTTCGGCACCTACTTCATCGGCTACGCCCGTACCCCGGCCGTGACGGAACGCATGCTGGAGCGCATGTTCCTGGGTGCGCCGCCCGCCTCCCACGACCGGATCCTGGACTTCTCCACCCCCGTGACGGGCTCGCTGTTCTACGCGCCCACCAGCGACTTCCTCGACAACCTCCCCGACGAGGCGAGCGGCGAGAGCGGCGAGAGGGAGAAGAGCGAGGAGAGCGAGGAGAGCGAGGAGGACAGGACGGCACCGGCCCGGCTCGCAGCCTCGGACGGCTCCCTGGGCATCGGCGACCTGAGGAAGTGACAGAAGGCGAGAGAAGGCGAGCCCCGCGATGGACAACCTGCACCGGGAACTTGCACCCGTCTCCGCCGCAGCCTGGGCCGATCTGGAGGACGAGGC
Organism: Streptomyces macrolidinus; assembly: GCF_023887685.1. Lineage (GTDB taxonomy): Bacteria > Actinomycetota > Actinomycetes > Streptomycetales > Streptomycetaceae > Streptomyces > Streptomyces macrolidinus. The sequence goes on along the minus strand of NZ_JAMWMR010000021.1, from coordinate 58,834 downwards.
ACGGCGTACGTTCACCCGGCACGTCGCGGCCCGCCGGATCGTGGACATGCCCGCGACGGGCGGACTCGATCCGGCAGGGGTGGGCAGCGGGCACCTTCAGGGTGTCGAGGCACCGGCCGACGGGGTAGAGGCCCGGCTGCGCCGGTTCCAGCCCCTGGTCGAGCTGCGGGTGCCGTTCACCGTCGACCGGCAGCAGGTGGACGATGTCGCTCGCGGCGCGAAGGACGCGGACTGGCAGCCGGTCAAGGACGCCGCCCGGAAGATCGCCATCGCCGAGGACCGCGCGGTATTCGAGGGGTACGCCGCAGCGCACATCGTCGGTCTGCGGGAAGGTTCGTCCAACCCGGCGCTGACCCTGCCGACCGAGGTGAGCGCCTACCCGGACGCCGTCAGCAAGGCCCTGACCGTGCTGCGGCTCGCCGGTGTCGGCGGCCCGTACGCCCTGGCGTTGAGCGCCGAGGCGTACACCGCCGTCAGTGAGACGTCCGACTACGGCTACCCGATCATCAACCACATCGCCCGAGTACTCGACGGCGACATCGTCTGGGCACCCGCCATCGACGGCGCCTTCCTGCTGTCGCGGCGGGGCGGCGACTTCGCACTGCACCTCGGCCAGGACGTGTCCATCGGATACCTGTCGCACGACGAGCACAGCATCCGGCTGTACTTCCAGGAGACGCTGACCTTCCTGGTGCACACCAGCGAGGCGGTCGTACCCCTGGAGATGCAACCGCCTTGGCCCGCCGAACAGTTGGAACCGCTGGAGGCGGAGACATGAAGGTCGGCATCGCAGGGGCGTTCCGCACCTTCTTCGCCTGAGCACCGAGCGTATTCCTGCGTACGGTGCGCACATGTCCCACGCACGCAGCGTCGTGGACGCTCGTGCCGTCAGGACCGGTTCGTCTTCCGGCGGCGTACGAGTACGACCGCGCCCGTGCCCACCGCCACCGCCACGATCGCCGTCCCGGCGAGCGGGAGGGTCGACGAGGACCCGGTGGAGGCCAGGCTGCCGCCGAGTGGTCCGTTGTCATTGCCGGTGCCCGCAGGCGGAGTTGGGGCCGTCGCGGTGTCCGTGGGAGAGGGCGAGTCGGATGGGGTGGGGGAGGAGGAGGGCTTGGGGGCGCCCGGTGTCGGGGACGCGGAGCCGCCTGTCGCGCTCAGGACGATGTCCGCCTTGTCGTTGGCCTGGTTGGTGTCGAACGGCCGGGCGTCGCCCCCGAGCCGGACCGAGCCCTTGGCGTCCGTGACGGCCTTGTCGACCCTGAGCTGGAAGGTGTACGTGTCGCCCGCGCCCTCGTTCACGAAGGACTGGCTGGTGCCGCACTCGTAGCTACCGGGTCCGGCGGGGTCGCAGAAGCCGTCCACCTTCGTGGCGGTCGTGCCCTCGGGAAGCGTGATGAGGACATGGGTCACCGACGTTCCCAGGGGCCGCAGGACCCACGCCGGGCCGTCGTTGCGGTAGGAGACGCGCAGGTCGACCTTGTCGCCCACCTTGCCCTTCAGGCGGCTGCCCGTCACCCCGAAGTCGGCCGTGTTCGTCGCCGTGACGGACACGTTGAGAGCGTCCTCGTCGTACGCGTCGGCAGGCGGCGAGTCGGCGGGCCGCTCGACCAGCTCCACGGCGGGCGCGGTACCCCGCACCGGATCGGAGGCGCCTTCGGGGACCTCATCGTCCTTGGAGACGGTCACCCGTACGTCGTCGTAGAGGGCCCGGTCGAGCGCCTTGAGGGTGAGCTGCTTGCCGGGCGTGTAGACCGTGCCGGGCTTCACGGACTGGGTGAACGCGCAGGAGGCGAGCGAACGGCTCGGGGCCTCGTCGAAGGCGGGGATCTCGTAGCGCAGGCAGTTGGACGGCAGCTCCGTGTGGCTGAGCCCACGGGTGACCGAGTACGTCAGCCACACCCGGTCGAGCGGCGCGCTGCCCTTGTTCATGAAGGTGACCGGCAGTTCGAGGCCACTGCCCGGCTTGACCCCGTCGATCGCCGCGATCGGGCCCAGGGCGAGTCCGGAGTCGGAGCCGTCGGCGACGGCGGGAGCGGTGCAGAGGGCGAGCAGGGCAAGAGCGCCGAGGGTTCCGGCGGCTGCGCTGCGGGCGGACAATGCGTGTACGGCGTGTATACGGTCGGCGGTCATCGGCATCCAGGTGTCTTCGGGTCACCCCCGCTTCACCGTGCGTGAGGCGGCGGCAACGGGACGGCGTATCGGACGGAGTATCGGGAGGCGTACGGACAGGGAACTGCGCTCTCCCTGTGTGCGACGCGTCGGGTCGTGGAACGGTTGTGCCGCCTGGGACGGCCTTCACCGCTTCCTCGCTTCCTTCGAACCTCCTCCCGGTATGTGGACCCGAACCCGGCCGTACGGGACGATTCCCGGCCCAGAGCCCGTCGCGGCGCAATCTTTGCGGTATCCGGCCGGTTCGCACAGGACGAAATCGGAAGATTTGGAGAGGGATCGGGCCATGCCGGACCATGGACCCCGTCCCGGTGGTCCGGGACACCAGCAGGCAGAGAGGCGCACCACCCCATGCACGTCACCGGAACCGCCCGGCCGTCGGCTCCGGCCCCGCAGGAGAACCCCGAGGCCTCCACCGAGGACCCCAGCAACGACACCGGCAACGACTCCGGCAGACACGCCCGCCGCTTCGGCCTGCCCGTCGCCACCGCGCTGGTCATGGGCAACATCATCGGCGGCGGCATCTTCCTGCTCCCGGCCTCCGTCGCCCCGTACGGCACGGTGAGCCTGCTCTCCTTCGGTCTGCTGACCGTCGGCGCCATCGCCCTCGCCCTGGTCTTCGGGCGGCTCGCCCAGCGCGACCCGCGCACCGGCGGACCCTACGTCTACGCCCGCGGCGCCTTCGGTGACTTCGCGGGCTTCCTCGCCGCGTGGGCGTACTGGATCACCACCTGGGTCTCCAACGCGGCGCTCGCCGTCGCGGCCGTCGGCTACCTCGACGTGCTGATCCCGGTGAACCACCACCGCTGGACCGCCTGCCTCGCGGCCCTCACCCTGCAATGGCTCCCGGCCCTCGCCAACTTCGCGGGCACCCGCTACGTGGGCGCCGTGCAACTCGTCTCCACCGTCCTGAAGTTCGTACCGCTTCTGCTCGTCGCGATCGGCGGGCTGTTCTTCTTCGACCCGGACAACCTCGGGCCCTTCCGGGCGAGCGGAGGCAGCACCATCGGCGCGATCTCCGCCTCCGCCGCGCTGCTGCTCTTCTCCTACCTCGGGGTCGAGTCCGCCTCCGTCAGCGCGGGCGAGGTGAAGAACCCCCGGCGCAACGTGGGGCGCGCCACGGTCATCGGCACCGCGGGCGCGGCGCTCGTCTATCTGCTGGGCACGCTGTCCGTCTTCGGCTCGGTCGCGCACGACCGACTCGTGACGTCCACCGCGCCCTTCTCGGACGCCGTGAACGCCATGTTCGGCGGCACCTGGGGCGGCTGGGCCGTCGCGCTCGCCGCGCTCGTGTCGATGGTCGGCTGCCTGAACGGCTGGACGCTGCTGAGCGCCCAGACCCCGTACGCCGCGGCCCAGGACGGCCTCTTCCCCAAGGCCTTCGCACGCCGCAGGCGCGGCGTTCCGACCGTCGGCGTGGCCGTCACCGTCGTCCTCGCCTCGCTGCTCACCGTCTACAACTACACATCGGGCTCGGCCAAGGTCTTCGAGATGCTGGTCCTGGTCACCACGTTCACGGCGACGGTGCCGTATCTGCTGGCCACGGCCGCACAGATCTTCCACCTCGTCTCGGGGCGGCGCGAGCAGGTCGACCGGGCACGGCTGGCGCGGGACGCCACGGTCACGGCGGTCGCGGCCGGCTTCTCGATCTGGCTCGTCGCGGGCGCCGGGTACGCGGCGGTCTACCAGGGCGTGCTGTTCCTGTTCGTAGGCGTCCTCGTCTACGCGGTCATGGCGGCCCGGAGACAGGGTCAGCCGGACAACGCCTGACGGGGAGACGGCTGCGCGGTGGACTGCTCGGCGGGCACGCTCTCGCGCAGAGCCCGCGCTGTGCCCGTCGGGTCGTAGCCCTCGGGGACGCCTTCGATCATGATGATGTCGCCGTCGATGTGCCGCGAGCGCAGCGGCGCGATCTCCTGATACGCGGGGGAGTCCCACCAGGCCCGCGCCTCCGCGATCCCCGGGAAGCCGATCATGACGAGATGGCCGGGCCAGCTTCCCTCCTTCACCTCGTGCTGTGTGGCGTGCACGAGGAACCGGCCGCCGTACGGCTCGAAGGTGCCGGTGATGCGCTCCATGTACTCGGCGATCTCCGGGTGCGGGGCGGCTTCCTGGAGGTGGGCTATGACGTAGGCGGGCATGGTCTCCTTCTCCGTCCTTCTCTGTCCTTCGTGCCTTCTGATTGGCCTGGTCGGCCGAAGTCCCTACGCCGGTGATCGTGGCATTGGGGCGCGGGCGGAGTCGATGACCAGAGAGGTAATGGCCGACCGGAGACGTATCCGGCTCTTCCGCCTCACTTCCCTCACTTCCCTCACTTGCCCGCGGTGGCGCCGTTGGCGTCGGTGGCCCGGGTCAGATGGGCGAGGGCTTCCTCCCAGGTGCCGGTGTGTACGGGCAGGTGGTGCAGGGAGGCCGCCAGGGTGTGGACGGCGTCGGTGGCGGCGGGGCGGGCGATCCAGTTGACCAGGGACGCGAGGAGCCGGGGTCGCGTGGGCGCGCCGCCGGACTCGGGTGTCTGGGTCAGTACGGCGGTGACGGCCAGGCCCGGTTGTCCGGAGTGGTCCGGGTCGGGCAGGTGGAGGGTGGGGGTGTCGGAGGCGGGCCGCAGCACGGTGTACGGCTCGGGGCGCAGCCGCCAGCCGGCCCGTTCCAACTGCCGGGAGCGCTTGACGAGGTCGGACACCCAGGTACGGGGGAAGAGCACGGCGTGCTCGTCGTCGCGTACGGCGGCCCCGCACAGCAGGGGGATCTCGCCCGGCTCCACGGACCCGTAGTGGGCGTATCCGGCGAGGACGGCGTCGAGAGCCTGGCACAGATCGGCGGCGGTGCGAGCCCGGGTGAGGAGTTCGCCGCCACGGAAGAGGAGGTAGAACGTGTCGGGGCGTTCGACGGTGAGGGTGACGGGCGTATAGCCGTCCTCACGGACGCCTCCGGTGACGTCCTCGACGATCCGGCGAGCCTCCTGGCCGCGTACCGCGATGCCCAGACGGGTGCCATGGGTGCCACGGTTGTCATGAGTGTCACGGTTGTCATGGGTGCCGCTGACGCGAGTGGTGACGAGCGCGTCGACGGGCTGGGCGGCGATCTTCACCGAGCAACTCGTGGGCGCTTCCACGGTGGTGGCCCGGGGGTCGGCGCCGCTGAGCGTGATCAGGGCGTGGCTGACCTCGGCGAAGCCCGTGAGGATGGCGGCCGGTCGGTCGGGGGTCAGGAGTACGGCCGTGGGAGTGCCCCGGGGCGCGGCTTCCCGGCCGAGTCGGGTCAGGCTCTGGTGGGTCGGTTCGGCCAGGGGGCGGCCGAGCCGACGGGTGCCGTCGGCGTCCACGAGGAGCACGGAGGCGTCCAGCCCGGTCAGACAAGGGGAGTTGGCCGCGAGGTCCGCGGTGAGCTGCGTGCAGAAGCCGCAGGCGTCGGACATCGCCACCACGAGCACCGGGTGCCGTACGAGCGTGGCGCACTCGGCTGCCCGGACCTCCAAGTCGTCATGATCGGAAGGGGAGTCGGGCGTGTCGTCCGGTGCGACGAGACCGGCGGAGCGCCACTGGGTGAAGCAGTGGGCGTGCTGGTCGCGGTGCTCGGCGACGGGTGGTCGGCCCTGAAGCCAACCAAGGGCGGTCGGGCTGAGATAGGCCGCAGTGGGACTACTGGTGTCCAGCAGGACCGCACTGCTGCCCAGCTCCGCCACGACCACCCCTGGCAACAGCATCGGCTACGGCTGCTGGCAGAAGCCGCTGAAGCCGTTGGTGGACACACACACGAGGCCGGGGCAGCAGCCGACGGACCCGGTGCAGCCTTCACCCTGGACCCGACAGGCGGTCGGGGCCGTGAAGGTGTCGGTGAAGATCTCTTCGATTTCGGCGACTGTTTCGGCGTCTGGTGTGAGAGAGCGTGTCTCTTCCATGTAAGTGACCATAAATCCAGCATGAGGGGACACTCTTCGCGGTGTCCAGAGGGACGTAACTCACAGGTGTGGCGTCGGAGATGGGTGTGCGATTCCGTGGTCCCGTGGTGGTGAGAGTGGGGACTGACAGGTCAGGAGGTGCCGGTGTTCTGGTAGGCGCGGGCCTGGGCGCGGAAGAGCGTCGCGTAGGCGCCGCCCGTGCGCAGCAGCGTCTCGTGGCTGCCCTGCTCGACGACGCGGCCCGTCTCCAGGACGTAGATGCGGTCGGCGTGCCGGACGCTGCGCAGACGGTGGGAGATCAGCACCACCGTGCGGCCGGTGAACAGGCGCCGCAGATGGGCGAAGAGCTGGTCCTCGGCGTGGGCGTCGAGGGCCGCGGTGGGCTCGTCGAGGATGACGAGGGGCGCGTCGCGGTAGAACGCGCGAGCCAGGGCCAGGCGTTGCCACTGTCCGCCGGACAGGTCGGCGCCGCCGGTGAACTCCTTGCCCAGAGGGGTGTGCAGGCTGTCCGGGAGTTCCTTCAGGAAGTCCAACGCCCCTGCCTGCCGGGCCGCTTCCTGTACACGTTCGAGATCGTCGGTGGTGTGCGGGCGGCCGAAGGCGATGTTGTCGAGCGCCGGGAGCTTGTAGCGGGTGAAGTCCTGGAAGACCACGGCGGTTCGCTCGCGATGGGCGGTCAGGTCGGTCACCGGAGCCCCGTCGCACAGCAAGTGGCCGCCGTCGGGCGGGTAGAGCCCGGCCAGGAGATGGGCGAGCGTCGTCTTGCCCGAGCCGTTCACTCCCACCAGGGCCACGACTTGGCCCGGTCGGAGGTCGAGGCTCACCTCGTGCACGGCCGGGACCTCGGCTCCGGGGTAGGTGAAGGTCAGCCGTTCTGCACGCAAGGCGACTGGTTCACAAGGTAGTTGACTGTACGTCAACTCGCGCCTCTGACGCGGAACCCGCGCGGTGGCGGAGGTCGGCGCGATGAACGTCTCCAAGTCGGTGAGACGCAGCAGGTTCTCGCCGATGCCGCCGAGCATGCCCGCGAAGGTGTTGAGCCGTACCGAGAGCAGCCACACCCCCGCGACGGCCGCTCCGGCGGTGGACAGGGGCAGCAGGTCGCTGGTGGCGAGCCACCACAGGCTGCCCACCAGTACACAGATGACCACACCGCCGGTGGCCTGGGCGACCATCCGGTGCCGGGCGTGTGTCTTCATCAGCGCCTCGGTGGCGCGGACTTCGTGGGCGTACTGCTCCTGCCACCGCCCGGTCAGGACCCCTCCGAGGTCCAGGGCCCGGATCTCCTTGGCCTCGTCTCGGCCGGTGAGGAGACGTTCGAGGTACTCGCGCAGCCGCCGGTTCTCCGACAGGCCGTGGTGCATGTCGTGGTGGGCGCTGCGCTCGTTGCCCGCCGCCCTGATCGCGGGGACGGCGCTGAGCAGCACGAGGGGGAGCAGCCACCAGGCCATGAGCACGAACGCGCCGCCCACCGCGAGCACGGTCAGGGCGGCCTGGAAGGCGGTGACGAGGAGGATGACGGCCAGGGCGGGCTGGCGGCGCGAGGCGAACACCGCCCGCTGGAGCCGGTCGTGGAAGTCCGGCTCCTCGAAGCGGGGCAACTCGGCCGCCACCGCGGCCTCCAGGACCATGCCCGCGACCAGCCGGTCCACCTTCACGGTCAGCACCGCCATGCGCGCCGTCCCGGACAGCCGCAGGGCGCCGACCGCGGCGCCCACCACCAGCGCGGCGATCACGGCGGGCACCAGCACGGGCGACCGCCCCGCCGCCGCGGGACCCCGGGCCAGTACCGCCCCGAACACCTGCTGCGTCATCACCAGCGCCCCGGCCATGACCATCGCCGAGAGGACCTGCACCACGATCACATGGACCAGGGCCCGCCGATCGGCGAGCCAGGCGAGACGGACGGCGAAGACCGCGGAGTGCAACAGATCGCGCTTACGCCGTTCAGCCATCATCGGCCACCTCTCAGTCGGCAACTGACCTTGTTCCACTGTGGCGTTGCGGGAGGGCACCCTCCCCCGCAAGGCGGAGTACGTCATCCTGCGCGCTGATGTGCGGATACCTCGGCGCCGATCACGATGGAAGCCATGACGAAGTCCGACACGCTGCTCGACGCGCCCCGTTGGGCCGTCCTCGCAGCGCACGCCGTACCCCTCGCCACCCTGCCGTCCGGCCTGTGGCGGCTCGCCCAGGTCGCCGGACTTCCGGTGGCCGAGCAGTCGGGCCGGAACGCCCGCGAGGTCGTGGTGGCCGTCACGCTGACCCTGATGACCGAAGGCCTCGCCCTGCTCACCCTCGGGTTGGTACGACCCTGGGGCGAAGTCGCCCCCCGCTGGCTCCCGTTCATCGGCGGACGGCGCGTGCGGACACTCGCGGCGGTGATCCCCGCACTGCTCGGAGCGACGACGCTCTGCGCGACGGTCGCCTGGTTCACCTGCACCCAGGCACCGGCCCTGATGGAACGCGTCACCCGGACCGAGCCCCAGCAAGCACTCCTCGTGGCCTGCTACGCCCCCCTCCTGCTGTGGGCACCCCTCCTGGCGGCAACGGCGGTCGCGTACTACCGACGCAGAACGTCCAGGTCTCCTGTGTGACCGGGCATGCCGCTCGCGTGGATGCGGCGGTGGTCTGCTTCGATGAGAGGTCGCCGTTGTCGCCGGGTACGAGGAGCAGGTTCTGAACACGTCCGTTGCGGAGGCCTTGTCGGTCGGTCTCCTGGTGGTGGTCCTGGCCTGTGCGGTGATGCGGCCCTGGGGGTGGCCGGAGGCAATGGTCGCCGTTCCGGCCGCCGGGCTGGTGATCGTCACCGGGGCGATCTCGCTGGACCATGCCCGCGAGGAGGCGGTCCGGCTGGGGCCGGTGATCGGCTTCCTCGCGGCCGTACTCGTCCTGGCCCAGCTCTGCGACGACGAGGGGCTGTTCACCGCCTGCGGGGCCTGGATGGCCCGCGCCGCGGCGGCACGCCCGCACCGGTTGCTGGTGTACGTCTTCGCCATCGCGTCGGTGACCACCGCCGTACTGAGTCTCGACGCCACGATCGTGCTGCTCACCCCGGTCGTCTTCGCCACCGCCGCCCGGATCGGGGCCCGCCCCGGGCCGCATGTGTACGCCTGCACCCATCTGTCGAACACCGCCTCACTGCTGCTGCCGGTCTCGAATCTGACCAACCTGCTGGCCTTCGCCGCCAGTGGACTGAGCTTCACCCGCTTCGCCGCGCTGATGGCGCTGCCCTGGCTGGTGGCGATCGGCGCCGAATACCTCGTCTTCCGGCGGTTCTTCGCCACCGACCTCGACGCGGGCGCCCAGGCGCCGGCCGTCGTCGAGTCCCCCGAGGTGCCGGTGTTCGCGCCGGCCACGGTGGTGTGCACGCTGGCCGGGTTCGTCCTCACCTCCGCCTTCGGTGTCAACCCCGCCTGGGCGGCAGCGGCGGGCGCGGCCGTGCTCGCCGCTCGCGCCCTGGCCCAGCGCCGCACCACCCCCACCCGTATCGTGCGCGCGGCGGCCCTGCCGTTCCTCGCCTTCGTCCTGGCGCTGGGCATCGTGGTGCGCGCGGTGGTCGACAACGGTCTCGCGGCCGGGCTCGGGCATCTGGTCCCGGGCGGCACCGCCCTGCCCGCCTTGCTGGCGCTCGCCGTGCTGGCCGCCGTGCTGGCCAACCTCATCAACAACCTGCCCGCCGTTCTGGTCCTGCTCCCGCTGACCGCCCCGGCGGGGCCCGGCCCGGTGCTCGCCGTCCTGCTCGGGGTGAACATCGGCCCCAACCTCACCTACGCGGGATCGCTGGCCACCCTGCTGTGGCGGCGGATCGTACGCGCGCACGAGGCGGAGGTGAACCTGGGTGAGTTCACCCGCCTCGGCCTGCTCGCCGTGCCTGTCACCCTGGTGGCCGCGGTGGTGGCACTGTGGGTCTCGCTGACCGTCTGGGGAGGTTGATCAGCCATGTCCGTCATCGCCTGGATCGTCGAGGGCACCTGGCCGGCCTGTGTCGACGCCGCCCGCGTCTGGGCGCCCGAAGGCGCCGAGATCGCGCTGCTGCATGTCACCGGCCCCGAAGCGCCGGGCGTGGCGCACGGCGCCTACGCCGGACTGCTCGGCCGCGCGAGCCCGGAGCGTGACCCCGGTACCCGTCTTGAACACCTGGCCGACGCCTCCGCCGAGCACCTGCTGGATGCCGCGGCGGAGCGACTCGACCGCCCGTGCACCCGTATGAAGCGCACCGGCCGCGTCGAACGCGAAGTGGTGGACGCCGCGGTGGACGCCGATCTGCTGATCCTCGCCCGCGACGGCGACCACAGCCATCTCGGGCCGCACAGCCTGGGACCGGCCAGCCGCTTCGTCGTCGACCACGCACCCTGCCCGGTGCTGCTCGTCTGGCCCGAACCGGCGCCCAGCGTGAGTACCATTCCCCCACCCCCAACCCACCCGCCGCACCACCGCTGACCCACCATCACCGCAACCCCGCACGTCGTCGGACTCCGTGTCGGAGAGGAAGCCGGTGCCCACCATGGCCCAACAGAGCGTCCGCCACCCCCTGTTCGCCCGCTACTACGCCAGGGTGGTGGGGCCCGGCCTGGAGAAGGCGGGCATCACGCGGTACCGCAGACGGCTCCTGGCCGAACTGTCCGGCTCCGTCCTGGAGATCGGCGCGGGCAACGGACTCAACTTCCCCCACTACCCGTCCGAAGTACGACAGGTGCTGGCCGTCGAGCCCGAGCCGCGGCTGCGCGGCCTCGCGGAACAGGCGGCCCGTACGGCTCCCGTCGACGTACGGGTCGTCGACGGCCGTGCCGAGCAACTCCCCGTCCCCGACGCCTCGTTCGATGCCGTCGTGGCCTGCCTCACCCTGTGCTCCGTGGCCGACCAGGGTGCGGCGCTCGGCGAGATCCGCCGCGTCCTGCGGCCCGGCGGCCGACTGCGCTTCTTCGAGCACGTCCGGGCGGACACACCGGGGATGCGCCGCGTCCAGCGTGCGATGGACGCGACCCTCTGGCCGCTGCTGGCCGGTGGCTGCCACACCGGCCGCGACACCCGAACCGCCATGGCCACGGCCGGATTCATCCTCACCCAGGTGGAGACGTTCGCCTTCCCCGAGACCCGCATCCCGCTCCCGGCCGCCACCCACATCCTCGGCACCGCCGAGCTTCCCGAGGAGGCAGGGTCCTGAACCACCCGGCCGCGCCCCGCCTCCGTCACCCGTGTCCCCCTGATCGATGTGCACACGTCTTGACGCACAGCCCTCGTCACGCGCACCGTGGCTGCGTCGTTCCATCCAAGGGGAGACGTGAACCGAAGACTGCTCGGTACGTGTACGGTCCTGTCGCTGTGCGCCGTCGTGGGCGCGCTACCGGTACCCGCCTCGTCCGCCGCGCCGCGACCCGGGCACACGGTCCCCGGGCTCCCGCTGGGCGCCGCCGATCTGACCGAGACCCGGAGCACCCGGACCCTGCAACCCGGTGTCACCCTCACCCGTATCGTGCGTGGCGCCGACACCCCCGCGCTGACCTGGACCGTCGAGGTCGCCATCCCGGGCGGCGCGGGGTCGCCGGACCCCGACGCACCGCCTACCGCGCTCAACGACCGTGTCAGCGCAGAGGAGTTGGTCGCACGCTTGCGGCACGACGGGTTCGACGCCCGCGCCGAGAAGGTCACCACTCCCGCGGTCGCCGACTACGCGGGCGGCACACTGGGATGGCGGGTCAGGGTGGGGGACTTCGCCGGGCAGTCCGCCGCCACGGCCGAGCGGACCCGTCTGAGCGCCGCCGGATACACCGGATCCGCCGTGTACACCGGCTGGGACGGCCGGGCCGGGGACCGGGGCCCCTGGCGCATCGACGTACTCACCATCGACCCACGCCACTTCAAGGGCGAACTCACCGCGTCCTACGGCCCCGACCTCGAGAACCGTGAGAAGACCGGCGAACTGGCGGCGAAGGCCGGGGCGATCGCCGCCGTCAACGCCGGGTTCTTCGTCCTCGATCCGAACGCGGGAGCACCGGGCGATCCGGCCGGTGTCGGCGTCTACGACGGGAGGTTGCTGAGCGAGACGGTGAACGGACGCCCCGCGCTCGTCCTCCATGGCTCGGGCAAGTACACCGGGATCAGCCGGTTCACCTGGAAGGGACGGGTCGCCGGGCAGGGCATGTCGCTCCCGCTGAACGGAGTCGACCGCGTGCCCGGCCTGATCAGGAACTGCGGTGGCGCCAAGGGGGAGTTGCCCACCGAACAGCCTCGGCACGACTTCACCTGCACGAACGCCGACGAACTCGTCGCGTTCACACCGGAGTTCGGCGCGAGCACCCCGCACGGTGACGGCGTGGAAGCCGTACTCGACCGCACGGGACGAGTTCAGGAGCTGCGCTCGCCGCGCGGCGGCGCACTGCCGAAGGGCGGCAGCTCCGTCCAGGCGACCGGCGACCGCGTCGCCGAACTGACCCGCCTCGCGCGCACAGGCCGACCCCTGCGCGTGGAGAGCACGTTGCGCGACGAGCGCGGCCGTACGCTGTCCCCGTCGCCGGACACGGACATCGTCAACGGCGGTCCCGAACTGGTCCGCGACGGACGGCCGCACATCACGGCGGCGGCCGACGGCATGGTGCAGCCGGACAACCCGAGCTTCTACTACGGCTGGATGCACAAGCGCAATCCGCGCACGCTGGCCGGGGTGGACGCGCAGGGCAGGACGGTACTCGTGACGGTGGACGGCCGCAGTACCGACTCGCTGGGCCTGAGCATCCCCGAGAGCGCCGCCGTCGCCCGCGCGCTCGGACTGCGGGACGCGATGAACCTCGACGGCGGTGGCTCGACCACCATGGTGTCGGGCGGCGAGGTCATCAACCATCCCTCCGACGCCGCCGGTGAACGCCCCGTCGGCGACGCGTTGTTGATCCTGCCGACCGTTCCCCACCGCTCCTGACCGGGTCGGTCCTGAACCGGCCGACCCCTCTCCGACGACCTCAGGGAGCCGCATGACGGCCACCGCCACCGCCGCCGCCTCGTATCGCCGCCGTCCCCGACTCCTGCTTCTCCTCGCCGCGTTGCTGCTCACCCTGTCGTCCGCCCCGTCGGCGCTCGCCGCCGCCACGGCACCGTCGGCCGGGCAGGCGGCCGTGCCCGGTTCCTCGGCTCGGGGCGCCGAGGTCGTCGGAGTCACGCGGGTCGCCGAGCGGCAGGTCGACCTGTCGGTGCGGTCGGCGGCCCTGGGCGGGCGCACGGTGAAGGTCCGTCTGTTGACACCCGACGGCTGGAACCCGGCGGACCGGCGTCGACACTGGCCTACTCTCTGGCTGTTGCACGGCTGCTGCGGCGACTACACGTCGTGGACCAGCCGGACGGACGTGGCCCGGACCGACAGTCTGCGCAACGTGCTCGTGGTCATGCCGGAGGCGGGCTGGAACGGCTGGTACAGCGACTGGTGGAACTACGGCCAGGGCGGAGACCCCGCGTGGGAGACCTTCCACACCGAGGAGTTGCGCCACCTCCTCGAACACGACTGGGGAGCGAGCTCCCACCGCGTCGTGGCGGGCCTGTCCATGGGCGGCCAGGGCGCCCTGCTGTACGCCGCCCGGCATCCCGGTATGTTCAAGGCCGCCGCGGCGTACTCCGGTTCCGTGCATCCGCTGCTGAACGACGAGTCGGTGGACCGGATCATGGGGTACTTCGCCGGGCAGGGCGACGACCCGCGCCGGGTCTGGGGCGACCCGGTCGCCCAGCGCGACGTGTGGGCCGCGCACGATCCCTTCCACTTGGCCGAGCGGCTCAAGTCGATCCCGGTGTACCTGTCGTGCGGTGACGGCACCACCGGTCCGCTCGACGCGCCGGGCACCACGAGCGAGCTGGAAGCGGACTTCGACCGGCAGAACCAGGCCCTCGCCACGGAACTCCGACGCGTCGGCGCGAAGCACCTCACCACGAACTTCTACGGATCGGGAACCCACGCATGGCCTTACTGGGAGCGCGAGTTGCACGCGTCGCTGCCGATGCTGTTGCGGGCGCTCCAGGTCCCGGCCTGATCCGACTCTCCGATTGGTGACCGGCCGTCAGGAGGCGCCGCGCACCTCTCCGTTCGACGTGCCCGTGTAGGAGATCGCGCCCTGTGCGACGGCGCACAGGGTCTCGACACCGTCGCCGTCCACGGTGGTCAGTTCGCAGCGACAGACGGCGCGCGTGCGGCCCGCCCGGATCACCTTGGCCTGGGCGCGCAGGAGTTCGCCCGTGGCCGGGCGCAGATAGTCGATGGTGAACCCGGCGGTGAGGGGGCTGCTCCCGGATGCCGTGCCGGCGGCGAAGGTCAGCGCGTTGTCCGCCGCGTAGCTGAGGACGCCGCCGTGGACGTATCCGTACTGCTGGCGCAGCTCCTCGCGGATGTCCAGTTCCAGCGTCGCCTCACCGTCACCGAAGGACACCAGCCGGGTACCCAGCAGAACGCTGAACGGCTGGGCCGCCAGGACCTTTCGGGCGAAGGCCAGGTCCGGAGTCTCCAGGTCCGCGGTGTCCAGGTCCGGGGTGTCCAGGTCCGGGGCGTCGTTCATGTTCCAGCCTCACTTCGGTATCAGTGAAGTCAGGATCGTGTCAGGCGTGTGCCACGCGTCGCAACAGGAAGAAGCAGTTGCATGGGCGTCAATTGGCCTGCTGGAAGCCGTTCCTGGAGACTGAGCGGAAGCAAGTCCCATGGATCAGCAGGGGGAGAACTCGTGAAGGAAGTCCCGGACCGCGCACCGTTCGAGGAAGTGCACCGTGCGGCGGTCGCCGCCATTGACCTGCTGCGGCAACTCGCGGTGGAGCAAGGTGGCGTCGAACCGCCCCTGCCCCGCGACGACATGGCCGTGGGATTCCTCGGACGTACCCACTTCTCCCACTGGCCTGGTCCGAACGGCTGTCCCGAGTGGCTGCTCGAGGCATGGCGACGCTGCGACTACCCGGTCGACCACCCGCACGCGCCGCGCCGTACCGTGCCCATCGGTCGCGACCGGCTGTTGGAACAGCTCCGCGACGAGGTGGAATCGCCGTTTCCTCGCTGGGCAGCGAAGCTGGTGATGTGTGCGGAGTTGTCGGCCGCCTATCTCGACGGGACACTCACCCCGGCGGAGATCCTGGCCGCGTACCCGGCGCGGTGGACGATGCCCGTCCGCGAGAGGTTCGAGTACGGACGCCTTCGCCGCGCCTACGAACGCGAACTCCAGGCCCACCTCAAGGCCTCGCTCGGCGCGGACACCGATGCCTGGCTGCGGCTGCTCACGGTGGTCGACCAGGACTGCGCGCCCGACACCGACGGCCCGTCGGCCTTCCTCGGCTGGCCGGAACTGGTGAAGCGATCCCAGGACATCGACGCGGCCGACCCCGAACGCTTCGTACCGGCAAAGGACTTGACGAGCAAGAAGGTCGAGGACCTGCTCTTTTATGCGCGATGGTGGTGGCCGGCAGGCGAAGTGCTGCGACGCTGCGACGCCGATACGCTCGACGTCCTCATACCGGTGCTGCCCGCCGGTACACGCCTGGCGCTCGCCCGATACACCGTGGCCCTGCGGCACGGCACACCGCGCGAGGTCCTGGAACATCTGCTGCGCAGCGATGACCGAGAGGCTCTGCGGGCCGTGGCCGAGGGCATCGACCTCACTCCGCGAACCGCCCTGCGCCTGCTCACGGTCGGCGACCCGGACATCCATCTCGCCGTGCTGGGCGTGCACTTCTACATCCACGCCGAGGAACATGTCGCGGCCCTCACCGACCCCGCGGTGCCGCTCGCACCGTTCGTCGACCGCATTCCGTGGAACGCCCTGCCCGACTGCCTCCATGCCATCGAACCCGAGCTCATCGAGGCCGCGTTCGCCAGCAGCCACCAGGCGAAGTTCAAGATGCCGGAGCAGTTGACCGGCTGTCTGAACCTGCTCAGGCAGGGCGGCCCGGCGCGGCTCGCCGCGTTGCTCGCCAGCGGCAGGGTGTCGCCGGGCGCGGCGCGTATCTGCCGGACGGCACTGGCCGCCCCCGATCCGTTGGCGGCTCTGGAGGCCCGCGTGGAGCGGGAGTTGACGACGCCCAAGCTGGTGTCGCGGCTTCGTCGCCTGGGTTCGAGGGCCGGTTCCGATCAAGCCGACCGGCTGATGCGGATCTTCTCCCGGCTCGACTGGGACCTCCTGGAGGTCGAGCACGCCCGCGAGCCGTTCCGCTTCTGGCCGCAGATGGTCAATCGGCAAGACACCCCGCTGGACGTGGCCGCGCGGCACACCGACGCGATCGAGACGGACCACCGCCGCCACCGCCCGGAGACCGACCGCCCCGAGGTGGCCAGGGTCCTCGTACGTTCCGGGCTGTCCTTCAGTGCCAACCCGGATGCGGCGAACCTGCAACTCGAAGACCTGCTGACCACCGAAGTGATCAGCACCGACGACCTCCTCCACGACGCCGGGCTCGGCCCCTGCGTCCTGCGCTACCTCGCCGAGGCACGCCTCAGGCCGGATGCCCCGCCCCAGGCCGTCGAGGCGGTCGACAAGCTCGCGGAACTCGTCCGAACCCATCTGCCCGCGACGGACGACGAGGCTTGGCAGCGCCTGTACACCCGACTCGCAGGACTCGACCCGAGCGGCCCGGAACGGGGCACGATCCATGACATCCTGACGACCGCGTAACCGGCGACCCGGCCCCCCGCCGTCGCTCTGCCGAGCGGCGGCAGGCGCGGCGGGGTCGAGGGCGAGCCGGGCGCTCACAGCGCGCGTAGGCCGGGTGCTCACAGTCCGCGTAGGCCGGGTGTTCACAGCCCGCGTAGCAGGTCCGACATCACGGCGGGTGGCAGCGACGGGTTGGCGGCTGCCGCTTGGACCACCTGCCAGTCCTGGTCGGCAAGGAGTTCCACGATGACGGGCGGCGGCAGTGCCGGGTGTCCGGCCGCTACAGGTCTCGCCCGATCGTCGGTCAGACAGACGACCAACGCCGGGGCTGTCGCGTGACGGTGCCGTGCGATCTCTCTCAACGCCCTTGGTACCGGAGGTTCGTGGCGGGCCAGGTCGTCCAACAGAGCTGGAGACGCGTCCGGGTTGGCCGCCACCTTGGCGAGGACCCGGGCCCCGTGTCGGTCGACCAGGGTGCGCAACTGCCCTTCGGACAAGCCCGGGTGCGCCGCGATGGACCTGGCCACCTTCGCGTCGCGGTCATGGACCAGCGCGTCGCGGACCTCGCGCGGCAGATCGCGGCGTTGAGCCAGCAGCATCCGCGCGGCCGGGTGCGCCGACCGGGCCAGCTCCTCGACCTCGGCGGGGGAGGCGGAGGCGATCCTCGGCACCAGTACGTCTCCGATCTTGGTGGTAGCGGCGAGACGGATGAGCACGTCGAGCGGTACGCGAGGGTTGAACGCGACACCGCGCCGCACGTCGGAGGAACGGTCCTCGGCCAACCCGCGGATCAGGGCGTCGCCGATCGCGGGGTTCTCGGCGAGGTCGGCGCGCACACCGGGAACGGGGTCCGCGGCCAGTTGCCCGTACACCTCCGGGGGCAGACCGGGGCGGGCGGCGAGTGCCCAGCGCAGCAGCATGGAAGGGTGGCCTACGAAGTCGACGACGGCGTCGGCGGGTGTCGCCGGGTTCCGCAGCGCCGCCTGCTGTAGGGCATGCAGCGTGGACTCGTGGGAGCCGTCGCAGGAGGCGCCCGGCGGCAGCTCGCAGTCGAGCCGAGGGCAGTGCGGATCGTGCACGAACGGAGTCTCTTCGCGGTCGCAGACCAGGCACCGCCGAGCGGGAGGCAGCCCCTCGCCGGTGACCAGCGCCGCCAGGACGGCCGGGGGCGTCGCCTCGTTGACCGCCACCGCACGGCGCACCTCGGCGTGTGGATGTTCCGCGAGCCTGCCCGTCACCTCCGGCGCGGCCCACAACGCGAGTTCCACGACCACTCGTACGTCCGAGTCCGCGGCGAGCGTCCTGACCACGTCGGGCGGGAGGTCGGGGCACGCGGCCAACTCCTCCCGGCGCTCCACGACAGGATCAGCCGCGAGCAGGCGCGCCCACTCCGGGCTGCCGACACCCTCGTACAACAGGGCGAGGGCGGCGCGCGGTTGTGCCACCGGATCGATGTCGACGGCGGTCAGCCGACCCGCTCGGGCCAGCCGGGCAGCGCACTCCTCAGCACGCGAGACCAACGCGACGGCCTGTTCATGACTGAGGTCCGTGCGACCGGCCAACTCGCCCGCGAGGTCGCCGATGTCACCAAACCCGGTGACGTCGGCGTCCGCGATCGCGATCAGACGGTCGACCGACTCCGCAGGCAGGGCCGCATTCGCAGCGAGCCCGAGAAGAACATGGTTCACAGGCGCATCCTGCCCGGACCACGCCTTGACCGGCGCGAGAATTTCGACAGTCCTACGCCGCCGACGTCGCGAGCAGGCGCCGCCGAGAACGGATGTGCGGTTCTCGCCGTAGCAGTATCGCCGGACTTGCCCCCCTATATTGCGGCAGGTCAAGGCACTTGGCCCGCGGACATCAAGGCGGCGGAAGGAAGGGAGACGGGTCGTGATCCTGGTGACGGGAGCTACGGGAACCATCGGGCGCGAGGTGGTCCGCTGCCTCGGCCCGGAGCGGGACGTCCGTATCCTCGCCCGGGATCCCGCGCGGGTGGTCGGGGCCTCGCCGTGCGCCGACGTCGTGGCGGGTGATTACGCGGACGAGGCCTCCCTCGCCCGTGCGCTCGCCGGGGTGAGCCGCGCGTTCCTGGTCACCAACCGGATCGGTGACGATGACGAGCGGTTCGTCCGGGCCGCACGGGCGGCCGGGGTACGACACGTGGTGAAGCTGTCCGCGGCGGCCGTGAACGATGCGGGAGCACAGGACCTCATCACCCGCCAACAGCGCGCCACCGAGGGCCTGTTGCGTGCCTCCGGGCTGGCGTGGACCCTGCTGCGCCCCCGCTCCTTCATGTCCAACACGCTCGCCTGGGCACCCTCGGTGCGCGAGGAACGCGTGGTGCGCGCGCTGAACGGCACCTCACGCAACGCGTGCGTCGATCCGCGGGACGTCGCGGAGGTGGCGGTGCGCGCGCTGACGCAGGAGGGGCATACCGGGTGCGCCTACACCCTGACCGGGCCCGAGCCCCTCTCGGCCCGCGACCAGACACGGGAACTCGGGCGCCAGTTGGGCATCGAGTTGGCCTTCGAGGAACTCGGGCTCGACGCCGCCCGCGCGCTCCTCGGCAGAAGGTACCCACCGACCGTGGTCGAGGCCTTGCTGGAGAGCGCCCGGCGCCAGGAGGAGAACGCCAAGTCGGCTGTCGCACCGACGGTGTTGGAGGTCACCGGCAGACCGGCCAGGTCGTACGCCGACTGGGTCGCCGACCATCTGTCAGCCTTCAGAGGCCCCTGAGCGCCGGCCCAGCAGGAAGTCGAACACCGCCTGACGGCCGTTGCCCGCCCTGCTCTGCACCGAGTGCGCCGCACCCGGCACCACGACCACCTGGGCCCGCGGCGTGAGTCTCTTCTGGTCGTACAGCCACTCCAGAGGCGTCGACAGGTCGCGGTCCCCACCGAGCAGCAGGACCGGCACGCCCGGCAGCTTGCGGTGCTGCGGCGGCAGGGGCGGGACCGGGGTACGCGGCCAGTGCAGACAAGCGAGCATCGAGCCGAGGCCTGTCGCCGTGGCCGCGTCGAACGGGCCGTAGTCGGCGGAAGTCAGCTTCGCGCCCGCCTTCTCCAGCGCCTGGCGCCGACCCGCCACGGGCGTGTCCGAGCTGCCCCAGGGGTAGCGTCCGTCCAGGCACAGCGTGGCGGCGTGCAGCCCCTGGCTCAGCTCCTCGGCGCTCATGGCGCCGCCCTGCCGCGCCCCCGCTATCAGTGCGCGCAGCATGCCGGGGTCACCGCCTGCCGCCCGGTGCAGCGCGTCGATCATCGCCGCGTAGTCCGGGTCCACGAACTCCCAGGTGGTCAGGGCGTCGATCACATCGACCCCGAGGCCGTACCGGCGTACCACCTCGGCCAGATCGGCCGCCGGGTCCGTAGTGCAGCCGGTCGCCCGGCAGGCCGCCGTCAGCACGCGCGGGGCCGCGCGCAGGGCGGCACGGTCCATCGGGTCGTACCCCGTCTGCGGCACCACCGAGTCCAACACCAGCCGCGTCACGCGCTGCGGATGGGCCAGGGCATACCGCTCCGCGGTGTACGTGCCGTACGAGACGCCGTCGAGGGTCACCTTCCGTACCCCCAGCGCCTTGCGCAGCAGTTCGAGGTCGGCGACCGTGTCGGTGGTGCTGTAGAAGCGCCGTTGGGGACCGATGGCCGCGGCGCAGTCCGTCACCGCCCGGGCCGTGGGAGGCGTGAGGTCCGATGACCCCATCTGCAGTTGCAGCTCCGGGCAGGGGAGCGCATTGGGCCCGGTACCGCGCTGGTCGATCAGGACGAGGCGGTAGTCCTTCAGCACCGGACTCAGACGGTCGCTGAGCCGTTCGACGAACGGGACGCCCGGCTCGCCCGGACCGCCGGTCAGGAAGAGCAGAACCCCCTTGGGGGCCTTCACGTTGTCCGCCATCGCGACCTTGAGGCCCAACGTCCCCGGCACGCCGCCGCGGTGGTCGAGCGGGACGGTCAGCGTGGCGCAGGTGAAGCCCTTCGTGTCAGGGCAGGCCGCGGCGCCGGAGAGCCCCCCGTTCCGTCCCGCCGGTGCCGCGGCTGCCCCGTCCTGTGCCGAGGACGTACAGGTCCCCGACACCGTCAGCAGGCCGGCGGCGGCCAGTGCGACCGCCCCCAGGCCTGCGGGTCTCCTACCCGTACGGGCCTTGCGCCCCTTCCGGGTTCCTCGACTGCGCCACATCCCCCGCACCCCCCCGTGTCCTCTCGTCCCCGTATCCGCTCCGGCGGACGCGTACGGCACCCCGATGTCCCCGGGCCCCCGCGTATCCTTGGGATCCTTCGTGTCCTTCGTGTCCTTCGGATCCCGCGCATCTGCCGCATCTGCCGCATCCCCGCTGACACCAGACTGCGCCGGACACGCCCGTGAGAGCGAGCGTTCGTGCGAGGATTCGACCAGGTTCGAAGGGGACGCGGGAGCGGCAGGGGAGGACCCGTGATCGAACTCGTCGTGGACGCAGCCGGGTTGGCTCGCTCCCGCTTCGCCGTCTCGCCGTTGCACGAGGTCGCGGCGACCTTGCTCCCCTGGGGCGTACGCCCGAACGGCCACACCGATCCCTGGGTCGCGCGCGCCCGCCGCGTGCTGCGCCGGGCGCGACTACCCCTGCTGTCCGAACTGGCCCTGGACGGCGGGGGATACGTACCGGACTTCCTCAACCCGCTCCCCGCCGGACCCTCGCCCTCGGTCGAGGACGAGCTGGAGCGGGTCCGCAACACCCCGCCCGACCGTGTGCTGGCCGAGTTGACGGCGCTGGTCGCGGGCCGCCCGGACAGCGGTCTGCCCGGCGGCCGACTGCGCCCCGAGGTACGGCGGGCCATGGCGCGCGGCGGAGCACAGGTCGCCCGGCGGGTCGCGGACGAACTACGGTGCTACTGGGACCTGGCCTTCGCCCCGTACTGGGACACCGCCAAGGCCACGCTCGAAGCGGAGGTCGACCGATGCGCCGGTGTCCAGGCCCGGCACGGCGCGGCCGGACTGTTCAACTCGCTGCACCCCGACATCGCGTGGCAGGACGGCGCGTTGCGCGTCGACAGCCCCTTCACCGTGGCCATGCCCGTGCCGCTGGTGATCGTGGTGCCCTCCTTGGTGGCGCCCCGACCCGCGGTGGCGGTGGACCCGGTGTGCGGCGAGCGCAGACCGCCCATGCTGGTCTTCCCCGTACCCGACCGGGCCACCGCCGCGGTGCCTCCCTCCGCCGAACTGGCCAAGCTGCTCGGCCCGACCCGCGCCGGTCTGCTCACCGCGTTGGCGCGCCCGGCCTCCACCACACAACTCGCGAAGCGCCACTTCCTCAGCCCCGCCACGGTCTCCTACCACCTGGGCGTCCTGCACCAGGCGGGACTCGTCACCCGGGCCCGCGACGGACGCGCGGTCCTCTACCGCCGCACCTCGGCGGGCTCCCGGCTGGCAACGACTGGCTAGCCGCCTTGCGTTACTCCTCCCGGACAGTCAACAGGGCTGCCACCTCTGCGCCGTTGGACGCGTTGATCGTGGACTGCGGCCGTGCCGGGGCATGGCGCACGAACACCCCGGCGTGGGTACCGCCGAACACGAGGGGTGCCAGGACCAGTTCGCGTTCGGTGGCCGACGGTGCTCCCGGGAGCCGTACGGTGGTGGGGTGTTGGCGGGCCTGGAGGATGTAGCGCTCGTCGGTGTCGGCGAGCCGGGTCTCCAAGAGGGTGCGCCAGTCCCGCTCGCCCAGGGCGGAGCCGAACTCGACGTTCTTGCCGCCGTACGCGGAGGCGGGCTTGCAGATCAGCCGGTCGCGGTCGGCGAGGGCGCGGTCCAGGGTGTCGGGGCGCAGCCGGACGGTCGTCGGTATGGAGCGGGTGACCAGGGCGCGTTCCTCGGCGGTGAGCAGTCCGGTGAACTCGGGGTCGTGGAGCAGTGCCAGGTTGCCCTTGTTGTCGTAGAGGGCGGCGGCCGGGGACCCGATGAAGTCCACCAGGCCCGCGCTGTCGAGTTCCATGAGCCGACGGGTGAGGGCGGGTGGTACGAACGCCTTCGTCTCGTGCCAGGTGTACGCGGTGAAGACGGCGTCGATCGGATCGCCCTCGAACGTGACGCCCGTGTCGCCGAGTTGCAGGTCGGTGACGAGACCGCAGCGGACGTGGTGACCGGCGGAGCGCAGCATGTCCACGAAGAAGCGGCGCCCACCGTCGAGGTCCGCCGGGTCGGCGGTGGCCTCGAACACCCGCAGCGGTCCCGCGCCACGGGCCCGGACGAGCCCGGCGAAGACCTCCAGCCAGGTCTTCGCCGTGTCCGGTGCGTCGAGGGGCATTCCGCGCTCCGCGAGGAACGCGGCGTAGGCCGATGCGCGGGTGGCCGCGGTGTACGGGGCGAGGGTGCTGAGGCCGCCGAGCGAGGTGGCCACGTTCAGTTCGACCAGCTTCAGGCCGTCGTCCGTCAGCACCAGGTCCGGGCGCATGAAGGCGGTGGCGACCCGCCGCAGCCGAGGCCGACGGAGCGCCTCGGTCATGAGCGCCGCATCCTCGGCGGGTACGCCCAGGTAGGCGGCCCATGCTTCGAGGTCGTCGCCGAAGACCCTGCGGGGGAAGCCGGAGATCAGCTCGGCCAGGCGCAGTCCTGTCGTGGCGGTCTCCGCCGCGGCCTCGGCGGTGAACACCTGGGGCGGGTAGGCGGTTTGCCAGTCGGGCCGCTGGAGCGCCTTGCCGAACCGCTCCCGGTCGGGTTCGGCCTCCGGCCCTGACGCGAAGTCCTCCCATGCCGCCACGGCCCGCGCGTCGAGCCAGGACCAGGCGCTCACGACAGCTTCCCGGCGGTACGCAGGGCCGCCAGCACGGTGTCGACGGCCTCGGAGGAGCGGTCCTCGCCGGTGGCGAGCTGGTGGTAGCTCAGGCCGCCGGGATTGACCATGTTGACCTCGATGACGTACGGGTACGCCATGTCGATGCCGGAGTAGAAGACCCCGAGGTCCATCAGCCGCTTGCCCAGCGCACGCACGAACCGGTCTTCCTCCTCGGTCAGTTCGAGCTTCTCGAAGCGCGCGCCGAGGGTGGCGTTGGAGCGGTTGTCGTGCTCGGGGTGGAAGCGCAGGAAGCCGGAGACCGGCTCGCCACCGGCGATGATCACGCGCTTCTCGTTCTCGCGGACGTTGGGGATGTACTCCTGGACGGCGGCGTGCCGCTTGGCCATGCCGATGATGTCGCGGCCGTAACGCCCGTACCGCGAGGCCGCGTTGCCGGTGGCCGAGCCCAGCAGCGCCGAGCGGTTGCGGTCGTACTTGTTGACGACGAAGACATCGGCGCCGCAGCCGTCGTTGGTCGGCTTGACGACCCAGGAGCGGTCGGGGTCGGACTCGACGAGGTTGTTCAGGAAGTCGAAGTCGTTGGTCACGTACGACGTCGGCAGGTGCTCGCCGGGCACGATGGCGACGAGGTTGGTCTTGGTGTTGAGGAAGAACAGGGCGGAGGCGTCGTTGACGAACGGCACCCGCTGGTTGAGCAGCCACAGCAGCAGGAAGGAGTCGTTGCCCGCCTCGGGGTGCGTGCCCGCGAGCACCCACACCAGGTCGAACTCCTCGGCGGAGGCGGCGGTTTCGCTCAGGGAAGGGAAGTCGCCGCCGGAGGTGAACTCGTCGGTGACCTGCATACGGTCGCAGACGACGACGGAGTCGTGCACACCGAGGGTGTCGATGTCACCGATGTGCACCTCGTGGCCCTCGCGGTAGAGGGCGCTGGGGATGATCGAGTGGTTGTCGAGCGCGAAGGAGGAGGCCTCGGAGACGAGGACGAGGATCTTGTACGACACGATGGGCACCTAACGGTTCGAGGGGGAACGGGCCGAGGGCGGTCAGGCGGTCGCGGTGAGGGTGCGCACCGCGCGGGCGAGGTTGGTCTCCAACTCGTCGCGGGTGCTGCCGGTGGCGACGACGAAGCCGTGCCGGTCGCCCGACTGGCGGACCTCCGGCGGCCGTTGGCCGGGCTCGACGGTGATGGCGACTTCGGCGACACCAGGCAGCGAGGCGACCAGTTCGGTACTGATGCCCGGCATCGGGACCGTACGGTCGAAGGTGACGAAGCGAATGCCGGCCACCCGCTGGTGGGCGGCGGCCGGGGGCGCGGGCAGGCCGAGCACGGTGGCCATCGTCTGCGCGAACACGTCCTCGTCGAGGGCGAGACACAGCAGATCGCTGATCCGGTCGCCGCCGGGGCGGCCGTGCGACTCGATGAGGCGGGGGCCGCCCGCGGTGAGCATGATCTCGGTGTGCGAGGGGCCGTAGCGGTAGCCGACCGCGTCCAGCATCCCGGTGACGAGGTCGCGGATCGCCGCCTCGGCCGAGGCGTCCAGCCGTACCGGCAGCGTGTGTCCGGTCTCCACGAAGTGGGGCGCGCCCGTGGTCGTCTTCTCAGTGATCGCCAGGATGCGGTGACCGCCCTGCGTACTGAGCGCCTCCACGCTGTACTCGGCGCCGGACAGGAACTCCTCGACGATGTGCGGGGTGTCGAAGCGCAGGGCGGCGAGGTAGCGCTCCGTCTCCTCCCGGTCGGCCAGGTAGCGCACGCCCGAACTGCCGGTGCCGTCCACGGGCTTGACCACACAGGGGTGGCCGATCCGCTCGATGGCGGCGGGCAGTTCGTCCTTCGCCGTACAGGTGACGTACGCGACCGGGGCG
The DNA here is from genome assembly GCF_023887685.1 of Streptomyces macrolidinus. GTDB lineage: Bacteria > Actinomycetota > Actinomycetes > Streptomycetales > Streptomycetaceae > Streptomyces > Streptomyces macrolidinus. The sequence continues at coordinate 33,531 of NZ_JAMWMR010000021.1, read as the reverse complement.
CCGGCCCGGTCGCCGACCGCGGCCCGCAGCCGCGCCTTGTCCTTGAACGCGGCCGGTGCCTCGGGCGGGTTGCCGGGCCAGCCGAGGCGTGCGTTGACGACCGCGGACGCCGTGGAGCCCAGCTCTCCGAAGCCGAAGCAGCTTACGGGGGACGGCAGTTCGAGGGCGTGCAACTGTTCCACGAGCGCGTCGAGGTCGGTCGTCCAGGGGATGCGCAGGACGGGTTGGGGGGTGTTGTCGGGCAGGGGTGCCTCGGGGTCGGCGACGACGATGATGGACAGGCCGAGCTTCTGGGCGGCGGTGACGACCAGGTCGCGGGGGTTGAGGAGGACGGCTGTGGGCTGGATGTCAGGCATGCTGCGGGTGCACCTTCGGTAGGAGGAAACAGGTGGCTGCGGCGACGAGGGAGAACACGACGAGCACCAGCCACAGGCCCGTGTCACCGTGCAGCGTCTGCAGCAGATAGCCGCCCAGGCTGGAGCCGAGGAGGCTGCCGACGGCTCCGGCGGCGCTCATCGTGCCGAGGGCGAGTCCGGTGCGTCGGGCGGAACTGACCTTCACGGCCTGCTCGTCCAGGCTGGGCGCGATCAGCATCTCGGCGACGGTGACCGGCAGGACGAACGCGAACAGGGAGGACCATCCGGCCAGCGGGATGAACACCGCGTAGGCGCAGGCGAAGGCGACGAAGCCGACGGCGAGCAGGGTACGGGTGGTGGCCTTGCCGAACACATGGTGCAGCAGCGTGTACTGGAGCAGGACGCACAGGACACCGTTGAGCGTGAAGACCACCGAACTCGCCCCGGTGCTGCCGGTCAACTCCTTGGCGGTGATGGGCATCAGCACGTTGAGCTGGCTGTAGATCGCCCAGAACGCGACGCCGAGCAGACACAGCGGCACCCAACGCCAGCGTGCCCACTGCGGTGTCGCGGCGGCGGACGGCGCGTCCGTCGCCGTCGCCGGCGAAGTCCGCTGTGCGGGACGGTCGTTCGCCGCCGGGCGCAGGGTCAGCCGGAGGCCGAGGAGCAGATGGGAGAGGACACAGGCGGCGAGGATGTAGGAGAAGCCGAGGGGATAGACGGCCGCGCCGAGCGCCGGTCCGGCGACCACGCCGACGTTCACGAAGGTCGAGCGCAGCGCGAGCATCTCGCGCGGCTCCACACTGTCCTCCCGCACCAGCAGCGTCTTGATGGTCAACCCCAGCAGGGAGCCGCCCACGCCGATGGCCGCGATACCGGTGACGAGCGGGACCAGTCGGCCGCCGTCCCCGAGCGCGAGCAGCAGATACCCGACGATCCGCAGCGCGAAGCCGCTGATGAGCACCGCGCGCGGGCCCAGCCGGTCCACGATCAGCCCGCACACCAGGGAGAAGCCCTGGCTGCAGAACGCGAGCAGCCCCACGAGGAAGCCCACCCGCCCGGCGGGAAGGCCCTCGGCGGTGAAGTGGATGGCCAGCAGCGGCAGGAACATGAACGTCGTGAGCCCGGTGACGAGCACGGCCAGCAGCAGCGCGCGCCCGTCCGACGACGTCCGGCGCCAGGTCTTCATGACGTGGGGACTTCTTCCAGGTGCTCCATGAGCCAGGCCTCCGCCTGAAGCAGCCGCTGCTCGACCTGGGCGAGATCACGGCCGCCGACGATGACGAAGCACAGGAACGAGGTGCTGTTCTGCGCCACCGCGCCCGGCGCGAGCTTGTCGTTGACCTCGTAGCGCCGCACCCACGGGAACGGGGGGCGCCGCGGGGCGCGTACGGGGCGGCCCTGCGGCAGGATCGAGAGGGAGCCGTGCACCTGGGCGGGCGCGGCGGCCGGTGGCGGATCGACCGGCAGCCCGCAGGACTGGCGCAGCCAACTGCCGTGCAGATCAACGCCGTAGGTGAGGCGCGTGAGCGCGGGGATACGGTCGCCGCCGACCCGGGAGGCGATCTCGCACAGCACCAGTTCGTCGTCGGGGGTGTGGAACACCTCCAGGTGGTACGCGCTGACCTCGGGGGTGTCGAACGCCTCCAGCACGCGGTCGAAGAAGTCCTCGAGGCGTCGTGCGAACGCGTCCTCGGGGTGGAGCTGGATCGAGCCGTTGTTCTGCCCGGAGAAGACCCCGAGACAACTGCGCACATAGCGCGAGGAGGCCACGAACCGGTACCCCGGCGCCAGTACGGCGTCCACGTGGTACATCGGCCCCTGGACGAACTCCTCGACCATGAGGTCCTCGCGCCAGTGCCGGCGGCTGAACTCCAGCAGGTCCTCCGCGCCGCGCAGCACGGAGATGTCACGCGAGCCGCCCTGCTTCACCGGCTTGACCACGACCGGGTAGGCGTGGGCCGCGATGAAGTCGGTGAGGTCGACGATCGTCTCCAGCCGGGCGAACTCGGCGGTGGGCACGGTGCGTCGGGCGACCTCCTTCATCACGGCCTTGTCGCGGAAGGACAACGCGCTGCCCGAGGACTGGCCGGGGATCTTCAGGTCCTCGCGGATACGGGCGGCCCGTTCCAGGTCGTACTCGTTGTCCGTGATGAGATGGGTGAACGGCTGCTCCTCGGCGAGCTGCCGGATACGCAGTTCCGCGTAGGGGACGAACTCGCAGTCGGGTACGTACTCGTAGTGGGCGAAGCTCTCGGTGTTCGCCAGCTCGTGGTGGCTGAACACATGGAGGCGGCCCGCGAGTTCGGGCAGCATGGCGGCGTAGTCGCTCTTCGGGCCGTAGTTGATGACAGCGACGTTGGTCATGGAGTTGGCCTCACAGTGGGATACCGGGCTGATGTCCGGTGGGGGAGTGCGGGTCGTCCGGGGCCGGGCGGTGGCCGGTCGCGGGGGAGGGGCTCAGGCTCGCAGCGGGTAGACCGGCAGGTCGTCCTGGACGTCGTACGAGCGCCGGGTCCAGTCCATGGCGCACCAGGGGCCGGTCATGTCGGCGAGGTCCGTGATGATCCGGGGGCGGTAGTCGGGGTCGTCCTCGATGGGGCCGTCGGGCGGGAAGACCCGGTCGACATAGCGGTGTCCGGGGTCGGCGGCCAGGAACACGACGGGCCCTCCGGTGGGCTCGTTCGCGCGGACGTGCCTGGCGACCTGCCAGCCCGCCCCCGCGGAGAGACCGGCGAACACCCCAGTGGTGGACAGCAGATGGCGGCAGCCCGCGGCGGAGACATCGAAGTTGATCCAGTGGATGTCGTCGTAGGCGCGGTAGTCGATGTTGCCGAACCGGATCCCGCTGCCGATCCCGGCGATGATGAACCCGTCGAGCGGGATGGCCTCCGAACCGAAGGAACGGCTGCCGAAGGGCTGGATGCCGATCACCCGGGCGTCACAGCCGGCCTGGCGCAGATAGCGGGCCATCGCACTGGTGGAAGCGCCCGTCCCGACCCCGCCGACGAGCGTGAGGTCCTGCGAACCCAGCTCCTTGACCACGGAGTTGGCGACGCTCTCGTACCCGATGTAGTGCACGTCGTCGTGGTACTGCTGCATCCAGTACGCGTCCGGGTTGTCCTTTAAGTAGGCGTGGACCAGCCGGACCCGGGTCTCCTGGTCGTGCTGGAGCCCGTCGTCACCCGAGGGCGGGACCTGGGTGTAGGTCGCCCCGAGATACTTCAACTGGGTCCTGATGGCCGCGTCGACCGCGATGGACGCGAAGATGTGGCACTTCAGGCCCAGTTCACGGCAGACCAGCGCGAGCGCGTGGCCGTAGATACCGCTGGAGCTGTCCACCAGGGTCTGGCCCCGGCGGATGACACCACGGTCCAGGAGGTCCCTGACCGCCGCACGGACCGAGGTCACCTTCATGACCTCGAAGCGGACCACGTAGATGTTGTTGCCCAAGTCTATGAGATCCGGTTCCGACAGCTTCTCCGCGAATGAGGTGTACACCGCTTCCCTTTCCCTCGTGGCACAGTCGGTCGTCGACAGCCGAAACGTAGGAAGAGGCGGTACCGGGGCATTCCCGATCCGTTCCCGGAGCCCGCCGGGAAGGATTCCGGAAGGCGATGCGGAGGATTCCCTCCATGACAAGACTCCAACTTCGCGCGATATCAGACCAGTTCGACCCGCCCCGCCTTGAACAGCGCGTCTGCGACGCGGTCCTGGAACAGGCCGAACAGCACCCGGACCGCCCCGCCGTGATCTGCGGCGGCGACACGCTCTCGTACGGCGAACTCGTGACGTCGGCTTCGACGTTGGCCCGTACGGTCAGCAGAGACGGCCCCCATGCCGGACCCCGCCGGATCGGGATCCTGTCGCACCGGACCCTCGCCACCGTCACCCAGGCACTGGGCGTCTGGCTGTCCGGCCGGTCCTTCGTCTTCCTCGACCCCAAGGCACCCGAGGCCACCGCCCGGCACATCAGGTCCTCCTCCGGGGTCTTCGCGGTGCTCGATCCGCTGACCGGACGGCAGCGGGCGTACCCGCGGGAGAGCGCCGACCCCATGCCCGTACCCGTGCCGGACGACGAGGCGTACGTGCTCTTCACCTCGGGCACCAGCGGCCGGCCCAAGGGCGTGTCCGTCTCCCAGGAGAACCTGGCCGTCTCCAACGCCGCGCGGCTCGCCGTCTACGAGGGCTTCGGCACCCCCGTCTTCCTGCTGCTCTCGCCGTTCCACTTCGACTCGTCGGTGGCCGGCGTCTGGGGCACCCTCGCGGCCGGCGGCACGCTGGTCGTGGCCGGGGAGGAGGAGCGGCGCTCCCCCGAGGCACTGGTCGCACTCGTCGCCCGGCACAAGGTGACACACACCCTGACGGTGCCGAGCTTCTACGCCGAACTCCTGCACACCGTACGGGAGAACGAGCCCCTGGCCCGCGACCTGGCCTCGCTGCGACTGGTGGTGTGCGCGGGCGAGTCGCTCTCCCGCAGCGTCATCGACCAGCACTTCGCGCTGCTGCCCGCGGTCAGCCTCGGCAATGAGTACGGGCCCACCGAGTGCACCGTCTGGTCCACCTACCGCGTCTACGACAAGCCCGCCGAGCCCAGTATCGGCCGAGCGGTCCCGGGCACGACCGTCCACCTCCTGGACCAGCGTCTGCGCGAGGTCCCGCAGGGCGCGGTCGGCCAGATCGCAATCTCCGGCCGCAGCGTGACCCGCGGATACGTCGCCGACGAGCGGGAGACCAGGACCAAGTTCGTCGACATGGCGACCGGGACCGGGCCGACCGTACGTGTCTATCTCACCGGTGACCTCGGCCGCTGGTCGCAGCAGGGCGAACTGGAGTTCGTGGGACGGCTCGACAACGAGGTCAAGATCCGCGGCGTACGGGTGCACCTGGAGACGATCGAGGAGGCGCTGACCGCCCACCCCGGTATCAACTCCGCCGCCGTCGCCCACGACCCCGACACATCGACCTGCTACGCCTTCGTCGTCAAGGAGGCGGGCACGGCGGCCGACGCGCAGGTCGACGCGGCGTCCGTGCGCCGGTTCGTGACCGAGACACTCGGTGGCGCCGTCGTCCCCGACCGGATCCTGTTCACCGACTCCCTGCCCCGCTCCGCGCACGACAAGATCGACCGGGCGGCCCTGCTGGTGACGGCGCGCACCGCGACCGCCGAGGCGGCCCCCGCCACCGCCGTCGGCGCGGACGACGCCCTCGCCCGTCGCGTCGCACAGGCCTGGGAGCAGATCCTCGGCGTCCCGGTGCGCGAGGGCGAGTCGGGCACCTTCTTCGACCTCGGCGGCAACTCCCTGACCATCCTCAAGCTCACCCGCGCCCTCGGGAAGATCGCCGGACGGCCCGTCGGGGTCAAGCAGGTGTACCGCTGCGGCACGATCCCCCAGCAGGTCGACCTGCTGACGCGGTCATGAGGCGGCCCCCGGCCGCACCGGCCACCGCCATCCGGGCACTCGACCCCGCGCAGCGCACGGAGCCCGAGGACCCGCGCCCGGCCGTGCTGTGCTTCCCGCACGCCGGCGGCTGCGCCTCGTTCTTCCGGCCCTGGCAGCCGCTGCTGCCCACGGCCCGGGTCCACGCCGTGCAGTACCCGGGGCGGGAGGACCGCATCCTGGACGAGTCACCGGTCGACCTGCGCGCACTCGCCGAGGCCGTGGCCGAGGAGATCCTCGCGGGCGGCGAGCGGTACTCCCTCCTGTTCGGGCACAGCATGGGCGCGTACGTCGCCTTCGAGGTCGCCGCCTGTCTGCGCGACGCCGGAGCCGAGGCGCCCACGCTGGTCGTCTCGTCCGCCGCCGCGCCCGCGCTGCGGCCACCGGTCCCGTACGAGGACACCGCGGACGTCCTGCGCTACCTCGAACGCTACGAGCCGTTGAGCCCGCAGATCCGGCAGGACGAGGAGCTGCTGGAGCTGATCCTCGACTACATCAAGGAAGACCTCCGTCTGGTCGCCCACTACCACGAGCACGTCGGCAAGCGGATCGACGCTCGGCTGGTTGCCGTCGTCGGCGCGGACGACATCCCGGAGATCCGCGCCCGGTTCCGGCCGTGGCGGCAGCACACGGACGGCGCGTTCGTCCCGGTGGTGACGCCGGGCGGGCACTTCTACCTGCGTGAGCGTCCCCCCGTCGGGCTGATCGCCGCCGAACTCGCCCGGCACACGCGGTACCCGCATCCGGTCGGCCACCGTTCCTGGGAGAAGGCATCGTGAGCGACACCTTCCACACCACTGTCCCCCACACCCGCCACAGCAGCGACACCCGCCACAGTATCGACGACATCGCCCGGCTCCTCGACGGCGAGACCTACCGGCACGGCAACCCGTTCGCACTCTGGCGCTGGATGCGGGAGAACGCGCCCGTGGTGCGGCATGAGCCCGGCGTCTTCCCCGCCTTCTGGTCGCTCACCCGGTTCGACGAGGTGAAGCAGGTGCTGCGGGACGCCGAGACCTTCAGCTCGTCCTCCGGCATCCTGCTGCGCCCGCTGGCCCAGGGCGAGGACCCCGGCAGCAACCGCACCCTGGCCCTGTCCGACGCACCACGCCACCAGGCGCTGCGCGGCGCGGTCGCGGGCTGGTTCGCGCCCAGGAACCTGCGGCGGCTGTCGGAGTTCCTGGACTCGGCGGCGCACGCGGCCGTGCGGTCGGCCGTCGAGGCCGCGCGGATCGACTTCGTCGGTGAGGTCGCCGCGAAGCTGCCCCTCGAGGTCGTCTGCTCGTTCCTGGGCATTCCCGACGAGGACCGGCCGTTCCTCGTGGAGTGGTCGACGGACGCGTTCTGCGCCGGCACGGCCGAGGAACGCAGCATCGCCCACCTCCAGATCCTCGACTACTTCGGCGACCTGGTCGAGCGCCGCCGTGAGCGACCGGGCGAGGACCTGGTCAGTGTGCTGGCCACCCTGACCTACCAGGGCGAACTCCTGCCCGTGGACGAGGTGGTCCTCAACTGCGACAACCTGCTGGTCGGCGGGACCGAGAACGTACGGCTCGCCATGTCCGGCGGCATGCTCGCCCTGCTGCGCAACCCGCACCAACTGGCGCTGCTGCGCGACGACTTCGACAACCTGGCGGGCACCGCGATCGACGAGATCCTCCGGTGGACGTCGAGCGCCACGCACATCATGCGCCGGACGACCAGGGACGTGGAGCTGGGCGGGCGGCTGATCCGCGAGGGCGAACTGGTCGTGTGCTGGCTGACCTCCGTGGACCGCGACCCGGCGCACTTCACCGACCCCGACGTCTTCGACATCCGCCGCTCCCCGAACCGCCACCTCGCGCTGGGCGCGGGCCCGCACTACTGCGTGGGCAGGCAGTTGGCGAAGCTGGAGATCCAGGCCGTACTACGGGAGTTCTTCGCCCAGGTCGGCGAAGTGACCCTCGACGGCGAACCCGAGTACCTGGAATCCATCGTGGTCAACGGCCTGCGCTCCCTCCCCCTGCGGCTCACCTCCGCGGGCCCGGTACCGGTCCGGGAATCGATCGGGAACGGGCCCGAGGAGCATCCGTGCTGTCGAAGCCGATCAGGGTCAACAGCCCTCAGTACGAAGGTGGAACCATGACGCTCAGCAAGCTAGTGCCGTGTCAGGCAACGTTCGCCCCGTCGCGGCGCCCGGCACGCTCCCCCAAGCTCTGCGAGCAGGGGGGACCCCCACTCGCCGCACCGGACGAAAGCCCACGTACATCCAGTACGAGGGCTTCCGCCCGGCACTCCCCCAAGCTCTTCGAGCAGGGGGGACCCCCAGAGAGCACGCACCGAACGCCGCTCCTTGACGGGCGAACGTTGCCTGACACGGCACTAGCCTCGGTCGTCGGAACGGTCGGCCTGGCGGTCGCCGTGGGGTTCGGTGCCGCCGCGCCGACGCACCTGGCACGTCCGGCACACCCCTCGGCCGCCCAGCGGACCCTGGCCAACGGGACCGGCCCCGCCGTCCACGTCCCCTGACCGGGCCCGACCCGTGCGGAACCCGTCAGACCATCAGCGACGCGTTCATCGGAACCCCCATCTCCTTGAAGAGGTCGTAGGCCCGCTGCCGATGGACCCCGGACTGCCGGAAGTCGCCCATGCCTTCCAGTACTTCGGCCATCTCGTTCAGGGCGCGCGCGATCTCCATGCGGTAGTCGACGGCGACCGCGTGGCCGTGCGCGCTCGTGTGCAGGGCCAGCGCCCTCGGGTAGTCGCCGCGCCTGCGGTGGAAGCGGCCGAGGACGTTCTCCACGGTGGCGTTGCGCGTCGCGGTGCCCTTGGAGCGGATCATCCGCAGGGACTCGGCCGCGTACTGCGTCGCCCGCTCCACCGCGCCGACCCCCTCACTCGCCTCGGCGGCGAGCGCCAGGGTGAGGGCGAGGTTCTCCGGCATACGGGACTCGTCGCCCAACTCCAGTGCCCGCTCCAGGGGAACGAGCGCCGCGGCGGGCTGCCCCATGCCGAGCCGGGCCGTCGCCAGATCGGTCAGGGCGATGATCTCCTCGCCGCGCGCCTCGGAGCCCTGGCACAGCAGCGCGGCACGTTCGGCCGCCGCCGCCGCGTCCTCGTACCGCCCGAACCAGGCGTACACGGTGCTCAGATTGCACCACGCGTAGGACCGCTGGCGGCCGTCGGGCAGCTCCTCGTGCAGGGCGACGGCCTGCTCCAAGTAGCGCTCCGCCATGCCGAGATGGCCAAGGCAACTGTGCAGCAGCCCCAGTTGGTCGAGACAGATCGACTCCTGGCCCCGCTCGCCGTGGCGCCGCGTCAGCTCAAGTGCCTCGGACACGGCGGCGATCCCCTCCCGGAACCGGCCGAGCTTCCACAGCACGGCCGACAGGTTCGTCAGACTCAGACACAGCGTGCGCGGCTCGTCCAGTCTGCGGGCCGCGGCGACCGCGACACCCGCGGCGTGGAGGTACTCCGCCAGGTAACTGCGGGAGTTCAGATGGAAGACGAGGTTGCGGGCGAGATGGACGGCATGGTGGTGGAAGCCCTCCCGCTCCGCGCGCTCGACGGCGGCGAGCAGCATGACGTGCTCCCGGTCGAAGAACTCCTCCGCCCGGACCGCGTCCTTGAGCCGGGGCAACTGGAACGCCGTCGCGGTGCTGGAGCGTTCACCGATCCGGGCCCGCCCCGGATACAGCGTGCGGCAGGCGCTCTCCGTCACCGCCAGGCAGTAGTCGAGCAGCCGCCCGAACGCCGCCCGCTCCTCCCGCCGTTGCTGCCCGAGCAACCGCCGGGCGAAGCTGCGCACCAGGTCGTGGAACGCGTACCGGCCGATCTCGTACTGCTCGACCAGATGCATGTCCAGCAGGTGCTCCAGCAGGTCCTCGGCCTCGCGCGGCCGGACACCGAGCAGCGCCGCCGCCGCGAGGGCGTCGGTCTCCGCACCGGGATGCAGGCCCAACAGCCGGAAGGCGGCCCGCTGTTCGTCGTCCAGCGCCTGGTACGACAGACGCAGCGTCGCCTCCACACTGTGGTCCCCGGACGTCAACTCGTCCAGCCGCCGGGCCTCGTCGTCCAGTCGCTCGACCAGGTACCGCACGGTCCAGCGCGGCCTGCTGCACAGCCGGGCGGTGGCCACGCGCAGGGCGAGCGGCAGCCGACCGCACAGCGCGCTCAACTCCGCCACGGCCCGAGGCTCGGCCGCCGCGCGCTCCGCACCGAGGGCCGCGCGGATCAGTTCAAGGCTGTCCGACGGCGACATCGTCCCGAGCGACAGCCAGTCGGCGCCGTCAAGACCCGCCAGACGGTTCCGACTCGCCACCAGGACCAGGCAGCCCGCCGACGCCGGGATCAGCGGCCGGACCTGCGCGGCGTCCAGGGCGTTGTCCAGGACGAGCAGCAGTCGGCGCCCGGCCAGCGTGGCGCGCCACAACTCGACCCGCCCGTCGGCGTCGTCGGGGATCCGCTCGCTCGGTACGCCCAGGGTGCGCAGCAGCGCGCCGAGGACCGCGGCCGGCCTGCGGGGCCGCTCGCCGGGGGTGAAGCCGCGCAGATCGGCGTAGAGCTGCCCGTCCGGGTAGCGGTCGGCGAGGCGGTGGGCGGCACGGACGGCCAGGGCGGTCTTGCCGCTGCCGCCCATGCCGTCGATCGCCACGATCCGTACGGCATCGCCCTCGGGCGGCTCGGCCAGCTCCAGCAGGCGGCGCAACTCCCGGTCCCGGCCCGCGAAGTCGGTCAGATCGTGCGGCAGCGTGCACGGCGCGGTCACGCTCTGCGGAGCCGTCGCCGGCGGCTGCTCGGCAGGGGCGGCCTCCCTCTGCTCCCGTACGGCCGGTGCCACCGCGGCCAGTTCGGGGCTGTCACGCAGAATCCCCTCGTACAAGCTGGTCAGTCGGGGGCTGGGATCGATGCCCAGCTCCTCGACCAGGAGGTCCCGCACCGTGCGGAACTCCTCCAGGGCCTCGGCCTGCCGCCCCGACCGGTACAGCGCGACCATCAGATGGCCGCGCAGGGTCTCCCACAGCGGGTGCTCCGCGATGAGCTGCCGCAGATCGCCGAGCAACTCGCCCGACTCCCCGAGTGCCAGCCGGAGTTCGACCAGTTGCTCCACCGCCGCCAATCGTCGCTCCTCCAACACGGCGGAGGCGGCGGCGATCACCGAACCGCCGCTGCCGCCCAGGACCGGGCCGCGCCACAGCGCGAGCGCGGCCCGCAGCAGGTCCGCCGCCTCGGCCGTACGACCGCTCTCCTGCGCCTCGCGCGCCTGGCGCAGACGTAGCGAGAACCGACTGAGGTCCAGGTTCTCGGGGTCCACGGCCAGGCGGTATCCCGGCCCCTCGGTGACGAGCAGGGCACCGCCGTCGGGGATGCGCTGGCGCAGATCGGCGATGGCCTTGCGTACCTGGTGCTCGGCCGTGCGCGGCGGGCTGTCGTCCCAGACCGCCTCCACGAGCCGGGAGACCGGGACCATGCGGCCCGGCTCCAGCAGCAGCGTGGTGAGGACCCGGGTGGGCACGGGCCCGCCCAGCTTCAGCCAGATGTCGCCGACCGTGACCTCCAAGGAGCCCAAGACGGCGAAGCGAACATCCCCACTCACGCGATCCCCCATCGTCACTGCCTCGCCCGAGGTCCTGCGCACCGCCACGCGGCTCATCGCAGCGTAGGGGCGTGGTCCGCGGTCGCATGCAAAATGCGCGCACGCTCGCGAACGTACCTGCGCCCGGACGACTCGCGGATGCGCGAACCCGACAAGGGACGTGCGCGTTCATGACAACATACCGGCAGCCCGGTTTTCTAACATGGCGGTGTCCTTCACCCGCCCCGCCCCGTGCACCGGGCCCAAGGAACGCCGGAGGTCTGTCCCATGACCCTCTTCCCCGCAACCGGCACCCCCCAGCGCCAGACCGGCGTCGGCATCGACTTCTGGACCGTGCTGGCACGTATCGGGCAGATGGTGGGCGGTGACCGGGTGAGCCTGCCGGTCGAGGAGACGACCCACGTCCCGATCACCCCGCTCGGCCCCAACACCGGCCGCTACCGCTCGCGCGCGGTGCGCGCCGTCGTCCGCCCCCGCACCGCCGACGACGTACGCGGCATCGTCGAACTGTTCGCCGACAGCGGCATCGCCGCCTCCTTGCACGCCTACGGCACCGGCGCCAACTGGGGCCTCGGCTCCCGCGAACCCGCCCGCGACGGCGCGGTCGTCCTCGACCTGTCCGGCCTCGACCGCATCCGGGACATCGACGTCGCCCAGGGCTGGGCCGTCCTCGAACCGGGCGTCACCCAGGCGCGTCTCGCCACGCTCCTCGAAGGCACCGAGCGGATGGTGAACCTCACCGCGTCCTCCGCCCACACCAGCGTCGTGGGCAACGCCCTGGACCGCGGTGTGGGACTGCGTCACCAGCGGGTGGAGGATCTGATGGGCCTCGAAGTGGTCCTGCCGGACGGCGAGTCGGTACGGGTGGGCTGGTGGCCCGAGCCCGACCGCCCCACCCCCGTCTACGCCCATGGACTCGGCCCGTCGCTGGTGCAGCTCTTCGTCCAGTCCGACCTCGGCGTGGTGACGGCCGCGACGGTCCGGCTGCTGCCCCGGCCGGAGGCACTGCGCGTGGTCCGGCTGAACTTCACACCCGACCGCACGGAGGCGGCGACCGCCGCGGTACGCCGCTGGGTCGCCCAGGGACTGACCAGCGGCGTCGTGAAGATCTACAACGAGGCCGCCGCCCGCGCCTACGGCAGCCCGCCCGGCCGGTGTCTGGTCCATGTGTGCGTCGACGGAACCCCTGAGGCGGTCCAGGCACTGACCGGCGTCGTCACCGCCGAGGCCACACGCTCGGGCCTGTTCACCGAGGTGTCCGACAGCGACGCGACCGACCCGGACACCCCCCACCACGACATCGCCGTACAGGTGGAGCGCGCCTACGCGGGTGACCCGGACCCCACGGACACCCTGTTCGAGACCAAGACCGGCCACTCGGCCGGGACGCTGGACAAGGAAGGCGGCATCCTCCTCTTCCTTCCCCTCGTGCCCTTCACCGGGCCCGCGCTCGCCCGGGTCGGCGAACTGCTCGAACAGGTCCTCGCCGAGACCGGAATCCGCTGCGGGGCCACGCTCAACGCGCTGAACGCGGACGTCGTCGACTGCGTCGTCACGATGCGGTTCGCCCGCGAGGACGAACACGCCACCGCGAACGCCCACCGGGCCCTGAACCGGCTCTACACCCTCTTCACGGCCGAGGGGTTCATCCCCTACCGCCTCGACGTCGAGCACACCGGATGGGCGGGCCGACTGACCGCCGGAACCGGCGAACGGGCCCTCGCCCAGCGCCTGAAGGACCTCCTCGACCCGCAGCAGGTCATCGCTCCGGGGCGCTACGCATGAGCGCGCCGCGCCCGACAGGGCTGACTGACACGGCGGTTGACGTACCCGACCTGACCGCCGAGGAGATCCTCGCGCGAGCCCGCGCCGTCGCCCCACGCCTGCGCGAGCGCGCCGAAGACATCGAGGAGCACCGGCAGTTGCCCGCCGACGTGGTGGAACTGCTGCGCGGCACCGGCGTGTTCCGTATGGCCGTGCCCAAGGAGTTCGGCGGGCCCGAACTCGACGCCGTGCAGCAGACGGAGGCCATCGAGGCCCTCGCCGCCGGTGACGCCTCCGCCGCCTGGTGCGCCATGATCGGCATGGACACCGCGATCTACGCCGGCTACCTCGCCGAGGACACCGCCCGACGACTGCTCGCCGACCCCGACGCCGTCACCGCCGGAGCCATCATGCCGATGGGGCGCGCCGAGCGGGTGCCCGGTGGCTACCGGGTCTCCGGGCAGTGGCACTTCGGCAGCGGCATCACCCACTGCACCTGGGTCGTCGGCGGCGTCCTGGTCACCCGCGACGGCGCACCCGAACCGGGCCCGCCCGGCACACCGGGCAACTGGCGGGTCGTCATCGCGCCCGTGACCGACTTCGAACTCCAGGACACCTGGTACGCCACGGGGTTGGCCGGTTCGGGCAGCCGCGACTACCGGACGCAGAACCTGTACGTGCCCGAGGAGTTCACCTTCAGCTTCGCCGCCCCACGGGTCACCGGAGCCGCAGCCGCCCCTGACGCGGTCCTGCGGAACATGCCGGGCGTGCCGCTGGGCGTGGCGCGCGCCGCCCTGGACCATGTGCGGCACCTGGCCACGACGCGCATCGACCGCGCCACCGGCACACCGTGGACCGAGGACTACCGGGTGCAGACCGTCATCGCCCAGGCGGAGATGGACCTGGCCGCCGCCCGCTACGCCGTCTACGGCAGTCTGCGCGAGCAGTGGGACAGCCTGGAGGCGGGGCATGAGCTGAGCCCCGACCAGCGGGTGGCCACCGTGCTGGCCCGGGTCAACGCCTTCCGTACGGCCCGCTCGGTGGTGGCCACGCTGTTCGACCTCGTGGCCACGGCCGCCGTCTACCGGCCGTCGGTTCTCGACCGTCAACTGCGCGATCTCAACGTCATGTGCCAGCACGTCATGGCTCAGGACCAGGTCGTGCAGTCCGCCGGAGCCCATCTCCTGGGCGGCGCCCCGCGCAACGCGTACAGCCTCGGCCTCGTACCGGGCCCCCGCCCCGGCCGGCCGGAGGCCCGGGTCCGGCGGGACGGGTACGAGAGGCCCTGAGTGGAGCGTCGTGTCGAGGAACGGGTCACCGGACCGCAGCGGCGACCGGTGCGTCATGCCGCCGCCCTGCGAGACAGGAGCGGTACCAGGACCCGCTCAAGGCGAAGTCCTCGGCGAAGCTCCGGCCGGGAGCCTGTCCCATCAACCCCCACAGCCGGGAGGTGTCGTACCAGTGGTCGACCGTGAGCAGAGACAGCCGCCGCTGCCAGTGCGGATCCTCGCACGCACCGGGCCAGGAGCGCGCCTGCTCCTGCGATATCTCGCCGGAGGGCAGCGGCAGGCCCACGGCACGGGCCGCCGCCGCGAACAGGTCGTGTCCGCTGACCGGTTTGGGGCGCCCGGCGTGCAACACCTCACCGCGCGGCAGCAGTCGCGTCAACGCCAGGCGGGCGATCACCCAGGCCAGGTCGTCGGCGCCGATGACCGACATCAGCGCCCTGCCGCCGTCCACCCAGTGCGGCAGGACCCGCATGAACCGCACCATCGAGGGCACCACCCACTGGTCACCGGCCCCGTAGACCAGATGGGGACGCAGCACCAGACCGCCCGCCGCCAGCACCTGTTCCTCGCCTGCGAGCCGGCTGACGCTCGTCGGCGAGACCGGGCCGACGGCCAACTGGCCCTCGGGGGTGCCCAGATGACGGCCGTCCTGGTAGACGGCCGTGGTTCCCAGCTTGATGATCCGGGAGACCCCGGCCCGCTCCGTCTCCGCGAGCAGCGCGCGCGTCCCGGTGTCGTTGACCGCGCGGCACTGCTCCGTACTGCCCCCGATCTGCGAGGCCAGATGCACCACGGTGTCGACCCCGTCGCACAGGCCGCGCAGGGAGGCGAGGTCGCACAGCGTGCCGCGGCGCACCTCCACTTGACCGGTGCCGGGCAGTCGCGGCGGGGTGCGGTGGACCAGCAGGCGGATCTGCGGCGCGCTGGGATGCGGGTGCATGGAGGCGAGGAGGGCAGCCACCCGGGCACCGATGAATCCGGTGCCGCCCGTGATCAGAATGCGTTGTCCTGCCATGTTCTCGTCCCTTTCAGCCGCGTGCGGGTGTGGACGGTTCAGGCCGTACGAGGCGCGTGGAGCGCCGGAATTCGGCCGCGCGCGTCGAGTCGACGCGGCGGACGGCAGGCCGTCGAAGGGCACCGGTGGTGCCGGGGTCGGACGGGGAGGAAGTGGATCAGGCCAAGTGTTTGCCGAAGCGATAGTGGAAGGCCCTCCTCCGATAGCGTGAGATCATGACGCAACAGGGCCTTCTTGCAGGCAAATCTGCCTTTGTCACAGGTGCGAGCAGTGGCATCGGGGCCGCCGCCGCACGGGTGTTCTGTCGCGAAGGTGCCGCGGTCATGCTGGTGTCCCGGCGTGAGGACCGACTGGCCTGTCTGGCCGCGGAGTTGCGGGGCCGGGGACACGACGTCGACTACGTGACCGCCGATGTCGCGCGCAGCGGCGAGGTGGCGGCAGCCGTGGAGCGGACGCTCAGCCGATTCGGCGGGCTGGATGTCGCCTTCAACAACGCGGGCGTCGGAGCGACGCGCACTCCGTTGCATGTCATGCCGGACGAGCTGTACGACACGATCATGGACACGAACGTGCGCGGAGTGTGGAACTGCATGCGCCATCAGATCCGCGTGATGCTCGCGCACGGCGGCGCGATCGTGAACACCAGCAGCACCGCCGGGCTGGTGGCCACCCCGGTCGCCGCCCCCTACGTCGCCTCCAAGCACGCCGTCCTCGGGCTGACCAAGGCCGCGGCCGTGGAGTACGCGGCACAGGGCATCCGTATCAACGCGATCGCGCCCGGTTCCACGCACAGCGAGATGATCGACACCTGGCTCCAAGAGGAGCCCGGCGCCCGGGAGTTGCTGCTGAACGCGGCTCCGCTGCCGCATATCGCGGACCCCGAGGAGGTCGCCGAGGCGGCGGCCTGGCTGTGCAGCGACCGGGCCTCGTTCGTGGTCGGGGCCACCATGCCGGTGGACGGCGGCTGGACGGTGCGTTGACCGTGACGTACTCACCGACCGGCCAAGTAGTCCTGCAGGCAAGAAGGTTGAGCCCTGGAAGGGCGGACGCGAGGGGAGGGCACGGCGCATGACAGTGACGGGCGTTCGGCCGGGAGGCGGTGGACACGGGCCGGGGCGCGTGTCTCCTCGCGTGGACCGCGAGGCCGGCCGTACGTCCTCCTCCTCTCCGGGGTCTGCCATGAGGGACGGTGTATGTGCCCGTTCGGTGCCGTACCGTGCCGCGGCACGACGGGATTCGGCCGACGGCCTGCGGGAAGCGACGGCGGAAGCGGAGAACGCCGTTCACACACCGGGCGGGTCCTGCCGGGAAGAGCGGCGGACACGGACGGCGGGCTGTGCCGCAGACCTCGGATCACGAAGGAACGTCCCGATGAGCGTCGCACGACGGACGGTCGGGCGGGTGAACGCGAGGCGTCGCGCGGTGGTGAGGCACCGGAGGCGTGGGGTGCGTTCACACCGGCTGTCGGTAGACGGCTCGCGTGGGGGAGAGAGAGGAGCGGCTGCGCCGGGCGTCCTCCCGGGTGATACGCGCGGCGTGCGCCGCGGGCCCTGGGGGCCGTGTGCCCTAGGGCAACTCCAGACAGGCCCTAGCGGGCGACGGGCTGCTCGAAGCGGATGGTGAACGCGAGCTGCCCGTCCTGATGACCCGTCACCTCGACGCGGGCCGTGCCGTCGTCGGCGATGCCGGGGTGGGCCTCGATACGGCAGGGCGTGCCGAGTTCGACGTAACGGCCGAAGTTCATCTCGGAGGCCTGCGGGCTGAACCGCCCGGTCGCCGTGCTCAGATGGGCGGCCTGCTGGGCGGCCTCGACGAGAACCATCGCCGGCACATGATCGTTGGGCCGGTCGAAGAAGAGTTCATTGGACAGATCGGTGCGCAACTGCCAAGTGTCCGGGGCGCCTTCGGGGGTGAGAACCACATCGCAGGTTCGGCCGCGGTGCACGGTCTTCGGGTCCACCGGGGTGGGCAGTACGGCGTGCGAGGCAAGGGAAGAGGTGGTCGGCAACTGCCCGCGTATGCGCGTATAGGCGGCGGGCGACGTGACGTTGAACCGGATGGAGCCGCTGCCGACGGTGCGGTCCTCCGACATCAGGACCATCTCCATCGTGGCGCTCGCCGGCACGCTCGCCCGTCGTCTGACCTCGGTGACCTCCACCTCCAGGGTCAGCGACGTGGGCTCGGCGGAGCGGGCCGGGAGCCAGTCGGGCTCGAGCCGGTGGCACAGCTCCCACATCACGAACTGATGCCCCTGGGGCACTCCGAGTCCGGCGTGCGAGACGAGGAGCGTGGTCTGACGGATCGTCTCCAGGACGAGCGAGGCGGTGTAGCGGCCGTCCGGTGTGAGGTAGAGGGCGTGTTCGCGCGGCCAGCGCGCGGAGACGCTGAAGCGCGTGTCGCTGTGCTGCGTCAGACGAGTGGGCAGGACATCGCGCGGATGGGCCCGGTGTACCAGCGTCCTGTCGACGGGCAGAGCCGGATCGGCCGGCGTACTCCCCGTCGTGACGTCGGGGAGCGCGGTGTGGTGCGTTCCGCGGTGGGCTTTCCGGACTGCCGTAGCCGTAGCACTCAAGGTCATTGCCGCTTCTTTCTGGGTGAAGGTGCATGACTGTGACGAGGTGCACGAGGCGCGGAGTATGGCTGATTGGCTCCGCGCTCGGTAAGGTACAGGCATGCGGGTTTGTTTTTCAATGGGAGAGATGAACCGGCGTCAGGCAAGGTCGCCGTCCCCAGGACGGCCGGGCACAGAGAGGGGGCCGCGTGGCACGACAAGAGCGTGCGCTCAGGACCAGGAAAGCGATCTTGGAAGCGGCCGGAGAGGTCTTCGCCGAGCACGGCTATGCGGGGGCCACGATCTTCGACGTCTACAGCAGGTGCGGGGTCACGAAGGGAGCCTTCTACTTCCACTTCCCCTCGAAGGTGGCGCTCGCTCAGGCCGTACTGGACGAGCAGGTGAGCGGTCAGATCGGCTATCTGGAGATGCCACCGGCCGACCATCCGGTCAAGCTCCAGGACGCCCTCGACGTCGGGTTGTTGGTGTCCCACCGGCTCACCTTCGACCGGATGTTGCAGGGCAGTATCCGGCTCGCGGTGGACCAGGTGCACGAGATCGACCGCCGCGTTCCTTATCAGGCGTGGTTCGACGTGCACGTCCAGATCCTCACCGAGGCCGAGCGTCGGGGGGAGTTGCTGCCGGACGTGGACGTGGCCGACGCCGCGCAGATGATCGTCGGCGCGTTCAGCGGCGTGCAGTTGCTCTCGGAGGTGATGAGCGACCGCAGTGATCTGGAGGAGCGGATCGCCGTCCTCTACCGCTCCCTCGCCCGGTCGATCGCGACCCCCGAGACGCTGGCGAAGCTCGACATCTCCGCCGACCGCGGCAAGCAGCTCATGGCCAGGGTCGAGCGGGACAAGCAGGAGGAGCGGTCCGCCTAGTGTGCGAGTCCGCCGCGGGGTCGGGGGTTCCGGCGGCGGACTCGGCGTATGTCCCTTTCGAGGCTCGGGAGTTCGAGGGCCCGGAAGTTTGAGGGTCCGGAAGCGCGAAGGCTCGAAAGAATACAGGCAGGCTGGTATGTTCTCTGGTCCAGGGAGTACAGGAAGTACGTGACCGGAGAGGGGAGCCGTGTCATGCAGTTTCAGCAGTTACGCGCATTCCGCGAGGTGGCGGCGGAACTGAGCGTCACGCGGGCCGCGAAGAACCTGCACTACGCCCAGTCGACCGTCACGGCCCAGATCAAGAACCTTGAAGAATCCGTCGGCACCGAGCTGTTCGACCGCAGTCGCCGTCAACTCTCCCTGACCGAAGCGGGGTTGGCGCTGCTGCCGCACGCGGAACGCATCATCGAGATCGCCGAGACCGCCCGGCGCGAGGTCCGCGCCGTACAGCAGGGCCCTGCCCGCCACGGCCGGTGCGGCCGTCGCATGACCCGACAGGCCTTGCTCTGACGCCCTGTTGGGCCCTTGAACTCGCGGAGCGCGCCGAAGTCCCGCGCTCCAGCTCCTCATCCCTGCCTCTCGGCGGCCGGTCTCCCAGAGCCGGCCGCCTTCTTGCTGCCCTGAAGCAACGCGGGACCGGCCATGTGGGCGCGGAGTCGTCCGGGAAAGAAACCGGTGCGCGTGATTCCGTCAAAGTCAGTGCGCGGCAAGGCAAGTGAGTCGGCGGATCACTTCCTACAGTCACTCGCATCGAACGATTCCGTTCCCTCCGCCGCGCGTTCGCACGTCCCGTGCGCCCGGCCGCGCGGTCGACAATTCTCGAGCCGTCCGTCCATCGATTGGTGACTGACACATGCCCCCAGGAATCTCGATCGGCGTCGTAGGCGGCGGCGCGGCTGCCGTCTGCCTGATCGACGCACTGGCCCGCAGCGAGATCGAACCGGGCAGCCTCACCGTCTTCGAACCCTCCCGGAGCCTGTGGCGCGGCAGGGCCTACCAGGCGGACGACGACACCGTGCGCGTGAACGCGACCCCCGACGACATGACCGTACGGGCGGGCGACCTCGGCCACTTCGCGCGCTGGCTGGCCGACCACGACCGCGCCACCGGCACCGTCCAGGGCCTCGACCGCATCTCGGGTGCCCGCTTCGCGCCGCGCCCGCTCTACGGCGCATACCTGGCGGAGGCCGCGAACACCGCCGTGGCCGGGCTGCGACGCGACGGCTGGCGGGTCGACATCGTCCCGGAGGCCGTCACCGAGGCCGTCAGAGAGCCCCACCGGGTACGGCTCGGCACCGGCCACGGACCGGTGCGCGCACACGACTACGCGGTGCTGTGCGTCGGCGGCGACGCCCCACGGGACGTCTACGGGCTGTCCGGCGCCCCCGGCTTCGTAGGCGACCCCTACCCGCTCGCCCGCTCCCTGCGCCGCGTCGGCGCCGACGACCATGTGGCGGTGATCGGCAGCGGACTGACCGCCGTCGACATCGTGCTCTCCCTCGCCGCCCGCGGCCACCGCGGCCCCATCAGCCTGCTCTCGCGACGCGGCGTGCTACCGGGCGTACGGCAACGGCCCGTTCACTTCCACCTGCGGCATCTGACACCCGAGCAGGTACGCCACGAGGCCTCCGTACGGCGGGAGTTGAGCCTCGAAGACGTCGCCGCGCTGCTGCGGGCCGAGTTCCGCGACGCGGGAGCCGAACTCGGCGCCGTGGCCCGTGAGATCGACCGGGCCGACGTGGAGGACCCGGTGGACCGACTGCGCCGCCAGCTCGGCGAGGTGAACTCCCCGCATCCGGGGCTGCGCATCCTCCAGCGCGCCGTACCCGAGACCGGCCCCGACCTGTGGCCCGTCCTGCGTGAACGGGACAAGCTCCATGTCCTGCGCGCCCATTACCGCGTCGTCATGAGCCTGTGCTGCCCGATGCCGCCCAGCAGCGCCACGGTGCTGCTCGACCTCGTCGAGGCAGGGCAGTTGACGATGCGCTCGGGGCTGCTCGACATCGTGCCCGCCGAGCAGGGCGGCTTCGACGTCCTCACCGCCGACGGAACCACGTTCCGCGCCACGAAGGTGATCAACGCCGTCAACGCCTCCGAGGGACGCATCCCGACCGGCGCGCGGCCTCTGGTGACCTCGCTGGTCCGCGCGCGGGTCGCCGACCACCACCCGTACGGCGGGCTGCAGTTGGCCCGTGCCACCAGCCGTCTCACCCACGACGGACGACCCGACCCGCGCCTGTACGGGCTGGGCAACATCGCCGCCGGTGCCCTGTTCTTCACCTTCGGCATCCCCTCGCTGGTCGACCGGAGCCAGGACATCGTCACCGCGATCCGCGACCACCACGCCACCGCGCCCGCACCCCACGACGAGACCGCACTGACCCCGGCCTGACCGGACCTGACCGCCGAGGCAGGACACGGCACGGCACAGCACCAGGAAGGAGACGTCACCCCGATGACCACGACCATCACCGAACCCAGCGCGACACCCGGCACCGTCATCGAGCCCCACGCGACACCCGGCAGCCCCACCGAGCCCAACGCGATATCGGCCCCCCTCACCGAGCCCAACGCGATATCGGACCCCCTCACCGAGCCCCGCCCGCCCCATCTGGCCGACACCGCGACCGGATTGCCCCTCCCCGCCGAACCGCACTTCGCCACGCACGAGGAGTCCCGTCGCCACCGCAAGCAGCGACTGGCCGCGGCCGTGCGACTGTTCGGCAAGTACGGCTTCGGCGAAGGGATCTCCGGTCACATCTCCGTGCGCGACCCCGAACACGACGACCGCTTCTGGACCAACCCCTTCGGCGTCTCCTTCAAGCAGGTCCGGGTCGCCGACCTGATCTGCGTGGACAGCACCGGCCGGGTGGTCAGCGGCCACCACCCCGTCAACCCCAGCGCTTTCGTCATCCACTCCCAGATCCACGCACTGCACCCGCGCGCCGTCGCCGCGGCCCACGGACACACCCCGCACTCCCGCGCCCTCGGCGCCCTCGGCCGCCTGCTGGACCCCATCGACCAGGAGTCCGCCGCCTTCTACGGCCGTCAGGTGCTCTACGGCGACTACGAGGGCCCCTCCGTCTCCCTCGCCCAGGGCCGCGACATCGCACACCACCTCGGCGACAACCGGGCCGTTCTGCTCCGCCACCACGGACTGATCACCGTAGGAGGCTCTCTGGACGAGGCGGTGCACTGGTTCTTCACCTACGACAGTTGCGCCCAGGTCCAGTTGCTGGCCCAGGCCGCCGGTACCCCGCAGACCCTCAGTCACAGGCAGGCGCTCGCCGCCCGCGAAGGCTTCGGCGACGAGCAACTGGGCCATTTCAGCTTCCAGTTGCTGTGGGACGAGATCGTCGCCGAACAGCCCGACCTGCTCCAGGAGTAGCCGGCCCGCACGCCTCGCCCCGGCCCCTCACCCCACCTCGACAAGGAGGCGCATTGTCCACCCTGCGATGGCTCACCGCCGGCGAGTCGCACGGACCGGCCCTGACCGCCGTGCTCGAAGGCCTGCCCGCCGGTGTGCACACGTCCACCGGCGACATCGCCGACGCCCTCGCCCGCCGCCGCCTGGGTCACGGCCGGGGCGCCCGGATGAAGTTCGAACGCGACGAGGTCACCTTCGCCGGGGGAGTGCGCCACGGCCGCACCCTCGGCAGCCCGGTCGCCGTCCGTATCGCCAACACCGAATGGCCCAAGTGGCAGACCGTGATGGCCGGTGACCCCGTACCCGCCGAGGTCCTGGCCGGGCAGGCCCGCAACGCGCCCCTGACCCGCCCCCGCCCCGGCCACGCCGACCTGGCCGGGATGCAGAAGTACGGATTCGACGACGCCCGGCCGGTACTGGAGCGGGCCAGCGCGCGGGAGACCGCCGCCCGGGTCGCCCTCGGCCATCTCGCCGCGTCCTTCCTCCACCAGGCCTACGGGATCAGGCTCGTCAGCCATGTCGTCGCCCTGGGCGGACAGCGCTCTCCCGGCACCGAACTGCCCGGACCCGACGACACCGCACGGCTCGACGCCGACCCGGTGCGCTGCTTCGATCCCGGGGCATCGGCCGCCATGGTCGCCGAGATCGACCGCGCGCACCGCGCCGGGGACACCCTCGGCGGAGTCGTGGAGGTCCTGGTGCACGGGCTGCCGCCGGGCCTCGGCTCCCATGTGCACTGGGACCGCCGCCTGGACGCCCGCCTGGCCGGTGCGCTCATGGGCGTCCAGGCCATCAAGGGCGTCGAGTTCGGCGACGGCTTCGCCCTGGCCGACGTACCCGGCTCCCTGGCGCACGACGAGATCCTGCCCGGCGCGGACGGGCTGCGCCGCGCCACCGGCCGCTCCGGCGGAGTGGAGGGCGGCATCTCGACGGGCGAGGTGCTCCGGGTGCGCGCGGCGATGAAGCCGATCGCCACCGTGCCCCGCGCGCTGGCCACCGTGGACGTGGCCAGCGGCGAGAGCACCGTCGCCCACCACCAGCGCTCCGACGTGTGCGCGGTACCGGCCGCGGCCGTCGTCGCCCAGGCCGTCACCGCGCTGGTCGTCGCGGACGCGGCGCTGGAGAAGTTCGGCGGGGACAGCGTCACCGAGACCACCCGCAACCACCGCAGCTATCTGACCCATCTGGCCGTCAAATGAGGTGTTCCATGACCCCTTCGTCCTCCACCACCCGCCCGGTGACCGCACCCGCAGCCCCGCAGGAGACCGGCACCGCGCCGTATCCCGTGATCGTCGGCCACGGCCTCGCCGCTCACGTCGACCGGCTGCTGGGTGAGCACGCGGTGAAGGTGGCGCTGGTCCACCCGCCCGCCCTGGCGGCAGCCGCCCGCCACGTCACCGGTGAACTCGAACGACACGGCCGTCACGTGGTACCGCTGCCGGTGCCCGTCGGCGAGCACGCCAAGGACGCCGGAGTCCTCGTCTATCTGTGGACCTGTCTGGCCCAGGCGGGCCTCACCCGCTCCGACGCCGTCGTCGCCCTCGGCGGCGGCGCCACCGCCGACCTCGCGAGCCTCCTCGCGGCCACCTGGCAGGGCGGCATCCGCCTCGTCCTGGCACCCTCCACCCTGCTCGGCATGGTCGGCGCCGCCGACGGTGGCCGCGGCGCCCTCAACATCCCCCAGGGCAAGAACCTCGTCGCCGCCCACCACGCACCGGCCGGCGTCGTGTGCGACCTCGACCTGCTGCGTACGGTGCCGCGCGCCGACCACGTCGGCGGCCTGGCCGAAGTCGTCAAGACCGCGCTGCTCGCCGACCCCGCCCTCCTGGACCTGATCGAGGCCGACCCGGCGGCGGCCACCGACCCGGACAGCGACCTGACCGCACACCTCGTCGAGCGGTCGATTCACCTCAGAGCCACCCTCATCGCCACATCGGACGATCACGGGACGCGCGGGTTCCTCGACTACGGCCACACCCTGGGCCACGCCCTCGAACACACCCAGGGCTACCGGATCCGGCACAGCCACGCCGTGTCCATCGGCATGGTGTACGCAGCCGAACTCGCCCACCAGGCAGGGCGGTTGGCCGACCACCACGTGGCACGCCACCGCGACGTACTGCGGGCGCTCGCACTGCCGACCACCCATCCGCGACACGCCTGGGAGCGGCTGAACGCCTCACTGACCACGGACGGTGACACCCGCGCCCGACGGCTGAGCTTCGTCGTGCTGGACGCGCCCGGCCACCCGGGACTCCTGGAGAACCCCGCCGCCGAGCTGCTGCACGCGGCGTACCTTCGGGTGGCGTCGTGAACACCACTGCCACGGTCACCGCTACGACGACCGTGGCTCCGGAAGCGCGCCCCACCGCCCCCGTCCCGGTCGGCGTCTCCGTAAGCGGAGGCGGAGGCGGACCGGCCGGGGCGGACAGCGAAGCGGTCGACGCACTCGTCCAGCGCGTCCTCGCACCGCTGCCGAGGCGGGATCAGCGGCGCGGCGGCGAGTCGTACATCCGGGGCCTGCTCGCGGCGACCGGCCGTACGAGCATGCGCACCGTCGCCGCGCGGACCGGGATACCGGCCGACGTACAACGACTGAACCACCTGGTGGGTGAGTCGACTTGGGCGTGGCGCCCGCTGCGCGACGCCCTGGCCGAGCACATGCTCGGACTCGCGCCTCCCGCGGCCTGGGTGGTGCACACCGCGACCACCCCGCGCACCGGCCGTACCGGGGTCGGGACCGACTACTTCGCCGACCCGCGCACCGGACGGCCCCTCAACGCTCAGCGTGCGGTGGGACTTTGGGCCGCCACGACGCGGGGCGGATACCCCGTCGACTGGCATCTGCGGCTCACCACCCGCTGGCTCGACGACCCTCGACTGCGCCGCCAGGCGGGCATCCCCGAGGACGCCGTCGTCGTGGACGAGGCGGAGGCCGGGCTCGCCCTGATCCTCACCGCCGCACGCGCCACCGGCCCGGCGCAGCCTCCGGTCCTGCTGGACGCCCGGCAGGCCGGGGCCGGCCGGGTCGCCGGGCGGCTCGCCGCGGCGGGCATCCCCTATCTGTTGCGCATCAGCGCCTCCCAACTGCTGGCCCCGCTCGCCCACGACGGCCGACCCGTCGGAACCCTGGCAGCGGCCCGGCAGTTGGCGGCCGGTCGGCCCGCAGGCCGATGGAGCCGCGTACCCGCCCCCGGCCCGACGGGCGTGCGGGAGGTGGCCCGGCTGGCCTGCCGGGCGGCCGACGCGCCTCCCGGCCCGCGGCAGCGCCAGGTCCTGCTGGTGCAGAAGGACCCCCGCTCCCGCCAGGAAGCCGCCTACTGGCTCACGGACCTCGTCGACACCCCGGTGGCGGCGCTGGTCCGGCTGGCGGCCACGCCCGCCCGCGTGGCGCGCGATGTGACCCGTACGGGGCGGCGGGTGGGTCTGTACGACTTCGAGGGGCACACCTTCGCGGGCTGGCACCGGCACATCACGCTCGCCTCCGCCGCCCACGCCGCCGCCCTCCTCGGGCGCGGCCGGTCCGAGGCCGAGCCCCGATCGCTGACCCATGTCGCATGAGACGTACGGAGCGTGGGCTCGTCCGAGGAGCGCGCCCATGACGGCGCCTTGGGGCGTGACCGCGGGAGGGTGTGAGCCATGAGGCGAGTTCCCCGGTCGGTCACCGGCGGTTGGACCACCTGGCTGTGCGCCGGGACGGCCACCGGCTCTCGCGCGTGGACGGCGCCACCGTCCCCGTGCCGCAGGACGTTCCGGCCCGTCAACGGGTCTGCCCTGTGTGGCAGATGGATCGGACCGTCGCCCGGACGTCCACCGAGGACCTCCCGGCGCTGCACCGGACGCTGACGGCGACCGGCGCCGCGCCGGTCGCCGTCAGCGTCCGTGCTCGTGCCTGCGTCCGCGTCCGCGTTCGTCGTCCGTCCGATCGAAGTTTCCGATACAAGACTCATACCGGCACGCGGGTATGTTTTCATGGTGTGAGGTGAGGGAGAGCCCGCTCGACGGTCGCTTCGTCCCCACGCATGAACGGAGGTCACCGCAGTGCCACGCCTCGATCAACGCAAGCTCGCCGGAATGCTGCTCGTGGACACGCCCGCACCTTCCGGCCGCGGGGGAGTGCAGACCGTCAGGGAACACGACGAGCCGCTCCACGGAATCACCACGATCCATCAGTTCGGCGGGGTCCGGGTGACCCTGGTCAGGGGCGGCCCCGGTGAACTGGTCCGCCCGGCACGACTGATCGACGCGCGTGCGGCGGGCTGTCTGCGCCTGCTGCGGCCGTTGACCGGCGAGGTCTGGGCCTTCCAGGACGGCCGCCACGGCACCGTACGCGCCCCGCAACTCATCTGCTACGACAGCACCCGCCCGTACCGGGTGATCATGCCCGAGGACTTCCGGCTGGTGGATGTCACGGTGCCCCACCGGCTGGTCGGCCTGACCGCCACCGAGGCCGACCGCATGACGGCGAGACCCTGGGCGGGCACCGAGGGCCTGGCCGCCCTGCTGTCCTCCCTGCTGGAGGGGATCGGCCGGCACGGCACCGAGGTCGAGACCGCGGTGGACCTGCTCGGCGGCAGCGTCGCCGGGCTCACCGCGGCCCTGTTCGCCGAGCGCATGCGCGAAGTGGCCGAGGACTCACAGATCGCCCGGCAGGCGCTGATGCTCCAGATCCAGGCCTACGTCCGCCAGCGGCTCCCGGAACCCGGACTCAGCCCGGTGACCATCGCCCGCGAGCACAACGTCTCGCTGCGCTATCTCCAGAAGGTCTTCCAGGAGTACGGCAGCAGCCCGGCCCGGTGGATCCGCGACGAACGGCTGGCCCGCTGCCGCGCCGAACTCGCCGACCCGTCCCTCGACCACCTGCCCGTCGCACTCATCGGGGAGCGCTCGGGACTGTACGGGGCCTCCCACTTCAGTCGGCTCTTCCGCGACCGATACGGCACCACACCCAGCGAATACCGCAGGGAACGGGGGTAGTTCATGACCGGCACCGACCTCGGCAGGCTCGCCGCGGCGACGACGACTCGTACGCTCGACTCCGCAGCTCTCGCACCCGCCCCTGGCGGCCACCACAGCCCACCACGCGACGAGCGGGACAGGAAGGAACACACCGCCATGAACGCAACGGCACCGGTCGGCGCGCTGCGGATCGGGGTGCTCGGACCGCTCGAGGTCCACGCTCAGGGAGAGGACCGCACCCCCACCGCCCCCATGGCGCGGCGCGCCCTGGCGCTGCTGCTGCTCAACGCCAACCGCCTGGCGTCCACATCGACGCTCATCGAGGAACTGTGGGAGGCCGACCCGCCGCGCCTGGCCCGCAAGACGGTGCAGACGTACGTCTACCAGATACGCAAGGCGCTCAGATGCCCCGCCGACCCCCACGAGCGGGTGCACACCGCACCCGGCGGCTACCGGATCGACCTGCGGCCGGGGGAGTTGGACCTGTGGGAGTTCGAGCACGCGGTCGTCCGCGCGCGCACCGCCCTGAGCGAGGGCGACCCGCCCACCGCGGCCTCGCTGCTGCGCGACGCGCTCGCGCTGTGGCGGGGCGAGCCGTTCGCCGGTCTCGAGGCCGGGCCGATGCTCGCGGCGCAGATCGCGCAGATCGCCGAAGCCCGGCTCAACGCCCTTGAGTTGCGGATCACGGCGGACCTGCAACTGGGCCGACACCGCGACGTGGTGGGGGAGTTGCTCCAGCTCACCGCCGACCATCCGCTCAACGAGGAGTTCGCCGCACACCTGATGCTCGCCGCCCATCGCTCCGGGCAACGGGCCACGGCCCTGGAGGCGTTCACCCGGCTGCGCCGCCGACTCGTCGACGACCTGGGCATCGAACCCTCCGAGCGGCTGCAGAAGCTCCAACAGGACGTGCTCAACGAGGCGTTGCCACAGCTCCCGCCGGACGAGACGATGGTCCACACAGCCCCGGTGCCCCCGGAGCACCCGCTCGGCGCAGTGCCCGCGACCACCGTCGCCCCACGCCAACTCCCGTTGGACATCCCCGACTTCACCGGCCGCGTCGCCGAGACCGCACGGCTTGCCGCGCTCATGGCGCCGACCGGCACGGAGCCGGACGACAACCCGCGGCGGACCAGCGCACCCGGACCCCGCGTGCTGGTGGTCCTGGGCCCCGCCGGTGTGGGCAAGACCGCGCTCGCCGTGCACACCGCGCACCAACTCGCCGCACACTTCCCGGACGGAACGCTGTACACCCGCCTGCACGACGCCCAGGACCACCCCCGCCGGGCCGCGGCGGCCCTGGGCACCCTGCTGCGGGGCCTCGGCCTGGACACGGGACGGCTGCCCGAGGACACCGACGAACTCTCCGGAATGTTCCGCGCCGCCAGCTCCGGCCGCTCGCTGCTGGTCATGCTGGACGACGCCGCGAGCACCGACCAGGTGCTGCCGCTGCTGCCCGCCGACGGCCACAGCATCGCCCTGGTGACCTCCCGCGTCCGCCTGCCCGGCCTGCCCGGCGCCCGCACCCTGTCGCTCGACCCGCTCTCACCCGCCGACGCCGCCGAGTTCTTCACCCGGCTGGCCGGTCAGGAACGCCTCGCGGCCGACCGCGATCTGCTGACGCGGGTGACCGGGCTGATGGGCAACTTCCCCCTGACCCTGCGCACGGTGGGCGAGAAGTTCGCGGCACGCCCGATGTGGACACTGCCGGACCTGGCCCGCGGACTGACCAACGACGGCCACCTGGCAGCGGAGTTGCACGACGAGGCCTGCGACGTCCTCGCACGAGCGTCCGGCGCGGTCGCCCGGCTGCCCCAATCCCTGCACCGCTCACTGTCCGCCCTGGCCTCGGCCGGCCCCGACACCTTCGACATCGCCAAGGCCCGGCAACTGCTGGGCGGGGACATGTGGTCCGTACAGTCCGTGCTGGGCCAACTGCTCGACCACCACGTCGTGGTGACGGCGAGCCATAGTCATACAGCAAGCACCGCCACCCCTGATTACCGCATCCCGGAACTGATCCGTCTGGTCTTCCCCTCACCCGACGACGCCGAACTCCACGCCGCGCCCACGAAGGAAACCACCCACCGGGTGCGCCGATCCACGGCGAGCGTCCTGACCGCGGCGGGTTAGGAGAGGGTTCCGCGGTCGTGTGCTTCGGTGTGCATGACCGCGGAACCCTTACCCACTGGACGCGCTGCTCGTCCTGACGGTTCCCCATGCTGCGCGTGGCCAAAGTCCCGTTCCCTGCAGCGTCGTTGCCGTTGCTCTTGCTCTTGCTCTTGCTCTTGCTCTTGCCCTCGCCATTGCCGGTGCCTGACTTGGCGTGCCCGTCGTGCCCCTCCCGCACCACGCCCGGCCGAAGGACGAACCGCCCCCACCGCACCCCCTGACCTGTGTGTTTGCCATGCCTTGGTCGGTCCTTGGTCGACCGCGCGGAAGCTGCTGACACCACCGGACGGCGTGGAGTCGTCGCCCGGCCGAGCAAGTGAGGTGAACGGGATGCAGACCAAGGCGCACACGCGTATACGCGATCACGAGGTGCCCTGCCCCGTACCGAAAGCGGCACGGGAGCCGTTCCAGGAGGGGATCCTGGAGGGCGTTCTGGAGGAGCTGGCCTCGGTGCTCTTCACCTCTCTGCCGCGCAGCGACCAGCGCCGCAAGGGCCTTGAGTACGTCCAGGGACTGCTCGGCGCCGAGGGACGCAAGTCCATTCGTAACATCTCCTCGCTGTTCGGAGGCGAGGCGGCCGAGCAGAGCCTGCACCACTTCATCAGCGGCTCCACCTGGGACTGGGATCCGGTCCGTCGCGCCCTGGCCCGCCACCTCGAGAAGCTCTCCCCGGCTCGCGCCTACGTACTGCGGCCGATGGTGATCCCCAAGGCGGGCGACAACTCCGTAGGCGTGGACCGCCACTTCTTCCGGAGCCGCGGCCAGACCATGAACGCCCAGCAGGCAATGGGTGTTTGGGCGGCATCCGACGAGCACAGCACCCCCGTCAACTGGCGCCTGCACCTGCCCGAGACCTGGCTGGAGGACGAGACCCGCCGTCGGCAGGCCGCGATTCCCGAGACCCTGCTGCCCGAGACCCTCGACCAGGCAGGCGTAGCGGCCTACCTCGACATCGTTCGGGACTGGGGCCTTCCGGTGCGCCCGGTGGTCATGGACGCCCGTGAGGCCGATGTCGCCGACACCGTACGCAGGCTGCGGACCGCGGGCGCCCCGATGCTGCTCCGCGTCGCCCCCGACCTGCGGCTGTCCGCCGTGGACCTGAGCATGCCGTACACCGGCGGCGGAACGGAGATGACGGCACATCAACTGATGCTGGTGGCCCGCCCGTTGTGCCAGCCGGTCATCCTGCGCTACCCCGGCTCGACCGCCGACGCCGTGTACACCGGGCTGACCGCCACCGTCCAGGTGCGCCTGCCCCAGCACGCCGTACGGCGCCCCACTCGGTCCCGCGAGCTGCTGCTGCTCGGCGTCGGCGAGAACGGCGGGCGCTGGCCGGCCGAGCTGTGGCTCACGGACATCGCCGACCTGCACCCCGCGCACTTGCTACGTCTGACCCGGCTCGTCCACCGCGTCGACCGGGACTTCACTCGGATCGCCGAACGGGTCGGCATCAGGGACTTCTCCGGCCGCTCCTACAGCGGTTGGCACCGTCATGTCACCCTCGCCTCGGCCGCACACGCCATCGCGATGCTCTCCGGCGCGGCCGGGTCGGTGGGGGAGGTCGCCAGGGCCTCCTGAGCGCCGAAGCGGCGAAGTGTAAGGCCCAGACAGGCGACTGTCAGCCACAGTACGGGCCATTGCGTCAGCTATGGTGCCGATCCGGCCACCAAGCTGACGGATTGCTTTGGCTTGTTTTGGTGACCACGGAACTCCAGGCACACGATCGGCGGACCAGACCGTCCACGTGTGCGAGGAGTTCGCATGACCAGCCAGCCGCAGGCGGACAGGCGCGGCGCGCCCGCCGTCACAACGGCCGCGCCCCGCCTCCGCGGCGCGTCCGGTTCCCGAGTCGTGGCGCGTACCTCCGGCGGGCTGGTGACCGGTTCACGCACCGTCGCCGTGGCCGTCACCGCCCTCCGAGGCGTCCCGCACGCCTCCGTCGCACGCCGTTGCGCTGTGCCACGCTCACTCCTACGTCTACGCGCGTGCCCGCGCCCTTGGACGCCTCAACGCGGTGTCCGCCCGGCCGCGCGTTTCAGTGACGTCTCCTCCCCCGGCCCGGCAGTTCACGCACCCGGTGTTCCCCGCGCCCGTGGGCGCCCCGCCCGAGGTGACCTCGCCGCTCTGGTCCGGAACCCGCCAACTGCCCAGGCTTGTCGGGGCCTTCGGCGACAGCAGCACCGAACCGATGCTGTCCGACGCCTTCATTGATGCCCTGACCGACTGAGATCGCTTGAGCCACGGCATCTCACTCTGGGTGGCTTTGCCACTGCCGAGGTCGTCCTCATCCCCAAGTTCGCCCAGCTCCACCGCTATTGACGAGGTGGGCTGGGTGCCGCGCCCGTGACACCGCTGCCAAGGGCGCACGACCGCGTACCCGGCTCGCGACCCTGATTCCACTTGTCACCGAACCTGCGACTACACCTGTCACTACCCACTGCACCGTCTCTGCACCCGTCACCACTCCATCTGCCCACACACAGCGGCCCACGCCGCCTCGTCGTCGCTTCTTCGTCTGGAGACATCCATGGAGAACCTGCTACTCGACATCGACATCGACCCCACGACAGCCGCCCAGCAGCCGGACTGGGAAGACCAGGCCCAGTTACGGCGCATCCGCTCGGACCTCTCGGCTCGGCCCGCGCTGGTGCGCGCCGAGGACGTGTGCCTGCTGCGGCGTCAACTGGCGCAGGTGGCGGCCGGAGAGGCCCTGGTGGTGCAGGCCGGGGACTGCGCGGAGGACCCCGCAGAGTGCACCCCGGGGGACGTGGCCCGCAAGACCGCCGTACTGGACCTGCTGGCCGGATCACTCCGGCTCATCACCGGGAAGCCGGTGATCCGGGTGGGCCGGATCGCCGGGCAGTTCGGCAAGCCGCGCTCTCGCCCCACCGAGCAGATCGACGGCCGTGAACTGCCCGTCTACCGGGGCCACATGGTCAACGACCCTCACCCCTCCCCGGACAGCCGCCGCCCCGACCCACTACGCCTGGTCACCGGTTACATGGCGGCCGACGACATCATGCGTCACCTCGGCTGGCACCGGACCTCGCCGGACGGGCACATCGACCCGGCGGTATGGACCAGCCACGAGGCGTTGTTGCTCGACTACGAGGTCCCGCTGCTGCGGCAGGCGGAGGAAGGGCTGCTGCTGTCCTCGACCCACTGGCCGTGGATCGGGGAGCGTACCCGGCAGCCCGACGGCGCGCATGTCGCGCTGCTGGCCGGTGTGGTCAACCCGGTGGCCTGCAAGGTGGGCCCCAGTACCACCGCCGAGGACCTGCTGGAGTTGTGCCACCGACTGGACCCGCGGCGGGAACCGGGGCGGCTCACCCTCATCGCACGCATGGGCGCCGACAAGGTGGCCGACGCCTTGCCCCCGCTGGTGGAAGCGGTTCGCGACGCCGGTCACCCCGCCGTCTGGCTCACTGACCCGCTGCACGCCAACACCGTGACGACGCCTGGTGGGTTCAAGACCCGATACGTGGAGTCCGCCGAACGCGAGGTCGCCGCGTTCCACCACGCGGTGGTCCAGCACGGTGGTGTGGCTGGTGGCCTGCATCTGGAGACCACACCCGACTCGGTCATGGAGTGCGTCCCCGACGCACGTATGGCCGACCTGGTCGGCGACTCCTACCAGAGCTTCTGCGACCCCCGGCTCAACGTCAGCCAGGCCGTCTCGGTGGTGTCCGCCTGGCACCAGTGACCCCCGGAGCACAGCGCACGTCCCTGTCCGTACGACACGACATGTGGCATGTGAAGGAGAGGCACGACATGGAGAACCGACTGGAGAACCGGCTGGAGAAGAGGTTGGCCCTGGTGACGGGCGCGGCCGGTGGCATCGGCGCCGCCGTGGCCCGTGCCCTGGGGGAGCGGGGAATCGAGGTGGCGGCGGTCGACCGCGACGCGGCCCAGCTCGAGGAGGTGGTGGCCAAACTCGGCGTCGACGACCTTCCGGTGGTGGGGTTCGCGGCGGATGTGTCGGACAGTGCGGCGGTGGAGGCGCTGGTCGGTGAGGTGGAGCGGCGCCTTGGCCCGATCGATTACCTGGTCAATGCGGCCGGTGTGCTGCGTCTGGGGGAGGTGAGCAGCTTCAGTGAT
>NZ_JAMWMR010000020.1 GCF_023887685.1 Streptomyces macrolidinus | reverse complement strand
TCCCCCGGCAGCGTTGCCGCCCGCTCCAGTGCCGTGCGCAGACGGCCTTCGCTCTTCGCGAGGAGCCGGGCGGCCGTCGGGCCGTCCACGTCGGCCAGGATCGTCAGGATCGCGTTCTTGACCTCGCCGTCCGTCGCCGCCAGGGCGCGCTCGATCTCCTCGTCCGGCGCGCCCGTCGCCAGCGCCACGATGCGGCGCGAGCGGGCGCGCAGCTTGTCGTTGGAGGCGCGGACGTCGACCATCAGGTTCCCGTAGGTCTTGCCCAGGCGGATCATCGTGATCGTCGAGAGCATGTTGAGGACCAGCTTCTGCGCCGTCCCCGCCTTCAGCCGCGTCGAGCCCGTGATCAGCTCGGGGCCCACCACGACCTCGATCCCGTGCTCGGCGGCGGCGGCCAGGGCGCTGCCCGCGTTGCAGGACAGGCCGATGGTGAGCGCGCCGAGCGAGCGGGCGTGCGCCACCGCGCCGACCGCGTACGGGGTGCGGCCCGAGGCCGAGATGCCGACCACCGTGTCACGGGCGGTCAGCTCCAGCGCGTCGAGGTCGCGTGCCGCCAGCTCGGCGGAGTCCTCCGCGCCCTCGACCGAGGTCACCATGGCGCCGGGGCCGCCCGCGATCAGGCCCACCACCTGGGCGGGGTCCGTGTTGAACGTCGGCGGGCACTCGGAGGCGTCCAGGACGCCGAGCCGCCCGGCGGTGCCCGCGCCCGCGTAGACGAGCCGGCCGCCGCGGGCCATGCGCGCGGCGAGGGCGTCGATCGCGGCGGCGATCTCGGGCAGTCGCGCGGCGACCGCGCCCGCCACGCTCGCGTCCTCGCCGTTCATGAGGGTGGCGATCTCCAGCGTCGGCAGCCGGTCGATCTCGGCCAGCTCGGGACGGAACGCCTCGGTGGTCAGGGTCTCCAACTGGGCGCGCAGATCACGGGGTTCGGACGTGGGGGAGGTCATCGCGGCTGACTCTTTCCGGTGCGGCGTCACTGCTCTGGGAGAGGGCGTGGGGCTAGCGCTTGGTTCCGCCGCGCGGGCTGTGGCGGTGGGCGAGGGCCTCGTAGGAGGCGGACAGGGCGGGAGCGGCGGTCTCGTAGGTCCGCTGTGCCACGCCGATGAACAGGCAGTCCACGATGAGGAGTTGACTCGTACGGGACGACATCGCGGCCGGGCGCAGCTCGCTCTCGCGCGCCGTGGACGTGGTGAGGATGTGGTCGGCGTACTGCGTGACGGGCCCGTCGGGGCGGCCGGTGATCGCGACGGTCGTCGCACCGCGCTCGAAGGCGACGCGCAGCGGTTCGATGACGTCCCCCGTGGAGCCGGAGTGCGTGATCGCGATCGCCACGTCCTTGGCGCGCAGTTGCACGGCGTTGGTGACCGCGAGATGCGGGTCGCTGTGCGCATGGGCTATGAGCCCTATCCGCAGCAGCTTCTGCGCGAGGTCCTGGGCGACGAGCCCGGACGCCCCCACCCCGTACACATCGACGCGGCGCGCGGCGGCGAGCGCGGCCACCGCGGCCCCGAGCTGCACGGTGTCGAGCCCGGCCGCCGTGTCGGCGAGGGTCTGCTGTTCGTCGTAGGCGAGCTTGGCGACGACGTCCGCGATCGGGTCGTCCACCGCGATGTCGGCGGTGACGGACGGCGCGCGGCCGGACTGCTGCTGGGCGGCGAGGCCCGCGAGCGCGAGGCGCAGATCCCGGTAGCCGGGGTAGCCGAGGAGGCGGGCCGTGCGGACGACGGTGGCCTCGCTGGTGCCGGTCAGCTCGGCGAGCCCGGTGACGGTGAGCGCCGCGCAGCCCGCTGGGTCCCCGGCGACGGCCTCCGCGACGCGCTGCATGGACCGGGTCATGGAGGGTGCGAGGGTCCGCACCTTGGCGGCCAGCGCGGCGGGAGCGGGCGGCATACCGGAGCCCACGGGGGCGCGCGCGAAAGTTTCCTTCACATCCTGGGTCACACCATGAAAGATATTTTCGACTCGTGGCGATGGTCAAGACTGCGCACAATAGGGGCATGGAACCCATCACCCCCCAGGAACAGGCCCTGCACGCGGCTCGCGCGCTGGTGCTCGCCGATCTGGTCGCGGGGGAGGTCGCCAAGGCGGACGTCGTCTCGCTGGTCGAGGACTCCGTCGTCCAGCGGCGCTGGTGGGTGGAGCAGTGGCCCGAGGGCGCGGAGTACGTGGCGGGGCTGATCGCGCAGGACGTGCAGGACGCGCTGCTGGAGCGGTACGGCCGCTGGCCGCTGTGTCCCGTCTGCCCCTCCGGCGGCCCGCACGCCCTCGATGTCGAGCCCGAACTGGGCCCCGACCCGCACTGGGTGTGCCACAAGGCCGGGGTGCGGGTCGCGGCGGTGGGGTCCCTGGGCCGGGCGACGGGCGCGATGCCGTCCTCCTGAACCGATGCCGTCCTCCTGAACCGAGGACCAGGACCAGCGGATTCAGCGGGTCAGCGCGTACGTGTACGTCTTCTCGTCCTCGGCGACCCGGTCGAAGCCGGCGCGTGTGACCACGCCCTGCGAGGGGAGGTTCGGCCGGTCGATGACGGCCGTGAGCGTGCTGACGTCGTCGCGGGCCAGCGTCCGGTCGGCGAGAGAGCGCAGCGCCTCGGTCGCGTAGCCGTGACCGCGGGCGCCCTCCACCAGGTCGTAGCCGAGCTCGACCGTCCCGTCCGCGTCCGGGGCGCTGTGGAACCCCATGGCGCCGACCGCGAGGCCGTCCTCGGCGCGGACCAGCGCGAAGACGCCCCACTCCGGCCGGTACTGCCCCGCCTCGTACGCCTTCACCAGCATCCCGGCGGCATCGCGCGTGCCCTCGAAGGGGCCGCCGTCGAGCCAGTCGAAGCCGCCCGTGCCGCCCTGGGCCAGGTCGATGGCCCGCGCCGGGGTGAGGCCCTCCAGGGTGAGCCGCGCGCCGGGGATCACCACGTTGTTGTGCCAGCGCCAGTCGGTCACCGGGGCGCGGCCGGGCAGATCGCCGCGGCCCGTGGCCCACAGGAGCGTGCGCCAGTGGTCCGGTCCCGGCCGGACCTGCGGGAAGATCCGGGTCAGCACGCCCTCGCACAGCTCGGCGGACGGCTCGTAGGCGAGGCCGAGACCCTCGGCGATGTCGTGCGTGTGCAGCAGTACTTCGGCGATGCCCATCGCGGCGAACCCCTCGCGGTCCGCGCTGCGGAAGGGCCACGGGTGGAAGGCGCGCACCCCGCGGGGCGCGGTGTCGAGGGCGGCGGCGAACAGCGCCCCCGTCAGCTCGATCCCCTGCACCGCTTCCTCGTTGTCGGCTTCCTCGTCCAAGGTGATGTCGAAGGGCAGATACACGTCCTGCGCCCGCCCGGCCAACTGCGCGGCGTACGTGACGAGATCGCTCGTGATGTGCCCGGCCGTGAAGCGGCAGCTCCACGTCAGTCGGCCGGCCCGTACCTCTCCCCAGTCCCGGTCCGCTGCCGTACGCAACACGGCCGCGCATCCCGCGACGGCCTCCTTCACCTGTTCCCCACCCATGATTCGCATGCCGGTGAGGATAGGGCTGTCAGGCCTCGCTCCGTACCGGGTTTTCCACCGCCGCCGACGCCCCCGCCACGACCCGCGACGTCCCCCCGCGCCGCTGCAGCCGCAGAGAGAGGGCCGCCGCGCCCAGGCCGGTCACGGTGAGCGCGGCGCCCGCCCACGCGGTCGCCAGGTAGCCGAACCCGGCGTCGATGACCGCGCCGCCGAGCCAGGGGCCGCTCGTGTTGCCGAGGTTGAAGGCCGCGGTGGTGGTGGCACCGGCCAGCGTGGGGGCGGCCCCGGCCACGTTGAACATCCGGGCGTTGAGCGCCGGGGCCGTGTAGAAGGAGGAGACGCCGAGGAGGAAGGCGAGGAGGACGGCCGCGGTGGCGAACTGCCCGAGGAGGGCGAGCGCGACCAGGAAGACGGTGGAGGCGCCGGTACCGGTCAGCAGGACACCGAAGAGATGCGCGTCGGCGATCCGTCCGCCGATCGTCGTGCCGACGACCGCGCCGATGCCGAACAGGGCGAGCACGGTGGGCACCCAGCCGGAGTCGAGCCCGGCCACCTTGGTGAGCAGCGGCGCGAGGTAGCTGAACGTGCAGAAGACACCGCCCGCGGCCAGCATCACCGTGATGATGCCGAGCCAGACCTGGGGATCGCGGTAGACCGAGAGCTCGCGGCCGAGGCGCGGCTTCTCCTCCGGGAGCGGGATCGACGGGATGAGGGTGGCCACGCCGACGAGGGCGACGGCCGAGGCGGCGGCCACGGCCCAGAAGGCGGACCGCCAGCCCAGATGCTCCCCGAGGAAGGCGCCCACGGGGACACCGACCACGTTGGCTGTCGACAGACCGCCGATCATCACCGCGAGCGCGCGGGCACGGGCCCCCGACGACACCATGGCGACGGCGACGGAGGCACCGACCGCCCAGAACCCGGCGCAGGCGAGCGCGCTGACCACACGGGACGCGAACAGCACGCCGTACGACGGCGCGAGCGCGCCCGCGACCTGCCCGATCCCGAACAGCGTGATGAGCGAGATGAGCGTCGTCCGCCGCGGCAGCCGCAGCGTGGCCACGGCCAGCAGCGGAGCGCCGACGACCATGCCGATCGCGAACGCCGAGATCAGCAGCCCGGCCCGGGGGATCGAGACATGCATGTCCTCGGCGATGGGCGGAAGCAGCCCGGAGAGCATGAACTCACTGGTCCCGAGTGCGAAGACGGACAGTCCGAGGACGTAGACGGCCAGGGGCATGCGAGGGCGTGCGGTGGGTGCGGGCATGTCCGTGGGCAACGCCGCCCCGCGCCCCGGCATTCCCGTGCGTCAGACCTCCAGCCGAGCCAGCTCGCCGCGGAGGTTGCGCCGGGCCGCCTCCGCCCACGTCCGCTCTCCGTACGGGGTCCGGAACATCCGTTCCTGGCCTAGGAGTTGACGCAGCAGCGCCGCGCGCGCCGTACGGAACACCCCCTCGGGGACGAAGGCGTACTCCTCCCGCACCGCCGCCGCGTAGGTGGCGTACGTCTCGTCGGGCGCCGCCAGGATCGCCAGGTCGGCGTCGCACAGGACCGCGCCGTTGGCGTCGCCGGGCGCCGGCGCGTGGTCGGCGGTGAGCCGGACCAGCCGGGCGACCTCGGCCGTCGTGGCCTGCGGCACCCCGGCCTCGGGCAGGGCCCGCTCGGCGAGACGGGCCGAGCGCTCCTCGTTCTCCGAGCGCTCCGGCCGGTAGACCGCGTCGTGGAACCAGGCCGCGAGACGCACGGTGTCGGGGTCGTCGGCGTACGCGGCGAGCCGGTCGACATGGTCCAGGACGGCCACCAGATGGCCGACCGTGTGGTACCGGCGCTGCGGCTCCGACCAGCGACGCAGCAGGTTCTCGGCATACGGCGCGGCGTCGGGCTCAACCGCGCCCCGCCGCACGGCGAGCAGGGTCCGCGCCCAGCGGGAGCGCAACGCGTCGAGATCGGTCATCCGCGCATTCTCCCGTGAACGGACGGGGTGGGAGCCTAGCGTGGGCGCATGACGAACACAGATCTGCGAGAGGTACGGGACCCGGAACTGCCCGGCCGACTGCTGGCCGTCGAGCGTGACGCGCTGATCCCGCTGCTGCGGGCGCGTCCGGACGCGGACTTCGCGTTGCCGACCGCCGCCTGTCCGGGGTGGACCGTGCGGCATGTGCTCGCGCACTGCTCGTCCGCGCTGGCCCGGGTGGTGGAGCACCGGTTCGAGAAGGGTGTGTTCAGCCCCGAGGCGAACGACCGCGACATCGCCGAGCGCGCCACCTGGACGAACGCCCGGGTCGTCGACGAGCTGGAGCGGGGGATGACCGAGGCGGGGGCCGCGATCGCGCGGGCCGGTGGGGTGCTGGACATGGTGGCGCTGGGGGAGTGGGTGCACGCCGGGGACGTACGGGAGACGTTCGGGGAGCCGGGGGCGTACGCGGGGGACGGGCTGCCGTACGCGCTCGAGCTGCTCGTCCATCTCACCCGCGAGCGGGGGCATGTGCCGCTCCATGCGGACCTGGACGACGCCGACGAGCCGCTGCGGCTGGGCGAGGTGGACGGGCGGCGCCCACCGGCCCGGTACATCGGTGACACGCCCACCCTGATGCGGCTCTACTCGGGCCGTCCGCTCGCGGGGGCGCGGTACGAGCTGGCGGGGGTGGCGGAGCGGGAGTTGTGCCTCTTCGACTGAGGGGCCTCCTTCGACCGAGTGGCCTCCGTCGACTGAGTACCCTTCAATTGGACTAGACCTGTAGCAGCGCCAGGGGAACACGACGGAAGGGGCCCTATGAGCACGCGTGCAGTCCTGGAGGTGATCGCCCTCGACGCCGAGGACGCCGTCGCCGCGCAGGCCGGAGGTGCGGACCGCCTCGAACTGGTCGCCGACATGGCCGCCGACGGGCTCACCCCGCCCGTGCCGACGTTCACCGCGATCCGCGCCGCCGTCGACCTCCCGCTGCGCGTGATGCTCCGGCTGCGGGACGGGTTCGCCGCCGGGGACGTCGCGGTGCTCGTCCGCACCGCGTGCGAACTGCGCGCGGCCGGTGCCGACGCGTTCGTGCTCGGCTTCCTGGACGAGAGCGGCGGACCCGATCTCCCGGCCCTGGAGCGGCTCGTCACGGAGCTGGACGGCTGCCGCTGGACCTTCCACCGCGCGATCGACCATGCTGCCGACCGCGAGGCCCTGCGCAAGCAACTCGCCGATCTGCCGGGCCTGGACACCTATCTCACGGCGGGCTCGCCGGACGGCGTGGACGACGGCCTGCCCACCCTCGCCGCCGAGGCGGCCCGCGGCGGCGAACCCGGCTACACCCAGCGGCTCCTGGTCGGCGGCGGGCTGCGTCTGGACCATGTGCCCCGGCTGCGCGCGGCCGGTGTGGACGCCTTCCACATCGGCGGCGCGGCCCGCCCCCACGGCTGGCACGCACCCCTCTCCACTCAGGCGGTACGCGCGTGGCGCACCGCCGTCGACGGCTGAACCGCAGGCCCGTGAAGGCATGTCACGGACCTATATCCGCCACGTAGTTGTTGTGTGCGGGGTTGTCCCCCGACGATCACCACGCGCGCGCGGACGTGCATAGTAGGGGCGTGCCGGTCGTGCCGGTGCATGACAAGAACCAGCCACAGGGGGACCACGCTCCATGCCACTCATACGCCGCCGAGGCATCACGGCCGCCGCCGCCGTGATCGCCGCGGTCCTGGTGACCACCACCGCCTGCGACAGCAAGTCCAAGGACGAGGGCAAGGCGTCCGCCTCGTCGTCGGCGCAGACGGAACAGAACGATCCGGGCGTCGACACCGGTCAGGACAAGGGCGGGATCTCGCTCGGCGGCTACAAGCTGCCCGACGGCATCCCCACCGACCTCACCGGTCAGGCCATGCAGAAGTGGAAGGACGGCGGCTGGGAGGACTTCAGCGACTGGAAGTCCAAGGCCGAGGAGTTCGCCAACCCGTACATCAAGGACTTCTGGACGCCCGAGCGGGTCGCCGAGGCCAAGTCGAGCATCCCCGGGATCACCGAGGCGAGCAGCACCAGCACCAACTCCGGTGGTGGCAAGACGTACATGTGGGCGCCCGACGGCACGGTGAAGCGCAAGGCCGCGACGAAGGTGAAGACGACGTACCACCGCTACGCGCCGCCCGTGGGCAAGATCTTCTTCAGCACCCCGCAGGGCAACATGGTGTGCTCCGGCGCGGTCGTCACCGACCCCGCGCACCCCGGCAAGTCCAACCTGGTGTGGACGGCCGGGCACTGCGTGCACGCGGGCAAGGGCGGCGGCTGGTACCGCAACATCGCCTTCGTGCCGTCGTTCGACAACACCGGCCGCTACAACATGCAGCAGGCGAGCCAGAACATCCGCTCCACGTCGGTCTCGCCGTACGGGATCTGGTGGGCGAACTGGGCCACCACGTCGCAGAACTGGATCAAGGGCGGCGCCCACCAGGGCACCGTGGCCTCCACCTACGACTACGCCGTGCTGCACGTGAAGCCCGAGAAGGGCCACAAGTCCCTTCAGGAGACGGTGGGTTCGGCACTGCCGGTGTGGTTCAACGCGCCCGCGGCCAACAAGGTCAAGAACATGGCGGTCCGCGGCTACCCGGCCGAATCCCCCTACGACGGCTCGAAGATGTACGACTGCCGTGGCGCGACCAAGCGTTCGGTGCTCGGTTACAGCTACCCGAGCAAGTACCCGGCGATGTACATGCTGGGCTGCACACTCAACGGCGGTGCCTCCGGCGGCCCTTGGTACATGGTGCACAACGGCCGTGTCTACCTGGTGTCGGACAGCTCCCTGAGCGACCGCAGGTCCTATGTGACCGGCCCGCGACTGGGCGCCAACGCCAAGCAGGTGTACCTGGCGACCAGTAACAAGTTCAAGAAGTCCAACTGACCCTTCGGGAGTTCGGCCGCACGGCCCCCGGTGCCTCTCGGCGCCGGGGGCCGCGTCGTTCGGTCGAGTTGCCGTGTTGTTCAGTCGAGTTGGGGCGGCAGCGGTGCCGCGTGGGTGACGATCAGGCCTGAGACCGCACGAGTCAGAGACACGTACAGGCGGCGCAGGCCCGTGCGTTCGTCGGGTTCGCCGTCGACGACGGCCCGCGGCTCGTCCAGGACCACGTAGTCGTACTCCAGACCCTTGGCGAGCGACGCCGGGACCAGGGTCAGCCGGGTCTCCCGCGTGGTCTCCTCACCCGGGCCGAGATGGCCGATCCCGGCCGCGGCGAGCGCCTCGGCGAGCGCGGGGATCCGGGCGTCGGCGGCGATCAGCCCGATCGAGCCCTCCTGCTTCAGCAACTCCTCGCAGGCGGCGACGACTTCGCGGTCCGCCTCGATCGCCCGTACCTCGAAGAACCCGGGGTTCTCACGGACCGACGCGACCGGGGCGAGGCCCGGCGCGATGTGCGGCAGCAGCCGGGAGGCGTACGCGATCACGTCCGTCGGCACGCGGAAGCCCGCCGTCAGCTCCTCGACCACCGCGTCCGACTTCCCGAGATGCGTGAGCGCCTCCTGCCAACTCCGCGTCGCCCAGGGCGTGGTGCCCTGCGCGAGATCGCCCAGCACGGTCGCCGAACCGGTCGTGCAGCGGCGGCCGACGGCCCGGTACTGCATCGGCGAGAGATCCTGGGCCTCGTCCAGGACGACATGTCCGAGCGAGTGCGTGCGCTGGACGAGATCGCTCGCCTCGTCGATCAGCACGGCGTCCGCGGGCGACCACCGGGCGGACTTCACCGACCGCACCGGCTTCGCCCAGAGGATCTCCTTCTGTTCGTCCTCGTCCAGGATCCCGTCCGCGTGCTCGGCGAGGAAGTCGGTGTCGGTGAGCAGCCTGAGGACCAGCTTGGCCGGGTCGACGGGCGGCCAGATCGCCTTGACGGCCGCCTTCACGGCCGAGTTGCGGGCGACCGAGTCCTGCACCCGGTCGTCCGGCGCCTCCCCGGCCCGCTCCATCTGGACGAGCACCGCGTGCGCGATCCGCTGCGGCAGGGCCTCGCGGGCGGCACCGTAGCGGATGTCCCGGTCCTTCAACTGCCGGACGATCTCCTCCAGTTCGTACGCGGGCACCCGCCAGCGGCGGGAGCCGCGCACCACCACGACCGGCTCGGTGGGCAGCGTGACATGCGCGTGGACGGCCCTGCGCAGCACCTCGGCCATCCGGGCGTCGCCCTTGACCACGGCGGCGCTCGCGGTGTCGCTGCCGCGCACCTCGACCTGCGCGACGAGGTCGTCGACCGTCGCCTGCTTGACCTCCAGCTCACCGAGGGCGGGCAGCACCTGCTCGATGTAGTGCAGGAAGGAGGCGTTGGGTCCGATGACGAGGGTGCCGGTGCGGGCGAGCCGCTCCCGGTGCGCGTAGAGCAGATAGGCGACCCGGTGCAGACCCACGGCGGTCTTCCCCGTCCCCGGCCCGCCCTGCACACAGACGGTGCCGGACAGCCCGCTGCGGACGATCTCGTCCTGCTCGGGCTGGATGGTGGCGACGATGTCGCGCATCGGGCCGACGCGCGGACGCTCGATCTCCTGCTGGAGCAGCTTGCTGGTGGTCGCCGCCTCGGCCGGGTCCGAGAGACGCTCGTCCTCGTACGCGGTGAGGTCGCCGCCGGTGTAGCCGAAGCGGCGGCGCAGCGCGACGTCCATCGGGTCCTTCTTCGAGGCCCGGTAGAACGGCTGGGAGACGGGCGCACGCCAGTCGATCACCATCGGGTCGCCGTCCGCGTCGTGCACATGGCGCCGCCCGATGTAGAAGCTCTCGCCCTCCGCGCCCTCCGCCTGCTCGGCGCCGGGAGCGTGCAGATAGTCGAGGCGGCCGAAGAAGAGCGGGGTGTGGCTGAGGTCGGCGAGGGCCTTGATGCGGTCCTCGATCTGACGGCTGAGGACCTCGGCGTTGACCCAGTTCGCGGTGACATCGCGGATGTCGAGGTTCTCCACGTCCTCACGCATCGCGCGCAGCGCGGCCCGGGAGGCGGTGAGATGGGACTGCTCGCGGACGAGGGGGTCGGGTGAGGTCGGGACGGACGGCGTGGACACGGGAGGGTGCCTCCGGGCGGGATCGAGCGACGTCGGGAACGCGGGGGGTGGCGGGCCGGGCCGTCGCGGTGGCGGTGAGGACTCAGCCGTCCGCGGGATGGTCGGCGGTCATGCCGTCCGGTTTCCGTCCGGACGACGGCTCTCCGTGAAGGGAGGCAGGCAAGGGAGGGGATTGTAGAAGAACGCGGATGCGGCGGCCAATGAATATCCACGGCCCGCTACGTCACGCCCGTGGGCATGTCTCCGTCCATCTCCGTCCATCTCCGTCCATGGTCCGACGCCATTCGGGTCGCGGGGTTCCACCATGGGGAGCATGAGTGCAGCAACCGTTCCCGGTGGGCCCGGAGCGACCGCCCTCGGCCGGGTGCACCACCACCGCCTCGGCGACGCCCTGCACGCCGTGCAGGTCTACACGGGCGCCGCCTTCGACGTCCTGCTCTTCGGTGAGTACTACGAGGAGGCGGGACTGCGCCGCCACGGCAGCCACGGCGCCCTGCGGTACCTCAGCTCTCCCCGGCGAGCAGCTCGTCCGCGTCCATGATCCGGTAGGCGTAGCCCTGCTCCGCCAGGAAGCGCTGGCGGTGGGCGGCGAAGTCCTGGTCGATGGTGTCGCGCGCCACGACCGAGTAGAAGTGCGCCTGATGCCCGTCGGCCTTGGGCCGCAGCACGCGCCCCAG
This sequence comes from Streptomyces macrolidinus, assembly GCF_023887685.1. Taxonomy (GTDB): domain Bacteria; phylum Actinomycetota; class Actinomycetes; order Streptomycetales; family Streptomycetaceae; genus Streptomyces; species Streptomyces macrolidinus. The sequence goes on along the minus strand of NZ_JAMWMR010000020.1, from coordinate 123,823 downwards.
CCGCTGGGCCTCCTCCTGCCGCGACCCGAAGGTCCCCGAGACCTGGATGGCGACGGTCGCCTCCGGCAGGTCGATGGAGAAGTTCGCCACCTTGGAGACGACGAGCACACTGATCTCGCCCTCACGGAAGGCGTCGAAGAGCTTCTCGCGCTGCGCGTTGGAGGTCTCGCCCTTGATGACGGGCGCGCCGAGGTGCTCGCCCAGCTCGTCGAGCTGGTCGATGTACTGCCCGATGACGAGGATCTGCTGCCCGGCGAAGCGCCGCACCAGCGCCTCGGTCACCTTCCGCTTGGTGTCGGTGGTGGCGCAGAACCGGTACTTCTCCTCCGTCTCGGCGGTGGCGTACGCGAGCCGCTCGGAGTCGGTGAGGTTGACCCGCACCTCCACGCAGTCGGCGGGCGCGATGTAGCCCTGTGCCTCGATCTCCTTCCACGGCGCGTCGAACCGCTTCGGGCCGATCAGGGAGAACACGTCCGACTCGCGGCCGTCCTCGCGTACGAGCGTCGCCGTCAGCCCGAGTCGGCGGCGCGCCTGGAGGTCGGCGGTGAACTTGAAGACGGGCGCGGGCAGCAGATGCACCTCGTCGTAGACGATGAGGCCCCAGTCGCGGGAGTCGAACAGCTCCAGGTGCGGGTAGACGCCCTTCCGCTTGGTCGTCAGCACCTGGTAGGTGGCGATGGTGACCGGGCGGATCTCCTTCTTCGTACCGGAGTACTCGCCGATCTCGTCCTCGGTCAGCGAGGTCCGCTTGACCAGCTCGTGCTTCCACTGCCGGGCGGAGACGGTGTTGGTGACGAGGATCAGGGTGGTGGCCTTGGCCTGGGCCATGGAGCCCGCGCCGACCAGCGTCTTGCCCGCACCGCAGGGCAGGACGACGACCCCGCTGCCGCCGTGCCAGAAGTTCTCCACGGCCTGCTTCTGGTAGGCCCGCAGGGACCAGCCGTCCTCGCGCAGCTCGATGGGGTGCGCCTCGCCGTCGACGTATCCGGCCAGGTCCTCGGCGGGCCAGCCCAGCTTGAGCAGCGTCTGCTTGATCTGCCCGCGCTCGGAGGGGTGGACGGCGACGGAGTCCGGGTCGATCCGCGCCCCGACCAGCGGGGCGATCCGCTTGGACCGCAGCACCTCTTCGAGGACGGGCCGGTCGGTGGTGGTGAGCACGAGCCCGTGGGCGGGGTGCTTGGTGAGGGTCAGCCGCCCGTAGCGGTCCATGGTCTCGGCGATGTCGACGAGCAGCGCGTGCGGCACTGGGTAGCGGCTGTACTGCACGAGCGCGTCCACGACCTGCTCGGCGTCGTGCCCGGCCGCGCGCGCGTTCCACAGGCCGAGCGGGGTCACCCGGTAGGTGTGGATGTGTTCCGGCGCCCGCTCCAGCTCGGCGAACGGGGCGATGGCCCGACGGCAGTCGTCGGCCTGCTCGTGATCGACTTCGAGGAGCAGAGTCTTGTCGGACTGAACGATGAGCGGACCACTCACGCGCGGCATCCTTTCCGTGGGGCCAAACGTCCAGTGTGCCTCATTCCGGGGTGATCACCGCTGGTGTTCATGGCTGTGCACGGCCGTTCCACAGTTGGCTCATGGCTGCTCGTCGGCGGGCTCGGCCACTCCCGTGATCCGGTGCAGCGCGTACGTGCGGACCTCGTCCGCCGTGTGGTCGTAGGCCGTGACGAAGCCGCCCTCCACGCGGACGGGGGCGATGAGCCGCTGGGAGGCGGCGCCCTCGGCGTTGACGTAGCCGATCCACAGGGAGCCGCCGGTGAGGACGGCGGCCTGCACGGTGGCCAGGGTCTCGGCGGCGCTCGTACGGGGCAGTTCGCCGCCCGTGGCGGGCACCCCGCCGGACTTGCGCGGGGCCGTGGCGGCCAGATCCCCGGCGCGGATCGCGCGCAGGGCCGCCGTGAGCAGCGCGGCGTCCGGGGCCGGGGGCCCGTCCGGGACCGGCGCCGGGGCGGTGCGCGGCGGGGTGCGGTGGGTGTGCGCGCGGGCGATCAGGACATCGCCCTCGGCGGACTCCGCGGCCGGGGCGAAGCCGAGCGAGCGCAGTCCGTCCAGGAGCGAGGCCGGGTCGGTCTGGGCGGCCAGGACCGTCGGGGCCAGGCGGCGCAGCCGCAGGGAGGCCGCGCGCTTGTCGGCGAGGATCTCGTTCAGCACGGCGTCGTCGTCGCAGCGTACGTACGCCGAGGCCGCCCCGACCCGCAGATGCCCGTGCCGCCGGGCCACGTCGTCGATCAGGTAGGAGAGCGGCTGCGGGACGGGCGTGCGGGAGTGCGTGGCGAGGAACGCGTGCAGATCCGCGGCCGAGCGGCCCGCGTCCAGGGCGCGGCGTACGGAGGCGGGCGTGAAGCGGTAGACCGTCGCGCCGCCCTTCGACTCGATGTCCGCGAGCACCCCGAGCACCTCGGCCAGCGGGCGCTCCAGCGGGCCGGGGGCCACCGCGGTCAGATCCGCCTGGAGCAGCACATGGTCCAGCGGCTCGGGGAGCAGCGGCGCGAGGAGCCGCGCGGCGTGGGAGGCCGCCGCCGTCCGCTCCGCGGCGGTGAGGGGGTCGCCGTGGACGGGCCGGTGGTGCCGGTGGTGCACGGGAAGCTTGTCGCCCGGACCGGCCGGGGGCGGTGACTGGTCGGGGTGCGGGCCCAGCAGCGCGCGACCGTGCGCGGACAGCGCGCCCCGGCCCGTCACGCCCAGCGTCTCGGCCTCGGACAGCGCCCACCGCGCGAGGCGGCTGCGCAGATCGTCGCCCGTCGTCCGGTCGCCGCGCGGCGGACGCTCCCAGCTCAGCCGGGCCAGGATCGACTCGGTGGTGGGCGCGGCGCCCTCGGGGAGAGCGGCGAGCAGTTCGAGGACGCGGTGGCGGACCTCCGGCGCGGCCGAGCGGTCGAGCCCGGGGCCGAGCGCCGAGAGCGTACGGTCCTTGGCGTCCCGGCCACCGACCAGGCCCGGTGTGCGGGTCGCGGTGAGCCAGGCGGTGGCGAGCCGGGTCCAGCGCTCGGCGGGCGGCAGCTCGCGCCACTCGTCGTACGCCGGGGTTGCCGCGTACCGCTCGTCGACCTCGCTGTCCGACGCCAACAGGCCTGCCGCGTAAGCGAGTTCGACCCAGAAGGCGGCGGCGGGCTCGGGCAGGTCGAGGGCCACGGCCGTCCGTTTGAGGTCACGGACGCTCAGGCCGCCCGCGCGCAGCACCAGCGGCCCGCCCTCGTCCCAGTCCCGCAGCAGCTCCTCGATCGTCGCGAGCGCGGTGTAGGCCTGACCGGCCGCCGACGCGTCCACACCCTGGGGGCGGTGCGTCGCGGCGGTCTCCACGGCGGGCGGGAGCGGCTCGGTACGGCGGTGCGCGTGACCGGAGCGCAGATGCAGGGCCACCTCGCGGGGCAGGACGACCGTGCCGGGCGCCGTCGGCAGCAGCAGACCCCGGTCGAGGAGCCAGCGCAGATGCGGCGCCGGGCGCGGGGTGACCTGGCCGTACGGCGGCCCCCACACCAGCCGGGACAGTACGTCGAGGGACTCGGCGGGGGCCGTGGCGAGGAGCGCGGAGGTACGGGCGCGGTCGGTGAACAGGGCGGTGAGCGCGGCCACGGCGGACACCGCGTCATGCGTGGTCGGCAGCCCGGTGGCGGTCAGGATCTCCTGGACCCGGCCGGGCGACATGCCCGCGGTGGCCTCGGCGACGGTGGGGCCGAGGCCGGTGGGCGAGGGGTGCTGCGGCGAGGGGGCGAGCATCTCGCGGGCCGTGCGGACCAGCCGGAGCCGCTCGTCCGTGCCCCAGACGAGGGCCTGTTCGCGCAGGGTGCCGAGGGCGCGGGGGAGCGCCTCGGCGGTCACGGGGTCGGCCTCCGGGCCGCCGTCGCCCGCCAGCAGGCCCAGGAGTTCGTCGTACGTCGCCGGGTCCGCGGCCACCGCCAGGGCCTGGGCGGTCTGCAGGGCGAACCGGTCGAGGCGCTCCAGCGCGCGGACCACGCTCGCGCGGGTGGCGGCGCGGGCGGCGAGCTGCGCGAGGTCGGTGGGGACGGGCGTGATGAGGTCCGGGCGGGCACGCAGCAGGGCGGCGAGGGAGGCGTCGTCCCGCGCGCGCAGGGCCTCGGCCAGCGAGCGGGGGGCCGCGGGGGCCGGGTCGGCGGCCGGGGGTTCCTTGCGTGAGTGCGCCTCGGGGGTCATCCGATCAACGGTAGCGGGTGAAGCCGGGGTGACGCCGGGCTCCGCGGCGTTCGGCGGGGTCCGGGGGTACGGGGCGGCCGACACGGAGGCCCGCGCGGAGACCTTGGCGGTGGCGCGCCGGGATACGGTACGACGGGTGAACCCGGCGCACCCCGGAGGGACTTCGTGGGGATCGAGAGCGACCAGTTGGTCTTCGACTACCTGAGCAAGGTCGGCGACCTGGCCCAGCAGCGACAGCTTCCGTCGGGCGCGCGCATGCGGCTCGTCTCCGGGCTGCGCCACGAGATCGACCGCAGTCGCGCGCAGTCCACGGCCGACAACCCGGCCGCCGTGCGCCGCATCCTCGACCGGCTCGGCACCCCCGACGAGGTCGTGGCCGCCGCGTCCACCGACAGTCCGGGCGCCGCCGCCCCGAGTCCCGTCGTCGACGTCCCAGCCCAGCGCGCGGACTCGGCGGACACCCGCCCCCGCGCCCGGGGCCTGCGCCGCGTCGTACCCCGCCCGCGCGCCGCCGAGCAGCCCCGGCCCGCCGACACCTCCGCGAGCGCCCCCTCCCCGCCCCACCTGGCCGGTGCGCACGAACTCGGGGACAGCGCCACGCGGCCCGACTGGTGGCGCACGGACGGCGGCAGCGCGTTCGGGCTCGGGGACAGCGTGCCGGGGTTCGTCGGCGGCCTGGAGGTTCCCGAACTGCTGAAGCCGCCGGTAGCGGACGAGGAGGCAGTTCCGGCCAAAGACAAGCAGGCCGAGGGGAAGACGGCCGACGAGGAGCCCACCGACGAGAAGCCCGCCACCGTCCCGCGCCCCCTGCTGCCCCGCCTCGGCCGCGGCCTCAGCGGCCGTCGCAACCCCCTGCTGCTGCTCGCCGCCCTGCTGCTGGTCGCCGGCGCGATCATGGGCAGCGTGATCGCCCTGGGCCTCGGCTGGCTCATCGCGTGGGCGTCCCGCAGGCTGACCCCCGCCGAATCCAAGTGGGCGGTCCTGGGCATGCCCGGCCTGGTGGCCGCAGCGGGCATCATCTGGCTCTGGGGCCGCACCGACCACCGCTGGGGCGACCCGATCGCCCAGGGCCAGATGTCCGACGCGATCACCCAGACCTGGCCGTGGGTCCTACGAGGCGCGGCCGTCGCGTCGGCCCTGTACCTGGCCTGGCGCTCACAACGCGAACGCTGAGGCGCGAGCGGTCGCGCCACGGCGGTCCGGCACTGCACGGCACGCGGCACGGCGGCGAGTCCCACGCGGCACGTGGCCAGGCGGCACGCCCTGCAGCGGCCCAGCCTGGCGGCACGCGGCACGGCGGTCCGGTTCCGCGCGGCTCGTCCCACGGCGGCACGCGGCACGCGGCACGGTGGTCCGGTGTCACGCGGCACGCGGCACGGCGGTCCGGTTCCGCGCGGCTCGTCCCACGGCGGCACGCGGCACGGTGGGCTGGTGTCACGCGGCATGCGGCATGGCGGCGGGTGCCACACGGCACGCGTTACGGGGGCGCGGTCCGGGCGGCGTGTGGCATGGCGGCACGGTCTGGGCGGCGTGTGCCACGTGGTGTGTCCACGGGGTGCGGACCCACGCGCTACGACCCCGGCAACCCACGACAAGATGCCGCCCCCGACAACCCGCCATCCATACGAAGGCGCCCTCCGCAGGGCAGGGAGAATGGTCCATATGACCTCTCGCGCCTTCACCGTCGGCTTCGACCTCGATATGACGCTGATCGACTCCCGGCCCGGCATTCATGCCTGCTTCCGGGAGCTGTCCGCTCGGACAGGGACCTATATCGATGCCGATCTGGCCATCACCCGGCTCGGGCCGCCGCTGCTGGACGAGTTGGTCAACTGGTTCCCTGAGGAGCGGATCGAGGCCATGGCCGACCTCTACCGCGAGATGTATTCGACCATCGCGATCACCGCGACGCCCGCCATGGCCGGCGCGCGCGAGGCGATCGAGGCCGTGCGGGCGGCGGGCGGGCGGGCGATCGTCGTCACCGCCAAGTACGCGCCCAACGCCGAGCTGCACCTGGAGCACCTCGGCATCGAAGCCGACGCGGTCATCGGCGACCTGTGGGCCGAGCGCAAGGCGGAGGCGCTGCTGGAGCACGGCGCGGCCGTCTACGTGGGCGACCACACCGGTGACGTCCGGGGCGCCCGGCGCGCCGACGCGTACTCCGTCGCCGTCGCCACCGGCCCCTGCCCCGCCGAGGAACTGCGGGACGCGGGCGCGGACGTCGTCCTGACCGACCTCACCGAGTTCCCCGCCTGGCTGACGTCGTACGCGTCCCGGTAGAACCGGGCCCCCGCCTACGATTTGGCGGCGCGGGCCCGCTTGCGGCCCTCCGCGATCGACTGGAGCAGCCCCGCCCCGGCCATCAGGAAGCCCACGGCCATGAGCATGCTCAGGCCGAACATATAGGTCGGGAAGGGCGTCGTGCCGAGCAGCATCGGGGCCACGGTGACCAGCGTGGCCACCGCTCCGAGGAAGAACACGATGACACCGGCACGGATCAGCCAATCACCGGCCGCCGGGGAATTCGCTTGGGTTTTGTCACGCACCCGACCAGGGTAGTTCCCAGCGCGAGGAACAACTCGGCGGCGTCTTGTCACCGGCCCCTGGACCATTAGCCTTGGTACCGGCGGGTCCGTGGCGACCCGCTGTAGTGCTATCCAGAGCTGTTTTGCACCGTGCAGACGCAGTTTCCGACGAGTACGAGGACGAGGACAGACGTGCCCACCGGCAAGGTCAAGTGGTTCAACAGCGAGAAGGGCTTCGGCTTTCTCTCCCGCGACGACGGCGGCGACGTCTTCGTCCATTCCTCGGTTCTCCCCGCCGGAGTCGACTCCCTGAAGCCGGGGCAGCGCGTGGAGTTCGGAGTGGTCGCCGGTCAGCGCGGCGACCAGGCGCTGTCCGTCAGCGTCCTGGATCCGACGCCCTCGGTCGCGGCGGCCCAGCGCAAGAAGCCGGACGAACTGGCCTCCATCGTCCAGGACCTGACGACGCTCCTGGAGAACATCACGCCGATGCTGGAGAAGGGCCGCTACCCCGACAAGGCCTCCGGCAAGAAGATCGCGGGCCTGCTGCGCGCGGTCGCCGACCAGTTGGACGTCTGACCAGGCCAGTCGGACATCCGACCGGCCAGTTGGACGACCGCGCGCGGGCGGATCAACGGATCAGCAGGTTCAGGGGAACGCGAGCGCGTTCGGGCCGAGGGGCGGCAGCAGCCCCTCGGCCGCCGCGCGCGTGAGCAGCCCCCGGATCGCGGCGTAACCGGACTCGCCGAGGTTCGCCGTGAACTCGTTGACGTACAGCCCGATGTGCTGGTCGGCCACCGCCGGGTCCATCTCCTGCGCGTGCGCCATGACATAGGGCCGCGAGACCTCGGGGTCGTCCCAGGCCATCCGTACCGACGTCCGTACGGACTCGGCGAGCAGCCGCAGCGTGTCCGCGCCCAGCGTGCGCCGGGCGATGATCGCGCCGAGCGGGATCGGCAGCCCGGTGGTCCGCTCCCAGTGCGCGCCCATGTCGGCGAGCTTGTGCAGACCGTAGTCCTGGTACGTGAACCGCGCCTCGTGGATGACGAGCCCCGCGTCGACCTTCCCGTCCCGCACCGCCGGCATGATCTCGTGGAACGGCATGACGACGATCTCGCCGACCCCACCGGGCACGGTGTCCGCGGCCCACAGCCGGAACAGCAGATACGCCGTCGACGTCTCGCTCGGCACGGCGACCGTGCGGCCCCTCAGGTCGGCCTCCGGCTCCCGGGTGAGCACCAGCGGACCGCAGCCCCGGCCCAGCGCCCCGCCGCACGGCAGCAGCGCGTACTCGTCGAGGACATGCGGCAGCACGCCGTACGACACCTTCAGCACATCGAACTCACCGCGCTCGGCCATGCCGTTGGTGATGTCGATGTCGGCGAAGGTGACGTCGAGCGGCGGCGCGCCCGGGACCCGGCCGTGCGCCCAGGCATCGAAGACGAAGGTGTCGTTCGGGCAGGGCGAGTAGGCGATCTTCAGGGGCGTGCTGGATGCGGTCATGCGGGGTTCCAACTCTCCAGGACAGGCGCGAGCTTCCCGAAGCCCTCGGTGAGTGCGGTCAGCGCGTCGCCGATGCGCCAGGCGGCGCGGTCGCGCGGGCCGACCGGATTGGAGACGGCGCGGACCTCCAGGACGGGGACGCCGTGCGCGGCGGCGGCCTCGGCGACCCCGAACCCCTCCATGGCTTCGGCGAGCGCGCGCGGATGGCGGGCGCGCAGTTCGGCGGCGCGGGCGGCGCTTCCGGTGGCGGTCGAGACGGTGAGGACGGTCCCGGTCAGGGCCCCGGTGGCGGCGGCGACCTCTCGTACGAGTGGCTGCGGCGGGCGATGGTTGACGGTTCCGAAGCCGAGCGCGGTGACCGGCAGGAAGCCGTCCGGGGTCTGCGCGCCGAGGTCGGCGGCGACGAGGTCGTCGGCGACGACGAGCGAGCCGACGGGCGCGTCGGGCGCGAAGCCGCCCGCGATACCGGCGCACACCACGAGGTCGTACGGGGCACCCCGCAGGGCCGCGGCGGTGAGCGCGCAGGCGGCGGAGGCCGCGGCGAGGGCGGGGCCGACGCCCGCGGCGATCAGGTCGAGGGTGCCGGTCCGGCGCAGGCTCACGCCGGGGAGCGCGACCTCTTCGGCCGGGGACGTGAGCGCCTCGGCCACCGCGTCCCGTTCGACGGGGACCGCGGTGGCCACGAGCACGCGCGGGGAGGACGTGGTCAGGAGGCCTTCTTGAACTTGAACGTCCACAGGCCCGTCATCGTGTTCTCGCCCTGCTTCACGGAGACGCGGGTCGAGCTGCCGCTGGCCCCGTACTGCGCGTTGAAGAACACGCTGCCCGGGATCGTGCGGTACGTCTTGGTGCTGGAGTCGGTCAGCGGCTGACCGTTCAGCAGGATCGTCCAGCCCTTGTCCGCGATGCTCGGGTCGACGCCGAAGCGGACCGTCTCGTCGGGGTCGATCGTGATCGACTGGACGTCCTTCGCCGTGAGGCACTTCGTCGCCTCGGCGGCGCTCACTGCCTTGCCGTCGTGGTAGCAGTCGGTCTGAGTGCTCACCGTGTTCGTGCCGACCGTGACGGTCGCCAGAGGCGTCGGCTTCTCACAGGCGGACAGCAGGAGGACTCCGGCGGAAACAGCGCCGAGGGCGGCTACGGTGCGGCGGGAACGCAGTGCGGTCATGGCCGAAGGTTATCGGGCGTGTCCAGTTCACTCCCCACGTGGGGTGTACGACGTGCCGCGCGCTCGTGCGATCAGGTGCCGTCGGTCCCACCGGCCAGGGAACCCGCGGCGGCGGTGCGCCGGGCCGAGGCGAGCAGCCCCCGTACGGTCGCGAGCCAGCCCGCCGCGACGATCGCGGACGCCACCGCGAGCCCCAGCATCCCGTTCAGCGGCAGCACGATGCCGACCGCGCCGCCCAGCACCGACGCCATCTGCAGCAGCGTCTCGGAGCGCGCGAACGCGGACGTACGGACCAGGTCCGGCACGTCCCGCTGGATCAGCGCGTCCAGCGACAGCTTGGCGAGGGCCTGCGCGAACCCGGCGACCGCCGACAGCAGCGCCACCATGAACAGGCTGAAGAAGAGCGCCGTGGTGAGCGCCGTGCCCAGCGCGCCCGCCACCACCGTCACGATGATCACTTCCGGTGCGCGCGCCTTCAGCCAGGCGCCGACCGCCGTGCCCAGCGCGTTGCCCGCGCCGGCCGCGACGCCCGCGATCCCCAGGGACACCGCCGCGCTCTGCCCGGCGAGCGGGTGCACCCGCAGCAGGAACGCCAGGAAGAAGATCAGGAAGCCGGTCAGACAGCGCACCGTGGCGTTGGCGGCCAGGGCGTGGGTGACGGCGGGCCCGACCGTGCGCAGTCCGGGCCGCGGCTGTCCCGTACCGCCCTTGCGCGTATGCGCGTGCGCGTGCCCGGTGCTCGCGGTGAGCAGCGCCGTGTCCTCGCCCTTGGCGGAGTCCACCTTCGGTGGCAGCGAGAACGACAGGATCGTTCCGGCGACGAACAGCGCGAAGGCGCCGAACAGCGGCCAGCTCGGGCCGATGGTGTGCAGCCCGGCGCCGAGCGGAGCCGCCAGACCGGTGGCGAGGAGACCGCCCAGCGTGACCCGGGAGTTGGCCTTCACCAGCGAGAAGCGGGGCGGCAGCAGCCGGGGCACCACCGCGCTGCGGATCACGCCGTAGGCCTTGGAGGCGACCAGGACACCGAGCGCCGCCGGATACAGCTCAAGGCTTCCGCTCGCGACCGCCCCGGAGATGACCAGTGCGAGCAGCGCACGCGCGAGCATGGCGCCCGCCATCGCCGCCCGGCGGCCGTGCGGCAGCCGGTCGAGGAGCGGGCCGATCACCGGGGCGAGGAGCGTGAACGGCGCCATGGTGATGGCGAGGTAGAGCGCCACGCGCCCGCGGGCCTCGTCCGTCGGCACGGAGAAGAACACGGTGGAGGCGAGCGCGACGGTGATCATGACATCGCCCGCGCCGTTCACCGCGTGCAGCTCGATCAGCTTGCCGAGGCCGGACTCGCCCGCGCCGTGCGCGAAGGTCGCCTTGCGGATGCCGCGGACCACGGCGACGAGAGGCAGCCGCAGGGCACGGCCGACCGCACGGACGGACCCGCCGAACCGGCCCGAACCGCCTTCTCGGCCACGCCCCTCCACCTCGTCGATCCCCGGGGCTTCATGGGACGACCTCGCCGCTGCCACCCCGTCATAGTGCCCTGAGAAGGGCGAGCGTGGTGAGGTGGCGGCGCGTCCGGGGTCCTGTGGTGTCGTACCGGCGGGCGTGGACAGGACCGGTGGTGGTGACTCGGTGTGGGCGCCGTGGCCCGGAGAAGGTAGCGTGCGTAGCGCGCCATGGCGGTTGTTCTCGGCCGCGCGCCTCTCGTCCATCCCTCAGAATGGGTGGTGTGGGTGCGCCCGAGCGCGATCGGGCGCGGGCGTAGACGCGGTCCCCGGGTCCGCTCCGTCCGCACCAAGCCGAAGAAAGACGCACCCGTGAGACGCGTAGGAGAGAAGCGATACCTGTGAGCGCAGCGACAACGCGAAGCCGCACCCCCGACCGCCTGTGCGCCGAGGCCGTCGACCTCGCCCGCGCTGCCGCCGAGGAGGTCGCCTGGCCCGGCGTCGTCGGCGAGCACGTCGAGGCGGTGGCCGAGGGCGACCGCGTTGTCACGCACTTCTTCGCCTGCGAGGAGCTGGGCTACCGGGGCTGGCGCTGGGCGGTGACCGTCGCGCGGGCGTCGCGCGCCAAGGTGGTCACGCTGGACGAGGCGGTGCTGCTGCCCGGCCCCGACGCGCTGCTCGCGCCCGAGTGGCTGCCCTGGAGCGAGCGGCTGCGCCCCGGCGACCTGGGCCCCGGCGACCTGCTGCCCACGGAGGCCGAGGACCTGCGCCTGGAGCCCGGATACACCGGCGCGGACGAGCCGCCGCCGAACTCCGCGGTCTCCGCGGAGATGGCCGAGCTGGCCGAGGCGGAGGACGCCGAGGTGACCGCCGAGGCCCCGGCGGACCTCCAGGTCGCCCCCTCGCGCGGCTCCATCGCCGCGGTCGCCGAGGAGCTGGGCATGCGCCGCGCCCGGGTCCTGTCCCGCTACGGGCTGCGCGCCGCGGCCGACCGCTGGGACGAGGCGTTCGGGGCGAAGACCCCGATGGCCCAAGCGGCCCCCGCCACCTGCGTGAGCTGCGGCTTCCTGGCGCCCGTCGGCGGCTCGCTGGGGCAGGCCTTCGGTGTGTGCGCCAACGAGTTCTCCCCGGCGGACGGCCGTCTGGTCTCCTTGGCGTACGGCTGCGGGGCCCACTCGGAGGCCGCGGTCATGCCGAAGCCGCCGCGGCCCGCCCCGCCGGTCGTCGACGAGACCAAGGTGGAGCCCTTCCCGCTGCGGCCCGCCCCGGACTCGGGCTCGGTCCCGGACACGGCGGACGAGTCGGGCGCCGAGCTGGGGCACTCGTAGACGCGCTCGTACGAGCACGCGCAGGGGGCGCGGCCCGCAGGGGCGCTCGTAGGGGACACATCCTCCGACGGCCGGACGGTACCTTCGTCCCGCGGTGAGCGGACGCGCGCCGCGAGAGGGAGAGTGAAAGCGTGAGCAAGTTCGTGCGGCCGGCCGCCGAAGGCGCGGACCCGTTCGGAACCGCCCGCCTGCGACGCGGGGTGCTGGACGCCTGGGCGACCAGCCCGGCCCGGTTCCGCGAGGACGCCAACGCCGAGGAGGACCTCGTACTCGGCGGGTACCGCGACCGGCTGGTGGTCGAACTCGCGCAGAACGCCGCCGACGCGGCGGCCCGCGCGAAGGTGCCCGGACGCCTCAGGCTCACCCTGCGCGACGGCGTGCTCATCGCCGCCAACACCGGGGCGCCCCTCGACGCGGCGGGCGTCGAGTCGCTGTCCACGCTGCGGGCCTCCGCCAAGCGCGACACCCACGACGCGGCCGTCGGCCGCTTCGGCGTCGGCTTCGCCGCCGTCCTCGCGGTCAGCGACGAACCCGCCGTCGTCGGCCGCCACGGAGGCGTCCGCTGGTCCCTGGCCGAGGCCCACGAGCTGGCCGGCGAGACCGCCCGCCACAGCCCCGGCCTCGGCGACGAGATCCGCCGCCGCGACGGACACGTACCGCTGCTGCGGCTGCCGTTCGCCGCCGAGGGCACCGCCCCCGACCCGTACGACACCGTCGTCATCCTCCCGCTGCGCGACACGGCCGCCGCCGACCTCGCCGAGCGGCTCCTCGGCGCGGTCGACGACGCCCTTCTGCTCGCCCTGCCCGGCCTGGCGGAAGTCGTCCTCGAGATCGGCGACCGGGCGCCGCGCACCCTGCGCCGCCGCGTCGACGGCGCCGACACCGTCATCGAGGACTCGGACGAGGGCACCACCCGCTGGCGGACCGTCTCCCACCACGGCCCCCTCACCCCCGACCTGCTCGCCGACCGCCCGGTCGAGGAGCGGCTGCGCCCCCACTGGTCCCTCACCTGGGCCGTCCCCACCGACGCCGACGGCACCCCGGCCCGGCCGCGCACCGCACCCGTCGTGCACGCGCCGACCCCCAGCGACGAGAGGCTCGGCGTGCCCGCCCTGCTGATCGCCTCCTTCCCGCTGGACCCCAGCCGCCGCCACGCCGCCCCGGGCCCGCTCACCGACTTCCTGGTGGAGCGCGCCGCCGACGCCTACGCTGAACTCCTCGCCGCCTGGCGCCCGGTGACCCCGGGCGTCCTCGACCTGATCCCGGGCCCGCTGGGCGCGGGCGAGCTGGACGGCGCCCTGCGCCGGGCCGTCCTCGAACGGCTGCCGCGCACCGCGTTCCTGCCGCCCGCGAACGCGCCCGGCGAGGACGACGAGCTGCCCGAGGCGCTGCGCCCCCGCGACGCCGAGATCGTCGAGGGCGCCGGTGCCGAGACCGTGCGGGTCCTCGCCGAGGTGCTGCCAAGCCTGCTGCCCGCGGGCCTCGAACGCCGCGTGGAACTGCGGACGTTGGGCGTCGCCCGGCTGCCGCTGACCGAGGCGGTCGACCGCCTCGCGGGCCTGGAGAAGGAGCCCGACTGGTGGTGGCGGCTGTACGACAGCCTGGCCGGGGTCGACCCCGACCGGCTCTCCGGGCTGCCGGTGCCGCTGGCCGGGGACACCTCCTCGCCCGAGTTCGGCATGAGCGCGGGGCGGACGACCATCGGGCCCCGGCAGGTGCTGCTGCCGACCTTCGACGGGCCGCCGGTGGCTCCCGAGGCCCTGGTCCGGCTCGGCCTGAAGATCGCCCACCCGGACGCCGTCCACCCTCTCCTGGAGAAGCTCGGCGCCCTCCCGGCCACCCCGCGCGCCGTGCTCACCACCCCCCAGGTGCGCGCCGCCGTCGCCGCCTCCCTGGAGGACGAGGGCCCCGGCTGGGACCAGGAGGGCCTGGACGCCGAGGAGTTGGCCGACACCGTGCTCGCCCTCGTCCGTGAGGCGGGCCTCGAACCCGGTGACGAGCCCTGGCTCGGCGCCCTCGCGCTGCCCGACGAGGACGGCGAACTCGCGCCCGCCGGAGAACTCGTCCTGCCCGGCAGCCCGTTCGCGAGCGTCATGCGCGAGGGCGAACTCGCCTTCGTGGACGCCGAACTGGCCGAGCGCTGGGGCGAACAGCCGCTGACCGCCTGCGGGGTGCTCGCCACCTTCGCGCTCGTCCGCGCCACCGACGTCGTCCTCGACCCGGACGAACTGGAGCCCCGCGACACGGACTTCGCCGAACCCGACGACATCGGGCTGCTGGACGCCGTCGACGTGTGGTGCGAGGACGTCCTGGACCGGCTGCAGTTGTCACTGTCGCCGCGCAGCGGCGCCGATGAGGGGTGGTGGTCGGGAGACGGGCGGGCCCCGGTCCCGCCGGTGGCGACCGAGATCGTGGCCGTACGCGACCTCGACCTCGTCGACGACGACCGCTGGCCGCAGGCCCTCGCCCTGCTCTCCCGGCCGCCGCTGCGCGACGCGCTCACCCAGCCCGTGCGGATCCTGCTGCCGGACGGCACCCACGAGGTCGTACGGCCGTACGCCGCCTGGTGGTTGCGCGGCCACCCCGTCCTCGGCGGCCGTCGCCCCGCCGGACTGCTCGCCTCCGGTGGCGACCCGCTGCTGCGCGGTCTGTACGAGGAGGCGGACGCCGCCGGGTTCGAGGACGAGCAGGTGCTACGGGCCCTCGGCGTACGGACCTCGGTCGCCGCGCTCCTCGAAGAGCCCGGCGGCGCCGCCGAGTTGCTCGACCGGCTCGCCGACCCCGAGCGGCACATCTCCGCCTCCCAACTGCACGCCCTCTACGGCGCGTTGGCCGACCTCGACCCGGAACAGGTGACCCTGCCGGACGAGTTGCGCGCGGTGGTCGACGGGCGGGTGACCGTCGTGGACGCCGCCGACGCCGTGGTGGTCGACTCACCGGACCTGCTGCCCTTCACCGAGGGCGTCCCGCTGCTGCTGGTGCGCCCCGCGCGGGCCGCCGATCTCGCCGAGCTGTTCCAGGTGCGGCGGCTGAGCGAGTCGGTCTCGGGCGTGGTGACCTCCGAGGGCACCGAGCACGACGTACCGGAGTCGGTACGGGTGCTGCTCGGAGCGGCGACCCCGGCGTCGTACGTCGAACACGAGGAACTCGTCGTGGACGGTGTGGAGATCGACTGGCGGCTCACCTCGGACGGGGTGCTGCACGCCGCCACCCTGGAGGGCGTCGCCGCGGGGCTCGCCTGGGCGGCGGGCCAGTGGCCGCGCCGCTTCGAGGTCGCGGCCCTGCTGGAGGACCCCTCCCGCACGGAGGAGCTGGCCCGGGACCGCTGGTTCGACTGAGATCCGGGCCGGCGGTCTGCCGAGGGTCCCTCGGCCGGGGCCGACCGGGGGTCTAAACGTCCCTTCGAAAGAACTTCACATCGCCATACAACTCTTCACGTCCGTCGCCGGTCTGTTTCGGCGGAGCCCATCGGCTCCGCCGAAACAGACTGGTACGCGGACGCCCTAGACCAGCCCCGCGTGCCCTTTCCACGTGGGGAACACACATGCGCATTCGTGCCTCCGTCGCCGTTGTGACCGGCGCTCTGGCTCTCACAGCCCTCGCCGTTCCGGCCGCGCAGGCCGCCGACGCCCCGGGCGTCGGCGCGCTCGCCCGCAGCGTCTCGCCGTCGGCGGGCAAGTCGGCCGCCGACGAGTCCTACGGCGACACCAAGATCTCCAACGTCGTCGTCAACGGGGGCAAGGCGGTCGTCCTCGGCACCACCACGAAGAAGACCTTCACGGTCACCTTCACGGCCTCCGACAACTCCGGCATCGCGGACGCGTATGCCATCCTGTGGCACGGCTCGACCATGGACAAGAGCGACAACGGCGTCCTGCCGAACGAGGACAGCGCCACCTGCACCAAGGTCAACGCCACGACCTCGAACTGCAAGCTGACCTACACGGTCAAGGCGAACTACGACCTGCTCAACGCGCATGCGGGCACCTGGAAGGTCTGGGCGGGCGCGCAGGGCAAGGACGAGGACTACGTCCTGAAGGACAACGCCAAGAGTTTCTCCGTGCAGCGCGCCTCCCAGCTCACCGTGAACGCGGCGCCGGAGCCGGTGAAGAAGGGCAAGACCATCACGGTGACGGGCAAGCTGTCCCGCGCCAACTGGGAGACCGAGAAGTACGCGGGCTACACCGTCCAGCCGGTGAAGCTGCAGTTCCGCAAGAAGGGCAGCAACACCTACACCACCGTCAAGACCATCAAGAGCGACAGCAAGGGCAACCTGAAGACCACGGTCAAGGCGTCCACGAGCGGCTACTACCGCTACTCCTTCGCGGGCACCTCGACCACCCCGGCGGTCAACGCCGCGGGTGACTACATCCAGGTCAAGTAACCCTCAGGCGGGGAAGCGGCGGTCGACCCACTTCCACAGGAACTCCAGGACGGCCGCCGCCACCACCGCGACACCCACCGCGATCCACGGGATCGTCACCCCGACCAGCTTCAGCGCGAAGAACTCCTGGAGCGAGGGCACGGCCAGGACGCACAGGAACGCCGCGCCCATCGAGGCCACGAGCCCGATCCGCCACCAGGTGTAGGGCCGGGCGATGATCGCCAGCACCCACAGCGAGATCAGGAACAGGGTCAGCGTCGCCGCGCTGGTCTGCGCCTCCAGCGCACCCGGGCCCGCGTAGTGGCGGCGGGCGACCAGATACATGACGAAGGTGGCGGCCCCCGCCACGACCCCGCCCGGGATCGCGTACCGCATCACCCGCCGTACGAAGTGGGGCTTGGCGCGTTCCCGGTTGGGGGCCAGCGCCAGGAAGAACGCCGGGATGCCGATCGTCAGGGTCGACAGCAGCGTCAGGTGCCGGGGCAGGAACGGATACTCCACCTGCGAGATCACCACCAGCAGCGCCAGCAGCACCGAGTACACGGTCTTCACCAGGAAGAGCGAGGCGACCCGGGTGATGTTCCCGATCACCCGCCGGCCCTCGCCGACCACCGACGGCAGCGTGGCGAAGCTGTTGTTCAGCAGCACGATCTGGGCCACGGCACGTGTCGCCTCCGAGCCCGACCCCATCGAGACACCGATGTCGGCGTCCTTGAGCGCGAGGACGTCGTTCACGCCGTCACCGGTCATCGCGACCGTGTGCCCGCGCGACTGGAGCGCGCCCACCATGTCCCGCTTCTGCTGCGGCGTGACCCGCCCGAACACGGTGCCCTTGTCCAGCGACTTCGCCATCTCCACCTGGTTCTCGGGCAACCGGCGGGCGTCCAGGACCTCGCCGGACAGACCGAGCTTCCCGGCCACCGCGCCCACCGACACCGCGTTGTCGCCGGAGATCACCTTGGTGCGCACGTTCTGCTCGGCGAAGTAGCGCAGCGTCTCGGCGGCGTCCGGGCGCAACCGCTGCTCCAGGACGACGAGGGCGGTGGGCCGGGCGCCCTCCTTGACCAGGGGGTCGTCCAGCTCGCGGGTGGCGCGGGCCAGCAGCAGCACGCGCAGGCCCTGTTCGTTGAGCCGCGCGGTCTCCTCCAGCGCCGGGTCGTCGGGGCCCAGCAGGACGTCCGGGGCGCCGAGCAGCCACGTGCTGGACTCGCCGTCGCCCTCGCTGAAGGAGGCGCCGCTGTACTTGCGGGCGGAGGAGAAGGGCAGCGCTTCGGTGCAGCGCCAGTCCTCGCTGTCCGGGTAGGCGTCGATGATCGCCTGGAGGGAGGCGTTGGGGCGCGGATCGGCCTCGCCGAGCGCGCCGAGCACCTTGCGTACGTACGTCTCGTCGGCGCCCTGGAGCGGGCGCAGCTCGCTGACGTCCATGCCGCCCTCGGTGAGCGTGCCCGTCTTGTCCAGACAGACGGTGTCGACGCGGGCGAGCCCCTCGATCGCGGGCAGCTCCTGGACGAGGACCTGCTTGCGGCCCAGGCGTATGACGCCGATCGCGAAGGCCACGGAGGTCAGCAGGACGAGCCCCTCGGGGACCATCGGCACGATGCCGCCGACCGTCCGGGCCACGGAGTCCTTC
Source organism: Streptomyces macrolidinus (assembly GCF_023887685.1). GTDB lineage: Bacteria > Actinomycetota > Actinomycetes > Streptomycetales > Streptomycetaceae > Streptomyces > Streptomyces macrolidinus. The sequence goes on along the minus strand of NZ_JAMWMR010000020.1, from coordinate 105,700 downwards.
AAGCCGTGCCGCTGGACGACCAGTTGGCTGATGACCAGGCCCAGCGCGGTCGGGATCATCATCCACGTCACGTACTTGAGGATCGTGGAGATACCGGTGCGCAGTTCGGAGTCGACGAGCGTGAAGCGGCTCGCCTCCTCGGCGAGCTGGGCGGCGTAGGCCTGTCGGCCGACCTTGGTGGCCCGGAACGCGCCGCCCCCCGCGACCACGAAGCTGCCCGACATGACGTGGTCGCCGGAGCGCTTGACGACGGGATCGGCCTCGCCGGTCAGCAGCGACTCGTCGATCTCCAGCCCGTCGGCCTCGACACAGACGCCGTCGACCACGACCTTGTCGCCGGGCCCGATCTCGATGATGTCGTCCAGCACGATCTCGGACGTGCCGATCTCGGCCGCCACCCCGTCACGGCGCACCGTCGGCCGCGCCTCGCCGATCACGGCGAGCGAGTCCAGGGTCTGCTTGGCGCGCCACTCCTGGATGATGCCGATCCCGGTGTTGGCGATGATCACGTAGCCGAACAGGCTGTCCTGGAACGGCGCCACGAACAGCATGATCAGCCAGAGCACACCGATGATCGCGTTGAAGCGGGTGAAGACGTTGGCCCGGACGATCTCGCCGAGGGAGCGGCTGCTGCGGACGGGTACGTCGTTGATCTGGCCGCGGGCGACCCGTTCGGCCACCTCGGCCGCGGACAGTCCCCGGGTCGGTCCCGGCAGGGGAGCGGGGTGCACGGGATCGAGCTCGGCGTCCGCGTCGATGTGCGTCATGCATTCGACGGTACGTGGCGATATGAGCGTTCACCCGTCGAGGGTCCCGAAGTTCGGCCCCGGCCGGAGTGCTCTCGCGCGATGGGGGTACCCGCTCGGCTGCTGCCCGGCTACTGCTCGGAGGCCGCGCGCTTGAGCGCCGCGTCGCGGGCGCGGACGTACCAGATGCCGAGACAGCCGAGGCCGGCGCCCGTGAGGCAGGTCCACAGCCACCAGGTGTGTCCATGGGAGTCGAACCAGCCATAGAACGGGAGCTGCACCAGGAAGAGGACGAACCAGAGGATCGTGCCGCCGGTGATGGTGGCGACCACGGGGCCCTCGAGGGGCTCCGGCGCCGGGTGCCTGGGGGTCCACTTCGCCATGCGCTCAGCTTACGAGGAGGGCGTACGGGTGTGGGGCCGACCCCGCGTTCGGCCGCTGATTCCAAGGGTCTACGCGCGGAGATGGCGATCTCGGCCTTATATGTTCATACTGAAACGGTTTGAGTCTGGCCAGGTATGTTCGTAGGAAACACCAAAAGAGGCAAGGGGGAGTCCTCCGGTGGTGTACGGACTGGCGAGACTCGAGCGCGTTGTCAGGTCCCCTGAAGATCCCCGCAGTATTGAGGTCACGCATGCCCACCCCGGCCCCCGCCTCGGTCCCCGTCCAGGACCAGCCGCCGGGCACCCCGTCCCCCTCGGGTGCCCTCGACCGCTTCTTCAAGATCTCCGAGCGGGGCAGCACCCTGCCCCGTGAGATCCGGGGTGGTTTCGCCACCTTCTTCGCGATGGCCTACATCATCGTGCTGAACCCGATCATCCTCGGCAGCGCGAAGGACATGTACGGGCACCAGCTCGACCACGGTCAGCTCGTCACCGCGACCGCCGTGACCGCCGCCTTCACCACGCTGCTCATGGGTGTGATCGGCAACGTTCCGATCGCCCTCGCGGCCGGCCTCGGTGTGAACACGGTCGTCGCGCTGCAGCTCGCCCCGCGCATGTCCTGGCCGGACGCGATGGGCATGGTCGTCCTCGCGGGCATCGTGGTGATGCTGCTGGTCGCCACGGGTCTGCGGGAGCGCGTGATGAACGCCGTGCCGCTCGGCCTGCGCAAGGGCATCTCGATCGGTATCGGCCTGTTCATCATGCTGATCGGTCTCGTGGACTCCGGCTTCGTCAGCCGTATCCCGGACGCCGCGCACACCACGGTCCCGCTCCAGCTCGGCGGCGACGGCCACCTCAACGGCTGGCCGGTCCTGGTCTTCGTCCTCGGTGTCCTGCTGACCCTCGCGCTGATCGTCCGCAAGGTGCCGGGCGCGATCCTGATCTCCATCGTCGGCATGACCGTCCTCGCGGTGATCGTCAACGCCGTCGCCAAGGTCCCGTCCTGGGGTCTGACCGTCCCGAAGTGGCCCGGCAACCCGGTCGCCACCCCGGACTTCGGCCTGCTCGGCAAGGTCAGCCTGTTCGGCGGCTTCGAGAAGGTCGGCGCGCTCACCGGCATCCTCTTCGTCTTCACGGTCCTGCTGTCGTGCTTCTTCGACGCGATGGGCACGATCATGGCCGTCAGCGACGAGGCCAAGCTGACCAACGCCGAGGGCGAGATGCCCGGCATGAACAAGGTCCTGCTCGTGGACGGCCTCGCGGTCTCGCTCGGCGGTGCCAGCTCCTCCTCGGCCACCACCTGCTTCGTGGAGTCCACGGCGGGCGTCGGCGAGGGCGCGCGCACCGGCTTCGCGAACATCGTCACGGGCGCGCTCTTCACGGTGGCGCTCTTCCTCACCCCGGTCGCCACCATGGTCCCGTCGCAGGCGGCCACCCCGGCGCTGCTGGCGGTCGGCTTCCTGATCCTGTCGACCTCCATCAAGGAGATCGACTGGGCGGACTACACGATCGCGATCCCGGCGTTCGTGACGATGCTGATGATGCCGTTCACCTACTCGATCACCAACGGCATCGGCATGGGCTTCATCACCTTCGTGGTGCTGCGCCTGGCCGCGGGCCGCGGCCGGGAGGTCCCGGCCGCGATGTACGTGGTGTCGGGGGTCTTCGCCTTCTACTACCTGATGCCGGCGCTCGGTCTGACCTGATCCGCCGGTGGGCGCCCGCCCGAGCTGTCCCCCGGGTCGGGCGCCCCGTAGAACCTCTCCGTCTCCTCGACGGCGGCCTGGAACCGCTCGTCGAAGTCATGGCGAACGAGCGTCCGGACGACATAGTCCTGGACGCTCATTCCTCTTTTGGCGGCATGGAACCGGAGCCGGTCGAGCAGTTCCCGGTCCACCCGCACACTGAGCACTTCGCTCTCCATGGGTACGAGGGTCGCCCGATCCGGGCGGGCGGTGCGGCGCGTTCCGGTCCGGGATCACTCGTACGGGTGATCTGATGCCGCGCGGAGATTCTGCTGTGGACGCGCGTGGGCGTGCGTGGGCGCGCGGCCGTGCGCGTCTGTGCGCGGGCGCACACGCGTAAGTGGCGGGAGTCACCCGTTGAGCGGTGGTCTTTAGCAAAAGTAATGAGTTACGCTAAAGAGCATGGCTGACCTTACCCATGGCGATGACGCCGCCGCCGTGAATGCCCTGCATTCCGCGGTGATGCGCCTGTCGCGCCGCATCAAGCACCAGCGGGTCGACGAGTCGCTGAGCCCGACGGAGATGTCGGTGCTCGCCACCCTCGCCCGCTGCGGCTCCGCCACGCCGGGCGAACTCGCCCGCAGGGAGCATGTCCAGCCGCCGTCGATGACCCGCATCGTGGCGCTGCTGGAGAGCAAGGAGCTGGTCAGCCTGGAGTCGCACCCCGAGGACCGGCGCCAGAAGGTGGTCACGCAGACCGAGCGGGCCGAGGCGATGCTCGAGGAGAGCCGCCGCAAACGGAACGCATGGCTGGCCGGACTGGTCGAGCGTCTGGACGACGACGAGTGGGAGACGCTCCGCGCCGCCGCCCCCGTCCTCGAGAAGCTCGCGCACCTGTGATCGCACGCACGGCCGCGGCAGCGGCGCATCGGCGCCGGATGCCGCGGCCGTGCTCCGCCCCCGCCCCGGCGTACGCGGTCCCCGCCCGCGTACGTAGTACGTACCCCGTCAACCGTTTCGACCGTTCGAGCTGAAAGAGGAGGCGAACCCCTTTGAGTACGGGAATCGGACCAACTTCCGTGCCCGCACCTGCCGCCCACAACTCCCCGTCCGCCCCCGAGCCCCGTAAGTCCTCGATGTTCAGCTCGCTGCGCATCCGGAACTACCGGCTCTTCTTCCTCGGCCAGGCCGTCTCCAACACCGGCACCTGGATGCAGCGCATCGCCCAGGACTGGCTGGTGCTGAGCCTGACCGGCTCCTCCACCGCCGTCGGTGTCACCACGGCGCTCCAGTTCCTGCCGATGCTGCTCTTCGGGCTGTACGGCGGCGTGCTCGTCGACCGGCTGCCCAAGCGTCCCGCCCTGCTGGTCACCCAGTCCGCGATGGGTGCCACGGGCCTGTTCCTCGCCGTCCTGACCCTCACCGGCCATGTCCAGGTCTGGCACGTCTACGTCGCCGCGTTCGCCGTCGGACTCGCCACGGTGGTCGACAACCCCGCCCGCCAGTCCTTCGTCTCCGAGATGGTCGGCCCCGGTCAGTTGCAGAACGCGGTCAGCCTGAACTCGGCGAACTTCCAGTCCGCCCGCCTGGTCGGCCCCGCCGTCGCGGGCCTCCTGATCACCGGCGTCGGCACGGGCTGGGCCTTCCTGCTGAACGGCCTGTCCTTCCTCGCGCCCATCGTCGGCCTGCTGCTCATGCGCGCCCGTGAGCTGCATGTCGTGGAGCGCGCCCCGCGCGGCAAGGGCCAGCTCCGCGAGGGCCTGCGCTATGTCGCCGGGCGCCCGGAGCTGATCTGGCCGATCGTCCTCGTCGGCTTCATCGGCACGTTCGGCTTCAACTTCCCGGTGTGGCTCTCGGCCTACGCGGACGACGTCTTCCACTCCGGCGCCGGTGCCTACAGCCTCTTCAACACCCTGATGGCGATCGGCTCCGTGGCCGGTGCGCTGCTCGCCGCCCGCCGTGGCACGGCCCGGCTGCGCGTCCTGATCGTGGCCGCGATCGCCTTCGGTGTGCTGGAGGTCGTGGCCGCCGTGGCCCCGGAGCTGTGGCTGTTCTCGCTGCTGATGATCCCGATCGGCGTCTTCGGCCTGACGGTGAACGTCACCGCGAACACCGCGGTCCAGATGGGCACGGATCCGGCGATGCGCGGCCGGGTCATGGCCCTGTTCATGATGGTCTTCGTGGGCGGTACGCCGCTCGGGGCGCCCGTGGTCGGCTGGGTCACGGACGCGTACGGCGCCCGGGTCGGCTTCGCCCTCGGCGGTCTGATCTCGGCCGCCGCGGCCGTGACCATCGGCCTGGTCCTGGCCCGCTCGGGCGGCCTGCGCCTGGCGGTGGGCTGGCATCAGGGGCATCCGCGGGTGCGGTTCGTGCCGCGGGAGCGGGTGGCCGTACCGGCGTGACCAGGCCGGACGCGCCGACCGAGGGGGCGCCGCGGGTGGCCGCCCCCTCGGTTCGGTGCCTTGGTCCCGTGTCATACGCGGTCATACGCGCCGCGCCAGCACCTGCCCCGGCCACTGGTCGTCCCCGAAGGTGAAGGTCTCGGTCCGGGTGAAGCCGTGGCGCTCGTAGTAGGCGACGAGTTTGCCGTCGTCGCCCGCGTAGCAGTCCACGCGCAGCAGCGAGACGCCCGCGCGTCGGGTCTCCTCGGCGGCATGGGCGAGCAGCGCGGCGCCGACGCCACGGCCCGTGAAGCGGTGGTCGGCGGCGAACAGATGGATATAGCGCTCGGGCTCGTCCACGGCGGCGATGTAGTCACCGGGCGCTGGGGAGAGGGTGAGCGTGCCCGCGGGGACGCCGTCGATCTCCGCGATCCAGGGAGTGCCCGCCGCCACATGGCGGTGCACCGCCTCCACGGCGCGTGGCCGCGCCGACCAGGGCTGGGTGCCCCACTGCCGGGTGCGCCCCTGTGAGACGAGCCATTCGACGGCGCCGTCGAGCAGACCGAGGACGACGGGAACGTCGGCGGTGGACCCTTCGCGTATCCGTGTGATCGCCATGCCGTCCATCATGGGGGTATGAGACTCTTCGCCGCGGTGGTTCCCCCGAGTTCCGTGATCGGTGAACTGGAGCCGGTCGCACGTGGCCTTGAGGGGATGCCCGGAGCCGAGCGGCTGCGCTGGACGGGGCGGCCGGGCTGGCACTTCACGCTCGCCTTCTACGGCGAGGTGGCCGAGGAGGTCGTCCCCGAGCTGTCGGAGCGGCTGGCGCGGGCGGCCCGGCGTACGGAGCCGTTCCGGCTGGCTCTCGGCGGTGGCGGGCACTTCGGGGGCCGCACGCTGTGGGTGGGCGCGAGCGGGGACACGGGCGTGATGGGGCTGCTGGCCGACCGCGCGGAGGCCGCGGCGCGCAAGGCGGGCGTGGAGACGGGGGAGTACCGCCCCTACCGCCCGCATCTGACCCTGGCCCGCAGCCGACGGCACTCCGAGGATCTGCGGCCGTACGTCGCCGCGCTGGACGGGTTCGCCGGGCGCGAGTGGACGGTCGGGGAGCTGTGCCTGATCCGCAGCCGACTGCCGGAGGCGGGGGTTCCGGGGGAGCAGCCCCGGTACGAGACGGTGGAGCGGTGGGCGCTCGGGGCCGGTGGATGAGGCTGAGCGGCGGGGGGCTCGCGGCGGGCGGACGAGGTGGAGCGGCGAGGGCTTGCGGCGGGGGCTCCGAGCAGGCGAGTGACAAGAGCCGGTTAGTCTCGATGTGTGGACCCGAAGACCCGTAACCGGATCATGGCCGGTGTGCTTGTGCTGATGTTCGTGGTGGTGGCGATGTCGGCGGCCGTCGGCAGGTAGCGAACACACCGGTCGGCGGACGACCGCTCGGCACCCCAGGGCCCTCTCGCACCCCGGTCGATGACCGAGCGGCCCGCCACTCCCAGGCAGCCCCGGCCCGGGCTACCAGGCGAAGGCCTCGGGCGAGGGCCCCGGCCCCGGGAAGATCTCGTCAAGACCGTCCAGAACCTCCTCCGACAGCTCCAGCCGGACCGCGCGCAGCGCCGACTCCAGTTGCTCCGCCGTACGCGGGCCGACGATCGGCCCGGTGACGCCGGGGCGGGTCAGCAGCCAGGCGAGAGCGGTCTCGCCGGGTTCCAGGCCGTGCCCCGCGAGCAGGTCCTCGTAGGCCTGGATCTGTGTGCGCACGGCGGGGTCCTTGAGGACGTCGGCGGCCCGGCCGCCGGCCCGGCGCCCGCCCGTGGCCTGCTTCTCGATGACGCCGCCGAGCAGCCCGCCGTGCAGCGGCGACCACGGGATCACCCCGAGCCCGTAGTCCCGCGCGGCCGGGATGACCTCCATCTCGGCGCGGCGCTCGAAGAGGTTGTAGAGGCACTGCTCGCTGACGAGCCCGTAGGAGCCGCGCCGCGCGGCGGTCTCGTTGGCCTGGGCGATCTTGTAGCCGGGGAAGTTGCTGGAGCCCGCGTAGAGGATCTTCCCCTGCTGGACCAGTACGTCGATGGCCTGCCAGATCTCCTCGAAGGGGGTGCTGCGGTCGATGTGGTGGAACTGGTACAGGTCGATGTGGTCGGTGCGCAGCCGCCGGAGGCTGGCGTCGACCGCGCGGCGGATGTTGACCGCGGAGAGCTTGTCGTGGTTCGGCCAGGCCTCGCCGTCCGGGCTCATATCGGCGTACACCTTCGTGGCGAGGACCACCTTCTCGCGGCGATCGCCGCCCTGGGCGAACCAGTTGCCGATGATGCTCTCGGTACGGCCCTTGTTCTCGCCCCAGCCGTACACGTTGGCGGTGTCGAAGAAGTTGATGCCCGCGTCCAGCGCCGTGTCCATGATCGCGTGGCTGTCGGACTCGTCGGTCTGCGGGCCGAAGTTCATGGTCCCGAGGACGAGTCGGCTGACCTTGAGTCCTGTGCGTCCGAGCTGCGTGTACTTCATGGTCGTCATGGTCGTCCAGCAAACGGCGTGGAGTGCGCTCCAAGCAAGGCGCGCCCCTCACGCGTACGGGCGTGCGCGCGCCCCGGGTCACGGGACTTCACTCGCACGGGCCCGCGTCCCGAGCGTCCCGCCACGTGGGGCGACACGCTGGGTGCATGCCGCACCCCCACCGGATCCGCGCCACAGCTCTGACCATCGCCGCCCTTCTGCCCGTACTCCTCACCGGCTGCGCCCGTGACCCGGGCCTCGCGCACGGGGGTCCGCTGGGGCAGCGGCTGGGCTGGAAGGACTGTCCCGTGCCGTCGGTGGCACAGGGCGACGGCGGCGCCCCCTCACCGCTGCCGGACGGCACCCGGTGGCAGTGCGCGACCATGAAGGCGCCCCTGAACTGGGACGACCCCAGGAGCGGCACGATCGACATCGCGCTGATCCGGGCGAAGGCCAGCGGTGACCCGAGCCGCCGCATCGGCTCGCTCGTCTTCAACTACGGTGGCCCCGGCGAATCCGGCGTCACGGCGCTGCCCTCCTTCGGCCAGGACTACGCGGCCCTGCGCACCCGTTACGACCTGGTGAGCTTCGACCCGCGCGGGGTCGGCCGCAGCGCGGGCGTGAAGTGTCTGAACGATCAGCAGTTGGACGCGTTCTTCCAACTGGACGCGATGCCGAGGACAGCCGAAACGCAGCGCGTGTTCCTGGACAGCACCAAGCGATTCAACCAGGCCTGCCGACTGCACTCCGGCAGGGTGCTGCCGTATCTGCGGACGACCGACACGGCCCGCGACTTGGACCTGATGCGCCAACTCCTGGGCGACCGGAAGCTGCACTACTTCGGTGTCTCGTACGGCACCGAACTCGGCGGTGTCTACGCGCACTTGTTCCCGCGGAACGTCGGACGGGCCGTGCTCGACGCGGTGGTGGACCCGACGCTGACCCCGGAACAGGCCGCGCTCGCACAGGCCGGGGGCTTTCAACTGGCGTTCGGCAACTACGCTCGGGACTGCGTCGCGAAGAGCGCGGGATGCCCGGTCGGCAGCACCCCGAAGGACGTCGAGAACCGCCTCACCGGACTGCTGAATGATCTGGACCGCAAGCCCCTCCCCGGCGTATCCCCCCGCCGGTTGACCCGAAGCGCCGCGCTCGACGGCGTCCTGGAGGCCCTGTACTCCAAGAACTCCTGGCCCTCCCTCACCGAGGCGCTGCGACGGGCGTACGCGGGCGACGGCAGGCCGCTGATGCTGCTGGGGGACTCGATGAACGAGCGTGACGAGAAGGGCCGTTACAGCAACGACTCCGCCGCGGAGGTCGCCATCAACTGCGCGGACGACAAGCCGCGTTACACCACCGCCGACGTGGAGGCGAAGCTGCCGCGATTCCGGGCCGCCTCCCCGCTGTTCGGCGACTTCCTGGCCTGGAACCTGATCAGTTGTGCCGGCTGGCCGATGAGGGGAGCCGTCTACCACCCGGACGTACACGCACCCGGCGCCGGTCCGATCCTCCTGATCGGCAACACAGGTGACCCCGCCACTCCGTACGACGGCACACGGAGGATGGTGAACGCGCTGGGCAAGGGAGTCGGCGTCGAGCTGACGTACAGGGGCCAGGGACACGGCGCGTACTACAGCAAGAACACATGCGTACGGGACACGGTGAACCGCTACCTGCTGGACGGGGCGGTCCCGGCGACCGGCACGGTCTGCTCCTAGGGTGTCCTAGTCGCGAGGGAAGTCATCGGTCTTGAGGACGAGGCCCAGCGGAGTGGTGGTCATGTCGACATCCGCACCGAAGGCCACCAGCAGTTCGGTGAGATAGTCGCCGTTCTTGGGCTGGGTGAAGAGGTGACAGCGGCCCTGGTAGGGGTCGGCGATAAGGTAGACGGGTACCTCGGCGGTGGCGTAGGCGGTCTTCTTCGGGCCGTAGTCGTTGGCGGCCGTGCTCTTGGAGATGACCTCGGCGACGAACTCGACGTCCTGGTACTGCCAGTGGCCCTTGTCGTCCTCCCGCGCCGAGTCCTTGAGCATGGCGACATCCGGGCAGAAGCCGTTCTCGTCGCCCGGGAAGTCGATTCGAACGTCCGTGAACGCCATGACCTCTCTCCCGAATCTGTCCTCAAGGGCCCAGAGGATCCGGCGGATGATCTGCCAATGCGTGTTTCGCTGCGGCGTCATGAAGACATTGCCCCCGACGATCTCGACCCTGAATCCTTCGGGGACGGGCATGTGCTCAAGACGCTCGAACCACTCGTCCAGACGCTCGGTGCTGGCGTCGGCGTCGGCCATCTCGATCCTGTCGTCAAGGACGGTCACGGTCGCGCTCCTCCCCGGCTACCCGTGAACAGGTGCAGCCGCGCAGTACAACGATACGCATGGTGACCGGGTCACGCCGGGAATCGGTCAGCTCGTTCCGGCCGCCGCATACGGCTGACCGAAGTCCCATGCCTGGTGCATGGCCTCCGCGAACGCCGCCGCGATCTTGTGCTCGCCGCTCGCGTTCGGGTGCGTGCCGTCGTAGGTGTCGCGGTGGAAGTCGTAGTCCGCCGGGGGAGTGGCCAGGAGCAGCGGGGAGCGGGGCTCGTCCAGGTCGGCGACGGCCTTCGCGAGGAGGTCGTTGAAGAGGGCCACCTGCGCGGCGAACGACTCGTCCGCCTCGGCCCGTATGTTCGGGATCACCGGCAGTACGACCATGCGCAGCCGCGGGTTCGCCGTGCGCGCCTGCGTCACGAAGGCCCGTACGTTCTCGGCGGTCTGCTCCGCGTTCGTGTAGAAGCCCAGGTCGATCAGGCCGAGGGAGACGAGCAGCACGTCCGCCCGCGAGGTCCGTACGGCCTCGGCTATCAACGGCGCCATGTGCAGCCAGCCCTCGCCCCAGCCCGCGAGATGCGTGCGCGGGAAGTCCGGCTCGGCGTAGGCGTACGACGTCGGCGCGTCCGCGACCTTGTCGTACAACGTCTCACGCGGGCCGACGAGCTTGCAGGGCCCGTTGTACGTTGCGCACAGGTGCTGCCACAGCCGGTAGCGCCAGGTGTGTTCGCCCGCGCTGCCGATCGTCATGGAGTCGCCTACGGGCATGAACCTGAGCACCGCTCAATGATGGTCGATCACACGCGCGCGTGGGGCGTGAGGTCCGCCACGCGCGCGTGCGGGCAGGGAAAGGGGCAGTTCAGGGTTCGGGTCAGTCGTCGAGCGCCTGGTAGAGCGTGGTCCAGAAGTCGTGGATGAGCTGTGCCGGTGCCGGGAGGGACAGCCCCACCTGGGTCAGCAGGACGCCGACGACTCCGTTGTGCGGGTCGGCGTAGGCGGTGGTGCCGGTACCGCCGTCCCAGCCGAACTGGCCGACCGGCGCGTAGTCGCCGCGGTAGGTGCGTACGGCCATGCCGTAGCCCCAGCCGCCGTGCTGTCCCTGGCCGAAGGAGATGTGGACGTTGTTGCGGGCCAGGTCGCTGCGGGCGGCCTGCTGCGCGGGGGTGAGGCAGTTGGTGGTCATCAGCTCCACGGCCGGCCGGGACAGGATGCGTTCGCCGTCGTGCGTCCCGTGGTTCAGCAGCATCCGGAAGTAGGCGTGGTAGTCGTCGACGGTGGAGACAAGACCACCACCGCCCGACGGGAACGCCGGAGGCGTGCTGTACTGCCCGCCCACCGCCTCGTCCCACACGGTGAACTCCCCGGTCTCAGGGTTCGGCGTGTAGCACGGCGGCAGTCGGTCGATCTTGTCGGCGGGCACATGGGAGGCAGGCTCACCCAGTCCGAGCGCCGGCAGATCGCGACGGGGCTGGCCGACGGCCTGGCCTACGCCGAGATCGCCCGCCGTCTCGACCGTCCGACCTCCACGATCACGCGCGAGGTGACACGCAACGGCGGCCCCACCGCCTACCGCGCCGACCTGGCCCACCGCGCCACCCAACAGCGCACCCACGGACGCAGACAGGCCGCACCCCGAGGGGCACAGGCATCCCCGCAGCCCTACGGCCGCGACGCCCAGGCCGTGCACGACTATCAGGAGGCGCTCACCACCGTCTACATGATCTCGGGACTGCCCAAGTTGACTTCCTCCCCCTCCTGAAGGAGGGGGATTCCTACGGCTCGCGCCGTGGGGTTTCCTGCTTCACCGCCGACTGCCCGCCCGGAGTGCTCCGTTGAGGTCTTACACCAGCTCCACAGGCCGACACCGTCAGTCCGACGGCCAGCAAGTTCTTCGCCGCGTTCACATCCCGGTCATGGGTCGTGCCGCAGTCGCACGTCCAGGTACGGACGTTCAAGGGCATCTTGTTCTGCAAGGCGCCGCAGTCCGAGCACAGTCTGGAGGACGGGAAGAAGCGGTCGACCGCGACCACGTTGCGCCCGTACCAGCTCGCCTTGTACTCCAGCATGCTCCGGAAGTCCGACCACGCGGCATCACTGATCGCGCGGGCCAGGGTGTGGTTCCGAACCATGTTGCGCACGGTCAGGTCCTCGATCACGAGCGTTTGGTTCTCACGCACGAGTCGAGTGGTCAGCTTGTGCAGGAAGTCCCGCCTGCGGTCGGCGATCCGGGCGTGGATCCTGGCGACCTTGCGCCGGGCTTTCGCCCGGTTCCGGCTGCCCTTCTCCTTACGGGCAAGGACACGCTGTGCTCTCGCCAGCCGGGCACGGTCCTTGCGTTCGTGCCGGGGATTGGCGATCTTCTCACCGGTCGACAAGGTCAGCAGATGATCCAGCCCGACGTCGATACCGACCGCCGTATCCACGGCCGGGAGCGGCCTGACAGCCTGGTCCTCGACCAGCATCGACACGAACCAGCGGCCGGCCGCGTCCTGCGACACGGTCACCGTCGAGGGCTGTGCACCCTCCGGCAAGGGCCTGGACCACACGATCGCCAGCGGGTCGGTCGTCTTCGCCAGGGTCAGCCTGCCGTCGCGGAAGCGGAACCCGCTGGTCGTGTACTCGGCGCTCCTGCGCGACTTCTTCTTCGACTTGAAACGCGGGTACTTCGCCCGCTTGCCGAAGAAGTTGGTGAACGCTGTCTGCAGGTGCCGCAGGCACTGCTGCAGCGGCACGGAGGAGACCTCGTTCAGGAACGCCAGTTCCTCGGTCTTCTTCCACGCCGTCAGCATCGCCGACGTCTGGTTGTAGTTGACCCGTTCCCGCCTGGCCCATGCTTCGGTCCGGGCGGCGAGCGCCATGTTGTAGACCTTGCGCACACAGCCGAACGTGCGGGACAGCTCCGCTGCCTGCGCGTCCGTGGGATAGAAGCGGTACTTGAACGCCCGCTTCACCTGCGTCATGGTCACGGCTCACAAGCTAGTGAAGCCGCTTGTGAGAGTCAACTGCGGGCCAGAGCACAGTCTTTCGCCTTGACGGCGAAACCCCGCCCTTGCCCTGCTCCGCAGGAGTTTCGTTTCCTCCCCCACCTGAAGGCGGGGGTATCCACGAAAGGAATCAGATGATGGCCCGGGTGCTGGGTTGCCTCTACACCACCGACAGCGGCAGCCTCACCGCCTCCGAACTCGCCGAGCGTCTCCAGGTCAGCCCGGCGTCCATCTCCAAAGCGATCACGTTCCTCGAGAGCCAGGACCTCGTCCGCCGAGAACGCGACCAACGCCGCCGCGAGCGCTACGTCGTCGACGACGACCTCTGGTACCAAGCGATGATCCGCAGCGCCCGAGCCAACGACCAGTTCATCGAGACCGCACGGCAAGGCGTCGCCGTCCTCGGCCGCGGCACCCCGGCAGCCACCCGCCTGGAGAACGCCGCCCGCTTCCTGGACTTCGTCAGCGAAGGCCTCATCCGCGCGGCGGAACAGGGCCGCGAAGTCCTCTACAGCAGAACGGAAACGAATCAGGACGGCACCGCCACGCCACGCTCGGATCACGCGTAGACAGCCGCCCTTGCCCCAGCCCGTGAGACGCGTGCGCGGTGTTCGCCCGAGCTGCCGATCGTCATGCCGAACGGCGGTAGGGGTGCGGGCGGCGGGTCGGTCAGGTCGGGGAAGCGCCGAGGAATCTCAGGACGGCGAGAACGCGCCGGTGGTCGGCGTCGGCTGCGCGCAGGTCGAGTTTGGCGAGGATGTTGTTGATGTGCTTGGCCACTGCGCTGTCGCTGACGACCAGGGCCTCGGCGATCCCGGTGTTGGAGCGTCCCTCGGCCATCAGGGCGAGTACCTCCCGTTCGCGTGGCGTCAGCCGATCGAGCGGGTCACTGCGGCGGCGCACGAGCAACTGGGCGACCACCTGTGGATCCAGTGCCGTGCCCCCGGCTGCAACCCGCCGAACGGAAGCCACGAACTCCTCCACGTCTGCGACGCGTTGCTTGAGCAGGTAGCCGACGCCGCTGGTGTTGGCCGTCAGCAGGTCGGCCGCATACCGCTCCTCGACGTACTGCGAGAGCAGTACCACCGCGGTCTGCGGCCATTGCTCACGGATCACCAGCGCGGCGCGCACGCCTTCGTCGGTGAAGCCGGGTGGCATGCGGACATCGACCAGGGCCAGCCCGGGCCGGTGTTCCTCGACGGCCGCAAGCAGGGCTTCGGCGTCGCCGACTTCGGCGGCGATCTCGAAGCCGGCCATTTCCAGGACCTTGACGAGCCCGACGCGCAGCAGCAGTGAGTCCTCGGCGATCACGGCTCGCATGGCAGCTCCACGGCGATGGTGGTCGGGCCCCCGACCGGGCTGCTGATGTGGAAGGTGCCGTCGACGGAACCGACCCGTTTGGCCAGCCCGCTCAGTCCGCTGCCGGTGGAGGTGTCGGCGCCGCCGATCCCGTCGTCGGTGATGTTCACGCGCAGCATTCTCCCGATCTGTTTGACAGTGACGTCCACGCGGGTGGCGCGGGCGTGCTTGGTGACGTTGGCGAGCGCCTCGGAGACCACGAAGTAGGCGACCGACTCCACGGTGGGCGCCGCGCGCTCCTCGAGGTCGACTCGCAGCCGTACCGGGATCGGTACCCGGGCGGCCAGGCCGGACAGCGCCGCGTCCAGCCCGCGGTCTTCGAGGACGGCCGGGTGCAGGCCGCGCACCAGGTCGTTGAGTTCGGCGATGGCCTCCTTCGCCTCGCGGTGCGCCTCGTCGATCACGGTGCGGGCCTCGTCCGGCAGGTTGGTGAGGGTGGCCTTGGCCAGGCCCAGGTTGACCGCGAGGGAGACCAGGCGCTGCTGGGTGCCGTCGTGCAGGTCGCGTTCGATGCGGCGGCGTTCGGTGTCGACGGCGTCGATCAGGTCGGTGCGGCTCTCGGACAGGTGCTCGACACGCTGCTGAAGCTGCTGGGAGCGGCTGGTCCCGAGCAGCGCGAGCGCGATCCGGGTCTCGGCGCGGGTCACCGGCCCGGTCAGCCAGAGTGCGGCGCACAGCAGCAGCAGGCCGGCCGCGGTGTAGTACACCGCTTGGGTCGCGTAGTCGACATAGTCCAGGCGAACCTCGACCGGCAACATCCAGGCCCACCCGATGACGGTGACGCCGGCAAGGCCCGCGACCCACGCAGCGAGCACCCCCAGCTCCACCACAGCCAGGAGCAGACCGACAAGCAGGTGGTATCCGGCCTGCCGCCAGGTCTGGGCCACGAACAGCCACCGCAGAGCGCGCCTCAGCCACCCTTGCTCGCGCGCGGCCGGCAGCCGGAGGATCTCCACTCCCAGCAGCACCCGGTAACGGCGTCGCTGCACAGCGGTGAGCGCAAGCGCACCGAGCAAGATCAGCACAAACAGGAGCGGGAGCCACTGCCACGCCCTCGACTTCGCGACGATCGACATCCAGCTCCACCACGGCACCAGCGCAAGGTGCAGCGGAATCCCGGCCGCCAAGAAACCGGTGTCCCGCCGGACCCGAACAACTCTGCGCCGCAGCGCCCGGGGAATCGTCATGGCTCGACGGTAAAACGCCAGGTGAGGGCTATGCCATGCACCGTGCATCCGGATCGATGGTGAAGCTGGCGCCACCCTGAGAACGGCACCCGGCATTACTGACTGTGATCGCTGTGCGGCTCAGGCTGAAGGGCATGCAGGAAATCACCGAACTGTTCCCGGAGCCGGACGCCGAGCGCGGCATACGCAGGCCGCACGGCCCGCGCACGGGATCGCTGCCCAGCCCGCAGCGCCGACCTCCGGACCGCCTTCCAGGCCGACGGCGGGGTCTCGTCCTGGCCGGCTGCGGGGTGGCGCTGCTGCCGTGGCTCGTCGTGTTGGCCACCAGCCTGCCGACCACCTTCCGTGCCTCGCACTGGTCCGCCGCCTGGGTGGGTCTGGACGCGCTGGAGGCGGTCGGTCTGATCACCACAGGGCTGCTGGCCACCCGCGGGGATCGACGACTGGCACCGGCCGCCGCCGCGACGGCCGCCCTGCTCGCCGTCGACGCCTGGTTCGACACGATGACCGCGGCCAGCGGGAGCGAACTGCGCACGGCGCTGGTCATGGCGTTGTTCGCAGAACTTCCGCTCGCAGCGGTATGCGTCCGCCTGGCGGTTCGAGCGCTGCCCCGCACCCCATGAAACCCGCCACACCGACCCGGGCGCGCCCGACGCCGGTTGCGGCTTTAGCCTGTCGAGCCATGGGCAAGCATTCCCGACCCGGACCGCCGAACCAGCCGTCCCGAGCGATTTCGCGTGCCGACCCGGACAATCCGCTCGCGCCGTATGCGAAGCGGCGCCGCCCGCCGTTGGACATTCACCGCCGTCACCGCCCGCTCCACGGTGGTGGCGGCCACCTTCGCCCTGACGACCCGCGGGCGCTGGAGGAGTGGAGCGGACTTTCGTACGAGCCTGCGGGCATGGCTCGGAACCTCGTGGAGGCTCAATGGTGGGTGGACGAAGTGATGATCAGCGATCCGCGAGCGTGAACGGGCGGTGTCCGACTGCCAGCAGGTGTGAGCTGGCCGCCAGCAGTTCCGGGTACGGCTCGGCCAGGCGTGCGGCGGTCAGTGCCGACTCGAACATCGGCGAGTCGATCAGTGACTGGCCTGTGTGCCGTTCGGTAGCGGCGAGCAGCGACCAGGCCGGTCCCTCGATCCCGAAGACCTCTGCACCGTCGAACCCCGCCGCGGCGACCTCGGTGCGCAGTTGGTCCCCGCTGTGGAAGTAGGCGGCGGTGAACGCCTTCCTGCCGTCGTGGGTCTGGGTGCTCAGAATGGAGCCGATGCTCCTTTGCATCGGCTCCTTGTGCAGGTGTGCGTACGCGGTGTGCTCGAACAGTGATGCATACCGGTTGATACCGGCCGCCGCGACCAAGCCGCCCGGTTTGAGGACGCGGTAGGCCTCGGCGAGGGCGCGGTCACGGTCGGACCGTTCGATCAGGTGGTAGAGCGGCCCCAGCATGAGGACGACGTCGTACGAGGCGTCTTCGGCTGTCAGTTGCCGGGCGTCACCCAGCTCGGTCGTGGCGCAGGTGTCCTTGGCCTGTTCGAGGTGACGGGGTACGGGGTCGATGAGGTGGACGTGGTAACCGTCCTCCGTGAGCCACCGGGCGTGCACCCCCGGGCCGCCACCGACATCGAGGACCCTGGCGGGCGGTGCCGGGAGGTGGCGGCGCAGCAACTCCTGCGTGCGCACCATCTCCAGGCGACCGTCCGCCGTGGTGACCAACCGGCTCGCTTCGTCGGTGGCTTCGCTGTAGTACCTCACGATCTCCGGAGCAACCTCGAGGCTCGTCATGCCTGCATTCTCGTCGCTTGCCATGAGGTGAGGGTCGTCCCTGGCGAGTGAAGTTCAATGCTGGCGTCTGACGGATCTGGACGATGCGTCGTATCCACGGAGTTGTCGGCCGGGGGGTGGCTGCCACACATACGGGTCCGGCGTTCGTACCTCGCCTGCGAGGTCCCAGGCGTTCACTGCGGATTCGCCTGTGCGCGGCCGGGTGAGCAGACGCGTGACGGCCTCATGAACCAGCCGGAACACGGGCCATCCCCTCCGCGAGCGTGAGCCGGGCCCATACGCACTTCGCGTACGGCTCCTGCCGGTGGCCCCAGGCGTCGGCCAGCACCTCCACGAGCGCCAGTCCGCGACCGTTCTCCGCGTCGGGGCCGGAATCGTGAATTCGGGGGAGCCTGTCCCGGTCCGGGTCCAAGACCTCCAGGACCAACTCCGGCTCCTGGAGCGTGAGTCTGACCTCGACCTGGGCGTAGGAGACCCGGCAGTGGGTCACGGCGTTGGTGACGAGTTCGTTGGCCAACAGGACGACGCTGTCGGCGAGTTCGCCGGTGATTCCCCAGTTTGCCAAGGCCTTGCGGATGCGTTGCCGGGCCGTTGGCGCGTGCTCTCTGCGCTTGGGGATGCGGAAGGTTTCGGTTGCGGGCATGGGGGTGCCGTACCTCCTGACGGGACGTCAAGGTCGGCGCCGGTTCCGCGGCGCCGTGAAGCTGCTGACGTATTCGACACCAGGACAACTCAAACCGATGAATGTATGCGCAGGTGTCACTCAATCGTGTGATGTACGCCCGGAGTTCCGGCTGGTGTGCCAAGGTGGCCGAAGGAGAAGGGGAGGTCACATGCCCGCAGGTGGACGGCCGACAGTGCGCAGTAGGCGTCTGGGTACGGCGCTCAGGCAGTATCGGCATGCCGCGAAGCTGGACCAGCCGCAGGCCGCCGAAGTGATTGCGTCAAGTCAAGCGAGGATCAGTCGCGTTGAGAGCGGACACGCCACGCCACGTGTCATCGAGGTACGGCTGCTGTTGGATGCATACGGCATCACGGATCCGGAAGTACGCGCCAAGCTCGAGGAGTTGGCCAAGAACTCCAAGAACCGGGGTTGGTGGCTCGAACATGCGGAACACCTGCGACCGGATTACGTCGACCACATCGCGTTGGAGGACGACGCGACCTATATCCGCGAATGGCAGCCGGTCATGGTGCCAGGGCTCCTGCAAACCCCAGCCTATGCGGAGGCAGTTATCGCCGGTGGTCCCCACTGCATCGATCCGGAACGGGTCGACCAGCTGGTGAAGGTGCGCGTGGGGCGGCAGACGAAGATCGAAGAGGGTGGAGCGTCGTACACGGTCATTCTCTGGGAAGCCGTCGTCGCACACCCGTTGGTCAACGTTGAGATTCATCAGGAGCAGT
Organism: Streptomyces macrolidinus; assembly: GCF_023887685.1. Lineage (GTDB taxonomy): Bacteria > Actinomycetota > Actinomycetes > Streptomycetales > Streptomycetaceae > Streptomyces > Streptomyces macrolidinus. The sequence goes on along the minus strand of NZ_JAMWMR010000020.1, from coordinate 86,997 downwards.
TGTCCGCGATCCTTGAGATCGGACAGCGGAAGAACGTCACTGTGCAGGTGCTGCCGTTCAGTGCGGGTGTCCTGGCTGGCTACTCCTCTGGCTTCTACTCCTTCAGCTTCGATGAGGAGCCGACGGTCCAAGCGGTCGCTATGGACAATCTTCGAGGCACGTCGGTCCTTGAAGGGGCCAAGGACCTCGCCGCTTACGCCAATGCATACGACCTACTACGATCGTCGGCGTTGGCTCCGGACGCGAGTGCGAAGCTCATCCGGAGCATACTGCGGAGCTTGAAGGAAGACACGCCATGGTCGAGGTCGTAAGCCCCTTCTGGAAGTCGTCGTACTCGGGGCAGGAGAACGCTTGCGTCGAGGTCGCCGACACTGCCCCCGGTGGCCGAGCCGTCCGCGACAGCAAGCAGCACAACGGCCCCCTCCTCACCGTCTCCCGCGAGACCTGGCAGGCATTCCTCCGCCAGTTCTCGTAGGCCACAGGGCAACGAGGGGCGCCCGGCGGATTCGTCGTCGGGCGCCCCTCGTTCGTCGTAGCTGAAGCCCTAGAGCTTCTCGATCACGTAGTCGACGCACTTCGTCAGCGCCTCGACGTCCGCCGGGTCGATCGCCGGGAACATCGCGATGCGGAGCTGGTTGCGGCCGAGCTTGCGGTACGGCTCCGTGTCCACGATGCCGTTGGCGCGCAGGGCCTTGGCGATCGCGGCGGCGTCGATCTCGTCCGTGAAGTCGATCGTGCCGATGACCTGGGAGCGCTTGGCCGGGTCCGTCACGAACGGGGTCGCGTACTTGGACTCCTCCGCCCAGGTGTACAGGCGCGTCGACGAGTCCTTCGTGCGGGCCGCGGACCAGGCGAGGCCGCCCTGGCCGTTCAGCCACTTCAACTGCTCGTCGAGCAGGAACAGCGTGGCGAGCGCCGGGGTGTTGTACGTCTGGTTCTTGCGGGAGTTGTCGATCGCCGTGGGCAGGCTGAAGAACTCCGGGATGTGACGGCCCGACGCGTGGACGCGCTCCGCGCGCTCGATCGCGGCGGGGGAGAACACGCCGATCCACAGGCCGCCGTCGGAGGCGAGCGACTTCTGCGGGGCGAAGTAGTAGACGTCCGTCTCGGCGATGTCGACCGGCAGGCCGCCGGCGCCCGACGTGGCGTCCACCAGAACGAGCGAGCCCTCGTCGGCGCCCGGCACCCGCTTGATGGGCATGGCCACGCCCGTCGACGTCTCATTGTGCGTGAAGGCGTAGACGTCGGCGCCCGCCTCGGCCGTGGCCTCGGGGTGCGTGCCGGGGTCGGCGGCGATGACGGTGGGCTCGGCCAGCCACGGGGCGAGCTTCGCGGCCTTGGCGAACTTGGAGGAGAACTCGCCGAAGGTGAGGTGCTGCGACTTGTTCTCGATCAGGCCGTGGGTCGCGATGTCCCAGAACGCGGTGGAGCCGCCGTTGCCGAGGACGACCTCGTAGCCGTCGGGGAGCTGGAACAGCTCGCGGATACCCTCGCGGACCGAGCCGACCAGGTTCTTGACCGGGGCCTGGCGGTGGGACGTGCCGAGCAGGGAACTGCCCGTGGCGGCGAGGGCGTTCAGCGCCTCTGTCCGCACCTTGGAGGGACCCGCGCCGAAACGACCATCCGCGGGCTTGATGTCAGCAGGAATCTGGATATCAGCCACGAGTCGGAGCGTATCCCCTCGGCGAAACCGTACGGGAACGTGTCCGTCCGATGAGACGACGCGCGTCGCCCCGTGGAACTGTGGGGACGTACGAGGGTTGCGCGGCCGTTGCCTCGTCGTCAGCCGCCATGCTGGAGCCATGACCGATCAGGCTGGGCTCGCGGCGCGGCTGCGCCGGGCCGTGCGGGGTGACGTGGACTTCGGTGTCACGGCCCGCGCGTTGCACACCATGGACGCGTCCAACTACCGGCGGGTGCCGCTCGGCGTGGTGGCCCCCCGGGACGCGGAGGACGTGGCGGCCACGCTGGAGGCGTGTCGCGCGTACGGCGTGCCGGTCGTCGCGCGCGGCGGCGGTACCTCGATCGCCGGGCAGGCGACGGGCACGGGCGTGGTGCTCGACTTCACCCGGTACATGAACCGGGTCCTGGCCCTGGATCCCGAGGCGCGCACGGCGGTGGTGCAGCCGGGTCTGGTCCTCGACCGGCTTCAGGAGGCCGCCGCTCCGTACGGCCTGCGGTTCGGCCCCGATCCCTCCACGCACGCCCGCTGCACGCTGGGCGGGATGATCGGCAACAACGCCTGCGGCTCCCACTCGGTGGCCTGGGGGACCACGGCGGACAGTGTGCGCGAGGTGTCCGTGCTCACCGCGCGGGGCGAGGCAAGGACGCTGGGCCGCCGCTGGCAGGGGGCTCCTCAAGGGCTACGGGCCTTGGTGGAAGGAGAGTTGGCGCTGCTGCGTACGGGGTATCCCGCCCTCCCGCGCCGTATCTCCGGGTACGCGCTGGACGCGCTGCTGCCCGAGCACGGCGCGGACGTGGCCCGCTCCTTCTGCGGTTCGGAGGGCACGCTGGGCGTTCTCACGGAGGCGGTCGTCAGCCTCGTGGAGGCGCCCCGCGCCCGTGCGCTCGCCGTGCTGGCGTACGCCGACGAGAGCGCCGCGGCCGAGGCGGCGGCCGGGCTGCTGCCGTACCGGCCGTTGACCGTGGAGGGCATGGCCGCCGACCTCGTACCGCCGTCGGCCGGGCTGCCGCGCGGCGGGGCGTGGCTGTTCGTGGAGGCGGGCGGCGCGAGCGCGGCGGAGGCATGCGCGCACGCGGAGGCGATCCTCCGGGCGGCGGACGTGACGGACGCCGCGGTGGTCACCGACCCGGCGGGGCAGCGCGCGCTGTGGCGGGTGCGCGAGGACGCGAGCGGTACGGCGACGCGGATGCGGGACGGTACGGAGGCGTGGCCCGGCTGGGAGGACTGCGCGGTGCCCCCGGCCCGACTGGGCGCGTACCTACGGGACTTCCGGGGGCTGCTCGCCGAGCACGGGCTGCGCGGCACGCCGTACGGGCACTTCGGGGACGGCTGCGTCCACGTCCGTATCGACTTCGACCTGCTGACCGAGCCGGGCATCGCCCGCTTCCGCCGCTTCTCGCGGGACCTCGCGGACCTGGTCGTCTCCCACGGCGGCTCGCTGTCCGGGGAGCACGGCGACGGGCAGGCGCGGGCCGAGCTGCTGCCGCGGATGTACGGGCCGGACCTGGTCGACCTCTTCGGGCGCGCCAAGGACGTCTGGGACCCGGACGGCCTGCTCAACCCGGGGATGCTGGTACGCCCGGCCCGGCTGGACGAGAACCTGCGGTTCGCGGTGCTGCCGCGCGAACCCGTGGACGTCGCCTTCGGCTACCCGGCGGACGGCGGCGACTTCTCGGCGGCGGTACGGCGCTGCGTGGGCGTCGCCAAGTGCCGTACGACGACGGTGTCCGGCGCGGGCGTGATGTGCCCCTCGTACCGGGCGACCGGCGAGGAGGAGCACTCCACGCGCGGGCGCGCCCGGCTGCTGCACGAGATGCTGGCGGGCGAGGTGATCACCGACGGCTGGCGGTCGACGGAGGTCAGGGACGCGCTCGACCTGTGCCTGTCCTGCAAGGGCTGCCGTACGGACTGCCCGGTCGGCGTCGACATGGCCACCTACAAGGCGGAGTTCCTGCACCACCACTACGCGGGGCGGCCACGACCGGCCGCGCACTACACGATGGGGTGGCTGCCGGTATGGCTGGCGGCGGTCGCGCGGACGCGTACGGCGCCGGTGATCAACGCGCTCGCGTCCGTGGGACCGGTGGCGGCGCTCGGCAAGCGGCTGGGCGGGATCGCATCCGAACGAGACCTTCCGCGACTGGCGGAGGAGACGTTCACCCGATGGTGGCGGCGGACGTCCGGCAGCCGTGAGCGGGGGAACACCGCCTCGCGGGTCGTGCTGTGGCCGGACACCTTCACGGAGCATCTGTCGCCGTCCGTGGGCCGTGCGGCCGTACGGGTGCTGGAGGCGGCGGGGCTCGGGGTGGTCCTGCCACCGAGGGCGGCGCGGCCGGGCGGCGGCGGGGGGCCCGCCCGTCGCGGCCGGGTCTGCTGCGGTCTGACGTACATCTCCACGGGGCAGCTCGACCGCGCCCGAGCCGTCCAGCGGCGCACGCTCGACCTGATGGAACCGGTGCTGGCGGCCGGGCTGCCGGTGGTCGTCCTCGAACCGAGCTGTGCCGCCGCGCTCCGTACGGACCTGCCGGAGCTGCTGCACGACGACCCGCGCGCGGCCCGGCTGGCGTCCGCGGTGGTGACGTTCGCCGAGGCGCTCGAACGGCACGCCCCGCACTGGACGCCCCCGCGGGTGGACCGCCCGGCGGTCGGCCAGACCCACTGCCACCAGCACGCGGTCCTCGATGACGCCGCCGACCGCCGACTGCGCGCGGCGGCGGGCCTGTCCGGCGAACTGTCCGGCGGCTGCTGCGGCCTCGCGGGCGACTTCGGCTTCGAGAAGGGCCACTACGAGGTCTCGACGGCCTGCGCGGAGGAACGCCTGCTCCCGGCCGTGCGCGGGGCGTCGCGAGACGCGGTGGTCCTGGCGGACGGCTTCTCCTGCCGCACGCAGGTGGAGGAACTGTCGGGCCGCCGCGCACGGCATGTGGCGGAGGTCCTGGCGGAGGGCTTGGAGGGGGTCGGGGAGGAGACCTGCTGACGGTTACGCCGTCTTCCCCGCCCGCCCCCGGCCCACCTGTGTCCGTACCGCCCCCATGCTCGCCGCGATGACCAGGGCGATCGCCAGCGTCTGGAGTGCGGTCAGGGACTGGCCGAGGACCAGGAAGCCCGCGGTGGAGGCGATCGCGGGTTCCAGGCTCATCAGGACCGCGAAGGTCGAGGCGGGGAGGCGGCGCAGGGCCAGGAGTTCCAGGGTGTAGGGCAGGACCGAGGAGAGCATGGCCACCCCCGCGCCCAGGCCGATCGTCGCCGGGACGAGCAGCTTCGTGCCCGATTCGGCGATGCCGAGCGGTACGGACAGCACGGCCGCGACCGCCATCGCGAGCGCGAGCCCGTCGGCCTGCGGGAAGCGTCGTCCCGTACGGGCGCTGAAGACGATGTACGTCGCCCACATCGCGCCCGCGCCGAGCGCGCAGGCGACGCCCACCGGGTCCAGGTCGCCGAAGCCCCCGCCGCCCAGCAGGAAGACCCCGGCCAGGGCGAGACCCGCCCACAGGAGGTTCACCGCGCGGCGGGAGGCGAGGACGGAGAGGGCCAACGGGCCGAGGACCTCCAGGGTGACGGCGGGGCCGAGCGGGATGCGGGCCACCGCCTCGTAGAAGAGGCCGTTCATCGCGCCCATGGCGATACCGAAGGCGACGACCGTGCCCCAGTCGGCGCGCGAGTGCCCGCGCAGCCGGGGGCGGCAGACCACGAGCAGGACGACGGCCGCCGCGACGAGCCGCAGCGTCACCACGCCGAGCGCACCGGCCCGCGGTATCAGGGTCACCGCGAGCGCCCCGCCGAACTGCACGGAGATGCCCCCCGCGAGCACCAGCCCCACGGGCCCGAGAGAACCCAGGCGGCTCGGCCCGCCGCCTGCGCTGGGCGAGGGAGCCGTGGAGGGCGCGACCTGGGCCGGGGTCGACGGGGTGGTGCTGGGGGTGTTCACGGGGCCTTCCAGTGGGCTCGGAGTGCGTTCGGAGTGTGCTCGGAGAGCGCTCGGAACGCGATGGGCGTGCTCACCCATGATGCGCCCGTGCGGGCCGAGTGCGTACGCCGCCGGGGGCGGGGGCCTTCCGGACACCTCGCCCGCGACCGCCCCTCCCGTACCGCCCGTCCGACGACGGCCGAAAGTCCATGCAAGCACGCTTGCTTGTTTCCGCGTCCGCTGCCATGCTCCCCGCACACCGCCGTGCCCCGAGGGGAGCGCATCGTGTCCGACGTGTCGTTGGTGATCGACGATCTGGCCCGGGAGAGCGAGGAACTCGACGGCCTGGTGGCTGAGTTGGACGCGAACGGGTGGGCGCGCGCCACCCCCGCGCCGGGCTGGACCATCGCCCACCAGATCGCCCACCTGGCCTGGACGGACCGATGCGCTGTCTCGGCCGTCACCGACCCGGAGGCCTTCGCGGCCGAGCTGGAGAAGGCGCTCGCGTCCTTCGGGACCTGGGTCGACGAGGCCGCGCAGGCGGGGGCCGTGCTGCCCCCCGACCGGCTGCTCGCGCAGTGGCGGGAGGGGCGTGCCGCCCTCGACCGCGCCCTGCGCGCCGCGCCCTCGGGTAGCCGCTTCCCCTGGTTCGGGCCGCCCATGGCCGCCGCGTCCATGGCCACCGGGCGGCTGATGGAGACCTGGGCGCACGGGCTGGACGTCGCCGACACGCTCGGTGTGGTGCGCACCCCCACCGACCGGCTGCGGCATGTGGCCCGCATCGGTGTACGGGCGCGTGACTTCGCCTTCGGGATACGGGGCTGGGAGGCGCCCGGGGAGGAGTTCCGGGTCGAGCTGGTCGCGCCCTCGGGGCACGAGATCTGGACGTACGGGCCACCGGAGGCCGCCCAGCGGGTGACCGGCCCCGCCCTCGACTTCTGTCTCCTGGTCACCCGGCGCGCCCACCGGGCCGACCTCGCGCTGCGGGCCGAGGGGCCGGACGCGGACCGCTGGCTGGACATCGCCCAGGCCTTCGCGGGCCCACCGGGAGCGGGGAGGGATCCGCGAGGAGCCACACGGTGACCCCGCGAGCCTCGCGAGGACGCCGCCCGGTGCCCCCTCACGCACCCCCCACCCCCCTCCGCATCGGCAACGCCTCCGGCTTCTACGGCGACCGTTTCGACGCTCTGCGGGAGATGCTCACCGGTGGTCCCCTCGACGTCCTCACCGGTGACTACCTCGCCGAACTGACGATGCTCATCCTCGGCCGCGACCGGCTCAAGCACCCCGCCGGGGGATACGCCCGTACCTTCCTGGCCCAACTGGAGGAGTGCCTCGGTCTCGCCCACGAGCGGGGCGTGCGGGTGGTGACCAACGCGGGTGGTCTCGATCCAGCCGGACTCGCCGACGCCGTACGGGAGTTGGCCGACCGCCTGGGCATCCCCGTCCGCGTCGCCCATGTGGAGGGCGACGACCTCGCCGCCCGGGCCCCCGCGGGCACCCTCACCGCCCACGCCTACCTCGGCGGCCACGGCATCGCCGTCTGTCTGCGCGAGGGCGCCGACATCGTGGTCACCGGGCGGGTGACGGACGCGGCCCTCGTCACCGGGCCCGCCGCCGCGCACTTCGGCTGGGGCCCGACGGAGTACGACCGGCTGGCGGGCGCGGTGGTCGCCGGGCACGTCCTGGAGTGCGGGGCGCAGGCGACCGGCGGCAACTACGCGTTCTTCACCGAGCACCCGCCCGGCCTGCTCATCCACCCCGGCTTCCCGCTCGCCGAACTCCACGAGGACGGCAGCAGCGTGATCACCAAGCACGACGGCACGGGCGGGATCGTGGACCTCGGCACGGTCACCGCGCAGCTCCTGTACGAGACGGCCGGTGCCCGGTACGCGGGCCCCGATGTCACCGCCCGTCTGGACACGGTCCGCCTCGCGCAGGAGGGGCCGGACCGGGTGCGGATCGAGGGCGTACGGGGCGAGGCGCCGCCCGCCACCCTCAAGGTGGGCCTCGGCCGCCTCGGCGGCTTCCGCAACGAGGTCGCCTTCGTGCTGACCGGGCTGGACATCGAGGCCAAGGCCGCGCTCGTCCGGGCCCAGATGGAGGCGGCGTTGGACGCGGCCCCGTCCCGCCCCGCCGAGGTGCGCTGGGAGCTGGCCCGCACCGACCACCCGGACGCGTCCACCGAGGAGACCGCGAGCGCCCTGCTGCGGCTCGTCGCCCGCGACAAGGACCAAGCGGTCGTGGGCCGTTCGCTCAGCGGCGCCGCCGTGGAGCTGGCGCTCGCGAGCTACCCCGGCTTCCAGCTCATGGCCCCACCGGGCAAGGGCGAACCGTACGGGGTCTTCGAGGCGCTCCACGTCGACCGCGGTGCCGTGACGCACACGGCCGTTCTCCACGACGGACGCCGCGTCCCCGTGCCACCGGGCCACGGCACCCGCGTACTCGCCGATGTGCCGGAACCGCCCCTGCCCGACCCGCTGCCCCCGGGACCCACGCGCCGCGCGCCCCTCGGTCTCGTCGCGGGGGCCCGCAGCGGGGACAAGGGCGGCAGCGCGAACGTCGGCGTCTGGGTGCGTACCGACGCGGCCTGGCGGTGGCTCGCCCACACCCTCACCGTCGACCGCTTCCGCGCGCTCCTCCCGGAGACGGCCGAACTGACCGTCGTACGCCACCTCCTGCCGAATCTGCGCGCCCTGAACTTCGTCGTGGATGGCCTGCTCGGCGAGGGCGTCGCCGCCCGTCACCGCTTCGACCCGCAGGCCAAGGGCCTCGGCGAATGGCTGCGCACCCGGCACCTGGAGATACCGGAGGCCCTGTTGCCCACTCCCCAGGAGGCTCGCCCATGACGGTCCTCCCCACGGCCGCGCACGCCGACGACCCCGACCACCGGGCGAACCGCGACACCATGCTCGCCAAGCTCTCGGAACTCCGCGCCGAGCACGCCAAGGCGCTGGCGGGCGGCGGCGAGAAGTACGTCGCCCGGCACCGCGCGCGCGGCAAGCTGCTCGCCCGTGAGCGCGTCGAACTCCTCCTCGACCCCGACACGCCCTTCCTGGAGCTGTCGCCGCTCGCCGCCTGGGGCAGTGACCACACGGTCGGCGCCTCCCTCGTCACCGGCATCGGCGTGGTCGAGGGCACCGAGTGCCTGATCACCGCCAACGACCCCACCGTGCGGGGCGGCGCCAGCAACCCGTGGAGCCTGAAGAAGGCCCTGCGCGCCAACGACATCGCGCTCGCCAACCGGCTGCCGTGCATCAGCCTGGTCGAGTCGGGCGGCGCCGATCTGCCGTCCCAGAAGGAGATCTTCGTCCCGGGCGGCGCCGTCTTCCGCGACCTCACCCGGCTGTCCGCCGCCGGAATCCCCACCGTCGCGGTCGTCTTCGGCAACTCGACGGCCGGCGGCGCGTACATCCCCGGTATGTCCGACCACGTGATCATGGTCAAGGAGCGCGCCAAGGTCTTCCTCGGCGGACCGCCGCTGGTGAAGATGGCCACCGGCGAGGAGAGCGACGACGAGTCCCTCGGCGGCGCCGCGATGCACGCGCGCGTGTCGGGTCTCGCCGACTACTTCGCCGCCGACGAGCACGACGCCCTGCGCCAGGCGCGACGCGTGGTCGCGCGCCTCAACCACCGTAAGGCGTACGCCGATCCGGGCCCGGCGGCCCCTCCCCTGTACGACGCGGAGGAACTCCTCGGCATCGTCCCCGGCGATCTGAAGGTGCCCTTCGACCCGCGCGAGGTCATCGCCCGCATCGTGGACGCCTCCGACTTCGACGAGTTCAAGCCGCTGTACGGGACGAGCCTGTGCACCGGATGGGCCACCCTGCACGGCTATCCGATCGGGGTCCTCGCGAACGCGCGGGGCGTGATCTTCAGCGAGGAGTCCCAGAAGGCCGCCCAGTTCATCCAGTTGGCCAACCAGCGCGACATCCCGCTGCTGTTCCTGCACAACACCACCGGCTACATGGTCGGCCGGGAGTACGAACAGGGCGGCATCATCAAGCACGGCGCGATGATGATCAACGCGGTCAGCAACAGCCGGGTCCCGCATCTGTCCGTGCTCATGGGGGCCTCGTACGGGGCCGGGCACTACGGCATGTGCGGGCGGGCGTACGACCCGCGCTTCCTGTTCGCCTGGCCCAGCGCCAAGTCGGCCGTCATGGGCCCGCAGCAGCTCGCCGGTGTCCTCTCGATCGTCGCCCGCCAGTCGGCGGCGGCCAAGGGAGCGCCGTACGACGAGGACGCGGACGCGGCCCTGCGCGCCATGGTGGAGCAGCAGATCGAGTCCGAGTCCCTGCCGATGTTCCTGTCCGGGCGGCTGTACGACGACGGGGTCATCGACCCGCGCGACACCCGCACCGTCCTCGGCCTGTGCCTGTCCGCGATCCACACCGCGCCCTACGAGGGCGCGCGGGGTGGGTTCGGCGTCTTCCGGATGTGAGGCCCATGATCACGACCGTTCTGGTGGCGAACCGCGGCGAGATCGCCTGCCGCATCGTCCGTACCTGCCGCGAGCTGGGCATCCGTACCGTCGCCGTCCACTCCGACGCCGACGCGGACGCGCTGCACACGCGCATGGCCGACGCGGCGGTACGACTGCCGGGGGAGGCCCCCGCCGCCACCTATCTGCGCGGCGACCTGATCGTGCAGGCGGCCCTCGCGGCGGGCGCCGACGCCGTGCACCCCGGCTACGGCTTCCTGTCGGAGAACGCCGGGTTCGCGCGGGCAGTGCGCGAGGCGGGCCCGACGTGGATCGGGCCGCCACCGGAGGCGATCGAGGCGATGGCCTCCAAGACCCGAGCGAAGAAGCTGATGGGCCTCGAGCCGCTGACCGCCGTCACGGCCGACGACCTGCCCGTGCTGGTCAAGGCGGCGGCGGGCGGCGGCGGACGCGGGATGCGGATCGTCAGGGAACTCGCCGACCTGGACGCCGCGTTGACGGCCGCGCGCGCCGAGGCGCTGAGCGCCTTCGGTGACGACGAGGTCTTCGTCGAGCCGTATCTGGAGGACGGCCGACATGTCGAGGTGCAGATCCTCGCCGACACCCACGGCACGGTGTGGGCGCTGGGCACCCGCGACTGCTCCCTCCAGCGCCGCCACCAGAAGGTGATCGAGGAGGCACCCGCGCCGGGCCTGACGGCCGAACTCACCGCGTCCCTCGGGGAGATGGCCCGGCAGGCGGCCCGTGCCGTCGACTACGTGGGCGCGGGCACGGTGGAGTTCCTGGTCGCGGACGGCCGCGCCCACTTCCTGGAGATGAACACCCGGCTCCAGGTCGAACACCCGGTCACCGAGGCGGTGTTCGGGATCGACCTGGTGGCGCTCCAGCTCCGGGTGGCGGAGGGCGCGGCCCTGGACGCCGAGCCTCCTCGCGCGCGGGGCCACGCGATCGAGGCCCGCCTGTACGCCGAGGACCCGGCGCGCGACTGGGCCCCGCAGACCGGCACCCTGCACCGCCTGGCCGTACCGGACGTGCGGCTGGACACCGGGTACGCGGACGGCGACACGATCGGCGTGCACTACGACCCGCTGCTCGCCAAGGCCGTCGCCCACGCCCCCACCCGCGCCGAGGCGATCCGCAGGCTGGCCGCCGCGCTGGAGCGGGCCGAGATCCACGGCCCGGTGACCAACCGGGAGTTGCTCGTACGGTCCCTGCGCCACGAGGAGTTCGGGGCGGCCCGGATGGACACGGGCTTCTACGAACGCCATCTGCCCGCGCTGACCGAGCCCGCCCCCGACCCGTACGCCCCGCTGGCCGCCGCCCTCGCGGACGCCTGCGGCCGGTCGCGGTTCGGCGGCTGGCGCAACCTGCCGTCCCAGCCGCAGACCAAGCGGTACCGCATGGCGGGCGAGGAGCACGAGGTCCGCTATCGGCACACCCGTACGGGCCTGGCGGCGGACGGGGTGCGGGTCGTGCACGCCGACTCCCGCCTCGTCGTCCTCGAAGTCGACGGCGTGCGGCGGAAGTGCGCGGTCGCGCGGTACGGCGACCAGGTCCATGTCGGGCCGACCGCCCTCACCGTCCTGCCCCGCTTCCCCGAACCCGCCGCCGACCACGCGCCGGGCTCCTTGCTCGCGCCGATGCCGGGAACGGTCGTCCGCGTGGCCGAGGGCCTGGCCGTCGGAGCCGCCGTACGGGCCGGGGAGCCGCTGCTGTGGCTGGAGGCGATGAAGATGGAGCACACGATCACGGCGCCCGCCGCCGGGACCCTCACGGCCCTGCACGCCGTCCCCGGCCGTCAGGTCGAGGTCGGGGCGCTGCTGGCCGTGGTGCAGAGCCCCGAGTAGAGACAGCGCACGTACCCCCGTCGTCGAGCGAACGCGAGCAGCCCGGTCCACGCGAACCTGCGTACTTGCGAACTTGGGAGACGTCATGAGCCCCGTCATCGAGACCGACGAACACCAGGCCCTCCGCTCGGCCGTGGCCGCCCTCGGCGCGCACTACGGCCGCGACTACCTCGCCAAGGTCGTCGCCGAGCAGCGCCACCCCACCGAACTCTGGTACGAGGCAGCCAAGTTGGGCTACCTCGGGGTCAACCTCCCCGAGGAGTACGGCGGTGGCGGCGGCGGTATCGCCGAACTCGCCATCGTCCTCGAGGAGTTGGGGGCGGCGGGCTGCCCGCTGCTCATGCTCGTCGTGTCACCGGCGATCTGCGGCACGGTCATCGCCCGCTTCGGCACCCCCGCGCAGAAGCGGCGCTGGCTGCCGGGCCTCGCGGACGGCACCCGCACCATGGCGTTCGGCATCACGGAACCCGACGCCGGGTCCAACTCCCACCGCATCACCACCACCGCCCGTCGCGACGGCGAGGAGTGGGTCCTCACCGGCCGCAAGGTGTTCGTCTCCGGTGTCGACATCGCCGACGCGACCCTGATCGTCGGCCGCACCGAGGACGCGCGCACCGGCAGGCTCAAGCCCTGCCTGTTCATCGTCCCCCGCGACACCCCCGGCTTCGGGCGGTGCCCCATCGACATGGAACTGTCCGCCGCCGAGAAGCAGTTCGAGCTGACCCTGGACGAGGTGCGGCTGCCCGCCGACGCGCTCGTGGGCGACGAGGACGCGGGGCTGCTCCAACTCTTCGCCGGCCTCAACCCCGAGCGCGTGATGACCGCCGCCTTCGCGATCGGCATGGGCCGCTTCGCGCTGTCCCGGGCCGTCGCGTACGCCTGCGACCGTACCGTCTTCAAGCAGCCCATCGGCGCCCACCAGGCGATCGCGCACCCGCTCGCCCAGGCCCATATCGACCTCGAACTGGCCCGCCTGATGACGCAGAAGGCCGCCTACCTGTACGACTCCGGGGACGACGTCGCCGCCGGGGAAGCCGCCAACATGGCCAAGTACGCCGCCGCGGAGGCCTGTGTGAAGGCCGTGGACCAGGCCGTGCACACCCTCGGCGGCAACGGCCTCACCCGGGAGTTCGGGCTCGCCTCCCTCGTCACGGCCTCGCGCGTGGCCCGTATCGCCCCGGTGAGCCGGGAGATGATCCTCAACTACGTCTCCCATCAGACCCTGGGCCTGCCCAAGTCCTACTAGCCGCAGCCCGCGACCACAGCCGTACAGAGTCGTCCAGCGCCGTACACCGTCGTACGAGGAGGAACCGTGTTCCGCAGCCAGTACGCAGACGTCCCGGCCCTCGAACTCCCCATCCACGAGGCGGTCCTGGGCCGGGCCGCCGAGTACGGTGAACTGCCCGCCCTGGTCGACGGCGTGGACGGCACCACCCTCACCTACGCCCAACTCGACCGCTTCCACCGGCGCTGGGCCGCAGGCTTCGCCGAGGCGGGGGTGCGCAAGGGCGACGTACTCGCCCTGCACAGCCCCAACACGATCACGTTCCCGATCGCCTTCTACGGGGCCACGCGCGCGGGCGCGACGGTCACGACCGTGCACCCGCTCGCCACGGTGGACGAGTTCGCGCGGCAACTGCGCGACGCCGACGCCCGCTGGATCGTCACCCTGTCCCCGCTGCTGGAGACGGCACGCGCGGCGGCCGAACGCGCGGGCGGCATACGGGAGATCATCGTGTGCGACCGCGCGCCCGGCCACCGCTCCCAGATCGACATGCTGTCCACGACCGCGCCCGAACCCGAGGTCGCCATCGACCCCGTACGGGACATCGCCGTCCTCCCGTACTCCTCCGGGACCACGGGCACCCCCAAGGGCGTGATGCTCACCCACCGCTCGATCGCCACCAACCTCGCCCAGCTCGAACCCCTGGTCCCGGCCAACCCCGGCGACCGTCTCCTCGCCGTCCTGCCGTTCTTCCACATCTACGGACTGACCACCCTGATGAACGGGCCGCTCAGGAAGGGCGCCACGGTCGTCGTGCTGCCGCGCTTCGACCTGGAGACGTTCCTCGCCGCCATCGAGAAGCACCGCATCACCAGGCTGTGCGTCGCCCCGCCGATCGTGCTCGCGCTCGCCAAGCAGCCCGTCGTCGACGGCTACGACCTGTCGTCCCTGGAGCACATCCTCTGTGCCGCCGCGCCCCTGGACGCCGCTCTCGCCACGTCCTGCTCACGGCGGCTCGGACTGCCCCCGATCGGCCAGGGCTACGGCATGACCGAACTGTCGCCCGCCTCGCACGCCGTGCCCCTGGGTGCCCTGAACCCGCCGCCCGGGACGGTCGGCAAGCTCGCCGCGGGCACCGAGATGCGCATCCTCTCCCTGGACGACCCCGGCAAGGACCTGGGCGTCGGCGAGGTCGGCGAGATCGCCATCCGGGGTCCTCAGGTGATGAAGGGCTACCTCGGGCGGCCCGAGGCCACCGACGCGCTGATCGACCCGGAGGGCTGGCTGCGCACCGGGGACGTCGGTCATGTCGACGCCGACGGCTGGCTGTTCGTCGTGGACCGCGTCAAGGAACTCATCAAGTACAAGGGCTACCAGGTGGCCCCCGCCGAGCTGGAGGCCCTCCTGCTGACCCACCCGCGCATCGCGGACGCCGCCGTCATCGGCGTCCTCGACGACGACCACAACGAGATTCCGCACGCCTTCGTGGTCCGGGGGCAACACGCGGACGACCTCTCGGCGGAGGAGGTCATGAGCTACGTCGCCGAACGCGTCGCCCCCTACAAGCGCGTGCGCGGCGTCACCTTCATCGACGCCGTGCCACGGGCCGCCTCCGGGAAGATCCTCCGTCGCGAGCTGAGGGCACGGGCATGACCGGCCTCGTCCTCGCCGCGCACGACCGCGGCATCACCACCCTCACCCTCGACGCGCCCGGCAACCGCAACGCCCTGTCCGCCGCGCTCGTCGGCGACCTCACCGCCGCGCTGACCCGCTGCGGCACGGATCCCGCCACCCGCGCCGTCGTCCTCACCCATACCGGGACCACCTTCTGCGCGGGCGCCGACCTGCGCGACCCTCCGCCGCCGGAGGCGCTGGTCGGGCTGTTCCGGCAGATCGTCGCGCTGCCCCGGCCCGTCGTCGCCCGGGTGACGGGGCACGTACGGGCGGGCGGCCTGGGCCTGCTCGGCGCCTGCGACATCGCCGCCGCGAGCACCGAGGCCACCTTCGCGTTCACGGAAGTACGCATCGGTGTCGCCCCCGCAGTCATCTCCCTGCCCCTGCTGCCGCGCACCGACCCGCGCGCCCTCGCCCGCTACTGCCTCACCGGCGAACGCCTCGACGCCGCCGAGGCCGTACGCACCGGGCTGCTCACGGCCGCGGGCGCGGACGTGGACACGGTGCTCGCGCCCGTGCTCGACGGGCTGCGCCGGGCCGCACCGCAGGCGCTGGCCGAGACCAAACGCCTGCTCACCGCGCCCGTGCTGGAGGCCTTCGACCGGGACGCGGTCGAGCTGGCCGCGCTGTCGGCCCGGCTGTTCGCCTCCCCGCAGGCCCGCGAGGGGATGACCGCCTTCCTCGAACGGCGCGACCCCGCCTGGGTGGTGGGGTGACCACGGCCGACCGGACGCCCAAGCAGGACCGCGGCCGGGCCACCCGGCAGCGGCTCCTGGAGGCCGCCGTGGCCTGCCTCGCCGCGCACGGCTGGGCGGGCTCCACGGTCACCGTCGTCGCCGAGCACGCCGGGGTCTCCCGAGGCGCCGCCCAGCACCACTTCCCCACCCGCGAGGACCTGTTCACCGCCGCCGTCGAGTACGTCGCCGAGGAGCGCTCCATGGCCCTGCGGGCACTGTTCCCGCAGGGCACCGCCGACCGCCGGGCGGTGGTCGCGGCCCTCGTCGACCTGTACACCGGGCCGCTGTTCCGCGCGGCCCTGCAGCTATGGGTCGCCGCCTGCGACGAGGAGCAACTGCGCCCGCGCGTGACGGAGTTGGAGGCCCGCGTCGGCCGCGAGACCCATCGCATCGCCGTCGACCTCCTCGGCGCCGACGAGTCCCGGCCGGGCGTACGCGAGACCGTCCAGGGCCTGCTGGACATGGCCCGCGGCCTGGGCCTGGCCACCCTCCTCACCGACGACGCGGCCCGCCGCCGACGCGTGGTGGCACAGTGGGCCGAGCTGCTGGAGCAGGCACTGGACTGAGCCCTGAGTACTAGCGGTGCGCGAGGTCCGCGTAGCCCTCGATCTCCTGGGGGCTGCGCGGACCGGGACCCACGTACCGCGCGGACGGGCGCACCAGCCGGCCCGTGCGCTTCTGCTCCAGGATGTGCGCGGACCAGCCTGCCGTACGGGCGCAGGTGAACATCGACGTGAACATGTGCGCCGGGACCTCGGCGAAGTCGAGCATGATCGCCGCCCAGAACTCCACGTTCGTGGCGAGGACCCGGTCGGGGCGGCGGTTGTGCAGCTCCTCCAGGGCCGCCTTCTCCAGCGCCTCGGCGACCTCGAAGCGGGGCGCGCCCAACTCACGGGCGGTGCGGCGCAGCACGCGCGCCCGCGGGTCCTCCGCCCGGTACACCCGGTGGCCGAAGCCCATCAGCCGCTCGCCCTGGTCCAGGGCCCGCTTCACATAGCCCTCGGCGTCCCCGGTGCGCTCGATCTCCTCGATCATGCCGAGGACCCGGGAGGGCGCGCCGCCGTGCAGCGGCCCGGACATCGCGCCGACGGCACCGGACAGCGCGGCGGCCACGTCGGCGCCCGTGGACGCGATGACCCGGGCCGTGAACGTGGAGGCGTTCATGCCGTGTTCGGCGGCCGAGGTCCAGTAGGCGTCCACCGCCGCGACATGCCGGGGGTCCG
Organism: Streptomyces macrolidinus; assembly: GCF_023887685.1. Lineage (GTDB taxonomy): Bacteria > Actinomycetota > Actinomycetes > Streptomycetales > Streptomycetaceae > Streptomyces > Streptomyces macrolidinus. The sequence continues at coordinate 70,256 of NZ_JAMWMR010000020.1, read as the reverse complement.
GCTCGCCGCGCCAGCGGATCATGAACCGCTCCACGACGGAGTGCGCCTTGTCGATCTCGCGCTGCGGCACCATCGGCCGCCCCTGGCCGCGCGCCGACTGGGCGACGTAGGACAGCGCCATCACGGCGGCGCGGGCCAGGTCGTCGCGGGCCTGCTCGGTGTCGATGTCGAGGAGGGGCTTCAGCCCCCACACCGGGGCGAGCATGGCGAGCGCCGACTGCACGTCCACGCGGATGTCACCGGAGTGCACCGGGATCGGGAAGGGTTCGGCGGGCGGCAGCCCGGGGTCGAAGGAGCCGTCGACCAGCAGCCCCCAGACGTTGCCGAACGAGACCTGGCCGACCAGTTCCTCGATGTCGACGCCCCGATAGCGCAGGGCGCCGCCTTCCTTGTCCGGTTCGGCGATCTCCGTCTCGAATGCGACGACTCCCTCGAGTCCGGGTACGAAGTCGGACATCAGGCGGCTCCTCGTGACGGCGGCGGAGTACTGCGAAGGCGGAGTATTGCGGGAGTTGCCCCGCTCGGTGGCCGGTCATCGCAACGTGCCGACCTGACCCGAACGGCATGAGCACGATATCCCTGAGTGCCACCTTTGGGGAGGGTCTGCGGCACTCAGTGCCGCGCAGTGATGAACCACACCCACCGAGTGGTCCCGTGCATACGGCAAGATGACGGTGTGACCGACCGCTTCCCGGACAAGCCACTGGAACCCATCGTCGAGCGCGCGGCCGAGGGACCCGTCGAGGACCCGGTCTCCGATCCCGCCGAGATGCGGTTGCACTACCGCACCGAGGGGCTCGACGCGTCCTCGCTCGCCGCCCACCCCATGGACCAGTTCGCCCGCTGGTTCCACCAGGCCGCCCAGGCCGCCGTGCGGGGGATGATCTACGAGCCGAACGCGATGATCGTCTCCACGGTGGACGCGGCGGGCCGTCCCAGCTCGCGCACGGTGCTGATGAAGCAGTACGACACCCAGGGCTTCGTCTTCTACACCAACTACGAGTCCCGCAAGGCGCGCGAGTTGGCGGCCAACCCCCATGTCGCGCTGCTCTTCCCCTGGCATCCGATCGCCCGCCAGGTGATCGTCACCGGCACGGCCCGCCGCACCGGCCGCGACGAGACGGCCGCCTACTTCCGTACCCGCCCGCACGGCTCCCAGTTGGGCGCCTGGGCCAGCGCCCAGTCCTCGGTCATCGAGTCCCGTACCGAACTCGACGCCGCCTACGAGGAGTTGAGCACCCGCTATCCGGAGGGCGGTGGCCAGGTCCCGGTCCCGCCGCACTGGGGCGGGTTCCGTATCGCCCCGAGGACGGTCGAGTTCTGGCAGGGCCGCGAGAACCGCCTCCATGACCGTCTGCGCTATGTCGCGGCGGCGGACGGGGCGTGGCGGGTGGAGCGCCTCAGCCCCTGAAGGGGGGCGTCCTGGGTCGTCGGTGGACGCGAACGACCCGCGAGCTCGGGTCCTCCGCCTGGCGGCGGAGAAGCCGGCCGGACGTGCCGGCGAGCTCGCGGGTCGGGTGACTGCGTGGAATTGGCCGGCTGCGCGTGTGCTCACGCGCGGGTCCGGCGCCGAAACCGAGTACGACGACGGGCCGTCAGCCCGCAGTCACCTCAGCCGTCCGGTTGTCATACATTCGCCGAACCACCTCCTTTCGCTGTGCTCCACACCCTAGGAACCACTCGGTGGGCGCTCAACCGAATTTCCGAGAGCACGACCACGACACATCTTTCGCGAAGCGGATGTGTGCTGCGTCACGGTCGAGTTGAATGAGGGCCGGTGAGCGCACGCGCCGTACGCGCGGACGCGGCAGGCTGCATGGGGGTTCGGGTGAATGCTTCCCGGCGTAGCGGGACCACGGACGAGCTGGGGCCGGGCGAGCCCGCGCGGGGCGGTCCGGATCTGCTGGCCACGCTTCTCGACGGGATGGACGCGGCGCTGTGCGCCTTCGACGCCGACGGCGTGGTGACTCACTGGAACCGGGAGGCCGAGCGGATCCTCGGCTGGACGGCCGCCGAGGCCGTGGGACGGCGTGGGCTGGCCGGATGGGCCGTGCGCACCGCCGACGCCGCCGAGGTCGAGGCGCGGCTGATGTCCGTGATGGCGTCCACCGGGCGTCAGGTGCACGAGTCCGCGCTGCTCACCAAGAGCGGCGGGCGGGTACTCGTACGCATCCAGTCGGCGGCCGTGCGGGATGCTGCGGGGCGGCCCGCCGGGGTCTACTGCGCCTTCAGCGAGGTCCACACACAGATCGACCTGGAGCGGTCCATCGCGCTGAGCGAGGCCCTGTTCGAGAACGCGAGCTGGGGCGTGGTGCTCGTGGACGCCGATCTGCGGCCCGCCCTCGTCAACGTCCACGCGGCCCGCGCGCTCGGTACCGGGCGTACGGCCGTGCTCGGACGGCCCCTCGGGGAGCTGCTCTCCCAAGGCGTCGAGGAGCTGGAGAGCGCGCTGACCCATGTGCTCGCCGAGGGCGCCCCGCCCGCCCCCGCCGACGTATGGGTCAGCGTGCGCGGCGAAGAGGGCGACCAGCGGCGGTGCTGGCACAGCGGCTTCCTGCGACTGGCCTCGCCGCTCGCGGAGGAACCGGCCCCGCTCGGCGTGGGGTGGCTGTTCCAGGACGTCACCGAGGTCAGGCGGCAGGAGCGGGAGGCGGCGCTGCTGCGCTTCCGCTCCCAGCAGTCGCACCGTGCCGCGCGGGCCGCCGCCGAGTGCGAGGACCCGCGCGAGGCGGCCACGGTCCATCTCGACTTCGCGCTCGCCGGGTTCGCCGACCACGCGCTGATCGACCGGACGGTGGGCGGCGTGGCAGCGGACGGCCCCGGGCCCGTACGCCTGGTGCGGACGGCGGAGACCCCGGCGGGCGGGCCGGGACCGAGCGCGCTCACCGGCAAGGCGGGACTGCCCGTCCCGTACGGCGACGGGCATCCGGCCGTGCAGTGCGCGGAGCGCGCGGCCTCCGTCCGGGCCGCGGCGGGCGCCCTCGACCCCGAGCGGGCCCGCGCGTGGGCGCTGGCCCGGCAGTGGCCCCCCGACGCGGTGCACGCGCTGTGCGCGGTGCTGCGCAGCCGCGGCCGGACGCTCGGCGTCGTGACGTTCCTGCGCGGCGCCGGACGCGGCGGCTTCGAACGGGCCGACGCGGTCTACGCGGAGGACGTGGCGGTACGGATCGCCGCCGCGCTGGACCTGGCCGAGCGGTGGGAGGAGACGGGAGCGTAGGCGGCCCCGCAGTGCACGGGCTACGCGTGCCGGTAGAAGATCCGGTCGCCGTACTCCCGCATGATCCGGTCGTTCCACTCCAGGCCGCCGTCGACGTTCCCCGACCTCAGCAGCGGCGGGTCGATGCCGCGCTCGGCGAGGGTGCCCGCGGCCGTGGCCATGACCGCCTGGAGCAGGGCCGTGGTGACGACGGTGGAGGCGGGGGCGAAGGGGGCGGGGACGCCGTCGAGAGCGAGTTCCGCGTCGCCCACCGCGATCTTCGAGTCGAGCACGAGGTCGCAGTGGTCCTTGAGATACGTGCCGGAGGCGTGCCGCGAGGTCGTCTCGGAGGCGTACGCCACCGAGGTCACCCCGATGATCCTGACGCCGCGCGCGCGGGCGGTCATCGCCATCTCGACGGGGAGCGCGTTGCGGCCGGACAGGGAGATGACCACGAGGAGGTCGCCCGAGCGCAGCGGGCTGGTGTCGAGGACCGCTCCGGCCAGGCCCTCGACCCGCTCCAGCGCCGAGCCCAGGGTCGCCGGTACGACGTCCACGCCGACGACGCCGGGCACCGCGAGCAGGTTCATCAGGGCGAGGCCGCCCGCGCGGTAGACGAGGTCCTGCGCGGCCAGCGACGAGTGCCCGGCACCGAACGCGAACAACCGGCCACCGGCGGCGACGGTGTCCGCGACCAGGGCACCGGCCGCCGCGATCGACTTCGCCTCCTCGTCGCGGACGCGGGCCAGCAGCCCGATCGCCGCGTCGAAGAACCTCCCGGCCGGCTCGCTCGCGTCCGTCGGCTCCTCGCGCATCGGCCACTCCCCCTTGATGTACTCGATGTACCCGATGTATCGGTCGTACCGGAGCCGTGGGCGGCCCCGGTCGCGGATCACGGTGCGGTCCGGACCAGTGCGCTGTCAATACCGCCGCAGGGCCCGTGCCGTACCGCCGCCGCTCCCGTGCGGACGCCGTGGGGGAACCCTTGTCCGCACCGCCCGACTCCGTTGCCCACGCCCCGGTTGTCGGTCCCATGCGTCAGAATTGGGGCAGGGCCAGCGCACGCGCCGGTGAGCCGTCGAGCCTCCGGCAATCTCATCGAGGGGCACGTATGTCCGGACTGATCGACACCACGGAGATGTATCTCCGCACCATCCTCGAACTCGAGGAGGAAGGCGTGGTCCCCATGCGCGCCCGGATCGCCGAGCGGCTCGACCAGAGCGGCCCGACGGTCAGCCAGACCGTGGCGCGGATGGAACGCGACGGCCTGGTCGCGGTCGCCGCCGACCGCCATCTGGAGCTGACGGACGAGGGCCGCCGCCTCGCCACGCGTGTGATGCGCAAGCACCGTCTGGCCGAGTGCCTGCTGGTCGATGTGATCGGCCTGGAGTGGGAGCAGGTGCACGCCGAGGCGTGCCGCTGGGAGCATGTCATGAGCGAGGCCGTCGAGCGCCGCGTCCTGGAGCTGCTGCGCCACCCCACGGAGTCGCCGTACGGCAACCCGATCCCGGGCCTGGAGGAGCTGGGCGAGCGGGACGACGCGGCCCCGTTCCTGGGCGAGGGCATGGTCTCGCTCGCGGAGCTGGACCCGGGCGCGGACGGCAAGACGGTCGTCGTACGGCGCATCGGCGAGCCCATCCAGACGGACGCGCAGCTCATGCACATGCTGCGCCGGGCGGGCGTGCAGCCCGGTTCGGTGGTCAGCGTGACGCAGGGCGCGGGCGGTGTCCTGGTGGGCAGCGGCGGCGAGGCGGCCGAGCTGGAGGCGGACATCGCCTCCCATGTCTTCGTGGCCAAGCGCTGAGCGCCCGCGCGGCCGAGCGCTGAAGCGCCCGCACGGCCACGCGCTGAGCGACCACCCCGACGCCCCGCACCTGCGATGTCTTCAACACCCGTGCTTTCAGGGCGAGTTGTGATGATTTCGCGATCTTACCGCAACCAAGATTCAGCCGGTCCGACCGCAGCGGCCGGGCCGTTCCCGTGCGAGGCTGGTGCGCGAGGCATATGACCGGAGGGCTCTTGGCCGGACGGTGACCGTGATGTCACCTGGCCGGGAAGGGGGCGGCGGATGGAGCTGGCGCCGATACGCGGAGGGCCCCGGCGCCCTGGGGCGCCGGGGCCTGTCCTCCCCTGTGCTGACCCGGAGCCCCGAGCTCCCAGGGTCATCCCCCTCGGACCGGATTTCCCCGAGCGGTCCGCCTCCCGCTGAAGATCTCCCCACGGAGACGGCGGTCAATCCTCGGGAAAGGTCACTCGAAGGTGGGGTGTTACCGCCGGAAGCGGTGATTTCGAAAGACCTTTCGATAACGTGACGTAGTAACGCAGAACGCGCGGAACACGCAGAAGTACAGAAGCGCAGAAGTACTGAGCGACTGCAGAAGTACTGAGCGGAGCCAGGGGGGTTCCAGGACGATGGTGCGGCGCATCGACGTGAGGGGAGCGGGAGGCGTCCGCCTCGCCGCGTGGGAGTTCGCCGATCCCCCCAAGGCGGGGGAGGACGACCGCGCGCCGGGGGTGCTGTTACTGCACGGGCTGATGGGCCGTGCCTCGCACTGGGCGTCCACCGCCCGCTGGCTCTCCGGTCGCCACCGCGCGGTCGCGCTCGACCTGCGCGGTCACGGCCAGAGCGACAAGCCGCCCCTGGGCCGCTACACCCGCGAGGCCTACACCGACGACGTCGCGGCGGCCCTCGACCAGCTCGGCCTCGCCCCGGCCGTCCTCATCGGCCATGCCATGGGCGCCCTGACCGCCTGGCAGCTCGCCGCCCAGCGCCCCGATCTGGTGCGCGGTCTGATCATCTGCGACATGCGGGCCTCCGCGCTCGGCGCGGCCTCGCAGCGCGAGTGGGAGAACTGGTTCACCACCTGGCCGCTCCCCTTCGCCACGCTCGCCGACGTACGCAAGTGGTTCGGCGAGGACGACCCCTGGGTGGAGCGCCCGAACCCGGCCCGCGGCGCGTTCTACGCCGAGGTGATGGCCGAGTCCGAGGACGGCTGGCGGCCGGTCTTCGAACCGGAGCAGATGCTGCGCTCCCGCGAGACCTGGGTGTACGACGCGCACTGGGAGGAGCTGGCGCAGGTGCGGTGCCCGGCCCTCGTCCTGCGCGGTCTGGACGGCCAGCTCGGCCGGGCGGAGGCGCAGGAGATGGTGCGCGTCCTGCCGCACGGCCGGTACGCGGAGGTGGCCGACGCCGGCCACCTCGTCCACTACGACCAGCCGGAGGCCTGGCGCGCGGCGATCGAACCGTTCCTGGACTCGCTGCTCACACCCTGACCCCGGCCACTGCCCCCGGTCCCGGCCGGGACCGGGGGCAGTGGCCGAACTAGCCCTTGCTGACCGCCGCCAGGATCTCCGGCAGGCGGCGCGCCGCGCGCGGGGCCGCGAGACGGAGGCTGAGGCGCAGGATCAGCACCCCGTAGACGCAGCCCACGGGCAGCAGGAGCCAGGCCCAGTCGGCGCCGTCCGCGCTGGCGTTCAGCCAGATCGTCGCCGCGATCACGGGCGCCGCGAGCAGGGCCGCCGAGACCATGCCGCCGACGATGGAGGCCCAGGCGATCCCGGCCTGCCCGGGGACCACGTTCTTGTAGCCCTCCTGCGGTATCGAGTACGGGAAGCGGACCGAGCTCCACGTGCCCGTGGCCAGCATCGCGCCCAGCAGCGCGAAGGAGAGCCCGAGCGTCTCGGGCAGCTTCGCCCAGGCGCCGAGGAGCGCGGCCGTCACGACGCCGACCAGGGCGGTGTACGGCAGCGTGACCAGCAGCAGCGCCAGCGCCCGGCCACGCAGCTCCGCGTACGCGTCGCGGGGCGAGGAGATCGTCATCGCGACCATCCAGAACGCGGAGGTGTCCTGCCCGAACTGGTTGTACATCTGGATGCCGAGCATCCCGGCTGCGAAGCAGGCGAAGTAGACCGAGCCGGTGCCCTGGAGGGCGTTGAAGACCGGCACGATCATCCCGATCGCGAGCGCGGTCACCCAGGCCGTCTTGGTCTTGGGGTCACGCCACATGTAGCGCAGGGTGCGCTCCATGACCGTGCCGGTGCGGCCCGTGGGCAGCAGCCGGGACAGGTTCGCCGAGGAGCGCTCCGCGGGCCCCGGTTCGGCGGCCTGGAGCGTGGACTCGTCGGGCGAGGTCATCAGCTTCGTCAGGCTGCGTGACCACTGTGCCAGCAGGCCCGCCAACGCCGCCGCGCTCAGGAGCAGTTGGGCGACACCGACGCCGTACGACCCCTGGCTGACCGACTCCACCGCGCCGATCGCGGAGGCGGGCGGCACCCAGCGCACGATGTTCCACACCGGCTCCAGTTGGGCAAGTCCGCCCGAACCGAGCCGCTGTGCGCCGAAGTTGACCACCTGCGCGCCGATCGCGATGACCAGACCGCTCAGGACGGCCAGATCGCGGCCCTTGCGGCTGGACAGCAGCCGGATGTTGGCGGCGGCGACGGCCCGCGCGAGCGCCATGCAGATCAGCAGCGCGAGGACGGTGGCGACCACAGCGGTGCCGAAGGCCGCAGCGCCGTGCGCCACGGAGATCACCGAACCCACCAGCAGACACAGCGTGAACAGCGGGCCGATGCCGACCAGGGACGCCGTCAGCAGCGCGCGGACCATGGGCTGTGGGCGCAACGGCAGCATCACCAGGCGCGTGGGGTCGAGCGTCTCGTCGCCGCTCGGGAAGAACAGCGGCAACACCGCCCAGCCGAGAGCCACGACCGCCGTGCCGAGCACCGCGACCGTGCCCGCGTGGTCGTTGCCGCGCAGCAGGACGAGACCGAGCATCTGCAGCGCGGCGAACAGCAGCGAGAAGACGATGGACGTGACGTAGGCGGCCCGCCGTCCGGTGGACTGCCGCAGCCCGTTGCGCAGCAGCGACAGCTTCAGCCGGACGAACGTGGCGGTGAGGCCGGTGGTCGGCGCGGTGCTCATCGGGCGCCGCCGCCGAGCCAGTCGAGGTCGGCACCGGCCGTACGGCTGCCCGCGCCCACCAGTTCCAGGAACGCCTGCTGCAGGGTCGGCGCGTCACCGCGGACCTCGGCGAGCGGGCCGTGCGCGCGGATCCGCCCCGCGACCATCACCGCCACCCAGTCGCACAGCGACTCGACCAGCTCCATGACGTGCGAGGAGAAGACGACCGTGGCACCGGAGGCGGTGTACCGCTCCAGGACGCCGCGGATGGTCTGCGCGGAGACCGGGTCGACGCCCTCGAACGGCTCGTCGAGGAAGAGGACTTCGGGGTTGTGGAGCAGGGCGGCGGCCAGCCCGATCTTCTTGCGCATACCGGTCGAGTAGTCGACGACCAGCTTGTGCTGGGACCCGGCCAGATCGAGGACGTCGAGCAACTGCGTGGCCCGCTTGTCGACCTCGTCACCGGGCAGCCCGCGCAACCGGCCGGTGTACGCGAGGAGTTCGCGCCCGGAGAGGCGCTCGAAGAGCCGCAGCCCCTCGGGCAGGACACCGATACGGGCCTTCACCGCGACCGGGTCGCGCCAGACGTCGTGACCGGCGATCTCGACGGTTCCCTGGTCGGGGCGGAGCAGCCCCGTGACCATGGACAGGGTGGTCGTCTTCCCCGCGCCGTTCGGTCCGACGAGCCCGATGAACCGCCCCGCGGGAAGCTCCAGATCGATCCCGGAGACGGCGATCTGCTCACCGAACCGCTTCCAGAGCCCTTGCACCCGTACGGCGGCCGTACCTGCCCCAACCTCGTTCATACGATCACCTTACGGGGCAGGGGTACCCGTAACGGACACAGAGTCGTAACGCTCCAAGGGGCCCGCCGCGGGCGGGAACGACCCCCGTCACGGACAACTCGCGTGCCCGGTGGGAAGTTCCCGCATCCCGCCGGACGGGCGGGACCGATGCCTACCGGTCCCGCCCGCAGGCGTAGGCCAGGGTCGAGATCAACTCCTCCGCGTCCGGCAGCCATCGGTTCTCGGACGTGGGGCGGCACGCCCACTGCACGGGCCCCCGCAACCCGTAGCGCGTGGGCGGCGCGGCCACATACGTGCCCTCGCCCAGGGCGACCAGGTCGAGGGTGGCCGGGGACCAGCCCAATCCCCGCAGCAGATCGGGCACTTTGGCCGCCGCGCCGGGCAGCACGAAGAACTGCATGCGTCCGTCCGGCGCGTGGGTCACCGGCCCGAGCCGCAGCTCCATGCGCTCCATCCGGGCCAGGGCGAGCAGACCCGCGGTCTCCGGCACGTCGATCGCGTCGAACGTGCGCCCGACGGGCAGCAGGATCGACGCGGTGGGGTGCTCGGACCACAGACCGCGCGCGACGGTCGCGCTGCCGGTCGCCTGCGTCGCCCAGTCCTCGCGCGCCGGATGCGCGCCGGGCGCGGGGCAGGCCGACTCGCCGCAGGAGCAGCGCAGCGTCCCGTCACGGGCCTCCAGCCAGGTCCCGGGGAACACGTCCCAGTGACGCTCTTCGACGTACCGTACGGCGGCTTCCGCGATCGAATCGCCGCGCCGCTTCGGGATGTGGGCAGCCTGAGGCCCCGCGATGGTCTCTTCCACGATGAACTCAACTCCTGCTGTCACCGGGGGTTACGCCCGCCCTCTCAGCCGTCGTCACCCGCCCCGGAAACGGATGGTGGGCATGTCCCTTTTATCTCACATGCGCGGGGGAGGGGCACCGTGCCCTCGGCCGGGGCGCATGGATGCACGCACGGGGGCGCGCAAGAGGATCGGGGACAGCGGCTGGGTAGCCACGAGTGGGGTAGTGCATCAGCCTTTACCTCGCAATCCCCGTATGTCTCGCATTACTCGTATGTCCCCGGGGCATTGATCTGCACGGCCGGACCTTTCGGTGCATATGAGGACGAGTCCGAGATTCCGGCCGAGGACGACACATCAACTCGGTGCACGGGCAGGCACCGCAGCCATCCGGCGAGTGAGCCGAAGGGGCGCGCCCCGGAGGCGAACCGAGCCATGAACATGGGGGTACGCCATGGCCGCAAGGCCTCTCGTCGCGCGGCAGCCGAACGAACGGCTGCAGGCGCTCATCCAGGAAGCGGGCTGCTCCAACGCGGGGCTCGCCCGCCGGGTCAACATGTGCGGCGCGGAACACGGTCTCGATCTGCGCTACGACAAGACGTCCGTGGCCCGTTGGCTGCGGGGGCAGCAACCGCGGGGCCGGGCCCCGGCGATCATCGCGGAGGCGCTTGGTCGCAAGCTGGGACGCACGGTCACGATCGACGAGATCGGCATGGCCAACGGCAAGAACCTCGCCTCGGGCGTGGGCCTGCAGTTCTCGCCGACGGTGCTCGGCGCCATCGAGCAGGTCTGCGAGTTGTGGCGCAGCGACGTCGGGCGCCGCGACTTCCTGTCCGGCTCGTCGGTGGCCGCCTCGGCGCTCGTCGAGCCGAGCCGCGACTGGCTGATCTCCCTGCCGGACGCCCAGGTCGCGCGCTCCGGCGGGCCACGCGTGGGGCCGTCGGACGTGGCGGCGGTGCGGGCGATGACGCAGGCCCTGGTCGAGCTGGACCACCAGTTCGGCAGCGGGCATGTGCGCCCGGTCGTCGTGCACTACCTCAACAGCGTCGTCTCGGGGCTGCTGGCGGGCTCGTACCGGGAGGCGGTGGGACGCGAACTCTTCGCCGTCGTCGCGCGGTTGACGGAACTCGCCGGGTACATGGCCGTCGACACCGGGCAACCCGGGCTCGCGCAGCGGTACTACATCCAGTCGCTGCGGCTCGCGCAGGCGGCGGGGGACCGGGGCTACGGCGGCTATGTGCTCGCGGCCTCCATGAGCCATCTCGCGGCGCAGCTCGGAAACCCGCGTGAGATCGCGCAGTTGGCGCGTGCGGCGCAGGAGGGGGCGCGGGGGCGGGTGACTCCGCGTGCGGAGGCGATGTTCCACGCCGCCGAGGCACGCGGGCACGCGCTGCTGGGCGATGTGCGCTCGGCCCAGCTCGCGTCCGGGCGCGCGGTCACGGCGCTGGAGGCGGCCGACGCGGCCTCCGGGGACGACCCGGCGTGGATCGCCCACTTCGATCACGCCTATCTGGCCGACGAGTTGGCGCACTGTCACCGGGATCTGGGGCAGGCGGAGGCGGCGGCGCGGTGCGCGGAGGAGGCCCTGGCCGGGCATCCCGAGTCGCGGGCCCGGCGCCGGGCGATCGGCTTCGTCCTGCTGGCCACCGCGCAGGTGCAGCAGCGCGAGGTGGAACAGGCCTGCGCCACGGGCCTGAAGGCGGTGGGCCTGCTCGGCTCCCTGCGCTCCAACCGCGGCGCCGAGTATCTGGAGGACTTCCAGCAGCGGCTGGAGCCGTACCGGGACGAGGCGGTGGTACGGGAGTTCGGGGCGCGGCTTGAGCTGACGGCGGCGGCGTGAGGGCACCCCCGGGGCCGGGGCCCGGTCATGGACTTCGCCCCGGCTCCGGGGCGCGCCCCGGCTGTTCAGGGACGAGAGGGGGCATAAACAGCGTTCCGCGCGGCGGAATTGTTACGCCCTGGGAACGAGGGAGGAGTACGTCCCGTCCGGCGTGGCATGGGGCTCCGGGGACCCGGTAGCGTGAGCCGACGATTCCGCCAGTCCCCCATTCGTAGGAGTCCCGGTGACGCAGAGTGGACAGGGCGAGGAGCCCTCGGCGCAGCCCGCGCGCGAAGGCATCGCGCTGCCCTCCGACGGTCATGCCGCCCAGGCGGGCGGCCAGGCCTGGGGCGGAGCGTGGGGGCCGCAGCAACCGGCGCAGTCGCCGCCCACCCAGACCTGGGGCCTCGACACGGGGCAGACCTGGGGCGCGCCGGAAGCGCAGCAGTCCTGGGGGACCTCCGACCCGCACGCGAGCTGGGGCGGGGCCCCGGCCGCGCAGGCGCAGGGCGCGCACGCCCAGCCGTTGCCGCCGCAGACGCCGCCGGGCGTCGGCGCCGGACCGCTGCCGCCCGAGGCCGCACCGCCGTCCCCGTACGGGCAGCACGCGTCCCAGGGCGCACACGCGATGCCGCACACCGCCGACGACGAGGGCGCCACGCAGTACATACCGCCCGTCGCCGCCGACGAGGGGGCGACCCAGTACATACCGCCGGTGACCTCCGGGGCTCCGGGGGCGCTGCCCGCCGAGAGGCCCGCGGCGCATCCCGACGAACAGGCCACGCAGTACATCCCGCCCGTCCCCGGCGGCCCCGGCCCGGACCCGTACGGCATGCCGTCGGGCGCACCCGGCGGCGACCGGCACCCGCCGTCCGAGTTCGACAACCTCTTCCGCAACGACGCGGGCGGCGCCGATTCCACCCAGCAGATGCCGCAGCTCGACGCCGCGGCCCCGCCGCCGAGCGCCCCCGTGGGCCGGGCGGCCGGACGGCGCGCCGGTGGCGGCCGTCCCCCGTCGCGCGTGCCGCTCATCGCGGCCGTCGGCGTGGGCATCGCCGTCGTCGGCATCGGCGCGGGCGCCCTGCTCGGCGCGGGGGGCGGCAGCGACAGCAACACCGACGACAACAAGACCGTCGCGGCGACCGGCCCCGTCGAGGAGCCCTCGGAGGAGGCGTCCCCGTCCCCGTCCGCCGACCCGGCCAGGGAGCAGGCCGTCGCGCTCGACAAGCTCCTCGCCGACAGCGGCAACAGCCGCGGCGCCGTGGTCAAGGCGGTCGGTGACGTCAGGAACTGCCAGAACCTCGACCAGGCGGCCACCGATCTGCGCGACGCGGCCAAGCAGCGGGGCGAGCTGGTCACCCGGCTGTCCGGGATCGAGGTCGACAAGCTGCCCCGGAACGACGAGCTGACCGCGGCGCTCACCAGCGCGTGGAAGGCGTCCGCGTCCGCCGACAACCACTACGCCGCCTGGGCGAACCAGGCCAAGAAGGGCTGCAAGAAGGGCCACGCGCGCCACACCAACCAGGCCGCGGCGGGCGACCGGTCGAGCGGTACGGCGACGGCCCAGAAGGCGAAGGCCGCGCCCCTGTGGAACGCCATCGCACAGAAGTACGGCCTCACCCAGCGCCAGCCGACCCAGCTCTGACGTACGGGCGGCGGGAAGCGTCGGATGCCGGGGGCTGATGATCCGGATTCACGAGGAACGTACGATCAGTGACCGTGCAAGGTTCGGAGAACTCTTCCCGCAGTGGCCGTCGCTCCTCCACCATGGGCGTCATGCCACTCAATGACATGCCGTGGTGGCGCTGGCGCAGCAACGTGCGTTCCGCGCTGCACATGCTCTCCGACCCGGCGTTCCAGCGGGACGTCTGGCTGGCCCGTGTGGACGGGTACGGCGACGTCACCGACGCCGTGTACCGCCTGGTCGAGGACACCTGGCTGGACAACTGGTCGGCGGAGAAATACGTCGGGACGATCTTCCGTGACTCGCAGGAGGCGGCCCTGGTCGACACCGCGGTGCTGCGCGTGCTGCGGATCATGCACCAGGTCGGGCCGGACGCGCCGGTCGAGGCCTATCTCGACCACCACGGCTGGCCGGAGGCGGTCCGGGCGGCCCGCGACGCGCACGTCCGGCTCGCGATCGGCGACGGCGAGGACCCGGACGCCCCGCCGCGCACGCTCGACGTCCTGCGCGTCCTCACCCGGATCGCATAGTCGGGCACGGGGCGTCCGCGTGGCGGAACGCCTCGTCGCGAAGCCCCCCGGACGTGAGACCCTGGCGTGCATGAACGAGCTGTCCGCCCCGTCCTCGGCCCCTGACCAGTACGTCCTCACGCTCTCCTGCCCGGACAAGCAGGGGATCGTGCACGCCGTGTCGAGCTATCTGTTCATGACCGGCTGCAACATCGAGGACAGCCAGCAGTTCGGGGACCGCGACACGGGACTGTTCTTCATGCGGGTCCACTTCACGGCGGAGGCACCCGTGACCGTGGACAAGCTGCGGGCGAGCTTCGCGGCGATCGGTGACTCCTGCCAGATGGACTGGCAGATCCACCGGGCCGACGAGAAGATGCGCATCATCCTGATGGTCAGCAAGTTCGGCCACTGCCTGAACGACCTGCTCTTCCGCGCCCGGATCGGTGCCCTGCCCGTCGAGATCGCGGCCGTGGTGTCCAACCACACCGAGTTCCAGGAGCTGGTGGGCTCGTACAACATCCCCTTCCACCACATCCCGGTGACGAGGGACACCAAGCCGGAGGCCGAGGCCCGGCTGGTGGAGCTGGTGCGTGAACTGGACGTCGAGCTGGTGGTCCTCGCCCGCTATATGCAGGTGCTCTCGGACGACCTGTGCAAGCGGCTCAGCGGCCGGATCATCAACATCCACCACTCCTTCCTGCCGAGCTTCAAGGGCGCCAAGCCGTACCACCAGGCGCACGCGCGCGGTGTGAAGCTCATCGGTGCCACGGCGCACTACGTCACGGCCGACCTGGACGAGGGCCCGATCATCGAGCAGGAGGTCGAGCGGGTGGGCCACGGTGTGACCCCGGACCAGCTCGTGGCGATCGGCCGCGACGTGGAGTGCCAGGCGCTGGCCCGTGCGGTGAAGTGGCACGCGGAGCGCCGCATCCTGCTGAACGGCCGGCGCACGGTCGTCTTCGCCTGACGGAGACGCCCTACATCCGGCTCAGCGACGCCGCCGCGAACAGCACCTCCCTGATCGCCTCCCGGTCCCCTCGCTGACCCGCGGCGGCCTCCTCCGGCGGTACGTGCCCGGCGGCCAGGCGGCAGAACTCCACGCTCTCGAGCACCACATGCGCCACCTCGCGCTCGGCCTCGCGCTCGGCGGAGTCCTCCGCACCCCGCGCGGGGGCGTCCAGCGGGATCATCCATTCGCCGCCGCCCCGGCCCTCGATCTCCAGCCGCAGACAGCGCCCCGGAGCGCCGACGGCGACCAGCCGCCGGCTGCGGCCGGGCGCACCCGTGCGGGCCCGCCGCCGGGCCAGCGCCCGCGGAAGCTTCGCCGCGGCCAGGCCGATCATCCCGCTCAGATGGCGCGCCGCGGGCGGCTCGTACGGGTAGTCGACCGCGCTCGCGATGTCCTCCGCGTGCACCCAGCAGGCGAAGGCGCGGTCCAGCATCGCGTCGTGCAGCGGCAGTTCGCACGCGCCGTACGGCACCGTGAGCCGCCCGGTGCCGCTGCCGGTGAAGGACACGGTCCGCACCAGGTCGTGGCTCTGCTCCCGCCACGGGCGCCGGACCGCGCGGGTCGGCGGGAAGCGCGACGCGCGCCAGTACGCCTCCGTGCGCCCCTGCGGTGTGCCGTGCTCCGGGGTCGTGTCCCCGAGCGGATCGTCCAGCCCGAGGGCCACCGCGACCAGTCCGTCGACGGAGAGCAGATGGGCGATGACCCCGGCGACGGTCGTACGACGGCTCGCCGGACCGGCCCCGTCGAACCACCGCAGCCGTACCGGCGTGTGCCACTCGGCGTCGCGCATGTCCTGGAGCAGGGCGTCCAGCCGTGCCGCCTCCGCCTCGTACGCGGCGGCCCACTGCGGGACCGGGATACGGGGCGGGCGCCGCCCGAGGCAGCTCTCCAGCACGCGCGTGCGCAGCGCGGGATCGAGGTCGAGGGTCTCGGCGGGGTGCAGCAGCCCCACGGCCGCGCGCAGGTGCCGTGCCTCGTCCGCGCAGGGGCCGCAGCCGCCGAGGTGCTCCTCCACGGCCGCCGCCTCCTGCGGCGAGCAGGCGGCGAGCGCCCACGCGCCGAGCAGCGACTTCAGCACCGGATGCGAGAGCGGGGGCTCGGCGGGCCTCTCGGCGCCGGGCGCGCCGGACATCCGCAGGCGGCCGGGGCCGCCCTGGCGCGGCACCTTCGCCCCCCACGTCCAGCTCGCGTCACCGGCTCCGGCGTTCTGCGGCCTCGGGCGCCCGGGGACGCCGTACCGCGCGGGATCGCCGTACGTCTCGAAGCGTTCCGCCCCGGTCACCACGTCGCCTCCGGTCCGGGAGGGGCGCCCGCGGGTTCCGACTCGTGGGCCGAGGCGACCAGTTGGAGTCCGAGCCGGAGCCGACGGCGGGCCTCGTCCTCGGTGATGCCGAGGTCGGCGGCGGTCTGGCGGTAGTCCCGGCGCTGGAAGTACGCGCGCTCCAGCGCCGCGCGCAGCGGCACCGGCATCGAGGTGACGATGTAGTCCGCGCGGGCCGCGACCGAGGCGTCGCGCACCTTGCGCTCCAGGTCCTCCCGGGTGCCCCGGCCGCCTCGCGTGAGCGCGGCGGTCTCGGTGGCGCGCAGCCGTTGTACGGCGAGCCGGTGGGTCAGCGTGGCCACCCAGGAGCGCAGCGGGCCCTGTGCCGGGTCGTACGACTCCGGGGTCTCCCAGATGTGGGCGAACACCTCGCGCGTGACGCGGTCGGCGGCCCGCTCGTCCCCGAGGACGCGCAGGGCGAGGCCGTGCACGAGGGAGGCGAAGCGGTCGTACAGCTCACCCAGCGCGGCGGCCTCGCCGCGGGCGAGGCGCTGCTGCATCGTGCGGTCCCACCGGGACGGTGCGTCCTTCTTCGCCATGCGGCCCCCACCCTGCTCGTGCCGTGCTCGTCACGGATGCCGTGTTCCGGTCCCGCCCCTGCCCCCGCTCCCCGAATGTAGTCGGCACACCGCACAATGCACGCCCCTTTGCGGCAATGTGCGCCCCTCGACGCGCCGCAGATGGTATGAGGAGCCCGGATCGCACGCGGTGTTTCGCCGAGAGGTCTGTGGGCAGCCGCCCAAAGGGAACGTTCCGGTTCCGACCGGGCACAGGCGAGCATGGAGGCGCAGACGGTGACGTTCGGGACGAGCTACGAGGACCGCGGCGAGTGGGCCGTGCTCCGGGTGGCGGGCGAACTGGACCTGCTCACCTCGCAGATGCTGCGCCGACGGGTGCACGACGCGGTGGCGGACGGGCGCCACCGGCTCGTCCTCGATCTGACCGAGGTCGTCTTCTGCGACTCCAGCGGCGTCGGCGTCCTGATCGCCACGCGGCGGCTGATCCGCTCCTGCCAGGGCCGGCTCCGGCTGATCCTGCCCGGACCCGGCGCCGCCGTCACTTCCTGGCCGGGCGGGACGGGCGGCGGGGGAGGGGCACATGTCGAACGGGTCCTGGCCACCCTCGGTGTGCGCCGCCTCTTCGACGTCCACCCGGATGTCGCCTCGGCCACCGCTTCGTCGACTGCTTCGGCCACCGTCTCGGCGACCGACGAGGGGCCGGATCCGCAGCCGGCCGTGGCGCGGGCCGGGGGCTCGGGAGCAGATCACCGGGAACGTCACGGACTGTGACAATTCAGGGGTGTTGAGTGGTGATGCAGGGTTGTGTCCTATGCGTGACTTGTCACGGGCTGGAGTCGGCCGGGGGCTCCGGTACCTTGTGTGGGATGCGAGCGGTTTCGAGTCGGATCCACCCCGGTGCGGCCTCTGTGGCGGTGCCGGGTGGCGCGCTGCGCGCCGCTCGCGGGGCAGGGCGGCCCTCCGCACCTGTCTGTTCGACTAGCCGTGGCAAGCGTCGCACAGTATGCCGCACGCGTACTCCTTCGCGCTGGAATATGCCCGAAGCGCTTGTTGGGGTGACTGTACGTCAACCATGCTGTCGTGCAAGGGAATCACGGTGCGTGACCTTGGTTCCCGCCATGCAGACGATGACCACGATCGTGGCGCTTGTGAGGCGCGAGGCGATGTGTCCGCCGGTTCGGATGGTGTGAGCGGTGCAGGTGCTTCAAGTGCAACTGGAGGTCCGGCCCGACCCCGCGGAGGTGGGGCGGGCCCGGAAGTGGGCCAGGTCGCGGCTCGCCGGTTCCGGGATAGGGGCGGACGAGCCGCTCGCCGAGACGCTGGTGCTGCTCGTCTCCGAACTCGTCACCAACGCCGTCGTGCACACGGGCTGTCCCGCTGTGCTGCGACTGCTGCTCACGGGCGTTCGGGACGATCCCTCGGGCGCCCCGGCCGGTACGGTCCGGCTCGAAGTGTCGGACGCCAGCGCCTGTCCGCCGGTTCCCCGCTGCGCCGAGGGTGACGAGACGGGCGGCCGGGGGCTGGAACTGGTCGACGGTCTCGCCGATCGCTGGGGCTGGGACCCGGAGGGCGTCGGCAAGCGCATCTGGTGCGAGGTCGACCGCTGCGGCGCGCAGGTCGCGGGCGGGGTGGCGGTGTGCGGGACGGCCCAGGTGTCGCCGTTGCCGGAGTTCGCGTACGGCGCGGTCTGACGCGGGAGTGCTCCGGCGTTCCGGGGACGGGTGCATGCGCGTGGGCATGCGGCCCACGGGCTCCGCTTCCCTGAGATGATCCGCCGCCGAGTGCGCCGGTTCGTGCTTCCGTGCGCGCTGCCGCCATCGCGGCATATAGGGATGAATCTCCTGTGCGGCGTTGACGCGACGTATCCATATGATCACTCTGGAGGTCGGCGATTCGCCGCGAGGGGACGCCGAGGGGTGGGTGACGGGAACCCTCGGCGAGTGCGGATCGTGATCGGCGTCGGCTCCTTACAGGGGCGGACGGTCTCTGGGGGGAGGTCGTCCGTGGGGCAGTACGGGTACGCCGAGCCGGGTGGCGGCGCGCGATGCCGTGTTCGGGGAGGCGGGGGAGACCTTCCGCTCGGGCGCGGATCGGAGGGGGTGGCGCGCCGCCCGCCGGTGTCAGGGGCGGGCCCCCGCTTCTCCACAGGCTGTGGACAGCCCTCCGCGACTCTCGGCAACTCACCAGCGTCGGCGCATAGTTGTCCACAGGCCCGGACGGGCCATGGGCCGGTGTCAGACCCCTCCCCTATTGTCACGGCATGACCTACCGCGATGTGGCATCCCGACAGGTGCTGACCTGGGCTGTGGTGGCCGTCGGCGCCCGGATGCCGGTCGCCATGGCCCCGCTCGCCCTGGTCTTCCTCGCCCGTGACCGCCCCGGTGGCTACACCCTGGGCGCGACCCTCGCCGCCGTGTACGTGATCGGTGAGATCCTCGGCGCCCCGCTCCTCGGTATGCGACTGCGCCCCGACCCCGCCCGCCCCCATCTGGTCGCGGGCCTCGCGGCCGGAGCCGTCGGGTTCGCGGGCCTGGGCGCGTTCCCGACCGCGCATCCGGTGGTCCTCGCCGCGTTCGCGTTCCTGGCCGGTGGCGCGCCGGCCGCCGCGCCCGGCGGTCTGCGCGCGCTGCTCACCGCGCTCGTCCCGCAGCGGGCCGTCGCCCAGGCCCTGTCCGCCGAGTCGATGCTGATGTCCGGCATATGGGCCGTCTCCCCGGCCGCCGTCACCGGCCTCGCGCTCGGTGTGGCACCCCGGGTGCCGCTGCTGCTGGCGGCTGCCCTGATGGCCGCGTCCGTGCCGGGCCTGTGGCTGCTGCCGCCCGGCTGGGACACGGACTCCACCGAGGGCGAGGGCATGTCGACGCTGCGGCTGCTCGCCCGCGCATGGCCCGTGTATGTGACGGGCGCGGCCAGCCTGGCCCTGCTCTCCCTGGCCGAACTCGTCCTGCCCGCCCTGCTGGAGCAGCGCGGCGTGGCCGTCGGCTGGGCGGGCCCGCTGCTGACCGGGCTCTCCGTGGGCTCGGCGGTGGGCGCCTTCGTCTACGGGCTGCGCTCGTGGCCGGGCGGACTGGCCGCGCGGAGCGTGGTGCTGATGTGCGGCCTGTCGGCCTGTGTGACGCTGGCCGCGCTGATACCGGGCACGGCCTGGATCGCCGTCTTCCTCGTCGTCGCGGGGGTGTTGCAGGCGGGCGCGATGGTCACCCGCAATCTGTCGCTGCGGGAGGTGGTCCCGGCCGGTGCCCTGGCGGCGGGCTACTCGGTGATGTACGCGGCGGTGGGCGTCGGCTACGCGGCCACGGGCTCCCTCGCGGGCGCCCTGCTCCACTTCGTCGCGCCGTCGACGGCGATCCTGGCCGGTGTCGCCCTCACCCTGGCGCTCACGCTGGTGGGCGCCCTGGGCGAACGCGTACGGCGCCCGGCCTCATCCCCCGTCGGCGGAGGGGACGGCGTCGCCGCTGGGGACACGGGCGCCGACGCGGGCACCCGCGCGCACGTCGCCGACGCGGAACGTACGCCGGTACGCGGTGGGGGTGACCCCGAGCGCTCCTTGTAGGTGCTGGCGCATCGACTGGGCCGTGCCGAAGCCGGCGTCCCGCGCCACCTGGTCGACCGACAGATCGGTGGACTCCAGCAGATGGCGGGCCCGTTCGATGCGCTGCTGGGTCAGCCACTGGCCGGGGCTGACGCCGACCTCCTCGCGGAAGCGCCGGGTGAAGGTGCGTACGGACATGGACTCCTGCTCCGCCATGTCGCGCAGTCGGATCGGCTCGTGGAGGCGGCCGAGCGCCCAGGCACGGGCGGCGGTCGTGGTCGCCCTCCGCGGCTCGGGCAGCGGGCGCTGGATGTACTGCGCCTGGCCGCCGTCGCGATGCGGCGGGACCACGGTGCGGCGGGCCACCTCGTTGGCGACGCCGGTGCCGTGGTCGCGGCGCACGATGTGCAGGCACAGATCGATACCGGACGCGACCCCGGCGGAGGTCAGGACGTCGCCGTCGTCGACGAACAGCACGTCCGCGTCGACCCTGACCCTCGGGAAGAGCCGCTGGAAGTGCTCGGCCGAGGCCCAGTGCGTCGTCGCCGGGCGGCCGTCGAGGTGACCGGCCGCGGCCAGGACGTACCCACCGGTGCAGATGGCAACGAGCCGGGTGCCGGGCCGGATGCGGGCGAGGGCGGCGGCCAACTCGTCGGTGAGCACGCCCTGTTCGTACACCGGGCCCAGTTCGTACGAGGCCGGTACGACCACGGTGTCGGCGGTGGCCAGGGCCTCGGGGCCGTTCTCGACGAGGATGCCGTAGTCGGCGTCGGTCCGCACCGGGCCCGGCGGCCGGATCGTGCAGGTGACGACCTCGTACAGGCGCCGCCCCCGGCTGTCCTTGGCGAGCCGGAAGATCCGCTGCGGTATGCCCAGTTCGAAGGGCAGCAGCCCGTCGAGAGCGAGGACGACGACCCGGTGGCGGCGGAACCCTTCGACAACGGCCATGGCCCGATCCTAACGAATGCTGTCCTTCGGGCCACTCGAACGAGGGGCGCCGAAGACCGGATGCTCTACGGCGTGACCCAGACAACCGCTACCACGACCACAGCCGAGCAGACGGGGCCCGGCCGCCCGAGCGCGCGTATCCACCGTGCCTGGTTCGTCGCCGCCGTCACCTTCGTGACGATCATCGGAGCGGCCGCCTTCCGCTCGCTGCCGAGCCTGTTGATCGACCCGCTGCACCAGGAGTTCCACTGGTCGCGCGGCACGGTCGGCGCGGCCGTGTCGATCAACCTCGCGCTCTACGGGGTGACCGCGCCCTTCGCCGCCGCGCTGATGGACCGCTTCGGTATCCGCAAGGTCGTCGCCGTGGCGCTCGCGGCCATCGCGCTCGGCTCGGGCGTGACCGTCTGGATGACCGCGGCCTGGCAACTCCTGTTGTGCTGGGGCCTGTTGGTGGGCGTCGGGTCGGGCTCGATGGCGCTGGCCTTCGCGGCGACGGTCACCAACCGCTGGTTCACCGAGCGGCGCGGCCTGGTGAGCGGCATCCTCACCGCCGCCTCGGCCTCCGGGCAGTTGATCTTCCTCCCCCTGCTGTCCTGGATGGTCGAGCACCACAGTTGGCGCCCGGCCGCCGTGACGGTGTCCCTCGCCGCCTTCGCCGTCATCCCCTTCGTCTGGCTGCTGCTGCGCGACCACCCGGCCGACGTGGGCCTGAAGCCGTACGGCGCACGGGAGTTCGTACCGAAGCCGGAACCGGTGACCGGCGCCGCCCGCCGCGCCGTCACCGTGCTCCTCTCGGCGGTGCGCACGGGCCCGTTCTGGCTGCTGGCCGGCACCTTCGCGATCTGCGGCGCCTCCACCAACGGCCTGATCCAGACGCACTTCGTCCCGGCGGCCCACGACCACGGCATGCCGGTCACGGCCGCGGCCTCGCTCCTCGCGGTCGTCGGCGTCTTCGACGTGGTGGGCACGATC
This sequence comes from Streptomyces macrolidinus, assembly GCF_023887685.1. Classification (GTDB taxonomy): domain Bacteria; phylum Actinomycetota; class Actinomycetes; order Streptomycetales; family Streptomycetaceae; genus Streptomyces; species Streptomyces macrolidinus. The sequence goes on along the minus strand of NZ_JAMWMR010000020.1, from coordinate 48,252 downwards.
GCCTCGGGCTGGTTCACCGACCGCTTCGAACCGCGCCGTCTGCTCGCCGTGTACTACGCCCTGCGCGGCATCTCGCTCCTCTTCCTGCCCATGCTGCTGGCCCCCGCCGTCCACCCGCCGATGATCTTCTTCATCGTCTTCTACGGTCTGGACTGGGTCGCCACCGTGCCGCCCACCCTGGCGCTGTGCCGCGAACAGTACGGCGAGGACAGCGCGATCGTCTTCGGCTGGGTGCTCGCCTCGCACCAGGTCGGCGCGGCCCTGGTCGCCTTCCTCGGTGGCGTCGCGCGGGACGCGTTCGGCTCGTACGACGTGGTCTGGTACGCGTCGGGCGCGCTGTGCGCGGCGGCGGCCCTGATGGCGTTGGTGATCCGCAGGGTCCGTAGCTGAGAGACCTGACGGGCCGTCAGGCACAAGGGGTGCGGCTGAACTCCCGTACAGCGCAAGGGGTTACGCTGCCCGGATGGCGTGGAGGGGGAACCGGCCGGTGGCCGGACGCATCGATGCGGGTCCGGCGAGGGCGGACTGGGCGGCGGCCGTCAGGGCGTTCGCGGTGCAGCTTCCGGTGATCGGTCTGATCTCGATGGTCGACGCGGCGACCCAGGCAGACGACGACGTCGGCTACGGCGGCACCCTCGGCCTGCTCTACCTGCTGCCCGTCCTGATGCTGATCGTGCCGCTGCTCGGCCTGCTGCACGCGGCCGTGCACACCATGCCCGCCGCCGCGCTCGCCCACCTCGTGTTCCGGCGCGCCCGCGGACCCCGCTGGGCCTGGCATCTGCTGTGCGCCGCGGTGGTCGCGCTGGTCTGGGCGGGGGTGGCCGCGCTGCTCCTGGGCTGGTCGTTCACCACGGTGAGCGGATGGCTCACGGGACTGGTGGTCCTGCCCGTCCTCTGGATCGCGTACGAACGCAGCCGTGCGGAGGCGGTGGGGCGGGCGCCGGGGTGGTGGGGCGCCTGGCTCCGCGCGGCGTTCGCTTCCTGCCTGCTGTGCGGGGCGGTCGGCGCGGGCGCCCTGCTGGGCACACGGGTCTGAGCGGGAACGCCGCGCCGCCCGCCCCAGCGCGCGCCCCCGTCAGCGCGCCGCCCGACCGCGTTCCGCGCGCCCCCGCGCCGCCCGCCTCCGTTCCGCGCGCCGTGCCACCGTCCTCGCGATCTTCTGTGCGTCCAGGGCGAGTTCACGGAGCATGCCGCTGATCGGGTTGGTGAACCCGGTGAAGTACAGGTCCGGGGCGTTCCGCGGGGATCGGCCGCCGTGGACGACCGGCCTGCCGCGGCAGTCGAGGACGTCGAGGTGACCCACGAGCCCTTCCAGGGCGCGCTGGTATCCGGTTGCGGCGATCACGACCTCGGATTCGATCCGGTTGCCGTCGGCGAGGACGACCGTGCCGTTCTCGAAGCGCTCGACGGCCGCCACGACCTCGACCTTCCCCTTGCGCACGGCCTTGACGAGGCCGACGTCCTGCACGGGGATCGCGCCTTCGGTGACGCGGGAGTAGAGCCCGGTGGCGGGCCGGGGCAGCCCGTGCGCCGACAGGTCCGGCACGCTGATCCTGGCCAGCGGCCCGGCCAGCGGCCCGGCCAGCGGCCCGGCCAGCGCGTCGACCAGCCGCACCGGCAGCCGCCGGACGAGGATCCCGGTGAACTGCGCGGCCCAGCCCAGGGTGGACCGGCGCAGGATGTGGGGCGCCGTACGCACCGAGAGCCGCACCCGCGCGGCCCCGCCCTCCACCAGGTCGACGGCGATCTCGGCGCCCGTGTTGCCGACGCCGACGACGAGGACGTCGCGCCCGGCGTAGGGCCGCGCGTCGCGGTACTCGCGGGCGTGCAGGAACACACCGGAGTACGTGTCGCGGCCGGGCCACGCGGGCACGCGCGGCGTGTGGTTGAAGCCGGTGGCGACGACGACCGCGCTGCCGGTCAGTTCCCGGCCGCCGCTGGCGCGCAGCAGCCAGCCGGTGTTGTCCGGGGCGGGCTCGACGCGCGAGACCTCGACGCCGGTGACGATCTCCAGCCGGTGGTGTTCGGCGTACTTCTCGAGGTAGCGCACCACGTTGTCGCGGGCCACCCACCGCCCGAACGACCGCGGTATCGGCAGTCCGGGCAGGGCGGAGAGACGGCGCGTGGTGTGCAGGCGCAGCCGGTCGTAGTGGCGCCGCCAGGACGCCCCGACGCGGTCGGACTTCTCCAGGACGACGGCCCGTACGCCTCGCGCGCGCAGTGCGTACGCCGCGGCGAGCCCGCCCGGACCGCCGCCTATGACATAGACCGGCCGGTCCTCGTGGGACGGCACCGAGGAGCGCGGCGAAGCAACTGTCGAGTCGGCCATGAGTGGGAGCGTAGCCATGAAGGCGGTTGATGGGTCTCGGTCAAGATCGGAATGAGTTGCGAATCGATCACGCCTGCAAGAACTTGACCGCATCTGAAGCAACTTGAAGGGAACAGATCGCTATCCGACGCACGCGCGCGCCGCAGGCCCTTGATTGAATGGCCCGATGGCCGGCCTACACGATGACACCCGTCCCCACACCTTCCCGGAGCTGCACGGCCACGGCCTGCGGCTGACCTCGTGGGACCCTGACTCGGACGCCCATGTGGAGGACTGGTTCCGGGGGTTGACGGACCCCGACTTCGTACGGTGGAACACGCCACTCATCCCCGTCGAGACCAGGGACGACGCACGGAAGTCGCTGCGGGCCAAGGCGGCTCAGGCGGCCAAGGGCGTCGATCTGACGTTCCGGGTCACGGACGCGGCCGACGGCACGGCCCTGGGCGTGGTCAGCCTCAGCGCCATCGACCATGTCTTCCGGACCGCCCGGGTCGGCTACTGGGTGCTGCCCGAGGCCCGCGGCCGGGGCGTCGCCACCCGTTCCCTGGTCGTCGCCGCCCGCTGGGGCCTGACCGAACTGGGCCTGTACCGCCTGGATCTGGGCCATGCGATCGGCCACGACGCCTCCTGCCGCATCGCCGAGCGGTGCGGCTTCCGGTACGAGGGCACGCTGCGCGGTGCGATGCCTGCGCCGGGCAGCCCCGAGCCGTTCAAGGACGCGCATCTGCACGGACGGATCGCGAGCGACCCCGAGCCCGCGGCGCCGTGATCGTACAGCGGGCGTGATCGTACGACGGGCGTGGTCGTACGACGCGCGTGATCGCGGACGTGATCGCGGACGTGATCGCGGACGTGATCGCGGACGTAATCCGCGTGCGGACGGCGCTCGGTCACGGGATCGTGGACGCATGGCTTCCGACGCGTACGACTGGCGGATCACCACCGACCTGGCGGAGTTCCTCGGCCGGGCCGGTGCCTTCCTGCGGTCCAGACCCGCCCTGCACACCGTCCAGTTGACGGTCGCCGACAAGCTGCGGACGCACGGGCCGGCCGCGTTCGGACCGCAACCGCCGTACTTCGGCTGGCTCGCGGACGAGGACGGCACCGTCCGGGCCACGGTCCTGCACACACCGCCGTACCAGCTCAACCTCACCGCGGTCGGCGCCGGAGCCGCCGAGGCGCTGGCGGTGCGGCTCGCCCGGGACGGGCAGGTGATCCCGTCGGTCGGGGGACCGGCCGAGACGGTCGCCACCTTCGCCACGGCCTGGGAACGCCGCACCAAAAGCCCCGCCGCGCTGGAGCGGCGCAACCGCCTCTACCGGCTCGGCACCCTCACCCCGCCGACGCCCACGCCGCCCGGCCGCGCCCGGATCGCCACGGCCGAGGACCGCGCCCTGGTCGCGCGGTGGTACGTCCGGTTCCACACGGACATCGGCGAAGCCGGGCGGCAGGACGCGGACCGCTGGGCCGACAGCCGTATCGCCCACGGCGGGGTCACGCTCTGGGAGACACCGGACGGCACGCCCGTCGCCATGGCGGGCGCCATGCCCGAAGTCGCCGGACAGGTCCGCGTGGCCCCCGTCTACACCCCCGCCCCACTGCGCGGCCGTGGCTACGCGGGCGCCGCCACCGCGGCGGTCACCCAGGCCGCGCTCGACTCCGGCGCCGCGGAGGTCCTGCTCTTCACCGACCTCGCGAACCCCACGAGCAACGGCCTGTACCAGCGGCTCGGTTACCGGGCGGTGGCGGACTTCGCGGTGTACGGATTCCCGGCGTAGGCGCTGGTCGAGCCAGGCCGGGTCAGGGAAGGCCAGGCCGGGTCAGGGCCACAGAAGGTCCCTGGCCCATCCGCCGTCCGTACGGCGGTAGACGAGCCGTACGTGGCGGCGCTCCGCGTCCCCCTGGAAGAACTCCACCTCCACGGGCCGCAGGCGGTAGAGCGTCCAGGACGGGACCGGGGCGTCCGGCTCCCGCCGCGCCCGCTCCCAGGCCGCCGCCGACGCCGACGCCAACTCCTCGGTGGAGCCGAGCACTTCGCTCTGGTGCCCGGTCAGCGCCGCCGCCAGCGCGCCGGTCGAGCGGGCCCGCAGATCCGCTCGCGCCTGAGCCGCCGACGCGGGCGCGACCGGGCCGCGCAGCCGGATCTGGCGGCCCTGCGCGGACCAGTAGAAGCCGAGCGCGGCATACGGACGGGCCGCGAGCTGCCCGCCCTTGCGACTTCCGGCGTGCGACGCGAACGCCCAGCCGTCCGCGTCCGCGCCGTGCAGCATCACGATCCGCACGTCCGGTGTGCCGTCCGCGTCCGCGGTCGCCAGCGACATCGTGTGCGGCTCGTGCTGGCCCGCGGCCACCGCCTGCGCGAACCACTCCGTGAACAGCTCCAGCGGCTCCGCGGGCGCCGACGACGGGTCGAAGCACGGCAGTCGGGTGGTCTCCGGCGCCCACACCCGCAGCGACCCGAGCAGTTCATGAAGATTCGTGGCCATGCCCCGAGTATCACCGACTATCACCGACATGAGCAGCGGGCGGTGGCCCACCGAAGTGGACCACCGCCCGCATGACAGAACAGAGGTCTGCGCAGCCGACCGGACGGGCGCACCCGAGGGCGCGCGGCGGTCGCTCACCGCATCGCGTACTACTTCGTCGGCTTCCTCCCCGTCACGCCCAGGTGCACCAACAGCGCCAGATTCGGCTTGAGTTCGGCCTGCTTGACCCCGAAGCCCTTCTGGTGCGAGGCCACCGAGGCGAGCATCGCCACCAGCGAACCGGCCACGGCGGCCGGGCTCACGTCCTTGTCGACCCGGCCCTTGGACTGGAGCTGGGCGATCGAGTCGGCGAGGGGGTTGTTCACGGAGTTCAGTATCTTCATGCGCAGCTTGTGGAAGCGCTTGTCGCCCTCGGCCGCGCCCAGGTCGACGACGCGCAGGATGGCGTCGTTGCGGCGCCAGAAGTCCAGGAAGCCGTCCACGAGTTCCTGCGCGGTCTGCCAGCCGGCCTTGCCCGCCCACGAGCGGCCTTCGAGCAGTTCGCCGAGGCCCACGCCGTCCGCGGCCATGTGCTCCGCGATCTCCAGGACGGCGCCTTCGACGTCCGGGAAGTACTGGTAGAAGGTCGCGGGAGATGTCCCCGCCCGCCGGGCGACATCAATGACTTTGACGTCCCGGTACGGCGAGGAGCTGAGCATCTCGCTGAGGCAGTCGAGCAGCTTCTGCCGGGTCGCCTGCCCTCGCCGACCGGCCACGCGGCCGTCGACGGTGCGTACTTGTCCTGTCATGCCGTCAGCTTACCGAGGGGGGATCGGAGCGCGATTTGGCTGACTGCAAATGGGGAGTGCGGCGGCTCCGGGCCCCTGAGGAGGGAGTACGTCCGCGCGCGACCGGAGTGAAGCGCCGTTAGCTTGGGTGGTATGGCCGAAACTCCGCCATCGCCGCGCACCCCGGAGGGCGCTGCCTTCCCCGAGGGCGTCCCCTGCTGGATCGATGTCCAGTTGCCCGACGTCGAGGCGGGCCGGAGGTTCTACGGTGAGCTCTTCGGGTGGACCTTCGAGCCGGCGCACGGCTCCTCCGTGTGGGCGCGCCTCGACGGCCGGGTGGTGGCCGCGCTGGTGCCCAAGCGGGACGGGCGGATGCCCACGGTCTGGACGGTGTACTTCGCCGCGCCCGACGTCGCCGCCCTCGCCGGGCGGATCCGGGAGGGCGGCGGCCAGGTCGTCATCCCGCCCACCCCCGTGGACACCCTCGGCACCGCGGCCCTGGCCGCCGACCCCGAGGGCGCGGTCTTCGGGCTCTGGCAGGCGGGCACCCACGCGGGCTTCGGCAAGCGGCACGAACCCGGCTCCTTCACCTGGGCCGAGCTGTACGCGCGGGACACCGCCGCCGTGAACACCTTCTACACACGCCTCTTCCACGACGCCCTCTTCGGACCCGGCGCCGCCCCCGACTTCGGGCGCGCACCGCTCCAGGACGTCTTCCCCGCCGAGATGCCGCCCCACTTCCTCGTCCACTTCGGTGTCGGCGACGGCGCGGCGACGCTCGCCGCGGTGAGCCGGCTGGGCGGCCGGGTCCAGGTGCCGCCGTTCGAGACCTCGTACGGAAGGGTGGCGGTCGTCACGGACGACCAGGGGGCGTCCTTCGCGTTGCTCCAGCGCTAGGCAGGCAACGCCCGCCTGCCCCCTGGAACACCCTTGCCCCCTACCTGAAAGCCCCCCTCGCGTGGTTTTGTCCTGAGACACCCCTGTCCGCCCCCGGGTTCGCAACCCGTGGCCTGGACAGGAAGAATCAGGGTGCGTGCCGCCATGGCGGTGCGGTGGTGAGACGCTGCACGGGGTCGCGTACTCAAGACGGACGACGCGACCCGTACGGGGAGGTGGCAGGCAAGTGGTGGATCAGCTGACGCAGCACGATCCGCGGCGCATCGGGCCGTTCGAGGTGCTGGGCCGGCTGGGTGCCGGCGGCATGGGGCTGGTCTATCTCGCGCGCTCGGCGTCCGGCCGACGCGTGGCGATCAAGACGGTGCGTACGGAACTCGCCGAGGACCAGTTGTTCCGGGTGCGCTTCACGCGCGAGGTCGAGGCCGCGCGGGCGGTCTCCGGCTTCTACACGGCGGCCGTGGTCGACGCCGACCCGCGCGCGGCCGTGCCCTGGCTCGCCACCGCCTATGTGCCCGCGCCCTCCCTCGAGGAGATAGTGACCGAGTGCGGGCCGCTGCCGGCCCAGGCGGTGCGCTGGCTGGCCGCGGGCGTGGCCGAGGCGCTGCAGTCCATCCATGGGGCGGGCCTCGTCCACCGGGACCTGAAGCCCTCCAACGTCCTCGTCGTCGAGGACGGCCCCCGGGTGATCGACTTCGGTATCGCCTCCGGGGTCTCGAACACCCGTCTGACACTGACGAACGTCGCCGTCGGTACGCCCGCCTATATGTCCCCCGAGCAGGCGAAGGACTCGCGCAGCGTGACCGGCGCGAGCGATGTCTTCTCGCTCGGCTCGATGCTCGTCTTCGCGGCGACGGGACATCCGCCCTTCCACGGCGCCAACCCCGTCGAGACCGTCTTCATGCTGCTGCGCGAGGGCCCGGACCTGACGGGCCTGCCGGACGAACTGCGTCCGCTCATCGACTCCTGTATGCAGATGGAGGCACCCGCCCGCCCGAACCCGGCCGACCTCCAGGCCCAGCTCGCGCCCCATCTCTTCGGCTCGGGCTCCGACGACAGCGGTACGGCGTCGGCGTGGCTGCCCGAGAAGGCCGTCGGCCTGATCGAGGCGCGCCGTGGCGGACGCCCGCCGCGCCGGTCGGCCCCCACGCACCACCGCGGCCCCGACCCGCGGCCTGTCCCGGCCCCGCCGTCGCAGGCCCCCGTGCCCGTGCCGGTCGGTGCGCCCGACTCCGGGCCGGTGCGGCTCGCGGGCGCGTCCGTGCCGATCGGCCCCGGGCCGCGCGTCGCCGACGCCCGTGCCGCCGCGGTGAAGGCGCCGCCCCCGGAGGCGGGCCTGGTCGCGTCCTGGTCCCGGCCGACCGGCGGCATGGGCGGCGCCGCGCCCGCCGCGCCCGCCGTGCCCGCTCCGGCCACGCCCCCGGAGGCGGCGCCCAGCGGCTGGCGCCCCTGGCGGTTCCGGATGTCGAACGACGTCTGGGGCACGCCCGCGGTCGACGGCGATCTGGTCTACGTGACGTCCTTCGAGGTGCACGCGCTGGATGTGGCGACGGGCCGCCGTCGCTTCAAGACGCGGGACGTGGCCTGGTCGATGGCGGTCGCGGACGGCCGTGTCCACGCCTCCGACGGGCCGATGCTGTTCGCCCTGGACGCCTGTGAGGGCAGGGACCTGTGGCGGCTGTCCACGGACGGCTGGGTGTACGTGCTCCGGGCCGACCGCGGCACGGTCGTCACCGGGACCCGCGGCGGCGGCATCCAGGCCTGGGAGGCCTCGAACGGCCAGAAGCTGTGGGAGGTCACCGGGGCGCAGACGGACTTCGAGACGCCCGAGGCGGGCCCGGTGGTCCAGGACGGCACGGTGTACGTGTGGAAGGACGCCCGGCTGCGGGCGCTCGAAGCGCGTACGGGCGAGGAGCGCTGGTCCTACCCGATCGGCGACGCGGCCTCCTGCGGCGGCGTTCCCGTACGACTGACGCAGGCACCCGACGGCTATGTCTACGTCTCGGCGGGCACCCGGGTCCTGGCCATCGAGGTGGCGAGCGGCATGGTGCGCTGGCACTTCGAGGCCCCGGCGGTGTTCCTGTGCCCGCCGACCTTCGTCCCGGGCCCGGCGGTGACCGGCGGCGGCGTCTACCTCGCCGACTACCTCGGCACGGTCTACGCCCTGGACGCGACGGACGGCCGCGACCGCTGGCGCATCGCCACGGAGGCGCGGGCCGCGGTCGAGCCGGTACTGGTGGCCGGGGGCCAGGTCCATGTCGGCAGCGGCAAGGGCCTGTACACCCTGGACGCGGTCACCGGCACGCCCAAGTGGCGCTTCCAGGTGGGCGGCGACATCGTGGGTTCCCCGGTGGTGGCGGAGGGCCGCATCCACTTCGGCTCCACGGACCACCTGCTGTACACGCTGAAGGCCGACGACGGCCGCCTGCGCTGGAAGCTGGCCACGGGCGGCGAGATCACCGGCGCACCGGTGGTACGGGACGGCGTGGTCTACGCCTGCAGCAAGGACCGCTGCGTGTACGCCCTGGACGCGGAGAAGGGCACGGGCACGGCCCGGACGGCCTGAAGCGGACGCCCACTTGGGCGCCCGCTCCGGAAACAATTCGGCCGCGACGGCTCCCCCTCCGCGCCGCCGCGGCCGATCCCCGTGTGGGAAGAAGGTCTACTTGGGCTCGGACGAGATGTGCACGTTGTCCGTCGTGAACGTGCCGTCGTCCGCAGCCTCGCTGATGTGGACGTTGTCCGGCTTGAACGTGCCGTTGTCCTTGGCGTCGCTGATGTGGACGTTCTTGTCCGGCTCGGAGACCGACTCGTCCTTCTTGATGTCGCTCATGCTGGCTCCCCTTGGTTCTGGCTGTCGGACAGTCGAGGGTCCGCCCGGCCACTCCCCCGAGGGTGGCCGGGCGGCTCACTCAAGTCGCCACCCTAGACCGAGGGTTCGGCGACCTCACCGGCGGTCCGTCTGCCCCCCGACGCGACGGATCGACCAGAACCAGAGTGCCGGTCGGCGATAAACGAATGATGAACGCCGTTCGGGATCATGCGGCTGCCGCCGGCGCGAGCAGTGTCCGGACGATCTCTGCCTCGGAAGATTCCAACGTCTCGTAGATCGTCAGGGCTTCCTGCCAGCACACTTGAGCCCTGCCCCACTGTCCTATCCCGCTGAGCGCTCGTCCCAGCGCGGTGAGGACATTGCCGCGCCGCCACTCGCCGCCGATGCCGCGAAGCACGGTCAGAGCGGCTTCGGCGTTGGTCGACGCCTGCGCGGGACGCTCGGCCGCCAGGTCCACCTCGGCGAGCCTGAGCAGGGTCATGCCCTCCCAGAAGCGTTGACGACTGTCGCGGAAGACCTTCAGGGCCTGGTGCAACTGATCGCCGGCCTCCTCGTACGCCCCGTTCTCGGTGAGGGCCATGCCCAGTGCGTAGCGGCCGTTGGCACCCTTCAGGGCGTGCCCCAACGTCTCATACGTTTCGACACCTCGCCGGGCGAGCGTCACCGCGCTCTGCGGACGCCCCGTCGCGAGATGGATACGTGAGAGGTTGCACAAGGCACTCGCTTCCCCGGCCAGGTCTTCGCAGTCCCGGAAGCCGGCCAGAGCCTGCTCCATGTAGCGTTCGGCGTCCGAGTAGCGGCTTCGGAAGAACGTCGTGGTGCCGCGGAGGTTGTTCGCCCAGCAGCGCGCCAGCCTGTCGCTCTGCCCTTCGGTGAGTCGGAGCGCCTCGCGTGCGGCGTCGTCCGCTTCGGCGAAGCGGCCGGAGAGTTGTTGGGTGTAGGCGAGGACGACGGAAGCGCGGCCCTCCACCCGCCTGTCCTGGCGGGCCCGCGCGGCGTCGCGCAGCGCCATGGCGACCGCCTCGTACTCCTTGGAGTTGGCACCCGACTCCGTGAGGTCGACCGCCGCCCAGAGGAGGTCGATCGCGTGCAGCAGAGTCTCGGATCCCGTGAACTGACGGATACAGGCGAGCAGGGACGCCGCCTCCGAGTACAACCAGTCCTGGGCCTGGTGCCGGTCCTCGAACCTCAATCCCGGATACGCGGTCGGCTGCAGGTGATCCACCAGCCGGTCCCCCGGGCGCTCGATCGCGTAGCCACCCGCCGCCGTCGCCAGATAGAAGTCCAGCAACCGCGACATCGCCGCCCCCCGCTCGCTCGGCGGGTGTTCGTCGCGTTCCGCGCATGCACGCGCGTAGAGCCGGACCAGGTCGTGGTAGCGGTAGCGGCCCGGAGCCGCCGACTCCAGCAGCGACGTGTCGACCAGGGACTCCAGTACGTCCTCGGTGTCCTCCAACGGCAGGTCCAGGACCGCCGCGGCTGCCGCGAGGGAGATGTCCGGGCCGTCCGCCAGGCCCAGCAGGCGGAACGCGCGGGCCTGGGCCGGCTCCAGTTGGCCATAGCCCAGTTCGAACGTGGCCTTGACCGCCAGGTCGCCCGCCTGGAGTTCGTCCAGACGGCGCCGCTCGTCCGCGAGCTTCCTCGCGAGGACCGACACCGTCCAGGTGCGCCGCGCCGCGAGGCGGGACGCGGCGATACGGATCGCCAGCGGAAGGAAGCCGCACGCCGCGACCACGTCGAGCGCCGCCTCCCGCTCCGCCGCCACCCGCTCCTCGCCCACGATCTTCGTGAACAGCGACAACGCCTCGTCCGGCGACATCACATCGAGGTCCACCAGATGGGCACCGGCCAGGTCCACCATCCGCACCCGCGACGTCACCAGCGCGGCGCAGCCGTCCGTGCCCGGCAGCAACGGGCGTACCTGGGCCGCGTCCTTGGCGTTGTCCAGCAGCACCAGCACCCGCCGCCCGTCCAGCACTGAGCGGTACAGCGCCGCCCGCTCCTGAAGCGAGTCCGGGATCGAGGAGTCCGGGGTGCCGAGGGCCCGCAGGAACGACCCCAGCACCGTCTCCGGCTCCGCCGCCCGCTGGCCCGCGCCCTGGAGGTCCGCGTACAACTGCCCGTCGGGGAAGGAGGTACGGGCCTGGTGCGCCACATGGACCGCGAGGGTCGTCTTGCCCACGCCGCCGATGCCCGCCAGCGCCGAGACCGCCATCACCCGGCCCTCCGCCGACGCCAGGACCTCGCCCAGTTCGGCGACGAAGGACGCGCGGCCCGTGAAGTCGGGAACAGTGGCCGGGAGTTGGGCAGGGCGTACGCGAGCGGGGGTGGGGTCGGCGACCGGGGCCGACGGCTCCGCGAGGCCGGGATCGGCCTGGAGGATCCGCTGCTGGAGGTCCTTCAGACCCGGCCGCGGGTCCACCCCGAGTTCGTCGGCGAGGAGACGGCGCGTGTCCGCGTACACGGCCAGGGCCTCCGCCTGCCTGCCCGAGCGGTACAGCGCGAGCATCAGCAGCTCCCGCAGCCGCTCGCGCAGCGGATGCGCCGCCGTCAGCGCGGTCAACTCCGAGACGGCCTCGGCATGGCAGCCCTGCTCCAGGTCCATGTCAAGGCGGGATTCCAGGAGTTGGAGACGCCACTCCTCCAAGCGTGCCCGCTGCGTGTCCGCGTACGGCCCCGGCACACCGGCCAGCGGTTCGCCGTCCCACAGCGCCAGTGCCTCGTTGAGCAACTCCCGGGCCCGGCCCAGCTTCTGGGAGCCCTTCGCCTTCTCCGCCTCCGCCGCCAGATCCTGCGCCGCCACCAGGTCCAGGTGGTGCGGATCGCGGACGCGCACCGCATAGCCACCCGACTCACTGACCAACACCCCGGTGGACAGCACCTTCCGCAGCCGGGAGGCATACGTCCGTACGGCCGCGAGCGCCCGCGGCGGCGGATCGTCGCCCCACAGCGCGTCGATCAGCTCGGACGCCGTCGCCGTACGTCCCTCGCGCAGCAACAGTGCGGCCAGCAAGGCGCGTTGCTGCGGCGAGCCCATCGCGAGCGGCTCGTCCCCCAGCCAGGCGCGCACCGGTCCGAGCACGCCGAAGCGCAGTGCCGCTGATTCCCCGAGAGCCTGCTGCTCCGGAATCCGCGGTACACCGTCCATCGCTGCCCCCTGGCGCCCTTCCGAACTTTTAACGGCCAAGAGGCCAGTTTGCCTTGTTCATGGCGGATACGTCAGCCGTGCGAGACGGCGATCACAGCCCACTGCGCGCTACATCACAAGGCCCTCACACGATCTCCCCGCGCGCGACGTCCCGTCCACCTTCTTGCACCGAATACTGCCCTGGCGTCACACCCCGACTCCCCTGGTACGGGTCAGGTGTTCAGGTCCACCCTGATCGTCAGGAGGTCCTTGCCGAAGGCCCGCACCACCATGCTGTTCATACGAGGGAGCTTCCGGAGGCGGGCCTTGGGGTCGTCCTCCGGGAGCGGATGGGCCGTTCCCGTGTGCCAGCGGCCGTTGATACGGACCCGGACGCTCGGGTTCGCCCGGATGTTGCGGACGTACTGGGACCTGTCGCCGTACTCGGAGACCAGCCAGAAGGAGTCGCCGACACGGCGCCCGCCCACGGGAGTTCGCCGCGGCTGACCCGAGACGCGCCCCACCGTCTCCAGCACCGTCTGGAACGGCAGTCGGCGCAGCACCGGATTGATGCGCCGCTGGAAGGCCGTGATCGTCCGGTACTTGCGGTCGCCTTGCTGTGACATGACCGGCTTGCTCCTTGCTCTTCGTGCCGTGCGATGTGTCCCCGGAGCGGCGTGAGCGGTCACGCCCCGCCGAGGAAGATCGGGTTGGTGACCGCGGCAAGCGCCCCCGGCAGCGGCCCCGCCGCCGTCTCGTGCCGCAACTCCGCCCGTACGTAGGCCGCGTACGCGGCTGTCGTACGCCATTCCACCGTGCCCGTCCCGGACACCGGCAGCGGGTCGCTGGTGAACAGCGTCCCCTGGTCGGTGACCAGATGGACCGTGCAGCGGGGCGCGCCCCGCACTTCGAGGCGGACCGTGACCGACGTGTCCCGCGCCACCTTCAACCGCTCGCCGATGCCCGCGTGTTCCCCGCGGTCACCGACCGCCGAGAAGGCCAGCGACACGTGCTGGGACTCGGCGACGTACGAGCGGCCCGCGCGGATGCCCTCCTGGATGGCGGGACGGCTCAGGTCGTCGGCGAGCACCACCGTCTGCGGGGAACCCACCGCGTCGGGGTCCCGGTGCGCGTCGCTGCTGCCCATCGCCGGGAGCCACCTGCCGCGCCCCTCCCGGACGGCGGCCACCAGCGTGTTGTCCCACTCCGCGAGCATCACCTCGTCGTCCGGTGTGTACGGGCCGTTCCACACCTCGACGGCGTCCGCGTCGGTGAACCCGAACTTCCAGCCGCAGCCGACGCAGGTGGCGTGCGGATGCGCGGGCACGACCAGTCCGCCCGCCCGGTGGATCTCCCGGGCGAACCGCCCGAAGCGGTTGTCGCGGGCGCGGTAACGCCAGTCGACGAACGTGCCGGGGTCGGTGCCCAGCGCCACCACATGGCCGTTGCGCGTCGTCACCTCCTCGCCCAGCATGATCAGCAGGTCGTCGCCCGCCTGGTCGGCCCAGTGCGGGTGCGAGGCATGGGTGTTGTGGTCCGAGGAGTTGATGAAGTCGAGCCCGGCGGCACGAGCCAGTGCCGCGATCTCCGCCGGTGTGCGGCGCCCGTCCGAGTGCCAGGAGTGCAGATGGCAGTCGCCGCGGTACCAGGCGCGGCCCCGCCCCTTGGCCCGGGAGGGCGGGTAGACGGGCGTCGGGGTACGGCCGGAGGCGCCGTAGGCGAGCGTGATCGTCACCTCGTACGCGAGGCCCTGGGGCGCCACCGTGTACGGGCCCAGCGCGATGTGCCAGGTGCCGGGGCGCACGGGGCCCGGGACATAGCCCGGCGTGGCCTCGTCGGCGCGGAGGAAGAACTCGCTGCGGGCGCCGCCGGACCAGCCGCGGAACCCCTTGCCGCCCAGCTCGGTGCCGCGCTCGTCGAAGATGCCGATGTCGAGGGCGTTGCCCTGGGTACCGGCCGGGACGGACGGCTTGTCATAGGTGTACGCGACCTTGATCTCCCGCACGCCCGCGGGGACCTCGACCGGGAGATAGACGTAGTCGGGGGAGCCGGTCGGCAGCGTGCCGCGTACGGTCCTCGTCTCCTGGCCGTTCGCCGCCGCGGCGCTCTCGGGGAAGCTCACGGCTCCCAACGTAAGCGCGGCGGCGGCGCCCGTCACGAACAGCGCGCGTCGGTCGATGCCGTGGTCGTTCTCGCACATGCCGGTGCTCCCAACGTGTCACGGGACAGGGGGTGCTGCGGGGATGGCGCGGGGTGGCACGTACCACGCGTACCACTGTGGCATTCACGCGTGAACTCCCGTGCAACGTAAGGCGATCGGCGGCCAAGTACCGGCGGGACGGTGTGCGGTCGCCGCCACGGCCGGTGCCCGCGGCCCGCCTTCGACCCGCCCCACCGGTCCGTATCCGCCCCTTATGACCTGATCCCCGTGAACGTATGCTCGGGGGATGACGACTTCGGCGACCCCTGGAACGGGCCCCACCGAGAACTCCATGCGTCGCGCTCTCAAACGCGCCCGTGACGGAGTCGCGCTCGACGTCACCGAGACCGCCGTACTCCTCCAGGCCCGCGGCGCCGACCTCGAGGACCTGGCCGCCTCGGCCGCCCGCGTCCGCGACGCCGGTCTCGAGGCAGCGGGACGGCCCGGTGTCATCACGTACTCCAAGAGCGTCTTCGTCCCGCTCACCCGCCTGTGCCGGGACAAGTGCCACTACTGCACCTTCGTGACGGTCCCCGGCAAGCTGCGCCGCGCCGGACACGGGATGTTCCTCTCCCCGGACGAGGTCCTCGACATCGCCCGCAAGGGCGCGGCCCTCGGCTGCAAGGAGGCCCTGATCACCCTCGGCGACAAGCCGGAGGACCGCTGGCCCGAGGCCCGCGAATGGCTGGATGCGCACGGGTACGACGACACCATCGCCTACGTCCGCGCCATCTCCGTCCGCATCCTGGAGGAGACGGGCCTGCTGCCGCACCTCAACCCCGGGGTGATGTCCTGGACCGACCTCCAGCGGCTCAAGCCGGTCGCGCCGTCGATGGGCATGATGCTGGAGACCACGGCGACCCGCCTGTGGTCCGAGCCGGGCGGCCCGCACCACGGCTCCCCGGACAAGGAACCGGCGGTGCGGCTACGGGTCCTGGAGGACGCGGGCCGCTCCTCGGTCCCGTTCACCAGCGGGCTGCTGATCGGCATCGGCGAGACGTACGAGGAACGCGCCGAGTCGCTGTTCGCGCTGCGGAAGGTGGCGCGGGCGTACCACGGCATCCAGGAGCTGATCATCCAGAACTTCCGCGCCAAGCCGGACACGGCGATGCGCGGCATGCCGGACGCGGAGCTGGACGAACTGGTGGCGACGGTGGCCGTGGCCCGCCACGTCATGGGCCCGAGCGCCTGCCTCCAGGCGCCGCCGAACCTCGTGGACGACGCGTACGAGCGGCTCATCGGCGCGGGCATCGACGACTGGGGTGGCGTCTCGCCGCTGACCATCGACCATGTGAACCCCGAGCGCCCCTGGCCGCAGATCGAGCAGTTGCGGGAGCGCTCCGCGGCGGCGGGCTTCGAGCTGCGCGAACGCCTCTGCGTCTACCCCGAGTTCGTACGGCGCGGCGAGCCCTGGCTGGACCCCCGGCTGCTGCCGCACGTGCGCGCGCTCGCGGACCCGGAGACGGGCCTGGCCCGCCCGGACGCGGTCGTCGAGGGCCACCCGTGGCAGGAACCCGAGGAGGTCTTCGTCCCCTCCGGCCGGACGGATCTGCACCACTCGATCGACACGGACGGCCGTACGGGCGACCGCCGCGACGACTTCGACCAGGTGTACGGCGACTGGGAGGCGCTGCGCGAGGCGGCGGCCCCCGGCATGGTCCCGCAGCGCATCGACGCGGACGTACGGGCGGCGCTGCGCACGGCGGCGGACGACCCGACGAAGCTGACGGACGACGAGGCGCTGGCCCTGCTGCACGCGGACGGCCCGGCGCTGGACGCGCTGTGCCGGGTCGCCGACGACGTACGCCGCTCGGCGGTCGGTGACGACGTCACCTACATCGTCACCCGCAACATCAACTTCACCAACGTCTGCTACACCGGCTGCCGCTTCTGCGCGTTCGCCCAGCGGCGCACGGACGCCGACGCCTACACGCTCTCCCTGGAGCAGGTCGCCGACCGCGCCCAGCAGGCGTGGGACGTCGGCGCGGTCGAGGTCTGCATGCAGGGCGGCATCCACCCGGACCTGCCCGGGACGGCCTACTTCGACATCGCGAAGGCGGTGAAGTCCCGCGTCCCCGGCCTGCATGTGCACGCCTTCTCGCCCATGGAGGTCGTCAACGGCGCCACGCGCACCGGTATGTCGATCCGCGCCTGGCTGACGGCGGCCAAGGAGGCGGGCCTCGACACGATCCCCGGCACGGCGGCCGAGATCCTGGACGACGAGGTCCGCTGGATCCTGACCAAGGGCAAGCTGCCGACGGCGACGTGGATCGAGGTCGTGACGACGGCGCACGAACTGGGCATCCGCTCCTCGTCGACGATGATGTACGGCCATGTCGACCAGCCCCGCCACTGGCTCGGCCACTTCCGCACCCTCGCCCGCATCCAGCAACAGACCGGCGGCTTCACGGAGTTCGTGACGCTCCCCTTCATCCACACCAACGCACCGGTGTATCTGGCAGGTATCTCCCGCCCCGGCCCGACGATGCGCGACAACCGCGCGGTGACGGCGATGGCGCGGCTGCTGCTGCACCCCTGGATCCCCAACATCCAGACGAGCTGGGTGAAGCTGGGCGCGGAGGGTGCGGCGGAGATGCTCCGCTCCGGCGCCAACGACCTGGGCGGCACCCTGATGGAGGAGACCATCTCCCGCATGGCGGGCTCGTCCTACGGCTCGTACAAGTCCGTCAGGGACCTGGTCGCGGTGGCGGAGGCGGCGGGCCGCCCGGCGAAGCCCCGTACGACGCTGTACGGCGAGGTCCCCGAGGAGCGGCAGCGCACCGCGGCGGCCTCGGACGGTCATCTGCCCGAACTGCTCCCGGTGTTGGAGAACTGAGCGGGGTTCCGTCACGAAGGGCCGCCGTGTTTCGACCCGGCGGCCCTTCGCGCGCCTCGGTGGCCTTCCCAGCCCGTCGCCTCATGTCGCCTGCGTGCCGCTTGGGTGATCTTCACGTAGGACACGGATCGGACAGTAGTCATTCCATCACGCTCTGTGGAAGCTGGCTCTGTCTGTAGCCAAGGGCGACGTGAACGTGTGCGAACGGTGCGCATCGAGTGCGTGTGCTCGCGGCTTGCCCCCCGGAAGTTCGTGAGGAAGGTTCTCAGTGAGCCGTAGAACGATCAGAAGTTCACGCGTGAAGTCCGTCTCCCTGGTAGCGGCCGGCGCCCTCGCCGTGGCGCTCAACGTGGCGTCGGGCTCGGCGGCCGTCGCCGACGCGATGCAGAGGTCCGGCGGCGCGGATGTCGCGGTGCCCGGCGTGGAAGGTGCCTTCAGTCCTCTCGGCGGTGGCGGCCAGGGGCCGCGAGGCGAGAGGGGCGAGAGGGGCCCGAAGGGCGAGCGCGGCGAGCGGGGTCCCCAGGGTCCGCAGGGTGTCCCGGGTATCCCGGGCAGGCCGGGCATCCCCGGGCCGCAGGGCCCCCAGGGCCCCCAGGGCGCTCCGGGTATGACGCCCACCTCGGAGATCCAGGGCCCCACGCATGTAGGGGACAGCACCACCATCCTGGCCGAGGGTCCGGTCATCATGGACAACCAGCACGAGGACGAGCTCAACAACCACAACGGCCGTCCCGAGTGGTTCCGGGGTATCGGACACGTCGGGCAGCGCCGCGACGACTTCTGCCGACCCGAGCGGCCCCACTTCGGTCCCTTCGGGCACGAGCGTCACGAATTCGGGTGCTGCGAGCACGAGCGGCCCCACTTCGGTCTCTTCGCCGACGAGGGGCGTGACTTCGGGCGTTGTGAGCACGAGCGGCCCCACTTCGGTCCGTTCGGGCACGAGCGTCCCCGGCCCGAGGTGAACGGCGGGATCAACCAGGGCGGGATGCACTTCGGCGACGCGATCGCGTTCTGAGCGAGGTCTGACGGCCGTCTGCGTCACCCGGAAATACCGGTAGTACAGGAAGTACGTGAAGGCGCCTGGAGGCTCGGCCTCCGGGCGCCTTCACGTATGTCGGCCGAGCGGCTGCGCGCCGCATGGGTGATCTTCGTCAGGGACACGATTCGGCAGCGAATTCGTTCGATGACGCGGTGTGAAGCTGACCTGCGTCTGCAGCCGAAGGTGACGTGACACGTGCGCGCATGTCCGAACGCGCGTCGAGTGCGCGCGCTTGCGGCCCGATCCCGCGCAGTTCGTGAGGAAGATTCTCTGTGAGCCGTAGAACGATCCGTAGTTCACGCGTGAAGTCCGCCGCCCTGGTGACGGCCGGCCTGCTTGCGGTGACGCTGAATGCCGCCCCGAGCGCGGCGGCCGTCGCCGACGCGATCGACAGGTCCGGTGGTGGTGTCGCGGCGTTGCCCGGCCCGAACGGCGCCCTGGGCCCGTTCGATGGTGATCACGGCCATGGCCACGGCCACGGCAAGAAGGGGAAGAAGGGCAAGCACAAGAAGGGGAAGGCGGGCAGACCGGGTCCGCAGGGTCCACAGGGCGCGCAGGGGGCACAGGGTCCGCAAGGGGCGGAGGGGGAGGGGACGCAGGGTCCGCAGGGTCCGCAGGGAGAGGGGACGCAGGGTCCGCAGGGCTCGCAGGGCGCCCAGGGTGTGCAGGGGTCCCAGGGCGCTCAGGGCGCTCAGGGCGTGCAGGGGACCGGGACACAGGGGCCGCAGGGCTTCCAGGGCTTCCAAGGTGTCCAGGGTGCTCTGGGTCCTCAGGGTGCTCAAGGTGTGCAAGGGGTTGGGGTGCAGGGCCCGCCGGGGGCCCAGGGGGCTCTGGGTGCGCAGGGAGCAGAGGGACCGCAGGGGCTGACGGGTGCTCAGGGGTCTCAGGGTTCCCAGGGGTTCCAGGGGGTCCAGGGTGCTTTCGGTCCGCAGGGTATTGAGGGGCCGCAGGGTGTGACGGGGACATCGGGTCCACAGGGAGTCCAGGGCGCTCTGGGCCCACAGGGGGCCGAGGGTCCGCAGGGTGGCACGGGGGCTCAGGGCTCTCAGGGCGGTACGGGGCCTCAGGGCCCGCAGGGTCTGACGGGGGCGGGGACGCAGGGGGCGCAGGGTGTTCAGGGATCCCAGGGTCCGCAGGGCGCTCAGGGCGTCCAGGGGACCGGGGCGCAGGGTCCGCAAGGGGTCCAGGGAACGCAGGGAATCCCGGGCGATACGGGTCCGCAGGGGCCGCAGGGCGTGACGGGCGCGGGGGTGCAGGGACCGCAGGGATTCCAGGGCGCGCAAGGCTCCCAAGGCTCTCAGGGTGTGCAGGGGGCGGGGGAGCCGGGGCCGCAAGGCTTCCAGGGCGGCACGGGTCCGCAGGGGCCGCAGGGCGTGACGGGGGCGTCGGGGCCGCAGGGAGTCCAGGGGGCCTTGGGGCCGCAGGGTATTGAGGGGCCGCAGGGCGTGACGGGAGCGCAGGGCACCCAGGGGGCGCAAGGCTCGCAGGGCTTCCAGGGCGGTGCCGGGACCCAGGGTCCGCAGGGTATTGAGGGGCCGCAGGGTGTGACGGGAGCGCAGGGCACCCAGGGGGCGCAAGGCTCGCAGGGCTTCCAGGGCGGTGCCGGGACCCAGGGTCCGCAGGGCGCGCAAGGCGTGCAGGGAGAGGGGACGCAAGGGCCGCAGGGTCCGCAGGGGGCCCAGGGCGGTGGCGCCGCGATCAGCAACTACATCGCGAGCGCTACGGGCGCCCCGACCGCGGCAGCGTTCTGCAACGGCGGTGACACCGCCATCAGCGGGTCCGGGGTCACGGCCGGGCCGTCAGGGCCTGCCGCGGCTGCCACCACCCCCGTGGTCTCGGGCAGCGTTCCCCTTGGGTGGCAGGCCGACGGCACCGCCGTCAGTCCCACCGCCTCCACCACGGTCTACGTGGTCTGCCAGCACGTGGGCTGACCCGCTTGCCCGGCAAACTCACGCGCAGTGCCCCGAGGCCTTGACCTCGGGGCACTGCTCGTCTGCGGTGAACGTCGTGCGGCGCAGGGGTGATCTTCATCCGAGAGATGTTTCGCATCGTATTCGGTCGATTGCGGCAGGTGAAGGCCGGCGTTGTAGCTCGAATTCGATGCCAAGGCCACGGGACAGATGTGCGAATGCCGCGCGTTGCGTGTGCGTGCTTGTGGTCCGATCCCTGGAAGTTCGTGAGGAAGGTTCTCCGTGAGCCGTGACCGATCCGTAGTTCACGCGTGAAGTCCGCCGCCCTGGTGACGGCCGGCCTGCTTGCGGTGACGCTGAATGCCGCCCCGAGCGCGGCGGCCGTCGCCGACGCGATCCACAGGTCCGGCGGCGGTGGCGGTGGCGTGGCACTGCCCGGCCCGAACGGCGCCGCAGGTGCCTTCGGCGGTGATCACGGCCATGGCCACGGGCACGGCAAGAAGGGGACGAAGGGCAAGAAGGGCAGGCCGGGGCCGCAGGGCGTTCAGGACGCAGGGGGACCCAGGGGGCACAGGGTCCGCAGGGTATTCCCACCGAGATCACGAACTACGTCGTCACTGCGACCGGCACCAACACCGCGTCGGTGACCTGCAACCCCGGTGACATCGCCACCGGCGCGCTCTGCCAGCACGTGACCCCGTGACTCCCCGGACAGGCGAGGGCCCCCTCGGCCGGGACGGCGGGCCGGTCGAGAGGGCTCTGGCGGTGTGCCTGTGCGGTTGTGGACGCGGTCATCGACGCGTCAGACGAGGGTGGACGTCCCCCGGCCCACCGCTGTCACGAACGCGTTCCAGGAATCCGCGGGGAAGGTCAGCTCCGGACCCTCGATGACCTTCGAGTCCCGGACCTGCAGCGCCGCCGGGAGGGGGGACTTGACCTCGACGCAGGCGCCGTTTCCGGCCGAGTACGACGACTTGGTCCACGTGGTCGTGGAACCCTGAAGAACTGCCATGTTCACTCCGGTGCGAGTTGCCGAGTTACTGTCATCGCCACACGGTCACAGCGCATGCCCGCGGTGCGATCCGAGCCAACCTGTTTGCTGATGGCGTGATGGAAGCTACTCGACAACTTCGCGGCCCGGAGCGGCCGTTCACCCGACCGGATGGCAAATCCCAAGAGTCACGTACGTGTTGAGGATTTGCTGGTGTATGGTCCGGCGCTTCTCGATACGGAATGCTCAGGGCGCGTACTCCTTCGCCATATCGGCGATGAGCTGACGGGACTGATCCACATTCAGCGCCTGCGCGCGCAAGTGCTCGTACATCACGGCGTACTTCTGCACCTCGTGGGCCTTTTCCAGATACAGGTCGCTGGTGACGCCTTCGAGGTAGACCACGCTCGAGTCGGCGGCGTCCGTGAACTCCAGAATCGCGTACTGGCCGTTGAGTCCGGGGTGCGCGCCCACGTCGAACGGCAGTACCTGCACGGTGACATGGGGCAGCCGGGACATGTCCGCGAGGTACTCCAACTGCTCGCGCATCACGGAGCGGTCGCCCACGATCCGGCGCAGCGCGGCCTCGTCCAGCACCACCCACAGCCGGAGCGGGTTCTTCTCGTCGGTGATGCGGTCCTGGCGCCGCATCCGGACCTTGACCCGGCTGTCGATGTCGGCCGGAGGCGTCTCGGGCAGCGCGCCCTGGATGAGGGCCTCGGCGTAGGCGGGGGTCTGCAGCAGGCCCGTGACGATCTGGGGTTCGTAGACCCGCAGCGACTCCGCGTCCGTCTCCAGGCCGATGTAGACGCTGTAGGGAATGTCCTTGAAGGCGTGCCACCAGCCCTGTTGGCGCGAGGCCCGCGCCATTTCCATCAGGGAGTCCACAAGGTGCTGGTCCTCGACCTCGTACACCCCGCACAGGTCGCGTACATCGCGCGGGCTGATGCTGCGGCGGCCGTTCTCCAACCGGCTGATCTTCGATTGTGAGACCAGGAGCCGCTCGGCGACCTCTTCGGCTGTCATCTCCTTCTGTTCACGGAGCTTGCGTAGTTCCTGTCCGAGCCGGCGTCGCCGGACGGTGGGATTGACATTCGACGCCACGGATGTGTACCTCCGGCTGCGTGCCCCTGCTTTGCCTATCTGCTGCTGAGCAGATTGCCACCAAGGTGTTTCCTACCGCTGGGAAACCGCGGATATGCGGCGCCTGCACGCTCGTTGGGCGTCACTTGGCCAGAAGTTGGCCCCCGGGGCCCGAAGATGTCGTACGGTTCTGCCGCTGTCGTACGAAGGAACCACCGGGGGCCGGGAGTTCGCGTACGGCGGTCGGCATGCGACCGCGCGGGGCGGTGAGGCCGCAGCGCCGTCCGACGTACGGTCTCGACCCGTCCCGCGCGGGCCGGTGGCTTCCGGAACGGGCCTCGGTGAGGGGCGCGCGTTCCGGTTCGTGAGGTGTGGGTCAGTGGGCCACGGCGCGCGCCATGGACCCGTGGTGATGCGGTTGCATCGGAACGCCGTGGGCGGGTTCCGCTGCGGACTTGGCCGAGGCGGCCTGGCGGCGAGACGGCGCCGGGCCACGGCGCGGCTGGGCGCCCACGCCGTTCTGGACGTCCATCACGGCGTGCGCCACGAGACCGCCCATGGGGTCGTGCCTGATCAGATCCCGCAGCCGGGAGCGGGACGAGCGTCCCTCGTTGCCCGGATACAGGTGCTTGCCCAGGCCGACCGCGTGGGCCAGCGCGGCGAGCGCCGCGGTCCGGGCGTCCGGCGGCACGCCGGTACGGATCGCGGTGTCCAGCCGGGCCCTGATCTCCCGGCTGATGGCCGTCTCCGTCGCCTGATAGCGCGTCGTCGGCAGCACCCCGCACATCTGGCCGGGCACGGCCTGGACCATGCCGCACCGTTCGAGGTGCGAGAGATACGTCTGGCGAAGACCGAGGCGCGGCCCGCCGATCCAATGGACCGCCCGTACGGGAGCGCCACGCCTGCGCAGCAACTCCAACGCGCTGTCCAGAGTCGGATCTCCAGTCGGCCGTGGCACCACCACGGCGATACGATCCCCGTCTGGGGCTATCCGTCCGGCCAGTGCCAGCTCCACGAGCTGTGCTCCGGCCAGACCGAGGTCGAGCGACTGCGGCTGTGCAGTGGTACCCGTGGCCGGGTCCAGCGCCAGCAACAGAAGCTCTTCCGGAAGTGTTCTGCGGCTCCTGCCCATCCATGCCTCCCCGCGTGGATGAATGACAGGGTGACCCCTCTCACATTGGTCTGTCGAGAGTGCGTGACCGGAATGTAGTGGAACCGACAGGTATGTCGTTCTCGTCTAGCGCAGGGGTCAATCTCTCAGACAGGACACTGGTACATGGTTCGGACAGCGATGTCCGGACGGCGGTTCGTGGTTCGGCAAGCGCGCGCGTGGGCGGGGCGCAACGAGGAGGCATCGGTGGCGGGCGAGTCCCCCGACAGGTCGAAGCAGCAGGGGTCGTCGGCGGAAGCGACGTCGGGGAGCGGGGCTCCGGTTCCGGGGGCGACCCGGACCGGCCACGATCCCCGGGTCGTGTTGACCGGGGAGAAGGCGGGGGAGAAGACGGGGGCCGATCAGGCGACGGCGGTGTTCTCCGCGCGGGAGCCGCGTGACGCGGCTGACAGCGAGACCGGTGCGGACGCCTGGGGCGTCGCCGGACGCGGCAAGGGAACCGGGGACGACGGTGCGCGGCGTGCCTCGCTGGCTTCGTGGGTACGGAGCGCGGGGGACGTCGCGGAGGGCGCGTCCGCCGAGGCCAAGTCCGGCGCGGGGCACGGGGGTTCCGATGACGCGTCGGCCGTGACGGCCGAGGACGAGTCCGCGGAGGCCGCGGAGGCCGCGGAGGCCGAGCAGGTCGACGGCGCCAAGAGCGGGAGCGGGAGCGCGGGCGCTGCGGAGGCGGTGACCGAGGATGCCTCCGAGGGCGACGCCGAGTCTGCGGACTCCGGCGCCGACGCCAAGGACGCGCCCAAGAGCGAGGGCAAGTCGGAGGACGAGTCCGAGTCGAAGTCCGAAGTCGAGGCGGACGCCAAGGCCGAGGAGGACTCCGAGTCCGAGGCTGAGACCGAAGCCGACGGGGCTTCCGAGGCCAAGGGCAAGTCCGAACAGACCTCCAAGGCCGAGACCGAAGCCAAGAGCGACTCGAAGCCCGAGCCTGACGTCAAGAAGGCCCCCAAGGCCGAGACGGAAGAAGCCAAGGGCGACGCGAAGCCCGACTCGGACGCCAAGAAGGCACCCAAGGCCGAGGACGACTCCAAGAAGTCCCCGGACGCGGAAGCCGAAGGCGAAGGCGACAAGGGCTCCAAGCCCTCCGTCGATCAGCCCACCGCGATCTTCAAGGTCCGGAAGCCGGTCGTGGATCAGCCCACGACCATGCTCAAGCGCCCCGACGTCAAGCCGTCCGAGCGATCCGCCGACGAGGGTGAGATCGACACGCCCGCGCGCAAGCCTGGTCCGGCGTGGGCCGCCAAGTCCGCCGAGGGCAAGCCCTCCGAGGCCAAGGCGGACGACGACAAGCCGAAGTCCGGTGCGCCCGCCTCCGACGCGACCTCCGGCACCGAACGCACCAGCAAGTTCGTCGCGCTGAAGTCCCTGGACGAGCAGGCCCCGGCCAAGCCGAAGCCCGCCGCCGGTACCGCCGAGGCGACCACCGCGCTGCCGCAGGTCGGCCCCGAGCGCACCACCCAGCAGCCGCTTCCGCCGAAGCCGCCGATGGATCTGCTCGCCGAGCTGACCAACACCCCGCCGCCGCCGGAGACTCCGGTGCGGACCATAGCGCGCCGGATCAAGATCTGGACGCCGCTCGTCGTCCTGCTGGTGATCATCTTCGCGGTCGCACAGGCCGTACGGCCGCTGCCGACCCCGACGCTCGCGCTCACCGCCAAGGACAGCTACACGTTCGACGGCGACAAGGTGAACCTGCCCTGGCCGGACGAGGGTCAGGGCTGGATGGACGTCGACGGCATCGGCACCATGGGCAACTTCGGCGAGCAGAAGCCGGTGCCCATCGGCTCGGTCGCCAAGACCATGACGGCGTACATCATCCTCAGGGACCACCCTCTGAAGCCGGGCCAGGAAGGCCCCAAGATCAAGATCGACCCGACGGCGGCCAAGGAGGCCGGCTACGACGTCAATGGTGACGAGTCCACGCTCAACACCGTCAAGGAAGGTGACGTCCTCACCGAGAAGCAGGCCCTCTCCGCCGTCATGATCCCCTCCGCGAACAACATCGCGCGTCTGCTGGCGCGCTGGGACGCGGGTTCCTCGGAAGCGTTCGTCAAGAAGATGAACGACACCGCCAAGGAACTGGGCATGACCAACACGACGTACACGGACCCGTCCGGGCTGACCAAGTCCACCGTCTCCACCGCCGAGGACCAGGTGAAGCTCGGCACCGCGGCCATGCGGATCCCGGCCATGGTGAACATCACCAGCGCGGCGAGCTGGACGGACCCCACCGGCCACACCTGGAACAACTACAACTCGCTGCCGTACACGATCGGCGCGATCGGTCTGAAGACCGGCACCACCACCGCGGCCGGCGGCAACCTCCTCTTCGCCACGCACAAGCAGGTCGGCGGTCGGACGGTGACCATCGTCGGCGCGATCCTCGCCCAGTACAAGGGAGGGTCGATCCTCGACACGGTCAACGCCGTCAGCAAGACCGCCCTGCTCGCCGCGCAGAAGGTGCCGACCTCCGCGAAGATCCTGAAGAAGGGTGACGTCGTCGGGTACGTCGACGACCAGCTCGGTGGTCACACCCCGGTCGTCGTCACCAAGGACGTCACCGCGGTCGGCTGGTCCGGGCTCCAGGTGAAGCTGTCCTTCGACGCCAAGGACGTACCGCACACCGCGAAGGCCGGTACCACGGTGGGCACGCTCACCGTCGGCGACGGCAGCTCCGACGGCGCGGTGAAGGTCCCGGTCGCCCTTCAGGCGGACCTGGTGGAGCCCGGCTTCACGGACAGGCTGACCCGGATCGGCTGAGCCGCCGCCGCAAGCACACTGTCAGTCCCTCGCCGCGGGATCCCCACCCGGGAACACCCGCGGCGAGGTGCGTGCTAGCGTCACGAATCGGACAGGTCGACAACCGCTGCAACGCGGTCGTGAAGCGGGGGCGGACGGGACGCTCGCCGTCACGCAGGACAGGACACGGGGAGTGCCTCAAGTGGCCACAGCGGAGCCGACACACGCCGACGACGCCGAACCGGGCCGTCGTACGGACGGGGCCTCGGCCTTGCGAATACCGCATGGCGCGCCGACCGGCGAGCCCCTCCCGCGCACCCTGCTCGCCAGGCTGCGGTCCTCCCGTGGCGCGGACCTCGCCCGCAGGCACCCTGTCCTGACGATCACGGCCCTCGCCGGGGTGCTGCACCTCGTCTGGTTCTTCACGTTCGCGAACAGCGGCGGCGACCTCGCGGCGCAGGACGCGTGGGCGGAGTTCGTCGGCCGCCATCCGGACTCGGCGTACAACCTCGCCTGGTACGGGGGCATGCACCCCGTGTCGTACAGCGTGGTCTCGCCGTATCTGATGTCCGTACTCGGCGTCCGTACGACGATGATGATCGCCGGGACCGTCTCGGCCGGACTGCTCACGCTCATCCTCGTCCGCAGTCGCGCGGTCCGCGAACCGTGGTGGCCCGCCCTGGCCGGGGTCTTCGCTCTGGTGTGCAACGCCATATCAGGGCGGGTGACCTTCGGGCTCGGCATGGCCTTCGCGCTGGGCGCCACCGCCTGCGTCTTCTGCTGGCCCCACCGCTGGCGCTACAAGCGCTGGGCGAAGGCACTGTGCGCCGCGCCGCTGGCCGCGCTCGCCACGATGGCGTCCCCGGTGGCGGGCCTGTTCGTCGGCCTGGTCGCGGTGGCGCTGTTCCTCCAGAAGCGCCTGCCGGGCGCATGGGCCCTCGGCCTCGCGCCGTCCGCGGTGGTCGCGCTGTCGGCCTGGCTGTTCCCGTTCTCCGGAACGCAGCCGATGGGGCCGGGATCGGCGAGCCTGCCCGTCCTCTACGCCGTCTTCGTCTACTTCCTGGTCCCCAAGGAGTGGAAGACGGTACGCATCACCTCGGCGGTCTACGCGATCGCCGTGCTCCTGGTCTGGCTGATCAGCTCCCAGATCGGCTCGAACATCACCCGGCTCGCCATGCTGTTCGCGGGCGTGGCACTGGCCGCGGCCCTGCCGTTCACGGTGCCGCGCAGCCGCAAGTGGTACGCGCTCGTGATCGCCTGCGCCGGCTTCGGCGTCTGGATCGGCGCCAAGACGGTCGACGACATCGTCCACACGGCCCCGGCGGCGTCCTGGGCCCGCGAGATCGCCCCGCTGGTGAACCAACTCCAGTTGGCGGGCGCGGAGAAGGGCCGCGTGGAGGTCGTCCCGGCACGCTCGCACCGCGAGGCGTCGGCGCTGGCCCCGTACGTCAACCTGGCCCGCGGCTGGAACCGGCAGGCAGACATGAAGCGCAACCCGCTCTTCTACGACGACACGCTCAACTCCGCGAACTACCACGACTGGCTGCAACGCTGGTCGGTGCACTTCGTGGTGCTGCCGAAGGGGGAGCCGGACCCGACCGGCGGCCAGCGCGAGCGCGCGCTCGTCCAGCGGGGCATGCCGTATCTCCAGCAGATCTGGGGCGACGAGACCTTCCAGCTCTTCGCCGTGACCGACCCGACCCCCCTGGCGGATCCCCCCGCGGTGGTCGACCGGGCCGAGCAGGGCGAGCTGACGATGCGGGTGACGAAGGCGGGCCGGGTCCTCATCCGCGTCCCGTACTCGCCCTGGCTGGGCCTGGTCGACGAGGAGGGCAACGGCGTCAAGCCGCCGCGGGAGACCGCGAAGTCCCAGCACCGCGCGGAGGGTATGCCGAAGACGTACGAGAACCTCAACGGCTGTGTCCGGGAGGCGCCCGAGGACGCCGCGGGCGACAAGTGGACGGAACTGCTCGCCCCGCGACCGGGCACCTACCGGCTGGGCGCGCCGTACCAGTTCCCGCGGGGCACGCCCTGCCCGCCCGAGCTGCACTGACGACCGGACCCGCACCGACGCGGAGCGCCGTGACCTAGGGCCTGTCGTCACATTCCCGTCTGCCCGGCGACGCCCGGCACGCCCTCTCGCCGCACCGGACGAAAGCCCACGTACATCCAGTACGAGGGCTTCCGCCCGGCACACCGAGAGCACGCACCAGACGCCGCCGGGCCGCCCTGCGGGCGACGACGGGAATGTGACGACAGGCCCTAGCGCGTCAGCCCCGCTGTGCCGTGACGAGGACCTCCCCGGCGGCCGTGCGGGAGTACAGCACCGACCGCCCCGCCCGCCGTCGCTCCACCAGCCGCGCCTCCAGCAGCACCCTCAGGTGCCGGCCGACCGAGCCGAGCCCCTGCCCGGTCACCGCGACCAACTGGCTCGTGCTCATGGGGGAGTCGAGCAGTACGAGGACTCCGGCACGCGCCGGTCCGAGCAGCGCGCCGAGGCTCGCGGGCACCGCCTCGCGCGGCCCCTGGGCCAGGACGCCCGCGCACGGGTAGACGACGGCGTACCGGTCGGGCTCCTCCCAGGACACCCAGCCGGTCTGCGGGGTGACCGGCACGAAGACCAGCTCGGCGCCGGAGATCTCGCGCGGCGGATACTCGTGGAGGTTGACCTGGAGCCGGTTGCCGCCGAGCCAGCGGGTACGGCCCGGCCGCAGGGCGTCCACCGCGGCGGCCCAGCCGCCCCGGCTCCACTGGGCGGACCGTGCGACCACATCGGCCTCCAGGATGCGCCGCCGCCGGTCCCAGGAGGGCTCTACGGTCCGCGTCCACACCCAGGTGAACAGCTCGGCGGCGCGCTCGGGCAGGTCGTCGCGGTCCAGGCGGGCGGGGAGCGGCCCGCGCAGGGCGACGGTGACATGGCCGCGGGCCTCGGCCGGAGGCGTCGTACGCACGCGGGCCACGGCCTCCTCGAAGCTCTCCCCGCGCCTCGGGGTGGGCGTGAGGAAGTCCGCTATCCACTCCGGTCCGAGACCGCAGCGCACCAGCAGCGCGGTCACCGGGTCGGCGGCCAACTTCCTCTGGTAGGCGGGTAGATGGGCGGTCAGCCAGGCGCGCTCCCCCGGGTGGGAGGCGGTGCCCCGGTGCAGCAGTTGCAGGCTCGCGAAGACCTCGGCGAGCGGTGAGATGCGGAACCGGCTCCCGGCGAGGGTGTCGGCGTTGACGTACCAGAGACCCATGGCGGCGCGTGCTCCCTCCACGTTTCGCGTGTGCGCGAAACAGTAACGGCCGCTGTCGCGACCTGCTCAGACTCCGGGCATGCGCAGCTATTCCGACCTCTTCCGCACCCGGGAGTTCACCCCGCTCTTCCTGTCCACCTCGCTCCAGACCGCCGCGATGACCCTTGGCGGGCTGGCCCTCGGCACGCTGGTGTACCGGGCTACCGACTCGCCCCTGCTCTCCGCGATCAGCATGTTCGGGCCGCAACTGGCGCAGGTCGTGGGCGCGACCACGCTGCTGTCGGCCGCGGACCGGCTGCCGCCGCGCGCGACCATGACCGGCATCGCGTGCGCCTTCGCGGCCGGTACGGCGCTGATGGCGACGCCGGGCCTGCCGATCGCGTGGGTCTTCGCGGTGTTGCTGCTGCTCGGCCTGGTCCAGTCGCTCGGCGGCGGGGTCCGCTGGGGGCTGCTGACCGAGATCCTGTCCAAGGACGGCTATCTGCTGGGCCGTTCGGTGTTCAACATGGTCAGCGGGATCGCGCAGATCACCGGGTACGCGACGGGTGGCGTGCTGGTGGCAGCGCTGTCGCCGCGCACCACGCTCGGCGTGGCCGCGGCGCTCTACCTCGGGGCGGCGATCGTCAGCCGTCTCGGTCTGACGCGGCGTGCTCCCCGTGCCGCGGGCCGCCCGTCGATCGCGCAGACCTGGCGCACCAACGCGCTGCTGTGGTCGTCCCCGCCGCGCCGTACGACGTATCTGCTGCTCTGGGTGCCCAACGGCCTGGTCGTCGGCTGTGAGTCGCTGTTCGTCTCCTACGCCCCCGACCGGGCCGGTGCGCTGTTCGCGTGCGCGGCACTCGGCATGTTCGCCGGGGACGTCACGACGGGCCGCCTGCTGCCGCCCGCCCTGCGCCGCCGCCTCGGCATCCCGTTCCTGGTGCTGCTGGCCGCCCCGTACCTGGTGTTCGCCCTGCACCCCGCCGTGCCCGTGGCGGCGGCCTGCGCGGCGCTGGCCTCGGTGGGCTTCGGCGCGAGCCTGATCCAGCAGGAGCGCCTGATGCGGCTGACCCCGGAGGAACTGAGCGGTCACGCCCTCGGGTTGCACTCGTCCGGCATGCTCACGATGCAGGGCGTGAGCGCGGCGCTGGCGGGCGGCGTGGCCCAACTGACCACGCCCGGTGCGGCGATCACGGCGATGGCGGCGGCCTCGCTCGCGGCGACCCTGGCGCTGGCCCTGCCGGGCCGACACCGGGAGCGGGACACGGAACCCGACAAGCACCTGGTCGCGGAGGAGAGTTGACCCGTCCGGCGGCAGTCGCGCACCGGTCGGACTGTCGTACGGGTGTCGTACGCTCTGCTGTCACCGATCGAGTCGACAGGAGACGTACGCACCGTGGCCGACAAGCCGTCCGAGGAGCCCGTACCCGGTTCCGGGGAGGGGGCCGAGCCCTCTTCGCTGCCCGATGACATCTGGGAGAAGTTCGCCAGGGACAGCGAGCGGGACATCCGCGCCTCGGCCCCCAAGGAACCGTCCGCGCGGGCCCGTACGGTCACCCGGCGACTGCGGGAGCGGGAGGCGCGCGGCGAACTGCCCGAAGGCTGGCGTACGGGGCCTGCCTGGCAGCAGATGAACGGGCGGTCGGCCCGGCGTCGGCGGCGGTGGGCGCTCCTCGGCGTGCCCGTCGCGCTCGCGGTGGCCGCCGTCGCGATGAAGCCGTCGCTGCTGCCCGGTGACCCCTTCGGCTCAGGGGACCGGGAGGCCGCCGCGGCGGCGGCGCTGCCGGAGGAGACGGCGGCCCCGACCGCGCCGCCCACGTCCGACCCCGGAGTCCCCACCCTGGCACGGCCGTTCGCCGGTTCTCCGGCCGAGCGCTGGGCCGACGGAGAGGCCGGGATCGTCCTGCCGAAGGCCACCGCGGTCGGCCCGCTGTCCGCGGAGCGGGTGGAGCAGGGGCTGCGGCAGACCAAGAAGCTCCTGGTCGAGGCGAACCTGAACCGGTCACCCTGCGCGGCGCGCGCCCCACCGCCGCACTCGACCTGATCGAGCCCCAGCAGAAGGACCTGCTCCACGATCTCGACACCGCCCTGCGTGAGCCGGACAAGAAGCACGATCCGCTGACCATGTTCAGCCGCTTCGACCCGGCCGAGGCGCGCCTGGCCGGTGACGTGGTCAAGACGCGGGGCCGCATCACGTTCGAGAAGGGCCGGGACGCCGCCGTCACCGTGCACGCCGACTACACCTTCGTCTACCCGGTCGTCGGCGCGGACCGGGGCGCGAAGGAGGTGACCCGCACCATCGTGCGGCGCGTGCTCGACGTGGAACTCGCCGACCCGTCGCGGTACCGGGTCACCCGGGGGAAGATCTCCGTCCTGCGCCACGACGTGAACGTCGGCAACACGGCCTGCGACGTCTACGACGGCTATCTGCACCCACACTTCGACTCGTCCCACCCCGCGGGCGCGGACCGGACCGGCCCGACGACGGACCCGTACGACCGCAGCCAGGGCCTCGACGCCGACCGATCGACGGACTGCGGAACCGTCTCTCGCGTCTGAGCGCTACGGCTCGTCCGGGCTCGTCGCCGTGGGGGTCGGTGGCCGGCTCGACGACGGGTTCGAGGGCTGCGGCGCCCTGATGGTGGGTTCCGGTGGCCCGACGGTGGGTTCCGGTGGCCTGGTCGGGGTAGCGGACTCGCGGGGCGCGGGCGTGACCGTGGGATACGAGGCGATCGGTGTGGGCGTCGCCGAAGGGTCGGCGGGCTTCGCCGGACTGCTCGCGGGCGGCGGGGCGAGAGGGACCGCCGGGGACGGGGGCGCCGCGGGGCCGGACAGGTAGAAGGGCAGCGCGACGAGGACGGCGACCGCACCGGTCAGGCCCGCCCCGGTCGCGGCCCGCCGCAGCTTGCGCCGGCTCGCGGCGCGGCGGATCTCCTCGTAGCGGCCGGGGGGCGGCCCGAGGTGCTCGGGGGAGGACCGCAGGAGCAGCACGAGCGGGTCGTCCGACCCGAACTCCGGGTCGTCGTCAAAGCGTGTGCTCAAGGCTTCTCCTCAGGTGGACGCGGAGCAGTTCACGGGCCGCGTGGAGGTCGGCCTTGACGGTTCCTTCCTTGCGCCCGGTCAGCGCGGACACCTCCCGGATCGGCATGTCAGCGTAGTAGTGCAACAGGATCGGGACGCGCAGTCGTTCCGGCAGCGACTGCACGAGCAGCCGGACCGACGGGTCGGCCTGCTCGGTGTGCGGGCGGACGGCCGCTTCCGTGGTGACGCGGCGCAGAGCCTTGCGCTCGCGCTCCAGCTTGCGCCAGTGGTCCCGGACGAGGTTGGCCGCGGTGACGTAGAGGAAGCCGCGGGGCTCCTCCACGGAGGTCCAGCGGGCCCACAGCCGGGTGAAGGCCTCCGAGGCCACCTCGTGGGCCGTCTCGTCGTCGTCGACGAGACGGCGGCACCAGCCGGCCAGGCTCGGGTAGAGGGCGGCGAACAACTCGGACGCTGCCTTGTCACGGGACCGTTTCAACGCACTCCATGGTCGTGAGGGCACTCGTAGGGAAGGATCCCGGCCGACGGAAGAGGGTTCCGTCGGCCGGGATCCGGGACGGGGTCAGGGACTGGTGGAACTCATCGTGGAACTCAGCGTGGCGAAGACGATCACGTTGTCCCGGTAGCCGTCGCCGGTCCGGGGCCCGCCACACGTGATGAGCCGCAGCTCCGGACGGTCCACGTCCCCGTAGACGGTGTCCGTGGGGAAGGCCGCCTTGGCGACCGTCCGCACGGCGCTGACGGTGAACTCGGCCTCCGAGCCGTTCTCCAGACGCGTCACGATCCGCTCTCCCTGGTGCAGCCGCGCGAGGTCACGGAAGACCCCGTCGCCGTAGGCGCCGACCGTGGCATGGCCGAGGATGACCGACGGACCGACCTGACCGGGGGTCGGCGAGTGGCCGTACCAGCCCGCCTGGTCGTCCGCCGTGATCGGGGGCACCTGCACACTGCCGTCCGCGGCCAGCCCCAGCCGCATGACCGGGGTGTCGACTCCGATGGCCGGGATCCGCAGCCTGACCGGGGCCGAATGCCGCAGGGCGTGCGCCGTGTGCGCGGGGCCGGACGAATCCCCCGATGTACGGGGGGAGTTCGCGACCGTGGACCGGTGGTCCTGCGCGGCCCCGGACCCGTGGTCGCCGGGGCCGCCGCAGCCCACCAGCAGCAGTGGGGCCAGCACCGCGGCGGCGAAGGCGCGCCGGGAGAACAGGGTCATGCCCCGGTCGCCCGCCGGCGACGCACGACGAACACCGCGCCGCCCGCCGCGAGCACCGCGGCGGCGCCCCCGCCGATCAGCGCGCCCTGGGAGCCGGACCCGGAGGACTCCTCCGCCACGCCGGTGTCGGGCGCGCCCTTCGGCACGACGGAGACCTGGCCCTGCTCCGTGGGCCTGGTCGCCACGGGCTCGGGAACCTCGCTGATGGAGGGCTCCGGCTTGGGCTGCGTGGAGCCGGGGGCCGAGGCGGCGGGGCTGGTCGGCACCGGGGTGGGGGTGGCGGTGTGCGTCGGGGCGGTGGCCACGGGGGACGGGGTCGCCGCGTCGGCGAACGCGGGCACAGTGGCCGCCAGTACAGCGGTGCAGGCAAGTGCCGCGGCACTGAGGACGGTTCGGCGCATCGGTCGCTCTCTTTCGTCGGCCCGCCGAGGCGGCGGGCTGAGGTACGAATCGAGCGGAGAGACGAGGCAGCGACGGGGCAGGTTGTAAAGAGATGGTAAAGTCGTACGGGAGTCGTACGAAGAGGTGGGGCGAGCCCCGTCAGTGCACCGAGAACCCGCCGTCGACGAAGACCGACTGGCCGGTGACATACGCGGACGCGCGGCTCGCCAGGAACACCGCCGCGCCCGCGAAGTCCTCCGCGAGGCCGTTGCGCCCGACGAGTGTGCGCGCGGCGAGCGCGGCGACCCTGTCCGGATCGGCGGACAGCCGCTGGTTCAGCGGGGTCATCACGAAGCCCGGGACCAGGGTGTTGCAGGTGACGCCGTACGGGGACCACGCCTCCGCCTGCGAGCGGGCCAGCGACTCGAGGGCGCCCTTGGAGACGCCGTACGCACCACTCTGTACGAAGGCGCGGTGCGCCTGCTGCGAGGAGATGTGGATGATCCGCCCGAAGCCCCGCTCGGCCATGCCCGGCCCGAAGCGCTGCCCGAGCAGATAGGGGGCCTCCAGGTTCAGGGCCAGGGTGGTGTCCCACTCCTCGTCCGTCAGCTCGCCCATCGGCGGACGCAGGTTGATCCCGGCGGAGTTGACGAGGATGTCCGGCTCGCCGAACACGGCGGAGGCTTCGTCGGCCGCGGCCCGTACGCCGTCGCGGGTGCTCAAGTCGCCGCTGACCCAGGCGGCCTGACAGCCGTCGACGGTCAACTCCGCGACGATGGCGGCAAGTTCCTCCTCTCGGCGCGCCACGACCACCACCCGCGCCCCGGCGCGGGCGAGGGCTCCGGTGATGCCCCGGCCGATCCCCGAACTCCCTCCGGTCACCAGCGCGACGCGGCCCTCCAGCGAGAAGAGTTCGGTGAGGTAGGACTGCGCGGTCATCTTCACGCCCCCAGGTGTTCGGTTCCGATCGGCGGTCCGGGCACGTACCGAGACCCGGTCGGGCGACCCTACGTGACAGGGGCGTGAGCCGGAGAGGGACCTCACCGTCGTACGTGGTCGTACGCATACGAAAGGGCCTGCGGGACCATCCGTCCCGCAGGCCCGGTTCGGTCCTCGTACGTCAGAACTGCTGGACGAAGTAGGGCTCGACGGTCATCCACCCGTTGCCGCGGGCACCGTAGTACGTGCCGTTGTTGTTCCGGGCCAGGGTGTACCAGGAGTCCACGTAGTCGGGGTCGTCGGTCCACCAGTCGTTCGGTATGGCGTCCAGGATCGCGTTCACCAGCGGGATGTAGGTGCCCTGGTCGGTGATGGTGAGCAGGACCGCGGCGATCGCCTTGGCGAGGTCACGGTAGTTGGTGCTGCCGTCCTCCTCCATCATCACGGCGTCGGCCAGGTTGTACTTGTAGTTCGACCAGTTGACCAGGATCTGGTTGGGCCGGTAGACCGTGCCCTCGTAGTCGAGATACGGCATGTCCACGGGGTCGACGCGGACCTTGCCGTCCTGGCCGAAGCCGCTGACCAGGGTGTAGATCTCGGCGGCGCCCTTGATCCAGGGCTCCTCGTCGTCGGACAGCTCGACTGCGGTGATCTTCGTGGTCCAGTAGCCGTCGGTGGCCGCGGCGGCCTTCGGTGCCGCGCTCGCCGCGGTGTTCACGGTGGCGGGCGCCGCTGACTGCACGCCCTCCTTCACCAGTTCCTCGCGCAGGACGTCCAGACCGGCCGCCAGCGCCTTGGAGCTGTCGACGTCGACGACGTACACCGGCCGCGTGGGCGCCTTGCGGGCGTCCAGGCGGTGGGCGCGGCCCTGGCTGTCGTAGGCGGTGACGCTGGTGACGTCGTCGTCCGAGACGGCCGCGGCGACCCAGGGGGCCGTACCGGCCGACAGCGCGGACCGCATCGAGCGGTCCCCGAGGCGCAGCCGCAGCAGCGGGCCGGTCTTCGTGTCGAGGCCCTTGGCCTCGGCGATGTCCTGGTCGGCGGCGGCGAGCTGCGACTTGAGCTGCCCGCTCGCGCGCTCGGTGACGGACACCTCGGACGACTTCAGCGCGTCCGTGCGCAGCCGCGCGCTCCAGGCCGCGTCGCCGAGCGAGCGCGCGATGTCCCGCGCCGCCCGGTCCTGGGCGGCGGTGACGGCGGACGCGGTGGCGGAGTGCGAGTGCGAGTGCGCCGAGACGGCCGCCCGCTCGGCGACCGGCGCCGCGGAGGCCGAGGCCGCGGCGGTCAGGGTCTGGGCCGCGCAGAGGGTGACCAGGGTGGCCGCGGTGACGGTGAGGGTGCCGCGCCGACGGCTCTGTCTGGGTCTCACGAGGATCGGTCCTCCAGGTCAAAGTGGGGGGTGACACGCGGTCAGGGGGTGGTGCCGGGTGGAACGGGGGGAACGGGGGAACGCGAAACGAACGGAACCGGTCCCGCGGAGGATCCGGGAGAGGATCTATGCGGGTAGATGGATCCCGTAGAGGTCATGATGATGCGGACATGTCACCGACACAAGGCCTTCACGGCTCCAGCGGATGAACTTCCATTCCATGGGCGGACGTTGGCGCGTTCCGTACGACGGCGTGTCCGGTCGGCTACCGGTAGAAGACCGCAACGCCGCCATGGTGCGAGCAGGCGCCTTGGTGGTGGGCGGCGTAGGAGTACGTGCCGTCGTTGCATCGAGCGGTGGCACCGTTCCCGGCAGCGGTGTCGGACCCCCCTGAAGAGCTGGAGTCGCCGCCCCCGGACGTCCCACCGGACGAACTGCCGCCGTGTCCCGATCCCGAGTCGAGCGCCTTCGCGGTGACGGTCACCTCCACCTTGACCGTCTTCGTAGCCGTCACGGTCGGTACGGGCTCGGGTGCGGCGGTCTCCGTCGCCGTGGCCGTCGCTGTCGCGGTGACCGTGGCGGTCGGCCGAACCTTGTCGGCCACGGCCTTGGCATCGTTCCCGTCCTTCTCCTGCCCACCGCCCCCGGCGCCGAGACCAACGCAGAACGCGAGCCCGATCGCCGGCAGCACATACCGCTTCCGCGCCCACTTCGGGGCGGTGGCGACGGGTGGCTGCGGCGGCACAGTGTATGGATTGGTCATATTGTCCCCCCGGGCGTGTTGACTGCGCTGACCGTAGTGCGAGTTGTGACGTCCGGGGTGCCGTTTCCGGGAGGTGGTCACCTGTTCGTGGGGTCATCTCACGAGCGAACCCGAGGCACCCAGGTGACTTCGCAGTTGCTTCGACGGTCAGCGGGCCTCTGTCACGTACTTCTCGATGGCGTCGGCTGCCTCTGTGAAGGGCATGTTGAAGAACTCGCGGTCCTTGCGGACGCGGTAGTCGGCGAGAAGGGCGTGAATGTCTGCTTCGATCCGGTGGGCGTGGGCCACGCTCCAGGCGCCGCGGACACCCCAAGGGATGATCACGCCGGTGGCCGAGTTGATCTCTTTGGCCCGGGTCAGGGGATCACGGTTGGTGTAACCGATCTTGAGCATCTCGGGGGCCTCGCGTGTGGAGAGCACGTAGACGAAGCCGCGGCCGTCGAGGGGAGCCGACGTGCCGGTGGCGAAGTCACGCAGCCGGTCGGGGACTCCGGTGAGCTCCAGGGCCGCCGTAGCCGCCGTCGCCTCCTTCCAGTTCGCGTCCCGGAGGCAGCGGCGGAGGTGCTGGAGCGTGCCGGACGCCTGACGTGCTTCCTTGCGGGACGGGTAGCCGAGCTGTGCGCATACCGTGAACCAGTCCCACTGGTCCTTCTTGTACGTCCGGGTGAACAGCCCCTTGATCGTGGAGAGGTCGTCGAGGCGACCGAGTGCCGCAAGGTGTCCTTGGGCGATCGCGGCCAGCACCGTCCGCGCGGCCTCGACGCGCCCGCGCTGCACGTTCGGCTTGATCGGGGCCAGCCCGAAGCCCCACTTTTGCTCTATTCGTTTGACCTGCCGACCGGCCTGACCACGCGACTCCATGCGGCAATCCTAGGCAACCACGAGTGCCCGCTTGGCTGACCTGGAGCGTCGATACCGGACGCAAGCCTGGTAACTCGCTTGTCCGACACGATCAGTTGGATCGGTACGAAGCAGATGACCCGCTGGGCCGCTGGGGCAGCTCGCGCAGGACCAGTGCCTGGGCGATCGGCTCCCCGGTGGTCTGGGCGTAGTTCATTCGCTCGCGCACCTCCCTGAGGGTGCGAGGGCGGTAACCGGGGCCACCGCAGCAGCTCTTGTGGAAGCGGACTCCGGCGTGCAGCAACACGGAGAGCGTGCGCCAGGCGGAGCTGTCTCGCCTCTTGGGCGCCGCGAAGGCGGAGCCGACATGGATCAGTGGTTCCGCACAGCGTGGACAGACCCGGTCGTGGTCGTAGCGGCCGGGGTAGGGCTGCTTGTACGAGGCCCGGCAGGGCAGGCAGACGAACGAGGTCTTCCCATGCGGCATGGGGCAAGAGTAGATCGGCCGAAGGGCCTGGGCCGACTCAAATTCGCGGTTGTGCAGCCCAGGTGACGCGGCGACGGCGACCGGCCTCAAGAACGCGACTGGTCAGAATCAGCTCTCCACAGGCACGATGATCGCGTGGCCGATCTGGAGCGCATCAGAGCAGAGCTCGTGGCGTACTACCGAGCACTCGACGAGAACGCCACCCTGCGGCACCACTTCCGCGGCGCTGACGAGGACGGCGGCCTGTGGTACTTCGAGGCCGTACCCGACCGCGGCGAGTTGATCGCCGTCAAGCAAGCCGAGCTGACTTCGACCGGCCAACTCCACCGGCACGACTGGGAGTACATGGAGGACGAGCACGGGTTCCTGACCGACCAAGCGCTCGACCTCGAAGAGGAACCGATGGAGACGATCTCGGCCGAGGAGTTCCAGCGGGTGTGGACTCAGTGAGCATGCTGGACAACCGAGGCCGCGGCCGCGTGCTTGCTGCCGACGCAGAAGCAGCGCCATCACTGCGCACACCAGGACCGGCCCGGTCACGAGCTCGGTCCACCACGGAATGCCGACCCGCACCGACGCGACCCCCACACCCACGCCGACGCAGATGTCGGTGAAGGCCAGCCACCTGCCGTAGGGCTCCCAGGCGAAGGGCGCGTAGGAGGTCGGCCTGGCCAGGCGGACCGCGCCGAATACCAGCGACTGGGCTGCGACGAGTGCGACGAGGACGCCCAGGGCAACGTTCCCGTGGTGCTCGTCGCGGGGTGCGTCGGAGGTGTTCTGGCGGACGCCGTCCTTGCTGAGGGCGACGATGTCGCGGCGCCAGCCGGTGGCGGTGACCTCGTCGCCCTGATGCAGCTTGTCGAAGAGCGGCCCCGTACGACCCTCTGCCAGGAGTCGTCGGCCTTGTCCTTGAGGGTTGCCTTGTAGACCGTGACCTTCCCTGTGAACGTGGTCTCGACCTTCGTGACGGTGAAGTGCCAGGTGGTGAGGCAGTCCTTCGCAACCGCCTTCTGCCTGCGGTCGGCACTGCGGCCGTTACGCCAGCGCCGACCGGTCTTCTCGTTGATGCCGACGATCCGGCATGCCTCTTTGTTGCTCAGGCCCTGCTGCATGAGCTGGGAGTATGCCTCCCGCTCACGCAGCAGCCGCTTACGTCCCTGGGCTACGGTCCGCAGCTCCCGGATCTTGAAGTCCATCGCATCCCCTGAACTGGGGTGTTGCGACGACCACTAGAACGGAAGATCCGGTCCGGTGCCCCTGCAGGATTCGAACCTGCGAAACCCGCATCGGGTCGTCCGCTCACACATCGCTCACGCCCCTTGGCTGGCATCCGCGTAGTAACCGAGGTCGCCGCATGGGCGCTTATTGATCTGGTGTGCGCCCCTTGTGCGCCCAGCGCATCAGGCGGATCCTCCGCGCACTCTGCCCTGGTCCCCTAACAACTGCTTCTCTGGAACAGATGATTCCCACGGATCAGAAACAGATCAAAGTGGTGCGGAGAAGGAGAGGAATGCCCTTGACGAAGCAGTCCCCATCTCAGGGCCCGGAGGGGTGGCCCGCCCGCAGTTTCCTCGGTGGCCTGCCGGAACCCGTCCGCACCAAGCTGCTCGGGATCGGTACCCGCTGCCGTTACCTACCCGAAGAGATCCTGATCCATGAGGGTGACTTCTCCAACCATGTGGTGCTCTTGCGCTCCGGATTCGTCAAGGTCACCGCTCGTCTGGACAACGGCCACGAGGCGTTGCTCGCCATCCGGGTCGGAGGGGACATAGTCGGCGAGATGGCCGCCATGGACGACGGTGCGCCGAGGTCGGCCACGGTCACCGCTTGCGGAGAGATCGTCGCCAGCATCGTCCGCGAGTCCGACCTCCGGTCCTTCCTCGAATCCCACCCCGAGGCGGCGCGCGCGGTCAACCGGATCGTCGTGCAGCGGCTGCGCTGGTCGAACCGACGGCGAGTGGAGTTCGGGGGATATCCGGTCAAGGTGCGGCTTGCCCGCGTGCTTGCCGAGCTGGCGACCTCGTACGGGCATCCGGTGCCGCGTGGGCTGGTCATAGGGGTCGACCTCACTCAGCCGGAACTCGCCGCGCTCACCGGCTCGGCGGAGGTCACCATCCACAAGGCGCTCGCCGAACTACGCAGAGACAAACTCATTACCACCGGCTACCGCCGTACCACTGTCCTCGACCTGAATCGGCTGAGGGGAGTCGCCCAGCTGCCCGTGGCCGTTCCGTAACAGGGAATCGCCCGCACCGTCTGCCGAAAGCCGTATTTTTACGACCCACTCGGTGTTCCCCGTCTCCGGGCGCACAGTTGACGCCCGACCTCGTTCGACCAAGACAGATGGGTGACCGAGTCCATGACACATTCGCAGGAGAGCATCACGCGGCATCTGTGCATGGCTGCCGACGTGGAGAAGTACAGCCGCCTCGACACTCCGAGCCAGGAGACCTTCCAAGCAGACCTGGTGCGGGTGCTGGAAGAGGCGGCGGTGCTCAGCGGCCTGGACCGCACGGCCTGGAAACGTCAGCCGCAAGGCGATCAGGAATTCGCCGTCCTGCCGCTCGAAACCCAGGAACCGGTGGTCCTCGGCGGCTTTGTACGGAGCCTGGCCGTCGGGCTCGGCGAGCGCAACGCCAACCGAGCGGAAGAGGAGCGGATGCGGCTCCGGCTCGCCATCGACTTCGGCGTGGCCCGCACGGCCGCTCTCGGCTACAGCGGGCCCGCCCCCGTCTCCGTGGCCCGCTATCTCAACGCGCCCCAACTGAAGCGGGTGCTGGAGGCTCTCGGCTCGACTGATCTTGCGTTGATCGTCTCCGACCGGGTCTACCAGGACGTGGTCCGGCTCCGAGGCGAGGGTCAGGGCCTGGATCCGAGTCGGTACGTCAGGGCGCACGTTCACCAGAAGGAGTTCAGCGGCTACGGATGGATCCACGTACCGGAGCACGGCCGGGAGGAGCTGGAGCCTCTCGTGGCAGACCCTGAGCCGGAAGAGGCCGCGGCCCCTGCGCTTACCAACGTGGTGAAGAAGAACAAGGGCGGCGTCTTCCACTTCGGCAGCGGCGACGCGGCCAGGACCATGCACAAGAAGTACTACGGGTGATGGTGCGTGAGACATGGACGACAAGATCGAACCTGTGAGCGAATTCATGGACTCGCTTCCGGCTGAGCCGTCCGCCGATGAGGAGGAGACCGCGTCCACACCTGCCGGCACGGAGACGACCGACGAACAGGTCGATCATATCCGGAAGTTGCGGGAACGGGGCCTGGCGCAGACCGTCGTCGACGGGGGAATCAAGGCGAGAGCTGTCGGCTTCGGCAGTGGCGACGCGGCCGGGACGATCTACAAGAACTACTACGGCCACCCGGCCGTCGACCCTGTCGACGGCCGGGTCCCGGAGGACGACCTGGACCGGCTGCGCGAGCTGTACGTGGCACCGGGCACGCACACCGCTCTGGTCGACCACCTGACCAGACACGGGGTCGCGGTGCTGCGTGGGGCCCCCGGCTCGGGGCGTTACACCACGGCACTGCTCGCCGTGCGGCAGGCGATGGACACCGGCGTCGTCGTCCTGGACTCAGAGGCGGGTGTGCGTCGGCTGGTGACGGACGAAAGAGGCCTTCAGCCGAGCCGGGGCCACGTCATCGAGGGTGACGGCACGGAGTGGGCGAACGAGCTGCGCCCGCAGCTGCTCATACGGCTGCGAGCAGCGACGTACGGTCGTTCTCCACTGGTGATCATCGTCGACGACCACGTGCCGGTCGGAGGTCTGACCGAGCACGTGGTCGAGCACGAGGTGGCGGACGGGATGCCGTTCCTGGTGCTGGAGCGGCAGCTGATGGTGCTGCTCGCCGACCGGCCGCTGGACTGCCGCAAACTGTTGGAGCACGAGGGCCTGCGGGAAGACCTGCGCGGACGCAGGGCCATGGCTGAGGTTGCCAGCCTGGCCGGTCAACTGGCGCGGCGGGTGCGCGACGGCGACGACGTCGACCAGATCGTGCAGGGGCTGGGAGCCGAGCTGCGGGCCAAAGCGGTGAGGCTTCTCCGACCTCCGCAGAAGAATGCGGCCGACGGGGCCGGAAGGCAGCAGCTGTCCCTGTGGTCGCACGCGTTCCTGCTGGCCTGTGTGGTGCTCGACGGTACGACGCTGAGCCGGGTCAGCCGGGAGTCCCACCGGCTCGCGGAGCTGTTGCACGGGGTGCGCTCACCCTCCTCGGTCCCGGCGATGCCGCTGTTCGAGGAGAGCGTGCGGGACTGGCTCGACCACTCCGACGTGGAGTTCACCGACCGGACCGGGCAACCGGTCGGGGCCCGGGACCCGGAGTGCCTGGTGCGGGTCAGCCAGCCCGGTCTCGGTGAGGCGGTCCTGGAGGTGCTGTGGCACGATCACAGCGGGGCCCGTGGCCCCCTGCTGGAGTGGCTGGACAGCCTCGTCGTCCGGGGCGAGGAGGACATCCGGGTGTCCGCCGCTCAGACGGTCGGTCTGCTGGCCACCTTCGACTGGGCCTACGTACACGAGGAACTGCTCGTACGTTGGGCATCCGGACGAGGGGAACACGCCGACCGGCGGCGGTTCGCCGCGGCCTGGGCACTGGAGCGGGCGGTGACCGATCCGCTGCTCGCCCCCCGGGTTCAGCGCCTGTTGTCGCGCTGGTCCCAGCGCCGTGACTTCCAGGCGTGCGCCCAAGCCGCGTACGGCACGCGGATCGGTGCGAAGTTCCCCGCGGAGGCGCTGAGCAGTCTGGAGCGGATCGCCGGGGCGGGGACGAAGAGCGTGTGGGCCGCGGTACGGGAGATCTACGCGGCCGGATCACGAGCCCAGGTGCTGGAGCGGCTGGCCCAATGGTCGGCCTCGTCACGCCACTGGCTGCGCGACGACGCCGCGAAGTGTCTCCAGGGGCTCAGCAGGTTCCGCGGCGAGCGAGCGATCACCTCCTTCCTCAAGCAATCGGGGCCCCGTGAGCACCTGCTGTTGCTGAGCCGGCGGACCCTGCTCAGCAACAGTCGTACACACCGCCAGTGCGGCTGGAACTGCATGCGGCTGTGGGTGGAGCTGGCCGGGGACGAACCCGGACTCAACAAGCTGGTGGCCGAGTTCTTCGCCGAGTTGCCCGAGCCGAACGTCGAGGGCGACCGGCTTCGGGAGCGGCTGCTGTTCCACCTGCGGCTGTGGGGTCATCAACTCCCCGACGGCGACACGGCTCTATACATCAAGTCCTTTCTGGAGGAGAGGTGGTCGATGTGACCAGCACATCGCGTCGTGGCCCGTTCGTCTGGCTGCGAGGTCTGTTTGGCGGCAGACCGGAGCAAAGGACGTCTTTCGAAGCCATGACGGTCGAGGTGCCGGAGATTACGTCGGTGCATCGCAACTCGACCGTCAGGTTCGAAACCCCCGCCAAGGGCGATGGGTTCGGCTTCCAGGTCGAGATCCGCTGCGACTGGTGCGCCGAGGGGCGCCTCGACGAGCAGACGCTCGGCCGTGCCGTCGACGGCTATCAGGCGGTCATGCCTCAACGGCTCACCGAGCGAGTTCGTGACATCGCCCGCCGCTACGAGCCGTTCCGTGCCGAGGAGGCCGAGCGCGCGGTCAACGACCACCTGCGGGAGGGGGAATGCTTCGAGAACGGGCTGGTGAGTTGTCGTACGGTGGCCCGTCTCCAGCCCGCGCCTGAGGTACTGGAACAGCAGCGCAAGGCGGCTCTGGAACTCCAGGACATCGAGC
The DNA here is from genome assembly GCF_023887685.1 of Streptomyces macrolidinus. GTDB lineage: Bacteria > Actinomycetota > Actinomycetes > Streptomycetales > Streptomycetaceae > Streptomyces > Streptomyces macrolidinus. The sequence continues at coordinate 3,884 of NZ_JAMWMR010000020.1, read as the reverse complement.
ACCGGTACGCGAAGTCCGCGCTTCAGGTACGGCTGCTGAGCGAGGTCGCCGAGAAGTGGCGGGCGTTCCTCGCCGGTGGGTTGGCCGGGGTGCGGCATAACGACGACGCGCTCACCTGGTTGACGCCATGGGCGGTGCTGTTGGCCGAGCAACCGGACAAGGCGGCCACCGAGGTCGGTGAGATGTTCCGGCAGCGACAGAACCAGGTCGACGGGTTCGTCAAGCTCTTGGAGAAGCAGTCGAAGGCGTATCAGGCGCAGGATCTCTTCGAGTTCGTCGCCACCAATGAGCATCAACTCGGTCATGCAATGCGGTTGTTCGGCCTGCCTCTGCCGGGCGAGCTGGATTCCGGACGAGAGCCGGCGGAGCCGCTGCCCCGGGCCCGGTCGACCCGGGACTGAGACAACGGCGCGGATCAGGCCAGTAGCGGACCAGGAAGGACAGTCCGGCCGTCACTGCCATTAGCTGCCAGATTTCCTTGCGTTCACCGGCCTCGTCCGCCGGTGGAGCGGTGCCGTCGGCGATGGCGGCAACGGCAGACTGAACCCGTTGGGGGTGGGCGGAGGCCCCAGGCGGGGGGCGGAGGGCCTGGACCACGCAGTACACGGCGGGCAGGAACGTCGCCGTGCAGCAACAGCAGGACGGGAGTGGCCCAGGCGCCGGGCGGGCCCGCCTCGTTCCCACGCCTCGCGCATCACGTCGCCCTGCGGTATGGCCGCGGTCATCAGCCCGCTTGAACGGCACCGAGAATGCCGATCTTGGTGTCGGTGAACTGGGCCGACGCGTGGAGTGTCGTGTAAACGGTCAGCCCCGACCAGAGATCGGCACTCTTCTTCTCTCCCACGGTGGCGTTTCGGGCGGACGGATTGGAACGGGACGCGGAGGACCTCCTGGCACCAATGGTCGAGGAACTCCAGTAACCCCCCTGTCTCTGCCGGAGAACAGTCACAAGTGCGCATTTTCCTGTATTGGAGACCCCAGTGAACCTCTTGACCCCAGCACGCCCTGGTCGGCTCCTCGCCGCGGCGTTGGCACTGACTGCCGTCTTGGCAGGCAGCGGCTGCGGTGCGTTCGACACGCCCGAAGCGCGGCCTTGCGCCTGGCTGGGCCGTAGCTCAGACGGCGCGAACCACACCCAGGAGCGGACCATCGTGCTCGTGGACCGCAGCCCGTCCGCCCGGGCGGACCGGACCACCCCGCCGGGGGACCAGGTGCCGGACTGGGCGACCACTGTGCTCGCCGCTAGGGAACTCGATCCCTCGGCGCTGGAGGGCGGCACCCTGTCCGTCGCCGGCTTCGATGGCACCAGGGCCGCTGTCAGTTGGGCGGTGGATCGTGCGTTCATCACGCCCGTGATGGGCAATGACACGCTGAAGAAGGACCGGCGCGACGGCCGACGCGACTGTCTGAGACAACGGCTGCGGCAGTTGGCTGCCGAAGCGCCGAGCACCAGTCGAACCGATGTGCTCGGTGCGCTCGCCGCGGCCGAGGACCAACTCGGCTCGAAAGGTGGCCGCCGCCGGATCGTTGTGGCGACCGATGGGCTGACGAACACCGGCTGCGCCGACCTGCGCTCCGCCGGGTTCGACGGCACGGCGGAGATCAAGGCGGCGGTGGAGCGCTGTCGCAAGACAGGCGAACTGCCCGACCTGACGGGTGCTGAGGTGACCCTCGTAGGCATAGGCCACGCTGCCCGAGGCGAGGCCCCGTCCTCTCCGCAGACCGCCTGGCTGGCCACCTTCTGGACCAGGATGTGCGACGCGACCGGCGCCTCCTCCTGCGAGGTGGCCGCCACTGCCCGGGTCCGCCGGGCGGGAAAGAACACCCGGGTCGGCGAGACGGAAGCGGAGGTGACCTTCCCGGCCGTCGCGGAACAGCAGTCGGGGCGGAGCACCACGATCACCCTGCCTGGCTCCGTACTGTTCGCGACCGACAGCGGGGAGCTGTCCCGGTCGGCACAGAGCGCGCTGGACGACGCCGCCCTGCGAATCAACGACCTCGATCCCGTCTCGGTCGCCGTCTCCGGCCACACCGACTCACGCGGCAGCGAACAGCACGGCAGGCAGCTCTCGCTGGCCCGCGCGCGGGCCGTCCGGTCCGCCCTCACCGAGCGCGGGATCACGGTGGCGTCCGTCCGTGGCTACTCCGACGACCGGCCCAGATGCACCCCTGAGTACCACGACGGCGTACCGGACTACGCGGCCATGGCGTGCAACCGCCGTGTGGAAATCACCGTGACGGTGCGCCGCTGACCGACCCGCCTCCGCCCCCAGCCGTTCGTAAGCACGTCTCAGAAAAGGACGTCTTCCATGTCCCAGACCCATCGAGGCATTCCCTGCCACCACGGCTGTGGATGCGACATCCGACAACTGGTGAAGAGCGCAGAGCACGGTCCCGAACGAGACCCGGAACACCTGGACAATGGTGAGATGCGGATGCTGCTGCGCGCGGCCCGCGAGGTCGCCGAGCTCGTCGGCCACAACCGCGATCAACTCGCCGCTGCCCGGACCCGTACGATCGACGCCCACGCACGGACCGAGGAGGCGGTCCAGTCGCTGGCTCGTTTCGAGGCCGCCGCCTCTCTCCGGGCGAGCCGAGTGGCCCACGAGGCAGTCGAATCCCGCCACGCGAACGACGGCGCCCACGACCGGCGCCGCCGCGACATGTGGATACGGGTCTTGCGCTGGCCGGTCATCGCGGCCATGGCCCTGTTCGACGCGTGGTATTTCATGCGAGTCTTCCAGTACCTCACCTCCAGTGAGGAGACGGTCTCACTGGCCGAGCAGACGGTCTCCTTCCTACCCGGTGTCGTCCTGGCACTGGCCATGATGCTGTCCGGCCACGCGATCGCGGCCCCGTTGCACCGGGTACGCGAGTATCTGCACGCTCTCCGCGACCGTCGCCCGGGACTGTCCTTGCTCGGTTCGCTCGCCCTGCCCGTCCTCTACCTGTCCGCCGTGTTGTCCACGGTCACTGTGTGGGCGGTACTGAGGGCCCGTGACACGGGAATGGAGGAGGTCGAGGGCGCCCGCTACGCGCCCGGCTGGGTCGCTGTACTGATGCTGGTGCTTGCGATCACCGCCGTGGCGATGAAGGCCGTCGCCTACAACCCCTACGCGGACAGCGCGGCTGAGGCCCGCCGTGGCCTGCTGCGTGCCAGGCTGACCTATACCTGCCTGGTATGGCGAGTCGGCGATGCCTTGCGCAAGCACGAGCGGGCGTGGAGCGACCTGTGCGCGCTACGCGATGAACTGGCCTCGCAGGTACGCCTGGAGAGCATGCGCGTGTGGGAGGCGGCGATCCTGACTGCCCGCATGTTCCACGGACAGGCCGGCCACCTACCGCCCGCCCCAGCCCCCTCGCCGGGTGGAGCGGAGCCGCAGGGGCCGACAGTCGAGTCGGTGGCACCGCTCTTCTCTGGCGTGGTCGAGCCACGACCCGAGCTCGGCCCTTTGATCGAAGCCCACCGAATCGCCGTCACCTGCGCCCCGACCGAGCTGCGCGCCCGTCGTACCGAGCTGATCAGCCGCATCGACTGTCAACTCGGTCCGGTGTGACGTCGGCCGGGAACAGCCGCAGGAGCGTTGACTCCGCGTCGGCAGGGTGTATCGTCAGCGGTTTACCGCCCGATCTCATCGCGAATCACCGCATACAAGTACGCGCGTGCCTCGCGAATGCGTGTAGGGGCTCGCAGTCCATTCGTGAACGCGCTCTTCACGACGTCCTCGACACTCGAGACAGGTTCGGTAAGGCCCCCTCCTCGGCCATCAAGCGGCGAGCGAGCCCTCCCACAGGGCACCAAGGCTCGCTAGGGCGGGCAGGACCGCGCGTGCGAGCACGGCGAGGGTAACGGCCAGTGCCGTCCAATACGAGCCTGCTCCCTA
>NZ_JAMWMR010000002.1 GCF_023887685.1 Streptomyces macrolidinus | reverse complement strand
GCACGGGGAAACTTCAGTGAGATCTTTGGTTTCCTCGGCCCGAACGGAGCCGGCAAGACGACCACGGTCCGGCTGCTCACCACCCTCCTCGCGCCGGACGGCGGAACCGCGAAGGTGGCCGGGTACGACGTGCTGTCGCAGCCACGTGAGGTCCGGCGGAGCATCGGCTACGTCAGCCAGTACGGCGGTGTGAATCCGGCGACGCAGGTGCGGGCCAACGTGCTGATGCAGGCTCGGCTGTTCGGAATGAGCGGCGGGGCCGCCCGGCAGCGCGTAGACGCGATGCTCGAGCTATTCGGACTCGAGGCTCTGGCGTACCGCCGTGTGTCCAGTCTGTCGGGTGGCCAGGCACGCAGACTCGCGCTGGCCGTCGGCCTTGTCCACGCTCCGAAACTGCTCTTTCTCGACGAGCCCACGCTCGGGCTCGATCCGCGTGCCAGGGCCGACCTTTGGCAGGAGATCCGCAGATTGCGCGAGCGCGGGCACACCGTATTTCTCACCAGCCACTACCTCGACGAGGTCGACAGCCTCTGCGACCTACTGGCGATCATCGACCAGGGCCGGGTCGTGGCCCGCGGCACCCCTGATGAGCTCAAGAGGACGCTCTCGCCCGATGTCCTGCGTCTGCGTCTGAGTGAGGGGGCCGTCGGAACGGCCGAGTCCCTGCTTACGCGCCTGCCGTCGGTCCGCTCGGTGCGGTCAGAGGGCCCCGAGCTGAGGGTGTACGCGGACGACGGCGAGCGCACGCTGCCTGCCGCCCTGCGTACGCTGGACGCGCAGGGCTTTGTTGTCGACGCTGTGGTCCTGTCCCGTCCCAGTCTCGACGACGTCTTCCTGCACCACACCGGCCGGTCCTTGGACGCTGGATTGGGGGTGAGGTAGTGACAGCCTTCCTACGGGAATCCGGCGTGCTCTACCGCTTTGCCCTGCACGAAGCGCTCAACAACAGGACCTGGGTCGTGTTGGGGCTCAGCCAGCCGGTGATGTGGCTCGTGTTGTTCGGGCCGCTACTCGAACCGCTGTCGGGTCCTGGTATCAGTGGCGGCAACCGGCTCGCCCAGTTCGTTCCCGGACTGCTGATGATGGTCGCCCTGTTCGGCAGCACCTTCATGGGTCTTGGCCTGCTAGCGGATCTGCGCACCGGATTCCTCGAACGGCTGGCCGTCACCCCGGTCGCCCGGGGGGCCCTGCTGGCGGGATGGCTGCTGCGCGATGTCACGCTGCTCGTCGTCCAAGGGCTGTTCCTCCTGGCGGTCGGCACGGTCATGGGTCTGCGCGCCGACATCCCGGGCTCTCTGGTGGCACTGATACTTGTCGCCCTGGTCGGCGTCCTTGGTGCCGGATCTTCCTACGGTCTGGCTCTTGTCGTGCGCGACGAGAACACCCTGGCCGGCGCGGTCAACTTCCTCACCATGCCACTGACGCTGGTGAGCGGGCTGCTTCTTCCTGTGGCGCTGGCGCCCGACTGGCTGCAGGCCCTGGCCAGGATCGATCCCCTCTACTACGCCGTCGAAGCGGCCAGAAACCTGATGACCGGCCATCTCACCGCCGCTGCGGTGCCGACCGGATTCACCGTGATCACCATATTGGCACTGGGCGTTGTCTGCTGGTCTGCGTCCTTGTATCGCCGGGGAGCTGTCTGATGGAGATGGATGCGACACCCTTCGCCCAAGGGTCAGAGGCTGCGGGAATCCCCCTTCTTCCGCCGCGCGCGCCGCGGCATCTGCCGCTGGCCCGTGGTCAGGTGGTGCTGATCGGTACAGGGGCGTTCTCCGCCGCCGAATTGCCCGGATGGGCCGCTCTGCTGCGCTCGTGGTACGGCTGGTCGATCCGACCTTGTCTGACCCACTCGGCACAGCAGCTCGTCTCACGTGACGCGCTCGCGGCGGGCGCCGGCTCGGCGGTGTGGGGGCCCAAATGGCCGACCTCGGACGGGGTGCTGCCGCACCAGGATCTCGCCGCTTGGGCCGACTTGATGCTCGTGATGCCCACCACCACCAACTTCCTGGCGAAATGCGCAGCTGGCATGCCCGACAGCCTCGCCCTGAGCACGGTGATGAGCGCGACCTGCCCCGTCGTCCTCGTGCCCTCGTTCCCGGAGGCGGCCCTGCGCAGGCCGTCCCTGGAGCGCAACCTCAAGCTCGCAGAAGAGGAAGGGTATTACGTGGTTCCCACCCAGAACGGGGTGTCCGTGCACACGGGGCGTACTGGGCCGGGAGCCATGGCCGATCTGGTAACCGTCCTCCGCTTCGTCGCATCCGTGCTGTGACCGACGAAGAGTACGGGGCCGGGCAGCTTGTGCATGCCCTCAGGGAGGCGGTGACCGACGACATCTTCGGGCGGCGCGTGCACGATCCGTATCGCTGGCTGGAGGACGCCTCCTGTGAGCGAACGTTGGAGTGGCAGACCGCCCAGGACGCGCTCTACGACGCCTCGCGGCGCGCGTGGACGCAACGGTTCGGTCCACGGCTGCGTGAACTGTACGGCGCCGCCGAGCAGGAAGTCCCGCTCTGGCGCGGCGGGCGGAAGTTCTTCCTGCGGCGGCAGCCGGGTGATGAACACGCGGTGCTGTGCACCACAACGCAGGATGAAGCCGAGCGCGTCCTACTGGACCCGGACCGAGCCTGTACCGACCAGGTCACCGTGGTGCTGGAACGCTGGGCACCTTCGCCCGATGGACGGTTGGTGGCCTGTCAGCTGTCCGCCGACGGAGCCGAGACCGCGAACCTGATGATCCTTGATGTCGCGTCCGGGCGCCTGGAGGACGACGGCATCAGGGGCTGCCGCAACTCGCCGGTCGCCTGGCTCCCCGACAGCCGGTCCTTCTACTACGTGCGTCCGCCGTACGAGAGGGGCGCCAACCGCACACTGGGAACGGAGCGTTGGTTGTGGCTGCACCAAGTCGGGACATGCGCCGACGACGACATACGGGTGCTGGGCAGCGACGACGATCCGCGTCGCGTCTACGGAATCAGCCTGGATGGTGACGGCCGCCTGCTCCTGGCATCGGTCTCCCTCGCCCCGGCCAGCCCCCGGCAACTGCTGCTCGCCGATCTGGCACGATGCGGGGCGGAGCAACCACTGTGGCGGCGCATCCGACCAGGCAGTGCCGCACACGTGCGGGGTGAGATCGGACCGGACGGTCTGCTGTATCTGCTGACGGATGACCAAGCCCCCCATCATCGGCTGTGCGTCGTCGACCCCGCACAGCCAAACGGGCAGTGGCGGGAGGTCATCAAGGAGGACCCCGAGGCCGTGCTCACTGGGTTCGCCCACCTGGGCGGCGGATTGCTCCTCGCCGTGTGGGCACGTGACGCCATCAGCGACATCACGGTGCACCGTAGCGACACCGGCGAGACGACGGGCCACCTCCCGCTGTCGCGCCCCGGGACCATGACGGGGCTCACGGTGAATGCCCCTACGGATGACGCGCCGGGTGAGGCGTGGCTGGGATATTCGAGTATGACCGACCCCGGTCACGTTCTGCGCTACGACGGCTCTTCGGGACGACTCGTGCGCTCAGGGCCCTCCACGCGATGCGTAACTCGTCCACACATCAAAGCTCATCATGTTCGTTACCCGAGCATGGACGGCACGTCGGTCGGCATGTTGCTGCTTGCGTCGGACGCGTCGCCCCGTCGCCCGCGCCCACTTCTGCTGACGGGATACGGAGGGTTCGGCGTCAGTATGGGCCCGGTGTACCAGCCGGACGCGGTGGCCTGGGTGGAAGCCGGAGGCGTGTACGCCGTGGCGCAGGTCCGCGGTGGCGGAGAACAGGGGGCGCAGTGGCACCGGGCGGGAACCGGGGCCGCCAAGCAGAACAGCATCGACGACTTCAACGCGGCCGCCGAGTGGCTGGTCAGCCACGACTGGACTACGCCCGATCAGCTGGGCGCCGTCGGCAGTTCGAACGGCGGGCTCCTGGTCGGCGCGGCGCTGGTGCAGCGGCCCGAGTTGTATCGCGCGGTGGTGTGTTCTGCTCCCCTACTGGACATGGTTAGGTACGAGCAGTCGGGGCTCGGCCATCTGTGGCGCGCCGAATACGGACGTGTGAACGATCCGACGGAGGCGCAGTGGCTGATCGACTACTCTCCGTACCATCATGTCCGGGAGGGCACGGACTATCCGGCGGTACTGTTCGCGGTTTTCGAGGGGGACACCCGTGTTGATCCCGCCCACGCGCGTAAGATGTGCGCCGCTCTGCAGCACGCAAGCAGCTCGGGCCGGCCGGTTCTCCTGCGGTACGAACGTGGCAGCGGTCACGGCAAGCGGACGATGAGCCAGGCGGCGGCGCTGGGCGCCGATAGCCTGGCGTTTTTGAGCGAGCAATTAGGACTGGAGGGTTGAGGTCCGCACGATGCCGTCTCTCTCGTGGCGCACGATACGGGGACGGGCGCCGGGGTTGGCCGGAGCCCTCGTAGGAGTTCTGCTCGGCGTGGTGCTCACCACGCTCTGGGGAGTGTATTTCGAGTCAAGTCTGCGGATGAAGGCCATCCCTCAACGTTTCGCCGCGGCCGACATCGTGGTCGATGGCGACCCATGGGTGAAGGACACCGAGCCCGGCGGGCGGCGACTCCAGGCCATCCTCCCCGACAAGCGGCCCCTGCCGCAGGACCTGGTCGACCAGGTCCGCGCCGTTCCCGGAGTGCGGGACGCGGTTGCCGACCGACCCTTCTACGCGCAATTCGTCGGCCAGGACGGAAAAGCCGTACGAGGGCCGGATGGCGGCCCGTCCCGAGGCCACTCCTGGGCCACCGCAGCCCTCGCCCCTTTCCGCGTGCTGTCGGGCAGACCACCCGGCCGAACTGGCGAGGTGATGCCAGATCGCCGAACCGCCGAGGCGGCCGGCGTCCGGCCCGGTGCCAAGATTCGCGTGATGACGGCGAGCGGGACTCAAATCTATCGAGTCAGCGGCATCGCCGAACACAACAGGACATCCCTCGAAAAACAACAGAGTGAGGCGTCCCTCTTTTTCTTTGATGACGAGGCGGCCGACCTGGCTCGGGACCCGGGCGGAAGTAGCGGCCCGTATGCCATCGCGGTCAAGGCGGATTCCGGCGTGGGCGCGCGACAGCTCGCGTCACGGATCTCGGATCAGGTGCATGCGCCAGGAGCCCGGGTTCTGCATGGGGATGACAAGGGTGAGGCTGAGGGGCAAGAGGTTGTGGAGGGACGCGACTTCGCCCTCGCGGTCTCCGCGTCCTTCGGGCTGTTGGCCGCCCTGTTCGCAACGGTCATCGTCATTGGTCCGTTCACCATCGCCGTTCAGCAACGCAAGCGTGAGATCGCCTTGTTGCGTGCGGTGGGCGCGACCCATGGCACGGTGCGTGGCATGCTCTGTGGTGAGGCGCTGATTCTGACTTTTGCCGGTGTCGTGATCGGTGGGCCGCTCGGTCTCCTTCTCACCGGACCGGTGCGAGGCCTCTTCGTCTCCGTCGGCGTTCTTCCCAGCGGGCTGACCTTGGTACGAGGGCCTTTTCCGGTTCTTGCCGCCGGGATGTTGACCCTTGTCGGAACTCAGGCCGCTGCTTTGCTCGCGGCCCGCAGGGCGGTCCGGATCCGGCCGGTCGAGGCCCTGCGTGAGGCCGACCGAGCCCCCCGGAGGCTGTCAGATGTACGCGTCGTCGCGGGGATTCTGGCACTTGTGGCAGGGGTTGTGTTCACTCTGAAGAAGGCCGGTGGTGAGGCCGCGGTCATGCAGACCCTGGTTCAAGTCGCTGTACTGATGCTGGGGTTCGCGCTACTCGCCCCCCTGGTGGTGCGAGGTGGCATCGCTCTGCTGGGGCCGGTGCTGGCCTGGCTGGGCGGGCTGCCTGGGCGTATTGCCCACGGTGCCCTGCGGGCGGACAGTCGGCGATTGGCCAGCGCGGTCGTTCCACTCGTCGTCGTCTGCGCCTTCGCAGGAGCGGTCGTCTTCACGGGTGCCACGTTGGAGAAAGAGGAAACCGAGCAGGCCAAAGCACGGATGGCAGACGTGGGACGGGTTCTGGTCACGGACGGTGCCGATGGGCTGCCTCCCAAAGTGGCGCAAGCCGCAGCGAAACTCCCGGCCGTACAAAAGGCCACTCCGGCAATCGAGACCCGTGTCGTGGTCCGGCACTCCAGCCCGGTGGGAGACATCCTGGAATCGTTTCCCGCACAGGGGCTGGTGCCGCAGGCTGCATCGGGACTCATGGATCTGGGTGTGAGCGCCGGGCGGCTGGCCGATGTCCGTGGCGAGTCGATGGGGGTGTCCACCTCGCTCGCACGGAAGACGGGCTGGCGTGTCGGCCGCACGGAGACGGTCGTGCTGGGAGACGGGGCCACAGCTCGCCTGCGCGTGGCGGCGTTGTTTCGACGGTCCGCCGGCTTCGGTGATGTGGTGGTCCCGCACGATCTAGCCCTGCAGCATGAGTCACTCGGGCTCGACTCGCAGGTGTATCTAAGGTTGCGCCCGAGTGCAGCGAACGCCGACGAGCAGGTGGACGAGCTGCTCGAGCGGTTTCCGGGCGTCAAGGTGCTGAACCGTCAGCAGGCGGCGGACCGGGCTGACACCGTGTCCGCCGCCGATACGCGCAGCCGCTACTTGCTGCTGGGTACCTTGTTCGTGTTCAGTGCCGCCGCCGCGGCGACAGCCCTCACCATGGCCTCTGTCCAGCGGAAAAGGGATCTGGCGCTGATGCGCACGCTCGGCGCCGACCGCCATCAGTTGACGATGGTGGTGCTGTGGGAATGGATGGCTGTCTCCGTTCTCGCTCTGCTGGCAGGGGGAGCACTCGTGGCCTTGCCGATGGCGGTCTTCAGTGAGGCCGCGACCGATTCGATGGTGCCTTCCATGCCAATGCTGCTGGTCGTCGGCACGGTCTCGTCGACGGTCCTTCTCGCCCTGGTGGCAAATCTGCTTCCTGCGGCAATGGCTTTGAGGGTGCGGACGCTTGGTGACCTGCCCCGGTCATGAGGATCGGCCTGCGGAGGAAGGAGATTGCACGGGGGCACGGCCCCGGATCTTGTGCTGTGGCCGGCGCTCAAGATGCCGGAAGGCGCGGGCTACCTTGGTAAGCCGTTCGGTCTCAGCATCGAGGTTACGTTGCGGTGCCATGGCAGCGTCAAGCTCCGCAGAAGCCACGATCACCACGGAATCCGATGTACGCGCCCGCAGCACCGCCATGAGCACGGCTGCCTCCCTGGCGGCTGTGACGTCCGTCAAGCCACTGCCTGCCACCAACGCCTCGTCCGCCAGAGCAAGATGGGGTCGTAACGACAGCTGCCCGTCTCTGACCTCAATGACACGTCGGTACAAACGATATTGCAGACCGCGCCGGGGCAGGAGATCAACGAGGTGGGACTGTGGTGGCTCAAGCGCGATGCCAGGAGTCGCCTGATACAGGGCATTCCATAACGGCCGAAGCTGCAGGTAGGAGATATAGGCGGCGACACAGCGGTTAGCGGCCAGCACCCGCGGCCCCCAGGAAGGAACTGTCCAGCCGAAGATCTGCAGAAGCGGACCAAGGCTCCCGGTAATCCACCACGAGGAGTTCCACGGGTAGATCGTTCCCAGCGAGACGAGCAGCATCTGCACGCCCCGTGTCACGCAATAGCACAGGATGCATACGGATCCTGCCGCTACTGCCCACATCCCCCGGCCCAGCCAGGAATGCCCGGCGATCTTGGCGTGGTGCAAACAGCGGCGGCCAGTCTCGAACTGCCCTACCGCGTATAGCACAAGTTGCGCCATATAAGGAACGGCATAGTACGGGTCGCTCATGTTCAGCAGGATGTCGGCGTCATCGGACACTTCGTACCGGGGAAGCCCGAGCGCGATGAAGACCACGCCCAAGGCAATGAGCGAGATGCCGTATCCGAGGATTCGCCGCCGCGCCCTGCGGGCTGCCCGAGCGGGAGGATCGGACCAGTGTGGCCCTGACCTGAGGTTTTACCCGGGTCAGGGTCATTTCTTGTGGGGAGTTGACTCCCGCTTCCACTGCGGGTTTCCCGGGAGTTCCCGCGTGATTGTGCAACGGTTGTGAAATGCGGGAGCGGCTGATTGGGTCGACTCCTTGCGGCGTGCGTCGCCTGCGGGGCAGGCAGATTCAGCCGCCCGGTATTCCGTCTGCACCACTGCACCTTCCGGACCATCCGCAAGTAAAGAATGAGACGACCGGACGGACTGTGAACAACCGAGAACGGACTGTGAACAACCGAGGAAAGAAGAAACTCCCGAAGTGGCTGTCCGTGGCCGCCGAAGAAGGACAGGTGGGCAGGCTCAGGCGAATCCTGGCTCTCGGAGCAGACCCGAACCAGCGCCACGACGGGATCACGCCCTTGTTCTTGGCGTCAGTGCAAGGGGAGCTGCGCTGCGCCGCCTTGTTGCTGGCGGCTGGTGCGTCTCCGAACGAGGAGTCGGGCGGCCGGCGGGCCGGCCTGCCGCTTGCGGCGGCGGCCAGCAAGGCCGACTTGCCTATGGCTGAGCTGCTCCTTCGTTATGGGGCTGACCCGCTCCTGCCCGAGAGGAGCGGGAACTCCGCCCTTGACTGGGCAAGAGGCTGGGAGGAGAGCGTGGAAGAGCACAGGGCGGTGGAAGAGCTGCTCTTGGCCGCGGTCGAGGGCAGGGCGGATGGGGCCGGCGCATAATCGGTCCGACCCGCCCCGACATCGTTCGTCAGGCGTGGTCGACGAGGCCCAACTCCTTGCGGTGGTTGACAACGGCGAGCACGGCCGCGGACTGCTCCTCCGACTCGGGCTCGTGCAGTTCGATGCGGACTCGGCGCCGGTCGCCCTCGGCGACGAGGAGCCGCTCGAAGGCGCTGTAGACGATCTGGAGCATCTGTCCGGATCTCTTTCCGCACCCCCCGGGCCTTGGATATCTGCTGGACGGCGGTGTACGGGCGTGGACGTGGGTCTACGACGGCCGGACGACGCCGCCGTCGCGCACGACCAGCGGCTCAGGCTGGCGCGCTTCGTGATGTCGGATCCATCCCAGGCCGATGCTGCCATCGACGTCGCGGTGCCGCTCATCTGCCTTGGTCGCAAGCCAGTTGATGAGTTGACCTGTGCGGTCGAAGTCGTCCGGGTGGATCTCCTGACGGCTCGTCAGTGCCCAGGCGTCATGTCCGGTGCCCTGCTTGCGGAGCAGTACCGACACGAGCGCGCCCTCCACCTTGTAGCCGGCGTCGTGGCAAGCCAGGAGGGGCTCGGGGTCGTCCTCGATGACGAACTCTCCGTCTTCGTCCTCCACGACGACAGGGAACTCGGTCACGATGCGCAGCGTCTCCGGCTTGGGGCCCGCCCCGAGATGCCATCGCAGCTCCGCGAGTTCCTGGTCCGTCAAGTCGTCCCGCAGGTCCAGCGCAAGTGTCAGCTCATACAGGTCAGCCATAGCCACACAGGCTACTGAGGGCTCATCCGCCCGTTGTGTCCAGGCGGTGCGTACGTGGGTGGACTCGGCCACCGCGACCCGAAGCAGACGCGGGGCCGCGCACCGTCAACTTCGAAGTGTCATAGGTGCCTCGTAGAGTCGATGAGATGAAGCCGATGGACACTCCCGACCCCGGCCTGCCGATGTTGACCGCCGAGCAGGCCTTACATCTGCGGGCGCTCGCCGCCCCGTACGCGCAGGACGGCCATGACCACCCCCTGACCAACCTGGCGCACATGTGCCGCAACGTGCCGGAGGAACGCTGGCCTGACCTCGTCGCCGAGCACTTCGCCCGGCTGCGGCAGGCGGGTAACGGGGACGAGAGTGCCGAGGAACTGCTGCAAGGGGTACATGCCCGGCTGCTGCCCGTCGATTCGTTCACGCCCGAACTCGCCGAAGCCATGCGGTACGTGCGTGTGGTGGCCGACGGGCTCGTCTTCGCCTTTGCCCTCGACCAGCCCACCACCGTGCGGATCCTCACCGACAACGACGTGGAGCGTGCGGGGCTCGAGAACCTGGGGGAGGCGGCGTACGCGAACCTGATGCGCGTGCCCGTCGTGCATGAGGAAGTGCCGATCGAGGGGCGGGCGCGGCTGCACTCGCTGTACGGTGACTCGCCGTTCGTCTCCAGCAAGGCGCTGTACCTGTCCGAAGCGGTCAGGCAGGCCACCGGCGAGCCGCTCCCGGACGCCGGTGCCCTCGTCGCCGTACCGAACCGGCATCTGCTGGTGTACCACCCCATCACCGACGGCACCGTGGTCGACGCCGTTAACGACCTCGGCTCATGTGCTCTGGGCGCCTATGAGGACGGCCCGGGTTCGCTGTCCCCGCGGGTCTACTGGTGGTACCGCGGCAGCTTGACGTCGCTCACGGTCATCGACGACGAGGCGCGAACCTTCTCCGTGCAACCGCCACCGCATCTGCTCGGGTTGATGAAGGGACTGGTCCGGCTCGACGGAGCCGGGCGCCTCGCCACGAGCAGTGCGGAGAAGTCTCCGGAGGCCAGTGAACTCGCGCGAGACACGGCGCAGTTGATAGCAGGACTTGCTGAGGCCCCGGCGGGGTGGGGCGAGGCCTTCGCGTCCGCCCTCACACTTGCTCACGTTCACTGCGCCGCGGATCCTGAGGCCGCGGACGCCGATACGTGGGGTGCGTGGGCCGCCGCTCTGCAACTCGGCTGTGCTCTGTTCACCGGTGGGCAGTCGCAGGAGTGCTACGTGGACGAGGACCGCGTCAGCCACCTGCCTGCCACGTCCGCCGCACCGCCTGCGGACGCCCGTGCCTGGCTGGACGCCCTCTACCTCGCGATCGTGTGCCGCCAGAGGGACCGGATCAGCCGGCTGTGCGAGGTGCCGTTGGCGACGCTGCGACAGGACGACTCCGTCGACGAGTACGTCCTGCACTGGATCGACACCCTGCGGACCTACTTCTCCGAGCGTTCCATGGATGACGTTGTGGAGAAGTTGATCGCCACCATGGACACTTCGATGCCCGACGCGGTGACCCACGCGCCGAAGGACTTCGTGAACCGTATCGACTACCAGCCGGTCGCCCTCTTCCACCGCCTGATCGCACGCGACCACGACGCCTTCGACGAAGCGCTCTCCGAAGCCCTTACGGAGCACGGCGGTTACTGGGGTGAGTCCAGGGCACCGCGCGCCCAGGTGGCCCTCGGGCCGCTCGCGATGGCGAGCCTCGCCTATGACTTCGGGTTCCCGATCGGTGAGAAGCATCCGTATATGCCGATGTATCTCCTCAACCGGGAACGGATCGAGGTCATCCCTTCGGCGTGAACCGGCGAGGCGCCTCTGCCCGAGGTGACTCCCGGTGTGCCGACGGCGGTCGCCCGGTGGCAACGGCGATGGGTGACACCTTGACACCTTGACCCCCTGACCCCCGGGCTCCGCCTGCGGCATGAAGCTGGTCGAAGGTTCCGGAAGTCTCTGATCTCTGATCTCTGATCATGAACAGGGGTGTCGGGCGCTACGTCGGCGTCTTCGTCGGATGGACCAGAGAGACGACGATCTTCGCCGGTCGTGGTGTTTCAGTGAAGTCGGCATGCCCTCTCGCCAACTCGTAGTCACCTGTTCCACCCGTGACCGCCATCTGGAATCCCGAAGTGCCGGCCCTCTGGGTGACCAGTGACTCCAGCGCGATCTGCCCCTTCTTGGGCAGGTCCAGCGCGGCGTGACAGATGTTGGTGTACGCGTTGGGGGTGGCATTGATCGCAGTGATCTTGCAGTAGTACGAGAATTTTCCGTCGCCTACTCGGCCGTTCTTCTCGCTGACTTTCCCACTGCCCCCGAATTCATCCCCCGGCTTCTTTGATTTGAACGGATACCCGTACATCGCGGTTCCGGTGAACGTCAGGTTCAGCTTCTCTTCGCTGACGTCCTTGGTGGCGGCTGTTCCTGGCGAGGCGGTGGCCGGCACACCCATCACAGCAAGTGCCGCACTGGCGACCACTCCAACGGTTCTCGATATGTTCACGTTCTGATGCCCTAACCCTTCTTCGAGGGGCCTGTGGCCATCACATCGGTGCCCAGGCGTGATGTGCACGTTCAACACCGAGCCTTGATCCTCACCCTCCGCGAGGCAAGCCGAACGTGCTGAACGTGGGATGCCGCGCTCGTGCACCAGAGGTCGCGTACGCCATCCGCGTCCCGGACGACCCGCCCGCCCCACCTGGCGGGTTACTCGGGAGGAGTCGGCTGATCAGGGTGAGTGTCGCCGTGCCGAACAGGGCTTTGCCCAGCCGTCGCTGACCTTGACCTCGTCGGCCGCGCGGGCGCGTCTCAGTCCTGCCAGGGCGATTCCAGGATCGTGTCCACGAAGTCGCCCCGTTCGAAGCCGGGGACGAAGTGTTCGAGTACGTCCGCCTTCACATTGCCGAAGGTGGTCTCCGGCTTGGGGCGGATGCCCTCGGTGAAGGCCGCGAGGATCTGCCGCTTGAAGTCGGGGCGGGGATGCAGGGCCACGATCGCGGCGCGGTCGGCGGCGGAGATGTCGTCGTAGCCGATGCCGAGGACGTCGTACTCGACCCCCGCGGTGACCAGGGCGACCTCCGGTTCCATGAACTCCGGGATGCCGGGGGTGGTGTGCAGGGCGATCGCGGTCCACACGCGCCGGACGCTGTCGGGCGGTACGTCATGGGACTGGAGGAACTTCCTGGCCTCCTCGGCGCTGTCGACCTCGAAGCGGCGCCCGCTGCCGCGGAACTCCTCGTTCAGGCCGAGGTCGTGGAACATCGCCCCGATGTAGAGGAGTTCGGGGTCGAAGCCGAGGTCGCGGTTGCGGCCCTGGAGGCTGCCGAAGAAGTAGACCCGGCGGGAGTGGTGGTAGATCAGGTCGCTGGTGGTGTCCCGGACGAGCTGTGTCGCCTCGCGGGCGAGCGCCGTGTCGGGTACGCGGATGTCGGCCGGATCGGTCTGGGGTTGGGGCTGGGGCTTGGCCTGGGTCATGGGGTCCGCTCCTCATCGGTGGGTGGGGTGGGGCGATGGGCGTACGGCTTCTTCCAGGGACGTTGTTCCTGGGGCGTTCTTCCCGGGGTGTTCTTCCCGGGGTGTTCTCCAGGGTGGCCGACCGCTGCCCGCGGGGCGGGCGACAGGCCCCGGCAGGTCACACCATGACCCGGCCTTTGCCGCGCCTTTAAGCCGCCCTTGCCTGCTGTTACAGGCTCCCTCTGTACGGTCCCGGGGTGCGTGATTCCTCTTCGTCCTCCTCCCCGCGTGCCGTGCGGCCCTCCCGCCGCGCCGTTCTCGGGCTCGCCGCCGCCGCGCCGCTGGCCCTGGCCGCACCCGCCTCCGCCGCCCCCGAACGCGCGGCGGCGTTCCCGCGTCAGGGCGGTGCCCCCAGGGTCATCGGCGGTGAGCGGCTGGGCCTTCGCGGGGTCCAGGTGCACGGTGCCCTCGGTCTGCCGCGGAAGCTCACCGCCCGTTCCTGGCTGGTGGCCGACCACGACAGCGGTGAGGTGCTCGCCGCGTACGACGCGCACCGCAGGCTCGCGCCCGCGTCCACGCTGAAGATGCTGTTCGCGGACACCCTGCTGAAGAAGTTCGAGCGGACCCGGACGTACCGGGTGACCGACGAGGACCTCGCGGACGTGCCGGACGGCTCCAGCCTGGTCGGCGTCAAGGCCGGTATCACCTACACCGTCGAGGAGTTGTGGCTCGGAGTCTTCCTCCGCTCCGGCAACGACGCCGTGCATGTCCTCAGCCATATGAACGGCGGCCTCGCGAAGACCGTCGCCGAGATGCAGGCCCAGGCGTACGACCTCCAGGCCCTGGACACCCATGTGGTCAGCCCCGACGGCTTCGACCACAAGGGGCAGATCTGCTCCGCGTACGACCTCACGCTGTTCGCCCGCCACGGCCTGAAGAACCCCGCCTTCCGGGGCTACTGCGCCACGCGGACCGCCGACTTCCCCGCCGGTGGCAAGAAGACCTTCCAGATCCAGAACACCGACCGCCTGCTGACCGGCGCGTGGGGCCTCGAACCGTACAAGGGGCTCATCGGCGTCAAGAACGGGTTCACCAGCAACGCGGGCAACACCTTCACCGGTGCCGCCACCCGCGACGGCCGCACCCTCCTCGTGACCGTCATGCATCCCCGCTCCGGTGGCAACACCGTCTACGAGGAGACCGCCGCCCTGCTCGACTGGGGCTTCGCCCGCGGCGCGACCGGTCGGGCGGTGGGCACCCTGGTCGATCCGCTCAGCGAGGGCGGGAGCCGGGCGGCCTCCGCGTCGGCCAAGGGGAAGGGCCTGGAAGGCGCGCGGGGCGCGGAGGCCTCGGGCGTGGGCGGCGGCGGCCCGTCCTGGGGGCTGGTCGGCGGGATCGGGGGAGCGATGGCGCTGCTGGCCGGTGGCGGGGCGCTCGCGCTGCGCGGGCGCCGACGCGGGACCGCGAGCGCGGGGAGCCCGGGAGCCTCGGGGGCCTCGGGTGGCCCGGGGGATTCGCGGGATTCGGGGGCGTCGGGGGAGGAGCGCTGAGCGCACCGAGGCTCCGTACCGGCACCCCGGAGAAGGCCGGGCTCGATCCGGAGGAGCTGCGTCGGCTCGTCCAGGGGCTCCGGGACGCCGTGTGCGCCGAGCGCCCCTGGGCGGCCGGTGCCGTGGTGGTCGCCGGGCGCGGCCCGGTGGTGGCCGTGGAGGAGGCGATGGGCTGGGCGGTCCGCTACGCCGCGTACGACGCGCAGACGGACCGGGGTGTCGAACTGCCGCCCGCGGAACGGGTCCCGATGACCGTGGACACCCCCTTCGACCTGGCTTCGCTCACCAAGCTGTTCACCGCGGTCGCCGCCCTGCAGCAACTGGAGCGCGGCACGCTCGGCATCGACGCCCGGGTGGCCGCGTATCTCCCGGACTTCCGGGCGGCCGGGGAGCACGGCATCACCGTGCGCCACCTCCTCACCCATACCTCCGGGTTGCGGCCCGAACTCCCGTTGTACGACTGCCCGTCACCGGCCGCGCGGCTCGCGCTGCTGCGGGCGGAGGCGCCGCTCTCGGTGCCCGGGACGACGTACCGCTACTCGGATCTGAACCTGCTGCTCCTCCAGTACGTCCTGGAACGCGTCACCGGCCGCACGCTCGACGTCCTCGTCCGCGACGGGATCACCCGGCCGCTCGGGATGACCGCGACGGGCTTCGGGCCGAGGCCGGGCGCGGCGGCGACGGAGGACCAGCGGCGGCCGTGGGCCAAGGCGGACCGGGGGATGCTGCGCGGGGAGGTCCACGACGAGAACGCGTGGGCGCTCGGCGGGGTGGCCGGTCACGCGGGTCTCTTCGCCACGGCCCGCGACCTGGCGGTCTTCTGCCGCACCCTGCTGGCAGGAGGCTCGTACGGGCCCGCGCGCATCCTGGGCCCCGATATCGTCGAGCTGATGTTCGCCCCGCCCGGGCTCGGCTTCGCGCTCGACCAGCCGTGGTTCATGGGCGCGTTGGCGGGCCGGGGCGCGGCGGGGCATACGGGGTTCACGGGGACGTCGCTGGTGCTGGACCCGGCGACGGACACGTTCCTCGTGATCCTCGCGAACACGGTCCATCCGCGCCGCCGGGAGCCGGACAGCCGACCGCGGGCGGCGGCGGGGGACCGGCTGGCGCGGGCGGTCCGGGAGACCTGAGAGAATTCCCTGGTGAACGCCCCTGTCTCCGCCGGCTCCGGCTCCGCTGCCTCCGTCGCCGACCGGCTCCGTGCCGCCCTCGCCGGGCTGCTCGACGGCCTTCCGCCCCGGCAGGCCGCCCAGGCCGTGGACCGGCTGATCGCGAACTACCGAGGCCGGACCCCCACCGACGCGCCGGTGCTACGGGATCGCGCGGACGTCGTCGCGTACGCGGCCTACCGGATGCCCGCGACGTTCGAGGCGGTGTGCGCGGCGCTGGAGGCGTTCGCGGACGCGGTGCCCGGCTGGGTGCCCGCGAGCCATGTGGACATCGGGGGCGGCACCGGCGCGGCGACCTGGGCCGTGAGCGCGACCTGGGGCGGGGAGCGGCCGGTCACCGTGCTCGACTGGGCCGAGCCCGCGCTCGCGCTGGGCCGGGAGATCGCCGCCGCGAACCCGGCGCTGAGGTCTGCCGTGTGGCAGCGCTCTCGTATCGGAGCGGCGCTCAGCATCGAGAGCGCTGATCTCGTCACGATCTCGTACGTCCTCGGCGAACTGACGGAGGCCGACCGCGCGTCCGTCGTTGACACCGCCGCCGCTGCCGCGCAGTCCGTCGTGATCATCGAGCCCGGCACCCCGGCGGGCTACGCGCGCGTCATCGAGGCCCGCGACCGGCTGATCGGCGCGGGCTTCCAGGTCGCCGCGCCCTGCCCGCACAGCGCGGCCTGCCCGATCGTCCCCGGCGAGGACTGGTGCCACTTCTCGGCCCGGGTCAGCCGTTCCTCGCTGCACCGGCAGGTCAAGGGCGGCTCCCTGGCGTACGAGGACGAGAAGTTCAGCTATGTCGCCGCGACCCGCCTCCCGGCGACCCCGGCCGCCTCCCGCGTCGTCCGCAGACCCCAGATCCGCAAGGGCCAGGTCCTCCTCGACCTGTGCGGCCCGGACGAGTCCCTGCACCGCACCACGGTGACCAAGCGCCACGGCCCGCTGTACAAGGAGGCCAGGGACACGAACTGGGGCGACGCCTGGCCGCCACCGGGCCAGGAGGACTGAGCAACCGCTCGCCCTTCCGGCATCCAACCGCTCCCCCTTCCAGCTTCCGGCTTCCGGCATCCGGCATTCGCGCGAGACGGTGCGTCTTGCCGCCTTGATAGGTTTGGGCGCATGGCCAAGAAGCCCGTCCCCGATGCCAGTCGCCGTAGCGACAGGTCCCGTCGTGCCATCTACGACGCCGCGCTCGCGCTCGTCGGGGAGGTCGGTTACCCCCGGACCACCATCGAGGGCATCGCCGCCCACGCCGGGGTCGGCAAGCAGACCATCTACCGGTGGTGGGCATCCAAGGCCGACGTACTTCTGGAGGCCTTCCTCGACCTCGGCGAGCGGACGGCGCGCGAGGCCGGGCAGGAGGCGTACGACCTCCCCGACACCGGGGACCTCGCCGCCGACCTCAAGCACGTCCTGCGCGCCACCGTCGACGAACTGCGCGACCCCCGCTTCGAGGTCCCGGCCCGCGCGCTCGCCGCCGAGGGCCTGGTCAACCCGCAGCTCGGCGCCGAGGTCGTCGCCCACCTGCTCGAACCCCAGCTCCAGCGCTACGTCCAGCGCCTGCGCACCGCACAGCAAGCAGGCGCCGTACGCCCCGACATCGACCCGCGGATCGCCCTCGAACTCTTCGTCTCCCCGGTCGCCCAGCGCTGGCTCCAGCGCACCGGACCCCTCACCCACGCCTACACCGACACCCTCGTCGACTACGCCCTCCACGGCCTCGCGCCCCGCTGAGCCCCGGCCCCCCGGACCTCGCCCCGACCCCGGATGACGACTCCGGTCACAAGAGGCGCAGGATGGTGGGACCATAAGGAGTGCCGTCCGCACCGCAGCAGTGAGGCGAGGGGATAGATGAGCGCAGGGTTCGGCCGTCGCACCGGCGGGCAGGGCAGGATCTCCCGGTGGCTGCGCGGACGCCGTCCCGCAGGTCCCGAGGGCGACACCGGGGACGGCGGCCGTGAGGAGATGCTGCTGGCCGCAGCCGCCGCGGGCCTGCCGATCGCACCTGCCGCGCACCCCGCCGGCTACCGCTGCTCCTGCGACCGCGTCGGCTGTCCGACGCCCGCCCGCCATCCCGTCTCCTTCGCCTGGCAGACGCAGTCCACCACGGACCGGGCGCAGATCGAGCGCTGGGTCCGACACCAGCCGGAGGCGAACTTCATCACCGCGACCGGCATGATGCACGACGTCCTTGACGTTCCGGACGAGGCCGGTCAGGAAGCCCTGGAGCGGCTGCTCGCCGAGAACGTCGAGGTGGGCCCGGTCGCCACGACCGGCGACGGCCGCATGCTGTTCTTCACCCTGACCCGCGGCACGCCCGAGGACGAGGACGAGTGGTGGCCGTGCGAGCTGGACTGCCACCCCGAGACCATGGACGAGCACCCCGGCCTGCGCTGGCACTGCCGGGGCTCGTACGTGCTGCTGCCGCCCGCGCGGCTGCCCGGTGACCTGACGGTGGAGTGGGTACGCGGGCCGGAGCACGCACTGCCCGATCCGCTGAACCTGCTGGAGGCGCTGACGGACGCGTGCGCGCGCCACGCCGGAGGCGAGAGCGAACTCGCGGCCTGGCCGCACCGGGGCTGACCCCCGGCAGCGCACCGCCCTACTCCCCCTCGGCCCCCGTCAGCCCCTGCACCCGGCTGAGGAACTTCACTTCCCCCTTCACCGGATCGAGCACCGCCTGGTTGGAGACGAACTCCCGCGTCAGGGACTGCCGTACCTCGCCCTTCAGCAGCGCGTTGGTGTTCGGATCGACGGGGATGTTCACCCCCTGCGCGGCCGTCTGCTTCTCGTAGTGGCGCGTGGCGAAGAAGACCAGCGCGCCGCCGTCCGTGGTGCGCAGTCCCACCGGGGCGAAGTCGCCGTTCGTCAGCGGCTCGTCGATGTACTGCCGGGCAAGTCCCGGCTTGCGCGCGTTCTTCAGCCGGGTCTCCCGCCACTGCGAGGTGTGGGTACCGGACGCGAACGCGTCCCCGCCGTCCTTGAGATAGTCCGTGTACGCCGCGCCGAGCTTCTGCGGCCGTACGGCCAGCGCCGCGTCGTTCGCGGGCACCGGCTCGGCCCAGCCGTCCTTGTCCTTCTTGAACGTCGGTACGTCGTCCGCCGCGAGGATGGTCAGATACGACACCGCCCACACGTCGTTCGCCGCGGCGCGGGTGAAGACGAGCAGCCAACGGGCGTCCGCGCTGCCCTTGTTGGCACGGGCGTCGACGACGAACCAGCGCGGCCAGCCCGCCTTCTCGGGGATCGTGAACCTGGCGTCGGTGAGCTTCAGCGGGACATGACTCGCGTTGCCGCGGGGGCTGTTGCGGTGCCCCGCCGCCAACTTGCCGCCGTCGATGGCGGCGAGCGGGCCGGTGACCCGGTCCTTGTCCAGGGACGGGTCGTACGCCTTGTCCGCCTTGTTGTAGGCGGTGGTGAAGTCCCTCAGCGCGCGGGCGGCTTCGGCCCGAGTCGCCGTCGGTACGACCTCTCGCTCGCCGTGCACCACCACACAACCGCTCGCCGTCACCGACACGACGACCACCGTCGCCGTGAGGGCGAACCGGCCGCGGCTACGAAGCGTTCGAGGGCTGTGATCCCCGCGATCCCTGCTCATCAGTGACCTTCACCTTCCCCTTTCCGGAGGCGAACCCTACCGGGGAGAAGAACACCGCGAGCGTCGGGACCAGGTACAGAGCCCACACCGTGACCTGAAGGACCGTCGGGTCGGGCTGGAAGTTGAAGACGCCCTTGAGCAGGGTGCCGTACCAACTGTCCGGCGGGATCGTGTCGCTGATGTCGAAGGCGAGCGTCGTCAGGCCGGGGATCAGATCGGCCTCCTGGAGGTCGTGGACGCCGTAGGCGAGCACGCCCGCCGCGACGACGACCAGCATGGCGCCGGTCCAGGTGAAGAACTTCGCGAGGTTGATCTTCAGGGCGCCGCGGTAGAACAGCCAGCCCAGCAGGACCGCGGTGGCCAGACCCAGGGCGACGCCGATCAGCGGGCGCGGCGTGCCGTCGCTCGCCGCGTGCACCGACGCCCACACGAACAGCGCGGTCTCCAGGCCCTCGCGGCCGACGGCCAGGAACGCGGTGAGGACCAGCGCGATCGTGCCCGTGCGCAGGGCCGTGTCGAGCTTGCCGTGCAGCTCGGACTTGAGGTTGCGGGCCGTGCGCCGCATCCAGAAGACCATCCAGGTCACCAGGCCCACCGCGAGGATGGACAGGGAGCCGCCGAGGGCCTCCTGCGCCTGGAACGTCAGCTCCTGGGAGCCGAATTCGAGGGCGCAGCCGAAGCCGAGCGCGATGGCGACCGCGATGGCGATGCCGGTCCAGATCGGCTTCAGGGCGTCCCGGCGGCCGGTCCTGACCAGATAGGCGATCAGGATGCAGACGACGAGGCTGGCCTCCAGCCCCTCGCGCAGACCGATCAGATAGTTGGAGAACACGGCCTAGGCCTCCTCGGTGAGCAGGGTCCGGCCCCACCAGTCGTTCTTGTCACGGACGCCGGGCGGGACCGCGAAGACGGCTGAACCCACGTGCTGGATGTACTCGTTGAGCGCGTCGGACGCCGCGAGCTTGCGCTGCAGCGGGATGAACCCTTGGCGCGGGTCGCGCTGGTAGGCCAGGAAGAACAGGCCTGCGTCCAGGCGGCCGAGACCGTCGGTGCCGTCGGTGAAGGAGTAGCCGCGGCGCAGGATGGTGATCCCGCCGTTGGCGTCGGGGTGCGCGAGCCGGACGTGCGCGGTCGGCTTCATCGCCTTCAGGAACGGCTTGTCGTGTTCCTTCGCCTTGCCGACGGCGGCGCCCTCGCCCTTGTCCCGCCCGAAGACGTCCTCCTGCTCCTGCAGCGAGGTCCGGTCCCAGGTCTCGATGTTCATACGGATACGCCGCGCGACGAGGTACGAGCCGCCCGACATCCAGTCCGGTCCGTCGCCCTCGCCGACCCACACGAACTTCTTCAGCCGGTCCGTCTCCGTACCCGCGATGTTGCTCGTGCCGTCCTTGAACCCGAAGAGATTGCGCGGCGTCTGGGCGTCCGGGGTCGTCGACGAGGTCTTGCCGAAGCCGAGTTGGGACCAGCGGACGGCGACCTTGCCGAAGCCGATACGGGCGAGGTTGCGGATCGCGTGCACGGCGACCTGCGGGTCGTCCGCGCAGGCCTGCACGCACAGATCGCCGCCGGTGCGGGACTTGTCGAGGTTGTCGCCCGGGAAGTGGGGCAGGTCCACGAGCGCGGCCGGACGCTTGTCCGCGAGGCCGAACTTCTCGAAGAACGACGGCCCGAAGCCGATGGTCAGCGTCAGCCGCGACGGCTTGAGCCCGAGGGCCTCACCGGTGTCGTCGGGCGGAGCCTCGGCGAGCCCGAACGCGCCCTCGCCGACCGTCCGGCCCGCGGTCATCCGCCGCGCGGCCTCGGTCCAGTCCTTCAGCATCCGGATGAACGCGGCGCGGTCGGTGGTCTTCACATCGAACGCGGCGAAATGCAGCCGGTCCTGCACCGCGGTCGCGATGCCCGCCTGGTGCGCGCCGTGGAAGGCGACCTCGCCGCCCGTCGAGGCGTCGGCCGACGCCGCGGCCTCGTGCGGCCGGACCACCGCGACCGCACCGCCCGCCACGGCGGCGCCGAGCGCGAGGCCCGCTCCGCCCCAGCCGATCAGCGCGCGTCGGGAGGGAGCCGGGGAGGAGCCCTCCGGGCCGGTCTCATCGGGTTCGGTCGTCTCCGTCATGCTCCCTGCTCCCTACTCCGTGCTTCCTGCTGCCCCGCCTGCTACTTCACGACCGCGGCGGCGAGCTTCGACAGCGGTTCGGCGAGCGCGTTCACCGCGTCCGAGAGTTCCTTGCGGTCCTCCTTGCCGACCTTGTCGTAGGAGACGAAGTCGTACGACGTCTTGCCGGAGCGGTAGGTGTCGAGCAGCTTGTTCAGCGCGGTGAACTGCTGGTCGAGCTCCTTCGCCAGCTCCGGGTCGTTCTTCTGGACGACCGGCTTGAGCAGGTCGTACGCCTTCTGCGCGCCCTCGACGTTGCCCTTGAAGTCGACCAGGTCGGTGTGCGAGTAGCGCTCTTCCTCACCGGTGACCTTGCCGGTGGCGACCTCGTCCAGCAGCTCCTTGGCGCCGTTGGCCATGGACGTCGGCGTGATGTCGGCGGTGCCGACCCGCTTCTGCCAGTCCTTGAGGTCGGTCACGAGCTGGTCGGCGAGCTTCTTCTCCGTCGCGCCGATCTTCTTGTCCGCCCACAGCGCCTTCTCCAGGCGGTGCCAGCCGGTCCACTTCTGGCCCTGCTCCAGGCCGTCGGCGCGAACGTCGACCTTCGGGTCGATGTCACCGAAGGACTCGGCGACCGGCTCGGTGCGCTCCCAGCCGAGGCGGGAGAGGGCGTACGCCTTCTTCGCGCCCGCCAGGTCGCCGTCCTTGATCGCCTTCGCGAAGGTCTCGACGCGGGGCAGCGTCTCGTCGGCCTGCTCCTGGGCGTAGGCGCGGTACTCGGCGACGGCCTTGTCCAGCTTGGGGTCCCGCTCGGCCGTCTTGCCGCCGCCCGTGACCGTGAGCTTCTGCCGTACGCCGTGGCCCTTCATGCCGGGGCGGCAGGCGATCTCGTACTCACCGGCCTTGACCTCGGCGGTCAGCGTGTACTTGGTTCCCGGGCCGATGTTCTCCTTCTCGGAGACGATCCGGTCGTCCGGGAAGACGATCTCGACCTCGGTGGCCTTCGAACCCTTGTTCTCGATCTTCAGCGTGACCTGGCCCGCCGGGACGGACTTCGTGGAGGTCTCGCAGGTCGAGTCGGCGGCGATCACCGTGATCGCCTCACCACCCTTCGCGTCGCTCTTCGCGGTGCAGGCCGTGACGGCGGTCAGGGCGGCTGCGGTGACGGCAGCCACGGTGGCGAGGCGGACGGTTCGCATGCGTGCTCCACGGAAGGGGTTCGGTAAGGCATGCCTAATTTAGCCGAGGCTGCCCTAAGTCATACCCGGAGGGGTCGTGATTCAGGTCTCACTGGTCTCGGCGAGGTGACGGATGTGGGCTTGAATGCCTGCGTGACCGACTACGACGTACTGCGTGTCTTCTGCGGGCCCGGTGGCGGATACGGCAACGAACTCGGCGTCGTCCGCGACGGTTCCGCCCTCCCCGAGCGGAGCGAGAGGCAGGCGCTGGCCCTGAAGCTCGGCTTCAGCGAGACGGTGTTCGTGGACGACCCCGAGCGCGGAGCCGTCGACATCTACACCCCCACCCTGCGGCTGCCGTTCGCCGGCCACCCCTGCGTGGGCACGGCCTGGCTCCTGGACGTGCCCGAACTGACCACGCCCGCCGGGGTGGTCGGGGCCCGCCAGGACGGCGAGTTCACCTGGATCGAGGCCCGCCCGGAGTGGGCCCCGCCGCGCACCCTGCGCCAGTACGCGACGCCCGCCGAGGTGGACGCCCTGGCTGTTCCCCCACCCGGGGAGTGGATCTACGCCTGGGCGTGGGAGGACGAGTCGGCGGGCCGCGTACGAGCCCGCGCCTTCCCGGGCCGTGACGACGGAATCGACGAGGACGAGGCGACGGGCGCGGCAGCCATCCTCCTCACGACCCGCCTCGGCCGCGCCCTCAACATCCACCAGGGAACGGGCTCCCAGATCCTTACGGCACCGCAGCCGGAGGGGTGGGTGGAGGTGGGGGGACGGGTGGTGCTGGAGCGCTGAGCGCGAGGGCGCTTCTCAGCCCAGGTGCGCGACGAAGGTGTGCCAGGCGTGGCGGCTGAAGGGGATGACCGGGCCGGTGGGGTTCTTGCTGTCGCGGATGGGGGCGAAGTCGGTGACGTGGTGGGCAAGTTCGAGGCACTCGCCCTGTCCGCCGCTGTAGCTGCTGCTGCGCCAAATCGCTGCTTCTGAGAAGGGGGACGTGCGGCGATCGTGGTTCATGGGGTGAACTCCTCGGCAGTGCGACGGATGAGTGCGAGCGATTCCGCAGGTGGCAGTGTGGACTTCTCAGCTCAGGTGCGTGATGAAGGCGTGCCAGGCGTGGCGGCTGAAGGGGATGACCGGGCCGGTGGGGTTCTTGCTGTCGCGGATGGGGGCCAGGGCGGGGATGCCGTGGGCGAGTTCGAGGCAGTCGCCCTGTCCGCCGCTGTAGCTGCTCTTTCTCCATATCGCAGTGCTGAACGCGGTTTTGGTCAAGCTTCCGTTGCTCATGACCCGTACTCCTTGGCGACACGTTGGATCAGCGTGAGTGATTCCGTCGGTGGTAAGGATGCCATCCGAGCATCGTCGAAGAGCGCTTGGTAACAGGCTACTTCCGCCTCTCGCTCTATCCAGATGTTGCCGGTCGGGGTCTCGGTGAGAACGAGGTCGAGTGAGGTCATCTGTGGAAACGCGAGCAGCAGGTACGGGCCGAACATGCCTGAGTGCGCCCCGCGCGAGAAGGGGAGTACCTGGATCGTGATGTTGGGCTGCTGTGCCATGTTCATCAGGTGTTGCAACTGTGCCCTCATGACGTCGGGGCCGCCCACCTGCTGACGGAGGGCTCCTTCCGACAGCACCACCCAGTACTCGAGGGGATTCTCGCTGGTGAGCCGTTCTTGACGGGCGATCCGCACTCGTACGAATCGATCGATCTCCTCGGCGGTCTGCCAGGCGCGGGACGCGACAGTCACAGCTCGACCGTACGCTTCCGTCTGCAAGAGGCCCGGAACCAACTGCACTTGGTAGGTCCGGATGCTCTCGCAGATGGACTCCATCTCGATCTGATCGACGTATGTGTCGCTGAGCAGCGATGCGTACTGGTGCCACCAACCTTCCCTGCGCCGCCGGTTGGCCCTGCGAGCGAGTGCCAGGAGACGCTGCTGCGACTCGGGCCCTTCCATCCGGTACGCGTGCATGAGAGCCATCAGATCGGGTGTTCGCACGGGGACATGGCCGTTTTCGATGCGGCTGATCTTCCCTTTGGTGCAGTCGAGTGCCTCCGCTGCCTGCGCCATAGAGACGCCTGCGGCTTCGCGAAGCTTCCTGAGTTCGTCGCCGAGTTGGCGCCCCAGCACAGTGGACGGTCTGACAGTAGCCATGAGCAACTCCTTACCAGAGGTGCAGCCCAGGGAGCAGCGAGCGTTACTCGAAGGAGTGAAGCAAGCAATGTAATTCCATGCAATGTTGCGCGGATCCATATGCTGTGGATCGCTACAGGTTGTGGGCCTTCGAGGCCAAGTGGCAGTACACGTACTCCATTTATTGCGATCGACCGTTTGGGAGCGCGCCATGGCAGACAACTCAGGTTTGAACGACGTCACAGTTCGACTCCCGCGAAGCCGCCGCAGTGTCCCCCGAGCAAGAGCGCTGCTGCACGCCGTGCTCGCCGACCGTGGCGTTGCCCAAGAGGTGGTCGACAACGCCGAGTTGGTGATCTCCGAACTCGTGACCAACGCGCTGCGCGTACCCGTGCCCAAAGGGCGGCAGGTGGGTGTGCGGATCGTGTACCTGGCTGCGGAAGGGGTGTTGCGGCTGGAGGTGAGTGACGCGGGTGGTGGGAGGCCCGAGGTTCGGGAGCCCGGTGAGGACGAGACCGGCGGGCGGGGGCTGTTGCTTGTCGAGGCGCTCGCGGAGCGTTGGGGATATGAGGAGCGCGTAGGCGGGATCGGGAAGACGGTGTTCGCAGAGCTCAAGGCTCCCGGCCTCCTCGCCGAGCCCATCGCACGCGAAGTGGCGGCCGTGCTGGTCCGTACCGGGCAGCAGGTGCGGGTGTGGGGTGGGTGGCGGACTGTTCTCGGTGTGCGACACGAGCAGTACGCGTCCGCGGGCCCGGCCGTGGTACTGACGCTGGACGAGGGGCCGGCCCTGCGCGTGCACGCGGCGGCGCCGCTGGCGGTGCGCGGAGGGTAGGGCGTCGGGTGAGGAGGCCCTGAGCGGTGCAACCACCTCAATGGCGTGAATCCGACCACCACCTCAAGCAGAGGTTTGCACCCGCAACACCTGTTGCGCAAGCCTGTGCGAATAGGCTTGCGATGCCCGTGGAACCAGTGGGGGCCGCGGTGCGTCGTCCAGTTGACGACTCAGACACTGACGCTGGTGAACGGGGTGCGGGGAGCATGAAGTTCGATATGGGGTCGACGACTCTGTCGACGTTGACCCGGAGCACGAGTGGGTCGAGTGACGATCTCGGTGCGTTGATCCAGCAGTTGATCGCTGCGGCGCAGCCGTTGGAGGGGAAGTTCAACGGTGAGGGGAAGGCGGCGTTCGATTCGTTCAAGTCGCGTGCGGATGAGATCACGGCAGCGTTGAACGGTTCGTTGTCCTCGATCCTGGGTGGTCAGTCCGGTATGGACACCGCGTTCGGCACGGGTGACCAGGAGCAGTCGGACAACGCGCATCAGAACATGAGCACCGCGAACTTCGACGCGGCTCGCTTCCACGGCTGAGACTCGGGGGGATTCATCATCATGGCGACTTCGGACCGGCGTTCGTACGACACGGGTGCTTCGGCGGAGGTGCAGGGCGGTCTGCAGGGCATCATCGGCCGTCTGGAGACGGTGCTCGGGGACCGGGACCGTGCGGTGAAGACGGCGATGGCCGACTACCAGGCCGACGGTGTCTCGGACGAGTACCACGGCAAGGAAGTCCGCTGGAACAAGGCCGCAGGCGAGGTCCGCGACATCATCCAACTGGTGCGCACGACGCTGGAGAAGAACGATGCCACCGCCCAGGCCACGCTCGCCAAGGCGCGGGCCGCCGTCAACAACATCGGCTGATGTAAGCGGAGTTACGCGATCTACTGGCGCGGGCCGCCCACGCTCGCGCCGTCTACGGGGTTGAGGGGTGTGTCGTGACGGGGTGGGACGTCGATGCGGCCGGAGTGTACAAGGTGCTGTCGGATTGCGGCATCTTCGCGAAGAACATGTCGGACGCGGGCAGTGCGATGCAGGGCAATCTGGAGGCTGCCGCGTCCGATGCGGGCACGCTGACCTACCAGGCCTACGGTCCGTACGCGAGCACGGCGGGGCTGGTCGGCTCTGGGCTGGCGCAGTTCCTGAAGCACTGGGGCCACGACCTGGAATACATCGCCAAGCGCACGTCGAGTTCGCTGAACGGGGCGGGCCAGGCCACGTACGCGTACACGGTCGGCTCCCTGGAGCAGGCCGCGAACGCGCAGCGTGAGGCGGCCAAGGAACCGAAGGTGGACCTTCCCGGCGCGGGCCGGACGGGCGGGGCGGGCCAGGGTGCGAAGGGGCAGTGACGGTGGCCGACGAAATGGAGATGATCGAGCCGTCCGGCATACCGCACTTCATCGGCGACCTGGACGCCCTGGCTACTGATGTGATGCTGCTGGCGGCGGACGCGGGCCAGTTACGGGCGTCCGGCTCCGATGTGCACACCACGTTCCAGCATCTGTCGGCGTTCTACTCGGCGCCCGAGGCGGAGCAGTTGTTCGCCACCACGCTCCCGGTGCAGCAGAAGTCCGACGCGTTCGCCGACGATCTGGAGAAGGTCGCAGGCGCCCTGTTGGACTACAGCATCGAGGTCGAGCCGTTGGTGAAGAGGCTCGACACGCTGAAGGCGGAAGCGACCGCGTTCGTGAACTCGGTGGCCGGGGACGACGACTGGAAGAAGGACCAGGGCAAGATCGACCACAACCTGGAGTTGTGGCAGGGCGTCAACCACACCGTGACCGCGTTCCAGGCAGCCGAACGCAGGGCCTACGACAAGATCATGGCGCTGATCGGCGGCGAGCTGCTGACCGTCGACGACGGCTCCCACGGCAAGAACATGTACGGCTACAAGGCCGACGACCTCGACCACGCGGAGGAAACCCCCTGGGGTGCGCCGGCGGAGCGTGAGTACGAGGGCTGGGCCTGGGTGCGCCATACGCTCAAGAGCGCCGTGTGGGACGGGTTCATCGTCGACGGGGTGTGGGGCACCATCAAGGGCCTGGGCACCCTGGTCGGCACCGACGGCTGGGACGCGGCCGGTGATGCGTGGACGAACCTGGGCAAGCTCGGCACCGGCCTGGTCATCACCCTCATCCCGGTCGCGGGCGAGGCCTTCTGGATGGCCTCCGACGACAAACTCCCTTCCTGGCTGCGTGATTCACGCACCGCGATGAAGGAGACCGGCAAGGCCCTGGTCGCCTACGACACCTGGAAGACCAACCCCGCCCGCGCGACCGGCGCAGTCGCCTTCAACGGACTGACCGCCGTGTTCACCGGCGGCAGCGGCGCAGCAGCCGCCTCGGGCGCGAGCAAAGCAAGCGCGGCCGTACGCACCGTGTCAGCGGTCAGCAAGTTCAGCCGCGCCGTCGACCCCATGACGTACATCGGCAAGGCAGGCAAGTTCACCTTCACCAAGGTCGGCGACACCTTCACCACACTCAAGAACCTCCACACCGGCACAACAGCCGACCTCCTCAAACAGGCAGAAGCCCTCCGCTCCCCCACCATCCCCGACACAGCAATCCCCTACCTCGACACCACCGGCAAGGTCGTCTACCTCACCGACGAAGGCCACGTCCTCAACCCAGACGGCAGCCTGCGCCAACACGCCGACCAGGCCGCTGCCGAGGTGTCGGCCGCCGATCGATCCCGAATAGACGCTGCGCCACACTCTCCGGCAGAGGTGAGGACTCACGAGCGGAAGCCTCAGCTCGTGGGTGCGCACGCAGCGACAAATTCGGCTGCTGATGAGGTTGGATCAGGGAGAAACACCTCGGCTGGGGGCGGGGCGGGTCATTCGCCGAGTGGCGGTCACCGCTCTGAAGGCTCGCCAGCCGCTAGCCACAGCACTGCCGATAACGCGGCGTCCCATGGGACTTCAGGCTCTGGAAGCCATTCCCAACAGGCTTCCCATTCAAGCTCTAATTCCAGTACCAGTTCGCACGACGCCGACGGCAGCCACCACGAAGGCTCGAGTTCAAGCCCAGCGCAGGGGGGCGGAAATCCAGCACCCTCGCCAGTCGGAGACGGGTATGTCCAGCAGACTCCCCATCGGACTTCCGGAAGCCACTCCTCCCTGGATCCTGAGACGGTCGACAACCGCATCGCGGAGCTCGACGACCGTCTCGGCGGGGAGGGACACGCTCCAGGACGCCACCTCTATCCGTCGGACGATGCCCTGAGGGATCGTCTTGGTACGG
This sequence comes from Streptomyces macrolidinus, assembly GCF_023887685.1. GTDB lineage: Bacteria > Actinomycetota > Actinomycetes > Streptomycetales > Streptomycetaceae > Streptomyces > Streptomyces macrolidinus. The sequence goes on along the minus strand of NZ_JAMWMR010000002.1, from coordinate 387,001 downwards.
TGGCGCATGACGCTCAGGGGAATCCGAGGGTCTACGGACCGAACTCGAATTACCCTGGACTCTTCAAGTCCGAGAACAACATAGATCCACTGACGGGTACCACCGTTGACGGTGTGAGTGGTCGCGCCCACAGAGTGGGGGCATTCGCCACACGCTTTGACAACGCGGAGGATATGGTTACGGCCGACCGCTACTTCCGAGATGAGATTGCACGTACCGGGGAATTCCCTCAAACGGCATCGATCGAGCAAGTTCTCGGGCCTGAAGGATACAAGCGCCTCAGTGGTTTCTATCGAGATCCAGCCAATCCCAGAGAATCCCTGCCCGTAGACTTCCAGGGTGGCAGCATCATACCTGTCTACAGGTTCGAGAATGGAAATTGGAGATTGCACACCATGTTCGCCGACCCGGCCACTGGCCGTCACCCGTAGAGGAAATAGGGGATGAATGAGCAACTGGAGAAGTTCATCACGATCTACCTTCGCTTGGAGCAGGCCTACGACACCAGTGGATATCTGCGACCTACCCTACTGGCTTGCAATGATTCCTATGTCGAACAGGTAAGGGAAGGTCTCTCTCAAGTCTTGAGTGAGAGGAGCCTTTCTGTTGGGGACTACGAGCGCCTGACCAACATCGAGTTCCCTGGGGAAGAATCTCTCTACGAATACCTTCAGTGTATGTACGCCTACTTGTTCGAGGATCGGTCTGATCAACCGACGCCGCCCGAGTGACGAACGGCCTCCGCCTGACCCTTCATGATTCCGGCCCGGGGTCGCGGTTGCCTGCGAGAGGTTCGATGATTTCGGTTATGGGTGCTTCTTGAAGGATCCGGCTGACCCCAAGAACTGATTCTCTGATGACCCTGCACCGAATTGATATTGACGATCCTGACGCGACCATAGACGAGGGCGAGCGTCTCTTCTATCGTGGCACTCTCTTCATGGGGGGAGGTCGTGGAATATCAGCACGGTGCACTCATCAGCCTCATCACATACGAGAGTGGTGTCGAGAACGGCCCGGTCCGTGAGTGGTGCATGAACGGAACTCTCCAGTCAGAAGGCGTGATGTTGTGGGCGAACGAGCTCGGCGGTACTCGAAAGTGGCCCTGCTTTGACATTGCGGAACGCATCGCGCCGTCGGTGCAAGTGTCACCTGAACTATCAACGAAACTCGAGACATACATCGAACATAATATAGGCGGCATTTCCACCGAAGATGTATGTCGTTTCGCGTTGCGCTGGGCGACATTGCGTGACACTCACCTGAAGCTGCCAGACTTGGAAGATCCGTTTGAGCCGCTAATCACACTATACGAGCGAGGCGGTGAGGTCATTGCTGATGAAACCCGTACGTTCAACTTTAGCAACCAGAGCCTGCGAGTAATGACATGGCAAGAACACCTCTCGTCCAAGCCCTGCACTTCCCTCGATCCCGCCGGACTAGACGCGCTGGACGCATAGAATCTCAGCGAAATGGAATCTGGCGAACGGCCTGATGGGGCGCAGCCCTTGGTTGCCTCGCTATGACGCTGGATTCCCTATCGAGGTGGAGTCCGAGTGCCTCCGAAGTATCTCCTGGAACGTGCCGGGGGGGAGGCGATTTCGAGGTCTGAGAAAGGGATACTTCCGTGTCCGTGCGCGTTGCCCGACGTGAACTACCGGGAGGACCCGAAGTCGAACGGATCGCGGAGCAAATCAACGAGCACTTGTTTAAAGGCATCACCGCGTGCTCACTGCGTCATCGATCCGGAGGCTGCGGCACTTGAGACATGGGAGGTCGCAACCAACGCAATGCAACTGGGCTCGGCGCTCTTCTCAGTGACGAGCGTGAGCGAAGGAACCGTCCAGTGCCGCATTCATCACAAGATGCGCAGTCTTGCAGCGACCGGCCCACTCTCAACTGCCCGCGCAGGTACCTGGCTCACTGCGTTCTGGCTGGCCGTCATCTGCCGTGAACGGCAACGGATGACTGAACTGTGTGAGATTCCGCTGGAGCGGCTGCGGGCTCCGGAGGGGCAGTACGACGAGTACATCTACCACTGGGTGGACACCCTGCAGACGTACTGGCTGCGTCGGCCGGGCCTCGTCGAGAAGCTCACCGCCACGTTTCAGGCATCGGACCCCTCCGTGGCCCGGATCGCCCCACGTGACCTGCTCGACGGCCAGCTCTATCCGCCGATCAACCTCTTCTACCACTTCGTACGCAAGGATGAAGAAGGGTTCCGCACGGCCCTGGTGGAGGCGCTGCAACTCCACAAGATGTACTGGACCTTGAACGAGGAGAGGGAGAAGGACATCGACGGCAGCATCGCCCTCGGTCCCCTCGCCATCGCCTGCCTCGCCTACGACGGCAAGCTTTCCATCCAGGTCGAGTCCGAGTACCTGCCCAAACACCTCCTCCAGCACGACTGGCTCGGAGAGTTCCCCACCTGACATGACAGGCCGGACAGGTCGAGATGAACGACGTGTCCGGCCCGGTAGAGGCACACGGACCTTCAGCGGCCGGATCACCGGGCGGCACGTCGCGGGCCGACCACCGCGTGACCGCCAACGCCAGTCACGGCGGTAAGGACATCGACGTGACGGACGACCCGTCAGGTCGCTGTCGGCTCGAACTCACCACCAGTAACGGCGCGGCCCGATCGACCTCCATCACGTCCGACGAACCCCGCGGCCCGCCCCGGCCCTACGGCAGTGTCAGGATCTCCGCGCCCGTCTCCGTGACCACCAGCGTGTGCTCGAACTGGGCCGTGCGCTTGCGGTCCTTGGTGACGACCGTCCAGCCGTCGTCCCACATGTCGTACTCGTAGCTGCCGAGGGTCAGCATCGGCTCGATCGTGAACGTCATGCCGGGGCGCATCACCGTCGTGGCGTGCGGGCTGTCGTAGTGCGGGACGATCAGGCCGGAGTGGAACGACGTGCTGATGCCGTGGCCCGTGAAGTCGCGGACCACGCCGTAGCCGAAGCGCTTGGCGTAGGACTCGATGACACGGCCGATGACGTTGATCTGGCGGCCGGGCCGGACGGCCTTGATCGCGCGGTTGAGGGATTCGCGGGTGCGCTCGACCAGCAGCCGGGACTCCTCGTCGACCTCACCGACGAGATACGTGGCGTTGTTGTCGCCGTGGACGCCGCCGATGTACGCCGTCACGTCGAGGTTGATGATGTCGCCGTCCCGCAGCACCGTCGAGTCCGGGATGCCGTGGCAGATCACCTCGTTGATCGACGAGCACAGCGACTTCGGGAAGCCGCGGTAGCCGAGCGTCGAGGGGTAGGCGCCGTGGTCGCACATGTACTCGTGCGCCACCCGGTCCAGCTCGTCCGTGGTCACGCCCGGCGCGATGTGCTTGGCCGCCTCCGCCATGGCCTGCGCGGCGATCCGCCCGGCGATCCGCATCGCCTCGATGGTCTCCGGGGTCTGCACCTCCGGGCCGGAGTACGGCTTCGGCGCGGGCTTGCCGACGTACTCGGGGCGGCGGATGTTCCCCGGTACGGAACGAGGCGGGGACAGCTCCCCGGGAGCGAGCAACGAGTGGCCAGACATAACTGCGAGTCTATCCACGGGTGATGGGGGATCATGGCGGTGGTGAGAGGAGTTGGTCATGCCCCTGTTCAAGAAGCGGACTGTGGGGAAGCCGGGCGAGTGGTTCTACTGCCTGGAGCATCGCAAGATCGAGGAAGGGCCCGAGTGCCCCGGCAAGGACCGGTTCGGGCCGTACTCGTCCCGTGAGGAGGCGGGCCGCGCGATGGAGACGGCCCGCGAGCGGAACCTCGAGTGGGAGACCGACCCCCGGTGGCACGACGTTCCCCCGGAGGGTGAACGGCCGGAGGGTGAACGGAACGGCGGCTGAGCGCCGGGCGGCGGCTGCGGCACGGGCACAGTCGGCTCACGCCCCGCGCTCACGCCGTCGCCCCCTCCCGCTCCGCCTTCACCCGCGCCGCATGCGCGCTCGTACGGCTGTCGTAGGTCATCAGCGCGGGCAGGCACAGGGCCAGTAGGGCCACCACCCCCGTGCACAGCAGGCCGCCCGACCACACCGACGCGCGGACGCCCGTCCAGGCCGCCATGCCGCCGGACCGGGCCTGGCCCATCTGCGGGCCGATCGAGTACGACAGCAGTTCGATGCCCGCCAGTCGGCCGCGCAGTTCGTCCGGGATTGTCTGGTTCCACATCGCGCCCCGGAAGATCCCGCTGATCATGTCGAAGCCGCCCGCGAGCATGAGGCACAGCAGCACCAGCCAGATGTTCGGGGCGAGCCCCGCCACCGTGATCGCGAGCCCCCACCCGGCCGCGGCGAACGCCACCATCCGCCCGTGCCGGTGGATCCGCGACGTCCATCTGCTTGCGAGCGACATGAGCAATGATCCTGCCGGGATGCTTGCGTACATCAGCCCCAGCGCCCACTCGGCGTGCAGCTCGTCCGCGAGGAACGGCAGGATCGCCAGCGGCATCGCGAGGACCATCGCGGCCAGGTCGACGGCATAGGTGCCCAGCAGCTCCTTGCGGCCCCACGCGTACCGCGCGCCCTCGGCGATCGACCGCAGCGACGGCTTCGCGGCCTCGTGGTGCGCGGGGGAGGCGGCCAGCCTCAGGCCCAGCACGACCGACACCACGAAGGTCAGCGCATCGGCGCCGTACGCCGTGCCGAACCCGGCGTACGCGACGATCACCCCGGCCAGCGCCGGGCCCGCGACCCCGCCGATCGTCCAGCGCAGCGAGTTGAGCGAGGCGGCGGCCGGAAGGTGCTCGTGCGGCACGATCCGCGGGACGAGGGCGTCGAGCGCGGGCCGCTGGACGGCACTGAGCGCGGCGGACAGCGCCGCGACGACGTACAGCGGCCAGATCGCGGGCCGGGGGAGCAGCGCGTTGACCAGGAGCGCGAGGGACAGCACGCCCTGCCCGGCCTCGGTGAAGACGATCAGCTTCCGCTTGTCGTACGCGTCGGCGAGCGCGCCGCCGTACAGGCCGAAGACGATCAGGGGGATCACCTCGACGGCACCGACCGCCCCCACGGCCGCCGTGGAGCCGGTCAGTTCCTTCAACTGCACGGGCACCGCGACGAAGGTGAGGAACGTACCGAAGTTGGTGATCAGCCCGGCCAGCCACATCCGCCGGAAGTCCGCCGACGCGTGCCAGGGCGCGAGGTCGGGCAGCAGCCTGCCCAGCCGGGACCGGAGGCCACCGGGCGACGCCACGGACGTGTCGCCGGTATCGCCGTCCTTCCCGGTCGGTACGGAGGTCGGGGCAGGGGTGGCGGGGTCTTCGGTCACGAGGAGCCATGCTCAGATGCCCGCGAGCCCAGGGGCAACCGGTTTTCCCCCGGCCTGCGCACGCCCACGTAGAGTCGGCCCATGACCTCAACCGACAGTGCACAGAAGGCCCCCGCCAAGGACCCCTGGGACCTTCCCGACGTCTCCGGGCTCGTCGTCGGCGTGCTCGGCGGCACCGGCCCGCAGGGCAAGGGCCTCGCCTACCGCCTCGCTCGGGCCGGCCAGCAGGTGATCATCGGCTCGCGGGCCGCGGAGCGCGCTCGGGCCGCCGCCGACGAGATCGGCCACGGTGTCGAGGGCGCCGACAACGCCGAGGCCGCCCGGCGCAGCGACATCGTGATCGTCGCCGTGCCGTGGGAGGGCCACGGCAAGACCCTCGACTCCCTGCGCGCGGAACTGGCCGGCAAGCTCGTCGTCGACTGCGTCAACCCGCTCGGCTTCGACAAGAAGGGCGCGTACGCGATCAAGCCGGAGGAGGGCAGCGCCGCCGAGCAGGCCGCCGCCCTGCTGCCGGACTCACGGGTCACCGCCGCCTTCCACCACCTGTCCGCCGTCCTGCTCCAGGACCCGCAACTCGACCGGATCGACACCGATGTGATGGTCCTCGGTGAGGAGCGCGCCGACGTCGAGATCGTGCAGGCGCTGGCCGCGCGGATCGCGGGCATGCGGGGCGTTTTTGCGGGGCGGCTGCGCAACGCCCATCAAGTGGAGTCCCTCGTGGCGAACCTGATCTCCGTGAACCGCCGCTACAAGGCACATGCGGGGCTCCGCGTCACCGACGTATGAGCATGGGGGACACTGGTGCCGTAGCACGTCGCAGTGTCCCCCGACAGGAGCCGTTCCCATGCCCCGCCTCGCCCTTTACGCCCTCGCCGTCTGCGTGCTCGCCGTGGTCGCCGCGGTCGTCTCGTTCGCGCAGGGCAGTTGGCCGCTGGGCATCGTCTGGGTGCTGCTCGTGGGTGTCTCGTCCAACATGGCCTGGTACTACGTGCGGCGCGGCAAGGCGGAACAGGCGGAGCGGAGCGAGTCCGCTCCGGCTGCCTGAAGCGCGTCCACTCCGGCTGTCCGAACCGGGCCGGAACACCCTGACCGAGGTCTCGCGACGGGGGCGGGAGACTCCGGGCAGGCTCCGAGCAGGCGATAACCCCGTGACCGCCCCTGATGTCACCGGAGACAATGCCCCCTGTGCGCTATCGGATCCTCGGCACCACCCAGGCACTCCGCGACGACGGCACGCCCGTACCGGTCGGCGGGGCGCGGCTGCGTGCTTTGCTGACCGTGCTGGCCCTGCGGGCCGGCCGGGCCGTACCCGCCGCCCTCCTGGTGGACGAGGTATGGGACGGCGACCCGCCCGCCGACGCCACCGGCGCCCTCCAGGCACTGGTCGGACGGCTGCGCCGGACCCTCGGGCCGCATGTCGTGGAGTCCGCGGACGGCGGCTACCGGCTGGCCGCGGCCCCCGACGACATCGACCTGCACCGCTTCGAGCGGCTCACCACGGAGGGCCTGCGCGCACTGGGCGACGGCGACCCTGCGAAGGCCGCGGCCGTCCTCGACGACGCCCTCGCCCTGTGGCAGGGCCCCGCCCTCGCCGCCCTCCCCGACCGCACCGCCGAGGCGGCCCGCTGGGAGACCCGCCGTCTCGACGCGCGCCGCGCCCGGCTCACCGCGGCCCTCGCCCTCGGCCACGGCGAGCAGCACCTGCCCGAGCTGACCGCCCTCACCGACCTCCACCCCCTGGACGAGTCCCTCCAGACGCTGCGGCTGCGCGCGCTGCGCGACGCGGGCCGCCCGGCCGAGGCACTGGCCGCCTACGAGGACGTACGAGAGCTGCTCGCGGACCGGCTCGGCTCGGACCCGGGGCCCGAACTGCGCGCCCTGCACGCGGAGTTGCTCCAGGGGCCGGAAGCGATACAGGACGTGGCCGCGCCCCGGCGGGCGCCGGGCGCGGACACCGCCCTCGCGCCCGCGCCGCCCGGCAATCTCCGCGCCCGGCTGACCTCCTTCGTCGGACGCGAGGCCGACATCGACACCATCCGCGGTGATCTCGCCACCGCCCGGCTGGTCACCCTGCTCGGGCCCGGTGGCGCCGGGAAGACCCGGCTGTCGCAGGAGGCCGCCGAGGCCGTGGCGCACACCGCGCCGGACGGGGTGTGGCTGGCCGAACTCGCGCCGGTCGACGACCCCGAGGCCGTGCCCGAGGCCGTGCTCACCGCCGTCGGAGCGCGCGAGACCGTGCTGCGCGGCGCCGGGGCCGAGGAGATGCGCGTCGTCGCCGAGCGGCACGACGCCCCGCTCGACCGGCTCGCCGAGCACTGCGCATGGCGCCGCATGCTGCTCATCCTCGACAACTGCGAACACGTCGTGGAGGCAGCCGCCCGCCTGGTCGAGCACCTCCTCGAACGCTGTCCGGGGCTCACCGTCCTCGCCACCAGCCGCGAACCCCTCGGCGTGCCAGGGGAGTTGTTGCGCCCGGTCGAGCCGCTGCCGCAGCCGTACGCGCTGAAGCTGCTCGCCGACCGCGGTGCCGCCGCCCGGCCCGGCTTCCGGGTCGACGCCGACGAGGAGACCGCCCTGGCCACCGCGGAGATCTGCCGCCGCCTCGACGGACTGCCGCTCGCCATCGAACTGGCCGCCGCCCGGCTGCGGATGCTCTCCCCGCGCCAGATCGCCGACCGGCTGGACGACCGCTTCCGGCTGCTCACCTCCGGCGCCCGCACCCTGCTGCCCCGGCAGCAGACCCTGCGGGCCGTGGTCGACTGGTCCTGGGACCTGCTGGACGCCGACGAACGTGCCGTGCTGCGCCGCCTGTCCGTCTTCTCCGGCGGCTGCGACCTCACCGCCGCCGAGGCCGTGTGCGGGCCCGCCGCACTGGAAGGGCTCGCCTCCCTGGTCGACAAGTCCCTGGTGGTGGCGGCCCCTTCGGGCGGCGGGGAGATGCGCTACCGACTCCTGGAGACCGTCGCCGAGTACGCGGGCGAGCGGCTGGAGGAGTCCGGGGAGCGGCCCGAGGCCGAGCGCGCCCATCTCACGTACTACCGCGAACTCGCCCGCACCACCGACCCGTTGCTGCGCTCCTCGGCCCAACGCGCGGCGATCGAACGGCTCCAGGTGGAGTACGAGAACGTGCGCACCGCCCTGCGCCGCGCGGTCGCCGCCCGCGACGAGCACGAGGCGCTGTGCCTGCTGCACTCGCTGGGCTGGTACTGGCAGATGCGGGACCTGCGCACCGAGGCCCGCACCTGGGCGGGTGCCGTCATCGCCCTCGGGCCCGATCCCTTCGCCGCGCCCGCCCGCGAGGTGCCCGACCTGACCGAGGGGTGCACCGACAGCCCACCGCCGATGCGCCCGGAGATCCTCGAAGAGGCTCGCCGCGGTGCCCATCTCACCCATCTCGCCTGTATGGACATGGATCTCCAGGCGTGGGAGACGGCCGAGGCCAAGGAGAAGCTGCGCGTCATCAGCGAGACGTACCGCCCCGGCCAGCAGCAGACCTGTCGTATGCCCGGTTTCATCTGGATCTTCGCCGTCATGCTCACCGCCGATATGGACCGGTTGCGTGTGGTCGTGGACGCATCTGTCCGTACCTGCCGGGAACGGGGCACCACCTGGGAGCTGGCCCATACGCTTCAACTGCGCGCCAACCTCCTCGCCAACCGCACCGAGTGGGCGGGCGAGGCGAGCCGGGACGCGGACGAATCGCTGGAGATCTTCCGGGGCATCGGGGACGCCTGGGGCGTGGCCGAGGCCCTGTCCGCGCGGGGCGAGGCCCATGAGCGGCGCGGCGAGTACGCGCTCGCCGCCGCCGACTACGAGGCCGCCGGGGAGTACGCCGAACAGCTCGGCGCCCGTTCCCAGAAGGCCGTCCTCACCGCCCGCCTCGGCAACATCCTGCTCGACGCGGGGGACAGCGAACGGGGCGAGCGGCTGCTGCGCCAGGTCATCGACGAGGGCCATGGCTCGTTCAGCGACGTCATGCCCGCCGCCCGGATCTTCCTGGCCATGTGGCTCAGCCGCACCGACCGGGTGGCCGAGGCGCGCGAGCAGATCCGGCTGCTGCGCAGGGACTTCGCGGCCGTGAGCTTCGTGGTCTTCCAGGGCCTCGTGCTCGGCGTGGAAGCCTGGCTGGAGACGATGGACGGCCGGTATCCGCAGGCCCTGGTCAAGGTACGCGCCGCACTCACGCGGGCCGAGGACCGGATGAGCCAGATGGTCGCGCCGTACATCGCCTCCACGCATCTGACGTGCGCCGCGATCGCGCTGAGCGGTGTGGAGGGCGGCAGCCGGGCCTCGGACGCGGCCCGGTGTCTGGCCGTCGCCGACGGTCTGCTGCCGCCCGGCCTTGTCCAGCCCCCGGCGGAGCGGGAGGCCCGTGCCAAGGCGGAGGCGGCGGCCCGCGCCGTGCTGGGCGACACGGCGTACCAGGCCGCGTACGCGGAGGGCGACGGGCTCTCCCTGGCGGAGGCCGTCGCCCTCGTCTGACGCGGACCGGTGATGCCGGTGCCCGGTCAGCTCTTCGTCGTGTACTTGCGGATGGCGATGGGGGCCATGACCGCCGTGAGGACCACCGACCAGATCACGGTCACCAGCACGTCGTGGGCGATCGGCCGGCCGCCGTTCATCAGACCGCGGGCGGCGTCCGCCAGCGACGACAGCGGGTTGTAGTCCGTGAAGGCCTGGAGCCAGCCGGGCATCGTGTCCGTCGGCGCGAAGATCGACGAGCCGAACTGCAAGGGCATCAGCACGAGGAATCCCATCGCCTGGATGGCCTGGGCGTTCTTCATCACCACGCCCATGGTCAGGAAGATCCACATGATCCCGAAGCCGAACACCGCCGCCAGACCGATGGCGGCGAACAGGCCCGGCACGTTCGAGACGGACAGGCCGAGCAGGAAGCCGACCGTGAGCAGGATCGCGATGGCGACCAGCATCCGGGCCAGCTCCACGACGATCTTCGCGATCAGGACGGAGGAGCGGGCGATCGGCAGGGACCGGAAGCGGTCCATCACGCCCGTCTGGAAGTCCTGGTTGAAGCCGGTCCCGACGCCCATGGCGATGTTCATGCCCATCATCGCCATCAGGCCGGGCACCACGTAGTTGACGTAGGCCTCGCGGTTGTCGGTGCCCGCGATGGCTCCGCCGAAGACGAACACGAACAGCAGGGTGAAGACGATCGGCATCAGGACCGCGTCGAACATCGACTCCGGGTCCTGCCGGATCCACAGCAGGTTGCGGCGGATCAGGGCACCGATGTGGCGTAGATTGCCGCGCAGTCCGATCCGGCCCTCGCCGACGGTCACGGGGCTGGTGAGAGTGGCGGCGCTCATGCGGCGACCTCCTCGCGGGCAGCGGACGCGTCGTCCTGCGGGCTGCTGATCTTGTGACCGGTCAGGGACAGGAACACCTCGTCCAGACTGGGCAGTTCGGTGGTGATACCGGCGAGCGTGATGCCGCGGGCGGTGACCGCGCCGACCACCGCGGTCAGTTGCTCGTCACTGAGGATCGGGACGAGGACGGTGCCGGTCTCGGTGTCCGCGGTCGCCTTGCCGATCCCGGTGAGGCCGAACTCGTCGAGCGCCGTGGCCGTCGGGCGCAGCTCCTGCGGGTCGGCCGGGCGGATGCGCAGAGTACGGCCGCCGACCCTGGCCTTCAGCTCGTCGACCCGGCCGCCCGCGATGACCTTGCCGCGGTCGATGACGGTCAGCTCGGAGGCCAACTGCTCGGCCTCCTCCATGTACTGGGTGGTGAGCAGTACGGTCGCGCCCTCGGCGACCATCCGCTTGACCTCGGTCCACACTTCGTTCCTCGTGCGCGGGTCGAGACCGGTGGTCGGCTCGTCCAGGTACAGCACGGCGGGGTGCCCGATCATGGACGCGGCGAGGTCGAGGCGGCGGCGCATACCGCCGGAGTACGTGGACGCCGGGCGCTTGGCCGCCTCCGTGAGCGAGAACCGCTCCAGGAGGCCGTCGGCCCGTGCGCGGGACTCCTTGCGGGACAGATCGAGCAGCCGGCCGATCATGTAGAGGTTCTCGTAGCCGGAGAGCTTCTCGTCCACCGACGCGTACTGGCCGGTGAGACCGATCACGCGGCGGGTCTGCCGGGGCTGGCGGACGACGTCGTAGCCCGCGACCGTCGCCTGCCCGGCGTCCGGGGTGATGAGGGTGGACAGACAGCGGACGAGGGTGGTCTTCCCGGCGCCGTTCGGCCCGAGCACCCCGAGGACGGTGCCCTCGCGCACGTCGAGGTCGACGCCGTCCAGCGCTTTGGTCTCGCCGTAGTGCTTGACCAGCCCCCGTACGGTGACGGCCGCGTCCGATACGGCGTCGTGGGGAGTGTTGTCGATGCGTGTCATGCCGATGACGGTGCCAGCCGCCGCCGACAGACCGCCGACAGGTCACCTACAGCCGCCGCACCCGCCGACGAACCGCCGACGATCCGTCTACGGGCCACCGACGGACGGGCCACCGGCAGTCCGTCCGGAGCATGCCCGGCGCTCAGCCGCGCACGCTCTCCGTGGGCTCCGGGACATGGGTCGCCACCAGGCGTTCCGGGCCCGGCTGAGGAGCGGTGCGGCGGTCGACCGCGTAGGCGAGGCCCGCCACCGCCAGGCCCAGCGCCGCGAGGGCCGCGCCCGCCAGGGCCGGGGAGGTGACGGAGAAGCCCGCGGCCAGAGCGAGGCCGCCGATCCAGGCACCGCCCGCGTTGGCGAGGTTGAACGCGGCCTGGTTCGCCGAGGATGCCAGGGACGGGGCCGCCGACGCCTTCTCCATGACCATCAGTTGCAGCGGCGAGCCGGTGACGAACGCCGCTGTGCCCAGCAGCGTCACGGCCAGCGCCGCGCTCCACGGGGCGCCCATGAGCAGCGGGAACAGGCACAGCACGGCCATCAGCGCGGTCATGCCGCCGAGCAGCGTGCCTCGCAGCGAGAGGTCCGCGAGCCGCCCGCCGGCGAGGTTGCCGATCGTCGCGCCCACCCCGAACAGGGCCAGCAGCAGGGTGACACTGCTGTCCGCGTATCCCGCCGCGTCCGTCAGCATCGGCGTCACATAGCTGTACGCCGAGAACAGCGCCCCGAAGCCCGCCACCGTCGTCCCGAGCGCCAGCCAGACCGGCAGGGACCGCAGCGCCGCCAACTCGCCCCGCAGGCCGCCCGCCGGGGCGGGGGCGTCGTCCCTCGGGATCAGGAGGAACAGGGAGACGATCGCGGCCACGCCCACGGCGCTCACGCCCAGGAACGTGACCCGCCACCCCAGATGCTGGCCCGCCAGCGTCGCCACCGGCACGCCCGCGATGTTCGCGACCGTCAGGCCCAGGAACATCAACGAGACCGAGCGGGCCTTGCGTTCGGGCGCGACGAGGTGGGTGGCGACGACCGCGCCCACGCCGAAGAACGCGCCGTGCGGCAGACCGCTCAGGAACCGCGCGGCCAGCAGCCCGTGGTAGCCGGGGGCGAGCCCGGACAGCGCGTTGCCCAGGACGAACAGGACCATCAGGCCGATCAGGACCGTACGGCGCGGCATCCGGGCCGTGACCGCGGCGAGCAGCGGCGCGCCGATCACCACGCCCAGCGCGTACGCCGAGACCAGATGCCCGGCGGTGGGGATGGAGATGTGCAGATCGCTCGCGACGCCGGGCAGCAGGCCCATCATCACGAACTCGGTGGTGCCGATACCGAAGGCGCCCACGGCGAGGGCGAGCAGGGCCAGGGGCATGGGGGCCTTCGTCTTTCGAGGGTCGTTCGAGGAAGCGAGGGGGCGTGCGAGGAGTGCGGTCGCTCCGGGGAGCGAAGGATCGCTCGCGAGGAGTGAAGGTCGCTTGCGAGAAGCGATGATCACTCGCGAGGAGCGGAGGACGATCCGGACGGCCCACTCTTATGGACGACTCATCTTATGTTCGAACGGGGAACAAACGACCCCGCGGGGGTGAAGCGGTCAGGACGCCGAGGTGTCGACCTTCACCCGCGCCGCGACCGGCAGGTGGTCGCTCCCGGTCCGTGGCAGGGTCCATGAGCTGACCGGTTCGATGCCCCGGACCATGATCTGGTCGATCCGCGCCATCGGGAAGGCCGCGGGCCAACTGAACCCGAAGCCGCTGCCCGCCGCGCCCTGCGTGGAGCGCATCTGCGAGGTGACGCCCTTGAGCGAGCGGTCGTTCATGGTGCCGTTGAGGTCGCCGAGCAGGATCACCTTGTCGAGCCGCTCGTCGGCGATGGACTCGCCGAGCGCCTCCGCGCTGGTGTCCCGCTGCCGCGCGGTGAACCCGGCCGCCAGCTTCACCCGTACCGAGGGCATATGGGCGACGTAGACGGCGACCTCTCCCTTCGGCGTGGCCACGGTGGCCCGCATCGCCCGCTTCCAGCCCAGCTTGATGTCGACGGCCTTGACCCCGGTCATCGGGTACGTGCTCCACAGCCCGACCGTGCCGACGACCGCGTGGTAGCGGTACGTCGACGCCAGCGCCTTCTCGTACACCGGCACCGCGGACGGCGTCAGCTCCTCCAGGGCCAGTACCTGCGCGCCGGAGGCGGCCACGTCGCGGGCGGTGTCGGAGGGGTCGGGGTTCTCCGCGTTGACGTTGTGCGTGGCGACCGTCAACTCGCCGCCCGTGGCGGTCTTGTCGCCGACCAGCCCGCCGAAGAGGTTCAGCCAGATGACTGCGGGCAGCAGGACGGCGATCAGCGCGGTGGCCGATCTCCGCACCAGCGCGAGGATCAGCAGCAGTGGGACGAGCACCCCGAGCCAGGGCAGGAACGTCTCGTTGAGGCTGCCGAGGTTGCCGACCCGGTTGGGGATACGGGCGTGCAGCAGCATCACCAGCGCGAGGATCACCGCGACGGCGGCCAGGACGGTGCCGCGACGCCAGATGCCCCGGTCGCCGCGCAGGGTGTCGGTCAGGCGCCGGAGCCAGGACCCTCGGCGGTCCGGTCCCTGTCCGCCGCTGCCCGTCTCCGTCATGTACGCCTGCGCCATTCCGTCGCCTCACAGCCTGCCGTGCACACCGTCGTCCCCACCGGTAGACCCTAGGGGATGATCACGTTCCATCCTGCCGTCCATGACGGCCGTACGGGCACGAGGACGAAGAAGGCGGTGCCCGGAGTTCCGCACACTCTCCCGAGCCGGACTCTTGTGACGAAACGCGTACAAGATCTGTCGGGCCACCGGGACACGAGGCACGGGGCACCGGGCACGGGACACGGGGCACCGGGCTACGAACTGACGGGGCGCAGGCCTTCCAGGACCGTGTCGACGATCCGCTCGGCGAGGCCCTCCTCCAGTTCGGAGTCGGGGCGCAGCACGGAGCGTACGAGCATGGGGCCGACGATGATGTCGTTCATCAGCTCCACGTCCACGTCCTCGCGCAGTTCGCCGTTCTTCTGCCCGCGGCGCAGGACCTCGGTCCCGAGCCGGCGCCGGGGGGCGACGACGCACGCGTGGTACGCGGCCCAGATCTTGGGGTTGGACTTCATCTGGACGTGCGCGTTGTGCAGGAGCGCCGAGGTGCGGCTGGCGAGGCCGCGCCTGCGCAGGTACTCCAGGAGGACGACGAGGTCGTCGCGCATCGAGACGCCGGGCAGCTCGGGGTCCTCGGGCTCGGCGGAGCGCACCGCGTCGATGAAGAGGTCGTCCTTGTTGCTCCAGCGGCGGTAGATGGTGGCCTTGCCGACACCGGCGGTGCGGGCGATGCGCTCGATGGACAGGTCCGCGAGGGGCACCCCGTCCTCGATGAGCTTCATCACGCCGTCGATGATGGCCCGTTCGACGGCCTCGCTGCGGGGGCGTCCGCGTACGGGGCAGTCCTGCCGGGGGCCGCTGTCGGCAAGGCTCACGTTTCGACTCCGTCCATGCTGCACTGGGATGATTCTTGCCCCCCTGTGCCGTGCCGGACACCCCGCCCCCGGGTGCCCGGCCGAAGCCTGCCTCACTTCTCCGCGCTCACCAGTTCCGTCTCCTCCGTCTCACCCTGCTCCGTACGGTGCGCGGGCTGCTGCTTGCCGGGCAGGTACAGGGCCACCACGAGCGTGCCGAGCAGCGCGACTCCCGTGCCCCACAGGGCCGTGGTGTGCATGGCGTGCAGGAACGCGTCGTTGGCCGGGCCGACCAGGGCCTTGCCGTTCGGGCCGAGCTTCGCGGCCACCCCGAGCGTCGCCTCGATCGACTCGCCCGCGGTGTGGCGCACGTCCGCCGGGAGCGGGCCGAGCTTGTCCTGGATGCCGTTGCGGTACGCCGTCGACAGCACGGAGCCGAGGACCGCGATGCCGAGCGCGCCGCCGACCTGGCGGAAGGTGTTGCTGAGCGCGGACGCGGAGCCCGCCTTCTCGCGGGGCAGCGCCTGCATGATGACGACGCTGGTCGGGGTCATGATGTGGGCCATGCCGGTGCCCATGAGGAAGAACATGACCTCGAGGAACCAGATCGGCGTGTCCGCCTCCAGTGTCGCGAACGCGGCGAGCATCGCGGCGACGAGGACCATGCCCGCGGTGGTCGTGGCCTTGTTGCCGAACCGGTCGACCAGCAGCCGGGCGCGCGGCGCGAAGATCATCTGCGCGGCGGCCAGCGGCAGCATCAGCAGACCGGTCTGCAGCGGCGTGTAGCCGCGCACGCTCTGGGTGTAGAAGACGGAGAAGAAGGTCACGCCCATCAGTGCGAAGAAGACCAGCGCGATCGCGGTGATGGCGGCGGAGAAGACCTTGTTCTTGAAGTACGTGACGTCGATGGACGGGTGGTCGCTGCGCTTCTCGTACACCACGAAGAACACGAGCACGGCGACACCGGCGGCGATGGTGGCGAGCACCGTGAGGTCGGTGAAGTCGGCGAGCTGGCCGCCCTTGATGATGCCGTAGACGAGCAGCACCAGGCCGACGACCGACAGGACGACGCCGACGGGGTCGACATGGCCCGGGTTGGGGTCGCGGGAGTCGGGGACCAGCCAGAGCATCAGGCCCAGCGCGATGACCACGATGGGCACGTTGATCAGGAAGACGGAGCCCCACCAGAAGTGGTCGAGGAGCACACCGCCGGTGATCGGTCCGATGGCGATGGCGAGGCCGACGCTGCCGGCCCAGATACCGATGGCCTTGGGCTGCTCCTCGCGCTCGAAGACGTTCATCAGGATCGCGAGCGTGGCGGGCATCACGAAGGCGGCGCCGAGGCCCATGACCGCGCGGAACGCGATGAGTTGGACCGGTGAGCCGGACTCGGCCGCGAGCGCCGAGCCCACGCCGAAGACGAGGAGACCGGCCAGCAGCGTCTTCTTGCGGCCCAGGCGGTCGCCGAGCAGGCCCGCGGTGAACAGCAGTCCGGCGAAGACGAGCGTGTAGGAGTTGATGGCCCACTCCAACTCGCTCTGGGTGGCGCCGAGTCCGGTCGGTGCCGGAGTGGAGATCGTCTTGATGGCGACGTTCAGGATGGAGTTGTCGAGCACCACGATCAGCAGGCTGAGCATCAGCACACCGAGGATGGCCCACCGTCGCCGGTGTATCGCCTCGGGAACCCGGCGTTCGACAGGGGCAGCAGGAGATGTCATGCGCTTGAGCGTAGGGGTATTACGATACGGAACCGTCTCGTATCGTAAATCCTTTACCGAGACCTTGCGAACACTTGTACGGGACCGTATGGGACCTCGTTCTGGGTGACGCTCTCGTCCCCCGCCCTGGCCCCGCCTGGCACGAGGTGCCACCATGGAGGTGATCCGGGGACACCGTGAGGGTGCCTCGAGATGACAGAAGGAGCCGTTGCGATGACGCAGCTTCCGGCTGCCCAGATGCAGCCCGCGCAGGGCGCGCTCAAGCCGTCCGACAGCAGCAAGGCGCTGTACGGAGGGAAGAGCACCCGCCGCATCACCGTACGCGACATCACCGCCGCCAAGGAGCGCGGCGAGAAGTGGCCGATGCTCACCGCGTACGACGCGATGACCGCGTCCGTGTTCGACGAGGCCGGGATCCCGGTCATGCTCGTCGGTGACTCGGCGGGCAACTGCCACCTCGGGTACGAGACCACCGTGCCCGTCACCCTCGACGAGATGGCCGTGCTGTCCGCCGCGGTCGTCCGGGGCACCCAGCGCGCCCTGATCGTCGCCGACCTGCCCTTCGGCTCGTACCAGGAGGGCCCGGTGCAGGCGCTGCGCTCGGCCACCCGCCTGGTCAAGGAGGCCGGTGTCGGCGCCGTGAAGCTGGAGGGCGGCGAGCGCTCGCACCGCCAGATCGAGCTGCTGGTGGAGTCCGGCATCCCGGTCATGGCGCACATCGGGCTGACCCCGCAGTCGGTCAACGCCATGGGCTACCGGGTGCAGGGGCGCGGCGAGGAGGCCGCGGCGCAGCTTCTGCGGGACGCGAAGTCCGTGCAGGACGCGGGCGCGTTCGCGGTCGTCCTCGAACTGGTCCCGGCCGAGCTGGCCGCCGAGGTGACGCGCGTCCTGCACATCCCGACGGTCGGTATCGGCGCGGGCCCGGAGACGGACGCGCAGGTCCTGGTGGGCACCGACATGCTGGGGCTGACCGGCGGCCGGGTGCCGAAGTTCGTGAAGAAGTACGCCGATCTGCGCCAGGTCATGGGTGACGCGGCGAAGGCGTTCGCCGAGGAGGTCGTGGGCGGGACGTTCCCGCTCGAGGAGCACTCGGTCCACTGAGCAGTCCACCGCCGGGCGGCAGCCGCCCGGCGGTAGCCGACCTGCCGCGCGCCGCCTCGCACCGCCCGGCCGCGCGGTTCCCCCGGCCCCGTACGGGGCCCGCGGCAGCCCGCCGATCTTCCCCCGTCGGCGGGCTGCTCGCTGTTCTGCGTCGAGCCTGTACGGCGTTACATGTGCTCGCGCCACCTGTTCGTGATCGGCAGGCGGCGGTCCTTGCCGAAGCCCTTGGCCGAGATCTTCGTGCCCGGCGGGTACTGGCGGCGCTTGTACTCCGCGGTGTCGACCATGCGGAGCGTCTTCACCACCAGGTCGCGGTCGAAGCCCGCCGCCGTGATCGTGTCCGCGCCCTTGTCCTGGTCCACGTACAGGTCGAGGATCGCGTCCAGGACCGGGTAGTCGGGCAGCGAGTCCGTGTCGACCTGACCCGGTCGCAGCTCCGCGCTCGGCGGCTTCGTGATCGAGTTCTCGGGGATCGGCGGGGTCTCGCCGCGCTCCTCGGCGGCGCGGTTGCGCCACTGGGCGAGCTGGAAGATCGACGTCTTGTACACGTCCTTGATCGGGCCGTACGCGCCCACCGAGTCGCCGTAGAGCGTCGAATACCCCACCGCCAGCTCCGACTTGTTGCCGGGCGCCAGCACGATGTGGCCCTCCTGGTTGGAGACCGCCATCAGCAGCGTGCCGCGCAGCCGGGACTGGAGGTTTTCCTCCGCGAGGCCGGTCAGGCCGAGGGAGTCCATGTACGCGGCGAACATCGGCTCGATGGGGACGGTACGGAAGTTCAGGCCGGTACGCCGGGCCAGTTCCGCCGCGTCGTCCTTGGAGTGCTCGGAGGAGTACTTCGACGGCATCGAGATGCCGTACACGTTCTCCGCGCCCACCGCGTCGCACGCGATCGCCGCGACCAGCGCCGAGTCGATGCCGCCGGACAGGCCGATCAGCACGGACCGGAAGCCGTTCTTCGTCACATACGCGCGCAGGCCCACGACCAGCGCCGAGTAGACCTCCGCGTCGTCCTCCAGCCGCTCGGCCTGCCCGCCCGTCCGCTCCGGCTCGTACGCCGGCAGCGGGTCCTCGGACAGCACCACCCGGTCGATGCGCAGACCGTCGTCCACCACGCCCGTGGGGGCGTCCTCCGCCGCCGGCAGGTCGAGATCCAGGACCACGCACTCCTCGGCGAACTGCGGCGCCCGCGCGATCACTTCGCCGTCCGGTGCGACGACGATCGAGTCCCCGTCGAAGACCAGCTCGTCCTGCCCGCCGATCATGGCGAGGTAGGCGGTGGTGCACCCGGCCTCCTGCGCCCGCTTGCGGACCAGGTCCAGACGCGTGTCGTCCTTGTCCCGCTCATAGGGGGAGGCGTTGATCGAGAGCAGCAGCCCGGCCCGCGCGCTGCGCGCGGCGGGGACCCGGCCGCCCTCCTGCCACAGGTCCTCGCAGATGGCCAGCGCGATGTCGACGCCGTGCAGCCGCACGACCGGCATCGTGTCGCCGGGCACGAAGTAGCGGTACTCGTCGAAGACGCCGTAGTTGGGCAGGTGGTGCTTGGCGAAGGTGAGCGCGATCCGCCCGCGGTGCAGCACCGCCGCGGCGTTCTGCGGAACACCGGCGGGCTGGCCGTACTTGGGCTGGGCGCTCTCGCTGCGGTCGAGATAGCCGACGATCACCGGCAGTTCCCCGAGCCCCTCGTCGGCGAGCCGCGCGGCGAGGTCCCGCAGGGCCGCCCGCGAGGCCTCGACGAAGGAGGACCGCAGGGCCAGGTCCTCGACGGGGTATCCGGTCAGCGCCATCTCGGGGAACGCCGCCAGATGCGCTCCGCGCTCGGCGGAGTGCCGGGTCCAGCGGACGATCGCCTCGGCGTTGGCGGCAAGATCACCGACGGTCGAGTCGATCTGATTCAGGGCGAGACGTAGTTGAGGCACCCGACCAGTCTAGACGCCAGTAATCGTCAGAGCGACACAATGGGGTGTGGGGCACCCCACGTGGGACATCCCGCGTGGGACATCCCGCGTGGGACATCCCGCGGACGGTGCCCCGAAGACGCGGGCGCCCGCCCCCGAGGTACGAGGGACGGGCACACGCGGCACACCGGTCGGCCGGTGCTCAGTGACGGCGCCAGGACTCGACGTAGCCGGGAGCGGGCGAGCCCACCCCGGTGACGTCGTCGTAGCCGCGGACGGCCTTCAGGGAGCTGTCCTTGCCGAGGCTGCGCACCGAGGTGAGCAGACCCTCGGAGGCGTCGTAGGTGTTGGCGAAGTCGACGCGGGCGACCGCGTACTCCTTGCCGTTCGGCTTGTCCACCACGTCGTGGTAGACCTTCGAGCCGTAGCGCTGGTACAGCGCCGGGTTGGCGAAGCCGATCGGCTTGCCGCGCTCCTGCTGGGCGAGCGCCTGGACGGCCGCGATCACCGGAGCGGCGAGCGAGGTGCCGCCGATGCGGTACTCGGAGTACTGCTGCGACCCGTCGGGGAAGGTCTGCGTCTGGCCGACGAGGAAGCCGGTGTTCGGGTCGGCGACCGCCGCGATGTCCGGGACGACGCGGTTGCCGGCCGGGCGGTTCGCCTTGGCGAGCGCGTTCGGGACGACGCCCTTCTGGTACGAAGGCTGCGGCACGGTCCGGCTGGTGCCGCCGCCCGCGCCCGAGTTGAACGCGCCGGGGAAGTCCGTCCAGCTCTTGCCGTCCGCGGACAGCGCGGCACGCGTGGTGCCCCAGCCGGTCTCGAACTGGTACTTGTCGCCCTTGCCGACCGCCAGCGAGGTACCGCCGACCGCCGTCACCCAGGCCGAGTTGGCCGGCATGTCGACCTGCTTCGTGCCGGTGTTGGCGACCTCGTCGCCGTCGTCACCGGAGGAGAAGTAGAAGCCGATGCCCTGCACCGCGCCGAGCTGGAAGATCTGGTCGTAGGCCGCGGCCAGGTCCGGGGTCTGGTTGGACTCGAGGTCGCCCCACGAGTTGGAGACGATGTCCGCCAGGTGGCTGTCGACGACCTTGCTCAGCGAGTCGAGCAGGTCGTCGTCGTAGCAGGAGGCGCCGCCGACGTACACGATGTTCGCCTGCGGAGCCACCGCGTGCACGGCCTCGACGTCGAGGGTCTCCTCGCCGTACCAGCCGGCCGCCCCGCACTCCTCGGTCTTCGTGTAGTCGTCCGGCAGGACCTGGGTCAACTGCCCCTTCTTGTAGGGCGCGTCGCCGTTCTTCTTGGCGTAGGCCGCCGCGTCCTGGGCGATGGTCGGGGAGGCGTACGCGTCGGTGATCGCGACGGTCACGCCCTTGCCGGTCGCCGAGCGCGCGCCGTACGCGGCACGGAGCTGCTTGCCGGTGTAGCCCCTGACCGCGTACGGGACGTGCTGACCGTACGCCTTGGGCAGCGTGGTGGCCGTGTTCGAGCCGTAGTACGAGGAGAACGGGCCGGAGTTGCGGAACACGGCGTCCGGCGGCGGCAGCGTGTCCTTGTGGCTCGCCTTGTGCGGGGCGTTGTCCAGACCGGAGACGGTGAGGACCGCGTCCCGGAGCGCGGCGGGCACGGACGCGGCCCGCTCCGGGGCGCGGTAAGTCCGGTTGCCCTTGGTGTAGTTGTGCAGCCTGGCGGCGAACGCCTTCTGCACGGCGGTCGCGTCACCGGTGACGGTGAGGTAGTGCGCCGTGGTGCCGGTGACCTTCAGACCGGACGCCGTCAGCCACTCGGTCACCGCGATGATCTGCGCCTTGGTGGCGCCGAAGCGCCGCTGCGCCTCCTTGGCGCTCAAGTACTTGCCGTACTGGGGCGACTTCGGGTCGGACACGGCCGTCGCGTAGGCGGTCAGACCCGCCGCGTCGCGACCGGCGAGATAGACCCGGGCGGTGACCTTGGTGGCGTCGCTCGTGGCGCCCCGGTCCGCCGTGGCCGTCGCCCACGTGGGCTTGGTGCCCGCGAGCGTGGCCCGGCCGGGGTTGTCCGCGGCGTGGGCCGCGGGTATGCCGAGCGCCAGAGCACCGGCGAGCAGCGGCAGCGTGGCCGCCAGGCTCACTCCGGCGCGCGCCTTGGCACGATTGGATCTCATGAAACCCCCTGCGATGCGGTTCGTCGCATGTCGTGGTCCGTCGCTGATCCGCGGAGAGCGCCGCGCGACGTGGGCGCGGTGAAGAGATCACGCGGTGGGGCCACTCTGGCGATGAACGGTTCATGTCAGGGGAATGGAAAGGCCAAGGAAGGCTCAAGTGACTGTCGGTGGCGGGAGTTTGGGGTAGTTTCGACGGCTCCCTCTTGGGCCCGTGTGCCGCCTGGGCGCCGACTATCCCTGAGCGCGCGGCTTCGCTCCCCGCTCCTTGAGCATGGTCGTCATCAGCTCGATCTCCGAGCGCTGGGAGTCGACCATGCCCTGCGCGAGCCTCTTCTCCACGCCGACCGTGCACCTGGTCGCGCAGCCCTCGGCCATGTGGACGCCGCCCCGGTGATGGTCGGTCATGAGCTGGAGGTAGAGGATCTCGGCCTGCTTGCCGCTCAGCGAACCCAGCTTCTTCAGCTCGGTGTTGGTGGCCATGCCCGGCATCAGCGCGCCGTCCTTGCCGGAGGCCGTGCCGCCCATGCCCATCCAGGTCATCGGCGGGTCGGGGGACACCTTGGGCAGCCCCCACAGATCGAGCCAACCCAGCAGCATGCCGCGCTGGTTGGCCTGCGTCTGCGCGATGTCGTACGCGAGCCTGCGCACGTCCTCGTCGCGGGTGCGGTCGCGGACGACGAACGACATCTCGACGGCCTGCTGATGATGGACCGCCATGTCCCGCGCGAAGCCCGCGTCCGCGGAGTCGGCGGTGGGCGCCTTCGTGGTGGAGCCGGAACCGCCGCCGTCCTCGGCGATCGCGTAGGTGACCGCCCCGGCCGCGACCAGCGCTGCCGTCGCGGCCCCGGCGATCCAGCCGAGGTGCCTCATCGGGTCACCCCGCCGCTGCAGGTGGCGCCGGGCTCGGGCGTCTGGGGGCCCTGGACGAACCGGCCGAAGAACGCGTCGACGGCCGGGTCGGTCGCGCTCTCGACCGTGCGCTGATGGGCCCAGGCGGTGAGCATGAGCGGGTCCTTCTGGTCCTCGACCGGGCTCATCAGGGTGTACGGGGTCTTCCTGACCTTGGCCGCGAGCGCGTCGACGTCCGCCTTGGACGCCTTGCTGGTGTACGTGACCCAGACCGCGCCGTGCTCCAGCGCGTGCACGGCGTGGACGTCGGCCACCGGCTTCGGATAGACGTCGCCGTTGCAGTTCTGCCAGACCGGGTGGTGGTCGCCGCCGACCGGGGGCTTCATGGGGTACGTCACCGGGTTCGTGGTGTGGTTGCGGCCCAGCGTGCCCTTCCAGGTCTTCACGCCGTCGGCGCCCGTGACGAAGTGGCCCGAGGTCTTCGTGCCGCTCGCCGCAGGGTCGCCCGCCATCGGGCTGCCCGCCTGCGGAGAACCGCCCGGCTTCGCGTCGCTCGCCGCGGCGGCCTTGCCCCCGGACTGCGCGTCGACCAGGACGACACCGCCGACGGCGAGACCGGCGACGACGGCCATGGTGGCCCCGATCGTCAGGGTCCGGTTGCGGTGCTTGCGGGCGCGCTCGGCGGGGCCGGTCCCGGGCTGGGGGGCGCTGTCCATGGCGAGTCCTTGGGGAGAGGAGAGGGACGGACGGGCCCGCCGATGGTAGTGGGAAGGGGAGAGCCGGGGGAGCGGGAGACACGGAATGACCGAAGAAGCGGCTTACCTGTCGATAACTTGAACCACAGATGTCCATTATTTGATGCGGGCATTAGGCTGAACGCATGCGGCTGCTGCGTTCCACCGACATCGCGCTGCGCGTCCTGATGCGGCTCGCCGTCGCCGACGGCTCGACCCCCACGACCCGTGAGGTGGCGGCGCACATGGACGTGCCGTACACGCATGCCGCGAAGGTGGTCGCCGATCTGCGTCACCGGGGGCTGCTGGAGGCCCGGCGCGGCCGGGGCGGTGGGCTGGCGCTCACCGAGGCGGGCCGTACGGCGTCGATAGGCGGGCTCGTCCGCGCCTTCGAGGGCGGCGGTGACGTGGTCGACTGCGAGGGCGTCACCAACGCGCCCTGCCCGCTCAGCTCCGGATGCCGCTTGCGCGGCGCGCTGCGCCAGGCCCAGGAGGCGTTCTTCGTCTCGCTGGACCCGCTGACGATCGAGGACGTGGCCGCGGCGCCGACCGGCCCCCTGCTGCTGGAGATCTCCCGCAGGCAGCCCTGACCGCTCGCCGTCCTTGCCCGGAACAGGGGAACGCGCGACGTCCGCCGCGTCACAGGACACGGCGGACGTCGATGGGTCAGGTGCGAGGGTCGCTCACGCGAGCCAGAGGTCCGGCCCGAAGACCTCGTAGTGGATGTCGGCGGGCGCCACACCCTTCTCGATGAGCTGGGCGCGCACCGCGCGCATGAAGGGCAGCGGACCGCACAGGTAGGCGTGCGTGCCCGAGGCCACCGGCACGGCGGTCAGGTCGACCCGGCCGGTGTGCGCGGACTCCGGGGCGTCCTGCTCGTACCAGAAGTGCACGGCCGCGTCCGGCAGCTTGGCGGCGAAGGCCTCGTGGTCGCCGCGCAGGGCGTGCGTGGCGGGGGTGCGGTCGGCGTGGACCACGGTGACCGGGGCGCGGTGACCGGACTCGGCGAGCTGCTCCAGCATCGCGATCATCGGGGTCACGCCGATACCGGCGGAGGCGAGCAGCAGGGGCGCGTCGGTGGCGTCCAGGACCAGGTCGCCGTACGGGGCGGAGAGCTGGAGGACGTCGCCCTCGTGCACGTGGGCGTGCAGGTGGTTCGAGACCTCGCCGTCGGGGGTCGTGGCGTCACCGAGCACCCGCTTGACGGCGAACTGCCGTACCGACGAGCCGGGGGCCGCGGTCAGGCTGTACTGGCGGATCTGCCGGGCGCCGTCCGCGAGGTGGACGCCGACCGAGACGTACTGGCCCGCGCGGGAGTCGGGCACCGGCGCGTCGTCGACCGGGCTCAGCTTGAAGGTGGCGACGTCGGGGGTCTCCTCGATCCGCTCGACGACCTTCCACTCACGCCATTCCGTCTGCCCGCTCTGCTCGTACAGCCGCTTCTCGATGGCGATCAGGGCGTTGGCCATCAGCCAGTAGACCTCGCTCCAGGCGGCGGCGACCTCGGGGGTGACCGCGTCGCCGAGCACCTCCGCGATGGCGGCGAACAGGTGTTCGTACACGATCGGGTACTGCTCGGGGACGATGTGCAGCGAGGCGTGCTTGTGGGCGATGCGGCTGAGCATCACGTCGGGGCGCTCGTCGGGGTGGTCGACCAGGTGGGTCGCGAAGGCGGCGATGGAACCGGCGAGCGCCTGCTGCTGGGCGCCGGAGGCCTGGTTGCCGCGGTTGAACAGATCGCGCAGCAGCTCGGGGTGGGCGTCGAACATCTTGCCGTAGAACGACTTGGTGATCTCGCCGATGGCCGCGCCGACGGCGGGAAGGGTGGCGCGGACGGTCGCCGCGGACTGCTCGGACAGCATCGTCACTCCTGGATGACTCAGTCGATCGTCTGTGGTCGATCGTCTGCATCAGACGGTATGGAAAGTGGTATTTCAGATGCAACTTATGGGCGGGTGGGATCGCTCACGTGGGGAAAGTGCCATCCGGCCCTTGCGGGGGCGCGACGGACCGTTACGGACACGGGCGAGAGGGGGCAAGATGGGCGACAGGGCACCGCAATGCACGTGAAACGCTGGTGTGGTGTGATGCCCAGGTGCCCGGCCGGCTCCCGTGACGACGGCGGACACAGGCGGTCTGACCAGCAAGGATGGGGAAGCGGAAGATGGACAAGCAGCAGGAGTTCGTGCTCCGGACGTTGGAGGAGCGCGACATCCGGTTCGTACGTCTGTGGTTCACGGACGTGCTGGGCTTCCTGAAGTCGGTGGCCGTGGCGCCCGCCGAGCTGGAGCAGGCCTTCGACGAGGGCATCGGCTTCGACGGCTCCGCCATCGAGGGCTTCGCCCGGGTCTACGAGTCCGACATGATCGCCAGGCCGGACCCCTCGACCTTCCAGATACTGCCGTGGCGCGCCGAGGCGCCGGGTACGGCCCGGATGTTCTGCGACATCCTCATGCCCGACGGCTCCCCGTCCTTCGCCGACCCGAGATACGTCCTCAAGCGCGCCCTCGCCCGTGCCTCCGACCTGGGCTTCACCTTCTACACCCACCCGGAGATCGAGTTCTTCCTGCTGAAGAACAAGCCCCTGGACGGCACCCCGCCCACCCCGGCCGACAACTCCGGCTACTTCGACTACACCCCGCAGAGCGTCGGCCAGGACTTCCGTCGCCAGGCGATCACGATGCTGGAGTCGATGGGCATCTCCGTCGAGTTCTCCCACCACGAGGGCGCCCCCGGCCAGCAGGAGATCGACCTGCGCTACGCCGACGCGCTCTCCACGGCCGACAACATCATGACCTTCCGCCTGGTCATGAAGCAGGTCGCGCTGGAGCAGGGCGTCCAGGCGACGTTCATGCCCAAGCCGTTCTCGGAGCACCCGGGCAGCGGGATGCACACCCATCTGTCCCTGTTCGAGGGTGACCGGAACGCGTTCTACGAGTCCGGCGCGGAGTACCAACTCTCCAAGGTCGGCCGCTCGTTCATCGCGGGCCTGCTGCGGCACGCGGCGGAGGCCTCGGCGGTCACCAACCAGTGGGTGAACTCCTACAAGCGCATCTGGGGCGGCTCCGAGCGCACCGCGGGCGCGGGCGGCGAGGCGCCGTCGTACATCTGCTGGGGCCACAACAACCGCTCGGCGCTGGTGCGCGTGCCCATGTACAAGCCGGGCAAGAC
Source organism: Streptomyces macrolidinus (assembly GCF_023887685.1). Taxonomy (GTDB): domain Bacteria; phylum Actinomycetota; class Actinomycetes; order Streptomycetales; family Streptomycetaceae; genus Streptomyces; species Streptomyces macrolidinus. The sequence goes on along the minus strand of NZ_JAMWMR010000002.1, from coordinate 360,315 downwards.
GGGTTCGGCGCGCGTCGAGGTCCGCTCGATCGACTCGGGCGCCAACCCGTATCTGACCTACGCGGTCCTGCTCGCCGCCGGTCTGAAGGGCATCGAGGAGGGCTACGAACTCCCGCCGGGCGCCGAGGACGACGTCTGGGCGCTGACCAACCGCGAGCGTCGCGCGATGGGCATCGACCCGCTGCCGCAGAACCTGGGCGAGGCCCTCACGCTGATGGAGCACAGCGACCTGATCGCGAGCACGCTCGGCGAGCACGTCTTCGACTTCTTCCTGCGCAACAAGCGCCAGGAGTGGGAGGAGTACCGCAGCGAGGTCACGGCGTTCGAACTGCGCAAGAACCTGCCGGTGTTGTAAGGCGGTCGACGTACTCGATGCCGGGCCCCGTGGCGGGGGCCCGGCATCATCGGGACAGTACAACTAGGCTCTGGCCAGGACGTGTGCGATTCGGCGGGAGGCCCAGATGACGGTGCCAGGGCGTAGGAGCAGCACCTTCACCCGGCTGCTGCGGCACGGCTTCACCGCCCCCTCCGCCGCCGAGCGGCTCCTGGACAGCGCCGAGCTGGCGTCGATAAGGACCGACCCCGTCCTGCTCGACGCCCTCGGCGCGACCGCCGACCCCGATCTCGCGCTGCACGGCCTGGTCCGGCTGGTGGAGGCGCAGCCCGGCGCCACCGCCCGGCACGAGCTGCTCGACACGCTGATCTCGGCCAAGCCCCTGCGAGACCGGCTGCTCGGGATCCTCGGCGCCTCCGCCGCGCTCACCGACCACCTCACCCGCCACCCCGGCGACTGGCACGCGCTGGTCACCTACGAGCAGCGGGACCTCCACCCCGGCGTCACGGAGTTCGAACGCCAGCTCGCCCAGGCCCACGACCCCGTCTCGCTGCGCGTCGCCTACCGCCGCTGTCTGCTCTCGATCGCCGCGCGCGACGTGTGCGGCACCATCGACGTCGCCGAGACCGCCGCCGAACTGGCCGACCTTGCCACCGCCACCCTGCGCGCCGCCCTCGCCCTCGCGAGCGCCGCGGCCCCCGACGACGACGCCTGCTGCAAGCTCGCGGTGATCGCGATGGGCAAATGCGGCGGCCACGAACTGAACTACGTCTCCGACGTGGACGTCATCTTCGTCGGCGAAGCCGCGGGCGGCACCGAGGAGATCAAGGCCCTCCAGGCCGCGACCCGGCTCGCCTCGCACATGATGCGGATCTGCTCCGACGTCACGGTCGAGGGCACCATCTGGCCCGTGGACGCCAACCTGCGCCCCGAAGGCCGCAACGGCCCCCTCGTCCGCACCCTCAGCAGCCACCTCGCCTACTACCAACGCTGGGCCAAGACCTGGGAGTTCCAGGCCCTGCTCAAGGCGCGCCCGGTGGCGGGCGACCGCGACCTCGGCGAGAGCTACGTCGCCACCCTCGCCCCCCTCGTCTGGCACGCCGCCGAGCGCGACAACTTCGTCCCCGACGTCCAGGAGATGCGCCGCCGGGTCATCGCCAACATCCCCGCCGGTGAGGTCGAACGCGAACTGAAGCTCGGCCCGGGAGGACTCAGGGACGTCGAATTCGCCGTACAGCTCCTCCAGTTGGTCCACGGCCGCGCCGACACCTCCCTGCGCAGCGGCACCACGCTCGACGCCCTGAAGGCCCTGGCGGCCGGCGGCTACATCGGACGCGTCGACGCCGTCCAACTCGACGACGCCTACCGCTTCCTGCGCTCCCTGGAGCACCGCCTCCAGCTCTACCGGCTGCGCCGTACCCACCTGTTGCCCAAGGACGAGGGCGATCTGCGGCGCCTCGGTCGCTCGCTCGGCCTGCGCACCGACCCCATCGGCGAACTGACCCTCGAATGGCGGCGGCACACCGGCGTCGTACGCCGCCTGCACGAGAAGCTCTTCTACCGCCCCCTGCTCGACGCCGTCGCCCAACTCGCGCCTGGCGAAGCCCGGTTGAGCCCCGAGGCGGCCCGCGAACGCCTGATCGCCCTCGGCTACGAGGACCCGGCCGCCGCCCTGCGCCACCTGGAGGCGCTCGCCTCCGGCGTCACCCGCAGGGCCGCCATCCAGCGCACCCTGCTGCCCGTGCTCCTCGGCTGGTTCGCCGACTCCGCCGACCCGGACGCGGGCCTGCTCACCTTCCGCAGGGTCTCCGAGGCGCTCGGCAAGACCCCCTGGTATCTGCGGCTGCTCAGGGACGAGGGCGCCGCCGCCGAGAACCTCGCCCGCGTGCTCTCCGCCGGCCGCCTCGCCCCCGACCTGCTGATGCGCGCACCCGAGGCGGTGGCCCTGCTCGGCGACGGCGACGGCGCCGGGCTCGAACCCCGCGGACGCGCCCAGTTGGAGCAGGAGGTCCTTGCGGCCGTCGGCCGCGCCGAGAACGCCGAACAGGCCGTCGCGGCGGCCCGCGGCGTACGACGGCGCGAACTGTTCCGTACGGCCGCCGCAGACATCGTCGGCTCCTACGACAGCGCGGACACCCCGACCGGACCCGACCAGGGCGCCCTCGTGGACCTGGTCGGCGACGCCGTCTCGGACCTGACGGCCGCGACCCTCGCGGGCACGCTCCGCGCCGTCGTCCGCGCGGGCTGGGGCGACACCCTGCCCACCCGGTTCGCGGTCATCGGCATGGGCCGCTTCGGCGGGCACGAACTGGGCTACGGCTCGGACGCCGACGTGCTCTTCGTCCACCAGCCCCAGGACGGCGTCGACGAGCGGGAGGCGGCCGACGCCGCCAACAAGGTCGTCGCCGAGATGCGCCGACTGCTCCAACTCCCGAGCACCGACCCGCCCCTGCTGATCGACGCCGACCTGCGACCGGAGGGCAAGTCCGGCCCCCTCGTGCGCACCCTGACCTCGTACGCCGCCTACTACCGCCGCTGGTCGCTGGTCTGGGAGGCACAGGCGTTGCTGCGGGCCGAACCCGTTGCCGGGGACGAGGAGCTGGGCCGCCGCTTCATCGACCTGATCGACCCCCTGCGCTACCCGGCCGAAGGCATCGGCGACGACGCCGTCCTGGAGATCCGGCGGCTCAAGGCCCGGATGGAGTCCGAACGGCTGCCCCGCGGCGCCGACAAGACCCTCCACGCGAAGCTCGGCCGGGGCGGTCTGTCCGACGTCGAATGGACCGTACAACTCCTCCAACTGCGGCACGCCTGGGCCGAACCGGGCCTGCGCACCACCCGCACCCGCCCCGCCCTCGCCGCCGCCTGCGCCGCCGGCCTGATCCCCGCCGAGGAGGCCGCCATCCTCGACGAGGCCTGGATCCTGGCCACCCGCGTCCGCAACGCCGTGATGCTGGTCCGCGGGCGCGCGGGCGACACCTTCCCCTCCCAGACCAGGGAACTCGCGGCCGTCGGCCGGTATCTGGGCTACGGACCCGGACACGTGGGCGACATGCTCGAGGACTACCGGCGCACGACCCGAAGGGCACGGACGGTCGTGGAGGAACTCTTCTACGAAGCCTGACCGCACGTCACGCCACGCGACTCCCTGACCTCACGCGGCCCCATGACCCCGCGCGGCCCCCTCACCCCGCGCGGCCCCTCATACCTTCGCGGGCAGCAACGCGGGCGCGCCCGCCGCCCGCGGCAGCGTGTACGGCAGCGCGCCGTACCAGAGCCGCGCCGTGGCGAAGCCGAACGACAGACACAGCATGCCGCCCACCGCGTCCAGCCAGAAGTGGTTGGCCGTCGCCACGATCACCGAGAGCGTCGCCAGCGGATACAGCAGCCCGAGCACCCGTACCCACGGCACCCGCGCCAGCGCGTAGAGGGTCAGACCGCACCACAGCGACCAGCCGATGTGCATCGAGGGCATCGCCGCGTACTGGTTCGACATGTGCTTCAGATCGCCCGACGCCATCGAGCCCCAGGTCTGGTGCACCACCACGGTGTCGATGAAGCCGCCGCCGTTCATCAGCCGCGGCGGCGCCAGCGGGAACAGGTAGTAGCCGAGCAACGCGACCGCCGTCGTGGCGAACAGGGCCAGCCGCGCCGCCGTGTACCGCCCCGGATGGCTGCGGTACAGCCACACCAGAACGCCCAGCGTCACCACGAAGTGCAGGGTCGCGTAGTAGTAGTTCATCCCGACGATCAGCCATGTAGCCGAGTTCAGCGCGTGGTTGACCGAGTCCTCGACGGCGATCCCCAGGTGGTTCTCCAGCCGCCACAGCCAGTCCGCGTTCCGCAGCGCCTCGGCCCGCTGCTCCGGCACCGCGTTGCGGATCAGTGAGTAGGTCCAGTAACTCACCGCGATCAGCAGGATTTCGAACCAGAAGCGCGGACGACGGGGCCTGCGCAGCCGGGCCAGGAGGAACGGCCCCACGTGCCCTCGCACCGACGTGCCCGCGCCGGGTGGGGGAGCGGCCTTCCGCTGTCGGCCCTCCCACTCCGCCACGGTCCTGTCACCCATAGGGACAGAGTCTGCCAGACAAGCCTTTCTCGGCCGATCACCTCTTGGAAGGGTTCAAGCCAGATCTTCTCCACCTTACGGACGCCGCGCGTCGTTCCTAGGAACGACTCCGGCTCCCCGGCGCCGAAGCGGTCGAACCCCGCACCACCAGCTCCGGCATGAACACGAACTCACTGTGCGGCGCGGGCGTCCCGCCGATCTCCTCCAGCAGCGTGCGCACGGCCGCCTGCCCCATCGCGGGCACCGGCTTGCGGACCGTCGTCAGCGGCGGGTCCGTGAACGCGATCAGCGGGGAGTCGTCGAAGCCCACCACCGAGACGTCCGTGGGGACTTCGAGCCCCCGCTGGCGCGCCGCGCGAATCGCGCCGAGCGCCATCATGTCGCTCGCGCACACCACCGCCGTGCACTCCCGCTCGATCAGCGCGGACGCCGCCGCCTGACCGCCCTCCAGGGTGTACAGCGAATGCTGGACCAGCCGCGTCCGCACGTCCTCGGGCGACAGACCGAGCTGCTCTCCCATCGCGTGTACGAACCCCTCGATCTTCCGCTGCACCGGCACGAACCGCTCGGGCCCGAGCGCCAGTCCGATCCGGGTGTGTCCGAGGGACACCAGATGCGTGACCGCCAGCGTCATCGCGGCACGGTCGTCGGGGGAGATGAACGGCGCCTGCACCTTCGGGGAGAAGCCGTCCACCAGGACGAAGGGCACCCCTCGCGCGCGCAGCCGCTCGTAGCGCTGCATGTCGGCCGTGGTGTCCGCGTGCAGCCCGGAGACATAGATGATGCCCGCGACCCCGCGGTCCACCAGCATCTCCGTCAGCTCGTCCTCCGTGGACCCGCCCGGCGTCTGCGTCGCCAGCACCGGCGTGTACCCCTGCCGCGTCAGCGCCTGCCCTATGACCTGGGCCAGCGCCGGGAAGATCGGGTTCTCCAGCTCCGGGGTGATCAGACCCACCAGTCCCTCGCTGCGCTGGCGCAGCCGCACCGGGCGCTCGTAGCCCAGTACGTCGAGGGCGGCCAGCACGGACTGACGGGTGGTCGGGGCGACACCGGGCTTGCCGTTCAGGACCCGGCTGACGGTCGCCTCACTGACCCCCGCCTGAGCTGCGATGTCGGCAAGCCGTGTGGTCACAGCACCGGACTGTACCGGCCGTGGTGTGGGCTGCCCACCAGAGGGACGCCGGGCCCGCCCGCTCGAACGGCCCGGTGCGGGTTGCTGCGTCATCGCGCTCCCTACGTGGTCTGGTCGACGTTCGCCTTGCAACGTTCCGCAACCGGTTCCGCAGTCGGTTCGGCAACCGGTTCCGTAATCGGTTCTGCAACGGGATGGTTCTCCCGTCCGGCACGTGTGGCAAGAGCTTGCAGAGTCTTGCACAAGTGCCGGACTTCCCGCAGAACAGCTACGACGTCAAGCCACAACCCCTTCCGACCGGATCACGGACCGATAACCGACCCGCCCTTCTTGCACAAATTTTCTGCAAGCCCTTTCGCCCAGGTTGCATCGCTGTTACGTTCACGTCGCCCGGCGGCCTCCCACCCGCCCGACCTGACACGAGCAGGCGGGAGCAGTCGGCAAGTCTCAAGTCGGCACAGGGGGCGGCGGCCAGAACGTCTCCTCGCCCCCAACGGGCTTAACCCTCAAGGAGAACTCATGCGGCGTGGCATAGCGGCCACCGCGCTGGTGGCGTCCGTCGCCCTCACGGCGTCGGCCTGCGGCGGAAGCGACAGCGACAGCAAGTCCGACGGCCCGGTCACCATCACCTGGTGGGACACCTCCAACGCCACCAATGAGGCCCCGACGTACGAAGCCCTGGTCAAGGACTTCGAGAAGGCCAACCGGAACATCAAGGTCAAGTACGTCGACGTCCCCTTCGACCAGGCGCAGAACAAGTTCGACACCGCCGCCGGCTCCAAGGGCGCCCCCGACGTGCTGCGCTCCGAGGTCGGCTGGACGCCCGCCTTCGCCAAGAAGGGCTACTTCCTGCCGCTCGACGGCACCGAAGCCCTCGCGGACCAGGACAAGTTCCAGCCCAACCTCATCAAGCAGGCCCAGTACGACGGCAAGACCTACGGCGTGCCGCTGGTCACCGACACCCTCGCCCTGGTCTACAACAAGGACCTCTTCGAGAAGGCCGGCATCACCAAGGCGCCCACCACCTGGGCCGAGTTGAAGACCGCCGCCGCGAAGATCAAGGACAAGACCGGCGTCGACGGCTACTGGGGCTCCGCCACCCAGGCCTACTACGCCCAGACCGCCCTCTACGGCGAAGGCACCGACACCGTCGACGCCACCGCCAAGAAGATCACCATCAACTCGCCCGCCGCGAAGAAGGGCTACGCCACCTGGCTGGGCATGTTCTCCGGCAAGGGCCTGCACAAGGCCGACACCACCGCCGACGCCTACGCCCACATCCAGGACGCCTTCGTCAACGGCAAGGTCGCCGCGATCATCCAGGGCCCCTGGGAGATCACGAACTTCTACAAGGGCAGCGCCTTCAAGGACAAGACCAACCTCGGCATCGCCACCGTCCCCGGCGGCACCAGCGGCAAGGCCGGCGCCCCGACCGGCGGCCACAACCTCTCGGTCTACGCCGGCTCCGACAAGGCCCACCAGGAAGCGGCCCTGAAGTTCGTCAACTTCATGACCTCCGCCAAGACCCAGGAGGCCATCGCCCTGAAGAACTCCACGCTCCCCACGCGGGACGACGCCTACACCGACAAGGTCAAGGCCGACCCCGGCATCGCCGGCTACCAGGGCGTGCTCGCCGCCGCCCAGCCGCGCCCCGAACTGCCCGAGTACAGCTCGCTGTGGGCCCCGCTCGACACCGAGCTGACCAAGATGGCCGGCGGCAAGGAGTCGCTGGACAAGGGACTGGGCAACGCGGAGACCGCGATCAGCAAGCTGGTCCCGGACTTCAGCAAGTAAGCCCGCGTGGCCGTCGGATCCTCCAGCCAAGGGGGGAAGGATCCGGCGGCCACCGGCCCGCCGCACCCGGACCTCTGGACGGCCGGCCGCACCACGCCCGGCCACCCGCCTCGATAAGCAGATCCTGACGAAGGTTGTCGAACATGACAGTCGCCATCGACCGCGCGACCGGCGAACGCCGAGGTGACCGCGCGCCGCGGCCGGGCCTCGGCCGGCGTCTGAAGCAGAGCTACCACAAGCATTGGTACGCGTACGCGATGATCGCGCCCGTCGCGATCGTGCTCGGCGCCCTCGTGGTCTACCCCCTGGTGTACGGCTTCTATCTCACCCTCACCGACGCCAACAGCCTCAACACCGCCCGTACGATCGGCGTCAACCACATCGACGCCACGTACCAGTTCGTCGGCCTGGACAACTACAAGGACATCCTGTTCGGAGAGACCGCGTACGACCGCTTCTGGTCGCACTTCCTCTGGACGATCGCCTGGACGGTCCTGTGCGTCGGCCTGCACTACACCTTGGGGCTCGGCCTCGCCCTGCTGCTCAACCAGAAGTTCCGCGGACGCACCTTCTACCGCATGATCCTGGTCCTGCCCTGGGCCGTACCCACCTTCGTCACCGTCTTCGGCTGGCGCTTCATGCTCGCCGACGGCGGCGCGATCAACGCCGCCCTCGACTGGCTCGGCCTGCCCACCCCGGCCTGGCTCGAGGACACCTTCTGGCAGCGGTTCGCCGCGATCATGGTCAACACCTGGTGCGGCGTGCCGTTCATGATGCTCTCCCTGCTCGGCGGACTCCAGGCCATCGACACCTCCCTGTACGAGGCCGCCGAGATGGACGGCGCGACCGCCTGGCAGCGCTTCCGCTACGTCACCCTGCCCGGCCTGCGCTCCGTCAGCTCCACCGTCGTACTCCTCGGCGTCATCTGGACCTTCAACCAGTTCGCCATCATCTTCCTGCTGTTCGGCAAGACCGCCCCCGACGCCCAGATCCTGGTCACCTGGGCGTACTTCCTGGGCTTCGGACAACAGCCGCGTGACTTCGCGCAGTCCGCCGCCTACGGCATCCTGCTACTGGCCATCCTGATCGTCTTCACCTCCTTCTACCGCCGCTGGCTGAACCGCAACGACCAGCAGCTCGCGATCTGAGGCAGGAGTCCCCATGAGCACCACCACCGTCGAGACCCCCGCCGCACAGGCCCCCGAGGCCACCCCGCGCCGCCGCACACGCCGCCGCGGCGAGCGCGGCCCGCTCGCCACCGTCGCCTCGCACGCCCTGCTGACCGTGGCAAGCCTCATCGCGCTCTTCCCGGTCGCCTGGCTGTTCTTCCTGTCCCTCGGCCCGGACAAGGACGACTATCTGCACCCCGGGCAGATCTGGCACAAGATGACGTTCGACAACTACGCGTTCGTCCTCCAGCACACCGACTTCTTCGACTGGCTCAAGAGCTCGCTCATCATCACGCTCGGCACCACCGCCATCGGCGTGATCCTCGCCGCCACCAGCGGCTACGCCGTCTCCCGGATGTGCTTCCCCGGCTACCGCAAGTTCATGTGGGTCCTGCTGGTCACCCAGATGTTCCCGGTCGCCGTCCTGATCGTGCCGATGTACCAGATCCTCTCGGACCTCGGCCTCATCGACACCTACATCGGCCTGATCCTCGTCTACTGCACCACCGTCGTGCCCTACAGCGCCTGGCTGCTCAAGGGCTACTTCGACACCATCCCCTTCGAGATCGACGAGGCCGGACGCGTCGACGGACTCACCCCGTTCGGCACCTTCGTCCGCCTGATCCTGCCCCTGGCCAGGCCCGGTCTCGCCGTCGCCGCGTTCTACAACTTCCTCACCGCGTTCGGCGAGGTCGCCTTCGCCTCCACGTTCATGCTGAGCAGCGACAAGTACACCTTCGCCGTCGGCCTGCAGAGCTTCATCAGCGAACACGACGCCCAGCGCAACCTCATGGCCGCCACCGCCGTGCTGGTCGCGATACCCGTCTCCGCGTTCTTCTACCTCGTACAGAAGAACCTGGTGACCGGCCTGACCGCGGGCGGCACGAAGGGCTGACCGCGACCGCGGGTGGCACGAAGGGCCGACCGGCTTCGCACCCCGAAGCTCCCGTGCGCCGTTGCCGCGCCGACAGCGGCGCTGTCATCCTCGGACACCCCTGCCCAGGAGATGCCGGCACCGTGGCCGCCCCGTCACCGCAGCCCACTCGACGCCCATGACCCGACATTCGCCCCCGTCCACGACCCCGTCCGGGCGGGGGACACCCCATCGCATTGAGGACGCCATGAGCCAGCACTCCACCGACCCGGCCCCGAACACCGGCCTCGCCACCGTCGCCGGCCACCGCGACTGGTGGCGCGACGCGGTGATCTACCAGGTCTATCCGCGCAGCTTCGCCGACAGCAACGGCGACGGCATGGGCGACCTGGAGGGCGTACGTTCCCGACTCTCCCACCTGCGCGACCTCGGCGTGGACGCCGTATGGCTCAGCCCCTTCTACGCCTCGCCGCAGGCCGACGCCGGCTACGACGTCGCCGACTACCGCGCCGTGGACCCCATGTTCGGCAACCTCATGGACGCCGACGCGCTGATCCGCGACGCCCACGCACACGGCCTGCGCATCATCGTCGACCTCGTCCCCAACCACTCCTCCGACCAGCACGAGTGGTTCAAGCGCGCCCTCGCGGAAGGCCCCGGATCGCCGCTGCGGGAGCGCTACCACTTCCGGCCCGGCAAGGGCGAGAACGGCGAACTCCCGCCCAACGACTGGGAGTCCATCTTCGGCGGGCCCGCCTGGACCAGGGTCGCGGACGGCGAGTGGTACCTGCACCTGTTCGCCCCCGAGCAGCCCGACCTCAACTGGAACCACCCCGCCGTCGGCGACGAGTTCCGCTCCATCCTGCGCTTCTGGCTCGACATGGGCGTCGACGGCTTCCGCGTCGACGTCGCCCACGGACTGGTCAAGGCGGACGGCCTGCCCGACCTCGGCACCCACGACCAGCTCAAGCTCCTGGGCAACGACGCCATGCCGTTCTTCGACCAGGACGGCGTCCACGCCATCTACCGCCAGTGGCGCACCATCCTCGACGAGTACGCGAATCGAAAGGGGCCCGAAGGGCCTTCCTCAGAAGGGCGGTGGTGGGAGACGGGCGGGCAGATCTTCGTCGCCGAGGCCTGGACCCCGACCATCGAGCGCACCGCCCTCTACGTCCGCCCCGACGAACTCCACCAGGCCTTCAACTTCCAGTATCTGGGCACCCATTGGGACGCCGCCGAACTGCGCGCCGTCATCGACACCACCCTCGATGCGATGCGTCCCGTCGGCGCCCCCGCCACCTGGGTGCTCTCCAACCACGACGTCACCCGGCACACCACCCGCTTCGCCCACGACCGCGCCCTCGGCACCCAGATCCGCGAGGCGGGCGACACGGCCCGGGGCCTGCGCCGCGCCCGCGCCGCCACCCTGCTCATGCTGGCCCTGCCCGGCTCGGCCTACCTCTACCAGGGCGAGGAACTGGGCCTGCCCGACGTCGTCGACCTCCCCGACGACGTCCGCCAGGACCCCGCCTTCTCCCGCGGCGAAGGCCAGGACGGCTTCCGCGACGGCTGCCGCGTACCGATCCCGTGGACCCGCACGGGCTCCTCGTACGGCTTCGGCGACGGCGGCAGTTGGCTGCCGCAGCCCGAAGGCTGGGGCGACCTGAGCGTCGAGGCGCAGCGGGGCGTGGCGGGCTCCACCCTGGAGCTGTACCGCACGGCCCTGGCAGCCCGCCGCGACCACCCCGACCTCGGCGCGGGCGAGAGCGTGGAGTGGCTCAAGGCCCCCGAGGGCGTCCTGGCCTTCCGCCGTGGCGAGTTCGTCTGCGTGGCCAACACCACGAACGAGCCGGTGACGACCCCGGCATACGGCGACATCCTGCTCGCCAGCACGGAGCTGACGATCGCGAACGGCGAGACGAAGCTCCCGGCGGACACGACGGTGTGGTGGACGACGGGCTGACGCCCACGCCCTTCCCGCCGATGTCCGGGGCCCGCCGTCCGCAGGGGACGGCGGGCCCCGTCGTGTTCCAAGTGGGGTGCGTTTGGCTTGAAGTACATGGCAGATGCAACAAGTCGCCCGATAGTGATGAAGGTCCTTCTGTCAGTGGTGTAGGAGACACTCAGCGCCGCTGAAGGAAGCTTTCGACGGAGGAACCACGGGGGGTTGGCGTGACGAAGTGGGACATCAGTCCGGGCGGGGTGGAGTCGATTCTGTCGTTGGTGGGGCTTGCGGCAGACGACCTGGGCAAGGACGTCAAGGGCTACGCGGGGAGCGTGGAGGAGGCAGTGCAGTTCGCGGGCACGATCAGCGGTCCGTACTGCGGTGCCGTACCGGTGGGCCCGGTGGGCGCGGCGGTGGCGAACTTCGTGACCGACACCGAAGGCCGTATCCGGTTCATGGTGGCCCGTATCCAGAAGACGATGGACGGGACGGTCAAGGCCACCACCGCATACGTCGCGGGGGATTTGGACATGGCCGCTCAAGCTCAGCGTGAGGCCGTCAAGGCGCCCACCCCGGCCGAACTGCGGGCCGTGGGCGAACAGAAGAGCCACCACGGGGGCGGGAAGTAACCGACGTGATCAACCCTGGCGAGATACCCCAGTACACCGGCGACTTCGACAAGTTGTCCACGGCGGTCACCGCCTTACGCACACATGCGATCGGCATCCGCAACAAGGGCCAGGACGTCCATTCCCGGTTCCAGGCGACGGCCGCGTACTACAAGGCACCGGAGGCGGACCAACTCTTCTCCTCCACCCAGCCGGTGATGGACACGGCCGACGACTTCGCCGCCGACATCGAATCCCTCGCCGACGCCTTGGACACCTTCATCAGCGAAGCGAAGCCGTACGCGAAACGCCTGGAGCGTCTGAAGGAGAAGGCGATCGCCTTCGTCGGCAGCGTGGAGGGCGACGACGACTGGACGGATGACCAGGACAAGGTCGACGCGCAAAAGGCCTTGATGGACGGCGTGGCGGTGGCGGTCGCGGGTTTCCAGGAGGCGGAACGCACCGCCGCCACCAAGATCAACGCGATCAGCCCGGCGCTGTGCCGACCTGGTTGGGTGGTCGACGACGGCAGCCACGCACCCGGTATGTACGGCCTGAGCGCCTCCACGATGAAGGACGCGAAGGAACTGCCGTGGGGCAGCGCGGAGGGCCGCACCTACGAGCGCTGGAGCCTGGACTGGTGGGGCCACGGCATCAAGAGCTGGGCCTGGGACGGCTTCGTCAAGGACGGCCTCTGGGGCAGCTTCATCGGCCTGGGCATCCTCGAGGACAACCTCCTGGGCGTCAACGGCTCCGTGGCCCAGCACGAGACCTGGGACCGCCTCAAGCGCACCGCCGTCGGCACCTACGCCTACGGCATGGACGCGGTCGGCCTGGGTGACCACCTGTCGGACTGGCAGCGCGGCAGCGAGGCGTACACGAAGGAGTTCGGGAAGCAGTTCGTCGCCTACGACATGTGGAACGAGGACCCGGCACGCGCTCATGGCCTCACCACGTTCAACCTCATCACCGTGGTCGGGGGAACCGCCGGGGCGCTCACCTGGCTGGGCAGGGGAAGCAGGGTCGCCGAGGCTGCGGGCACCGTCGCCAGGGCCGCAGACTTCCTGGACCCGATCTCCGGCACCGCGAGAGCGGCGAGAGCCCTCTCGGACCTGCCGAAGATCTCCGAGACACTGGCCCGCGTCAGCGAACACCTGAAACTGCCGAAGACGAAATTCCCCGACGGCGCCCTGGACGACCTCAGCAACCGCTACCGGGTCGACAAGGACGGCAACTTCATCGCCCTCAAACCCGATGGCACTCCCGATACCAGCCTGGCCCGGCATGAACTTGCTGCCGGTGACCGAGTCTCGATTGCCCAGCCACGTGATCGCGAGCTCGCGGGCGTCGGAGGCCGAGCGACGGAAGCCACCGACCGCAGCGGCGCATCACGGCACATGCCACCACATTCGTCACACGGCGCTACGGAAGCTTCCCTCCATTCGAGTCGACCCCACGAGGCCGCCGAGGCAGGCGCCCGTGCAGAACATGCCACTGGCGCCGCATACAGCAGCAGTCAGCCGCCGGGGCAGACAGTCAGAGAGGCCGGTGGCCACGCGGCTTCCGGTGAAGGCCACTCTGGGAGGCCCGCCGGAAGAGGAGCCGTCGAGCGGTCCGGAGGCGCCGGCGGGGCAGGAAGAAGCGGTTCCACGGGAGTCGGGCACGGCCATGACGCTCATGGTTCCGGCCCCGGCCACGACTCCGCTGATCACGATGCCGCGGGTACGCATGAGGCTCACGACCCGCCTACCAAAGACGACAGTTCGGCTGAAACGCACGAACACCACAGTGAGGGCGAGGGCAATGTCACCCGCCGTGAGCTTCCCCCAGGCACAGCCGAGCGCACCCTTCGCCAGATGCGGGCCATGCGCCACTCACGAGCACGGTACAAGGGCGCGGAGGACTACCTCCGCGAGATGGTGGGCGGTGCTCCTGAGCGACACTACCGCGTGCCGACCCATGACCATCCCTACTACCCTGTACGAGCACCGATGGGTCGTTATGTCGACGTTCCGGTGGATATGCCGGGCGGTCGCACTCTGGCCATTGAAGTAAAGCACTATCTTGAATGGCGTACGGTCACACTCAAAGACGGCAGCACTCGGAATGTGAGGGGTGAAGTCCCTCTGGATAAAAGAATCATTGAGGAAATCAACAAGGACCTGACGCTTCGGCGTCAGGATCCTAAGTTCGATCCGCGATGGGTATTCCTGCATGCGCCGCCATCCGAGGCTCTGAGGAAATATCTAATCCAGGCTCGCATCATATTCGTCGAGTACGGGCCGGCCCCTAAACAGCGGTAACTTATGAAAGGTGTGCAACGTGGCGATGGCGAGGGAACCAGACCTCCAGGGCTGGATCGAGGAAGGGCGCCGTAACATCATTGACGTGTCGGATATGCTCGGAATTCCATCTCATGTGTACAGCCGTGATCCGATGAGTCTCATTCCAGCGCTCCAGGACTATGTTTCCCGCGCGCCGCTCGATGAATTCGAGCAGTCAGACTGGATCACGCTGCATGCCGATCTGATGTCCTACGTCGCCGACTATCTCATCCAGAAGCACGGTGCGCGATGGGAGGTGGTGGACGATCCCACTGCACCACGCGGGTACCGCTTTGTCGTTGAGGCGACAGGACGCGACGGGCAGACACATCGGGTTGACCCTGCCGATGTGGTGAGACAGGAATTCTCCAGCCTTCCCATCGAGATCACCCGCATGCTGGCCAGCGCGGAACTCACCTTGGGCTTGTCCCCATGGGATGGTGACGGCGAATGAGAGAGCGTCAAGGAATCGCAGCATTCCCGACGGGAGAGCGATACATCGCTGATGTGCGGATTTCTTGACCTCTGCCGACGATGCAGCTCGTCGTACGTGATGGAAACCTTGTGATCCCGCCAGGAAGCAAGACCGACCAGAAGGGTCCTTGTGATCACCACCACCCGTGTCGGCGACTGGACGTGGGAACTCGCGACGGACAGCGGTGAAATCAGGCCCGCCCGTGCCGTTCAGACCTCGGTGACGGTCTGGGACGAACTGGCGAAGCGGAACCTGGCCGCGCCCGAGGGAAAGGCCAGAATTCTGGTTCGGAGCGGGGCCAAGCTGCGTGACGTCCGCTTCGACGCGAGCGGGCTGCACCTTGGGCCGGATCCCCTGGCTCCGGGGTCGGATCTCGCTCAGGCGATGGCAGAGGCCGAGGCGCTCGAGGGAGACTTCGTCCTCACCATCCGGATCGAATGCCCTGGGTACTGGCTGGAATCGGGAGTCAGACATCGAGCGGAGAAGCTGTTCAGCATCCAGGTGGAGGTCTGGGACGGTAACCAGCTCGTCGTGACACTGGAGACGTACTCCGACGCCTGGCTGACGATGGACACCCGCGATCGCGAGCAGCCCGAGGTGTACGCGGAGAACGCGCCCCGGCTCGCGGCCGCGCTGGACAGCATCTCGGCCGTACTGGGGGCTTCCCCCACACCGGGAGACGAGAACTGCTACGCGGCGCCGAGCTCGACCGGATTCAAGGACCTGAGAAGCGAGGGCCCCGCTTACGTCGATTCCTGGGGGACGTTTGAGGGGCTCAACCGGGCAAGCTTGCTGAGCGGCCGCATTCCGCCGTGTGAGGACGAGTACGAGTCGTACACCGAGCACCCGGTGCGGTACTTCACAGTTCAGCGGGAAGGGAGGACGCTCGGCTTCGTCTGGGCGTCCGTCGACGATGCCGCCGCCGGTTACGTACCTCGAACGGCAGTCGGTGACGAGGCATTCGAGGTGGGAGCGGGATGGCTGCTGTGTCTACGACAGGCCTACAGCCAAGGGCTCTCCCCGCTTGCCGCACTGAACTGGCTGGCTCAGGGACCATCGCATCCGGAACTCGGCCTGATCACCGAGGGCAGCCCTCGGGAAGCCGAATCTCTGGACGCCTTGGAGGAACTGTCGGGACGATACTGACGAGCCCATCTCCCTCGCTTCCATCCCCACCGGGAATCTCCTGCCGGAAAGCAGCACATGACCCAGGACGTCATAGCTCTCACCCCGCGCATGCCGGACACCAAGTCCCTGCTGGCCGCACTGCATGCCGGTGGTCCCGATCTGCGTGTGAACCGGGCAGGTGGAGGAGCCGTTGCCCAGTTGTGCACGGATGACGGGCGGCTCGTGGTCTCCGTCGAGGCTCCCCGTTACCTCCAGGTGCCGGGCGAGACAACTCGGTTGCTGGGGCCGGGGGTTCGGGCGGACGGGCCCGTGTGGTGGACCGAGGTGCGGGCAACCACCGGAATCGCGGAGGCCGTGCGGCTCGCAGGCTCCGTCGCGGGCCGGTTGACCGCGCTGCTCGGAGGCACCACATGGCCGCCCGAGGCCGCGCACACCGACGTGGTGACGGTCCCCACCACAGACAACGTGCCTGTCTCGCCCGTCGGCGTGGACGTACTCACCGACCTGGACGTACTCACCGAAACGGCCGCCGTCGTCATCCATGACCGTCCGGTCGTCGCCGCCACGACATGGCTCACCGAGGTGCTGCGGACCACAGGGCAGAGTCGACGGGAACTGTGCCTCATCACTTCGCCCCGTACCCGGCTCACCCTGCCCACCCGCACCGTGCTGGAGCGTATACCCGCACGCTGGGTCGTACGTCACCCCGAGAACGGCTACTACGACGGCCTCTCCGGAGCCGTACTGCGCTGGCAGAAGGGGCGCTTCACCCCGGCTGCCGACAACGGCCTCCGGATCGCGGACGCATACCGACCCACGCTCGACACCAGGGGTGAACGGCAGTTGCTGCTGTCCATCCGCACCATCCACCCCGCCCACGAGCACCTCCAGCTCGGCGGCGCCATGGAAGACGCGTGGCGGACCCTCACCGGCGCGCCGCCCAGCGGCTGGTCCACCGCCGAGCCGGTCAACGTCCCTTGGTCACAAAGGCAATTGACCGACCTGGCCCGCAGTCGCGCCCGCCGCTCCCAACCAACCTGGGCTGTCGCCGTAGGCACCTGCGACCGCCCTGCGATCGCCACCGTGCACATCGCCCACACCCCGAAGGGCGTAGAGGAGCACATCACCCTGGCGCTCGGCTACGGCGCCGACGAGACCGCCCCGATCAACCTGCTGCCCGAACTCGCCGAATCCCTCGCGGGCAGGCACAACCTCGCCACGATGATCAGCGAACTACGTGCGGCACGCGCGGACTTGACCACTCCGGCCCACTACGAGCCGCCGCCGATCCCGGTCTCTCTCACCCTGGGCCCCGACACCGTCGCCGAACTCGGCATCAGCCAAGCCCGCAACGCCCTGCCGAACAACACCCCCACCCGACTCGGCCCAACCACTCGCCCCGCCTTGCACTACCCACTTGGCGACGGCACCGACCCAGCCGCCTGGCAACGCCTGCACCACATCAACGAGCACCTCGAACGCGGAAGCGGGGAGACTGTACGGCCATCTTGAGATCCGCCGTGCACACGGCCTCGGCGGGAGCGGTCCGAGATGGAGTGAACCACTCCAGTGATGTCGCCCCCTTCCCGACGCGAGCCTCCTCAGACTGCACGGCAGTTACTCGCCGAACGTCAGCGCCTCGTCCGTCCGTTCCTCGGCATCGTCGTCCGGGTCCGCGTCGACGATTCCGATGCGGATGCCGCGTGACTCGGCGACGCGAAGAACATCGGTCAGGCTCTCCGCCAGCCGAGACGAGATGAACTTGAGTTCGTGGGCGCCGAGCTTGTGGGAGTCCTCCAGCAGGCCCCGCGCGTGGGCCAGTACCTCGCGACTGTCACGCATCTGCACGGCTTCCATGGCGTCCGCCGATCCGGAGAGCACGCCGCCCTCGCTCGCGGCCGACAGCCGGCAAGGCTTGCCCTCGTTCGTCCAAGGGAGCAGCCTCGGCGTTCCCACCCAGCCGTTCCCGTCCTCGCGTACCAGTTCATTCGCCATGCTTCGACGCTACGAACCGCGCTGGCCCGCGTCGATGGCACTTTGACGGGTCGGCGGTCGGAAGTGCCACACGGCGTCACACGGGCAGTCGCACCAAGTCGGCGAGCTCGCGCATCTCGGGCGTCAGGGTCCGTCGTTTGCTCACGATCCGGCCCAGGATGTCGCGGGCGTACCTTTGATTCGGCAGCCACTGCGGGGAGCCCTCGCGGATCTTCTGGAAGGTGTCCACGGCCTCCGCGTACTGCCTGAGTTCTGTTTGGGCGCCGGCGACGTCGAGCAGGTGCCGGTTCCGGTTGTTCGAGTTCGGCTCCAGGCAGCCTGTGGGGATCTTCGCGGCCAGGCCGAGCACCTTGTCCGGCCGCATCGCCACCATGGCGTTCTCCGTGCGCTTCAGGGCCACCGTGATCGGCCCGAAGGTCCGCAGGAAGTCGCCCTCCGGCGTGCATTCGGTGCCAAGGGCTACGGCGGCCGAGTTGGCAAGTCTCAAGGCGTCCCTGGCTTCGCCGGGTCGGTTGTCACGGATCGCCGCGGCCGACAGGCGCAGCAAGAGCCACCCCCAGGTGCTCAGTTCGGCCTGTGTCGCACGGGACATGCGTGGCTCGACTTCGTCGGCCCAGTGGGCAGCCAGCTCTCGGGCCTCCCTCAGTCTCCCTTGACGTAGCAGAAGCCAGCACTGGGTGTTGACGGTCGCAGCGCTCTGTATCGGGTCGGTCGCGTCGTCCAGAGCCCGCTCCAGAGCCAGCTCGGCGGCGTCGAACTGCCGCGTCTGGACCATGAGCCAGCCGGTGAGTTCCAGCAGGCGTGCGCGGAGCGGTCGGCCGCGAGGGTCCGCCTCGGTGAGTACTTCGACGTCACGCAGGAGGGGCGGGAGGGCTGTTCCGAGCTCGGTGAAGCGGTCCTTGGCGAACAGGGGCACAGTCGCCTGGAGGGCGTCTCGCAGGCCGCCGAGGGTCGGCTCTTCGGAGAGTTCGTCCGGCCGGGGAGAGACTGCGAGGGCGGTGCGTACGGGCCACCAGCGATCCAAGTCGCCCTTGTCGACGGCGGATTCTGCGTGCTCGGCGATCAGTCGCGTGGTCGGAACCTTCAGCGCGCTCGCGAGTCGACGTGCGGTCTCCAGCCGGGTATCGCTGCGTTCTCCTTGCTCCAGCTTGCGGACGAGCGAGAGGGAGACGCCCGACCGCTCGGAACCTGCGGCGCCTCTCGATCGGCGCCCAGGATCTCAGACGGCCATCAACGCGGGCGGCTGGACTGACAGATCAGGAGGAAGCGTCACCGCCAGGGAGCGGCCTTAACGGATTGGAGGAAGGCGGTGAAGGCTTCGGTCGGGAAGGAGAGGGTGGCTCTGGCCGGGGCTTTGGAGTCGCGGACGGCTATGCGGGTGCGGCGGTTCGCGACTTCCACGCAAGCGTTGCCGTCGCCGCTGCCGGAGTAGGACGACTTCCGCCAGTTGTCGGAGCTGGTCACCGAGCGCCTCACAGTTCCTTGGTCAACCTGTGGATGAGGTCACGCGACCGCTTGGGGTCGAGCGACACTGCCTCAACTCTACGGAAGAGTGTTCGGAAGACGTCGAGTTGTGCTTCGGAGTCGATGAAGAGCGCTCCGTGAGGGCCGTCGCGCACCACTGTGTCGAGCTTCGGGACAGGGCCACCGGCGTACACCATGGCGGCTGTGATGTCGGCGAAGTCGTCCAGTTCGAAGGGGATTACGCGGACGGTCACGTGGTCCGCTTCCGAGAGTTCCAGGATGCGGGCGAGCTGAGTCAGTGAGGCAGCGCGTCCGCCTACCTTGATCCGCAATGCTGCCTCGTGCACCAGCGCTTCGTAGAGGACCGCCTCTGCGCGCTCGATGATGGCACGTCGCTGCATCCGATGACGTACCCGCAACTCCAGTTCGTCTTCGTGCAGTTCCGGGACACGGCGGGAGAAGAGTGCTCGCGCGTAGCCCTCGGTCTGGAGTAGGCCGGGGACGTGCAGGAAATCCACGTCCCATCGGTAGGTGCAGTGGTGTTCCAACTCTGCCAGGTCCAGGAACGAATTGGGCAGTAGCCCTCGGTACTCCTCCCACCAGCCGCGTGTGCGATCGGTAGCCAGTGCGACCAGGGCGTTGATGAACTCGTCATCCGTACAGGCGTAGTGGGAAGCGAAGCGGCGTAGGCGCTGCTCACTCACACCCGTGAGGCCTGACTCGATGTGGCTGATCTGGACGCGACCCGCTCCAATCAACTCCGCTGCCTCACGAGCGGAGAGTCCTGCTGCGTCACGGAGGCGTCGCAGTTCGACCGCCAGGCGCATCTGGCGTGCCGTGGGTTCGCGCCTCAGGACCATCGATTGCTCCTCGGTTCAACACGACTGTCGGTGCAACTCGTTCGGGGTCAGATTACGGGATTCGTTTGCTGCGGATGACAAGTTAGTCCTACTGTCGGTGATGCGACGCACACGCTGCGCAATGTCGGGTTCCCGGAAGCGCACCGCACCGTCCTGCCAAGACGGTCGCGGCAATGCCACCGCACGCCCACCGCAATCAACCCCCAGAGAATCGGAGTTGAGCCATGTCTGAAAACGTGGACGAACCCTGGGAGTACTGCCTCTGCATCCCGAACGACCTGCGCGCCGTCACCATCAGTCGCCGGACCCTCCGGCTGATCCTCACCATGCACGGGCTGATCCGCCTCGTCGACACCGCCGAACTCCTCGCCACCGAACTGATCTCCAACGCCGTACGCCACACCAAGGGGCCCGCCGCGCTCCGTGTGCGCTGGTCCGCGGGGGTGCTGCGGATCGGCGCGTGGGACGCCGACCCCGCGCCGCCGGAGCCGCCCGTTGCGCTGGAGCGGCTCCACGACATGGAGGAGGGGCGGGGGTTGGCGTTGGTCCGGGCCTGTGCCGATCTGTGGGGCTGGCAGCCGCTGTCGAAAGACGGCGATCGGGGCAAGGTCGTGTGGTGCGAACTGGGCGCAGCGGCCTGACCGGGTTCTTGGCTACGAGGTCGCAGGCCCCCAAGTAGCCAAGATCTCGCCCCCGTTGGACATATGTGACGGGAGCATGCCCGAGGGGTTGACCCCTGAAGTCAGGGGCTCATACGGTCTGCTGCACTGCAAGATGCTGAAAGTTGCAGCAAGTCCCTTCAAGGGGCCACGCCCCCCGCAGGCCACTCCGCAAAGGACCCCCCACATGGCCAAGAGAACGCTCTCCGGTGCCCTCGCTCTCACCGCCGCCGCGGCCGTCGCCCTCGCCGTCCCCGCGGGGACCGCCCACGCCGCCCCGCCCGGCGCCAAGGACGTCACCGCCGTCCTCTTCGAGTGGAACTTCGCCTCCGTCGCCAAGGAGTGCACCAACACCCTCGGCCCCGCGGGCTACGGCTACGTCCAGGTCTCCCCGCCCGCCGAGCACATCCAGGGCTCCCAGTGGTGGACCTCGTACCAGCCGGTCAGCTACAAGATCGCGGGCCGTCTCGGCGACCGCACCGCCTTCCAGAACATGGTCAACACCTGTCACGCGGCGGGCGTGAAGGTCGTCGCCGACACCGTCATCAACCACATGTCCGCCGGAAGCGGCACCGGCACAGGGGGCTCCTCGTACACCAAGTACAACTACCCCGGCCTCTACTCCGCCGCCGACTTCGACGACTGCACCTCCGAGGTCAGCAACTACCAGGACCGGTGGAACGTCCAGCACTGCGAACTCGTAGGCCTCGCCGACCTCGACACCGGTGAGGAGTACGTCCGCAAGACCATCGCGGGCTACATGAACGACCTGCTCGGCCTCGGCGTCGACGGCTTCCGTATCGACGCCGCCAAGCACATCCCCGCCGAGGACCTGGCCGACATCAAGTCGCGGCTCACCAAGCCCTCCGCGTACTGGAAGCAAGAGGTCATCTACGGCGCGGGCGAGGCCGTCCAGCCGAGCGAGTACACCGGCAACGGGGACGTCCAGGAGTTCCGTTACGCCTACGACCTCAAGCGGGTCTTCAACAGCGAGAAGCTCGCCTATCTCTCCAACTTCGGTGAGGCCTGGGGGTACTTGGGCGGGTCCGGCGCCGGTGTCTTCGTCGACAACCACGACACCGAGCGCAACGGCTCCACCCTCAACTACAAGAGCGGCGCCAACTACACCCTGGCGAACGTCTTCATGCTCGCCTGGCCCTACGGCTCGCCCGACATCAACTCCGGCTACGAATGGTCCGACGCGGACGCCGGTCCGCCCAACGGCGGCCAGATGAGCGCCTGTTGGCAGAACGGCTGGAAGTGCCAGCACGCCTGGCCGGAGATCAAGTCGATGGTCGCCTTCCGCAACGCCACCCGCGGCGCCGCCGTCACCAACTGGTGGGACAACGGCAACAACCTCATCGCCTTCGGCCGCGGCACCAAGGGCTATGTGGTGATCAACCACGAGAACACCACGGCCGACCGCTCGTACCAGACCTCGCTGCCCGCCGGAACGTACTGCGACGTCCAGGGCAACCGGACCGTGACCGTCGACAGCAGCGGCTGGTTCCAGGCCTCCCTCGCCCCGAACACCGCCCTCGCCCTCTACGCGGGCAAGTCGACCTGCTGATCCCTTCACGCCTCCAACCTGCCGTCCCCCGCAAGGAGTTCTCGCCCGTGAGACCGAGACCGCCGGTGCCCCAGGTGCGCCGCACCCCGTACCACAGAAGGGTCGCGGCCACCGTCGCCACCGCACTCGCCGCCATGCTCCTCCACCCCGTCGCGGCGCGGGCGGTGGCACCCTCCGCGCTTCCCCGGCCCCAGGGCAGCGCCGCCGCCCTCGACCTGACCACCTCCAAGGCGATCTGGCTCGACCGGAACACCCTCGCCTGGAACGGCGTCGACGGCGCCGCCTCCGCCCGACTCCTGTACTCCCACGACGGATCCATCACCGTGCGGGACGGCGCGCTCACCAGCGATGACGAGCGTCGGCTGAGGCTGACCAGGACGACACTCACCGACGCGCAGAAGGCGAAGTTCCCCCATCTGAAGGACGCCACCGCCTGGTCCGTCGACCCGCGCGACCGCGACCGGGTGCGCGCGGCCCTCAGCGGTCAGATCGTCGCCTCGCAGCAAGCCGCGAACGGCGCCGTCCTCGCGGCGACCGGCGTTCAGATCGCCGGAGTCCTCGACGACCTCTACGACGCGACCACCGCCGACCTCGGCCCGACCTTCCGGCAGAACCGCCCCACCCTGTCCCTGTGGGCACCGACCGCGCAGAGCGTCTCCCTGGAGCTGGACGGCTCCACAGCCGCGACGAAGACAGCCGCGACGAAGACCATCGCCATGAAGCGCGACGACGCCACCGGCGTCTGGTCCGTCACCGGCCCGGCGTCCTGGAAGAACAAGCCCTACCGGTACGTCGTGACGGTGTGGGCGCCCAGCGTCCGCAAGATCGTCACCAACAAGGTCACCGACCCGTACTCCCTCGCGCTCACCGCGAACTCCGAGCGCAGCCTGGTCGTGGACCTCGGCGACAAGTCCCTCGCGCCGGGCGGCTGGTCGACCCTGCACAAGCCCCGGGCCGTACCGCTGCGGGACGCCCAGATCCAGGAACTGCACATCCGCGACTTCTCCGTCGCCGACACCACCGTCCCGGCCAAGGACCGGGGCACCTACCTCGCCTTCACCGACAAGAGCGGCGACGGCTCCCGGCATCTGCGCGACCTGGCGAAGGCGGGCACCTCGTACGTCCACCTGCTGCCCGCCTTCGACATCGCGACGATCCCCGAGAGGAAGTCCGAACAGGCCACCCCCGACTGCGACTTGGCCTCCTACCCCGCCGACTCCGAGCAACAGCAGAAGTGCGTCGGCGCCACCGCCGCGAAGGACGCCTACAACTGGGGCTACGACCCGTACCACTTCACCGTCCCCGAAGGCTCCTACGCCACCGACCCCGACGGCACCCGCCGCACCGTCGAGTTCCGCAGCATGGTCAAGGCGCTGAACGAGGACGGCCTGCGGGTCGTGATGGACGTCGTCTACAACCACACCGCGGCCAGTGGGCAGGCGGACACCAGCGTCCTCGACAAGATCGTGCCGGGCTACTACCAACGCCTGCTCGCCGACGGGTCCGTGGCCAACAGCACCTGCTGCTCCAACACCGCGCCGGAGAACGCGATGATGGGCAAGCTGGTCGTGGACTCGATCGTCACCTGGGCCAAGGAGTACAAGGTCGACGGCTTCCGCTTCGACCTCATGGGCCACCACCCGAAGGCCAACATCCTCGCGGTCCGCAAGGCCCTGGACGCGCTGACCGTGGAGAAGGACGGCGTCGACGGCAAGAAGATCATCCTGTATGGCGAGGGCTGGAACTTCGGCGAGGTCGCGGACGACGCCCGCTTCGAGCAGGCCACCCAGCAGCACATGGCCGGCACCGGCATCGCGACCTTCTCCGACCGCGCCCGCGACGCCGTACGCGGCGGCGGCCCCTTCGACGAGGACCCGGGTGTCCAGGGCTTCGCCTCCGGCCTGTACACCGACCCCAACCCCGCCGCCGACAACGGCACGAAGGCCGAGCAGAAGGCCCGCCTGCTGCACTACCAGGACCTCATCAAGGTCGGCCTCACCGGCAACCTCGCCGCCTACCGCTTCACCGACAGCGGCGGCAAGGAGGTCACCGGCGCCGACGTCGACTACGGCGGAGCACCCGCCGGGTACGCGGACGCGCCCGGTGACGCCCTCGCCTACGCCGACGCGCACGACAACGAGTCCCTGTTCGACGCGCTCGCCTACAAGCTGCCGAAGGACACCTCGGCGACCGACCGCGCCCGGATGCAGGTCCTCGCCATGGCCACGGCCGGTCTCTCGCAGGGCCCCTCGCTCTCCCCGGCCGGATCCGACCTGCTGCGCTCCAAGTCCCTGGACCGCAACTCCTATGACAGCGGCGACTGGTTCAACGCCATCCACTGGAACTGCCGCGACGGCAACGGCTTCGGGCGCGGACTGCCGACGGCCGCCGACAACCGGTCCAAGTGGGCTTACGCGAAGCCACTGTTGACCACCGTCGCCGTGGGTTGCGACCAGATCGACGGCGCCTCCGCCGCGTATCGGGACCTGTTGAAGATCCGTACGACCGAGCCCGCCTTCTCCCTCGCCACCACCGACCAGGTGCAGTCGCGACTCTCCTTCCCGCTGTCCGGCAAGGACGAGACGCCCGGCGTGATCACCATGGAACTGGGCGACCTGGTCGTCGTCTTCAACGCGACGCCGGACGAGCAGCGGCAGACGGTCACCTCCCTCGCCGGGAAGCCCTACGCCCTGCACCCGGCACAGGCCACGGGCGCGGACCCCGTCGTCAAGACGTCCTCGTACGCGGCGGACACCGGCACGTTCACCGTTCCGGGCCGCACCGTGGCGGTCTTCTCCCGCTAGGGAAGCAGTGGGGCGGGCCCGATCTCCGGGTCCGCCCCCGCCTACGCCTGAGTCAGGACGCCAGCGCCACCAACCGCCCGACCAGATCCCCGAACGGCCCGTCCCCCGGCTCCTCCCGCAGGATGCCGTGCAGCACCGCCGCCATCTCGGCGTCGTACGCGGCGGACACCGCCAGCAGCGCCGCGAAGTCATGTACGAGCTGCCTCTCCAGCTCGTCGCGCGGCACTCGGCGGCCGTCCAGCCAGATCAGGGCCGTCGACTCGACCAGCGAGATCCACGACCTGATCACCAACTCAAGCCGTACCGGCGGCTCCTGGACCCGAAGATGCGCGAGGATCTGGGCGTACGCGGCCTGTCGCACCGAGTCGATCAGCGCGTGCGTCCGCGACAGCGCGTCCCTGGAGCGGGTGTTGCCCGCCGAGACCGCGGGGCCGCTGCGCATCAGCGCCGCGAAGCCGGGACCGTGGCCGTCGACAAAGTCGAAGAAGCGGCCCATCACGCGCAGCAGCCGCGCCCCCAGCGGGCCCTCCTGCGGCTCCACGAACCGCGCCGCGAGATCCTCCGACGCCCGCTTCAACGCCGCCTCGTACAGGCTGAGTTTGCCGGGGAAGTAGTGATAGAGCAGCGGGCGCGAGATACCCGCCGCGGACGCTATCTCGTCGATGGAGACCTCGTCGGGAGAGCGTCGGCTGAACAACTCGAGTGCTACGCAGATGAGTTGCTGACGTCGCTCTTCGACTCCCATCCTGCGGCGGACCCCGGTCGTCATACGAACACCCTACCGAGCGGATCCGGCCTTCCCAGGACACTGATCGGCCACGGCGGTTCACAGGTCCAGGACGATGCGCTCCCCTTGCGCCCGCGACACACAGATCAGCATCGCGTCATCGCGCTCCGCGTCCGTGAGCAGTTCGTCCCGGTGGTCGATCTCCCCTTCCAGAACGCGCTGTCGGCAGGTCCCGCAGAAGCCCTGCTCGCAGGAGTACACCGTGCCCGGCAGCTCCGCGCGTACCGCCGCGAGCGTGGAGGAGCCGGCCGGTACGGTCACCGTGCGGCCGGTGCGCCGCAGTTCGACCTCGAAGGGACGGTCACCGCCGACCGCCGTGGCACGCGGCGCGAACCGTTCCCTGTGCAGGGTGGTGCCCTCGGGGACCCGCGCCTCGACCGCCTCCATCAGCCCCTCGGGGCCGCAGCAGTACACCGCCGCGCCCGCGGGCACCTCCGCGAACAGCGCGTCCAGATCCGGTCGTCCGTCCTCGTCCGTGGCGACGACCGTGACCCTGCCCCCTCCCCACTTCTCGATCTCGTCCAGGAACGGCATCGAGGCACGGCCGCGCCCGCAGTAGAGGAGCCGCCAGGGTGTGCCGGGCGGCAGCGCGCGCAGCATGGGCAGGACCGGAGTGATCCCGATGCCGCCGGCCACGAAGACATACGCGGGCGCCGCCACCAGCGGGAACCGGTTGCGCGGGCCGCGCACCTCGACCTCCGCCCCCTCGCGCAGCTCCTCGTGCACCTCGCGCGAGCCGCCGCGCCCGTCCGCGAGGAGCCGGGTCGCCACCGTGTACGACGAGGTGTCCGCGACGTCCCCGCACAGCGAGTACTGCCGTATCAGCCCCGAGGGCAGCACCAGGTCGAGATGCGCGCCCGGCTCCCAGCGCGGCACCTGCCGCCCCTCCAGGCGCAGGCGTACGACACCGTCGGCGACGATCTCGCGCCGGGCGACCCTGAGACGCAGCGCACGGGTGCGCGGCCGACCGGAGACCGGCTCCTCCAGGGCGGGCAGCGGCCACAGCGGCGAGGCCTGGACCCGGCGGCGCAGCGCCCGCCGTACCAGCAGCGCGCCGCCCGCGGCGACGGCGACGGTCCGCAGCCGAGGCATCACGCCGCTCCCTTCTCGGCGGCCGTCGCGGCGGGCGAGGCGGCGAGATAGGCGACGGCCTGCGCGGTGCAGCCCTCCTGCGAGGGATGGTAGGAGCGGCTGAGATAGCGGGGCACCGAGCGGGCGAGGGCACCGGTCGACGGCAACACGCCCTCCTGACCGCGTCGATGGAAGTCCCGGAAGGTGGCCCGGCCCGCGACGAGCGTCGGGTCGTGCTCCAGGAAGAACCGCGTCCCGCGCTGCCACAGGAACACCAGCGTGGAGAACGCGGTCGCCCAGGTACGCACCCGCCTCCGGTAGCCGCCGTCCAGGTGCATGAACAACTCATAGGCCACCGAACGGTGTTCGACCTCCTCGGCGCCGTGCCAGCGCAGCAGGTCCAGCATCGTGGGGTCGGCCCCGCGCCGGTCCAGCTCCTCGGCGTTGAGCACCCAGTCGCCGAGGAACGCGGTGTAGTGCTCTATCGCCGCTATGAGCGCGACCCGCTCCATCAGCCACCAGCGGCGGGCCTTGCCCGGCGGCAGCGTCCGGTCGCCGAGCAGCTTCTCGAAGAGCCAGTCGACCTGGGCGGTGTACGGGGTCGGGTCCAGGCCCAGCTCCCGCAGATGCGGCAGCACCTCGTCATGGGCCTGGGAGTGCACGGCCTCCTGGCCGATGAACCCGATGACGTCCTCGCGCAGCCGTTCGTCCCGTATCTCGGGCAGAACCTGCTTGTACACATGGACGAACCAGCGCTCACCGGCAGGCAGCAGCAGATGCAGCACATTGATGGTGTGCGAGGTGAACGGATCCTCCGGCACCCAGTGCAGGGGAGTGCCCTCCCATGAGAAGGACACCCTCCGCGCCTTGAGCACCACCCGGGCCTCGTTGTTAGACATGGCGTCAATGTACTGACGGGTAAGCCCATGGAGAACCCCTGTGCGTGCCGAATTTCCGACACCACCGCCACCGTGAAGAACGCCACCCCCACCGTGAAGAACGCCACCCCCACCGTGAAGAACGCCACCCCCACCGTGAAGAACGCCACCGCCGCCGCGAGGGCCGTCGCGGTCACCGTGACCTCAGCGCAACCCGCCGACCGTCTTCCCGTTCGTCAGGGTTCCCGTCAACTCGGCCCGCGCGCCCGGCTCGGCCCGTACCGTCAGCAGCCTGCCGCGCGTCGAGCCGTTCACCCCGCCACTGGCCCGGATCGAGGCGGTGTCCTCACTGCCCGCGGCGAGCAGATACCAGTTCCCCACCGCCGACTTCCACAGCACGCCCGCCAGCGCCTGCGGATCCTTCGCGCCGCACGCGGGCACGTCCTCGGCCTGCGCGGTCACCGCTCCCTGCGGCGCGCCCGGCGGAAGGAACTGCGCGAGCACCCTCGGCCTGCCGCCCCGCCAGGTGTCCGCCCGCGTGCACACCCACGACGCGGGGACCGTGCCGCCCGGCAGCGTCTGCCGCGCGAACTCCCATGCGTTCACGGTCCGTACGCCCTGCCCCCGCGCCGTCGCGAGCGAGCACGCGTACGGCGACCAGGTCTGCAGCGCCTGCGCCCCGGACGCCTCCCGCGGCGCGCCCGGCCGCCCCACGGTCAGATGCGCGGGGGTCAGCTCGCCCAGGTCGGTCAGCAGCCGGGTGCCCGAACTGTCCGTCAGTTGAAGGACGTTCCACGCGTCGCAGGCACCGGTCTGCTGCGCCGGGCTCGCCAAGGGCGAGGTCACGCCGTCGGACGGACCCAGATCCATCGTCCCGGACACGGGCTTGCGCAGGTCCCGCTCGGCCGCCTTGGTCACCCAAGGCGCCGTCAGATAGCGGACGTTGGCGGCGGCGCGGGTCAGGACCACCGCCTCCGCCTCGGCGCCGCCCGCCCCGTCGACCCGGGCGAGGTCGAGCGCGGCGGGGCCCTCGCCGTTCTTCGGCTCGGCGTAGCGCACCACCCGCAGGCCGTCGTAGAAGAGCACGATCCGCGCGCCGTCGACCTCGCCCGCGTACAGCAGTTGCGGCGGTCCGGCCGGGCCGCCCGAGGGCGTGCCGGGCGTCGCCGAGAACCGGACGGAGCCGCCCGGCCGCGCCCATACGGCGAGCGCGCGGCGCAGCAGCCCGCTGTCACCGGTCAGCGTGCCGCGCGCGGGCCATACGGAGAAGTCGGTGCGGGCCGCCGTCTTCCACGCGGCGGGCGCCACCTTGGTCACCTGCGCCGGGTCCAGGGCGGCCTGGGCGGCCGGGTTCTGCGCGTACAAGGGGGCCGCCGCGCCGTCGGGACCCCAGCCGTCGCCCGGCAGTACGAGCAGGGCGCCGGACACCGCGACGGCCGCCGCCGCGGCGAGCGCGGCCTTCGTGTGCTGCCGTCGCCGCATCAGATCGGTGGGCCGGGCGCGCAGCGCGCACGCGTCGAACTCGGGGGAGCCGAGCAGCGCGTCGTACGCCGGTACGCCCGCGGCCTCGCGGACGGCCGCCACCGGGTCCGCGACACCCGCCGCCGTCAGCACCTTGCGGACGCCGTCCTCGGGGAGCCGCTCCAGGCCCCGCAGTACATAGGCGGCGCGGGCCGGGCCGGACAGCTCGGACAACTGCTGGTCCAGGGCGAGTTCACCGGCCCCGCCCGAGCGGGGCACCAGCCGCAGGCCCCACACGCGGGGGAGCAGCGGCGGCAGGGAGAACCGCTTCGACCGGCGGGCACCCGTACCCGGCCGGTCCGCCCGCAGCGCCGCGCGTACCACCTGGAGGCGGACGAAGGAATACCCCGGGTCGCCGTCACGGGCCTCCCCGCCCCCGCTCTGCGCGGGGATCACGGGCGCGGAGGCGCGCCCGCGCGGCAGCGCCCGCTGGGTGAGCGCGTGCGCGGTCAGGACCCGGCGGTCGCGGCCGAGCCCCGAGGGGAGCATCAGATAGGCGAGCCGGACGAGCCGTGGGTAGTGCTCGACGAGCGCGGCCTCGGCCTGCTTGACGTTGACGAGACGGGAGCGTGAAGGGGGGCGCGGGGCGACATGCTGTGGCTGCACGTTCAGCAGAACGAGCGAGGGCGGCGTTGGTCACCGGGACCGCGCGTGCAGCGGGCCGCGCGCCCCCTCCGAGCCGGGGGAGGCGTCAGTCCTCGGGTTCGACCAGCAGGCGCGCGTAGTTCGCCATCGACCGCTGGTAGCGCGGCAGATGAGGGGCGAGCGCACCGAGGACGAGCGACAGCCCCTCGCGGTCCCGGCCCAGGCTCGACAGACACAGGGCCAGACAGCCGCGTACGGCGTCGTCCAACTCGTCCGAGGACGCGTCGAGTTCGGGGGTGAGCAGCTCCACGCCCTCTTCCGCCCGGCCGATGTTCCGCAGCGAGCTGGACAGTTGGATCTTCGCGCGGCGCCCCCGGTAGCCGTCGAGACCGCGCGCGAGCGCCTCCCGGTACAGCGGGACCGCCCGGTCCGAGTGGCCCGTGGAGTCCCAGGCGCAGGCCCGCTCGAAGGGGCCGACCGGGCTGTCCTCGGGCAGTTCGGCGGCGAGTGCGCCGATCACCGCCCGGAACTCGGCCGCGCCCGACTCCGATTCGTCGTCCGAGGCCTCGAAGGCCGCCCAGGCGGCGGCCGTACGTTCCTCCCAGTCCCGACCGTTCATGGCTCCTCCTTCGCCGTGGATCTCCGACGGGGCTCACCTTCGCACAGGAGTGCCCGTCGGGGCGCGGGAATTCGGTCGGTCCCGGCGGGGCGCCGGACGCCGCCCCGTCGGGACCGGTGGTCACAGACCGAGGACCTTCGCCTCCACCGCGGGGTCGACGCCCGGCGCGGTCCGGTCGGCCCGCTGCCGCAGCGGTGCCTCGCCGCCCAGACTCCGCAGCCACGCCCAGGTGTCGCGCACGGTCTCGCCCACCGGACGGCAGCTCAGCCCGTCCCGGACCGCGCGGGAGACGTCGATGCTGTGCAGGGCCGCCTCCTCCTCGCTGCCCGGCGGCACCCACACCGGCATCTGCGTCCACGGCTCGATCCCGGCGTCGAGGATCGCCTCCGGCGCCGTCCACCGCAGCTCCGCGTCGCTGCCGGTGGCCTCGACGCACGCCTCCAGCAGCGCGCCCATCGTGGTGTGCCCGCGCGGCGCGACCATGTTGTACGGCCCGCTCAGCCCCTTCTCCACCGCCCCGAGCATCCACTCGGAGAGGTCGCGGGCGTCGACGTACTGGAGGGGCAGCTCGCGCGGCCCCGGCGCGAGGACCGGGCCACCGCGCGCGATCCGGTTCAGCCACCACGGCAGCCGCCCGATGTTCTCGTACGGCCCGAGGATCAGCCCGCACCGTACGAGCACCGAGCGGTCCGCGCCGAAGGCGTCCAGCACGGCCAGCTCGCCGCCCCGCTTGTCCCGGGGGTAGTCGGTGTGCTCCGCGTCCGCCGCCCCCTCCACGAGGCGCGCGCTCTCGTCGTAACCGGGCTCGGGCGCCCACTCGTACACCGAGCAGGTCGACACGTACACATACCGTCCCACGCGCCCGGCCAGCAGCCGCGCCGCGTCCCGGACGGCCCGCGGCCCCTGCGACCAGGTGTCGACGACGGCGTCCCACTCCTGCCCGGCCGCGGCCTCCGCGAGCGCCGCGAGACCGTCGGGCGCCGTACGGTCGCCCAGCAACGACCGTACGCCGGACGGCACTTCATGACGACCGCGATGGAAGACGGTCACCTCCCAGCCGCGACCGAGCGCCGCCTCCACCAAGGCCCGCCCCACGAACTCCGTACCACCCAGCACCAGAAGTCTCATACCGGCCACTCTGGCCCTCGATGAGCCCGGTACGGAAGGAGGTTCTGCCGACAGAGAAGTCGGGAACGGCGGCGGCGACCCGAGACAGCGCGAAGGGCACCCACCACAACGGTGAGCGCCCTTCGCGTGCGGCAGGGGAGGATCAGACCTGGCCGGCCTTCTCCAGCGCGGTGCAGCACGTGTCGGTGAGCAGACGCGTGACCACGTACGGGTCGACGTTGGCGTTCGGACGGCGGTCCTCGATGTAGCCCTTGCGGTCCCGCTCGACCTGCCACGGGATACGGACCGAGGCACCGCGGTTGCCGGCGCCGTAGGAGTACTCGTCCCACGGGGCGGTCTCGTGCAGACCCGTCAGACGGTCGTCGATGCCCGCGCCGTAGTTCTTGACGTGGTCCATCGGCTTGGAGCCCGCACCGAGCGACTCGCACGCGGTGATGATCGCGTCGTAGCCCTCGCGCATCGCCTTGGTGGAGAAGTTGGTGTGCGCGCCCGCGCCGTTCCAGTCGCCCTTGACCGGCTTCGGGTCGAGGGTCGCGGAGACCTTGAAGTCCTCGGCGGTGCGGTACAGCAGCCAGCGGGCGACCCAGAGCTGGTCCGAGACCTCCAGTGGGGACAGCGGACCGACCTGGAACTCCCACTGGCCCGGCATGACCTCGGCGTTGATGCCGGAGATGCCGAGGCCCGCCTTCAGGCAGTTGTCCAGGTGCGCCTCGACGACGTCACGGCCGAAGATCTCGTCGGCGCCGACACCGCAGTAGTAGCCGCCCTGCGGGGCCGGGAAGCCCCCCTCGGGGAAGCCGAGCGGGCGCATGCCGTCGAAGAAGGTGTACTCCTGCTCGATACCGAAGATCGGCTCCTGCGCGGCGAACCGCTCGGCGACCTCGGCCAGTTCGGCACGGGTGTTGGAGGCGTGCGGCGTCATGTCCGTGTTGAGGACCTCGCACAGCACCAGGATGTCGTCGCCACCGCGGATCGGGTCGGGACAGGTGAAGACCGGCCGGAGCACACAGTCCGAGTAGTGGCCCTCGGCCTGGTTCGTGGAGGAACCGTCGAAGCCCCACAGCGGCAACCGCGCACCCTGGGCGTCGCCCGCCAGGATCTTCGTCTTGGAACGAAGCTTGGCCGTCGGTTCGGTGCCGTCGATCCAGATGTACTCGGCCTTGAAGGTCACAGGTCTCAATCCTTCGGGTGGGGTGCTGCCCGCAGCCTGCCAACCGGCGATTTCCCGACCATTGCCCGAATGTGAACCCCGTGTTACACGGGGCCGGTGTGCCCGGAATCACAAGGTGAACCGAAAGGTGCCGCCGGGCGCGCTCATGGCCGCTGTCCCGCCGAGTCCGTCACTGCCTCGCGCACCCCGGTCAGGAACCCCCGCACCGCCGCCAGTTCCCGCTCGTCGTACCCCTTGAGCAGGTCCACCGTCCGCCCGGTCAGCGGTCCGAAGAACTCCTGCCCCAGTTCCACGGCTCGCGGGTCGACCTCCACGAGCACCCGCCGCCGATCGCGCTCGTCCCGTACGCGCCGTACGTGCCCGAGCCGTTCGAGGCGGTCGATCAGGGCCGTGGTGCCGGCGGAGTTGAGACCGAGGAGTGCGCCGAGGCGCCCCACGGGTATGTCCTCCCCGCCACGGGACGCGTCCATGAGGGCGATCAGAGCGCGGACGTCCGTCGGGTGCATGCCGTTGCGATGCGCGAACCGGGCGCTGTGCAGGGCGAGTTCGACGGTCACCGCCCGCAGGAGATGAACGGTCTCCAGCTCCGGCCCCGGTACTGCCTGCTCTGCCATGTCCATCACCGCATCCGTTCGGGGTTCCTGGTATACCTCGCTGGACAAGTATCTCGCTAAGCGAGAGAGTGGGGCTCATGGAGCCCTGTGCGTACGAGGCGCACCACCCGGCCGAGTTCATCGCGGCGTACGACGAGGTGCTGGCGAAGTGGCCTGCGGACACCGCGTCGAACACCGTGCCCACCCCCTTCGGCGCCACCTGCGTGACCAGTTGCGGCCCGCTGGACGGCCCGCCGCTCGTCCTCCTGCCAGGCGGTGACGCGCCCGCGGTGTCCTGGTACGCCAACGCGGCCGACCTCTCCCGCACCCACCGGGTACACGCCGTCGACCTGCCCGGCCGGCCCGGCCGCAGCGTCGCGGACCCCCGCCGCCCCCTGCGGACCGTCGCCGACCTGACGTCCTGGCTCGACACGGTTCTCGACGGACTGGGGCTCGGCACGACCGCGCTGGCCGGGCACTCCTACGGCGGCTGGATCGCCCTCCACCACGCCCTGCACGCGCCCGCCCGCATCACCCGGCTCGCCCTGCTCGACCCGACCCGGTGCTTCGCCGGATACCGGCCCGGATACCTCCTGCACGCCCTGCCCATGCTGCTGCGCCCCACCGCGCGCCGGGTCCGAGCCTTCCTGGAGTGGGAGGCGGGCGGTGTGCCCTCGGGCGCGGACCGGCTGTGCCTCCAGGAGGCGAGCGCGGGATTCCCGACGACGCGGCCGGCCGGCGGGCCGCGCCCCAGCGCCGCCGCGCTGCGCTCGCTGTCCACACCGGTCCTGCTGCTCGTGGCCGCGCGGGGCAAGGCCCACGACGGCCGTCAAGTGCTCGCCCGCGCCGAGGAGTTGCTGCCCCGCGTGGAGACCGCGGTCCTGCCCGACGTCTCCCACCACGCACTCCCGTACACCGCCCCCGCGGCCACGAACCGCCACCTGGTGGCGTTCCTGAGCGACTGAGCGACTGAGCGACTGAGCGACTGAGCGACTGGGCCTTTGGGCGTCTGGGCTACCGGGACAGGGCGTCCCGTACCGCCTCCTCCGACCGTGCCACGACCGCCGTACCGTCGTCCGCGGTGATGATCGGCCGCTGGATCAGCCGGGGGTGCTCGGCGAGCGCCCGCACCCAGCGGTCGCGGGTCGCGGCGTCGCGCGCCCACTCCTTCATGCCGAGGTCCTTGGCGGCGTCCTCCTGGGTGCGGGTGATGTCCCACGGTTCGAGGCCGAGCCGGTCGAGCACGGCGCGGAGTTCGTCCTCGCTCGGTACGTCCTCCAGATAGCGGCGCACGGTGTAGTCGGCACCCTCGGCGTCGAGCAGTGTGAGCGCGCCGCGGCACTTCGAACAGGCCGGGTTGATCCAGATCTCCATGGCCCCACACGGTAGCCGAAGCCTCGTCGTCCGCCCCCGTCCCACGCTGCTCAACTCCCCTCTGGCCAGCGGCTTTTGTCAGTGGTCGGCAGTAAACTGGAAGCAGTGTTCGAGGGAGTTGCCGGGGTGTCCGCCGGCTCCCTGACCGCGACAGGAGGATGCCTGTGCCCGCTGCCGCAACCCAGCCGAAACCGACCCAGTCCACCGCCCGGCGACCGGTCCCGCTGGACCTGCCGTACGCGCCGGTGGCCAACAAGCGCCCGCTCCCGCCGGGACGGCCGCGCGACTGGTACATCACGCACAACCGGCGCCTGAAGGCGATGCGTCTCGCCATCGCCCTGCTCGACTCCGGGGTGTACGTGGCGAACCAGGCGCACAACGACACGATCCGGAGCACGGCGGAGCTGATCGGGGTCCATCCGCCGTCGGACACGACCTGCCACATGGTGCGGGCGCTGATCCGCTACAGCCGCTGAGAGGCCGCTGAGCGCTACGACGCCGGGCGCCCCCCGTGATCAGGGGCGCCCGGCGTCGGGCATGGCTCAAGGGGCGGCTCAGGAGGCGGGCGCGCCGCCTCCGGTCTGGGGAGGCCCAGGGGTCTGCGGAGTCTGAGGGGACTCAGGGGTCCGTGGGGACTCAGGGGTCCGCGGGGACTCAGGGGTCCGTGGGGACTCAGGGGTCCGCGGGGACTCGGGGGCCGGCCCAGGCGCAGGGGCCGACGCCGTCCGCGCCGCCGCCGTCGCCGTGAACGCCTCGCGCAGCGCCTCCTCGTCCGCCGTGCTGAGCGACGTCTGTACGAGATGGCCGCCGTACTCGGCGATCCGCGGGAACACCTTGTCATGGGCGGCCGTCTTGAACAGGGCGAAGAGCGCGGCGGCGCCCGGTCGCAGGTTGTGGCTCAGCTCGCGCATGAAGTTGTCGTTGATCCCCGTGTCGGTGAGCGCACCGCCCGCCGCACCGGCCGCCGCGCCCACCGCGGCCCCCAGCAGCGGCTGGAGGAACAGCAGCCCGATCACCCCGCCCCACAGGGCGCCGCCCGCCGCGCCGATGGCCGGGTTGCTGGTCGCCTGGTGCAGCTTGATCCTGCCGTCCTCGCGCCGCTCGACGACCACCGCGTCCTCGAGGTCGACGAGATGCTCCCGGGACAGCTCGAACAGCTTCTCGCGCACCTGGTTCGCCGTGGCGAGGTCGTTGTAGGCGACGACGACGAGATTGCTCATCCCGGACCCCTTGCCTGCGGTGCCGCGGCCGTGCTCGCACGCCGCCACGGCGTTCGTACCCTTTCGTCCGACTCTAGGCCCCGGCAACAGCAGCCGCACGTGGGGTGGTGGCCGGGTGCGCGAGGGTTCAGAGGCCGGGCGCGCCCCAGATCGGGAACCAGCGGCTGAGGTCCTGCTCGATCCGCAGATCGTCGCCGAGCGCGGCCTTGATCTGGAGCTCCAGCGGGTTGTCACGTCGTTCGCGCCGCCCGGG
Source organism: Streptomyces macrolidinus (assembly GCF_023887685.1). Lineage (GTDB taxonomy): Bacteria > Actinomycetota > Actinomycetes > Streptomycetales > Streptomycetaceae > Streptomyces > Streptomyces macrolidinus. The sequence goes on along the minus strand of NZ_JAMWMR010000002.1, from coordinate 323,911 downwards.
GACCGGCGCGAACGGGTACCAGGTCCCGCGCTTGTACAGATACACCAGGCCGAGGCGCCGCCCGCCCGGGTCCACGAAGCCGGCCACCGAGCACAGCAACTGCGGTCCGAAGCCGTTGATCTCCATCGCGCTGTTCACCGCGTGCAGATCGTTGACCAGGGCGGACAGTTGGTCGGGAGTGCGCTGCGAGATCAGCCAGGAGTAGCCGTAGTCGTCCCGCCGCAGTTCGACGGGCGGCCCCTCACGGTCGCTGTCCGCGTCCAGGAGCGCCTGGACCTCGCGGTGGGTCTGGGCGAAGGCACCGCCCTCGACCGTGGCGAAGCAGACCGCGCCGTGGCCCGTCGGCGTGAATCCGACGGCGGCCTCCAGCGTGATCGCCGCCGAGGGCAGGGCGAAGAGCTGGTCGAGGTCGGGCGCAGTCGGCTTCGTCCGGCCGAGCAGGATGTCCAGGAACCCCATCGCTCCTCAGCCCGCCTTCCCCGGCCGCGCCGCCGCGCCCAGCTCGGCGGTGATGGTGGCGAGCTGCTCCAGGCGCTGCTCCAGCGTCGGATGCGTGGAGAAGAGACGGGACAGGCCCGGCTCGGCGCCGAAGGCGGGGGTGAAGTAGAAGGCGTTGAACGCCTGTGCCGTGCGCAGATCCTCCGACGGGATACGGGCGATGTCCCCGGTGAGCTTCGTCAGCGCGGACGCCAGGGCCGAGGGGCGCCCGGTGAGATGGGCGGCGGCGCGGTCGGCGGCCAGCTCGCGGTACCGGGACAGGGCCCGGATCAGCAGGAAGCTGAGCGCGTAGACGGCCGCCGAGACGACCATCACGGCGGCCAGGACGGCGACGGTGTTCTGGTCTCTGCGCCCCCGCCCGCCGAAGAGCTGCGAGTAGAACGCGAACCGTACGAGCAGCCCGGCGATCACTCCGAGGAACGATGCCACGGTGATCACGGCGACGTCCTTGTGCGCCACGTGCGACAGCTCGTGCGCCAGCACGCCTTCCATCTCGTCGGGTTCGAGCCGACGCATCAGCCCCCGGGTCACGCACACCACGGCGTGATCGGGGTTGCGCCCGGTCGCGAACGCGTTCGGCATGTCCATCTCGGAGACGGCGACGAGCGGTTTGGGCATGTCGGCGACGGCACAGAGCCGGTCGACCACGCCGTGCAACTGGGGCGCCTCCTCCCGTTCCACGACCCGCCCGTGCATGGCGTACAGCGCGATGCGGTCCGAGAACCAGTACTGGGCGCCGAGCATCGCCGCCGCGATCACGACGACCAGGACCCAGGACCTCAGCAACGCGATCAACGCGGCGACGAACGCCACGTACAACAGGCCGAGCAGGAACAGCGTGACCGACATCCGTACGGTCAGACGCCGATCGCTCTGGAAGCGACTCCGCATCGTGCATCACCCCGCAACTACCCCGGGTCCGGACCCGACGGTCCGGGCGCGCGTCTCGACTCCATTGTGCGCCCGGCGCCACCCACGAACCGGTCGGGAACGGCTCCACGGCGGGCAAAGCTTCGTAAGGGAACTCCCGTGAACGACGGAGCCCCGTCGCCACCCGGAGGTGGGGACGGGGCTCGTACGGGACGTACGGAGCTGGTCGGATCACACGTCGAAGTACAGCTCGAACTCGTGCGGGTGCGGGCGGAGTTGGAGGGGTGCGATCTCGTTGGCGCGCTTGTAGTCGATCCACGTCTCGATCAGGTCGGGCGTGAACACATCGCCCTGGAGCAGGAACTCGTGGTCGGTCTCCAGCCGGTCGAGCACGGCGTCGAGCGAGGTCGGGACCTGCGGGACGCCCGCGTGCTCCTCGGGGGCCAGTTCGTAGAGGTCCTTGTCGATCGGCTCGGCGGGCTCGATCTTGTTCCTGATGCCGTCGAGCCCGGCCAGCAGCAGCGCCGAGAACGCCAGATACGGGTTGCCGGAGGCGTCAGGGGCGCGGAACTCCACGCGCTTGGCCTTCGGGTTGGAGCCCGTGATCGGGATACGCATCGCGGCGGAGCGGTTGCGCTGCGAGTACACCAGGTTCACCGGGGCCTCGAAGCCCGGCACCAGCCGGTGGTAGGAGTTCACCGTCGGGTTGGTGAAGGCCAGCAGTGACGGAGCGTGCTTGAGGATGCCGCCGATGTAGTAGCGGGCCATGTCCGACAGCCCCGCGTAACCGGCCTCGTCGTAGAACAGCGGGTCGCCGTTGCTCCACAGCGACTGGTGCACATGCATGCCCGAGCCGTTGTCGCCGAAGATCGGCTTCGGCATGAACGTCGCCGTCTTGCCGTTGCGCCAGGCGACGTTCTTCACAAGGTACTTGAAGAGCTGGAGGTCGTCGGCGGCGGCGAGCAGCGTGTTGAACTTGTAGTTGATCTCGGCCTGCCCGGCGGTGCCCACCTCGTGGTGCTGGCGCTCGACCTTCAGGCCCGCCCGGTCCAGCTCCAGGGAGATCTCGGCGCGCAGGTCGGCGAAGTGGTCGACCGGCGGGACCGGGAAGTAGCCGCCCTTGTAGCGGACCTTGTACCCGCGGTTGTCCTCCAGCGCCCCGGTGTTCCAGGCACCGGCCTCCGAGTCGATGTGGTAGAAGGACTCGTTCTCGGCGGTCTTGAAGCGGACGCTGTCGAACACGTAGAACTCGGCCTCGGGGCCGAAGTACGCGGTGTCGGCGATCCCGGTGGAGGCGAGATAGGCCTCCGCCTTCCTCGCCACGTTGCGCGGGTCACGGGAGTACTGCTCGCCCGTGATCGGGTCGTGGATGAAGAAGTTGATGTTCAGGGTCTTGTCGCGACGGAAGGGGTCGACCCGGGAGGTCGACAGGTCCGCACGCAGCGCCATGTCGGACTCGTGGATGGCCTGGAAGCCACGGATCGAGGAGCCGTCGAAGGCGAGCTCTTCGTCCGGGTCGAACGCCTCCACCGGCACCGTGAAGTGCTGCATCACTCCCGGCAGGTCGCAGAAGCGGACATCGATGAACTTGACGTCCTCGTCCGCGATGAACTTCTTGGCCTCGTCGGCGTTCTGGAACATCCGGCTCCTCCTACTCCCGGCCCTGACCGGCCGGGTCGGTAGACAGTTCGTGCGGCAGTGTTCGTACGGCAGAAGCGAGTGGCACACGCTGGGGCCGACGATAGGGAGGGGTGATTTCTCCAGCGTGACCCGATTGTTTCTCTCAGGTTAACCAGCCTCTTCCCTCACGACCCGCGTGTACGGCCCCCGAATCGGGCGCATGTACCGTGGACGGGTGGACAACAGGCAAGCACTCGGATCGTGGCTCTCCGGCCCCCGCGCGGCCATGGAAGAGGCCGGGGCCGACTTCGGATACCGGGGCGAGCAGCTCGGTCTGCCGGAGGAGGGGCCGGGCTCGATCGCCCGCCCCGGCCGCCGGATCGGCGCCCTCGCCGTGGACTGGGGCCTGTGCCTCCTGATCGCGTACGGCCTGATCGCCGACAGCTACCACGACGCGGCCCAGGTCTGGGCGCCCCTGACCCTCCTCGTCCTGATGGTGCTCACCGTCGGGTCCCTCGGGTTCACGCCGGGCAAGCGGCTGTTCGGCCTGCGGGTGGTCACGCTGAGCACCGGCCGCGTCAACCCGCTGCGCGCCCTGCTGCGGACGGTCCTGCTGTTCCTCGCGGTGCCCGCGCTGGTCTGGGACCGCGACGGCAGGGGGCTGCACGACCGGCTGGCGGGCACGGTCGAGGTCAGGATCTGACGCCGCGCCCCCAGCGCCTGCGCATACGCCGATGGGCCGTCCTGGATCTGAGGTTCCAGGACGGCCCATCGGCGTACGCATCGGAGTCGGTCGGGTCTAGCGGCCCTTCGGCCCGCCTCGCGGCATCCGCATCCCCTTGGGCAGCGGGCCCTTCGGCAGCGGCATGTTGGTCAGCAGGTCACCCATGGCGCGCAGCCGGTCGTTGGTCGCGGTCACCTGCGGGCCGGTCAGCACCCGGGGGTACTTCAGCATCGTCGTACGGAGCTTCTTCAGCGAGGTCTGGCCCTCGCCCGTGCCGACGATCACGTCGTGCACCGGCACGTCCGCGACGATGCGCGCCATCTTCTTCTTCTCGGCGGCCAGCAGGCTCTTGACCCGGTTCGGGTTGCCCTCGGCGACCAGCACGATGCCGGCCTTGCCGACGGCGCGGTGCACCACGTCCTGGCTGCGGTTCATGGCGACCGCGGGGGTCGTCGTCCAGCCGCGGCCGATGTTGTCCAGGACCGCCGCGGCGGCACCCGGCTGACCCTCCATCTGCCCGAAGGCGGCACGCTCGGCCCGGCGTCCGAAGACGATCGCCGTCGCGAGGAAGGCGAGCAGGAGGCCCAGGATGCCGAGATAGATGGGGTGACCGATCAAGAAGCCGATCGCGAGGAAGACACCGAGGGTGACGATTCCGACCGCCGCGAGTACAAGACCGATCTTGGGGTCGGCCTTGCGGGTCATCTTGTAGGTCAGGGCGATCTGCTTCAGTCGCCCCGCTTCAGCAGCGTCCGCTGCAGTTTCCTTCCTCGCCATGTCACGAAGTCTACGTGGCCCGGGAACCGTCTTCGACGGCAGTGCCGGATCTTCGCAGGAAGGGAGCGGCGGTCACGCATGCGGTGCGGCGGCGTCGAGAACGCGCTGTGCCTCGACGCGGTCCTTGGCGCGGCGGCGGTCCTCCAGGACGGAGGTCCAGGCGTTCTGCCGGGCGGTCCGCTGGCCGCCTCCCAGCAGCAGCGACTCGATGGCACGGAGTGCACCCGCGAAGGACGGGATCGCGGTGGCTCGAATGGGCGCGGCCTGCATGACGGGGGTCCCCCCTCGGATCGGCGGCTGTGGGCCGGAACGGCGCGTACGACCAGGCTCACGGTTCGGTGTTACCAGGGCGTGACCGACCGGTCAAACGCTGATGAAGCCTTGATACGGGGGACGAAACGCCTGACGCGGCCTTGACGGGGTCCCTCGACCGGGGGGACCGTCAGGGCCGCGTCGACTGGCTACTACTCGGTGGTAATCACTTGTGAGCCGATTCACAGACCATTCACGTGGCACGGAGTGCCAGTCTTCGGCGGGGCGTCAGACGGCGCTCGACTCGCGCTGCTCCATGGCCATCCGGTACAGGCGCCCGGCGCGGTACGAGGAGCGCACCAGCGGGCCGGACATGACGCCCGAGAAGCCGATCCGCTCGGCTTCCTCCTGCAGCTCCACGAACTCCTGCGGCTTGACCCAGCGCTCCACGGGGTGGTGGCGGACGCTCGGGCGCAGGTACTGCGTGATCGTGATCAGCTCGCAGCCCGCCTCGTGGAGCTGGCGCAGCGCCTCCACGACCTCCTCGCGGGTCTCGCCCATGCCGAGGATCAGGTTCGACTTGGTCACGAGGCCGTAGTCACGGGCCGCCGTGATGACCTTCAGCGAGCGCTCGTAGCGGAAGCCGGGGCGGATGCGCTTGAAGATCCGCGGGACGGTCTCGACGTTGTGCGCGAAGACCTCGGGCCGGGAGGCGAAGACCTCTTCGAGCTGCTCGGGGATCGCGTTGAAGTCGGGGGCGAGGAGTTCGACCTTGGTGTGGCCGCCCTCGCGTCCGGCGGTCTGCTGATGGATCTGCCGGACCGTCTCGGCGTACAGCCAGGCTCCGCCGTCCGCCAGGTCGTCCCGGGCGACACCCGTGATCGTGGCGTAGTTCAGGTCCATGGTGACCACGGACTCGCCCACGCGGCGCGGCTCGTCACGGTCGAGCGCCTCGGGCTTGCCGGTGTCGATCTGGCAGAAGTCGCAGCGGCGGGTGCACTGGTCGCCGCCGATGAGGAAGGTGGCCTCGCGGTCCTCCCAGCACTCGTAGATGTTCGGGCAGCCGGCTTCCTGGCACACCGTGTGCAGCCCCTCGCCCTTCACGAGGTTCTGCATCTTCGTGTACTCGGGACCCATCTTCGCCCGGGTCTTGATCCACTCGGGCTTGCGCTCGATGGGGGTCTGGCTGTTGCGGACCTCCAGGCGCAGCAACTTGCGTCCGTCGGGTGCGACTGCGGACACGTCGGCTCCCTGTAGCTTTCGATTCGTCGGCGTACCTCAGGGTACGCCCTGGGCAATTCTCGGCCCGGCGTGTGAGCAACCTTCGAAGGCGGGGGTGTATTCCCCGCCTTCCGTCCGCTCACGGCCAGGGTGCGGCGGCGTCGTTACGCGGATGCCTGCTCGGTCTCCCGCGGCTTCGGCTCGGCGCTCTCCATCACGTCCCGCAGATGCCGTTCCGCCACCGGGACCACTTCGGCGATCGTCACGTCGCGCCCCAGCTCGCTCGCCAGGGACGTGACGCCCGCGTCCCGGATCCCGCAGGGGATGATCCGGTCGAACCAGGTGGTGTCGGGGTTCACGTTCAGCGCGAAGCCGTGCATCGTGACGCCCTTGGCGACCCGGATGCCGATCTGGGCGAGCTTGCGGTCCTCGCGGCGCTGACCGGCGTTGGAGGGGGCGTACTCGGGGCCGTTCAGCCGCGGGTCGAACTCCTCGTCCGTCAGGCGCGGGTCGAAGTCCAGGGAGAGGCCGCCGAGGGCGGGACGCCGCTCCACCGGGTCCCCGAGCACCCATACGCCGCTGCGGCCCTCCACGCGCGTCGTCTCCAGGCCGAACTCCGCGCACGTGCGGATCAGGGCCTCCTCGATACGGCGGACATGGGCGACGACGTCGACCGGGCGCGGGAGCTTCTGGATGGGGTAGCCGACGAGCTGACCCGGGCCGTGCCAGGTGATCTTGCCGCCGCGGTCCACGTCGATGACCGGGGTGCCGTCCAGGGGGCGCTCGTCGTCCGCGGTGCGCCGGCCGGCCGTGTAGACCGGGGGGTGCTCCAGGAGCAGGCAGGTGTCGGGGATCTCGTCGGCGAAGCGGGCGGCGTGCACCCGGCGCTGTTCGTCCCAGGCCCGCTGGTACTCGACGGCCTCCGCCCCGAACCCCATGCGGACGAATCGGAACTCACCCACGGCACGTGCCTCCCTAGACGTTCGTAAGGCGCGAAAGGCGCCCACGCCACTGTACGTCCCGCCGGGGCGGCGGAATTCCGGCCGCCCTGCCTCGTCTCCGTCAGCCGGACAGCTAATCCTCACACGATCGGATGAATAGGCCTGGAAGGCTGCAATCGGTTGCTCACTCTCCGCTACATTCACGCCGTCCACGAGGCCATCAGGGCTGTTCACAGGCGATCCGGGTAGCGAGGCCGCGTCGGGGAGGCACCTGCCCCTCCCCGAGGCCGCCGCCGAGGCCCGAAAGGCAGGAGACCGCACCGCAGATGACGGAACGACCCGCGCAGCGCCCCCCCAACCGCCAGCTCGCCGCGCTCATCGCAGAAGCGGGGTTCTCCAACGCAGGTCTCGCCCGTCGCGTCGACCAGCTCGGCCTCGAACACGGGCTCGACCTCAGATACGACAAGACGTCCGTGACCCGGTGGCTGCGCGGGCAGCAGCCGCGCGGCACCACGCCCGCGCTCATCGCCGAGGTCTTCACCCGGCGGCTCGGACGCAGGCTCACCGCGCAGGACCTCGGGCTCGACGCCTGCGCCCCGGTCTACGCGGGCCTGGAGTTCGCGGCCACCCCCGAAGAGGCCGTCGACATCGTCAGCGGGCTGTGGCGCAAGGACTCCGGCAGCCATGCCGAACTGCGCAAGATCGCCTTCACCGCGGCCGGGCTCGTCGTGCCCAGCCGGGACTGGCTGATCGGCCGCGCCGACGAAAGCGTGGCCCGCAGCGAGGCGACGGCTCCCCGCCTCCCCGCGCAGGGCCGCCCCCTGGTGCCCCGCCAGCGCAGCCAGTCCGAGCGCGGCCCCGGCCAGAAGGTGACCGGCGGCGACATCGCCGCCCTGCGCTCGGTCGCCGAGCTCTTCCGCGCCCTCGATCACGCCTACGGCGGCGGCCATGCCCGCCAGGCCCTCGTGCGCTATCTGGAGCACGAGGCCGAGCCGATGCTGCGCGGCACGTACGGCGAGCAGACGGGCCGCCGCCTGTTCGCGGCGACGGCCGATCTGACCCGGCTCGCGGGCTGGACCTCGTACGACATCGCGGCCCACGGCCTCGCCCAGCGCTACTTCGTCCAGGCGCTGCGGCTCGCGCAGGCCGCCGGGGACCGGACGTACGGCGCGTATGTGCTGGTCACCATGAGCCGCCAGGCCGTCTACCTCGGCCATGGGCGGGAAGCCGTGCAACTGGCGCGCGTGGCACAGCAGGGCACGGGCACCTCGGCGCCGCCCGTCGTCCAGGCGCTCCAGCACGCCGTCGAGGCGCGCGGCCACGGCGTGCTCGGCGAGGTCCGCTCCTGCACGGCCTCGCTCGTGCGCGCCGAGCGGGCCCTGGAGTCCGCCCGGCCCGGCGACGACGTCCCGCACTGGGCGAAGTTCTTCGACGAGGCGCAGCTCGCCGACGAGTTCGCCCACTGCCACCGCGACCTGCAGCAGTACCGGGCCGCGGTCCAGCACGCCGAGCGCTCGCTCCGGCTGCGCGCCCCCGGCTACGCCCGCAGCAGGCTGTTCTGCCGGGTCGTCCTCGCCTCGGCCCGGCTCGGCCTCGGCGAGCTGGACCAGGCCTGCCAGCTCGCGGCCGAGGCCGCCGGGCAGGCCGCGGAGATGCGGTCGGTACGGGCGGTGGAGTACGTACGGGACTTCGAGCGCCGCCTGGAGCCGTACAAGGACGCGGCGCCCGTCCGCGGATACCGCGATCGGGTCGCCGCGTTGCAGTAGGCCCTGTCCGAACTCTCGCGCCCTCAGGCGGCCGTGGGCAGCGGGTCCACCGCGTGGAGGGGGCCCGCGCCCAGGTCCGTCAGAACGGCCGACGCCGCCCGGCGCCCGGAGCGCAGCGCGCCCTCGACCGTGCCCGTGTCACGGTGGTCCCCGCACACGTACAGCCCGGCCAGCAGGCGCACCGGACGGCGCAGATCGTAGGGCGGGCGCATCGCCGGGACGGCCCGCTCGGTGCGGTGCACGGCGAGCGTCTCCCAGCGCGCGGTCGAGGTGCCGTACAGCCGCGCCAGATGGGCCCGTACGACCTCGTCCACGTCGTCCGGGGGCGTCCCGAGCACCGTGGAGGAGACCAGCGCGCGGCCCGCCGGAGCGCGGGAGGGGTCCACCTCGCTGGCGACCGCCGTGTGCGCCACCGGGCCGCCGCGCTCCGCGTCCAGCAGCAGGGACGCGCCGATCGGCGGCGGCTCGTCCATGGTGTGGTGGACGACCGTGACGGGATGGAAGTCCGGTACGCGCAGACCGGGCAGCAGCTCGGCGGCGGCGCGCGCGTCCGTGGCCACCAGCACGGCACGGCAGCGCAGTTCACCGTGGTCGGCGGTGGTCACCGAGGTCGTGGAGACGGCGGTCGCGCGGACCCCGGTGCGCACCGTGCCCGGCGGCAGCGCCCGCGCCAGCAGTTCCGGTACGACCTCCGCGCCGCCCTCCGGCACGCACAGCCGGCCGCTCGCGAAGGTGTGCAGCGCGAGGTCGGCGCAGCGGCTGGACGTGGTCAGCTCCGGGTCGCTCAACAGGGCGGCCAGCAGCGGGCGCAGGAACCCGTCGACGGTCCGCGCGGAGATCCCGCGCAGCGGAAGCGCGCGGTGCGCCGTCGACTCCGGCCGGGCCAGCAGCCGTTCCACGGGTGTGGCGGCGATCCGCGCGAGCGCCGCGCCGAGGCGGGCCTGGTCCATGGCGCCGCCGAGCGGGACACCGGGCCGTGGCACCCCGGCCCTCGCGCGGGCGGTGCGTGGCCCGGCCGTACGGCCCCCTGGCGGCCTTACGGCGGGCGTCCCACCGTCCGTTCCCAGCGCGGAAGTTGCGCGGGGGGCGCTTGCGAGGGCGCGTACGGCGCTGAGTGCGCTCCGTGCGCTCCCCGCGCCCCCTCCCGCGGGGGCGGCCCCCGCACGACGGTGGCGCCCCTCGCTGTGCACCAGGACTCCGGGGGCGAAGGGACGCAGCACCAGTGCGTCCAGCCCCGGGGTCAGGCGCAGTTCGGGATACGACGTGAACAGGAACTGCCCGATCCGATCGAGCCGGAAGCCGTCGACCTTCTCGGTCGACATGCGCCCGCCCGCGCAGGAAGCCGCCTCCACCACCGTGGTCGACACTCCTGCGCTGATGAGCTGGTGGGCCGCCGTGAGACCGGCGATCCCGGCCCCCACGATGACGACGTCCGCCTGGTACACGGGCTCTAGCACGTGCCCCTCCTTCGAGGTTGTGCGGCCGGTGGGGACGTCATGCCCCCAACAGGCTTCTGCAATACCCGAGTCGGGGTCGAGCGTAGGTCCGGCGCCGCGCCGGACACGTCGCGCACGGACAGGGGCACGGTCGCACGGCGGTCGCATGCGCCCGGCCGTGCCACCGGGGTGCCGGTAATCCCCGGGCGGGTCTTCGGGCACCTGCCCTACAGTGCCGCCCATGCATGCTCCGCACATACGGCACGCCGCCCTCGACGACGAGGAGGCGCTCAGCCGACTCGACCGCGCCACCTGGTCCCCGCTGCACGCCGTCCTGCCGCGCCCCGAGCCGCCCTACCCGCCCTTCTTCGACGGGCGGCACGCGCCCCGGGACTACCTCGTCGCCGAACTCGACGGCGCCGTCGTCGGCTACATCACGCTGGCGTTCCCGACCTCGCTGGCGTGCAACGCCCATGTCCGCCAGATCCAGGGGCTCGCGGTCGCCGAGGAGGCGCGCGGAGCCGGGGTCGGACGGGCGCTGCTGCGGGCCGCCCAGGACGAGGCCCGCAGGCTGGGCGCGCGGCGCCTCACCCTGCGCGTCCTCGCGCACAACACCCCGGCCCGGAGGCTCTACGAGTCGGAGGGCTTCGCGGTCGAGGGCGTCCTGCCCGAGGAGTTCCTGCTCGACGGCGAGTACGTCGACGACGTCCTGATGGGCCGCTCCCTGTGTGACGCGACGAGCCCGCGGCGGTGACGCTCAGGACGTGATGAGTTCGCCCGTGTCCACCGGGGCCGTGGCGGTCGCCGCGCGCCGCGCGTCCGCGCGGATCTCGTCCGCCGTCAGCACGTACCCCGTCTCCTCGTCGGAGGTGGAGCGGGCGAACACCATCCCGTAGACCCTGCCGTCCGTGGTCAGCAGCGGGCCGCCGGAGTTGCCGGGCAGGACGGTCGAGCGGATCGAGTAGATCTCGCGGGTGACGGTCCCGGTGTTGTAGATGTTCTGGCCCGTGGCGCGGATCCGGTTCGCGACCGTGGCGGCCCGCAGCGTCAGGCCGCCGTCCTGCGGATAGCCCGCGACCACCGCCGCGGAGCCGCGCGACGCGCCGTCGTAGAAGCGCAGGGCGGGCGCCCGCAGCTCGGGCACGTACAGCACGGCGACGTCCCGGCCCGGGTCGAAGAGCACCACCCGGGCCGGGTACGCGGGACCGACACCGCCCACGCGTACGGACGGGTGAGCGATGCCCGCGACCACATGGGCGTTGGTCATCACCCGCTGCGGCGCGTACACGAAGCCGCTTCCCTCGCGGCCCTCCGTGCCCACGGCGCCCTCGATCTTGACCGTGCTGAGCCGGGCCGCGTTCTCCGCGCTCGCCGTGACGCTGTCCCCGGAGGGCTTGGCCGCCGCGGTCGCCGGTTCGTTCTCGAACGGATTGAAGACCTGCGGGAAGCCCGCCTGGGTGAGCGCGGACGTGGCGCGCGAGAACCAGGTCGGGGTGGTGTCCGGCATCGCGTGCTGCACCGTGCCCAGCAGCCGGGACTCCCGGATCGACTGGGTGAGCAGCGGCGAGGAGGAGGCGCCCAGCACGCTCGCGGCCACCCAGGCGACGATCAGCACGGCCACCGTGTTCGCCGCGGCCCCGCCGATGCCGTCGGGCACGCGCAGCGGCCCGCGGTCCAGCTCACGGCGCAGTCTGAACGCGAGGCGGCCGGCCAGCGCGTGGCCCACGACCGCCGGAACCAGCACGGTGAACACGGCGGTCACCGTCGCCGTCGTCGTCCCCCGCGTCACCAGGTTCATCACCCACGGCAGGATCCACACACCGACGACGGCACCCCCCACGAAGCCGGCCAGCGAGACACAGCCGGCCACCAGCCCGCGCCGGTAGCCGGACGCCGCGTAGGCCAGGATCACCAGCAGCAGCAGGATGTCGAGCAGGTTCACGAAGCCACCTTTCTCGGACCTCGAGGGAGAGACGTGCCGTACCCGGACGATGGTTCCACCAGGTGGCACAACGCACATCGCGGGCGCGGCGAAAGGACCGGACAGTGGGCCCATGCGTGTCATCCGACGAAGGCGCCGGGCACGGAAGAGACGTCCGGTACGGATTCCCGGAGCCGTTCCGCTGACGTTCGGCTGTCTGCCTGGACTTGCCGTCGTCCTCGCGCCGGTGCCCCGCATCGTGCCGCGCGAGATCTGGGCGCGGGACAGCGGGCGCACCCGGCCGCCGCCGCGCTACGACGACCGGGTCATCGCGGTCTTCGTGCACCACACGGACTCGCCGGGCCGTTGCTGGAGACGAGCCGGACGCGGGAGCGCGGGTCGACGCCCGTGAGGCCTGGTGCCGTGGCAGGCAACGTTCGCCCGTCAGGAGCGGTGACCGGAAGACGGCGAAGGGGTACGGCGCGATGCCGTACCCCTTCGGACCGTCAGTGGCCTCAGCGGCCGTAGCGCTCCCGCGCCTCCTTCACGGTCGTGGCCTTCAGCTCGCCCCGCCGGGAGAGCTGGGCCAGGGCCGCGATCACGATCGACTCGGCGTCCACACCGAAGTGGCGGCGGGCCCCCTCACGGGTGTCGGAGAGACCGAAGCCGTCGGTGCCCAGCGAGGAGTAGTCCTGCTCGACCCACTGCGCGATCTGGTCCGGGACCTGGCGCATGTAGTCGGAGACCGCGAGGACCGGGCCCTCGGCGCCCTGGAGCGCCCGGCGGATGTACGGCACCCGCTCCTCGCCCTCCAGCAGCGCCGCGTCCGCCTCCATGGCGTCGCGCCGCAGCTCACCCCACGACGTCGCCGACCACACGTCCGCCGCGACACCCCACTCCTCGGCGAGCATCCGCTGCGCGTCGAGCGCCCAGTGGATCGCCGTACCCGAACCCAGCAACTGGATCCGCGGGGCGATGGGGGTACCTCCCTGCTCGAGCGAGGTCGAGAGCTTGGGGGACACGGGCGACAGGCCCGCCGACTCCGCCGTGTTGAAGCGGTACAGGCCCTTGACGATGCCCTCGTCGATACCGGCGACCACCGGCTTGGCGGGCTGCGGCAGCGGCTCGTTGTAGACGGTGAGGTAGTAGAAGACGTTCTGGTCCTCGCCCTCGGCGGCCTCGCCGTACATCCGGCGCAGACCCTCCTTGACGATGACCGCGATCTCGTAGGCGAACGCCGGGTCGTACGTCAGCGCCGCCGGGTTGGTGGCCGCGATCACCGGGGAGTGGCCGTCCGCGTGCTGGAGGCCCTCACCGGTCAGCGTGGTGCGGCCGGCCGTGGCGCCGACGAGGAAGCCGCGGCCGAGCTGGTCACCGAGCTGCCACATCTGGTCGGCCGTGCGCTGCCAGCCGAACATCGAGTAGAAGATGTAGAAGGGGATCATCGTCTCGCCGTGCGTCGCGTACGACGTCGACGCCGCGATGAAGTCCGCCATCGAACCGGCCTCGGTGATCCCCTCGTTGAGGATCTGGCCGTTCGTGGCCTCCTTGTAGTACATCAACTGGTCGCGGTCGACCGGCTCGTACGTCTGGCCCTTGGGCGAGTAGATGCCGAGCGAGGGGAACAGGCTCTCCATGCCGAAGGTGCGCGCCTCGTCCGGGACGATCGGCACCCAGCGCCTGCCCGTCTCCTTGTCGCGGACGAGGTCCTTGACCAGGCGGACGAAGGCCATCGTGGTCGCCACGTTCTGCGTGCCCGAGCCCTTGTCGAAGGCGGCGAACGCCTTCTCGGCCGGGGCGGGCAGCGGCGCCACCGGGTGCACCCGGCGGGCCGGGGCCGGGCCGCCGAGGGCCGCGCGGCGCTCCTGGAGGTAGCGGACCTCGGGGGAGTCGGCGCCCGGGTGGCCGTAGGGCACCACACCGTCGACGAACCGGCTGTCCGAGATGGGCAGTTCGAGCAGGTCGCGCATCGTCTTGAACTCGTCCACCGTCAGCTTCTTCATCTGGTGGTTGGCGTTCTTCGACGCGAAGCCCTCGCCGAGCGTGAAGCCCTTGACGGTCTGGGCCAGGATGACGGTCGGCGCGCCCTTGTGCTCCAGGGCCGCCTTGTACGCGGCGTAGACCTTGCGGGCCTCGTGGCCGCCGCGCGAGAGGTGGAAGCACTCGAGGATCTTGTCGTCGCTCAGCAGCTTCGCCATCTCGACGAGCGCCGGGTCCGAGCCGAAGAAGTCCTCGCGGATATAGGCGGCGTCGCGCGTCTGGTACGTCTGCACCTGCGCGTCCGGCACCTCGCGCAGCCGCCGGACGAGCGCGCCCGCGGTGTCGAGGGCGAACAGCTCGTCCCAGGCCGAGCCCCACAGCGTCTTGATGACGTTCCAGCCGGCGCCGCGGAAGCGGCCCTCCAGCTCCTGCACGACCTTGAAGTTGGCGCGCACCGGGCCGTCGAGACGCTGCAGGTTGCAGTTGATGACGAAGGTGAGGTTGTCCAGCTCCTCACGCGAGGCCAGCGTGATCGCCGCCGTCGACTCCGGCTCGTCCATCTCGCCGTCGCCGAGGAAGGCCCAGACGTGCGAGCCCGAGACGTCCTTGACACCGCGGTGGGTGAGATAGCGGTTGAAGCGCGCCTGGTAGATGGCGGACAGCGGGCCGAGGCCCATCGACACCGTCGGGAACTCCCACAGCCAGGGCAGACGCCGCGGGTGCGGGTACGACGGCAGGCCGTCGCCGTCGGACTCCCGGCGGAAGTTGTCGAGCTGCTGCTCGCTCAGCCGGCCGTCGAGGAAGGCACGGGCGTAGATACCGGGGGAGGCGTGGCCCTGGATGTAGAGCTGGTCGCCCGAGCCGTCGCCCTCCTTGCCCCGGAAGAAGTGGTTGAAGCCGGTCTCGTAGAGCCAGGCCGCGGAGGCGAAGGTGGCGATGTGGCCGCCGACGCCGTACTTGCTGCCACGGGTCACCATCGCCGCCGCGTTCCAGCGGTTCCACGCGGTGATCCGGCGTTCCATCGCCTCGTCACCGGGCACGGCCGGTTCGGCGGCGGTGGGGATGCTGTTGACGTAGTCGGTCTCGAGCAGCTTGGGCAGCGCGACGCCGGCGCCCTCGGCACGCTCCAGTGTGCGGCGCATCAGATACGCGGCACGATGCGGCCCGGCTTCCCTCGCGACGGCGTCCAGGGAGGCCTGCCATTCGGCGGTCTCCTCGGGGTCGCGGTCCGGGAGCTGGTCGAGCTCGCTCGGCTGGATGGCGTTGGGGTCGGTCATGTCGCCGCCTTCCTCAGTCGAAGGGGGTTCCCTCATCGGTAAGGGGTGGGGTTGCCCTTGGTCTTTGGCAGGACAGGGCGTGAGGCTCGGTGAAGCCCTCGTGACTGTAACCCCCTGATCGATGATCGATCAAAGGGGGTGGGGGTAAAACCCTTTGATTTCGCGAAAGTCGGCACGCGGTGCCTTCGAAGAGGGCACCGCGTGCCGCTTCGTGATCTGGCTTTCGCAGGTGAGCCCGCGTCCGGGCCTGCGTCCGAGCCTGCGGATGAGCGCCCGAGCGCTCGGCTGTCAGGCGCGCGGCGCGCACCCCAGCACATGGGCCTTCACGATCTCCGCGATCCTCGGGTCCTGGCGGCGGAACGCGGCCACCAGCTCCTCGTGCTCCTCCGCGTACGACTGCTGCACCGTGCCCAGCCAGCGGATCGACAGGGCGGTGAACACCTCGATGCCCAGCCCCTCCCAGGTGTGCAGCAGCACCGAGTTCCCGGCCGCCCGTACCAGCTCACGGTGGAAGGCGACCGTGTGCCGCACCTGGGCCGTGCCGTCCGCCTTGCGGTCCGCGTCGTACAGCGCCGCCACATGCGGCTCCAGGGCCGAGCAGTCCTCCGCCAGCCGCTCGGCCGCGAGTTCGGCCGCTATGGCCTCCAGACCGGCTCGTACGGGGTAGCTCTCCTCCAGGTCGGCCGCGGTCAGATTCCGTACCCGTACACCCTTGTTGGGCGCCGACTCGATCAGCCGCAGCGACTCCAGCTCCCGCAGCGCCTCACGGACCGGGGTCTGGCTGACCTCCAGCTCGGTGGCGATCCGCCGCTCCACGATCCGCTCGCCCGGCTTCCAGCGCCCGCTGACGATCCCCTCCACGATGTGCTCGCGGATCTGTTCGCGCAGCGAGTGGACGACGGGCGCGGTCATGAGGGCTCCTTAAGGGCGCGGTTGCCGTTTAGACAATACGGCTGCCCGGCGGATCCGGTAGGGCGCGCGGGGGCGCTTCCGCGCAGGTGAGACGAGGCTTACACGCCCTGGGGAGCCACGCGTACGAACGCCCCCGCCCGGAACTTCCCGGGCGGGGGCGTCCTGCGACCGTACCGGCCGGAAGGGGCTACAGACCGAGCTCGACCTCGAACTCGCCCGCCTCCAGGATCGCCTTGACCGCGGTCAGGTAACGGGCCGCGTCGGCGCCGTCCACCAGACGGTGGTCGTAGGACAGCGTCAGGTACGTCATGTCGCGGACGGCGATGACCGTACCCTCCTCGGTCTCGATGACCGCCGGGCGCTTGACCGTGGCGCCGATGCCGAGGATCGCGACCTGGTTCGGGGGCACGATGATCGTGTCGAACAGCGCGCCGCGCGAACCGGTGTTGCTGATGGTGAAGGTCGCGCCGGACAGCTCGTCCGGGGTGATCTTGCTGGACCGGACCTTGCCCGCCAGGTCGGCCGTGGCCTTGGCGATACCGGCGATGTTGAGGTCACCGGCGTACTTGATGACCGGAGTCATCAGGCCCTTCTCGGAGTCCACCGCGATACCGATGTTCTCGGTGTCGAAGTAGGTGATCGTGCCCTCGGCCTCGTTGATCCGGGCGTTGATGACCGGGTGGGCCTTCAGCGCCTGGGCCGCCGCCTTCACGAAGAACGGCATCGGGGAGAGCTTGACGCCCTCACGGGCCGCGAACGAGTCCTTGGCCTGGGCGCGCAGGCGCATCAGGCGGGTCACGTCGACCTCGACCACCGAGGACAACTGGGCCTGCTCGTGCAGGGCCTTGACCATGTTGTCGCCGATGACCTTGCGGATGCGCGGCATCTTGACGGTCTGGCCGCGCAGCGGGGAGACCTCCAGGACCGGCGCCTTGCGGGCCGTCGGCACGGCGGCGGCCGGGGCGGCGGCCGGAGCCGGAGCGGCGGGGGCCTTCGCGGCCTCGGCGGCGGCGATGACGTCCTGCTTGCGGATCCGACCGCCGACGCCGGTGCCCTTGACGGTGGCCAGGTCGACACCGTTCTCGGCGGCGAGCTTGCGCACCAGCGGGGTGACGTACGCACCCTCGTCCGTGGCCTCCGCGGCGGGAGCCGGGGCGGCCGGGGCGACCGGCGCGGGCGCGGCCGGGGCCACGGGGGCCGGGGCCGGAGCGGCGGGAGCGGCCGGAGCCGGAGCCGGAGCCGGAGCCGGGGCAGCGGGTGCGGCCGGGGCGGCCGGAGCCGGAGCGGCACCCGGAGCGCCGATGACGGCCAGCTTGGCGCCGACCTCGGCGGTCTCGTCCTCGGCGACCACGATCTCCAGCAGCACACCGGAGGCGGGCGCCGGGATCTCGGTGTCGACCTTGTCCGTCGAGACCTCGAGCAGCGGCTCGTCGGCCTCGATGGTGTCGCCGACCGACTTCAGCCAGCGGGTGACGGTGCCCTCGGTGACGGACTCACCGAGCGCGGGCAGGACCACGTCCGTGCCCTGCGCGCCACCGGCAGGAGCAGCGGCGGGGGCCGGGGCCGGGGCGGCGGGGGCCTCGGCGACCGGGGCCGGGGCGGGCTCGGCCACGGGGGCGGGAGCGGGGGCCTCGGCGGCGGCCGGGGCCGGAGCCGCGGCAGGCGCGCCCGTGCCGTCGTCGATGACGGCCAGTTCGGCGCCGACCTCGACGGTCTCGTCCTCGGCGACCTTGATGGAGGACAGCACGCCGGAGGCGGGGGCCGGGATCTCGGTGTCGACCTTGTCGGTCGAGACCTCGAGCAGCGGCTCGTCGGCCTCGACGCGCTCGCCCTCGGCCTTCAGCCAGCGGGTGACAGTGCCCTCGGTGACGCTCTCACCGAGCGCCGGAAGGGTTACGGAAACCGCCATGGTTTCGGTTTCTCCTTACGAATTGCGGAAGTCTGTGTCGTCGCGCCCGAAGACTGAGGGTCAGTCGTGGGAGTGGAGGGGCTTGCCGGCCAGGGCCAGGTGGGCCTCGCCGAGCGCCTCGTTCTGGGTCGGGTGGGCGTGGATGAGCTGGGCCACCTCGGCCGGCAGCGCCTCCCAGTTGTAGATGAGCTGGGCCTCGCCGACCTGCTCGCCCATGCGGTCACCGACCATGTGGACGCCGACCACGGCACCGTCCTTGACCTGGACGAGCTTGATCTCGCCCGCGGTCTTCAGGATCTTGCTCTTGCCGTTGCCCGCCAGGTTGTACTTGAGCGCGACGACCTTGTCCGCGCCGTAGATCTCCTTGGCCTTGGCCTCGGTGATACCGACGGAGGCGACCTCCGGGTGGCAGTACGTCACCCGCGGGACACCGTCGTAGTCGATCGGGACGACCTTCAGACCGGCCAGACGCTCTGCCACCAGGATGCCCTCGGCGAAGCCGACGTGCGCGAGCTGGAGCGTCGGGACCAGGTCGCCGACCGCGGAGATGGTCGGGACGTTCGTCCGCATGTACTCGTCGACGAGGACGTAGCCGCGGTCCATGGCGACCCCGGCCTCCTCGTAGCCCAGGCCCTGGGAGACCGGGCCGCGGCCGACGGCGACGAGCAGGACCTCGGCCTCGAACTCCTTGCCGTCGGCGAGGGTGACCTTGACACCGGTCTCGGTGTACTCGGCCTTCTGGAAGAACGTGCCGAGGTTGAACTTGATCCCGCGCTTGCGGAAGGCGCGCTCGAGCAGCTTGGAGGAGTTCTCGTCCTCGACCGGCACGAGGTGCTTCAGACCCTCGATGACGGTGACGTCGGCACCGAAGGACTTCCAGGCCGAGGCGAACTCGACTCCGATGACACCGCCGCCGAGGATGATCGCGGACTGCGGCACGCGGTCCAGGACGAGGGCGTGGTCGGAGGAGATGATGCGGTTGCCGTCGATCTCCAGGCCCGGCAGCGACTTCGGCACGGAGCCCGTCGCCAGGAGGACGTGGCGGCCCTGGATCCGCTGACCGTTCACGTCGACGGAGGTCGGGGAGGACAGCCGGCCCTCACCCTCGATGTAGGTCACCTTGCGGGAGGCGATCAGACCCTGAAGGCCCTTGTACAGGCCCGAGACGACCTCGTCCTTGTACTTGTGGACGGCCGGTACGTCGATGCCCTCGAAGGTGGTCTTGACACCGAACTGCTCGCTCTCGCGGGCCTGGTCGGCGACCTCGCCCGCGTGCAGCAGAGCCTTGGTGGGGATGCATCCCCGGTGCAGGCAGGTACCGCCGACCTTGTCCTTCTCGATCAGGGCGACGTCCAGGCCAAGCTGCGCCCCGCGCAGGGCCGCGGCGTAACCGCCGCTACCGCCGCCGAGGATCACTAGGTCGAAAACGGTGCTGGCGTCGTTCGCCACGTCACGTCCTCCATGCATGTGCGCCACGCCCGGTCTGCGGTGACCGGTCGGAACGGCTGTGTCCGGCCGCTTTGCTTCGGCCCTTCGGTGGGGCCCTGTCCTGCCGAGGCCCATCTTCGCACTTGTCGGCGGTGGAATGGACGCCGGGCCGGAGTCTGGGACGTCGGATCCATCACGTGCGAAGGTCGCGGGCGTGGACGTACCGACGGATTTCGTCGAGGGCGAAATTCGAAACGACCGGAGGGGGTCACGTACGGATATCCGTACGTGACCCCCTCCGGCGCGCGGTGATGGGGATCAGCCCAGCTCGCCCGCCGCCGTCAGCTCCGCGAGCCGGACCAGCGTGCGTACGGCCGAGCCGGTGCCGCCCTTGGGGGTGTAGCCGAAGGGGGCCTGCTCGTTGAAGGCCGGACCCGCGATGTCGAGGTGGGCCCAGGTGATGCCCTCGCCGACGAACTCCTTCAGGAACAGACCGGCGACCAGGCCGCCGCCCATCCGGTCGCCCATGTTGGCGATGTCCGCGGTGGGGGAGTCCATGCCCTTGCGCAGGTGCTCGGGCAGCGGCATCGGCCAGGCGTCCTCGCCGGACTCCTCCGCGGCCTCGTGGATCGCGGTGCGGAACGCGTCGTCGTTCGCCATGATCCCGAAGGTGTGGTTGCCGAGCGCCACCATCATCGCGCCGGTCAGCGTCGCGACGTCGACGATCGCGTCCGGGGTCTCCTCCGAGGCGGCCCACAGCGCGTCCGCGAGGACCAGCCGGCCCTCGGCGTCCGTGTTGAGCACCTCGACGGTCTTGCCGCTGTACATGCGCAGCACGTCGCCGGGGCGGGTGGCCGAGCCGGAGGGCATGTTCTCGGCCAGCGCGAGCCAGCCGGTGACATTGACCTTCAGACCGAGGCGCGCGGCGGCCACGACCGCGGCGAAGACCGCCGCCGCACCGGCCATGTCGCACTTCATGGTCTCGTTGTGACCGGCCGGCTTGAGGGAGATGCCGCCCGAGTCGTAGGTGATGCCCTTGCCGACGAAGGCCAGGTGCTTGTCCGCCTCGGGGTGCTGGTACGCCAGCTTCACCAGGCGGGGACCGGCGGCCGAGCCGGCGCCGACGCCGAGGATGCCGCCGTAGCCGCCCTTGGTCAGCGCCTTCTCGTCGAGCACCTGGACCGTGAGCCCGTGCTCCTTGCCCGCGGTCTGCGCGAGGGCCGCGAAGGCCGCCGGGTTCAGGTCGTTGGGCGGGGTGTTGACGAGGTCGCGGGCGCGGTTCAGCTCCTCCGCGACGGCGACGACGCGCTCGACGGCCGCCTTGTACTCCTTGTCGCGGGGCTTGCCGCCGAGCAGGGCGACCTCGGCGAGCGGGGCCTTGCCGTTGCCGTTCTTGGCGGTCTCCTTGTACGCGTCGAAGGCGTACGCGCCGAGCAGCGCGCCCTCGCCGACGGCAGCGGCGTCGGCGGCCTCGACGAGCGGCAGGGCGAAGACGGCCTTCTGGGCACCGGCCAGCGCGCGGGCGGCGTTACCGGCGGCGCGGCGCAGCGACTCGGCGGTGTACGCCTCGTCCTCGCCGGGCTCGGCACCGAGGCCCACCGCCACCACGACGGGCGCCTTGAAGCCGGAGGGCGCGGGCAGCTTCGTCACCTCGCCCTCGGCGCCGGTGGCGCCCAGGGTCTCCAAGGTGGCGGCGAGCTTGCCGTCGTACGCCTCGTCCACGGTCTCGGCGCCCGGTGCGACGACCGGGCCCTGAGCGCCCTTCGCGACACCGACCACGATCGCGTCGGCCCGCAGGCCGGCCGCCGCGGCGGTGCTGAGAGTGAGAGCAGTCACGGTGGTGAAATCTCGCTTCCAATTGAGTTTCGGTGGCCGATTGAGTCTCGGTGGCCGAACGGATGGGGTCGACCAGCCCGGGAACCGACACTAGAACCCTCGTGCGGCGCGGTTTCCACCTGGGGCAGCAGAACACCCGGCACGAGCCTACGCGGACCGGCCGGTTCTCTCATCGGTCCGGGTGCCCGTCGTGCCGTGGCGCGGTGGCCGCCGTGCCTCAGCGGCCGTGCCGGGCAAGGGACTTCAGGCCGCGGGATACGGGGGCTGCGGGGTGTACGGCGGGGGCACGGCGGCGGTCCTGCGCAGGCGCAGGCTCTCGACCGTCGTCCCGGCCACCCGGTCCGCGAGCGAGCGGCGGCTGCGGGCGAGGACGGGCAGCGTGTTCAGGAAGAACACCACCACGGCCAGCGCCCACACCAGCACCGACAGCAGGAACTCGCCCTCGACCAGCAGCACACAGGCCAGGGCGTACACCGCCACGTCGGCGATCGTCGTCACGGCCGCCCGCAGCGCGGTCCGGCCGACCGAACTCGGGGTGACCTTGAAGCCGGTCAGCGCCTTGCCCAGGGTGCGCCCGGCGAGGGCGAGCGAGCCCCACTGGTAGAGGAACGTGGCGAGCGCCAGCAGGACGAAGCCCTGCTCCACGTAGCCCAGCGCCTTGTTCCACAGGAACAGTCCGACGCTCTCGGAGGTGTTCACGACGTCGCCCCGCGAGGTGAGCAGGTCCAGGCCGCTGCGGGTGGCGAGTTCGGGCACGTCGGTGAAGAGGCCGGATATGCGGTGGAAGGTCAGTACGGCGAGCGCCGAGGCCGCCGCGACGACCAGAGCGAAGTCGATGCACCACGCCAGGATGCGACGCGTCTTCTGCACAGGTTCCCCCCGAGAACAGTGAGTGATCGGTGCGTCAGACTAGTACGTCGTCACCCGGTCAACTCGCGTGCTTGCAGGGGTACTAGCTCAGCGACAGCACCACCAGCACTGCTGTGGCGGCGGTTTCGGCCACCGCGCCGCACACGTCTCCCGTCAGTCCGCCGAAGCGGCGCGTGCAGTGGCGCAGCAGAAGGTGGGCGGCGACCAGTGCGAGCAGCACCGCCGTCGCCGTACGCACCACGCCGTACGTGCCCGGCAGCGCGCCCCCGGCCGCCGCCGCCACGACGACCGCGGCGGCCACCGCGAGCGCGCCGCGCAGCGGGACCACGCCCGCGACCGCGGCGCCGAGCCCCTCCGGCCGGGCGGCCGGGACGCCCGTGCGCGTGGCCAGCGTGAGGGCCAGTCGGGCCGTGGTGGCCGAGACGACGGCGGCGAGCGCGCCGCGCGCCCAGGAGCCGCCGTAGGCCTGCGCGAGCGCCGCCACCTGCGCCAGCAGCACGAACACCAGCGTGACCACGCCGAACGGCCCGATGTCCGACCGCTTCATGATGCGCAGCGCTTCTTCGGCGGGCTTCGCGCTGCCGAGCCCGTCCGCGGTGTCCGCGAGCCCGTCGAGATGCAGCCCGCGCGTGAGGGCGGCGGGTACGGCGACGGTGGCGACGGCGGCGAGCAAGGGCCCGGCGCCCAGCAGGAGCAGGCCCGCGCCGAGCAGGGCCGCGAGCGCGCCCACCACCATCCCGGCCAGGGGCGCGCACAGCATCCCGCCGCGTGCCGTCTCCCGGTCCCAGCGGGTCACCCGGACCGGGAGGACGGTGAGCGTGCCGAAGGCGAAGCGGAGGCCGTGCAAGGGCGGGGTCGTGAACACGGCCGAAGGGTACGCGACCGCCGTACCCGCACGTCAGGGCCGGACCGGCGGCGGATCCGGCGCGCAGTCCACCCGGGCCGCCGGCCGCAGGCGCCGCCGCAGCGCCGAGGCCCCGCACAGCACCAGCACCGCCCCGATCGCGGCGAGATGCTCCTTGCCCGCGAGGTTCGCCTTCAGCGCGACCTCACCGGCCATGGCCGCGCTCAGCACCCCCGCGGTGAGCGGGGCCCGGTAGCGCCAGCACAGGAACAGGGCGAGCCCGATCACCGCGGCCGACGGGCCGGTGTCGACGACCTGCGCGTCCGTCGCGGGCAGCCCCAGCGGATGGTGCGGGTCGAGTCCGGTGCCCACGCGCGCGTACAGCGTGCCGGCCAGCGTGGTGGCGTACGCGATGGCCAGCGTGCGCCACCAGCCCAGACAGATCTCGGCGAGGCCGAACACCGCGAGGATCTGGAGCAACGCCCCCCACACCGGCAGGTCGAGGGCCGGGACGAACAACGACAGCGGGGTGCGCAGCAGGGCCAGCCACAGCGGCTCCTCCGCCCGTACGGACCCGATGTTCTGCACGAACCGGAAGCCCCAGGACTGGTTCTGCACGAACTGCAGGACCGAGGTCAGGCACACGGCCGCGAGCGTCATCGGGACCGCCCGCCCCCGCCGCCGCAGCAGGGCCTCGCGCACCGTCGCGTACGGCGGTCCCCACTCGGCGCGGACCCGCCGGACGAGGCGCCTCACCTGTGCGAGGCAAGGTGCTTGCGGTGCAGCCACTTCGGCAGCCCCGGCGCCTCCAGGAAGCCCTCGGCGCGCGCCGAGGCGATACCGATGCGCAGCAGGTCCGCGCTCTTCTCGAAGAGCAGGAACCGGGGCTCCCAGATCGGCCGGTACTTGGCGTTGGCCCGGTACAGCGACTCGATCTGCCACCAGCGGGAGAAGAAGCTGAGCAGCGAGCGCCAGGTCCGCAGCACCGGCCCGGCGCCCAGCCGCGCGCCCCGTTCGAAGACGGACCGGAACATCGCGAAGTTGAGGGAGACCTGGGTGATGCCGATCTCCCCGGCGCGGCGCAGCAGTTCGATCACCATGAACTCCATGAGCCCGTTCTCGGCGTCCCGGTCGCGGCGCATGAGGTCGAGCGAGAGCCCGTGCGGGCCCCAGGGCACGAAGGACAGCAGCGCCCGCAACTCGCCGTCCCTGTCCGTGCAGGCGAGCATGACGCACTGCCCGTCCTCGGGGTCGCCGAGCCGTCCCAGGGCCATGCTGAAGCCGCGCTCGGTGGCCCCGTCGCGCCAGTCGTCGGCCTTCTTCACCAGGTACGCCATCTCGTCGGCCGGGATGTCCGCGTGGCGCCGGACGCTGACCGTGTACCCGGCGCGCTTCACGCGGTTGTAGGCCTGGCGGACGGTGCGCATGGCCCGTCCCTCCAGGGTGAACTCGCCGACGTCCGCGATGGCTTCGTCACCGAGTTCGAGCGCGTCCAGGCCGTGGCGCGCGTACACGGTCCCGGCCTCCTCGCTCGCGCCCATCACGGCGGGGATCCAGCCGTGCGCGCGTGCCTCGGCGAGCCAGGGCTCGATGGCGCCCGGCCAGGCCTCCGGGTCGCCGAGCGGATCGCCGGAGGCGAGGGAGACCCCGCCGACGACGCGGTAGGCGACCGCCGCCTTGCCGGTCGGCGACCAGATCACGCTCTTCTCCCGGCGCAGCGCGAAGTAGCCGAGCGAGTCCCGCTCGCCGTGTCCCTCCAGCAGCTCCCGCAGCTTCTTCTCGTCGTCCTCGCTGATCGGGTCGACGGCGCGCCGGGACCGGAAGGCGGCGTACAGGACGGCGAGGAAGAGCAGGGTGCTGCAGACGTTGATCGTGACGTTGACCCAGCCCGGCGTGGAGATCCCGAGATAGTGCGAGTCGTCGACGGCGACCGACACGAGCCGCAGGGTGCCGTAGCGCCAGCGTTCCAGGAAGGTCGAACGCTCCGCCAGGGGCGAGGTGTTGGTGGCGGTGACCAGGAGCGCGGCGAGCAGCGAGGAGACCAGCAGACCACCGGCCGCGACGGCGACGGCGAGCCGGGGGTTGGCCCGGTCGCCCTTGGCGTAGAACTCCCGCCGTCCGACGAGGAGCGCGGCGACGAAGCCCGCGGTCAGCAGCAGGGAGATCCAGTTCTGCGCGTACCGCCGGATCTCCGGGAACGACATGGCGAAGGCGAACAGCAGCAGGAACGACCCGCTGAGCACGAGGTTGAGGATCCAGGCGGCACGCTTGCGCCGCCGCATGGTGACGGCGAGGAAGAGCGTGAACACGCCGGAGGCGAAGCCCGCGGTCAGCAGGTACGGCGTGAAGAGGTCCTCCTGGTTGTGGCGCCGTACGTCCTGCCCGAGGGAAACCCACACGGCGGAGAGGAAGTTGACGAACATGACGGCGCGCAGGTACCAGACGGCGCACGCGGCGGCCCGCCGGGACGCGTGACCGGACACTCGCGCCCCGTCGCCCGGCCTGGATGCATGGTCCCGTTCGACGGTAAATCGGGCATCTCCCATGAAGCCCGATGATATGGGGCCGTCATGGGGCGCGGGGGAGCGGGACAGGCCGACGGCCGGTCGACCCGGCGGCCTGTCCTCGACGAACGACGGAAGCTGCTCCCGCTCGGCAGAACGACGGAAGCTACTCCCGCTCGGCGGCTTCGGTGGTCTCTTCGGCTTCGGCGGCCTCCGCGGTGTCTTCGGTCGGCTTCTCCGGAAGCTCCGCCGCCAGTGCCGCCGCGGCCCGCACCAGCGGCAGCGTCAGCAGCGCCCCGGTGCCCTCGCCGACGGACACCCCCTGGTCCAGCAGCGGCTCCAGCGCCAGCCGGTCCAGCGCCTTGCGCTGCGCGGGCTCCCCGCTGCTCTGCCCGGCCAGCCACCAGTCCGGCGCGCGGAACGCGATCCGCTGCCCCACCAGCGCGCACGCCGCCGAGACCACGCCGTCCAGGATCACCGGGGTCTTGCGCACCGCGCACTGCAGCAGGAAGCCGGTCGTCGCGGCCAGGTCGGCACCGCCCACCGCCGCCAGCAACTGCAACGGCTCGCCGAGCACCGGCCGGGCGCGCCGCAGCGAGTCCCGGATCGCGGCGCACTTGCGCATCCAGGCGAGGTCGTCGATCGCCACGCCACCGCGCCCGGTGACCACGGACGCGTCCGTCCCGCACAGCGCCGCGATCAGCACGGCCGCCGGGGTCGTGCCGCCGACGCTCACATCGCCGAGGACCACCAGATCCGTCCCGGAGTCGGCCTCCTCGTCCGCGACCGCCATCCCGGCGCGGAACGCCGCCTCCGCCTCCTCGGGCGTCAGCGCGTCCTCGATGTCGACGCGCCCGCTGCCGCGCCGCACCCGATGCCGTACGACATCCGCGGGCAGGTCGCCCGGGTCGCAGTCGAGCGCCATGTCGACCACGCGCACCGGCACGTTCGACTGCCGCGCGAGGATCGAGACCGGGCTCCCGCCCTCCAGAACCGCCCGCACCAGCGTGGCGGCGCTGCCCGCGGGGCGTGCCGAGACGTCGAGCGAGGCGACCCCGTGGTCACCGGCGAACAGCACCACGCGCGGCCGTTCGATCGGTCGCACTCGCGCGGTGGACTGCGCCGCCGCCAGCCACTCACCCAGGTCGTCGAGGCGGCCCAGTGCCCCGGGTGGCACGATCTGACGCTCCCGGCGCGCCTCCGCGTCGCGGCGCACCCCGCCGTCGGGGCGCTCGATCAGATCGGTGAAGTCGTCGAGATGTAGCGAGCTCATTCGCCGAACAGTACCGGCAGCCATCGAACGCGGCGCGGCTCCCCGGACGCCGCGTTCTTGCACCCCTGAGAGGGATCCCGTACGCCCCGATTGGTCACGTATTGTCGCGCCTGTGGTCACTGCCGTGCGCCTCGGTCACTCCGGTCACCGCGGTCGTACGGGTCACCCCGGTCGCACGCCGTCTCCCGTGTCAGGAGCCGCCCATGCCCGCCAGCCCGCACCCGGACGCCGCCCGCCCCACCGCCCGGTTCCACGAACCGCGCCGCGCGGACTGCCCGTGGTGCGGCTCGCCCAGGCTGCGCAGAGCGCGCGCGTACGTCACGGCCCGCCGTCACCGGGCGGCGGCCCGCGCCCTGCTGCCCTTCCCGGAGCCGGAGAGCTGGCTCGACGTCGGCACCGGCTACGGCCTCTTCCCCGAGGCGGCCCAGGAGATCCACCCGTACACGGCCTTCGACGGCCTCGACCCCACCCCGCGCGTCGAGACCGCCCACGCCGCGGGCCGCATCGAGGAGGCCTACCTCGGGCACCTCACCGACCCGGCGATCCTGACGCGCCTGCGCGCCCGCTACGACGTCGTCAGCATGCTCCACCACCTGGAACACACCCGCCGCCCGCGCGCCGAACTGCGCGCCGCTCTCACCGTGTTGCGCCCCGGCGGCCATCTGCTCCTCGAAGTCACCGACCCCGCCCGCGTGTTCGCCGCGCTGCCCGCGACCTGGTGGACCCCCTGCGACCGCCCGCACCCACGCCGCCCGATGCCGCTGCCGGATCTACGGGCCGAACTGGCCGCCCTGGGCTGCGTGATCGTCACGACGCACCGTCGCGCGAACGCGTACCGGATCATCGCGCGCCGCCACCACCGCGAGGACGCCCGGCCCTGACCCCACCGATCACCGCGCGCCACCACCGCGGGCACGCCCGGCCCTGACCGTCACTCGCGCAACGCCAGCGCCTGTCCGGCCACCACCAGCAGTACCTGCTCGCACTCCGCCGCGAACGCCGCGTTCAGGCGGCCGAGTTCGTCGCGGTAGCGGCGGCCCGACAGGGTCGCCGGGACGATGCCGGAGCCGACCTCGTTCGAGACCGCCACCACCGTCCGGCGCGTGTGGCGCACCGCCGCCGCCAGCTCCGCCACCCGCGCCCGCAGCGCCCGCTCACCACCGCCCGCCCACTCCGCGTCGTCCCACGCGCCGACCGCGTCCATCGCGTCGGTCAGCCACAGCGACAGACAGTCGATCAGCAGCGGCGGCCCGTCCTCCGCCAGCAGCGGTACGAGATCGCAGGTCTCGCAGGTGTGCCAGGACCCGGGCCGCCGCTCCCGGTGCGCGGCCACCCGCTCCGCCCACTCCGTGTCCCCGCTCCGCGACCCGCCCGTCGCCACGTACCGCACGTCAGGGAACGCCGCCAGCCGCCGCTCCGCCTCCACCGACTTGCCCGAGCGCGCCCCGCCCAGCACCAGCGTGCGCCGCGGCACGTCCGGTACGTCCTCGTAGCCGCCCACGATCAGCGTCGTCCCGTCCGGCACCGGCCGCGCCCCGGCCGCCGCGAGCCGCCGCCGCAGCTCGGCGCCCTGCGGCACGTCGTGGTCGAGATGCACGGCCACCACGTCCGTGGTCGGCCCGAGCGCCCCCACCGCCCGCAGCCTCGCCAACGCGTCCGGGCGCCCGAGGACATCCGCCAGCACCAGGTCGTACGGCTCCGCGGGCGCCTCGAGGCCCGCGGGCGCCGCACCCGGCGGCAGATAGAGCAGCCGCAGCCCCTCCGGCCCGGTCACCGCGTACCCGGTGCCCGGCGCGTCCATCGCCAGCGCCCGCACCCGATGCCCGGTCAGCAACGCCAACTCCCGCCCGTCCGGCACCCGTCCGGGCTGCGGCAGACCCGCCGGGACCTCGACGGCGGGCCCGTCGTGCGGATGCGTCAGCAGCACCTGCCGTACGCCCGCGAGCGAGCGACCGGCGCGCGCCGCCGCGAACACCGCGCCCGGGGTGAGGTCAAGGAGCAGCGCCCCGTCCACGAGCACCGCGGTCGCCGCCCGCGCGTCCGGGCCGAGCGCACGCGCGCAGGTCGCACAGGGACAGTCGGGGCGGGGCAGGCCCGCGGGGGCACCGGTGCCGAGCAATGTCAGTTCCACGCACCCGATTTTCCCGGCTCCCCCCACCCACCGCGCGCCCAGCCGCTCTTCGCGCGCCCACGGACTTCTCCCCCTCGACCGGCGCAGCGCATAGGCTCGGGGCGGCAGCCGGACCGGAATTCGGGTGCCGCTCTGCGTGAGTTCACATCTGGGAGGCGTACATGGCGGCATGGACGTGGCGGTTCGAGAAGGCCGACGGGGTGGAG
The DNA here is from genome assembly GCF_023887685.1 of Streptomyces macrolidinus. GTDB lineage: Bacteria > Actinomycetota > Actinomycetes > Streptomycetales > Streptomycetaceae > Streptomyces > Streptomyces macrolidinus. The sequence goes on along the minus strand of NZ_JAMWMR010000002.1, from coordinate 294,715 downwards.
GTACCGCCCGCGGTCGCGCCCGAGGAGTTCACCACGCAGGGGGACGCCGAGTCCTGGATCGGGGAGCACTGGCGGGACCTGTGCGACGGCGGCGTGGACCAGGTCCGGCTGTTCGAGGACGCGACGGAGATCTACGGACCGATGAGCCTGCACGCCGAGGACGCGTAGCCGGGCACCACCCGGGGAGGGGGCAGGCGCGCCCCCTCCCGCCCCTCACTGCTCGCTCAGCGTCACGTCCGCCGTCTTCCGGTCGCCGCCGCGCAGATACGTGACCGTCGTCCGCTGCCCCGGCTTGTCACCGGCGAGCGCCTCGGACAGCGACGTGATCGTGGTGATCTCGCGGTCGCCCAGCTTGACGATGACGTCCCCGGCCCGCAGCCCCGCCTTGTCCGCCGCGCCGCCGTGCTGGACGTCGACCACCGCGACCCCGACCGGCTGGGAGCCCACGTTCACCAGCGTGCGGCCGGTGATACCGAGCGCCGCGCGCCCCGAATGCGTGACCCGCCCCTTCGCGATGATCTGGTCGGCGATCGTCTTCACCATGTTCGCCGGGATCGCGAACCCGATACCGGGCGCCGCGCTGTTCCCGAAGCCGGGGTCGACCGCGGCGAGCGTCGGGATCCCGATGACCTCGCTGTCGAGGTTCACGAGCGCGCCCCCGCTGTTCCCGGGGTTGATCGCCGCCGAGGTCTGCACCATGTTCGCGATGGTGGCGCCCGTAGCGCCGTCCGTACTGCCCTCGCTGACCGTCCGCCCGGTCGCCGACACGATCCCCTGGGTCACACTGGACGACAGCCCGAGCGGCGACCCCATGGCCAGCACGATCTGCCCCACCTCGACCTTGGTCGAGTCCCCGAAGGCAGCAGCCTTCAGCCCGTGCGGCAGGGTGTCCAGCTTGACGACGGCGAGGTCCTGGGCGGGATACGAGTAGATCAGATGCGCGGTGAGCGGATGCTCGCTGTTGGCGGTCGTCACCTGGAACGTCCGGCTGCTTCCGACCACATGCGCGTTGGTGACGATATGGCCCTGGTCGTCGTACACCACACCGGACCCGAGCCCCTCGCCCGCGCGGATCTGCACGACCGACGGCAGCACGTTCTTGATGACCCGCTGGTAGTCGCCCTGCAGATCGCTGTTCGTCCTGGACGCGACGGTCCGCGTGTGCGTCGGACCGTCCTGCTTCGCCGGGGCGGAGCCGGTGCAGCCGCCGAGCAGGACCACCAGGGAGGAGGCGACGGCGGGCGCGGACCAACGGAGCACACGGAAACGGGAAGCGTCCATGCCCCGAGTCTCCTGTCAGGGCCGCGCTCCGGCTTTCCCGACACCGCCGAACGAGTGCAGGACCCGGTCCCTCAGCCGCGTACCCCGCACAGGTGCAGCAGCGCCGCCACGCGCCGGTACGGATCGGTTCGCCCTGCCCGCTCCTCGGCGTCCAGCAGGAGATCGACGTCCGGGGGGATCGGTGCCCCGTCGGCGGCCGTGTCCGTGAAGACCCGCACCCCGTACCAGGTGTGCAGCGGCGCCCCGATCCCCGCGAGCGTCGCCGTCAGCGTCTCCAGCCGGTCGGCTCGTACGTCCAGGCCCAGCCGGTTGGTGTACAGCGTCGTGTCGAAGGCGGCGAGCGCCCCGCTCCAGTCCCCGGACAGGCCGGGCCGCATCGCCAGCGCGTCGCCGTTGCGGACGAGCAGCGACAGCAGGCCGCCGGGCGCGAGCATGCGCGCCAGCCCCGCCACCAGCGGATCGGGCTCCTCGACGTACATGAGCACCCCGTGGCACAGCACCACGTCGAAGCTGCCCGGCAGGAAGTGGACGCCCGTGTCCCGGCCGTCGCCCTCGATGATCCGCATCCGCTCCCGGATGCCCTCGGGCTCGGCGGCGAGCGCCGCGCGCGCCGTGCCGATCATCGTCGGGTCCTGCTCGATCCCGGTGACCCGGTGCCCGGCCCGCGCGAGCCGCAGGGCCTGCGTGCCCTGGCCCATGCCCACGTCGAGGATCCGCAGCCGCTGGCCGACCGGGAAGCGCCCCGATATCTGCTCCTCGAGCTGCCGGGCCACCAGCTCCTGCCGTACGACGTCCCGCAGACCGCCCAGCTTGCTCAGCCAGGCGTCCGCGGCGCCCCCGGAGAAGGAATCCGTGCTCAGGGCCGCTCTCCGCGCTTGACCTGCGGCTTGGGCAGCCGGAGTCGGCGCATCTGAAGCGACCGCATCAGCCCGTAGGCCACCGCGCCCCTGCGATTGTGGTCGGGGAAGCGCTCGGCGAGCCGCTTGCGCAGCCGGAACCCGGAGAAGATCGCGTCGACCACGATCGCGACGATCGCGACGAGCCACAGCAGCAGCGCGAAGTTCTGCAACGGCGCCACCCGGATCATGGTCATCACGAGGATGATCACGGCCAGCGGCAGGAAGAACTCCGCGACATTGAAGCGCGAGTCGATGAAGTCGCGGGCGAACTTGCGGACGGGACCCTTGTCCCGCGCCGGCAGATACCGCTCGTCACCGCTGGCCAGCGCCTGGCGCTGCTTCTCCAACTGGACGCGGCGCGCCTCGCGCTGCCGCTTCGCGGCGTCCTTGCGCGTCATGGGGGTCTGGGCGACGCTGCGGCGCTGGGACTGGGCCTCACTGCGCTTGGGCGTGGGCCTGCCCTTCGGGGCCTGCGGGTCACGGGGCTGCTTGGAGTCGGTCACCAGCGCCTTGTCGGCGGCTTGGGCCTTCTCTTCCTTGGCACGGCTACGGAACACAGAACCCAAGGGTACGGGGTTCGCCCGCATGGACCCCAGCCGAGTGGGGAACGATCCGGCAACACCGGTCGTCCGTAGGGGACAGAGGGGCTGCGAGGGCGGGGTCGGAAGGGCAGGGCCGCAGGGGCTCCTCGGGGTCGGTCGGGTCGGTCGGCCAGCGGGTCCGGGCGCCTTCCCGCAGGTAGCCTTGGGGGCATACCTCCTCCCTGGGCCGGAGCGGGATCGCGGACAGTCGTCCTTGCGGATGACCTCATCCGTTCCCGAACAGTGCGGTAATGGTGGCGGGGCCCGTACTGTGGGTTCTGTTGCAGAGCTGGAGCTGAGTCCGTCAGAAGGGGGCGCGCGAAGCCCATGAGCGGTGTCATGAAGCGTATGGGGATGATCTTCCGCGCGAAGGCGAACAAGGCCCTTGACCGGGCCGAGGACCCGCGCGAGACCCTCGATTACTCGTACCAGAAGCAGCTTGAGCTGTTGCAGAAGGTGCGCCGCGGCGTCGCCGACGTGGCGACGAGCCGCAAGCGCCTGGAACTGCAGCTCAACCAGTTGCAGAGCCAGTCCTCCAAGCTGGAGGACCAGGGCCGCAAGGCCCTCGCGCTCGGTCGTGAGGACCTGGCCCGCGAGGCGCTGTCCCGGCGCGCCGCGCTCCAGCAGCAGGTGACGGACCTGGAGACCCAGCACCAGACCCTGCAGGGCGAAGAGGAGAAGCTCACCCTGGCGGCCCAGCGCCTCCAGGCGAAGGTGGACGCCTTCCGTACGAAGAAGGAGACCATCAAGGCGACGTACACGGCCGCCCAGGCGCAGACCCGGATCGGCGAGGCCTTCTCCGGCATCTCCGAGGAGATGGGCGATGTCGGCCTGGCGATCCAGCGGGCCGAGGACAAGACGGCCCAGCTCCAGGCCCGCGCGGGCGCCATCGACGAACTGCTCGCCTCGGGCGCGCTGGACGACCCCTCCGGTATGGCCAAGGACGACATCCAGGCCGAGCTGGACCGGCTCTCCGGTGGTACCGATGTGGAGCTGGAGTTGCAGCGGATGAAGGCGGAGCTGGCCGGCGGCTCGTCCTCGCAGCAGGCCATCGAGGGCGGTACGGGCCAGGGACAGCAGTCCTCCCAGCCTCAGGACACCCCGCGCTTCGACAAGCAGTGACCCGGTCATCCATCGGCGCCCACGCCCGAGGAGGCGACATGATCGTACGGATCATGGGGGAGGGGCAGGTGAAGCTCGACGATGCCCACTTTCCCGAGCTGAACAAGCTGGACGACGAACTGCTCCGCGAGATGGACAGCAACGACGAGCAGGGCTTTCGCCGCACCCTGCACGCACTCCTGGACGAGGTCCGGCGGCTGGGCACCGCGCTGCCGGACGACGCCCTGGAACCGTCGGAGCTGATCCTTCCGGCGCCGGACGCCGACCTGGAGGAAGTCCGCCGGATGCTGACGGACGACGGCCTCTTCCCCGGCGGGTAGCAACGCTTTCACCCCCGGCGAGGTTGGGCTGATGTGAGCATCCTGGAACGCACCAGGGACGGCCTGCGGGCCCACCCCCTGGCCCTGGACGCCGTCCTCGCGGCCGGCGTCCTCATCAGCATGGTGGCGGGCTCCTTCGTGGACCCCCGCGCCGAGGCCGGACCCACCTGGGGCGTCCGCACGCCGAGCGCCCCCGGCCTCACCCTCATGGCGCTCAGCGCCGCCGCGCTGGCGCTGCGCCGCCGGTGGCCGATGGCCGTCCTCGCGGTGACGACCGCGTTCTCCCTCGTGGACCTCGTCACCGCCGACCCCCGTACGCCGGTCACGATGTCCGCGGTCGTCGCCCTCTACACCGTCGCCGCCACCACCGACCGCCCGACCACCTGGCGGGTCGGCATCCTCACCATGACCGTGCTCACCGGCACCGCCATGCTGGTCGGCCCGCTGCCCTGGTACACCCAGGAGAACCTCGGGCTGTTCGCGTGGACGGGCATGGCCGCGGCCGTCGGTGACGCCGTCCGCAGCCGCCGCGCCTTCGTCGACGCCATACGGGAGCGGGCCGAGCGGGCCGAGCGGACCCGCGAGGAGGAGGCCCGCCGTCGTGTCGCCGAGGAGCGGCTGCGGATCGCCCGCGATCTGCATGATGTGGTCGCCCATCACATCGCGCTGGTCAATGTGCAGGCCGGGGTCGTCGCCCATGTCATGGACAAGCGGCCCGACCAGGCGAAGGAGGCCCTCGCGCATGTCCGCGAGGCCAGCCGCGCCGCGTTGGACGAACTCCGCGCCACCGTGGGCCTGCTCCGGCAGTCCGGCGACCCCGAGGCGCCCACCGAGCCCGCCCCCGGCCTCGCCCGGCTCGACGAACTCGCCGACACCTTCCGCAACGCCGGTCTCCCCGTGGAGATCGCCCGCGCCGACCACGGCACGACCCTGCCCTCCGCGCTCGACCTGGCCGCGTACCGCGTCATCCAGGAGGCCCTCACCAATGTGCGCAAGCACGCGGGGCAGGAGGCGAGAGCCGAGGTGAGCGTGGTGCGGGTGGGAACGAACGTGGAGATCACGGTGCTCGACGACGGCGCGGGTGACGCCGTCGACGCCGACTCCGACTCCGGGGACACGAGCGGGCACGGCGGGCACGGTCTGCTCGGGATGCGCGAGCGGGTCACCGCCGTCGGGGGTGCCCTCACCGCAGGTCCCCGCTTCGGCGGCGGCTTCCGGGTCCATGCGATCCTGCCGCTCACGAACCACGCGACGACGACCGCCGGGGGAACCGCGTGACCACCGGCCCGAAAGGACCCGTATGACCATCCGCGTCCTGCTCGCCGATGACCAGGCGCTGCTCCGGAGCGCCTTTCGGGTCCTGGTCGACTCGGAGCCGGACATGGAGGTGGTGGGCGAGGCCTCGGACGGCGCGGAGGCGGTGCGGCTGGCGAGCGAGGCCGCCGCCGACGTCGTCCTCATGGACATCCGGATGCCCGGCACCGACGGCCTCGCGGCGACCCGGCTCATCAGCTCCGATCCGGCCCTGGACCATGTCCGGGTGGTCATACTGACGACCTTTGAGGTCGACGACTACGTGGTCCAGTCGCTGCGCGCCGGGGCGTCCGGCTTCCTCGGCAAGGGGGCCGAGCCCGAGGAGCTGCTGAACGCCATCCGGATCGCGCACGGCGGCGAGGCGCTGCTGTCGCCCACCGCGACGAAGGGGCTCATCACCCGCTTCCTGGCCCAGGGCGACGGGGACGACGGCCGCGACCCGGCCCGCTCCGACCGGCTCGGCACGCTCACCGGACGCGAGCGCGAGGTGCTGGTCCAGGTGGCCGGGGGGCACTCCAACGACGAGATCGCCGAACGGCTGGAGGTCAGCCCGCTCACGGTGAAGACTCATGTCAACCGGGCCATGGCCAAGCTGGGCGCGCGCGACCGGGCCCAACTGGTCGTCATCGCCTACGAGTCCGGGCTGGTGCGGCCGAGGACGGACTGAGACCGACCGGCGTACGGAAGCGGAAGCCGCACCGCACGGGACCGCCGGTACACCGATGGGTGGACCGGCCCCCGTTGGGCCGTACTGCGCCCGCAGTAGGCTCTGCGGCAGAAATGGACCGTGGGGCGACGGAACGGCACCTGCCGATGGACCAGGGTGTAGGGGTGGGCGCTCGTCTGCGTCCCGACCTTCCGCTCAGCCAACAGAAAGACGCCGACCCATGTCCTGGCTGTCACGCTTCAGCCTCGCGCAACGGGCCCTGATAGGTCTGATGTCGATCGTCGCGATCGTCTTCGGGGCGATCGCGATACCTCAGCTCAAACAACAACTCCTGCCCACCATCAACCTCCCCATGGTGTCGATCCTCGCGCCGTACCAGGGCGCGTCGCCCGACGTGGTCGAGAAGCAGGTCGTCGAGCCCCTCGAGGACAACCTTCAGGCCGTCTCCGGCATCAAGGGCGTCACCGCCAAGGCGAGCGAGGGCAACGCCGTCATCATGGCGTCCTTCGACTACGGCAACGACACCAAGCAGCTCGTCGCCGACGTGCAGCAGGCCGTCAACCGCGCCCGCGTCCGGCTCCCGGACTCGGTGGACCCGCAGGTCATCGCCGGTTCCACGGACGACATCCCGACCGTGGTCCTCTCCGTCACCTCGGACAAGGACCAGCAGGCCCTGTCCGACCAGCTCGACAAGACCGTGGTGCCCGCGCTGAAGAACATCAGCGGCGTCGGCCAGGTGACCGTGAGCGGCGTACGCGACGTCCAGGTCACCGTCACGCCCGACGACGCGAAGCTCGCGCAGGCCGGGCTGACCCCGGTCGCCCTCGGCGAGGCACTGAAGGCGGGCGGCGCGACGGTTCCCGCGGGTTCCTTCGACGAGAACGGCGGCAACCGCACGGTCCAGGTCGGCGGCGGCTTCACCTCGGTGCGGCAGATCGAGGACCTGAGGGTCGCGGGGGAGCCGGGCAAGAAGCCAGTGCGCCTCGGTGACATCGCCACGGTCCGTCAGGAAGAGGCCAAGGCCGACTCGCTGACCCGGACGAACGGCAAGCCCAGCCTCGCCGTGGTCGTCACCATGGACCACGACGGCAGCGCGGTCGCCATCTCGAAGGCGGTCAAGGACAAGCTGCCCGAGCTGCGCAAGAACCTCGGCTCCGGCGCCACCCTCACGGTGGTCAGCGACCAGGGCCCGGCGGTCTCCAAGGCCATCAGTGGTCTGACGACCGAGGGCGGTCTCGGTCTGCTCTTCGCGGTCCTGGTGATCCTGGTCTTCCTGGCGTCCATCCGCTCCACCCTCGTCACCGCGGTCTCCATCCCGCTGTCGGTGGTCCTGGCCCTCATCGTGCTGTGGACGCGCGACCTGTCGCTGAACATGCTGACGCTCGGCGCGCTGACCATCGCCATCGGCCGGGTCGTCGACGACTCGATCGTGGTCCTGGAGAACATCAAGCGGCACCTCGGCTACGGCGAGGAGCGCCAGACGGCGATCCTCGCGGCGGTCCGCGAGGTGGCCGGCGCGGTGACCTCGTCCACGCTGACCACGGTCGCCGTCTTCCTGCCGATCGGTCTGGTCGGCGGCATGGTGGGCGAGCTGTTCGGCTCGTTCTCCCTCACCGTGACGGCGGCCCTGCTGGCCTCGCTGCTGGTGTCGCTGACGGTCGTCCCGGTCCTGTCGTACTGGTTCCTGCGCGCCCCCAAGGGGACGCCCGAGGACGCGGAGGAGGCCCGTCGTCTCGCGGAGGCGAAGGAGGCCAAGAGCCGTCTCCAGCGCTTCTACGTGCCCGTGCTGCGCTTCGCCACCCGCCGCCGCCTCACCAGCGTGGCCATCGCGGTGGTCGTCCTGGTCGGCACCTTCGGCATGGCGCCCCTGCTGAAGACGAACTTCTTCGACCAGGGCGAGCAGGAAGTCCTCAGCATCACGCAGAAGTTGAAGCCGGGCACGAGCCTGGCGACGACGGACGCCTCGGCGCGGAAGGTCGAGAAGCTGCTCGCTGGGGTGAAGGGCGTCAAGGACTACCAGGTCACCGTCGGCTCATCCGGCTTCATGGCGGCCTTCGGCGGCGGTACGGACACCAACCAGGCCACGTACTCCGTCATGCTGGACGACTCGGCCTCCTCCGACGACGTACAGAAGCAGGTCGAGGACGGACTGGCGAAGCTCTCCGGGGTCGGCACGACCACGGTGTCGGCGGGCGACGGCTTCGGCAGCCAGGACCTGAGCGTGGTCGTGAAGGCGGCTGACGCGGACGTCCTGCGCAAGGCCTCGGAGCAGGTCCGCGCCCAGGTCGCGAAGGTCAAGGACGTCACGGATGTGACGAGCAACCTGTCGCAGAGCGTGCCGCGTATCTCGGTCAAGGCCAACTCCCACGCCGCGGCGGCCGGTTTCAACGACCAGACGCTGGGCCTCGCGGTCGCGCAGGCCGTGCAGGGCACCCCGACCGGCAAGGCGATCCTGGACGACTCCGAGCGGGACATCGTCATCAAGGCGGCCAAGCCCGCCACAACGCTGGCGCAGCTCAAGAACCTGCGCGTCGGCGCGGCGAAGTTGGGCGACATCGCGGACGTGAAGCTGGTGGACGGCCCGGTGTCCACGACCCGGATCGACGGCCGGCGCGCGGCGACCATCACGGCGCGCCCGACGGCCGACAACACGGGCGCGGTGAGCGCCGACCTCCAGTCGAAGATCGACGCGCTGAAGCTGCCCGCGGGCGCGACGGCGGAGATCGGCGGTGTCTCGCAGGACCAGAACGACGCGTTCAAGAACCTGGGGCTGGCGATGCTGGCGGCGATCGCGATCGTGTTCATGCTGCTGGTCGCGACGTTCCGCAGCCTGGCCCAGCCGCTCATCCTGCTGGTCTCCATCCCGTTCGCGGCCACGGGCGCGATCGGTCTGCTGGTCGCCACGGGCACCCCGATGGGTGTTCCGGCGATGATCGGCATGCTGATGCTGATCGGCATCGTGGTGACGAACGCGATCGTGCTGATCGACCTGATCAACCAGTACCGCAAGCAGGGCTACGGCGTCGTGGAAGCCGTCGTCGAGGGCGGCAGGCACCGTCTGCGCCCGATCCTGATGACGGCCCTGGCCACGATCTTCGCGCTGCTCCCGATGGCCCTGGGCATCACGGGCGAGGGCGGCTTCATCGCCCAGCCGCTGGCGGTGGTCGTGATCGGCGGACTCATCACGTCCACCCTGCTGACCCTGCTCCTGGTCCCGACCCTCTACGCCATGCTGGAACTCCGCAAGGAGCGCCGCGCCAAGAAGAAGGCGGCGAAGAAGGCGAAGAAGACGGGCGTTCCCGCTCCGACCACGGAGTCGGAGTCGGACTCGGACACGGACGAACCGGAACCGGCAGGCGTGTAGAACGGGTTTCACGCGGAAGGGGCCGAGCTTGCTCGGCCCCTTTCCCGTCCCCTGCGGACGTCAGAGGAAGTCCGTGGTCTCCAGGTCGAAGGCGAACGGCTCGGGGAGAGCGAGCGACTTGCCGAACGGAAGCGTGCTGTGCTGCCGGTAGTCGTCACCTCTCGGGTCGCTGAACAGCGTGACGGAGGAGTCGTCTCGGTCGATGAGCAGGTAGAGGGGAATACGACCGCGGGCATAGCAGCGGCGCTTCGCCTCGCGGTCCGTCTGGGGCTTGCTGGACGTCACTTCGAGCACCATGGCGACACCGTCGCAGGGCATCCAGGAGCCAGCGCCGCGGTAGAGGTCCAGGTCCAGCGGGGCGAACGTACCGTCGGGAACCAGATAGTCCCTCGGGCAGGCACCCCCGCTCCGGAGCTTCAGCCCCTTGTTGCCGGAGAAGTCCATGTCGATCCGGGACCGCCTCACCACCTGCCTCATGATCCGGCTGATGTAGTGCTCGTGATCCCCGTCCGGCGGCGGTGTCACAACGATCTCCCCCTCGATCAGTTCCGCTCGGAAGCCCTCGGGGGTGTCGAGACCCATGAAGGTCTCCAGCAAGCCCTCGGCCGCGGTGATCGGCTCATGCGCAACAACACTCATGTCACGCCCCTCCTTATGTCGCTTGTCAGAGTGAGCCATCGGAAGATCACCTGCCCATGAGATCGGGACCCGTTCCCTCGATCGTGGCACAGGGTCACGGTCGCCGTCAGGAACACGACGAGGGGCGCCCCGCCGTGCGACGGGGCGCCCCTCGATACGTGTGCGTGCGCGCTACGGCAGCGCCAGCATGCGTTCCAGGGCCAGCTTCGCGAACTTCTCCGTCTCCTGGTCGACCTGGATGCGGTTGACCAGGTTGCCCTCGGCCAGGGACTCCAGCGCCCACACCAGATGCGGCAGGTCGATGCGGTTCATCGTGGAGCAGAAGCAGACCGTCTTGTCGAGGAAGACGACCTCCTTGCCCTCCGGAGCGAAACGATTCGCCAGGCGGCGGACCAGGTTCAGCTCCGTGCCGATGGCCCACTTGGAGCCCGCCGGGGCGGCCTCCAGCGTCCTGATGATGTGCTCCGTCGACCCCACGTGGTCGGCCGCCGCCACCACCTCGTGCTTGCACTCGGGGTGCACCAGGACGTTCACGCCCGGGATCCGCTCGCGCACGTCGTTCACCGAGTCGAGGTTGAAGCGCCCGTGCACCGAGCAGTGGCCCCGCCACAGGATCATCTTCGCGGCGCGCAACTCCTCGGCCGTCAGCCCGCCGTTCGGCTTGTGCGGGTTGTAGACGACGCAGTCCTCCAGGGAGATCCCCATGTCCCGTACGGCCGTGTTGCGGCCCAGGTGCTGGTCCGGCAGGAACAGGACCTTTTCGCCCTGCTGGAACGCCCACTCCAGGGCGCGCTTGGCGTTGGAGGAGGTGCAGATCGTGCCACCGTGCTTGCCGGTGAACGCCTTGATGTCCGCGGAGGAGTTCATGTACGAGACCGGTACGACCTGCTCGGCGACGCCCGCCTCGGTCAGCACGTCCCAGCACTCGGCGACCTGCTCGGCCGTCGCCATGTCGGCCATCGAGCAGCCCGCGGCGAGGTCCGGCAGGACCACCTTCTGCTCGTCGGAGGTGAGGATGTCCGCGGACTCGGCCATGAAGTGCACACCGCAGAACACGATGTACTCGGCCTCCGGACGCGCCGCCGCGTCCCGTGCCAGCTTGAAGGAGTCGCCCGTGACGTCCGCGAACTGGATGACCTCGTCACGCTGGTAGTGGTGCCCGAGTACGAAGACCTTGTTCCCGAGCTTCTCCTTGGCCGCGCGGGCGCGTTCGACCAGGTCCGGGTCGGACGGCGCGGGCAGGTCGCCGGGGCACTCGACGCCTCGCTCGCTCCTCGGGTCGGCCTCGCGGCCGAGCAGCAGGAGCGCCAGGGGCGTCGGCTGTACGTCGAGCTCGTGGGATTGGGCGGTGGTCACGGCACCCACCCTTTCTGTTCTGCGGCTCGCCGGCCCTGATCCGGCCGGCGGGACATGCGGGACAATCCTTTTCGTCAAATTGACGCTATCTATCATATCCGGTTCACGTCAGATTGACGATGCCCGCCCGGTCGGATGTGACGTGAATCCCGCCGCCTACCGCGCACAGGTGCGCCCCGCGCGCCCGTCACACGTCTGTCCACACGCCGGTGTCCGCACGTCGGCGCGTGTGCGAGCATGAATGAAGGAAGAAGCGAGAAGACACGCCTTCGGCCCGGAATGAATCCGCGGCCGCGCCGGTTGCAACTCGTCGGCAAGCCGTCTCCGTACAACCCGGGAGAGATGTAGATGTCCGTACAGGACGAGAAGACCACCGTCACCGACGGCATCATCCTGACCGACGCCGCCGCGGCCAAGGTCAAGGCCCTGCTCGACCAGGAAGGCCGGGACGACCTGGCGCTGCGCGTGGCGGTTCAGCCCGGCGGCTGCTCCGGCCTGCGCTACCAGCTCTTCTTCGACGAGCGTTCCCTCGACGGCGACGTGGAGAAGGACTTCGGCGGAGTCAAGGTCGTCACCGACCGCATGAGCGCTCCGTACCTCGGCGGTGCCACGGTCGACTTCGTGGACACCATCGAGAAGCAGGGCTTCACCATCGACAACCCGAACGCGACGGGTTCCTGCGCCTGCGGCGACTCCTTCAGCTGAGCCGCACCTTCCCCCGCGTAGCACGTACGTGAGGCGGCGCCCCTCCTGACGGGGGCGCCGCCTCACGCATGCCGGGTACCTCTACTGGGGCTGCAGCGCCCCGGGGCCGCCGGAAGCCGCCTCGTCCGCGGTCTGTCGCGGGATCCGCCTGCCGTCCGCGTCCACCACCGGGCGGTCGCCGAGCGGCGCCTTCAGATGCAGCGTGCGGTGGTAGACCTTGGCGATCATGATGCAGACCTTGTCCGGCCAGGGCGTCTCGGTCACGGTCACCGTCACCTTGCCGTCGCTCTCGCGCGCGGACGCCGCGTAGTCCGCGCACACCCCGCCCTGGAAGGCGAGGGTCAGGTCCTTGCCGTCGGCGCTGTAGCCCTGTACTGCCACCTCGCCCCGCGTCGGTGCCGACGACGGTGTGCGCGGGCCCGGTTCCTCGCTCGGCCGCCCTGCCGACCGGGGTGCGGTCAGATAGCGCGGGTCGACCGCCGGACGTGCCACCGTGGCGGCGCTTCCCGCGCCCTCCTCCCGTACGTCGAACAGCCACGACGGAACCAGGACCGCCGTCCCGTTCACGGAGCCCCGGTCAAGACCGAACACCGCGTCCGTCACGGTCGCCGACGCCCGCCCCGCCGCCGTGGCGGGCGCGCCGCACGGCTTCTCGTCCCGGCCCTTCAGCGGTACGGGGCGCGCGCAGCCGCCCATGCCCTTGCGGCCGTTCGACGTGGGCGCGCCGTTCATCAGGTCCAGGATCCGCCGGGCGCCGAGGACCGGGTACACGGCGCCCTTCACCGGCGCCTTCAGTTGGCCGTTGCCGCCGGTCACCTCGCCGTCGGCGGCCACATGCAGGACCGTCGACCAGCCGTGGGTGGGCAGCCCGCCGACGACCGGATCGGCGGTCACCATCCGGGCGGAGCCCAGCAGACGGTGCGCGTCGACCGCCGCGCCGCCCTGGCCCAGCGCCTTCAGCACGGGCACGGCGGCCTGCTTCGCGACGGCCTCGCTCACCGGGGCGTCCTGGGCGGACGGACACGACTCGGCAGGCGCGCAGCCGGGGGCGGAGCCGGGCGCGTAACGGCTGAACGTCCAGGTCCCCGGCGCCTGGACGGGCACCCGCAGGCTCGCCCCCGAACCGTCGCGCGCGCCCCCGACCGTCCAGTCCCCGCCGACCCGCTGCGGCGTGCCGCTCACGTCCAGCGCCTTGGCGAGCCGCGCCACCTCGTCCCGCGTCACCTCGCCCTTCGCCGCGTACACGGGCGCGGACGCCGGGCCGTCGGGCAGCGTGCCCTGCGCGCGGTACGTCATGCCGTACGGGTCGGGCTCACCGATCGCGATGCCCTGCGACGGGCCCGCCGCGCCGGGATCGTCCAGGGCCAGCGCCGGGGGAGCGCCGCCGCCCGGCGTCGAGCCGCCCGCGCGGCCCGGGTCGTCGGAGGCGCTCGCGGCCAGATAGGTCCCGCCGCCGCCCACCAGCAGCACCGCCGCCGCCACCGAGGCGACGATCACCGGGGTACGCCGCCTCGGCGGTGCGGCCCCCTCCCTGGTCCCGGTGACTTCGGTGGTGTCCCGGGCGTCGTCGGCCGGCTCGGTGTTCACCGCATCGCTCCTTCGGCTTCGCTGCAGTACCAGCAGACCCCGCCGCGGTGAGAGACGCGCGGGCGAGGTCGTACTCCGTATCCCCCTGACAGGGGACAGCGATGGGACGCGGCGGGGGAGCGCGCGGTTCCCTCGCGAGCGCTCCCGGAGGGTGCGAAGAAACAGCTACTATTGGGTAGTTTCGCCTGCTCGGGTGGGTCGGTCCGAGCGGGTAGCGTGAACTGTCCTTCTCTCTTCCTCACTGGGAGCGTGTCCTCGCCGTGCGTATCGCAGTCACCGGCTCCATCGCCACCGACCACCTCATGACCTTCCCCGGCCGCTTCGCCGACCAGCTCGTCGCGGACCAGTTGCACACGGTCTCGCTCTCCTTCCTGGTCGACCGCCTCGACGTACGCCGCGGCGGGGTGGGCGCGAACATCGCGTTCGGCATGGGACAGCTCGGCACGCACCCGATCCTGGTCGGCGCGGCCGGTGCGGACTTCGACGAGTACCGGGCGTGGCTGGACCGCAACGGCGTGGACACCGAGTCCGTCCGTATCTCGGAGACCCTGCACACGGCCCGGTTCGTCTGCACCACCGACGCCGACCACAACCAGATCGGCTCCTTCTACACGGGTGCGATGAGCGAGGCCCGGCTGATCGAGCTGAAGACGGTCGCCGACCGGGTGGGCGGCCTCGACCTCGTCCTGATCGGCGCGGACGACCCCGAGGCGATGCTGCGGCACACGGAGGAGTGCCACTCCCGCTCCATCCCGTTCGCCGCCGACTTCTCCCAGCAGATCGCGCGCATGAACGGCGAGGAGATCCGCATCCTGCTGGACGGCGCGACGTTCCTGTTCTCCAACGAGTACGAGAAGGGCCTCATCGAGGCCAAGACCGGCTGGTCGGACGCCGAGATCCTGTCCAAGGTGGGCCACCGGGTGACGACGCTCGGCTCGCGCGGCGTGCGCATCGAGCGCCTCGGTGAGGACACGATCGAGGTCGGCGTGCCCGAGGAAACGGCGAAGGTCGACCCCACGGGCGTGGGCGACGCCTTCCGGGCCGGCTTCCTGTCGGGCCTGGCCTGGGGCGTCTCGCTGGAGCGCGCGGCACAGGTCGGCTGCATGCTCGCGACGCTGGTCATCGAGACGCTGGGCACGCAGGAGTACCAGTTGCGCCGTATCCACTTCATGGACCGTTTCACCAAGGCGTACGGCGACGAGGCCACGGCGGAGATCAAGGAACACCTGGTCTGACGCGCCGGGCGGCACGAGGTCCTGAGGGGTCCATACCCCTCAGGACAGCCGTCTCAGGTCAGCCGCCGCACCACATAGGCCGCGCCCCGGTTCGCCGGTTCCTCCCCGACGTACTCCTGTTCCCGCATCTGGCACCACGCGGGGATGTCCCACCGCGCCGCCTCGTCGTCGGACAGGACCCGCACCGTGGCGCCGACCGGGACGTCCCCGATGACCTTCGCCAGCTCGATCACCGGCAGCGGGCAGAGCTTGCCGAGGGCGTCCACGACGAGAGCGTCCTGCTCCCCGTGCGCGGCCGGACGTACGGCCGAGGGCGCGCCCAGCTTCTCCCGCACCCCCGCCACCGCGCCCGGCAGCACCGAAAGGAATCGGTCGACTTCCTCCGCCGGGGTGCCGGGCGGCAGCGACACCCGTACGTTGCCCTCGCTCAGCACGCCCATCGCCGTCAGCACATGGCTCGGTGTCAGCGTGCTGCTCGTACAGGACGATCCGGACGACACCGAGAAGCCCGCGCGGTCCAGCTCATGGAGCAGACTCTCGCCGTCCACATAGAGACAGGAGAAGGTGACGATCCCCGGCAGGCGCCGCACGGGGTCGCCCACCACCTCCACATCCGGGACCAGCTCCGGCACCCGCGCCCGGATCCGCTCCGTCAGCTCCCGCAGCCGTACCGCCTCCTCGGCCGCCTCCGCGCGCACCGCCCGCAGCGAGGCCGCCGCCGCCACGATCGCCGGGATGTTCTCGAACCCCGCGGCCCGTCCCGACTCCCGCTCGTCCGCCGGGCCTTGGGGTGCGAACCGTACTCCCTTACGTACTACGAGAAGTCCGACACCTGGCGGTCCGCCCCATTTGTGCGCACTGGCGGTCAGTGCCGACCAGTCGCCCTCCACCGGACCCCAGCCCAGCGACTGCGCCGCGTCCACCAGCAACGGCACCCCGGCCGCCCGGCACACGGCGGCCACCTCGGCCACCGGCTGCACCGTGCCCACCTCGTGGTTGGCCGACTGAAGACAGGCGAGCGCGGTGTCCGGGCGCAGCGCCTCCTCGTACGCCCCGGCATCGACCGCGCCCGCGCGGGAGACCGGCACCCGGGTCACCGTCCCGCCGCCCGCCTCGCACGCCTGTGCCGCGTGCAGAACAGAGGAGTGTTCGACCGAGGACACGATCAGGTGGCGTCCGGTGCGGCGGCGGCCCGCCAGCAGCCCCGCGATCCCGGAGTGCACCGCGCGGGTGCCGGACGCGGTGAACACCAGCTCGTCCGGGCGGCAGCCCACCGC
Source organism: Streptomyces macrolidinus (assembly GCF_023887685.1). Lineage (GTDB taxonomy): Bacteria > Actinomycetota > Actinomycetes > Streptomycetales > Streptomycetaceae > Streptomyces > Streptomyces macrolidinus. The sequence continues at coordinate 278,368 of NZ_JAMWMR010000002.1, read as the reverse complement.
CTCGGCGCTCGCCTCGCGCGCCGCGTCGAGCAGCAGCCGGGCCCGGCGCCCCTCGCGGTACAGCCGGGCGGGATCGGCCCACCCCTCGTCGAGCGAGGCCGCGAGGGCCTGGCGGGCGACGGGGTGCAGCGGAGCGGCGGAAGCCGCGTCGAAGTAGGACACACCGCAACGCTAACTCCTGGGCACACGCGGCCTGCTGAGGGAGGCGGTGACCTGCCCGGCGGGGTCCCGCGGCCGGTGCTTCCAGGGCCCGGTCGCTCCTTCGGGGTGTCCGGCGGCGCGTTGGGTACCCTCCCCGCGCGACCCCAAATGGCGTCCAGTAGGGTTTGGTCCGCATAAACATCCAAACCCCTGCCCGACGCAGGGCGGCAGCCGACCTGCGAGAAGGCCGCAGCCAACCGCGCGGGCGAGACTCTCGGGAAGGCGCTACGTGAGTCCCAACGGCTCCGACCGCTCGCCGCGGCGCCCGATGCGGCGGAAGCTGCTGCAGGCGCTGACTGCGGGCCTGGTCCTGGCGACCGCCACCGGTTGCACTTATAAGGACTTCCCCCGGCTTGGCATGCCGACCCCGACCACGGAAGAGGCTCCGAGGATCCTCTCCCTGTGGCAGGGGTCCTGGGCGGCCGCGCTCGCCATCGGCTGCCTGGTGTGGGGCCTGATCCTGTGGAGCGTGTTCTTCCACCGGCGCAGCCGCACCAAGATCGAGGTTCCCGCGCAGACCCGGTACAACATGCCCATCGAGGCGCTGTACACCGTGGTCCCGCTCATCATCGTCTCCGTGCTCTTCTACTTCACCGCGCGTGATGAGTCGAAGCTCATGGACCTCTCCAAGAAGCCCGACGTCACCGTCAACGTCGTCGGCTATCAGTGGAGCTGGGGCTTCAACTACATCACCCCCATGGACGGGGTGACGGGCGACGCCAAGACCGATCCGAACCTCAACGCGATTCCGGACCGGTACAAGAAGGAGTTCCCGGCGAACGCCGGGGGCGTCTACGACTTCGGCACGCCCGCCACGCGGAACCCCCAGACCGGCAACCCCGGCCCGACCCTCTGGCTGCCCAAGGGCAAGACGGTCCGCTTCGTCCTCACTTCGCGTGACGTCATCCACTCCTTCTGGGTGGTGCCGTTCCTGATGAAGCAGGACGTCATCCCGGGCCACACCAACGCCTTCCAGGCGACGCCCAACAAGGAAGGCACCTTCCTCGGCAAGTGCGCCGAACTCTGCGGCGTCGACCACGCCCGCATGCTGTTCAACGTGAAGGTCGTCTCGCCCGAGCGTTACGAGCAGCACCTCAAGGACCTTGCCAAGAAGGGCCAGACCGGTTACATCCCCGCTGGTATCGCGCAGACGAGCCACGAGAAGAACCGGAAGGCGAACACACTGTGAGCATCCTCAACGAACCCCAGGGTGCCGCGGCAGCAGAAGACTCGTACGAGAACGAGCTGCCGGTCCGGCACAGGCAACCCGGCAATGTCGTCGTCAAGTGGCTGACCACCACGGACCACAAGACGATCGGCACGCTGTATCTGATCACGTCCTTCGCGATGTTCATCATCGGCGGCATCATGGCGCTGCTGATGCGCGCCGAGCTGGCCCGTCCGGGCCTGCAGGTCCTGTCGAAGGAACAGTTCAACCAGGCGTTCACCATGCATGGCACGGTCATGCTGCTGATGTTCGCCACGCCGCTGTTCGCCGGCTTCGCGAACTGGATCATGCCGCTGCAGATCGGCGCGCCCGACGTGGCGTTCCCGCGGCTGAACATGTTCGCCTACTGGCTCTACCTGTTCGGCTCGCTCATCGCCCTCGGTGGCTTCCTCACCCCGGACGGCGCGGCTGACTTCGGTTGGTTCGCCTACAGCCCGCTGACGGACGCGGTCCGTTCGCCGGGCATCGGCTCCGACCTGTGGATCATGGGTCTGGCCTTCTCCGGCTTCGGCACGATCCTCGGTGCGGTCAACTTCATCACCACGATCATCTGCATGCGTGCGCCGGGCATGACCATGTTCCGCCTGCCGATCTTCGTGTGGAACGTGCTGCTGACGGCCCTGCTCGTCCTGCTGGTCTTCCCGGTCCTCGCCGCCGCGCTGTTCGCCCTGGAGGCGGACCGCAAGTTCGGTGCGCACATCTTCGACGCGGCCAACGGCGGCGCGTTGCTGTGGCAACACCTCTTCTGGTTCTTCGGCCATCCAGAGGTGTACATCATCGCCCTGCCGTTCTTCGGGATCATCTCCGAGATCATCCCGGTCTTCAGCCGCAAGCCGATGTTCGGTTACTTCGGCCTGGTCGGCGCGACGATCGCCATCGCCGGTCTCTCGGTGACGGTGTGGGCGCACCACATGTACGCCACCGGTGGGGTACTGCTCCCGTTCTTCTCCTTCATGACGTTCCTCATCGCCGTTCCGACCGGCGTGAAGTTCTTCAACTGGATCGGAACGATGTGGAAGGGCTCGCTGTCCTTCGAGACCCCGATGCTGTGGACCCTCGGCTTCCTGATCACCTTCACCTTCGGTGGTCTGACCGGTGTCATCCTGGCCTCGCCGCCGCTCGACTTCCACATCACGGACTCGTACTTCGTGGTGGCGCACTTCCACTACGTGATCTTCGGTACGGTCGTCTTCGCGATGTTCGCCGGATTCCACTTCTGGTGGCCGAAGTTCACGGGCAAGATGCTCGACGAGCGCCTCGGCAAGATCACGTTCTGGACGCTGTTCTTCGGCTTCCACGGCACCTTCCTTGTCCAGCACTGGCTGGGCGCCGAGGGTATGCCGCGTCGTTACGTGGACTACCTCGCGGCCGACGGCTTCACCGCCCTGAACATGGTCTCGACGATCAGCTCGTTCCTGCTCGGCCTGTCGATGCTGCCCTTCTTCTACAACGTGTGGAAGACGGCCAAGTACGGCAAGAAGGTCGAGGTCGACGACCCGTGGGGCTACGGCCGTTCGCTCGAGTGGGCGACGTCCTGCCCGCCGCCGCGGCACAACTTCCTCACGCTGCCGCGGATCCGTTCCGAATCGCCCGCCTTCGACCTGCACTACCCGGAGATCGCCGCGCTCGAGCAGCTCGAGACGGTCGGTGCCGGTGCCGGTAGCAGCAAGGGCATCACCGGTGGAAAGGAGGCCGGCAAGTGAAGATCCAAGGCAAGATGTTCATCTGGCTGTCCGTCTTCATCCTGGCCATGGCGATCGTCTACGCCGTGTGGTCGAAGGAACCGGCCGGCTCCACCGCGCTCTTCCTGGCCTTCGGCCTGAGCATCATGGTCGGCTACTACCTGACCTTCACGGCCAGGCGAGTCGACACGGGCGCCCAGGACAACAAGGAAGCCGATGTCGCGGACGACGCCGGCGAGCTGGGCTTCTTCAGCCCGCACAGCTGGCAGCCGCTCGCCCTCGCTGTCGGTGGCGCGCTCGCCTTCCTCGGTGTCGCGGTCGGCTGGTGGCTCATGTACTTCTCGGCTCCGATCATCCTCGTGGGTCTGTGGGGCTGGGTCTTCGAGTACTACCGCGGTGAGAACCGCACCCAGTAACACGCGCTGAGCGCACGAGAGCCCGGACACTCCGCAAGGAGCGTCCGGGCTCCCTCATTCGGTCCTCGCCTCTTCCCTCGGACGGCTCACTCGGCATGCCGCGGCGGGGGGCCCTCCCTAGCGTGAGGGCATGAGCCACTCAGTGTTCTTCCGGCGCGCAGCAGCCTCCGACCCGCGACTGCCGGCGCGGGCCCCGCGGCACCGTAAAGCCGTCGGGTGCGCTCTGTTGGCGATCGCCCTGGGCGCGGGCCCCGTCGCCTGCGGGGCGGGCGACCCGCTCTCGGAGAAGCCGTACGACGCCTCCGACGACATCGACTTCAACGTGCCCGTGGGGGACGGCAAGAAGGCCGACCCCGACAAGCCCCTGGAGGTCTCCCTCGCGGGCTCGGACGGGCGCATCACGGACGTGACGACCACCGACGCCCGAGGACGCCACGTGGCGGGTGAACTCACCGCGGACGGCAGCCGCTGGCACAGCACGTCCCCCCTGGCCGCAGGCACCCGCTACACGGTGCAGGTGAGCACGGAGGACGACGACGGCGCCCCCGGCCGCAAGGTCTACGACGTCCGCACCAGCACACCCGAGACCAAGAAGCGGCTGAACGTCACCTTCGGCCCCAAGGCCGGTACCTACGGCGTCGGCCAGCCCGTCACCGCCGAACTCAGCGAGCCCGTCAAGGACAAGGCGTCCCGGGCCGTCGTGGAGCGTGCCCTCAAGGTGGACTCGCAGCCCGCGGCGCAGGGCTCCTGGTACTGGGTCGACGACAAGACGCTCCACTACCGCCCCAAGGAGTACTGGCCCGCCCACGCCACCATCACGGTCCACAGCAACCTCGCGGACGTGAAGATCTCCGACCACCTCTGGGGCGCCGACACCAAGCCCCTGAAGATCACCACCGGCGACCGCGTCGTGGCCGTCACGGACGCCGCCACCCATCTGCTGACGGTCTACAAGGACGACAAGCCGATCCGGCAGATCCCCGTCACCACGGGCAGACCGGGCTACGCCACCCGCAACGGCGTCAAGGTCATATTGAGCAAGGAGCCCACCGTACGGATGCGGGGAACCAGCATCGGCATCGCCGAGGGCTCCTCGGACTCCTACGACCTCCTGGTCCACTGGGCGGCCCAGGTCACCTACAGCGGTGAGTACGTGCACGCCGCGCCCTGGTCCGTCGGCTCCCAGGGGTACGCCAACGTCAGCCACGGCTGCACCGGGATGAGCAACGGCAACGCCCAGTGGTTCTACGACACCGTGCGGGTCGGCGACGTCGTCAAGGTCATCAACTCCGGGGGCGAGGACATGGCCCCGTTCGGCAACGGCTACGGCGACTGGAACCTCGACTGGACGAAGTGGCGCAAGGGCAGCGCCCTGGTCGGCTCGCCCGACGGCGCGAGCCCCCAGGACCGCGCACGACTGCGCCCCGAGGCCGCCTGAGGCTCCTGGGAGGCCCGGCCTCCCAGGAGCCCCGGGGGCAGCCCTCAGGCGCTCACCAGGGCCTTGCGCCGCAGCAGCGTGGCCAGGGCCGAGGCGAACTCGACCGGCTCGACCGGCAGCGCCACAGCGGCGTCCGCCCGGCTCCACGTCGCCAGCCAGGCGTCCTGCGGCCGGGCGATCAGCAGCAGCACGGGCGGGCACTCGAAGATCTCGTCCTTGATCTCCCGGCAGACGCCCATCCCGCCCATCGGCACGGCCTCGCCGTCCAGGACGCACACGTCGATGCCGCCCCGGTGCAGCTCTCTGAGGACGGCGCCCGGTGTCGCGCACTCCACGAACTCGACCTCGGGAAGGTCCGCGGCGGGCCTGCGCCCGGTCGCGAGCCGCACCTGTTCTCGGGTGGTGGAGTCGTCGCTGTAGACCAGCACCGTGGCGGTCGGCTGCATGTTCCCTCCGGGACGTCTGCGTCGTACGGAACGGATCGTTGCGCCGGATCGTACTCCCTCGCGTACCGCGTCAACAGCGGGCCGGAACACCGCTTTGATGCGCCATCCGGGCAGTACACACGGTACGGCGGCCCCGAACAGCACCCCCCGGCGTGAGGGCGGGATAAGCGACCGACATAATGTCGGTCGTGGCGACAGCAACGACAGTAGAAACCGGGCACGCGCACCCGTCGGTCAATCGACCGAACCTCACCAGCGTCGGAACCATCATCTGGCTGAGTTCCGAGCTGATGTTCTTCGCGGCCCTCTTCGCGATGTACTTCACCCTGCGATCGGTGACCGGGCCCGAGCACTGGAAGGAGATGGCGAGTGCTCTCAACTTCCCGTTCTCGGCGACGAACACCACCATCCTGGTGCTTTCCTCACTGACCTGTCAGCTCGGCGTCTTCGCCGCCGAGCGCGGGGACGTGAAGAAGCTCCGGGGCTGGTTCATCCTCACCTTCATCATGGGTGCGATCTTCATCGGTGGCCAGGTCTTCGAGTACACCGAGCTGGTCAAGAAGGACGGCCTCTCGCTGTCCTCGGACCCGTACGGCTCGGTGTTCTATCTGACCACCGGATTCCACGGACTGCATGTGACCGGCGGTCTCATCGCCTTCCTGTTGGTCCTCGGACGCACCTACGCGGCGAAGAGGTTCACTCATGAGCAGGCGACCGCCGCCATCGTCGTGTCCTACTACTGGCACTTCGTCGATGTCGTTTGGATCGGCCTCTTCGCCACGATCTACATGATCAAGTAATCGGTCGGCGAAGGCGAACGGTCACCCGATCGGGGGGAGCCGATCGCTCGCGACGACACGATCCATTTCCAGAAGCATCGACGCAGAAGATCCTGACACCGGGGTAATCCGTGAAAAAGCTCTCCGCACGACGACGCCATCCGCTGGCGGCTGTCGTCGTCCTACTCCTCGCGCTGGCGGCCACCGGGGGGCTGTACGCCGCGTTCGCGCCCGCGAGCAAGGCACAGGCCGATGAGACCGCGCAGTCCCTCGCCATCGAAGAGGGCAAGAAGCTCTACCAGGTGGGTTGCGCAAGCTGCCACGGCACCGGCGGTCAGGGCAGCTCCGACGGCCCGAGCCTGGTGGGCGTAGGCGCCGCGGCCGTGGACTTCCAGGTGGGCACCGGCCGTATGCCGGCCGCCACTTCCCAGGGCGCCCAGGTCCCGCGGAAGAAGACCATCTACACGCAGGCCGAGATCGACCAGCTCGCGGCCTTCGTCGCCTCCCTCGGCGCCGGTCCGGCCGTGCCGACGACGAACGAGTACAGCCCCGAGGGTGCTGACCTCGGTCGGGGTGGCGAGCTCTTCCGCCAGAACTGCGCGCAGTGCCACAACTTCACCGGCAAGGGTGGCGCGCTGACGCACGGCAAGTTCGCGCCGACCCTTGAGGGTGTCTCTCCGAAGCATCTCTACGAGGCCATGCAGACCGGCCCGCAGAACATGCCGTCCTTCCCCGACACCACGCTGTCGTCGGAGAACAAGAAGGACATCATCGCGTACCTCGACGCGGTCAACAGCGATGAGACCAAGAACCCGGGCGGTCTGGAGCTGGGCGGTCTCGGCCCGGTCTCCGAGGGCCTGTTCGCCTGGATCTTCGGACTCGGTGCGCTGATCGCGGTCGCCGTCTGGGTCGCCGCTCGGACCGCAAAGGCCAAGAAGTCATGAGTAGCCAAGACATTCCCGAAGAGAACCTGCCCGCTGAGCAGGAGTCCGCGGCCGGTGAGGTCGCGGACGAGAGGAACCCGTTCGCCGATCCGGGTCTCCCGCCCCACGAGCCCCGGATCCAGGACATCGACGAGCGGGCCGCCAAGCGCTCCGAGCGCACGGTAGCCCTGCTGTTCACGCTGTCGATGCTGGCCGCCGTCGGCTTCATCGCCTCGTACCTCGCGATCCCGGTCGACAAGTCGATCTACGTCTTCCCGCTCGGTCACGTCAGCGCGCTCAACTTCGCGCTGGGCCTGACGCTGGGCGTGGCGCTGTTCGCGATCGGCGCGGGCGCGGTCCACTGGGCCCGCACCCTGATGTCCGACGTGGAGGTCGCCGACGAGCGTCACCCGATCGAGGCCTCGCCCGAGGTCAAGGCGAAGGTCATGGCCGACTTCCGCCAGGGTGCCAAGGAATCCGCGATCGGCCGCCGCAAGCTCATCCGCACCACGATGTTCGGTGCGCTGACCGTGGTGCCGCTCTCCAGCCTCTTCCTGCTGGGCGGCCTCGGCCCGAAGCCCGGGACGAAGCTGCGCCACACCGCCTGGCGCAACGGCAAGCTCCTCGTCAACATGAACACGAACCAGCCGATGCGTCCTTCGGACGTCGCGGTCGGCTCGCTCACCTTCGCCAAGCCCGAGGGCCTGGAGGAGCACGACGAGGAATTCCAGAACGAGATCGCCAAGGCGGCCCTGATGCTCGTCCGGCTGGAGCCGGTCGACATCAAGGACAAGAAGGAACTCGAGTGGTCCCACGAGGGCATCGTGGCCTACTCGAAGATCTGCACCCACGTCGGTTGCCCGATCTCCCTCTACGAGCAGCAGACGCACCACGTCCTCTGCCCGTGTCACCAGTCCACCTTCGACCTCTCCGACGGTGCCCGGGTCATCTTCGGCCCGGCCGGGCACGCCCTGCCGCAGCTGCGCATCGGCGTCAACGCGGATGGTTACCTCGAAGCGCTCGGCGACTTCGAAGAGCCCGTCGGTCCTGCATTCTGGGAGCGCGGATGAGCACTAACCCGAGCAACGAGTCCGGCGCGCGCCGAGAGCCGCCGGCCGGCGAGCGTGTAGCGGACTGGGCCGACGGTCGCCTGGGGATCTACTCCCTGGCCAAGGCCAACATGCGCAAGATCTTCCCCGACCACTGGTCGTTCATGTTGGGCGAAGTGTGCATGTACAGCTTCATCATCATCATCCTCACGGGTGTGTATCTGACGCTGTTCTTCCACCCGTCGATGAACGAGGTGGTCTACGACGGCAGTTACGTGCCGTTGCAGGGTCAGTTGATGAGCGAGGCCTTCAACTCGACCATGCACATCAGCTTCGAGGTCCGCGGTGGTCTGCTGATCCGGCAGATCCACCACTGGGCCGCGCTGATCTTCCTCGCCGGCATGTTCGTGCACATGATGCGCGTGTTCTTCACGGGCGCGTTCCGCAAGCCGCGTGAGGTCAACTGGCTGTTCGGCTTCCTGCTGTTCGTCCTCGGCATGTTCACCGGCTTCACCGGTTACTCGCTCCCGGACGACCTGCTCTCCGGCACCGGTGTCCGCTTCATGGAGGGCGCGATCCTGTCCGTGCCGATCGTCGGTACGTACATCTCGATGTTCCTCTACGGCGGCGAGTTCCCGGGGCACGACTTCGTGGCCCGCTTCTACTCGATCCACATCCTGCTGCTGCCCGGCATCATGCTCGGCCTGATGGTCGCGCACCTGATCCTGGTCTTCTACCACAAGCACACGCAGTTCGCGGGTCCCGGCAAGACGAACAACAACGTCGTCGGCATGCCGCTGCTGCCGGTGTACATGGCCAAGGCCGGAGGCTTCTTCTTCCTGGTCTTCGGTGTCATCGCGGCCATCGCGGCGATCGCCTCGATCAACCCGATCTGGGGCATCGGCCCCTACCGCGCGGACCAGGTGTCCACGGGCGCCCAGCCCGACTGGTACATGGGCTTCGCCGAGGGTCTGATCCGTGTGATGCCGGGCTGGGAGATCAACCTGTGGGGTCACACGCTCGTCCTGGGTGTGTTCATCCCGCTGGTGATCTTCCCGCTGGTCCTCGCCGCGATCGCGGTCTACCCGTTCATCGAGTCGTGGGTCACCGGCGACAAGCGCGAGCACCACATCCTGGACCGTCCGCGCAACGCCCCGACGCGTACCGCGTTCGGTGTCGCCTGGCTCACCGCCTACCTGGTGATGCTGGTCGGCGGTGGCAACGACCTGTGGGCCACGCACTTCCACCTGTCGATCAACGCGATCACCTGGTTCGTCCGTATCACGTTCTTCGTCGGACCGGTCCTCGCGTTCATCATCACCAAGCGGATCTGCCTCGGCCTCCAGCGCCGCGACCGCGACAAGGTGCTGCACGGCCGCGAGTCGGGCATCATCAAGCGGCTGCCGCACGGTGAGTTCATCGAGGTGCACGAGCCGCTCAGCCAGGAGCAGCTCCACACGCTCACCGCGCACGAGCAGTACCAGCCGGCCGAGATCGGCCCGCTCGTCGACGAGAACGGCGTCGAGCGGAAGCTCAAGGGTTCGCAGAAGCTCCGCGCCAAGCTGAGCACCGCGTACTTCGGGGAAGAGAACCAGATCCCCAAGCCCACGGCTGAGGAGTACAAGGAGATCACGAGCGGCCACGGCCACCACTGATCGCGGCACGCCACGCCACGAAGGACCCCGTCTGCACTGCGGACGGGGTCCTTCCTCGTGTCCGGAGCTGGATAGGCTGGTACCAGTTCGATTCGCGTCCCGTTCGGGACATCACCCCAGGAGCGGCTGATGACTGCTGTGACCCCCGCTGGAGGCGACACCGCGGCGGCCCGTTCCTGGCCCGCCCTGCTGAACGGCCTGCTGGAGGGCCGGAACCTCACCGCGGACGACACCGCCTGGGCGATGAACCTGATCATGCGCGGGGAGGCGACCGACGCGCAGATCGCCGGGTTCGCGGTGTCCCTGCGCGCCAAGGGCGCGACGGTCGAGGAGATCAACGGGCTCGTCCGCACGATGTACGAGCACGCGAACGTGATAGAGGTACCGGGCGCCACCGTCGACATCGTCGGTACGGGCGGCGACGGCGCGAAGACGGTGAACATCTCCACCATGTCGTCGATCGTCGTCGCGGGTACCGGCGCGAAGGTCGTCAAGCACGGCAACCGTGCCGCGTCCTCGGCGTCCGGGGCGTCCGACGTGCTGGAGAAGCTGGGCGTCAACCTCGACCTGACCCCGAAGCGGGTCGTGGAGGTCGCCCAGGAGGCCGGGATCACCTTCTGCTTCGCGGTGAAGTTCCATCCGGCACTGCGCCATGTCGGCGCCGCGCGCGGGCAGTTGGGGATCCGGACGGTGTTCAACCTCCTCGGTCCGCTGACCAATCCGGCGAAGGTGAAGTCGCAGGCGGTCGGCGTGGCCATCGCGCACGAGGCGCCGATCGTGGCCGGCGTCTTCGCCGAACGCGGCAACTCCTCCCTGGTGTTCCGCGGCGACGACGGCCTCGACGAGCTGACCACGACCTCCACGTCCCATGTGTGGATCGTCCGGGACGGCAAGGTGACCGAGGAGCACTTCGATCCCCGGGACGTCGGTATCGACCTGGTGCCCCTGGAGGCGCTGCGGGGCGCGGACGCCTCGTACAACGCGGACGTCGCGCGGCGGCTGCTGGAGGGCGAGACCGGGCCGGTACGGGACGCGGTGCTGCTGAACTCGGCGGCGGCGCTGGTGGCGCTGGAGCCCACGGGGGCCTCGCTGGCCGAGCAGATCCGCGCCGGGATGGAGCAGGCCGCGGAGTCGATCGACTCGGGCGCGGCCCGGCGGACGCTGGAGCGCTGGGTGGCCGCGAGCAACGCATAGGCGCGGCGAGGGCGCGGAGTCCGGCATGACGCCGGGCTCCGCGCCGTCGTGCTTCCTCGGTGTCTCTTCATCAAGAGGCGTGTTTCCTCAAGAGGCGGGCAGAGCGCCGTACATCCCGCTATCCGGACAGGAGTTGCGGCCGGACGATCACGTCCCGTACGGTCCTGAACCAGGTCATGAGTGACAGTCGCAAGGCCCCGGCCGACTGTCCGGCAACCCTCCGTCCGTGGCGGGGTGCCCCGGGTGAAGACCAGGCCGTGAGCAGCAAGGCCCACGGCAAGCGCGGACCCCTCGCGTCACCAGGGGTCCTGGTCGTACGAGGGAGCCTCCCCGTGAGCAAGCGAATGCGTTAGGGCCGTCCGGCCCCACCCCCGCATCCCCCTTCTCCACTTCACCCTGTGCCGCTGACGCAGGCGTGCTCTCGCGTGCGCCGCCCGGCACGGTGGTTCCGTCTGCTCTCACGGGAGTGCACCCATGTCTGTCCTCACCCCTGCCGCCGCCCCGTCCCTCCCGGCTCCGCTGCCCGTGCTGGGCCGTGACGTCACCGTCCCGCTCGCGTCCGGCGGCGAGATCACCTACGCCGCGCTCGACTACGCCGCCAGCGCCCCCGCGCTCCAGCGGGTCTGGGACGACGTGGCGGCGTACGCGCCCTACTACGGCAGCGTCCACCGCGGCGCCGGGCATCTCTCGCAGGTGTCCACCGACCTCTTCGAGAACGCCCGCCGGACCGTCGCCGACTTCCTCGACTGCGCGGACGGACATGAGGTGATCTTCACCCGGTCCACCACCGACTCGCTCAACCTGCTCGCCGCGGCCCTCCCGGCGGGCTGCCGGGTCTTCGTCTTCGAGACCGAGCACCACGCCTCCCTGCTGCCCTGGCGGAACTCCGACGTCACCTACCTCGACGCGCCGCGCACGCCGCGCCAGGCCGTGGAGACCCTGGAGCACGCCCTGGCCGACCGGGACCCCCACGGCCCGGCCCTCGTCTGCGTCACCGGCGCCTCCAACGTCACCGGCGAGCGGTGGCCCGTACGCGAGCTGGCGGCGGCTGCCCACGCGCACGGCGCCCGGATCGTCCTGGACGCCGCCCAGCTCGCCCCGCATCACCCGGTGTCCGTGCGCGACCTGGACGTCGACTGGGTCGCCTTCTCCGGGCACAAGCTGTACGCCCCCTTCGGCTCCGGCGTCCTCGCCGGTCGCGCCGACTGGCTGCGCGCGGCCGAGCCGTACCTCGCGGGCGGCGGCGCCAGCCGCAGCGTCACCCGGCGTACGGACGGGGGAGTGGACGTCGAGTGGCACGAGGGCGCCGCGCGGCACGAGGCCGGGTCGCCCAACGTGATCGGCGCCTACGCCATCGCCGCCGCGTGCCGGGCCCTCACCGAGGCCGGGTTCGCGTCACTGGTCGACCGCGAGCAGCATCTGGTCCGTACGGTCAGGGACGGGCTCGCCGAGATCCCGGAGGTCACGGTGCTCTCGCTCTTCGGCGACGAGGCGCCCCGGGTCGGCGTGCTGTCCTTCGTCGTCGAGGGCTGGGACGGCTCCCGCTTCGCCGCCGCGCTCTCCGCCGGGTACGGGATCGGCGTACGGGACGGCCTGTTCTGCGCCCACCCTCTGGTGCGCACCCTGCTCGGCGGCGACCCGCGCACACCGGGGGAGTGCGGCGCCCCTGAGAACGCCGCCGGGAACGCCCCCGAGAGCGCGCCCGGCGAGAAGCCCCTGAACGCGATCCGCGTCAGCTTCGGCGCGGGCACCCCCGACGAGCACGTGGAGCGGTTCCTGCGCGCGGTGCGGGAACTCGTGGTCCGCGGGGCCGGGCGGTCGTAGAGAGCCGGCCCTAGTTGTCCAGACCGATCGCGAACGCCGCCTCCAGGTCGTGCTGCGAGTACGTGCGGAAGGCGACATGCGTGTCCGTGGCCAGGACGCCCGGGATCTTGCTGATGCGGCCGGGGATGACGTCGGCGAGGTCGTCGTGGGCCTTCACCCGGACCATGGCGATGAGGTCGTAGGTACCGGTGACGGAGAAGACCTCGCTGACGCAGTCCAGAGCGGCGATCGACTCGGCGATCTCGGGGATCCGGTCCACGCTGGTCTTGATGAGGACGATCGCGGTGATCACGGCTGGTGTTCTCCCTCGGGGGCCTTGGCTGGGGATTTCACCCTACTCGTACGTCCGTAGCGCACCCACGCGTAGAGGAAGCCCAGCGAGAACCCGATCACATGGGCGAGGTAGGCGACCCCCGGGCTCTCGGTGGCCCGGCCGGCCGCCAGCCACTGCAGGCTCGCCCAGAAGGGCAGCACCACCCAGGCCGGGAAGCGCAGCGGGAGGAAGAGCAGGAACGGGAAGAGACTGGTGACCCTGGCCCTCGGGAACAGGAAGAGGAAGGCGCCGAGGACACCGGAGATCGCGCCGGACGCCCCGACCAGGCTCTGGGCCGAGTCGGCGTCGGCCGCCGCGTACCCGAGCAGTGCCAGAGCGCCGCAGCCCAGATAGAACAGGGCGAACTCCAGGCGGCCCATCCGCTCCTCGGTCATCGCCCCGAAGACATGGAGGAAGAGCATGTTGCCGAGCAGATGCACCCAGCTCCCGTGCACGAACAGCGCCGTGGCGGGGGTGAGTACGGCCCGTGGCGCCCCGCTGAACAGCTCCGCGGGCACCACGCCCCAGTGGCCGAAGTAGGCCCGCTGGGCGGCGATCAGCGCCTCCCCGGTGCCGTACGCGGGGATCAGGCCCGCGGCCGGTCCGATCACGAAGAGGAAGCAGCACAGGGCGATCAGCCCGTGGGTCATCGGCGCCGAGGGGTCCCGCACCGCTCTGCCGACCGCCCTGTTCCAGGTGGAGCGCATGGGACAGAGCATGGCGTAACCGGACGGATACGCACAGAGTGCCTCGCCGTTCCGGACGGGCGGGCATGGGACACCCGCCAGGCCGTAGGGTTACGAGCCACACGCTCCAGGGAAGCTGGCGCATCACGGAGACTGGAAGAAGGAAGAGCGGCCACGATGACGGTTCCCCTGCCGACCGAGAAGACCCGCTGGCGCTGCACGCTCTGCGGCAACCTCACGCGTTTCGATGTGACCCGTTCGTCGAAGGTCGTGGAGTACGTGCATCTCGATCTGTCCGGTGAACCCGAGGTGGAGGAGCGCGAGGTGGTCAGTGAGACCATCGAGTCCGTGCGTTGCCGCTGGTGCAACGCCGTGGACCAGGTGGAACTCGTGGACAGGCCGGGCGCCGGCTCCTGAAGGAGCGGCTTCCGCACAGGTAGTGGGGTGACGGATCGTGGAGACCATGGGCGGGGAGCCGGCCGACGGCACCGCTGAGGTGCTCGACCGTCCGCTGCCCGACGGCGTGCGCCGCCGGGTCGTGCAGATCGTGGCCGACGGCTTCGGCGGGCTGACGCTCGGCGAACTGCCCGCGCAACTGCGGCAGTACGCCCGGTTCACGCCCACCCGCCGGGCCAAGTTCGCCGGTAACGCCATGGCGGCGGCCGTGGAGAACGACCCGGTGTTCCGCCGGCGCATCGGGGAGAAGCTCAAAGAGGCCCAGCCGGAACTCACCGACGCCCTCGACTCCGGCGCGCCCCCGCCCGCCGCGAACCCCGTCGACGTGGCGGCGGCGGCCTATGTGCTGCGCCCCGCGGGCTGGGTGAAGCTGGTGACCGCCGCGGGCGAGGAGGTCCAACGCGCGGACGCCGAGCGGGCCGACGAGGAGAGCCGCGCCGAGCTGGAGCGGCTGCGCGCGGAGTTGACGGCCGCCCGCGCCCACACCCGCACGGAGACCGAACGCCTGCGCGCGGAGCTGGACTCGGCGCGCAAGGAGGCCGAATCGCTTCAGCGCAAGCTGCGCGCCGCCCTCAGCGACGTCAAGCGCGGCGAGGCCGCCCTGCGCAAGGCGCGCGGCGAGATGGAGGCCGTACGGGCCGAGAGCCATACGCGCGTCTCGGCCGCCGAGAGCGAGACCCGGCGGCTCAAGGCGCGCCTCGGGGAGGCGGAAGCCGCCCTGGAGGCCACGCGCAGGGCGGCGCGCGAGGGCCGCAGCGTCGAGGACATGCGCGTACGGCTGCTGCTCGACACGGTGTTGGACGCGGCCCAGGGGCTGCGGCGCGAACTCGCGTTGCCGCCGGTGTCCGTACGTCCCGCGGACACCGTGGACGCGGTGGAGCCGGGCCGGATGACCCCGAAGGACATCGCGGCCCGCGCGCTGTCCGACAACGACCCCGCGATCCTGGACCAGTTGCTGGCGCTGCCGCAGGCGCATCTGGTCGTCGACGGCTACAACGTCACCAAGACCGGCTATCCGCAGATGCCGTTGGAGAAGCAGCGGCTCAGGATCCTCGGGCAGCTCTCGCAACTCGCCGCGAAGACCGGCGCCGAGGTCACGTGTGTCTTCGACGGGGCCGAGCTGGCCGCGCCCGTTCTGCTGGCCCCGCCGCGCGGGGTGCGCGTGCTGTTCTCCAAACCGGGCGTCACGGCCGATGAGTTGATCCGCCAACTGGTGCGCGCGGAGCCGCCGGGCCGGCCGGTCATCGTCGCCTCCACCGACCGTGAGGTGGCCGACGGGGTCGCCAGGGCGGGGGCGCGCCCGGTCGCGTCCGCGGTCCTGCTCAAGCGGCTGTCCTGAAGTCACCCCTGAAGTCGCCGCCCCGTTCCGCCCGTCCGCGGAACTCCGCGGCCGGTGCCCCATGAGTCCCGTACGCACCAACCGCAACATCCGTCGGGGATGCCCGGATTGGTACGCCCCTCACGCAACGTAGCGTCAATCGGACATCACTGCACGTGAGTTGAGTGCAAAGAATGCACACCGTGACGGAGAATTTTCACGTCAGGATTTGAACTGATCACAGGAAGGTCACTAGGGTCTGGCCTCGAACCTTCGCTCGGGTGATCACTCATTGGGGGTGACGGCGAAGGGTCACCGCCCGCCGGCGTGTCGGTAGGCGGCTGAAGGAAGAAGGAGATCGCCTTCGTGGCGTCCCACCGTCGACCCAAGCAGCCGAGCCGCACCCGCGTGACCGTGCTCACCACCGTCGCCGCGGCAGCCGTGGCCCTCAGTGCGCAGGCGGCCAACGCCGCGCCCAACGCGAAGCCGACGAAGGACGAGGTCAAGTCCAAGGTCGACAAGCTCTACGAAGACGCGGAGAAGGCCACCGAGAAGTACAACGGGGCCAAGGAGAAGCAGGAGAAGCTGGAGAAGCAGATCTCCACGCTTCAGGACACCGTCGCCCGCGGCCAGGAAGACCTCAACAAGCTGCGCGAGGGCATCGGCACGATGGCCAGCGCCCAGTACCGCACCGGCAGCATCGACCCGTCCCTGCAGCTCTTCCTCTCCGCGAACCCGGACGACTTCCTCGATCAGGCGTCCACGCTCGACCAGCTCAGCGGCCAGCAGGTCGAGGCGCTGAAGAAGATCCAGGAGAAGCAGCGCGAGCTGGCCCAGCAGCGCAAGGAAGCCTCCGACAAGCTCAAGGATCTGTCGACCACCCGCACCGAACTGGGCAAGAAGAAGAAGGAAGTCCAGGGCAAGCTCGGTGAGGCGCAGCGGCTGCTCAACAGCCTGACGGCCCAGGAGCGCGCGGCCCTGAAGAAGGAGGAGGACCGCGCCAGCCGTGCCAGCGAGCGCAGCGCGCTGAACACCTCCACCGGCACCGCCTCGACCGGCACCGCCCCGACCGGCTCCAGCAAGCCCGCCTCCGGTCGCGCCGCCGCCGCCTTCGCCGCCGCCCAGACCAAGATCGGCTCGCCCTATGTCTGGGGCGCCACCGGCCCGTCCTCCTTCGACTGCTCGGGTCTGACCTCCTGGGCCTACGCCCAGGCCGGCGTCACGATATCCCGCCAGTCGCAGGCGCAGGCCAACGACGGCACGCGCATCTACAGCGCCAGCCAGCTCCAGGTCGGCGACCTGGTCATCTTCTACGGCGACCAGCACCACGTCGGCCTCTACGCGGGCAACGGCCAGGTGCTGCACGCCCCGCGCACCGGCACGGTCGTGCGCTACGAGTCGATCAACAACATGCCGTTCCAGTTCGGCGTACGCATCTGACGTCCCGTCAGGTCCTTCCAGGTCCTTCGCGTCACCACGCCCGAACGAGCGAATTCCAGCGCCCTCCGCTGACCCCGCGCCCCGCCGATGACCTGCGTCAGAGGCGGGGCGTCGGATTGTGTGCCCCCCGAACGGCCTTTGGTCACCGAGTGATCACCCGGCTACTGTCTGCCGCGTTTCCCCGCCGAGGGGCGGGGTGTGTCAGCGGAAGGGAGTGCGACAGCTCGTGGGGTCCCATCGCCGTTCAGGGCCTGCCCTTGCACCATCCGGCCTCGGCCGGGGTCGTGGCGCCACCGTGGCCGTTGTGTCCGCGGCGGCAGCCGCCGCCATCGGTGTCGTACCGGCGAACGCCGTGCCGCACGACGACGCCCGTGCCACGGTCGACCGGCTGTACCAGGAGGCCGAACGGGCCACCGAGGCCTACGACAAGGCCACCGAGCAGGCCGGTTCGCTGCGTCGGCAGGTCGGTCAGGCGCAGGACCGCATCGCACGGCAGCAGGGCCGCGTCAACGCCCTGCGGGACGCGCTCGGCGCGCTCGCCGGGGCCCAGTACCGCTCCGGCGGCCTCGACCCCTCCCTCGCGCTGCTGTTCTCCGACAGCCCCGACGCCTACCTCGACCGGGCCGCCGCCCTCGACCGGATCGGCGTCCATCAGGCCTTACGGCTCAAGGAACTTCAGTCCGCGCTGCGTGAACTGGCCCAGGAACGCGCGGAGGCGGCCAGGAAGTGCGCCGCGCTGGAGAAGAGCCGCAAGGCGGTCACCCAGCACAAGAAGGCGGTCGAGCGGAAGCTCGCCGCGGCCCGGCGCCTGCTCAACTCCCTGCCTATGGCGCAGCGCAGCGCCTACGAGCGGGCGTCCCGCTCCGCCGGTGACGTGCCCGACCTCAGGGGCGTGGCGGTCGCACCCGACGGCCGCGCAGCCGCCGCTGTCGCCGCGGCCCGCTCCGCGCTCGGCCGCCCGTACGTGTGGGGCGCCACCGGGCCGGTCGGCTTCGACTGCTCGGGCCTCATGCAGTGGTCCTACGCGCACGCGGGCATCGGACTGCCGCGCACCTCCCAGCAGCAGCGCTACGCCGGACGCCGGGTGCCGCTCTCCGAGGCCCGCCCCGGCGACCTGGTCGTCTACCGCGACGACGCCAGCCATGTGGGGATGTACGTGGGCGGCGGCATGGTCATCCACGCCCCGCACCCGGGCGCCGTGGTGCGCTACGACCCGGTCGGGATGATGCCTGTCTCGTCGGTCACCAGGCCCTGATCCAGCCCCCGGAGCGGGTCCGGCCGCCACGTACCATCGGACGGTGGCTGGGCGAGGGCGGGTGCGGGTGCCGGGAGTCGTGGCGTGCTGTGTGCTGCTGCTCGCCGGGTCCGGGCTCGTCGGCTGCGGCGGCCCGGACGGGGGCGCGCAGAGGGCCGCCGTACAGCGGGTGCTCGACCGGCGGGCGGCGGCGGTCCTGGACCGGGACCGGTCCGCGTTCCTGGCGACCGGGGCGCCGTCTGCGAACGCCGCCGACTCCTTCGACCACCTCCACGACGTGCCGCTGGCCGCCTGGTCGTACCGCCTCACCGCCCTGCACCGCACCGGCGACCGCGCCACGGCCGACGCCGAACTGCGCTACCGCGTCCAGGGATACGACCGGGAGCCCGTCACCGCCGCCCGCGTTCTGCGGCTGACCCGCACCGACGGACGCTGGTACGTCGGCTCCGACGAGCCCGCCCCCGGCACCGGCGAGCAACTGTGGGAGCAGGGCAGCGTCGAGGTCGCCCACGGGGCGCACAGCCTCGTCCTCGGGGTCGGGCAGCCGCGGTACGCCCTGCGAGCCGTGGCGCGCCTCGCGGACCGGGCGGTGCCCGCCGTCAGCGCGGCCTGGGGCGACGACTGGCCGGGGCATGTGGTGGTCGTCGTCCCGCGGACGCTGAACGGGATGGCGGGCCTGCTCGGCGCGCCCGCGGCCGGGTACCGGGGGATCGCCGCGGTCACCACCGCGGAGACGGGCGGGAAGGCGCCCGCGGACCGGATCGTCGTGAACCCCGAGGCGTACGGCGGCCTCAGCGAGCCGGGCAAGCAGGTCGTCCTCACCCACGAGACCACGCATGTCGCCACCCGCGCCCACACCGACGCGGCCACGCCGCTGTGGCTCTCGGAGGGCTACGCGGACTGGATCGGCTACCGCGGCAGCGGTCGTACGCCCGCCGAGGTGGCCCCCGAACTCGACCGCTTCGTGGCGCAGGGGCATCTGCCGGGCGCGCTGCCGAAGGACGCGGACTTCGCCTTCGCCGCGGACGCGGGCAAGCTGGCACGGGCCTACGAGGGCGGCTGGCTGGCCTGCCGGATGATCGCGGACCGCTGGGGCGAGGCCCGCCTGCACGACTTCTACGCGGCCGTGGGCGACCACTCCCGGCGCGCGGGGGCCGTCGAGGACGCGCTGAAGAAGGTCCTCGGGACGACCGCGGCGGAGTTCACGCGGCAGTGGCGGGCGTATCTGACGGAGCAGTTGGGCTGAGGCGCCGCGCCGTCGCGGTGGCGGCGGCGCCCTGCCCCCGTCAGGAGGGTGCCAGGCTCTCGTGGGTGCGGCTGGCCTGGGGCGGCACGGTCGGCGCGGGCTGGGTGACGGTGCCCAGCCAGAGCTGGCGGGCGGCGGTCACCGTGGCGGCCACCAGCAGGCCGTTGCGGACGAAGAGGAGGGTGACCCCGAGCGGGTCACTGGCGACGACGTCGCCGAAGTACACCGGGAACTCCAGGACCGTGGCCAGACAGGCGGCCAGGATCAGCACGGCGGGCACCGTCATCCGGCTGCCGCGGAAGCACAGGCAGACCGCCGCGAGCCCGACCAGCCACACCATGTACTGCGGGCTGATCACCCGGCTGGTGACCGTGAACACCAGCACGGCCACGAAGGCCGCGTCCGCGATCGCGGGCGGTGTCATGTGCCGTACGCGCAGCCGCCACAGCAGCAGCCAGCCGAAGGCGATCACGCTCAGGAAGAGGGCGGCCCCGCTGACCCAGTCGACATAGGGGCCGAGGAACTCCACCGAGCCGTAGTTGAGCCTGACCTCGCCCTCCCAGCCGTAGCGGCGGGCCACATGGAAGACCAGCGAACCGAGCGACTCGACCTCCGTGCCCCGGTCGCGCTGGAAGGTCAGGAAGGAGAAGGCACCGGGCATCGTCAGCGCGAACGCCACGGCGAGCCCGCCCGCCGTCACCGCCGCCGCGATCCAGGCCTTGCTCCGCAGGGCGCCCGCCAGCAGCAGCACCGGCCACACCTTCACCATCGCGCCGAAGCCCGCGAGCACGCCCATCACCCGGGGGTGGCGGGTACCGGCCAGCAGCGCCGCGACCGCCACCGCCGTCACCATCACGTCGTAGCGCGCGTACACGGTCGGGCCGAGCAGGGCCACCCCGACCGTCCACATCCAGGCGCCCCGCAGCGACCTGCCGGGACGCAGGCCCGCGTACTGCAGCAGGCAGAAGACCGCCAGGTCGGCGAGGAAGACCAGGTCGAAGAAGGCGTGCGCGTAGTCGGCGAAGGGCAGCAGCGCGGGGGAGAGGATCGCGAGTGCGGCGGCGGGCGGGTACTGCCAGGTGACGTCGTGATGCGGGAAGGAACCGGTGCGCAAGGTCTCGTACCAGCCGTGGTAGATCACGGAGACGTCGGTGGTGACGTCCGGGCCGGGGAAGACCCACACCTTGAAGACGAAGAGCAGCAGGGCCAGTCTGGTCACACCCCAGGTGACGAGCAGCCAGACCGGGAACCGCCGTGTGCTCGAAATTTCCACCAGAGCCCCTGTTTCAGCACGTCTTGTCTGTGTAATTCCGCCGTGAGGGGCCATGATCCCCTCAGGAGCGTGCGAGGGCCATGAAGCGCGGCCGTACGGAGCTGTGAGAACGGCGGCTCACCGTGTTCGGTACTGTCGACGGCGATGCACAAGACCTTGATCGTAACGAACGACTTCCCCCCACGTCCCGGTGGCATCCAGGCGTTCCTGCACAACATGGCGCTGCGGCTGGACCCGGAACAGGTCGTCGTCTACGCCTCCACCTGGAAGCGGAGCCGGGAGGGGGTCGCGGCCACCGCCGCCTTCGACGCCGCGCAGCCCTTCACGGTCGTACGGGACCGTACGACGATGCTGTTGCCGACGCCCGGCGCGACCCGGCGGGCCGTGGGTCTGCTGCGCGAGCACGGCTGTACGTCGGTGTGGTTCGGGGCGGCGGCGCCGCTCGGTCTGATGGCCCCGGCGCTGCGGCGGGCGGGCGCCGAACGCCTGGTGGGGACCACCCACGGCCATGAGGCGGGGTGGGCCCAACTGCCCGTCGCGCGCGGCCTGTTGCGCAAGATCGGCGAGTCGACCGACACGCTCACCTACCTCGGCGAGTACACCCGTTCGCGCATTGCCTCCGCGCTGACGCCCGAGGCGGCCGGGCGGATGGTGCAGTTGCCGCCGGGGGTGGACGAGAAGACCTTCCACCCGGGTTCGGGCGGCGCCGAGATCCGCCGACGGCTGGGGCTCACCGACCGGCCCGTGGTGGTCTGCGTCTCCCGGCTGGTCCCGCGCAAGGGCCAGGACACGCTGATCCGCGCGATACCGCACATCCGCGGCAAGGAGCCGGACGCCGTCCTGCTGATCGTCGGAGGCGGGCCGTACGAGAAGGAGCTGCGCAGGCTCGCCCACGAGACGGGGGTCGCCGACGCGGTCCGCTTCACGGGCGCGGTCCCCTGGGCGGAGCTGCCCGCGCACTACGGGGCGGGTGACGTCTTCGCCATGCCGTGCCGTACCCGCCGGGGCGGCCTGGACGTCGAAGGCCTCGGCATCGTGTACCTGGAGGCGTCCGCTACGGGCCTGCCGGTGGTCGCCGGTGACTCGGGCGGCGCGCCCGACGCGGTGCTGGACGGCGAGACCGGCTGGGTCGTCCGGGGCGGCAGCGTCGAGGAGACGGCCGAGCGCATCATCACCCTGCTCGGTGACCCCGGGCTGCGCCGCCGGATGGGCGAGCGGGGCCGACAGTGGGTCGAGGAGCGGTGGCGCTGGGACCTGCTGGCGGAGCGGCTGAAGGATCTGCTGTAACGGACCCCGCGGGGGCCGGACATAGGTGGGCCGGGCGGCGTACCGCCGCCCGGCCGCTGTCCGTTCGGACCTCTTGCGCGCGTACCTGACCTCTTCGCGCGTAGACGACGTCTGCCTTGAACGTCTGCCTCGGACCTCTACTTCGGACGTCTGCTTCGGACGTCTACTTCCGGTAGAGGGCCTCGATCTCCTCCGCGAAGTCCTTCGCCACCACATTGCGCTTGAGCTTCAGGGACGGCGTGATGTGCCCCGACTCCTCGGTGAACTGGGTGGGGATGATGCGGAACTTGCGCACCGACTCCGCCTTCGACACGGCCGCGTTGCCGTCGTTCACCGCCTCCTGGACCACCGCGTTCAGCTCCGGGTCCTCGCGCAGCGACTCGACGGTGGAGCCCGCGGGCTTGCCGTGCTCGGTCACCCAGCGGCGGAAGAACTCCTCGTCCAGGGTGATCAGCGCGCCCACGAAGGGCCGCTTGTCGCCGACCACCATGCACTCCTGGACCAGCGCGTGCGCCCGGATGCGGTCCTCGATCACGGCCGGGGCGACGTTCTTGCCGCCCGCGGTGACGATGATCTCCTTCTTGCGGCCGGTGATCCGGAGATAGCCGTCCTCGTCGAGGGTGCCGACATCGCCCGTGTGGAACCAGCCGTCCGCCAGCGCCTCCGCGGTCGCGGCCTCGTTGTTCCAGTACTCCTTGAACAGGTGCTCGCCGTGCAGCAGCACCTCGCCGTCGTCCGCGATCCGGATCACGGAACCCGGCAGCGGCTGCCCGACCGTACCGATCTTCTGCCGGTCCCAGGGGTTGAACGCGGTGGCCGCGCAGGACTCGGTCAGGCCGTACCCCTCCAGGACCGTGAAGCCGATGCCGCGGAAGAAGTGCCCGAGGCGCTCGCCCAGCGGGGCGCCGCCGGAGATCGCGTACTCACCCCGGCCGCCCAGCACCGTGCGCAGCTTGCCGTAGACGAGCTTGTCGAAGATCTTGTGCTTGATCTTCAGGCCGAAGGACGGCCCGGCGGGGGTGTCCTTGGCGCGGCTGTAGGCGATCGCGGTGTCCGCCGCCTTGTCGAAGATCCTGCCCTTGCCGTCCGCCTGCGCCTTGGCGCGCGCCGCGTTGTAGACCTTCTCGAAGACGCGCGGCACACCGAGGATCAACGTCGGCCGGAACGTGGCGAGTTCGTCCGTGAGGTGCTTGATGTCCGGGAGGTTGCCCAGCTTGATCGGCGCCATCATCGGCGCGATCTGCACCAGCCGCCCGAAGACGT
This sequence comes from Streptomyces macrolidinus, assembly GCF_023887685.1. Lineage (GTDB taxonomy): Bacteria > Actinomycetota > Actinomycetes > Streptomycetales > Streptomycetaceae > Streptomyces > Streptomyces macrolidinus. Next base: position 254,996 of record NZ_JAMWMR010000002.1, on the reverse strand, counting down.
GCGCGAGCGGGAGGAAGAGGAGGATGGAGCACTCGCCGGTACGGAAGAGGGGGCGCAGCCGCTCCACGACGTTGCCGCACTCGGCGAAGAAGTTGCGGTGGGTGAGCACACAGCCCTTGGGACGGCCGGTGGTCCCGCTGGTGTAGACGATGGTGGCCGGGTCGTCGGCCTTCGCGAGCGAGCTGCGCTCCTCCACCGTCTCGTCGCTGACGTCCTGGCCCGCACGGCCCAGCTCCGCCACGCCGTCGGCCTCGATCTGCCAGACGTGCTTGAGCGCGGGCAACCGGTCCCGTACGGACTCGACGGACGCCGCGTGCGTGTCCAGTTCCACGATGCAGGCGGTCGCGCCCGAGTCGCCGAGGATCCACTGCACCTGCTCGGGCGAACTGGTCTCGTACACCGGCACGGTGACGGCGCCTGCGCTCCAGATCGCGAAGTCGAGCAGCGTCCACTCGTAGCGTGTCCGGGACATGAGGGCCACCCGGTCGCCCGGCTGCACACCGGAGGCGATGAGTCCCTTGGCGGCGGCCCGCACCTCGGCGAGGAAGGCGGTGGCGGTGAGGTCCTGCCAGACGCCGTTCACCTTGCGGGCGATGACGGCGACATCGGGGTGCTGCGCGGCGTTTCGGCGGACGATGTCGGTCAGGTTCCCGTCCGTCGGCACCTCGTACAAGGCCGGAAGGCTGAACTCGCGCAAGACTGCTGCTCCTCATAAGGCGCCGACGCCACGACTCTGTGTGCTGCGACGGTGCGGTCCAAGGTTCGTACTCGTGCTCAGGGCTCCTCGGGAAGATGGGACCTGGGCATGACGGACTGCCCGGACGTTACCCCTCGGTAGGCCCCTTCCGACAGGGGGTCCCGGCGAGATGTTCCGCGTGTCACATGCGGCGGCGTTCCTTCGCGCACAGTAGTCCACACCCCTTCTGACGAGCCAGTAAGCCGAAATGGGACCGTCCTCTGTTCCGCTTCGCGCGCCCCACCTACGCTTGATCGTTATGGCACCCACACCGGGCGGTAATCCGCGCACGCGCGTTCATGTGGTCAGCGACGTCCATGGCAACGCGCGGGACCTGGTCACCGCGGGCGAGGGGGCGGACGCCCTGATCTGCCTGGGGGACCTGGTCCTCTTCCTCGACTACCGCGACCACTCGCGCGGGATCTTCCCGGAGCTGTTCGGCCGGGAGAACACCGACCGGCTGGTCGCGCTGCGCGACGCCCGCCGCTTCGAGGAGGCGCGGACGTTCGGCGCCGGGCTGTGGGCCGGTATCGGCTCCGACCGTGCCGCCGTGATCGAGGAGGCGGTCCGCCGCCAGTACGCGGAGCTGTTCGGCGCGTTCCCCACGCCCACCTACGCCACCTACGGCAACGTCGACATACCCGGGCTGTGGAAGGAGTTCGCCGGACCCGGGACGCGGGTGCTCGACGGCGAGCGGGTGGAGATCGGCGGCTGGACCTTCGGCTTCGTCGGCGGCGGCCTGCGCACCCCCATGCGGACCCCGTTCGAGATCAGCGACGAGGAGTACGCGGCGAAGATCGAGGCGGTCGGCGAGGTCGACGTGCTGTGCACCCACATCCCGCCCGAGGTACCCGAGCTGGTCTACGACACCGTGGCGCGCCGCTTCGAGCGCGGCAGCCGGGCCCTGCTGGACGCGATCCGGCGGACGAAGCCCCGGTACTCCCTGTTCGGCCATGTGCACCAGCCGCTGGTGCGGCGGATGCGGATCGGGGCGACGGAGTGTGTGAACGTGGGGCACTTCGCGGGCAGCGGGAGGCCCTGGACGCTGGAGTGGTGAAAGCGGCACGGCGGCTGCGCGGTAGCCTTCACGCTGCACACACGTGCGCACGTGCGCACCCTCACCGGACCGCATCTGGAGGAGCCACGGCGATGGCGGAACACACCAGCTCGAGCATCACGATCGAGGCGGCCCCGGCCGACGTCATGCGGGTGATCGCCGACTTCGCGCGCTACCCCGACTGGACCGGCGAGGTGAAGGAGGCGGAGATCCTCGCGAGCGACGCGCAGGGCCGCGCCGAGCAGGTGCGCCTCGTCATGGACGCGGGCGCGATCAAGGACGACCAGACGCTCGCGTACACCTGGACCGGCGACCACGAGGTCTCCTGGACCCTCGTCAAGTCCCAGATGCTGCGCTCCCTGGACGGCTCCTACCTGCTGAAGCCGACGGGCGCGGGCGCCACCGAGGTGACCTACCGGCTGACGGTCGACGTCAAGATCCCCATGCTCGGCATGATCAAGCGCAAGGCGGAGAAGGTCATCATCGACCGCGCGCTGGACGGGCTGAAGAAGCGCGTGGAGTCGAAGGAGCAGTAGCCGCGGCCGACCGGGGCCACGTCCTGGTCGGCCCCCACGGCAGGGCGCGGGTAGCGTTCACCGACATGCGCACCATCCTGATCACCGGCCCCGGCGGCTCGGGCCGCACTACCGTCGCCGCGGCCACCGCGCTGCGCGCGGCCCGCGCGGGCAGCCGCACCGCCGTGCTCAGCGCCGACCGCGCGGACACCCTCGGCGCCGCGCTCGGCGTCCCCACCGGCGCCGCGCCCGTCGAGGCGGCCCCCGGCCTGACGGCCTGGCGCCCGGACGCCACCGCCCGCTTCCGTGAAGACCTCGTCGCCTTCCAGGAACGCGCGACCGGCGCGCTCGACCTCCTCGGTGCCGTCCCGCTGGACGCCGAGGAGGTCACCCCGCTGCCCGGCGCCGAGGAACTGGCCCTGCTGCGCGCCCTGCGCGACACCACGCTCTCGGAGGCGTACGACCTCCTCGTCGTCGACCTGCCCCCCACCCCGCGAGCGCTCGCGCTGCTCGCCCTCCCCGAGGAGCTGCGCCGCTATCTGCGCCGACTGCTCCCCCAGGAGCGGCAGGCCGCCCGCGCCCTGCGCCCCGTCCTCGGGCGGCTGGCGGGCGTCTCGATGCCCGGTGACTGGCTGTACGAGACCGCAGCCCGCTGGGATGTCGAACTGGCCGCCGTCGAGGCCGTCCTCGCCGACCGCGCCACGACGGTGTGGCTGGTCGCCGAGCCGGGCCCGGCCGGTGCCGACGCCGTACGGCCCGCCGTCACCGCGCTCGCGCTGCGGGCCCTCGGCACGGAGAAGCTCGTCGCCAACCGCGTCCTGCCCGACGACACCCAGGACACCTGGCTCGCGGCCCTCGCCGCCCAGCAGCGCAAGGCCCTGCTGGAGTGGCACGACGCGTACGACGTCCACCGCGTGCCGCATCTCGGCGGCGACCCGCGCGGGGCCGACGACCTCACCCGGCTCGCCGCGCCCGCGGTCAACCCGGCGCCCGCCCCGGTCGAGTGGCCCGTCACCGACCGGCTCGCGCAGGAGGGCGTACTCGTCTGGCACCTTCCGCTGCCCGGCGCGATACGCGAGGAACTGGACCTGGTGCGGCGCGGCGACGAACTCGTCGTGACCGCCGGACCGTTCCGCCGGATCGTCCCGCTCCCGTCGGCCCTGCGCCGCTGCACCGTGGCCGGCGCGTCCCTGCGCGAGGGCGAGCTGCGCATCCGCTTCACGCCGGACCCGCAGGTGTGGCCGCGCGGGCTGTGACCCAGGACCTCCACGAGGGCCGCGCCGCGCACGGTGAACCGCGGATACCTCCGTTCGGGTAACGTCGGGAGTACGAACCGCAGTCAGGAGTCCGTCATGAGCGAAGAGCGCCCCAGGACCGACGCCGCTCAGCAGGAAGCCGCCGACGAAGTGCGGGTGACCCACGCCGACGCCTGGGCGACGGCGTGCGCCGAGGACCTCGCCGCGGAGAAGGCCCGCCGTCGCGCCGAGCACGGCCCGCCGCCCGGCTCGGCCGCCGAGGAGTTGCGCAAGCTCCTCGACGCCGTCGGCGAGAAGCTGTCCGGCCTGCAGAACCCGCTGCTGGGCGCCGCCGCCTCGGGCACGGCCCAGCAGGTGGTGCAGCAGGTGGTGGAGCAGGCCAAGGCCGCCGTGGAACCGGTCGTCGAGCGCCACCCCGAGGTCTTCGACCATCTCGCCGCGGCCGGATCGGAGCTGCTCGCGGCCTACCGCTCCGCCGTCGAGGCCCAGGAACGCCGCTGGACGAACCGTGCTTCCCAGGACTGGGGCACCGGCGAAGACGGGGAGCAAGGCCCCGGGGAGCACATCGACCTGGACTAGACCAGAACGTGTGGACCGGGGCCGGAGGGCCGCCCGAGCGGCCCGGCACCGCAGATTCCCTCGGGTACGGTGGGCCGTAGCGGAGCTCTCTCGGCTCTCGACTCACGCCCGAAACTGAGGGATTCGTGACTCCGCTCCCCCGCCTGAAGGAGGGGGGCTTCCAACCCGAGGGTTGCGGTCCAGCCCGAACCGATCCCTTGAGGGACGAAGCACAACCTACCCCCCGGGATTCGTTCCCCCACCGGCTGAATCCGGTGGTTCCCTCGAAAGAAGGACTGATGGGACTCACCATCGGCGTCGACATCGGCGGCACGAAGATCGCGGCCGGTGTGGTCGACGAGGACGGCAAGATCCTCTCGACCCACAAGGTGCCGACCCCGGGTACGCCCGAGGGCATCGTGGACGCCATCGCCGCCGCCGTCGAGGGTGCCCGCAGCGGGCACGAGATCGTCGGCGTGGGTATCGGAGCCGCCGGGTACGTCAACCGCCAGCGGTCCCAGGTCTACTTCGCGCCGAACATCGACTGGCGCCAGGAGCCGCTGAAGGAGAAGGTCGAGGCCCGCGTGGGCCTCCCGGTGGTCGTCGAGAACGACGCCAACGCGGCGGCCTGGGGCGAGTACAAGTTCGGCGCGGGCAAGGGCCACCGCAACGTCATCTGCATCACGCTGGGCACCGGCCTCGGCGGCGGGATCATCATCGGGAACAAGCTCCGCCGCGGCCACTTCGGCGTGGCCGCCGAGTTCGGGCACATCCGGGTGGTCCCGGACGGCCTGCTGTGCGGCTGCGGTTCGCAGGGCTGCTGGGAGCAGTACGCGTCGGGCAGCGCCCTCGTCCGCTACGCCAAGCAGCGCGCCAACGCCACCCCGGAGAGCGCCCAGTTGCTGCTCTCGCTCGGCGACGGCACACCGCAGGGCATCGAGGGCAAGCACATCTCCATGGCCGCCCGCCAGGGCGACCCGGTCGCCGTCGACTCCTACCGCGAGCTGGCCCGCTGGGCCGGCGCCGGTCTCGCCGACCTGGCCTCGCTCTTCGACCCCTCCGCGTTCATCGTCGGCGGCGGTCTCTCGGACGAGGGCGAACTGGTCCTCGACCCGATCCGCAAGTCGTACAAGCGCTGGCTCGTCGGCGGCAACTGGCGTCCGGTCGCGGAGGTCATCGGCGCCCAGCTCGGCAACAAGGCCGGTCTGGTCGGCGCGGCCGACCTGGCCAGGGAGCCCGACCCGATCATGTAGCCCATGACACGGCGCCGCCCCCGCTCCGAGCCGTCGGGACGGGGGCGGCGCGCTGTCGCGGCGTATCTTGAGCGGCATGGTGACGACCTTCACGCTGCCCAACTCCTGTACCGAGCCCGATGGTTCGGCCGTCATCCGGGTCCTCGGCTACAACATCCGCTCGATGCGCGACGACACCGACGCACTCGCCCGGGTGATCGCCGCCTGCGCGCCGGACCTGGTGCTGGTCCAGGAGGCGCCCCGCTTCTTCCGCTGGCGCAAGAAGCTCGCCCGGCTCGCGGCGGCCTCCGGGCTCGTGATCCTCTCGGGCGGCGCCACGGCCGCAGGGCCGGCCCTGCTGTGTTCGCTGCGCGCCACGGTCGAGCGCACCGAGGACGTGCTGCTGCCGCTCACCCCCGGGCTGCACCGCCGGGGTCTCGCGACCGCGGTCGTACGGTTCGGCGGCGCCCGGCTCGGCGTCGTGAGCTGCCATCTCTCGCTCCAGGACGAGGAGCGGTTCACCCAGGGCGGCCTGCTCCTCGACCGGCTCGCCGGGATGGGGGTGGAGCACGCCGTCGTGGGCGGCGACCTCAACGAACGCCCCGACGGGCCCACCTTCCAGAAGCTGGCCGGGCACCTTCAGGACGCCTGGGCCAAGGCCCCCTGGGGCGCCGAGTACACCTGGACGCCGTCCGACCCGTACCAGCGGATCGACGCGATCTTCGCGACGCCGGGCATCGAGATCCTCGGCTGCGGGGTGCCGATCGGCCATCCGGGAGTGACGGAGAACGACCTGAGGGCGGCCACGGACCACCTTCCGGTCCTGGCCGCCCTCAAGATCCCGGCCGCCTAGCGACTGGACGTACGGCTCAGACCACCGCGCCGCGTCCCGGATCGTCGTCGTCCTCGTCGTCCGTCCGCATCCGCGTCACCAGCGTCACGAAGCCGCCGAGGAAGCCGCCGATGCCGAGCAGGGTCAGCCACCAGGTCATCTCCCAGCCGAGCAGCACCGCCACCAGGAGCAGGATCGGGCCGCCGATCACGCCGAGCCAGGCGAACTTCGCCGTGGTGTCGGCCGCGGGCAGGGGCGGCGGCTCCGGCGGGACGAAGTGGCCCTCGTCGGCCGCGTCGAGGTCGTCGTCGGAGGGCTCCTTCGGCGTGTAGTCCCGCGGTCCGGCCATTCCCACGCCGGGGGCGAAGGAGACCGAACTGCCCAGCGGCTGCCCGCCCTTCGCCCCGTCGTCCGTCTTCTCGCCCGGCTCCGGCTCCAGCAGCGCCAGGTCCTCCACCGAGCGGAACGGCTTCGCGCCGGGCGGGTCCGGCGGCTCCTCGCCGTACCCCGCGACGATCGCCGCCCAGACGGCGTCCTCGTCGACGGGCACGCCCTTCTCGTCCGGCTCGCGGTCCTCGCGACCGGAGTCGTGCTCAGCCACCTGCGGCCGTCCCTTCCTCGACACCGGGTGCGAGCCGGCCGATGAACGTGTAGCTCTCGTCGAAGATCCGGTCCGCGTCATGGTCCAACGTCGCCACGTGGTAGCTCTGTTCCAGCAGGACCTCCGTGACGTCCGTCGAGGAGACCCGGCTCAGGACCCGGGCCGAGTCGGCCGGTGGCACCACGTGGTCCTGGGCGCTGTGCAGCAGCAGCAGGGGCTGGGTGACCTGGGGCAGGTCACCGTCGACCAACTGGAAGAAGGTGCGCAGGGAGTGCGCCGCGTGCAGCGGGATCCGGTCGTACCCCACCTCCTCGCTGCCCTGCTTCGCGATGTCGCTGGTGATCCCCTTCGTCGAGCGGACGAAGTGGCGGGAGACCGGGAGCGTGCGGGCCGCGAGGCCGTGCACCTTGTTGCCCGGGTTGACGACGACGAGGCCGCTCACCGCCTCCCCGTGCTTGGCGGCGAGCCGCAGGGCCAGCGCACCGCCCATGGACAGGCCGAAGACGAACACCCGGGAGCAGCGGTCGCGCAACGCGCGCAGCTCGCGGTCCACCTCCGCGTACCAGTCCTGCCAGCCCGTGATCTGCATGTCCTCCCAGCGCGTGCCGTGTCCGGGCAGCAGCGGCAGCGAGACGGTCAGACCACGCGTCGCGAGATACTCCGCCCAGGGGCGCAGCGACTGGGGGGAACCGGTGAAGCCGTGGCAGAGAAGGACGCCGACCTCCCCGCCCTCATGGCGGTACGGCTCGGCTCCAGGCAGGACCGGCACGTCGGTCTCCTGTTCATGAAAGGGCTGGGCACGGGGATTGCAGACACTTCACGGTACGCGACGGCACCGACACCGACCAGGGCCGTCGGTCTCATTCCCTTGGGGACCGCGTTAAGGTCTGTTCGACAGAAACAGGAGGCAGTCGGTTGTTGTACGGCGCGATGAAGGTAACCATCGGGGGGTCGCTGAAGCTCGCCTTCAGGCCCTGGGTGGAAGGCCTCGAGAACATTCCCGCCGAGGGCCCCGCGATATTGGCGAGCAATCACCTGTCCTTCTCGGACTCGCTCTTCCTGCCCGCGGTCCTCCCTCGCAAGGTGACCTTCATTGCGAAGGCCGAGTACTTCACGACGCCCGGCGTGAAGGGCCGGATGAAGGCCGCCTTCTTCAAGGGCGCGGGCCAGCTCCCCGTGGACCGCTCCGGCGCGCGCGGCGCCGGTGAGGCCGCCATCAAGAGCGGCATCGAGGTGGTGGAGCGCGGCGAGCTGTTCGGTATCTACCCCGAGGGCACCCGCTCGCCCGACGGCCGCCTCTACCGGGGCAAGCCCGGCGGTCTGGCGCGCGTCACGCTGGCCACCGGCGCGCCCGTGATCCCGATCGCCATGATCGACACGGAGAAGATCCAGCCGCCGGGGAAGGTCGTCCCCAAGCTGATGCGCCCCGGCATCCGGATCGGCAAGCCGATGGACTTCAGCCGCTACCAGGGCATGGAGAACGACCGGTTCGTGCTGCGCGCGCTCACCGACCAGGTCATGTACGAGATCATGAAGCTCTCCGGCCAGGAGTACGTCGACATCTACGCCTCGGTCGCCAAGCGGCAGATCGCGGAGGCCGCGAAGGCCGAGAAGCAGGCGCAGAAGCAGGCCGAACAGGCGCAGAAGGACGCGCAGCGGGAGGCGCAGGAGGCGGAGAAGGAGTCCACGGGCTCGTAGCGGCCGACGGCCGTGGCGCCGCGCGGTCCGTACGGCGGGGGAGGGGGGACATGGCCAGGCGCGAGCGGGTCATCAGGATGTCGGTCGAGCAGCCGCTGTGGCGCGCGCTCACCGCGTACCGCGTCCTGACGATGCTCTACGCGATCGGCCTCTTCTCGGCCGCCTACGGGCAGTTCACCCGGCCCTGGCTGGCCATCGCGTACTACGGGGTGCTGAGCGTGTGGACCCTCGCCACGCTCCCCAAGGTGGCGGGCGCCGCGAGCTGCACCAGGCCGTTCCTGGGCGTCGACCTCGCCATCGCGCTCCTCGGCATCCTCCTCACCCCGCTCGCCGACAGCCATGAGCGCGTCCTCTCGGGCGGTCCCACCCTGCCCTCGGTCTGGACCGCCGGTTCCGTCCTCGCGTACGCCGTCAGGGGCGGCTGGCGCTGGGCGGCCTTCGCCTCCACCGCGGTCGCCGTGGCGAACCTGGTCGAGCGCGGCACCCCGGCCCGCGACACCGTGCACAACGTGGTCCTCGTCTGGGTCGCCTCCATCGCGATCGGCTACGTCGTCGAGGTCGCCCGCGCCTCCGAGCGCACCCTCGCCCGCGCCCTGGAGATCGAGGCCGCCACGCGCGAGCGGGAGCGGCTGGCCCGGGACATCCATGACGGTGTGCTCCAGGTCCTGGCCATGGTGAAGCGGCGCGCCTCCGCGCTCGGCGGGGAGGCCGCGGAGCTGGGGAGGCTGGCCGGGGAGCAGGAGGTGGCGCTGCGCACGCTGGTGTCGGGTGGCCTGGTGCCCCCCTCGCGGGTGTCGGAGGACGCGACGCTCGGCGCGGTCGTCCGCGCGGTCGAGGAGCCGGACCCCGAGGAGGGGTCGGTGGACCTGCGCCTGCTGCTCGCCCCGTACGCCGGTGACCTGGTGACGCTCTCCGGGCCCGGCTCTCCGGTGCCCCTCGCGTCGGCCGCCGCGCGGGAGCTGGCCGCCGCGGTCGGGGCCGCGCTGGACAACGTACGCCGCCATGTCGGGGAGGACGCCCGTGCCTGGATCCTGGTCGAGGACGAGCCGGACGGGATCGTCGTGACCGTGCGGGACGACGGGCCCGGGATCCCCGAGGGGCGGCTCGTGGAGGCCGAGGGCGAGGGGCGGCTGGGGGTGGCCCAGTCGATCCGCGGCAGGCTGCGCGACATCGGTGGTTCGGCCGAGTTCTTCTCGGTCCCGGGCCAGGGCACGGAAGTGGAACTGACGGTACCGAAGGACGTGAAGGACCCGAGGGCCTCACGGGGGAGGGTGTAGACAGCGATGACGGGAGCGAGGCCGTACGCGGGTCCCGGCGGCGGGTACGAGGAGGACGCGACCGGCGGCGGCAGCGGGCAGGCCCCGATCAGGGTCATGGTGGTGGACGACCACCCCATGTGGCGCGACGCCGTCGCGCGCGATCTGACCGAGTCCGGCTTCGACGTGGTCGCCACGGCGGGCGACGGCGAGCAGGCGGTGCGCCGCGCCAGGGCCGCCGGGCCCGATGTGCTCGTCCTGGATCTGAACCTGCCGGCGAAGCCGGGCGTCCAGGTCTGCAAGGAACTCGTCGGCGGCGCCCCCGGGTTGCGGGTCCTGGTGCTGTCCGCGAGCGGTGAGCACACGGACGTGCTGGAGGCGGTGAAGTCCGGTGCGACGGGCTATCTGCTGAAGTCGGCCTCCACGGAGGAACTCCTCGACGCGGTGCGCCGTACGGCGGCCGGTGACCCGGTGTTCACCCCCGGCCTCGCGGGGCTGGTCCTCGGTGAGTACCGCCGTCTCGCCGCGGAACCGGCCCCCGCCGCGGACACCGGCAAGCCCACGGCGCCGCGGCTGACCGAGCGCGAGCGCGAGGTGCTGCGGCTGGTCGCCAAGGGGCTGAGCTACAAGCAGATCGCCGAGCGCCTGGTCATCTCGCACCGCACCGTGCAGAACCACGTCCAGAACACCCTGGGCAAGCTGCAGTTGCACAACCGGGTGGAACTCGTGCGGTACGCGATCGAACGGGGACTGGACGAGGAGTGAGGCCATGCGGGCGTCCGCAGGAGGTCAAGCGGGACCCCCTGCGCCCCGTGCCCCCCTTCGAGTGAAGTCCGACTCGTCCGCAACAGTCAACTACCCGACCATTCACGGAAATTGACCCTCTGTGTCCTGACGTGGCAGTGTGTGTCGCCATTAGCGTGACCCGCATCAGGCAATCCCGGCGAAGGGACATTTCCATGCGGGTCGGAGTACTGACCGGAGGCGGCGACTGCCCCGGGCTCAACGCCGTCATCCGGGGCGTCGTCCGCAAGGGCGTGCAGGAGTACGGGTACGCATTCACCGGCTTCCGGGACGGCTGGCGCGGACCCCTCGAAGGCGACACCGTCCGGCTCGACATCGCGGCCGTGCGCGGCATCCTGCCGCGCGGCGGCACCATCCTCGGCTCCTCGCGCACCAATCCGCTGCAGCAGGAGAACGGCATCCGCCGGATCAAGGAGAGCCTCGCCAAGGAGGAGATCGACGCGCTCGTGGCGATCGGCGGCGAGGACACGCTCGGGGTCGCGGCCCGGCTGGCCGACGTGTACGGGGTGCAGGTCGTCGGGGTGCCGAAGACCATCGACAACGACCTGTCCGCCACGGACTACACCTTCGGCTTCGACACCGCCGTCAACATCGCCACCGAGGCGATCGACCGGCTGCACACCACCGCGGAGTCGCACATGCGGGTGCTGGTGGTCGAGGTGATGGGCCGCCACGCGGGCTGGATCGCGCTGCACTCGGGGCTGGCCGGCGGGGCGAACGTGATCCTCATCCCAGAGCAGCGCTTCGACGTCGACCAGGTGTGCGCCTGGGTGACGTCCCGGTTCAAGGCGTCGTACGCGCCGATCGTGGTCGTGGCCGAGGGCGCGATGCCGAAGGACGGCGACCTGGTCCTGAAGGACGAGTCGCTGGATTCCTTCGGGCACGTCCGCCTGTCGGGCATCGGCGAATGGCTGGCGAAGCAGATCGAGCGGCGCACGGGCAAGGAGGCCCGTACGACCGTGCTCGGGCACATCCAGCGCGGCGGTACACCGAGCGCCTTCGACCGCTGGCTCGCCACCCGCTTCGGCCTGCACGCCATCGAGGCGGTCCACGACGGCGACTTCGGCACGATGGTCGCCCTGCGCGGCACGGACATCGTCCGCGTCCCGCTCTCGGAGGCCACGTCCAAACTGAAGACGGTCGACCCCCGGCTGTACGCCGAGGTCGGAGTCTTCTTCGGCTGACGCCGGGTACCGGCGGGCGCCGGGCCGGGTCCTGCTGCTGCGCGACGGCCTGCCCGGCGCCCCGTCACGTGGTCGTCATCCGGCCCGGTGTCGCTCCGGGAGCGCGACCTGTCGGGCCAGCAGGTCCCGTACGATCGTCGCGCCGCCCACCGACAGCACCGACTCCGGGTGGAACTGGACGCCCGCGAAGCCGGGGCCGCGCAGTGCGTGCACCTCGCCGTCGTCGTCCCGGCTGACCTCGATCCCGTGCGCGGCCAGTTCGGTCGCCGTCTCGTCGTCGCAGTGGGCCACGAAGCTGTTGTAGAAGCCGACGGTCTCGCGCCGCCCGAACAGGTCGATCTCGCTCTGCGCGCCCTGGTACGGCACCCGCTTGCGGACGATCTCCAGGCCCAGTTCGGCCGCGATCAGCTCATGGCCCAGGCAGACGCCCAGCACCCCGTGCCGGTGGCCGCGGAGCACGTCCGCCGTCAGCCGCCGCAGGAACCGCATCTTCGGATCGCCCGTGTCCGACGGGTTGCCCGGTCCCGGGCCGAGGACCACCGGGCCCTCGTGCGCGAGCACCGCCTCCCGCAGCCCCGGCGCGTCGTAGCGCCGTACGGTCACCTCAAGACCCGACGACGTGAGGACGTGCGCGAGCATCGCGGTGAACGTGTCCTCGCCGTCCACGACGAAGGCGTGCCCGGTGAGGTCCGCGCCGCGCTCCTGCATCCGCAGCCAGAACGGCGCGAGCCGGGCCCGCCGCCCGTCCAGCGCGGCCCGCACCCGCGGGTCGTCCGCCAGCCGGGGCCGCGCCCCCTCCGCCCGTGGCCGCGCCGGACGCACGCCCAGTGCCGCCAGCACCCCGGCCGCCTTGGCATGCGTCTCCGCGACCTCGCCCGCCGGATCCGAGCCCCGGACGAGAGTGGCCCCGACCGGCACCCGCAGCCGCCCCCGCGCGTCGATATCCGCGGTGCGGATGAGGATGGGGGAGTCCAGGGTCTGCGCGCCCCCGGCGTCCCGGCCGAGCAGCGCGAGCGCGCCCGCGTAGTAGCCGCGGCCCCCGACCTCGTGCCGCTCGATCACCCGGCAGGCGTTCTGCACCGGCGAGCCGGTCACCGTCGCCGCGAACATGGTCTCCTTGAGCACCTCGCGCACATCGAGGGTGGACCTGCCGCGCAACTCGTACTCGGTGTGCGCGAGATGGGCCATCTCCTTCAGCCGGGGGCCGACGACGACCCCGCCCATGTCCCCGACCGTGCACATCATCTTGAGCTCCTCGTCGACGACCATCGACAGCTCCTCGATCTCCTTGCCGTCGGCGAGGAACGCGAGCAGATCCTCGGGCGTCGGCCCGCCCGCGGGATAGCGGTAGGTCCCGCTGATCGGGTTCATCACGACCGTCCCGCCGGACATCCGCACATGCACCTCGGGGCTGGCCCCGACCAGCGTGCGCCCACCCGTCTCCCACCACCGCCCTTCCAAGGAAGGCCCTTCGGGCCCTTCTCCTTCCCCGGTGTGGACCACGAACGTCCAGTACGCACCCCGCTCACCGACCAGCAGCCGCCGCAGCAGCGCGAGGGCGTCGGCACGGCCGAAGTCCGGGACGTGTCCCTCGTAGGTCCGCCGGATCACGAAGTTCGCGCCCTCGCCCCGGCCGATCTCCTCCTCGAGCACCCGCCCGACGATCCGCGCGTACTCCTCGTCGGCGACGTCGAAGCCGCCCGCCTCGACCCGGACGCCGTGCCGCGGGAGCTGGTCGAGCGCCCGCTCCAGGGGGATCTCGAAGGACTCCTCGGGCGTCAGCGCCAGCAGCGGCGTGCCGTCGTCGCGGACGTCGAAGCCGCGCTCGCGCAACTGCCGGAACGGGACCAGGGCGAGGCACTCCTCGGGCAGGTCGGCGAGCCGCTCGTACGGGTCGACCGGGCCGACCAGCACCTCGACGGTGTCCTCGGCGCGGCCGGGCGTACGGCGGCGCAGGACGGCGAACGGGCGGGGATCGTCCAGCAGATCGAGCAGGTTCATGGGGGCGTGTTCCTTCTGTGCGGACGGGAGGAGTGTCTGCGGGAGAGGAACGGCCGGGTCGCGAAACGCCGAAGGCCGCCCCTCGGGCGGCCTTCGCGATGTCGTGGGTACGCGCAGTCAGTGGGCCGCCGAAGGAGCGGTCCACCACCAGTTCTGGGTGAGGGTCGAGTGCGCGAACATGCCCCGGACCCTACACCACCGAGGGACCGTGGCCGGGAGAACCGTGGAGCGGACCGGCGGCACCACGGCCCGGACCGGGGGCCGCCACGTGTCTCACTGGATGAGCAGTGACCGGGGCGCCCCACGCGACCCCGTAATGTTGAGGAGGTGACCGTGAACGCTAAGACCAGCGCGAACGCTGGCAACACCTGGCGAGACCTGCCCGCGGCGCAGCAGCCCGAGTACCCCGACCCCGAGGCTCTGCGCGCAGCGATCGCGGACCTCGAGTCGTATCCGCCGCTCGTCTTCGCGGGCGAGTGCGATGAGCTGCGCGCCCGGATGGGAGCCGTCGCCCGGGGCGAGGCGTTCCTGCTTCAGGGCGGCGACTGCGCGGAGGCCTTCGACGGTGTGTCCGCCGACCACATCCGCAACAAGCTCAAGACCCTGCTCCAGATGGGCGCCGTGCTCACGTACGCGGCCTCGGTGCCGGTCGTGAAGGTCGGCCGGATCGCCGGCCAGTACTCCAAGCCGCGCTCCAAGCCGACCGAGACCCGCGACGGCGTGACCCTGCCCACCTACCGGGGCGACTCCGTCAACGGCTTCGACTTCACCGAGAAGGCCCGCGTCCCGGACCCCGAGCGCCTGAAGCGGATGTACCACGCGTCCGCCTCGACGCTCAACCTCGTGCGCGCCTTCACCACCGGCGGCTACGCTGACCTGCGCCAGGTGCACGCCTGGAACCAGGACTTCGTCCGCTCCTCGCCCTCCGGGCAGCGCTACGAGCGGCTCGCGCGGGAGATCGACAACGCGCTGAACTTCATGCGGGCCTGCGGCACGGACCCGGAGGAGTTCAAGACCGTCGAGTTCTTCTCCTCGCACGAGGCCCTGCTGCTCGACTACGAGTCGGCGCTCACCCGCGTGGACTCGCGCACCGGGAACCTGTACGACGTCTCCGGGCACATGGTGTGGATCGGCGAGCGCACGCGTCAACTCGACGGCGCGCACATCGAGTTCGTCTCGAAGATCCGCAACCCCATCGGGGTCAAGCTCGGCCCGACGACGACGCCCGAGGAAGCGCTGCAGTACATCGACCGGCTCGACCCGGAGCGCGAGCCGGGGCGGCTGACCTTCATCGTCCGGATGGGCGCGGACAAGATCCGCGACCGGCTCCCCGACCTGGTGGAGAAGGTCACGGCGTCGGGCGCGGTCGTCGCCTGGGTCACCGACCCGATGCACGGCAACACCTTCGAGGCGGCCTCCGGGCACAAGACCCGCCGCTTCGACGACGTGCTGGACGAGGTGAAGGGCTTCTTCGAGGTCCACAAGGCACTGGGCACGCACCCCGGCGGCATCCATGTGGAGCTGACGGGCGACGACGTCACCGAGTGCGTGGGCGGCGGCGACGAGATCTTCGTCGACGATCTGCACCAGCGCTACGAGACGGCCTGCGACCCGCGGCTGAACCGCAGCCAGTCCCTGGACCTGGCGTTCCTGGTCGCCGAGATGTACCGCAACCAGTAGAACCGGTAGCCGCAGCGGCAGTCGGGAGTGGGGCGCGGATCACAGGATCCGCGCCCCACTTCACTTCTGCAACTCCGGCACGGCAGGTAAGGTTAGGTTTGCCTCACCGAACGATCGGGACGGCGCCCAGCAATCCCGTCGGGAGGTGGATCCGCGTGTACGTGTGCAGTTGCTTCGGTGTCACCGAGGAACAGGTCAAGCAGCACGCGGAGAACGGCGCGTGCACGCCCCGGAAGATCGCCTCGGAGTGCAAGGCGGGCACGGACTGCGGGTCGTGCGTACGGCGCATCCAGGCGCTGCTGGGCCGGGGGACGTGCCCGCGCCGCGAGGCGGCGGACCAGGGCAGGCCGGTGCTCGCCCGACTGGACGGCCTGAAGGACGCGGACGCGGCCTGAGCCCCCGCGCGGGGCCGGGGTCTAGTGCTGCGTCAGGCAATGTTTGCCCGTCAAGGAGCGGCGTCCGGTGCGTGCTCTCTGGGGGTCCCCCCTGCTCGAAGAGCTTGGGGGAGTGCCGGGCGGAAGCCCTCGTACTGGATGTACGTGGGCTTTCGCCCGGTGCGGCGAGTGGGGGTCCCCCCTGCTCGCAGAGCTTGGGGGAGCGTGCCGGGCGTCGCGACGGGGCGAACGTTGCCTGACGCGGCACTAGCTGTCCGGCTGCTTGATGACCTGCGCGAGGTAGAGCGCCTCCCCGAGCTTCTCGACCAGTTCGAGCTGTGTGTCCAGGTAGTCGATGTGGTGCTCCTCGTCCTCGAGGATCGACTCGAAGATGTTCGCCGACGTGATGTCGCCCTTCTGCCGCATGATCTCGATCCCGCGCCGGAGCCGGTCGATCGCCTCGATCTCGACCTGCCGGTCGGCCTCGAACATCTCCTTGACCGTCTGCCCCACCCGTACATGGAACAGCCGCTGGTAGTTCGGCAGCCCCTCCAGGAAGAGGATGCGGTCGGTGAGCACCTCCGCGTGCTTCATCTCGTCGAACGACTCGCGCCGCGTGTACTCGGCGAGCTTGTACCAGCCGAAGTTCTCCTGCATCTTCGCGTGCAGGAAGTACTGGTTGATCGCGGTCAGCTCGCCGGTGAGCTGCTCATTGAGGAATTCGATGACCTCGGGGTCGCCCTGCATCGCGCGGGCTCCTTCCAGGCGGGGGACTGGCGGATTGCGCCGCATGATCGCACCGGCAAATCAAGAACGTCCAGTAAGTTCACACTCAGTGCGAATTATCATCATTCTGTACGGGCCGGTCCGGGGCACCCCGTGAGGTCTGTCAGGATGGAGTCATGGGTCATCCGGTGGAGCGAGCATCTGGAGAAGCGGGCCGGGAGGAGCTTCCGCCGGGACAGCGGCTCCAGCGAGGCTGGCCGGTCACGCACTACGGACCCGTACCCAAGTTCCGCCCCGAACGCTGGGAGTTCAGGGTCTTCGGCGCCACCGCGGACGGCGAGAAGCACTGCTGGAACCACGAGGAGTTCACGGCCCTGCCGTACGCGACCGTCGTCACCGATCTGCACTGCGTGACGAAGTACAGCATGCTCGGGGCCGAATGGGGCGGCATCCCGGCCCGTACGGTCCTGGAGCTGGCCCCGCCCGCGCCCACCGTCACCCATGTCATGGTCTGGGCCGAGTACGGCTACAGCTCGAATCTGCGCCTCGCCGACTTCGCCTCGGACCGCGCGATCTTCGCCACCCACAAGGACGGCGAACTGCTCACCGCCGAGCACGGCTTCCCGCTGCGTCTGATCGTGCCGCACCTGTACGCCTGGAAGGGCCCCAAGTGGGTGCGCGGCATCGAGTACATGACCGCCGACCGGCGCGGCTTCTGGGAGGAGCGCGGGTACCACAACCTCGGTGACCCGTGGAAGGAACAGCGCTACTCCTACCAGGAAGAGCCGGGGGACGGCCCCGAACTCTGACGGCCCCGAACTCTTCCCCCTCGCACGCCCGTCAGCCGTCGCGCAGCCGCTTCAGCCGCTCCACGTCCGCCGCGTGCCCCTCCTTGCCGCCGGGCGTCTCGATGATCAGCGGCACGCCCGCGGTGGCCGGATGCCTCATCAGCGCGCGGAACGGGTCCTCGCCGATATGGCCGGACCCGATGTTCTCGTGGCGGTCCTTGTGGGCGCCGACCACGTCCTTGGAGTCGTTGGCGTGGATCAGCTTGAGCCGTCCCTCCCCGACGGTGTCCACCAGCAGATCCAGCGTCTGACGCATTCCGTCCGGGCCGGTCAGATCGTGCCCGGCGGCGAAGACATGGCAGGTGTCGAGGCAGACGCCCAGCCTGGGGTGGGCGTCGAGGGCGTCGAAGTACGGTCCGAAGTCCCAGGTCCGTGAGCACAGCGAGGCACCCTGACCGGCGGTCGACTCCAGCAGCAGGTACGGGTCGTCGTCGTGCGTCAGCTCGTCGAGCAGGGGCAGCAGATGCGCGCGTACCTGCTTCAGCGCCACGGCCCGGTCCCGGCCGCCGGTGGCGCTCCCGGTGTGGACGACGACACCGAGCGCTCCGATCTCACGGCCCCGGCGCAGCGAGTGCCGCAAGGACTCCACGGACTTCTCGACGGTCGCCTCCGTGTGCGAACCGAAGTTGATCAGATAGGGCGCGTGCACGTACGCCGGGATCGACTCGGCGGCACACGCGGCCCGGAACGCCTCGTCCTGCCGCGGATTGCCCACGGGCGTCGCCCAGCCGCGCGGATTGGCGACGAAGACCTGCACGGTCTCGGCCCCGAGCGCGCGGGCATAGGTCATCCCGACGGTGTGCAGACCGCCGGCCACGGGGATGTGACCGCCGATGGGGTTGCGAAGGACGCCGGAGGCGGCGCGGGACTGCTGAGTGCTCACCCGTCAAGGGTGTCATGCGATCCCGCGCGCCCCACCGGCCGGTCCGCCGCCGGGAGCTCAGCGGATCTTGAGCGTGATCGTGGACCCCTTGGGCGCCTTGTCGCCGCCGTCCACCGACTGGCCCTTGACCGTGTCGCCGAACAGACCCAGCAGGCCCCGGTCCTCCTCGACCTTGAACCCGGCCTTCTCCAGCTCCTGCTTCGCGTCGTCCACGTTGTCGCCGACCACGTCCGGGACCTCGACCATCTCCGGGCCCTTGGAGAGCGTCAGCGTCACCGTGTCGCCCTCGCCGAGCTTCGTGCCCGCCTCCGGCGACTGCCGGGCGACATCGCCCGCGTCGACGTCCGGCGACGTGACCCGCGTCTCGGCGATCTTCACCTTCAGGCCCGCCTCGCGCAGCGTCTGCGTGGCGTCCTCGACCGAGCCGCCCGTCACATCGTCCAGCTCCACCGGGGCGCCCTTGCTGACGGTGAGCGTGATCGCCGAACCGCTGTGCCGCTGAGTGCCCGCTCCGGGCTGCGTACCGACCACGGAGTCCTTGGGCACGTCCTCGCTGAACGCGCGCGTGACCATGCCCGCCGCCAGACCGGCCTTCTTGAGCTCGGCCCGCGCCTTGTCCAGCGTGTAGCCCTTCAGATCGGGCACCTTCACGGTCTCGGGGCCGTCCGAGAGGGTCAGCGTCACCGAGTCGTTGGTACGGATGCGCTCGCCCGTCGCCGGTTCGCTGCTGATCACCGTGCCGCGCGTGACCGTGTCGCTGTAGGCGTGCTTGACGTCCTTGACGTCGAGTCCGGCCTTCTCCAGCCGCTCCCGCGCCTGCGCCTCCGTCTTGGCGAGCAGCGGCGGGACCTTGGTGAACTGCCCGGAGTTGATGTACCAGAGACCGGCGCCCGCGCCGAGCACCACCAGCGCGGCCACCACGAGCCCGAGCAGCCCCCGCCGGGGGAGCCCGAAGCGGCGGGGCGGCCGAGCGGGCGGGGTCTCCAGCCGGCTCGTCCGGTTCAGTACCGCCTTCTCGTCCTCGCCGATGGGCAGCAGCCGGGGGATCACGCGCGTACGGTCCTCGGCGTTGTCGTGCTCCGCGGTGAGGGCCTGCGGCGGGACGGCGTCCAACTGCTCGTCGGTGAGCGTGCCGCGCGTCTGGAGCACCTGGGCGAGCAGCGCCACCGCGTCGTGCGGGCGCAGCTCGGCCTTGCGCGCGGTCGCCGCGACGACCAGGTCGTCGAGTTCGGGGGCCAGCCCCGGCACGGCGGCCGACGGCATCGGCACGTCCTCGTGCAGGTGCTGGTAGAGCACCTGGGCGGGGGAGTCGCCGTGGTGCGGCTTGGCGCCCGTGAGCATCTCGTAGAGCACGACCCCGCACGCGTACACATCGACCCGGGGGTCGGCCGTGCCGTGCTCGATCTGCTCGGGGGCGAGGTAGGACACCGTGCCGAGGACGGCGCCCGTGGTGTTGTCGGTGACGGTGTCCACGGCCCGGACCAGGCCGAAGTCCGCCACCTTGACCCGGCCGTCGTCCCCTATCAGGACGTTCTCCGGCTTCATGTCGCGGTGCACGAACCCGGCGCGGTGCGCGGCGCCCAGCGCGGCAAGGACGGGCTCCAGGATGCCGAGCGCCGCGCGCGGCTGGAGCGCCCCGCGCTCGCGCAGCACGTCGCGCAGGGTGCACCCGGCGATGTACTCCATGGCGAGGTAGACGTACGACCCGTCCGTGCCCTGGTCGAAGACCTGCACCACGTTCGGGTGCGCGAGCCGCGCGACCGACTTGGCCTCGCGGATGAAGCGCTCCACGAACGATCCGTCGGCGGCCAGCGTCGGGTGCATCACCTTCAGCGCGAGGACACGGTCGAGGCGGGTGTCCACGGCCCGGTAGACCGTGGCCATGCCGCCGACCGCGATCCGCGCGTCGACGCGATAGCGGCCGTCGAGCACCTGCCCGACGAGGGGGTCCTTAAGGGTCGTATCCACGCAGGTGAGTTTACGAGGGCGCACCGTCACCCCCGTCCGCTTCGACGGCCTCAGGCCTGGTCTGAAGCCGACCTGTGACGCACCTCGCAGCCCCGCGCCCGTCGACGGGGCTCAGAACGCCGGCCGCTCCGGGTCGAGGCGGGCCAGGCCGCGCGTGGGGGAGGACGCCTCGGCGAAGCGCCGGCGCGGGATACGGCCCGCCCGCCGGGCCAGCCGGCCGGCCTCCACCGCGTACCGCATGGCCCGCGCCATCGCCACCGGCTGCTGCGCCCGGGTCACCGCCGAGGCGAGCATCACACCCGCGCACCCCAGCTCCATGGCGAACGCCGCGTCCGACGCCGTCCCCGCGCCCGCGTCCAGGATCACCGGCACGCGCGCGTGCTCCACGATCAGCTCGAAGTTGTGCGGGTTGCGGATGCCGAGCCCCGAGCCGATCGGCGAGCCGAGCGGCATGATCGCCGCGCACCCGACGTCCTCCAGCCTGCGGGCGAGCACCGGGTCGTCGTTGGTGTACGGCAGCACGGTGAACCCGTCGTCGACCAGCGTCTCGGCCGCGTCCAGCAGCTCGACGGGGTCGGGCAGCAGGGTCCGCTCGTCGGCGACGACCTCCAGCTTGACGAGGTCCGTGCCGAGCGCCTCGCGCGCGAGCCGGGCGGTGAGCACCGCCTCGCCCGCGGTGAAGCAGCCCGCCGTGTTGGGCAGCACCCCGATGCCGAGGCGGTCGAGCACCGAGAGGACCGAGCCGTGCGCCGAGGCGTCGACGCGCCGCATCGCGACCGTCGTCAGCTCCGTACCGGAGGCCACCAGCGCCCGCTCCAGCACATCGAGGCTGGGCGCCCCGCCGGTGCCCATGATCAGCCGGGAGGTGAGGGCGGTGGTGCCGAGCACGAGGGGAGCGAGGGGATCGTCGGCCATGGGTTCAGCCTCCTTGTACGGCGGTCAGGATCTCGACGCGATCCCCGTCGGCCAGGGGCGTCGACGGCCACTGCGCGCGCGGGACGACGGTTTCGTTGAGGGCGGCGGCCACCCCCGAGGGGGCCGCGGTGAGGTCCCGCACCACGGCGTCGAGCGCGGTGCCCGGGGCGACCTGCCGGGGCCGCCCGTTGACGGAGATGGTCACGCGGGTGACGGGGAGGTTCACGCGGGCTGCTCCGTGCGGGCGGCGGCGGTGAAGCGCCGGGGGGTGAACGGGCGTGCCTCGGCGGGGAGTTCGCCGGTGGTCAGGGCGCGCGCGAGGGCGTCGCCGGTGACCGGGGTGAGCAGGACGCCGTTGCGGTGGTGCCCGGTGGCCAGCAGCAGCCCCGCGAGGTCCGTCGGGCCGAGCAGCGGCGCGTTGTCCGGGGAGCCGGGCCGCAGCCCCGCGCAGGTCTCGGTGAGCGGCAGCTCGGTGATCCCGGGGACCAGCTCGTGCGCGTCCCGCAACAGGGCGTACACCCCGCCCGCGGTGACCGTCGTGTCCCAGCCCAGCTCCTCGCTGGTCGCGCCGATCACCAGCTCGCCGTTCTCCCGCGGCACCAAGTAGACCTGGCTGCCGCGGACCACGGCGCGCACGGTACGGCTCAGGAACGGCGCCCACCGCGCGGGCACGGTCAGCCGCAGCACCTGCCCCTTCACCGGGCGTACGGGCGGCAGGACACCGTCCGGGACGCCCGCGAGCCGCCCGCTGAGACTGCCCGCCGCGAGGACGACCCGGCCCGCGGCGAGGTCGGTGCCCTCGGCGGTCCTGACCCCGGTGGCCCGCTCCCGCGCGACCGACAGCCGTGCGGCCCGTACCCGGTGGAAGACCACTCCGGCGCGTTCGCAGGCCACCACCAGGGCGTCGGCCAGGCGCCGCGGGTCGATCTGGTGGTCGCCGTCGACCCGCAGCCCGCCGCGCACGCCGGGCGCGAGCATCGGCTCCAGGCGCCGGCACTCGCGCCCGTTCAGCCATCGCGACTCAAGACCCGAGCGCTCGTGCAGGGCGTGCAGTTCGCGCAGTTGGGCGCGGTCGTCGGCGTCGAGCGCGGCGACGAGCGTGCCGCACCTGCGATAGCCGAGGTCGCGGCCGGTGGCCTCGGTCAGCTCGGCGACGAAGTCCGGATAGCGGCGCGCCGAGGCCAGATTGAGGCCGAGCAGGCTCTCCTCGCCGTAGTGCAGCTCGCTGACCGCGGCGAGCATCCCGGCGGCCACCCGCGCCGCCCCGCCCCCCGGCTCGGGGTCCACGACGGCCGTGGCCAGCCCGCGCTGCGCGGCGCGCCAGGCCGTGACCAGGCCGATGATCCCGCCCCCGATGACGAGGACGTCTGACGTACGTGGAGACGACATGGGCGTCCAGCCCCTCCCTTCGCCGGCATGACCCGGATCAGGTTCCTACGGTCGGAGGCCGTCCAGCCTCCCTCTCAGCCCGGTACGTCCGGGCTCCCGCGTGTGCTTGTACGGTGGCCACCCTATTGCCCCCGCGGACCGGGGGACGAGCGAGGTGGAGCAGGGCACCCCGCACGCCCCCGGACCGACGGGCCGTCAGATGTCTAAGGTGATCAGGTGAGCGAGCAGACGCAGGCACGGGGCGGAGAGCAGACGCAGGCAGGGGGCGGATCGGCACGGCGCGTCGTCGTCGTGGGCGCGGGCATGGCCGGGGTACAGACCGCGGTCGCCCTGCGGGAACAGGGGTTCACCGGCACGGTGACGCTGATCGGCGCGGAGCCGCACCAGCCGTACGACAGGCCGCCGCTGTCCAAGGCCGTGCTGCTCGGCAAGGCCGAGGGTTCCGCCTTCGACGTCGACTTCGAGTCCCTGGACATCGAACTCCGCCTGGGCTGCGAGGCGCTCGGCGTGCGCCCCGGCGACCATGAACTGGACACCGCCGAGGGCCCCGTCTCGTACGACGTCCTGGTCCTCGCGACGGGCGCCGAGCCGATCCGGCTGCCGAGTGCGGAAGGCGTGCCCGCCGTGCATCTGCTGCGGACGCTGGACGACGCGGAGCGGCTGCGGCCGGTCCTCGCGGAGCAGCACGACATCGTGGTGGTGGGCGCGGGCTGGATCGGCGCCGAGTTCGCCACCGCCGCGCGCGAGGCGGGGTGCGCGGTGACCGTGGTGGAGGCCGCGGACCGGCCGCTCGCGGGGGTGCTGCCCGCCGAGGTGGCCGCGCCGATGGTGGCCTGGTACGCGGAGAGCGGGGCCGAGCTGCGCGTGGACGCGCGCGTGGAGCGCGTCGAGGCGGGGGCCGTGGTGCTCGACGACGGCTCCCGGGTGCCCGCGGGCGCGGTGGTCGTGGGCGTCGGGGCCCGGCCGGCCACGGCGTGGCTCGCCGGTTCGGGCATCGCCCTCGGCGACCGGGGCGAGGTGCTGGCGGACGCGTGTCTGCGCACGTCGGCGCCGGATGTGTACGCGGTCGGGGACTGCGCGTCCTTCCCGTCGGGGCGCTACGGGGAACGGCTGCTGGTCCACCACTGGGACAACGCGCTCCAGGGCCCGCGCACGGTGGCCGCGAACATCATGGGCGAGGTACCGGCGGTCTACGACCCGGTGCCGTACTTCTGGTCGGAGCAGTTCGGCCGCTTCGTGCAGTACGCGGGCCACCACACCGCCGCCGACACCCTGGTGTGGCGCGGGGACCCGCAGGGAGCGGCCTGGACGGTGTGCTGGCTGCGCGAGGGCCGCCTCGCGGCGCTGCTGGCGGTGAGCCGCCCCCGGGATCTGGCCCAGGGCCGCCGCCTGATCGAAGCGGGCGCCACCATGGACCCGGAGCTGCTCGCGGACCCGTCCCGCCCGCTGAAGGAGGCGACCGCGTGACCCGCGTGCGACCGCGTGAGCCGCGTACGGCTGCATGACCCGCGTACGACCGCGCGGACCGTCGCGGCGCCGTGCGGACCCGGAACACGCCCACGACCGGAGGCACCTCGCACCCCGCCTGGAGGCGCCCGGCTTCCGACTGTCGGTCCGGGATGGCACCCTTGATCCCGTGACCGAGATTGACGCAAAGATCGATGCTCTCGTCCCCGCCTGGCTCACCGTCCCCGACATCGCCGAAGCGCTCGGCGTCGAGGTGACGCGTGTGCGGCAGTTGGTCAAGGAGGGCCAGCTCATCGCCGTACGCCGTGGCGAGAACCGGGCGCTGCACATCCCCGCCGCCTTCATCGACGGGGACAAGGTCGTCAGGGGCCTGTCCGGCACCCTGACGCTCCTGCGGGACGACGGCTTCACGGTCGAAGAGATGCTGGAGTGGCTCTTCACCCCTGACCCGACGCTGCCTGGTACCCCCGCCCAGGCCCTCAGCGAGAATCGCGGCACGGAGGTGAAGCGGCGCGCCCAGGCGCTCGCCGTCTGATCCGACCCGAGACATCGACCCGAGACATCCGAGAACGACCGTCCGGCGTACGGGGCGCGGTCCAGGGGCCCCGGCCCCGGCCGACCGTGCCCGCCGCGGCCCGTACGCCACGACCACGGGGGACTTCGTGCCCGACAGCCGTCGCAGCCGCCTCGCCGACGCGCGCCTCTACCTGTGCACGGACGCCCGCAGACGCCAGGGCGACCTCGCCGAGTTCCTCGACGCCGTCCTCGCCGGCGGCGTCGACATCGTGCAACTGCGCGACAAGGGCATGGAGGCTGCCGAGGAGCTGGAGCATCTCCAGGTCTTCGCCGACGCCTGCGCCCGCCACGGCAAGCTGCTGGCGGTCAACGACCGCGCGGACGTCGCCCACGCCGCCGCCTCCGACGTCCTGCATCTGGGCCAGGGCGACCTCCCGGTCCCCGCGGCCCGCGCCCTGCTCGGCGACGACGTGCTGATCGGCCGCTCCACGCACTCCGCGGCGGAGGCCGAGGCCGCCGCCGTCCAGGAGGGCGTGGACTACTTCTGCACGGGCCCCTGCTGGCCCACCCCCACCAAGCCCGGCCGCCCGGCACCGGGCCTCGATCTGGTCCGTCGCACGGCGGCCCTCGGCACCGACCGCCCCTGGTTCGCCATCGGCGGCATCGACCTCGGCCGACTGGACGAGGTGCTCGACGCGGGCGCCCGCCGGGTGGTCGTCGTCCGCGCGATCACCGAGGCGGACGACCCGGGCACCGCCGCCGCGGAGTTCGCCAAGCGCGTGCGCGCGGCCTGACGTCTCCGAGACAAGCGCCTGCGCGCGGCCTGACGTCTCCGAGCGCGTCCAGGCGGACACGATCCGTGAGACTTCCGTGCGCTGGTGTCCGATAGATGGACAACAGCCGGGCAAATTCGGACGAATGACCCCCGTCCGGTTGGGTGACCGTCACCCCCTGGCTAACCTGCGACTATGGCCCTCGGAACCGCATCCACCAGGACTGATCGCGCACGCACGGTGCGCGACATCCTCGCGTCCGGCAGGACGACGTACTCCTTCGAGTTCTCGGCGCCGAAGACCCCCAAGGGTGAGCGGAACCTGTGGAGCGCGCTGCGAAGAGTCGAGGCAGTCGCCCCCGACTTCGTCTCCGTGACGTACGGCGCGGGCGGCTCCACCCGCGCGGGCACGGTCAGGGAGACCGAGCAGATCGTCTCCGACACGACGCTCACCCCGGTCGCCCACCTCACCGCGGTCAACCACTCCGTCGCCGAACTGCGCAACATCATCGGCCAGTACGCCGACGCCGGGATCCGCAACATGCTGGCCGTCCGCGGCGACCCGCCCGGCGACCCGATGGGCGAGTGGGTGCCGCACCCCCGGGGCCTGACCTACGCGGCCGAACTGGTCCGGCTCATCAAGGAGTCGGGCGACTTCTGCGTCGGCGTCGCCGCCTTCCCCGAGATGCACCCGCGCTCCAGCGAATGGGACGTCGACGTCACGCACTTCGTCGACAAGTGCCGGGCCGGCGCCGACTACGCGATCACCCAGATGTTCTTCCACCCGGAGTCCTATCTGCGCCTGCGCGACCGGGTCGCCGCGGCGGGCTGCGACACCCCGGTCATCCCCGAGGTCATGCCCGTCACGAGCGTGCGGATGCTGGAGCGACTGCCCCAGCTCAGCAACGCCGCCATCCCGGCCGACCTGAAAGAACGGATCCTCGCGGTCAAGGACGACGCGACGGCGGTACGCTCCATGGGCATCGAGTTCGCGACGGAGTTCTGCGCGAGGCTGCTGGCCGAGGGAGTGCCCGGACTGCACTTCATCACGCTGAACAACTCCACGGCGACGCTGGAAATCTACGAGAACCTGGGCCTGCACCGTCCGCGGCGGGCCTAGGCCGCCGCACCGGCGTACGACACGGCGGCGTAGCGGCCCACCTGAGAGGGGCGTACATGGGCTGGACGGCCCTCTACATTGCGTTCGGCATCGTCGCGTTGTGGCTGCTCGGGGAGGTGCTGCTGCAGTACAAGGCGCGCCTGCGCTGGCGGTTGCTCGCGTTCGCGGGCTTCCTGGGGGTCGTGCTCGGTGTCCTGATCCCGTCCGTGCTGGTCATCGGGGCGGGCGCGATCGCGTTCGCGATCGGGCAGACCTATGTGACCCTGTCGTTCCGGCGCGGCTTCGCCGCCGGCTGGGCGGTCCGCAACCGTCCCACCGTCGGCGGTGGCGGCAGCAAGCGCCGCCGGGGCGGGGCGGCCCGGAAGGACCCGGCCCCGGCGCCGGAGACCGACGAGGACTCCTTCTCCGCTCCGCAGCCTCCCCAGGTCAAGGCCGAGGCCGAGGTCGAGGAGACCACCGTCTTCGACCCGCAGCCCCTGCCCGACGACACCGGTTCCTACGGCGTCTACACCAACGCGGCACACTCCGCCGGACCCGCACCGACCACCCCGCCCGCACCGTCCGCCCCGTACGACGGCTACTCCTCGTACGAGCAGCAACAGCAGTACGGCTACGGCGAGAACGCGCAGCAGTACGCCGACTACTACGACCCGTACGCGGGCGCGCAGCCCTACGGCGGTCAGGCCTACGACCCTGCGCAGGGCGGCGACGGGCAGCAGCAGTACGGACAACAGGCGTACGGCCAGGACGCGTTCGCAGGCGGCGGCTACGCGGAGACCCCGCCCGGTGGCGTCTGGGTTCCCCAACAGCGCGCCACCGACGGCACGTTCAACGGCGAACCCCCCGCGGAGCAGCCGTACCCCTACCAGGGCAACGGCACGGCGCAGCACGGCAACGGCTACGACGAGCAGTACCGTTATTGAGCGGGCGCGTCCCTCACTGCGAGCCCCGGAAGTCCGGTCCCTCCACGATGAGTCCGGCCACCAGCGCGCCCGACATACCGGCGTGGGGGAGGCCGCCTCCGGGGTGGGACCAGCCGCCGACCAGATACAGGCCGGGCAGCCGGGTCGAGTTGGCCGGGAGCAGACCGCGACCGGCGCCGCCCGCGAGGACGGGATGCGGCACCGCCCCGCCGTCGGCACCCGTCTCCTCGGCGTTCTCGCGCGGAGTGCGCACCTCGCGCCACAGGAGCCGGTCCTGTACCCCCGGGACGGCGGCGTCGGCCGCACGGACCATCAGGTCGGCGAAGCGTTCGGCCGTCTCACCGGCGCTCCAGTCCAGGTCCGTCGGCACCGTGGCGGTCAGGACCACCGACTCGTGCGCGTCGTCCGGGCGCAGGGCGGGGTCGTCCGGGCGCAGCACGATCACCGTGGGCGTCGCCGGCTTCGTGGTACGGCCGGACAGGAAGTCCAGTTCGGCCGTGCGGTCGGGGGTGTGCACGAGCGTGCGGTGCGGGGTGTTCGTCGCGCAGGCGCCGCGCAAGGCCAGCAGCACCGTGAAGCGCCCCGCGCGCCGGGTCCCCGGATCCGGCCGGACATCGTCCTCGCCCTGAAGGGGACGCTCCGTCAGGCGGCGCAGGCACGCCGGGTCGACACCCGCCACCACATGGTCGGCCTCCGCGACCGTGGAGCCGGAGGCCGAGGAGGCGCCCCCCGCCAGCTCCACCCCGGCCGCCCGGCCGTCCTTCTCGACGATCCCGGCGACCTCCGCGCCGAACACGAACTCCACCTTCCGGGCCACGCACCGCTCGTACACGGCGCGTGCCAACTCCCGTATGCCGCCGCGCACATACCAGGTGCCGAAGGCGTACTCCATGTACGGAAGGACGGCCGCGCTCGCCGCCGTGGTGCGCGGGTCCAGGCCGTACGCCAGGGCGTGACTCTCCAGGAGGGCCACGAGCCGGGGGTCTCGCAGCTCCCAGGCGCCGACCTCCGCGAGCGTGCCCGCGCGCCGCGTGCGCAGCAGCCTGCGCCGCGCCACCGCCGGGTAGGGGTCACGCTCGGCCAGCACCTGCCAGTTGGGCCACAGCGGCTCTTCCAGAAGCGGTCGGCGCGTACGGTCCCAGGCCTCGCGCGCCCGCACCAGGAAGTCGCCCCAGCGCTCGCCCGCGCCGTCGCCGAGCGCCGCGTCCAAGGCCGAAACGACGCCCGCGCGAGACGCGTTGGGCAGCGAGACCGCCGTGCCGTCCGCGAAGACATGCCGCGCCGACGGGTCCGCCTGGACCAACTCGACGCAGTCCTCCAGCGGTTCCCTGCCCGTCTTGACGAACAGGTCGCGGTAGACGGCGGGCAGCGGCAGCAGGCCCGGCCCCGTGTCGAAGGAGAAGCCGTCGCGGGTGAAGCGGCGCACCGCGCCGCCGTACGTCTCCGTACGCTCGTACACCACCACCCGGTGGCCCGCGACGGCCAGCCGGGCGGCGGCCGCCATCGCGCCCATCCCGGCGCCGATCACCGCAATCCGTGCCATGCCAGGGACTCTATCGGCCCCCACCGACAATCCGGACACTGAGTATCCGTACCTAGGCGGCGAGATGAGTAGGCGCACGGATGGGAGCCGGGCCGTCCGGAGGAGAGAGTGGGGGACACGGGAAAGGGGCGCGGCTCCGGCACCGCCGACACGGGGCGGCGGAACGGCACGTGTCCCTGGCCGCTCTCTTCGTCGGCCCGGTCACGCGACGGCGGGACACGGGGACACAGGGGGACACGTCCCCACGGGCCCGACGGAGGTACGACGGAGCGCCGGTCCAGGGCCGTCCGCACACGCGGAGGGCCTCGCACCGGCGCTTTGGCGTCCCGAACGTGGCTACCTGCCGCCGCTCACACGCCCCTGGAGCAGCCGCGACAGCGACGCGTGGACGTCGTCGAGGGAGCGCTCCGGCTGGAAGGACTGCCAGTCGAGGGCCGCCACCAGCACCATGCCGACCAGCGCGGCGGCCGTCAGCGGGACGTCGATGTCATCGCTGAACTCGCCGCCCGCCACACCCTCGCGCAGCACTCCCTCGATGACCGCGACGACCTCCTGCCGCACCACCATGAGCGTGGACTGCCAGGCGCGGTTGGTGCGCCACAGCTCGGCCACGTACAACTGTGTGAAGGCCGGGTAGCGGGCGATGAAGCCGAGCCCCGCGCGGATCATCGCGTCCAGGGCGTCCACCTTGGTGCCACCGGACACCTCGGTCCGCTCGGCGGCCTCCCGCAGGGAGGCGGTGAGGAGCCCCACGCCGTGCCGCAGCAACTCCTCGAAGAGGCCGGACTTGCTCGCGAAGTTGTAGTAGACCGTGCCCTTCGCGACACCGGCCCGCTCGGCGATCTCGTCGACGGTGGTCGCGGAGAACCCCTGCTCCGCGATGAGGGTGACGGCCGCCTCGTAGAGCTTCTGCCGGGTCGCCGCGCGACGGCTCGACGACCCGCCCGACGCGGCGGCACTGCGGTGTTCCATCGGTCTCCTAGCGAAATGAGCACGGCCTTGCTGGTCGCGGGCCATGGGGGAGGGCAGGGGCCCACCGGTTGTCACGGGGTCACAGGCTCAGCTCCGGGTGCAGCCGGTCGAGGGTCCACACCTGCTTGCGGCGGGCCGACAGGGCGGTGAGCGCGAGGGCGCCCACGGTGAACGCCGCCAGCACGGCGCACGCCTGCCACACCGGTCCCAGCCCGCCGCCGGTGATCAGCCTCCTGAGAGCCTCGACAACGTAACTCATCGGCAGGTAGGGGTGGAGCGCGTTGAAGAAGCCCGGACTGGTCTGCACGGGGTAGGTGCCGCCCGCGGACGTCAACTGGAGCATCAGCAGGGCGAGGACGAGGATCCGGCCCGCCGCCCCGAAGCGTGCGTTCAGCCACTGCACGAGGGCCGCGAAGCACGCCGACACCAGGAACAGGAAGCCGACCGTCCCGGCCGCCCGCGCCATCTGCAGGCCCACCGCCCAGTGCAGCACCGCCATGAGGGCGGCGGTCTGCAACACGCCTATGGCGGCCACCGGAAGCCAGCCCGCCAGCGCGATCCGCCAGGCCGGGGCGCCCGCCGCGAGCGCGCGCCGGTTCATCGGCGCGATCAGCATGTACGCCACCATCGCGCCCACCCACAGGGACAACGGGATGAAGTACGGGGCGAAACCGGTGCCGTAGTTGGGCGCCTTGTGCAGGTCCCGGGAGGCCAGTTGCACCGGGTCGGCCATCACCTGGGTGCGCTGGTCGCGGTCCTTCTTGTCGTAGTCGGGGATCGCGCCCGCGCCGTCGTGCAGGCCCTCGGCGAGCTTCCCGGAGCCGTCGACGAGCTTGTAGATACCGCCGTCGAGGTCGACCGCGCCCGTCTTCAGCTTGCCGATGCCCGTGTGGAGGTCCGTCGCCCCCGTACTCGCCTTGCCGAGGCCGGTGTTCAGCGTGTTCGCCCCCTTGGCGACCGCCGCGGCGCCCTTGTCGAGCGCTTCCACCTTGGTGACCGCGTCGTCGAGGTCCTCGGACAGATGCGGTGCCGCCTCGGCGAGCGCCCGCGCCTGTTCCTGAAGAGTCTTCAGGTCCTTCTGGAGAGAGGTCGTGTCGTCGTGGTAGTCCGTCACCACCGTGTTGACGTCCGTGGCCAGGCGTGCCGCGTCCGCCGCGGCGTCCTTCGCCTTCTCGAGGTCGCCGCAGGCCGGGTCGGGCGTGGTGGCGGCGTCGTCGGCGCAGCGCCGCGCGTAGACCGCGGCCAGGGTCTCGGAGGCCTTGGTGGTGCCGGTCTCGGCGAGGGGCGCCGTGGTGACGAACGCGTCGAGGTGGTCGCTGATCACACCCGCGGAATCGGCCACCAGGGTCGCCGTGTCCGCGATCTGCTTGCTGTTCTCCTTCAGGAAGGGCCGCACCTGGTCGGCCGCGCCGCCGACCCGCTCGGCCAGCGCCCGGGTGCCGTCCGCGACCTGCTGCGTACCGTCCTTGAGGTCACCCGCGCCCGTGTCGAGCTTCCGCAGACCGGTCGCCAGGTCGCTGCTGCTCTCCTTGGCGTTCGTGAGCCCGTCGACGAGGTTCTTGGAGCCCTTCTCCGCCTTGCCGAGGCCACCGGCGAGCCGGTCGGCCCCGTCGGCGGCCTTCACGGTCGCCCCGTGGAGATCCGAGAACGAGATGAAGATCCGGTCGAGGAACGAGCGCGACGCCTTGGTGGAGGCCGCCGTGCGCACCTCGCTGAACACCGTGCGGGAGATCTGCCCGACGATGTAGTTGTTGGCGTCGTTCGTCCGCACCTGAAGGGCGCCGGTCTCGGGGGAGTCCCCGGAGCTGGACGCGATCCGCTTGCTGAAGTCGGACGGCATGGTCAGCGACAGGTAGTACGTGCCGTCCTCGACGCCCTTCCTGGCCTCGGCGGCGCTCACGTCATGCCACTCGAAGGTGTCGCTCTTGTGCAGCCCCTTGACGATGTCGTCGCCGATGGCGATGCGCTGGTCCCCGGCGGTCGCCCCCTTGTCGTCGTTGACGAGCGCCACGGGGATGCGGTCGAGCCGCCCGTAAGGGTCCCAGAACGACCACAGGTACAAGGCGCCGTACAGCAGCGGCAGCAGCAGGAGCGCGACCAGGGCCGCGCGCGGCAGCCTCCCCCTGCTGAACCGCCTGAACTCAAGCGCGGCCAGCTTCGGCGTGCGCATACGCCGTCTCCTTGTCGTCGTCCGGGCCTTCGTCCGTGGCGATGTCCTTGGCGGGCGTACCGCCGTTGTCCGTACGGCCGTTGTGCGTACGGCCGTTGTCCTGGGTGGCCTTGTCCGGGCCGGTGCCCGCGCCGTCCTCGGCGGGCTCCTCGCGTACGGCGTCCACGCGTCGGCCTTCGGTGCTGCCCGCCGTGCCGGCGCGGGGTGTCGTGGTCACCACGACCGCGCCCTCGGGGGCCTCGCCGCACACCGCGAGGACCGTGGTCCCGGCCTCGGCGAGCGACCTCAACAGGCCCCAGGCGTCCGCCCGTTCGGCGGCGGAGAGCTTGAGGTCGGTGTCGTCGACGGCCAGCAGACGCGGACGGCCGATCAGGGCCAGGGCCACGGACAGCCGCAGCGCCTCCAGCCGCTCCAGATCGCGTACGGCCGTACGAGGCCCCTTGGGCAGCGTCTCCGGGTCGAGTCCCGCGGCGGCCAGGGCGCTGTCGATCCGCGCCCGCGCTTCGGCCGCACGCCGCGCGCGAGGCCGCAGCAGCGCACGCAGGGAGTCGCCGAACCGGCTTGCCAGCAGGGCCCGTTCGCGCAGGTGCTCGCCGACGGTGAGCGCCGGGTCGAGGTCGGTGACGCCCGGAACGTGCGCGAGCGCGCTGATCCGGCGCACCGCCGGCAAATGCCGGGGCAGCCGGATCCCGTCGACCTCGGCGTGCCCCTCGCTCGGCTTCATCCGCCCGGTGAGGGCGAGCAGCAGACAGGTGCGGCCGGCGCCCGAGGGCCCCTCGACGGCGATCAGTGAGCCCGGCTCCGCGGTGAAGGAGACGTTCCGGAAGGCCCAGCCGCGCGGCCCCTTCACCCCGAAGTCCACGGCGTGGACCGCGGCTCCGGCCGCTGTCCGTGGCAGATCCATGTCCCCCTCGCTCCCCTGGACGGTCATGTACCGGCCCTCCCCAGGAAGTTGTACTGACTGGTCAGTGCAAAACTAGCGCTGGATCTTCGGGTGAGGCAAAACCCCAGATCAGAACGGATTGTCAGTGCCATATCGCACGATGGGTACATACGGCCGCAGTGCCGTCACCCAGACGACAGGAGGCTCGTCATGGCCAGCCACCACGCAGCCGCCGCCCCCCGGCGCCGCGGCATCGGCCCTGCCCCCTCACTGACCGGCCCGGCGGGAGACGTGCACCCCGTGCTGCGCCGGGCCACGGCCCCGCCCGCCGCGCTCGACCTGCTCGCCCAGGCCCGCGCCGGACTCGACGAGGCCGCCGTCCTCGAAACCCCCAACGAGCGCTATGCGACGGCCCATCTGGCGGCCCTGCGCACCGCCGCCGCGGTGCTCGCCGCCCGCGGACGTCCGGAACCCACGGCGCGGGGTCGCGCGAGGATCAGGAGCGCCTGGGACGTGCTGCCGGAGACAGCCCCCGAGCTGACCGAATGGAGCGCGCTGTTCGCCTCCGGAGCCGCCCGTCGCGCCCGCGCCGAGGCGGACATCCGGGGCGCGGCCAGTGCCCGTGACGCGGACGACCTGATCCGGGACGTGGCCATGTTCCTGCGCCTGGTCGAGCGGATGCTGGCGGCCCAGCCCGTCCTGCCGAGGCCGAGGTGGGAGGAGAGCGAGGAGATACCGGACGCGGGGTGAGCGGGGCCGCGGGGTGCCGCGAGGTGGTGCGGGGGTGCCGCGAGGTGGTGCGGGCCGGGATCCGGGCAGGTCGCCGGAGGCAATAGGGTGGAGTGGCCTGAAGCCTTTCGCCCTGGTCGGGACCGGAAGGCCGTCCGATCGCTCCGCCGCACAGCAGGCGGTGCCGCGCCGAGGAGTCAACTGCCGTGTCGGACCCTATGCGCCCGCCCGTCTCCCACCACCACGCTCAGACGTCGCTGGGCTCCGATCCCTCGCGTCCCCGCGCCTCCCTGCGCACCGCGGTCGTCTGGGAGGTCCTCCAGGACGCCCTCGACCGCCGCGTCAAGGCCACGGGGCGCGAGGTGCTGGACGTCCTCGACGCCGGCGGTGGCAGCGGCAACTTCGCGGTGCCCGCCGCCCGCCTCGGCCACCGCGTCACCGTCGTCGACCCCAGCCCGAACGCGCTGTTCGCGCTGGAGCGCCGGGCCGCCGAGGCCGGGGTCGCCGACCGGGTGCGAGGAGTCCAGGGCGATGCCCACGGCCTCTTCGACGTGGTCGAGCGGGGCGGCTACGACGTGGTGCTGTGCCATGGCGTCCTGGAGTACGTGGACGACCCGGCCGAGGGCCTGCGCAACGTGGTCGCCGCGCTGCGCCCCGACGGCGTCCTCAGCCTGCTCGCGGCCGGTCTCGGCGGCGCCGTGCTCGCGCGGGCCCTGGCCGGGCACTTCACGGAGGCCAAGCAGGCGCTGGAGGACCCGGCCGGGCGCTGGGGCGAGAACGACCCCGTACCGCACCGCTTCACCGCCGAGCAGCTCAGGGCGCTCGTCGAGGACGCCGGGCTGAGCGTCGCGGCCGTGCACGGCGTCCGGGTCTTCGCCGACCTCGTGCCCGGCGTGCTGGTCGACACCGAGCCCGGCGCCCTGGACGCGCTGCTCAAGCTGGAGGCCGCGGCGGCCGAGTCCCCCGCCTTCCACTCGGTGGCCACCCAGCTCCATGTCCTCGGCGAGACGCGGGGTCCCGCCGGGTCCTGAGCCGTCGCCCGGGACGGCGCCGCTGATCAGCGGCGCGGCGGCAGATGGTGTACGCCACAGCCCGCCCGATCGGGAGCTGTGAGCCGTATGATCGAGGGACACCGCCCGGCATGACGGGTCGGCTGCTGGGGAATGGAAGCTTCAGCGAGCCGGGACGGGTCATGGCGGATTCCGGTTGGCCAATTGGCGTAGAGGGGCGGGTTTCAAGGGGGCGATTCCCTGCCTATCCTGAAGGGGACCCCCGGTCGCCCCGGCGACTGCACGATGAGGAGGACTCCGTGCCGCTCTCGGAGCACGAGCAGCGAATGCTCGAGCAGATGGAGCGAGCGCTGTACGCCGAAGATCCCAAGTTCGCGACAGCGCTTGAGGGAAGCGGGCTGCGTACGTACACCCGGCGACGGGTCTACCAGGCGGTCGTGGGCTTCCTGGTGGGTATCGCGCTCCTCATGGCCGGAATGGTCGCTCAGCAGATCTGGGTCAGCGTGGTCGGGTTCCTGGTCATGCTGGGCTGCGCCGTACTCGCCGTGACCGGCTGGCGCAAGGCCCCGAAGCCCGGTGAGCAGGGCACGCCACCCGGTGTCGGCGCCCGCGGCGGGCAGGCCCGCCAGCGACGCTCCATGATGGACCGCATCGAACAGCGCTGGCAGCGACGCCGGGACGAACAGGGCCACTAGGGCCTCGCGTTCGGATCAGTCCAAGACCCGAGTATCCAAGACCCGAGTATTCAGGACCTGAGGACAGGGGCGACCACCGATGAGTGGTCGCCCCTGTTCGTCGTTGTTCGTCGTTCAGGCACTTGTCGTTCAGGGTGCCCGTCGTTCCGGCCGGTTCTTCGAAACGGAAGCCCGTACCGGGAAGCCCGCGTACGGGGAAGCCCGTACCGACCGCCCGCCCCGGCCGCCGGGGCGGGCGGTCCCGTACGTCAGCCGCTCTGCCGCTGCTCGGAGGGACGCCGTACCAACGCCGTCCAGCGTGCCGCCAGGCGGGCCCTGCGCGCCGCCCAGCGGTCGGTGAACGCCCACACGGCCCGGACGGCCGAGCGCGGCGCCAGCACCGCCCGGACCCGGGTCCGCCGGTCGGCCACGGACCGCAGCCCGGCCCGCACCCTGCGTACGTCCCCGACCAGCCCGGCCTGGACGCGCGGTCGCGGCGCGAAGAGCACCTGCTCCACGGCACCGGCCACCCGGTGCACCGCCTCGGCCGCCGCCCCGTCCAGCCGTCCGAGCCGTACGATCCGCTCGGCGGCCTTCCGCGGGGTCAGCGCGTCGTCCGGCACGATGCCGTGGTCCCACGCCGTGTCCGTCAGCTCGCGCCACACGGCAAGGGTGTGTTCGACGGCCACCTCTGTCGAGGGGACGGACACCCCGCTGTCGTCCGGGGCAGGCGGGGAGGCGGGCCGACCGTCCCGGTGACCACGGCCCTGCCCCTGGGACGAGGACGAGGCCGCGTGCCGGGCGGAGGCCAGCCGCACCGACCGGCGTCTGAGCCGCCACAGCAGGGGCGACAGCGGCAGCGCCGCCACGACCAGCCCGAGGAGGGTCCACGCCAGGACCTGGTACCAGCGCGGGCCCCCGCCCGAAGAGCCGCTCGACGGCGGCGGCAGCGCGGTGTCGCACGCCTGCTCCCGCTTCAGCACCGCCGAGCAGCTCTCGCTCGCCGACGGTGCGGCCGAGGGCGCCGAGGACGACTCCGTCGACGGCCGCGGCATGACCGGATCCTGCACACCCGGCGCGTCCGGCTGCGTGTACGCCGGGCTGGAGCCACGGGTCGGCGTCGGCTCGAACCGGGTCCAGCCCGCGCCCTCGAAGTACAGTTCCGGCCAGGCGTGCGCGTCCCGCAGTCCCACGCTCATGGAACCGTCCGCCTGCTGAGTGCCCGGGGTGAAGCCCACCGCCACCCGTGCCGGTATCCCGAGCGTGCGCGCCATCGCCGCCATGGCGAAGGAGAAGTGCACACAGAAGCCCTGCCTGTCCCTGAGGAACCGGGCGATCGCCCCCGGACCGCTGCCGACCTTCACCTCGGTGCTGTAGGTGAACCCGCCGTCGGAGGCGAAGTAGTCCTGGAGCTTGACCGCCTCCTCGTAGTGGTTCGACGCCCCGGCGGTGACCTCGCGGGCCGTCCTCGCGACCATCGCCGGCAGGGACCCCGGTACCTTCGTGAACGCGCTCTTCACCGACGGCGGCGGCTCCGGCGCCGCGGCCAACTGCTCTGCCGTGGGCTGCACGACCAGGCTTCTGACCTCGTAGCGCGCGCCGCGTGTGTTCTGCCCGTGATCGCCCACCAGCGTGCGGCCCACCGGCTCGTACCGCCAACTGCCCTTGATCTTCACCTGCGTCGCGGGGTACGGCAGTGGCAGCCAGTCCTGCGCGTACCAGTCCGCCGCGGAGATCCTCGTGTCGACCTCGGTCCGCCGCACGCTCCCCGCGAGACCGCTGGGGGTGGGCAGGGTGTCCGGTACGGCGCTGATGTGCCGCCGGGCCGGCTTCCAGGTGGTGCCGTCGAAGTCGTCCAGGGCCACGATCCG
Source organism: Streptomyces macrolidinus (assembly GCF_023887685.1). Lineage (GTDB taxonomy): Bacteria > Actinomycetota > Actinomycetes > Streptomycetales > Streptomycetaceae > Streptomyces > Streptomyces macrolidinus. The sequence continues at coordinate 217,833 of NZ_JAMWMR010000002.1, read as the reverse complement.
CAGATACATGTCCTGGGTGGTCCGGGAGTTGGTGCGGTACGCCATGACCTGGCGGTCCTCGTCCGCGTTGAGACTGTCACGCAGGGACACCAGGGGGTTGACCGCGGAGACCGTGCCGCCGTCGCCCGTGCCCGAGCCGCTGCCGTTCCGGGCGCTGTCCAGCAGACCGCCGTCGAGCGTGGGCAGGGCGATCGGCACCACCAGGGCGACGCCCAGCGCGACCGCGCCGATACGCCGTCCGGCGCGTACGGGGGCCACGGCGCCACCCGAGGCGGCGCCCTGGGAACGGGGCGCGCCCGTGAAGACCCGCCCCCACCGGGAGAGCCGGTCACGGCCCTCGGCCAGCAGCAGCATCAGATAGCCGCCCGCGGCGATGAGGAACCACAGCCAGTCGGCCCCGCCCTCGGACAGGCCCGCGGCCACCGAGTACAGCGCGAGCAGCGGGAGTCCGGCCGGGGCCGCCGCGCGGAACGTCACCGCGAGCGCGTCCACCAGCAGGCCGATCACCAGGACCCCGCCGACCGTCATCAGCCGGATCCCCGGGGTCAGCGGCGCCGGGGTCGCATACCGCCCGACGTCTTCCGCGCCCTGCTGCAACAGCACCCCGAAGTGGTTGAAGGCGTCGGGACCCGGAACGAACCCGGCGACGGCCTGCTCGCGGGCGAAGACCAGCGTGAGCAGCAGCAGGCCGACCACCCCTTGGCAGGCGATGGTCAGCGGACGGGCCAGCGGGACCCGCCGTGTCAGCGCGCCCACCCCGGTCTGCGCCGCCACCAGGAAGGCCGCCTGGAAGAGCCAGGTCGCCGGGGACACCAGCGGCAGCAGGGCGCACGACGTCATCAGGGTCGCCGCCGCGGCACACAGGGCCAGCCGGGCCCGCCCGCTCATGACCGGCCGCCCGTACCGCTCAGGGCACCCACGCCCGTACGCTGCCGGTCCGCCTCGTGCCACAGCTCCGTCAGCGACCTGCTCCGGGGCACCGGCACCGCCGTCCAGCCCGCCTCGCGCAGCAGCCGCAGCCTCTCCTCGCTCCGCTCGCCCGTGTCCGGTTCCTCGGACGGCTGCCGCCCCCAGGCCTCGCTGTCGAGCAGGAAGGCGAGCGCGCCCCCGCTGCGCCGGCTCATCTTCGCGGCCACAGCGGCCTGTTCGTCGTCGAGATCGCCGAAGAAGGCCACCAGCAACCCCTCGTTGCCGCCGCGCAGCACCTCGTACGCCCGCGACAGACCCACTCCCTCCGAGTGGTCGATCACGGCGAGCGTGTCCAGCATCAGCCCGGCCGCGTCCGCGGACTCCTGGCTCGCGCCCGCGAACCCCTCCGCGCCCTCGCCCGGCACCGAACTGCCCGTATCGGTCAACAGTCTTACGGAGAAGCCTCGTTCGAGCATGTGCGTCAGTACGGACGCCGCGCCCGAGACCGCCCACTCGAAGGCGGAGTCCGGGCCCGTGCCCTCGAAGGCGACGCCCCGGGTGTCGAGCAGCACCGTGCACCGGGCGCGCTGCGGCTGCTCCTCGCGGCGCACCATCAGCTCGCCGTAGCGCGCGGTCGAACGCCAGTGGACCCGGCGCAGATCGTCGCCGTGGCGGTATCCGCGCGGGATCACGTCGTCCTCGCCCGCCAGCGCCACCGAGCGCTGCCGCCCGTCGCCGTACCCCTTCGCCTCACCCGCGAGCCGTACCGGCGGCAGCGGCTCCACGCGCGGGATGACCGTCAGCGTGTCGTACGTGGAGAAGGCGCGGGTCAGCTCGCACATCCCGAAGGGGTCGGTCAGCCGCAACTGGAGCGGGCCGAGCGGATAGCGCCCCCGCAGATCCGAGCGCACGCGGTACGACACCTCGCGTCGGCCGCCCCCCTCCACCTGGTCCAGGACGAACCGGGGGCGCGGCCCGAGGACGTAGGGCACCCGGTCCTGGAGCATCAGCAGCCCGGTGGGCAGCCGCGAGACGTTCTCCATCCGCAGATGGACGCGGGCCTCGGAGCCGACGGGCACACGGGAGGGCGACAGACCGCGGCTGCCCGCGACCCGGTAGCGCGTGCGGTACAGCACGATCGCGCAGACCACGGGCAGCACCGCCAGCAGCAGCCCGACCCGCAGCAGGTCGCCTTGGCCGAGGACGAAGGCGCAGATCGCGGCGGCGATACCGGCGGCGAGGAAGGACCGCCCGCGGGTGGTCAGCCCCGCGAGCGCGGCCCCGAAGCCGCCCTTGTCCGCACCGGCGGCGGGGGCCGTCCCCCCGTGTGTCATCACAGCCCCCGGGGCGGCTCGTGGGCGTAGCCGCGGTCCATCGCGAGACCGGTCTGCCGCTGGGACGCCGCGGGCACCGGGGTCTGCTGGAGGATCTCCTGGACGACCTGCTCCGCCGTACGGCGGCCCAGCTGGGCCTGGGCCGTGGGCAGCAACCGGTGGGCCAGCACCGCCACGGCGAGGGCCTGCACATCGTCCGGCAGCGCGTAGTCCCGCCCTTCGAGGGCGGCGGAGGCCTTCGCCGCGCGCAGCAGATGCAGCGTGGCACGCGGCGAGGCGCCGAGTCTGAGGTCGGGGTGCGTGCGCGTGGCGGCGACCAGGTCCACCGCATAGCGCCGGACGGCCTCCGCGACATACACGCCCCGGACGGCCTCGACCAGCTTCACGATCTCGTGCGCGTGCGCTACCGGCTGGAGGTCGTCCAGCGGGTTGACCCCGCCGTGGACGTCGAGCATCTGCAACTCCGCGTCCGGGCTGGGGTAGCCGATGGAGACACGGGCCATGAAGCGGTCGCGCTGGGCTTCGGGCAGCGGGTAGGTGCCCTCCATCTCCACCGGGTTCTGGGTGGCCACCACCATGAACGGGCTCGGCAGTTCATGTGTCTGCCCGTCGATGGTGACCTGCCGCTCCTCCATCGACTCCAGGAGCGCGGACTGGGTCTTGGGCGAGGCGCGGTTGATCTCGTCGCCGATGACGATCTGGGCGAAGATCGCGCCCGGCTTGAACTCGAAGTCCCGGCGCTGCTGGTCCCAGATGGACACGCCCGTGATGTCCGAGGGCAGCAGGTCGGGCGTGAACTGGATGCGCCGCACCGAGCAGTCGATGGAGCGGGCCAGCGCCTTGGCGAGCATGGTCTTGCCGACGCCGGGCACGTCCTCGATCAGCAGATGCCCCTCGGCGAGCAGCACCGTCAGCGACAGCCGTACGATGTCGGGCTTGCCCTCGATCACTCCCTCCACCGACCTGCGGACACGCTCCACAGTGGTGGTCAGATCGTCGCCCGCTCCCGACCCCGCTCGAGCGGGGAGACCCCCCCGGCTCGCACGATCGTCATAGGTCGTCACCCGGCCCTCCTCGCCCGTTCTTCCTCCGGGCCGACGCTCTGCGATGCGGCCCACCCCGAAACACGCCACACCACACGGGAATGTTCCGCGTGACGTCACACCCGCATTCTTGTTGCGTTGCTGGTTCGTGTCACTCGCCTGTGGATAACTGACCGCGGTATGTCGGCCTTACGGCCGTTTCGGCACAGCGGTCCCGGGACCATTGCCCGAATGCATGTTCGTCGTCCAGTAGAGCGAGACGAGGCGGGGCGAGCAGCCGGGGGCGCTGCCGCGGCGACCCGTTACGCGGGGTCGATCTCCCGCAGGAGTCCCGTCCGCACGTCGAAGACGAAGCCCCGCACGTCGTCGGTGTGCAACAGGAACGGGGAGGTCCGTACGCGCTGCATCGACTGCCGTACGTCCTGGTCCACGTCGCGGAACGCCTCGACCGCCCACGGCGGACGCTGGCCGACCTCCATCTCCAGCTCGTGCCGGAAGTCCTCGGTCAGGGACTCCAGACCGCAGTCGGTGTGATGGATGAGGACGACGCTGCGGGTGCCGAGCGCGCGCTGGCTGACGGTCAGGGAGCGGATCACGTCGTCCGTGACGACACCGCCCGCGTTGCGGATGGTGTGGCAGTCACCCAGCTCAAGGCCGAGCGCGGCGTGCAGGTCCAGCCGGGCGTCCATGCAGGCCACGACGGCGACCCGGAGCACGGGGTGCGCGTCCATGCCGGGGTCGGTGAACGCGGCGGCGTAGCCCGCGTTGGCCGACACGAGGCGGTCGGTGACGGTGCCGACCAGGGTGCCCTCGGGACCGGCGGGTGCGGATGCGGAAGTCGTCATACCCAAGACGGTACTGGGCGCGGGTGATCCAGGCCCGCTGTGAGACGGGACAAAGAACACGGGCGCGGCTTGTTGTGAGGGAACCCACACGGACGGTGAAACGCCGCCGCGCGGGCGGATTCTCGCGGATCATGCGGCCGTGACCAGCCAGGGTGCGACGCGCAGGCCGGTTGATTGACCGCAAGACAGGGTGGACTAAAGTGACGCGAAGCGGGAGGCGTGAGGCTCTCCCTGCGGACTGTTCACCCGAAGATCCCGGCAGTGTGCCGGTTTCTCCCCGCGTGCGCGGCGCGTACGTACGGCTCGGCCTCCTCCCGCTCCTGGTCGGCTGACGCATTTGGCGCCGGCTTGCCTCCCCTTCGTGAGCGGGCGGGGACCCGGCGGTGCGTGCCGTCGCGCAGGAATCTGAGAGGCCCCGGAATTGGCAAGGCGCGAAGCGCTTCCGCAGCAGGGCGGCGGCGGGCGACAGCAGGACCGACATGTGCCGGTCATGCTCCGGCCGTGCCTGGACATGCTGGCCCCGGCCCTCACCGAACCGGGCGCCGTGGTGGTCGACTGCACCCTGGGCCTCGGCGGCCACAGTGAAGCCCTGCTGACGCGGTTCCCCGAGGCCCGCCTCGTGGCGCTCGACCGTGACACGGAGGCGCTGCGCCTGTCCGGGGAGCGGCTCGCCCCCTTCAAGGACCGCACCGACCTGGTGCACGCCGTCTACGACGAACTCCCCGACGTCCTCGACCGGCTGGGCATCCCGCGGGTCCAGGGCGTGCTGTTCGACCTCGGGGTCTCCTCGATGCAACTCGACGAGGCCGAGCGCGGGTTCGCCTACGCGCAGGACGCCCCGCTCGACATGCGCATGGACCAGACGACCGGCGTCAGCGCCGCCGAGGTCCTCAACACCTACCCGCCGGGCGAACTCGTACGGATCCTGCGGGCGTACGGCGAGGAGAAGCAGGCCAAGCGGATCGTGTCCGCGATCGTGCGCGAGCGCGAGAAGGAGCCGTTCAGCAACAGCGCGCGGCTCGTGGAGCTGATCCGCGACGCGCTGCCGCAGGCGGCCAAGCGGACCGGCGGCAACCCGGCCAAGCGCACGTTCCAGGCGCTGCGCATCGAGGTCAACGGCGAACTCGCCGTCCTGGAGCGGGCGATCCCCGCGGCCGTGAAGGCGCTCGCGGTCGGCGGCCGGATCGCCGTGCTGTCCTACCACTCGCTCGAAGACCGTCTGGTCAAGCAGGTGTTCGCGGCGGGCGCCGCGAACACCGCGCCGCCCGGCCTGCCCGTCGTGCCCGAGCGCTACCAGCCCCGGCTCAAGCTCCTGACCCGTGGTGCCGAACTCCCCACCGAGGAGGAGGTCGCCGAGAACCGCAGAGCGGCTCCGGCCCGCCTGCGGGGCGCCGAGCGCATCCGCGAGGACGTCGAGTGAACCGGACGAGAGGGGTGGGCGAGTGAGCGGCGGACTCCGGGACGCGACCGTCCTTCAGGGGCGGGAGGGCGTGTGAGCAGGAAACCCCGGCTCCGAGGGCGGGCCGCCCGGCTGGCGCGGCTCATTCCGGCGGGCGGGGGCGGCGCCGCCCGTACCCCCTTCGTCCTGCTCGTCGTCGTGCTGCTCGGCGGCGGGCTCATCGGACTCCTGGTGCTGAACTCCGCACTCAGCGAAGGCGCGTTCAAGCTCTCCGACCTTCAGCGGGAGACCAAGAACCTCACCGACGAGGAGCAGGCTCTCCAGCGGGACGTGGACGCCTACGCCGCCCCGGACGCCCTGCGGCGCCGCGCCGACACGCTCGGCATGGTCCCCGGCGGCGACCCGGCCTTCCTCGGCCCCGACGGCACGGTCAAGGGCGTCCCCCGTCCTGCCGCGCAGCCCTCGGCGAGCCCCGCGTCCCTGTCCGCGCCCGCGTCGCCCGGCCCGTCCCCGAGCACCACGGCGTCACCGTCCCCGAGCCGCACGGCCTCGGCCTCGGCGTCGCCGTCGCCGTCCCGCGCGACGCCCTCGGCGACCGGCTCCACCCCGTCCGCAGCACCCTCTCCGACTCCCGGCAGGTGACGGAAGTGTCCGACAGGGAACCGCCGCGACGCCGCGTGCCCGGCCCGGCCCGGCCCGTGCGCCCCGACGCCCGGCGCCGTCCGGGCCCCGGCGCCCGCCCCGCACGCCGCCCGGCACAGACCCGCGGCGCCGCCCGCGGCCCCCTCCGGCTCGGCAGCCCCCGCCCCCGGCTCCGCCTGATCGGCCTTGCTCTGACTCTCGTGATGCTCACGTTCGTCGGACGGCTGCTCCAGGTGCAGGCCGTGGACGCGAGCGCGTACACCGCCAAGGCCGACCAGAACCGCTACGTCGGCCGCACCCTGGCCGCCGAGCGTGGCAAGATCACGGACCGCAACGGCGTCGAGCTGGCGACCAGCGTGGACGCGTACGACATCACGGCCGACCCCACGATGTTCACCCCACAGGCCGCCAAGCGGCCGGACGCCCCGGAGCAGGCCGCCGCGCTCCTCGCCCCGATCCTCGGCCAGGACGCCGCGACGCTCACGCGCAAGCTCAAGACCCCGCACACCCGCTATGTGCTCCTGGCCCAGCGCCGTACCCCCCAGGTCTGGAACCAGATCAAGGACCTGAAGAACACGCTCGCCACGAAGGCCGCGCCCGGCACGGTCAGCGTGCTCGCCGGGGTCCTCGCGGTCCCCACCAGCAAGCGCGTGTACCCGAACGGCGATCTCGCCGCCGGGACACTGGGCTGGGTCAGCGCCGACGGCCGAGGCGGCGGCGGTATCGAGCGGCAGCTCGACAAGGAGCTGGCGGGCAAGGACGGCAGCATCCGCTACGCCCAGTCCGGCGGCCGGCTCGTACCGACCGCGGGCTCCGCCGAGACGCCCGCCGTGGCCGGGTCCGACATCGAGCTGACCATCGACCGCGACATCCAGTGGGCCGCCCAGAACGCCATCACCGAGCAGGTGAAGGAGTCCAAGGCGGACGGCGGGTACGTGGTGGTGCAGGACACCCGGACCGGGCAGATCCTCGCCCTCGCGAACGCGCCCGGCTTCGATCCGGGCGACCTCTCCAAGGCCGATCCGGCGGCCCTCGGCAACGCGGCCCTCCAGGACACGTACGAGCCGGGCTCCACCGCCAAGGTCATGTCGATGGCCGCCGTGCTCGAGGAGAACGCCGCGACCCCGACGACCCATGTCACCGTGCCCAACCGGCTGCACCGCGGCGACCGGCTCTTCCAGGACGACATCAATCACAAGACCTGGTACCTGACGCTCAACGGCGTCCTCGCCAAGTCCAGCAACATCGGCACCATCCTGGCGACCGGTCAGCTCGGCAAGACGCAGCCGGAGGCCAACAAGACCCTCTACTCGTATCTGCGCAAGTTCGGCATCGGCAGCCCCACCGGGCTCGGGTTCCCGGGCGAGACGCGTGGCATTCTCGCGCCGCCCGACGCCTGGTCCACCTCGCAGCAGTACACGATCCCTTTCGGCCAGGGCGTGTCGATCAGCGCGATGCAGGCCGCGTCGGTCTACTCGACCATCGCCAACGGCGGCGTCCGGATCGAACCCACCCTGGTACGCGGCACCAAGGGCCCGGACGGAGACTTCGCACCGGCCCCGAAGCCGCAGGAGACAAGGGTCGTCAGCGAGAAGACGGCCAAGACGCTGTCCCAGATGCTGGAGTCCGTGGTGGACGACGAGCAGGGCACCGGCAGCAAGGCACGCATCCCCGGCTACCGCGTCGCAGGCAAGACGGGCACGGCGAACCGCGTGGATCCGGCCACCGGCAAATACCGCGGCTACACCTCGTCCTTCGCCGGTTTCGCCCCCGCGGACAAGCCCCGCGTCACCGTCTACTGCGCGATCCAGAACGCCACCAAGGGCAACTACTTCGGCGGCCAGATCTGCGGACCCATCTTCAAGCAGGTGATGGAGTTCGCCCTCAAGACCCTCCAGGTCCCGCCCACCGGGGCGCGGCCCGCGAACCTTCCCGTCGAGTTCACGCCATGATCAGCACCACTGGAACGACCCACCAGGAACCAGCTCGTGACAACGATCACCCCCGATCCCGGGAACCAGCAGCCCTCCGAGCCCTCACTTCGCTCCGGCGGGGGTGTGCCCGGTACGCTCACCGCCGTGCCATACGCTGATCAGTCCCAAACCACCCAGAAGGGCGCTTCCGTGACATACCCGGGACCGCCGCGACCGGCTCAGGTCTCCGCCACCCCCCTCGCGGAGCTCGCTGATCAGTTGGAGGCCGCCAGGCCGGACGAGCCGGACGGAGCGGCCGAGGTCACGGGCATCACCCACGACTCGCGCGCCGTCCGTCCCGGTGACCTGTACGCCGCCCTGCCCGGCGCCCGCCTGCACGGCGCGGACTTCGTGACGCAGGCGGCCGGCCTCGGTGCCGTCGCCGTGCTGACCGACCCGACCGGCGCCGAGCGCGCCGCCGCGACGGGGCTGCCGGTCCTGGTCGTCGACGACCCGCGCGGCCGGATGGGCGAGCTGGCGGCCACGATCTACGGCCGTCCCGGACGCGACCTGCTCCAGATCGGGATCACCGGCACCTCCGGCAAGACCACGACCGCGTACCTCGTCGAGGGCGGCCTGCGGGCCACCCACGGCGGCGACGGCGACCCGCGCGTGGGCCTGATCGGCACGGTCGAGACGCGCATCGGCGACGAGCGCATCAAGTCCGAGCGCACCACGCCCGAGGCCACCGACCTCCAGTCCCTGTTCGCGGTCATGCGCGAGCGCGGGGTCGAGGCGGTCGCCATGGAGGTCTCCAGCCACGCACTGGTCCTCGGCCGCGTCGACGGCTGTGTCTTCGACATCGCCGTCTTCACCAACCTCAGCCCGGAACACATGGAGTTCCACTCCGACATGGAGGACTACTACCGGGCCAAGGCGCAGTTGTTCACCGAGCGGCGCAGCCGGGCCGGGGTCGTCAACTACGACGACGAGTGGGGCCGCAGGCTCGTGGCGGACTCCGGTGTCCCGGTCGTCACGTTCTCCGCCGAGGGCCACCCCGACGCCGACTGGCGTGCCGAGGACGTCGAGATCGGCCCGCTGGACTCGACGTTCACCGTGGTCGGCCCCGACGGGCGGCGCATCGCCGCGAAGTCCCCCCTGCCCGGCCCCTTCAACGTGGCCAACACGCTCGCCGCCGTCGTCGCTCTCGCCCAGGCCGGGCTCGACCCGCAGACCGCCGCCGACGGTATCGCCGCGGTGCCGGGTGTCCCGGGCCGGCTGGAGCGCGTCGACGCCGGGCAGCCGTATCTCGCGGTCGTCGACTACGCCCACAAGACCGCCGCCGTCGAGTCCGTGCTGCGGGCTCTGCGCAAGGTCACCGAGGGCGAGTTGCACGCCGTGCTCGGCTGCGGCGGCGACCGGGACACGACCAAGCGCGCCCCGATGGGTGCCGCCGTGGCCCGGTTCGCCGACACGGCCGTACTGACCTCCGACAACCCCCGCTCCGAGGACCCCCTCGCGATCCTCGCCACGATGCTCGAGGGCGCGGCCTCCGTACCCGCCCACGAACGCGGCGAGGTGCAGGTCTTCGAGGACCGGGCCGCCGCCATCGCCGCCGCCGTCGCCCGCGCGCGACCCGGCGACACGGTGCTGGTCGCGGGCAAGGGACACGAGCAGGGCCAGGACATCGCCGGAGTGGTCCGTCCCTTCGACGACCGCGACGTACTTCGCGAAGCTATCCAGAAGAACCAGGGATGAACTTGTGATCGCCCTCTCTCTCGCCGAGATCACCAGAGTCGTCGGCGGGCAGACGCACGACATACCGGATCCGTCCGTCCATGTCACCGGACCGGTCGTCCGGGACTCCCGTGAGGTGGAGCCCGGCAGCCTCTTCGTCGCCTTCGTGGGCGAGCGCGTGGACGGACACGACTTCGCACCGGCCGTGGTCGAGGCGGGCGCCGTCGCCGTACTGGCGTCCCGCCCCGTCGGCGTGCCCGCGATCGTCGTGGACGACGTCCAGGCCGCCCTCGGCGCCCTCGCCCGCCATGTCGTCGAGCGGCTGGGGGCGACCCTCGTCGCCCTCACCGGCTCCGCGGGCAAGACCAGCACCAAGGACCTCATCGCCCAGGTGCTCGGGCGCAAGGCGCCGACCGTGTTCACGCCCGGCTCGCTCAACAACGAGATCGGGCTGCCCCTCACCGCTCTCAGCGCCACCGAGGAGACGAGGTTCCTCGTCCTGGAGATGGGCGCCCGCGGCATCGGCCATATCCGCTACCTCGCCGGGCTGACCCCGCCGAGCGTCGGTGTCGTGCTCAACGTCGGCACCGCGCACATCGGCGAGTTCGGCGGCCGTGAGCAGATCGCGCTGGCCAAGGGCGAGCTCGTCGAGGGCCTGCCCGCCGCGGACGCGGGCGGCGTCGCGATCCTCAATGCAGACGATCCGCTGGTACGGGCCATGGCCTCCCGTACGAAGGCGAAGGTGATCCTTTTCGGAGAGTCCGACGAAGCGGACGTACGCGCCGAGAACGTGAGACTCACGGACACCGGACAGCCCGTCTTCAGGCTTCACACACCCTCCGGTGCAAGCGATGTGACGATGCGCCTGTACGGTGAGCACCACGTGTCGAACGCGCTCGCCGCGGCCGCCGTCGCCCATGAGCTGGGCATGTCCGCAGACGAGATCGCCGTGGCGCTCTCCGAGGCGGGCTCCCTCTCCCGCTGGCGGATGGAGGTCACCGAGCGCCCGGACGGCGTGACGATCGTCAACGACGCCTACAACGCGAACCCCGAGTCCATGAGGGCCGCCCTGCGCGCGCTCGTCGCCATGGGCGAGGCCTCACGGGCCCAGGGGGGGCGCACCTGGGCGGTGCTCGGCGAGATGGCCGAGCTCGGGGACGAGGCGCTCGCCGAGCACGACGCGATCGGACGGCTCGCCGTCCGACTCAACGTCAGCAAGCTCGTCGCGGTCGGGGGCAGGGAAGCGTCCTGGCTGCAATTGGGCGCATATAACGAGGGTTCGTGGGGTGAGGAGTCGGTGCACGTGTCCGACGCACAGGCGGCGGTCCACCTGTTGCGCAGTCAGTTGCGCCCGGGAGACGTCGTACTCGTGAAGGCGTCCCGGTCGGTCGGTCTGGAGAGTGTGGCGCAGGCGCTGCTCGAGACCGGTGCCGAGGGTGAGGTTGCCGCCCGATGATGAAGCAGATCCTGTTCGCGGGTGTCATTGGCCTCTTCCTGACCCTGGTCGGCACTCCGCTGCTGATCAAGCTGCTGGCCCGCAAGGGCTACGGTCAGTACATCCGTGACGACGGCCCGCGCGAGCACGCCAGCAAGCGCGGTACGCCGACGATGGGCGGTATCGCCTTCATCCTGGCGACGGTCGCCGCCTACTTCCTGTCCAAGGTGATCACCGGTTACCCCCCGACCTACTCGGGACTGCTGGTGCTCGGCCTGATGGTGGGCATGGGCATGGTCGGCTTCCTCGACGACTACATCAAGATCGTCAAGCGCCGCTCGCTGGGTCTGCGGGCCAAGGCGAAGATGGCCGGACAGTTGCTCGGCGGTATCGCCTTCGCGGTGCTGGCGCTCCAGTTCGCCGACAACCGCGGCAACACCCCGGCCTCCACCAAGCTCTCCTTCGTGCAGGACTTCGGCTGGTCCATCGGCCCGGTGCTCTTCGTGATCTGGGCGCTGTTCATGATCCTCGCGATGTCGAACGGCGTGAACCTCACCGACGGTCTCGACGGCCTGGCCACGGGCGCCTCCGTCCTGGTCTTCGCCGCCTACACGTTCATCGGCGTCTGGCAGTTCCAGGAGTCCTGCGCCAACGCGATGACCCTGACCAACCCCGCGGCCTGCTACCAGGTACGCGACCCGCTCGACCTCGCCATCGTGGCCTCGGCGCTGATGGGCGCCTGCCTGGGCTTCCTGTGGTGGAACACCTCGCCCGCCAAGATCTTCATGGGTGACACCGGCTCGCTCGCACTGGGCGGCGCCCTCGCGGGCCTCGCGATCTGCTCCCGCACCGAGCTGCTGCTCGCGCTGCTGGGCGGTCTGTTCGTCCTGATCACCATGTCCGTCGTGATCCAGGTCGGCTCGTTCCGGCTCACCGGCAAGCGCGTCTTCCGGATGGCCCCGCTCCAGCACCACTTCGAGCTCAAGGGCTGGTCCGAGGTGCTCGTGGTCGTCCGGTTCTGGATCATCCAGGGCATCTGTGTGGTCGTCGGACTGGGCATCTTCTACGCAGGATGGGCAGCGGACAAGTGACCGACTGGCAGGGGAAGCACGTCACCGTCGCGGGACTCGGCGTCTCGGGTGTCCCGGCGGCCAAGGTGCTGCACGGGCTCGGCGCGCTCGTCACCGTCGTCAACGACGGCGACGACGAGCGGGCCCGGACGCAGGCCGCGGAACTCGAAGCGCTCGGCATCACGGTCCGCCTCGGTGACGGGTCGACCCTGCCCGAGGGCACCGAGCTGATCGTCACCGCGCCCGGCTGGCGCCCCGACAAGCCGCTGTTCGCCGCGGCGGCCGAGGCGGGCGTCCCGGTCTGGGGCGACGTCGAGCTGGCCTGGCAGTTGCGCGGCCCCGACGCGGCCCCCTGGCTCGCGGTCACGGGCACCAACGGCAAGACCACGACCGTGCAGATGCTCGCCTCCATCCTGAAGGCGGCGGGCCTGCGCACGGCGGCCGTCGGCAACATCGGCGTCTCGCTCCTCGACGTCGTCCTCGGCGAGGAGCAGTACGACGTCCTCGCCGTGGAGCTGTCGAGCTACCAGCTCCACTGGGCGCCGTCGCTGCGCGCGCACTCCGCCGTCGTGCTCAACCTGGCGCCCGACCACCTCGACTGGCACGGCTCCATGGAGGCGTACGCCGCCGACAAGGGCCGTGCCTACGAGGGCAATCGCGTCGCCTGCGTCTACAACGTCGCCGACAAGGCGACCGAGGACCTGGTGCGCGAGGCCGACGTCGAGGAGGGCTGCCGGGCCGTCGGCTTCACGCTGGGCTCGCCCGCGCCCTCCCAACTCGGCGTCGTGGACGGCATCCTGGTCGACCGCGCCTTCGTCGAGAACCGGCACAAGAACGCGCAGGAGCTGGCGCAGGTCTCCGACATCGACCCGCCCGCCCCGCACAACATCGCCAACGCCCTTGCCGCGGCGGCCCTCGCGCGTGCCTTCGGCGTCCCCGCCCAGGCCGTGCGCGACGGTCTGCGGGCCTTCACCCCGGACGCCCACCGCATCGCCCACGTCGCGGACCACGACGGCGTCGCGTACGTCGACGACTCCAAGGCCACCAACACCCATGCGGCGCAAGCCTCGTTGGCGGCCTACGGGTCGATCGTGTGGATCGCGGGCGGGCTCGCCAAGGGCGCGACCTTCGACGAACTGGTCGCCGCCTCCGCACCGCGCCTGCGGGGCGCCGTGCTCATCGGCAGGGATCGTGCGCTGATCCGCGAAGCCCTGGCGCGACACGCGCCAGAAGTACCCGTCGTCGACCTCGAACGGACCGACACTGGGGCGATGCGCGCGGCGGTCCAGGAGGCGCGGGGGCTCGCCCGGCCGGGCGACACGGTGCTGCTGGCGCCGGCCTGTGCCTCCATGGACATGTTCGTGAACTACAACAAGCGCGGGGACGCGTTCGCGGAGGCCGTTCGTGAGCTCGGCTCCGCCGACGACTGACCCGGCCCCGCCCTGCCCGGCGGCGACCGGGCGAGTGCGGGAGGGATGCGTGACTCGGATGTGGCTGGGGCCCGGACAGCGCTGCGGCGCTGTGCGGGCCGACGGCGTTCTCGCACGGCGGGGCGGGGTGAGCGCCGGTGCCCGCCAGCCGTAGCGTGCCGCGCGCGCCCAGGCGTCCCTCCGTTTCGGCTCGCCCCCCGCGCGACAACCCCGTCACCCGGCTCGTCCTGCGGGCCCGGCGCGCCTGGGACCGGCCGCTGACCGCCTACTACCTGATCCTCGGCGGCAGTCTGCTGATCACCGTGCTGGGCCTCGTGATGGTCTACTCGGCCTCGCAGGTCACCGCGCTCCAGATGGCGCTGCCCGGCTCGTACTTCTTCCGCAAGCAGTTCCTCGCGGCCTCCATCGGCGCCGTGCTGATGCTCGTGGCCGCGCGGATGCCCGTGAAGCTGCATCGGGCACTGGCGTACCCGATGCTGGCGGGTTCCGTCTTCCTGATGGCCCTGGTGCAGGTGCCCGGGATAGGGATGTCGGTCAACGGCAACCAGAACTGGATCGCGCTCGGCGGCTCCTTCCAGATCCAGCCCAGCGAACTCGGCAAGCTGGCACTCGTGCTCTGGGGAGCCGATCTGATCGCCCGCAAGCAGGAGAAGCGGCTGCTGACGCAGTGGAAGCACATGCTGGTGCCGCTCGTCCCCGTGGCGTTCATGCTGCTCGGGCTGATCATGCTGGGCGGCGACATGGGCACCGCGATCATCCTGACCGCCATCCTGTTCGGGCTGCTGTGGCTGGCGGGCGCGCCCACGCGGCTCTTCGTGGGGGTGCTGTCGATCGCCGTCATGATCGGCGTGTTCCTCATCAAGACCAGCCCCAACCGGATGGACCGGCTCGCCTGCATCGGCGCCACGGACCTCGGACCCGAGGGCACCTGCTGGCAGGCCGTGCACGGAATCTACGCCCTGGCGTCCGGCGGGTTCTTCGGTTCCGGGCTCGGTGCGAGCGTGGAAAAATGGGGTCAACTGCCGGAGTCCCACACCGACTTCATCTTCGCCGTCACCGGTGAGGAACTGGGCCTCGTGGGGACGCTGTCGGTCCTCGCCCTCTTCGCGGCTCTAGGCTATGCGGGTATCCGCGTGGCCGGACGCACGAAGGACCCCTTCGTCAGGTATGCCGCGGGAGGCGTGACCACCTGGATCACCATGCAGACGGTGATCAACATCGGTGCGGTGCTCGGCCTGTTGCCGATCGCCGGTGTGCCCCTCCCGCTGTTCTCCTACGGGGGCTCCGCCCTGCTGCCGACCATGTTCGCCATCGGACTGCTCATCGCCTTCGCGCGCGAGGAGCCCGGTGCGCGAGCGGCGCTTGCGAGGCGGCAACCCCGCTTTGGTAGAAAGCGAGCGGGAGGCGCCGTACTCACACGGGGGCCTCGGAGATGGAACACGATGCGACGACGCGCCTCGGCGGCGCGCTCGTCCGGAGAGCGGTGAATTTCGGTGCATGTCGTACTCGCTGGTGGGGGGACCGCCGGCCACATCGAGCCCGCGCTCGCCCTCGCGGACGCCCTGCGCAGGCAGGATCCGACCGTGGGGATCACGGCCCTGGGCACGGAGCGCGGCCTGGAGACCCGACTCGTACCCGAGCGCGGCTATGAACTCGCGCTGATCCCGGCCGTGCCGCTGCCGCGCAAGCCGACCCCCGAACTGATCACGGTCCCCGGGCGGCTGCGCGGCACGATCAAGGCGGCCGAGCAGGTCCTGGAGCGCACCAGGGCGGACGCCGTCGTCGGCTTCGGTGGCTATGTCGCCCTGCCCGGCTATCTCGCGGCCAAGCGCCTCGGTGTCCCGATCGTCATCCACGAGGCCAACGCCCGCCCCGGCCTGGCCAACAAGATCGGTTCGCGGTACGCGGCCCAGGTCGCCGTCTCCACCCCGGACAGCAAGCTGCGCGGCGCCCGCTACATCGGCATCCCGCTGCGCCGCGCCATCGCCACCCTGGACCGCGCCGCCGTACGCCCGGAAGCGCGCGCCGCGTTCGGGCTCGACCCGAATCTGCCGACGCTGCTGGTCTCCGGCGGCTCGCAGGGCGCCCGGCGGCTCAACGAGGTGGTGCAGCAGGTCGCCCCGTACCTCCAGCAGTCCGGGATCCAGATCCTGCACGCGGTCGGCCCGAAGAACGAACTGCCGCGCGTACAGCAGATGCCGGGGATGCCCCCCTACATCCCGGTACCGTACGTGGACCGGATGGACCTCGCGTACGCCGCGGCCGACATGATGCTCTGCCGGGCCGGCGCGATGACCGTCGCCGAACTCTCCGCCGTCGGGCTCCCGGCCGCCTATGTCCCGCTGCCCATCGGCAACGGCGAACAGCGGCTGAACGCCCAGCCGGTGGTGAAGGCCGGCGGTGGACTGCTGGTCGACGACGCGGAACTGACGCCGGAGTGGATCCAGCAGAACGTCCTGCCCGTGCTCGCCGATCCGCACCGGCTGTACCAGATGTCCCGCGCCGCCGGTGAGTTCGGCCGCCGGGACGCCGACGACCTGCTCGTCGGCATGGTGTACGAGGCGATCGCCGCACGTCACCGCTAGGGACATGCGTGCACCGCAAGGGACATGAGGGAGGGCAGGGAGCGTGGCCGGACCGAAGGCCGCCGAGCGCGACGCACGGCAGAAGCAGAAGTCCGGCCCGCCCCGGCCGCCCGTCCCCGGACGGTGGGCCCGCCGCCGTATGCTCATCATCCTTTTGCTGGCAGTGGTGTTGGTGAGCGGCGGCGTCATCTGGCTGCTGTACGGCTCCTCATGGCTGCGCGTGGAGCGGGTGACCGTGTCCGGTACGCGTGTTCTGACCCCGGCTCAGGTGCGTACGGCGGCCGGGGTACGGACCGGAACGCCGCTGGCGTCTCTCGACACCGACGCGATCGAGGCGCGGCTGCGGCGGAAGTTGCCCCGTATCGACACGGTCGAGGCCGTCCGCTCCTGGCCTCATGGAATCACCCTGAACGTGACCGAGCGGACCCCCGTCCTGCTCCTCGCGAGCGGCGGCCGGTTCGTCGAAGTCGACCGCGAGGGCGTTCGGTTCGCCACGGTGACGCATGCTCCGGAGGGTGTCCCCGTACTGGAGTGGGCGCTGCCCCGCACGGGCGGCCCGCGCCGCTTCGGCACCGACCGGCTGCTGCGCGAGGCGGTCCGCGTGGCCGAGGCCGTGCCGACCGCCGTCGCGCGGGACACACGGACCGTCAAGGTCCGTTCCTACGACTCCATCTCGCTTCGGTTGCGCGACGGTCGGAGCGTGATGTGGGGAAGTGGTGAGAAGGGCAAGGCGAAGTCGGTCACGCTGACGGCACTGATGAAAGCGGCCCCGGACGCCCGGCACTTCGACGTCAGCGTGCCCACCTCCCCTGCGTCATCAGGGAGTTGACGTGCATCCGTGCAGGCCACCACCCTGGTTGGGCACTGCTACGGCTGATCACATAGGGTGAAAAGAAAAACGGGAGGTTCGGCGTGTTCGTTGAACGTGCGCCACTTGTCGACTTAGTGTCCTGTCCGGAAGAGTCCAGGGAACAGGCACACTGGTAACCCTAAACTTCAGCGTTAGGGTTCGGGTCGGCGTTCGGACCGTCCCATTCGGCATCCGCCGTCGGACCACGGGGCCACCCGAGGGCGACGGCAACGTAATTCGAGGCGAGAGGCCTTCGACGTGGCAGCACCGCAGAACTACCTCGCAGTCATCAAGGTCATCGGTGTCGGCGGCGGTGGTGTCAATGCCATCAACCGGATGATCGAGGTCGGTCTCAAGGGCGTCGAGTTCATCGCCATCAACACCGACGCGCAAGCTCTGTTGATGAGCGACGCCGACGTCAAGCTCGACGTCGGCCGTGAACTCACCCGCGGTCTCGGCGCCGGCGCCAACCCGGCCGTCGGACGCAAGGCCGCCGAGGATCACCGTGAGGAGATCGAGGAGGTCCTCAAGGGGGCCGACATGGTCTTCGTCACGGCCGGTGAAGGCGGCGGCACCGGCACGGGCGGAGCGCCCGTCGTAGCCAACATCGCCCGCTCGTTGGGCGCCCTGACGATCGGTGTGGTCACCCGCCCGTTCACCTTCGAGGGACGGCGCCGCGCCAACCAGGCCGAGGACGGTATCGCCGAACTCCGCGAAGAGGTCGACACCCTCATCGTCATCCCGAACGACCGGCTGCTGTCGATCTCGGACCGTCAGGTCTCCGTGCTCGACGCCTTCAAGTCGGCGGACCAGGTGCTGCTCTCCGGTGTCCAGGGCATCACTGACCTCATCACCACCCCCGGCCTCATCAACCTCGACTTCGCCGATGTGAAGTCCGTGATGTCCGAGGCCGGTTCGGCCCTCATGGGCATCGGCTCGGCCCGCGGCGACGACCGCGCGGTGGCCGCCGCCGAGATGGCGATCTCCTCGCCGCTGCTGGAGGCGTCCATCGACGGCGCCCGCGGGGTGCTCCTGTCCATCTCGGGCGGCTCCGACCTCGGCCTGTTCGAGATCAACGAGGCCGCCCAACTCGTCAGCGAGGCCGCGCATCCCGAGGCCAACATCATCTTCGGCGCGGTCATCGACGACGCCCTCGGGGACGAGGTACGGGTCACCGTGATCGCCGCCGGCTTCGACGGCGGCCAGCCTCCGGCCAAGCGGGACAACGTGATCAGCTCGTCCTCGGTCAAGCGCGAGGAGCCGGCCCGTCCCGCGGAGAGCCGTCCGGCGTTCGGCTCGCTCGGCAGCGTCGCGCCGAAGGAGACGCCGGAGCCCGCGCCCGCCCCGGAGCCGGTGACCGAGATCCCCGTCACCCCGCCGCCGATCCCGTCGTCGCGGACCTACTCGGACAGCGCGGCCGAGGAACTGGACGTCCCGGACTTCCTCAAGTGATAGGACAGCGCGACACCGTGAGCGGCGCGCACTTCGCCTTCACCGACCGGTGGGGCGGGGTGAGCGCCGCTCCGTACGAGGAGCTCAATCTCGGCGGAGCGGTCGGCGACGACCCCGAGGCCGTCCGCACCAACCGCGAACTCGCCGCCAAATCCTTGGGACTCGACCCGGCCGACGTGGTCTGGATGAACCAGGTGCACGGGGCGGACGTGGCCGTGGTGGACGCCCCGTGGGGTGAAATGCGGGTGCCCGAGGTGGACGCGATCGTCACCGTGCGACGCGGACTCGCCCTCGCGGTACTCACCGCCGACTGCACGCCTGTTCTGCTCGCCGACCCCGTCGCCGGGGTCGTGGCGGCTGCCCACGCGGGCCGTCCCGGCATGGTGGCCGGGGTGGTCCCGGCCGCCGTCCGCGCGATGACGGAACTGGGTGCCGATCCCTCCCGGATCGTCGCCCGCACGGGCCCCGCCGTCTGCGGCCGGTGCTACGAGGTACCGGAAGCGATGCGCGCGGAGGTGTCCGCCGCCGAACCGGCGGCGCACGCCGAGACGAGTTGGGGCACTCCCGCGGTCGATGTGACCGCCGGTGTGCACGCCCAACTCGAACGACTCGGGGTGTGTGACCGGGCGCAGTCGCCGGTGTGCACCCTCGAATCGGGCGACCACTTCTCGTACCGCCGCGACCGGACGACCGGACGGCTCGCTGGCTATGTCTGGCTGGACTGATGGGACATGACGGACCGTAAGACTCAACTCGCCGCGAATCTGGCGCAGGTGGAGGACCGTATCGCGGCCGCGTGCCGGGCCGTCGGCCGCGCGCGGGACGAGGTGACCCTCATCGTGGTCACCAAGACCTACCCCGCCAGTGATGTGCGTCTTCTCTCCGAACTCGGCGTACGGCACGTCGCGGAGAACCGCGACCAGGACGCGGCACCCAAGGCGGCCGAGTGCTCGGATCTGCCCCTCACTTGGCACTTCGTCGGTCAGTTGCAGACCAACAAGGTGCGCTCCGTGGTCGGTTATGCCGATCTCGTGCAGTCCGTGGATCGTTCCCGACTGGTCACGGCGCTGTCGAAGGAGGCCGTGCGGGCCGGGCGCGAACTGGGCTGCCTGATCCAGGTGGCACTGGACGCGGGGGCGAACGAACGGGGCGAGCGCGGTGGCGTCGCGCCTTCTGGAATCGAAGAGTTGGGCGACCTCATCGCGAACGCTCCGGGCTTGCGGCTGGACGGTCTGATGACCGTCGCGCCGCTCATAGGAGAGTATGCGGGGCGTCAACAGGCAGCATTCGAGCGGTTGATGGTTTTGTCGACCGACCTGCGCCGAACCCATCCGACTGCAACCATGGTGTCGGCAGGGATGAGTGCGGACCTCGAGCAGGCCGTGGCGGCCGGGGCGACACATGTGCGCGTCGGTACTGCGGTACTCGGAGTCCGCCCGAGGCTCGGGTAACGTCGCCAAGAAGTCGGACCACAGCAGAAAATATGGTCAATTCCGCCGATCGGCGGGCATGACGACCACGTGGATCGCGGGCACTTGGCAGTCGTCAGTCGATCCACCACAGAGCGGAGGACTCAGGAAATGGCCGGCGCGATGCGCAAGATGGCGGTCTACCTCGGCCTCGTGGAGGACGATGGGTACGACGGCCGGGGGTTCGACCCCGACGACGACTTCGAGCCCGAACTCGACCCGGAGCCGGAGCGGGACCGCAGGCGGCATGAGCCGTCGCATCAGGCACTTCAGCCCCAACGGGACGAATCGGTGCGAGTGGTTCAGCCGCCGGCGCAGCGCGATCCGGTGTCCCATTCGGCTTCGCCGGCCGCGGAATCGGGGCGTCCGGCCCGCATCGCCCCCGTGGCATCCATCACACAAGAACGCCAGAGCCTGGAGAAGAGCGCCCCGGTGATCATGCCCAAGGTCGTGTCCGAGCGAGAGCCCTACCGGATCACCACGCTTCACCCGCGGACCTACAACGAGGCCCGTACCATCGGGGAACACTTCCGTGAGGGCACTCCGGTGATCATGAATCTGACGGAGATGGACGACACGGACGCGAAGCGACTTGTCGACTTTGCGGCAGGTTTGGTCTTCGGCCTGCATGGAAGTATCGAGCGGGTGACGCAGAAGGTGTTCCTGTTGTCGCCTGCTAACGTCGATGTCACGGCGGAGGACAAGGCCCGCATCGCAGAGGGCGGGTTCTTCAACCAGAGCTGAGACGCACAATCGGAAAGCCGCACGGGAACAGGGGAGAGGGAAGCACGGATCATGAGCGTGTTCCTGGAGGTTGTCTACATCGCGCTGATGTGCTTCCTCGTCGTGCTGATTTTCCGGCTGGTCATGGACTACGTCTTCCAGTTCGCCCGCTCATGGCAACCCGGCAAGGCGATGGTGGTCATTCTGGAGGCCACCTACACCGTCACGGATCCACCGCTGAAGCTTCTGCGGCGGTTCATCCCGCCGCTGCGTCTCGGAGGCGTGGCGCTCGACCTGTCCTTCTTCGTACTGATGATCATCGTCTACATCCTGATCTCCATCGTGGGCAACCTCGCGAGGTGACTGTGGACGATACGGTCTTGCCGACTGCCGATGACTACGTTGAGGTGAAGAGATGCCGTTGACCCCCGAGGACGTGCGGAACAAGCAGTTCACGACCGTCCGCCTCCGAGAAGGCTATGACGAGGACGAGGTCGATGCCTTCCTCGATGAGGTCGAAGCCGAACTGACTCGTCTCCTCAGGGAGAACGAGGATCTGCGCGCCAAGCTGGCCGCCGCCACGCGTGCCGCGGCGCAGAACCAGCAGAACATGCGCAAGCCCCCGGAGGGCCAGCAGGACCAGCAGCAGCAGCAACAGCAGCCGCCGCAGCCACCGCAGGGCATGCGAGGTCCGGGGGCTCCGGTGCCCGCTGGGATATCGGGCCCGCCGCAGCAGCAGATGGGTGGCCCCATGGGTGGTCCGCCCCAGCTGCCGAGCGGTGCCCCGCAGCTGCCTGCCGGCCCCGGCGGCGGTCAGGGTGGTCCCCAGGGTCCCGGTCCGATGGGCCAGGGTCCGATGGGACAGGGTCCGATGGGTCAAGGACCCATGGGCCAGGGGGCGATGGGCCAAGGGTCCATGGGGCAGGGGCCGATGGGCGGCCAGCCTCCGATGCAGCAGCAGATGGGTGGCCCCATGGGCGGCCCCGGTCCCATGGGCGGTGGCCCGATGGGCGGTCCGGGAGGTCCCGGTGGTCCGGGCATGCCCGGTCAGGGTCCCGGTGGCGACAGCGCCGCGCGTGTCCTGTCGCTGGCTCAGCAGACCGCCGACCAGGCGATCGCCGAGGCCCGTTCCGAGGCCAACAAGATCGTCGGTGAGGCCCGCAGCCGCGCCGAGGGTCTGGAGCGCGACGCCCGTGCCAAGGCCGACGCGCTGGAGCGGGACGCGCAGGAGAAGCACCGCGTCGCGATGGGTTCTCTGGAGTCCGCGCGCGCCACGCTGGAGCGCAAGGTCGAGGACCTGCGCGGCTTCGAGCGCGAGTACCGCACGCGGCTGAAGTCGTACCTGGAGTCGCAGCTCCGTCAGTTGGAGACCCAGGCCGACGACTCGCTGGCTCCGCCGCGCACCCCGGCCGCGGCCTCGCTGCCCGCGCCGTCGGCGCCGTCGATGGCTCCGGCGGGCGCGAGTGGCCCGTCGTACGGCGGCAACCAGTCGATGGGTGGTCCTCCGGCTCCCTCTGCTCCGTCCTTCGGCGGTCAGCAGCAGATGTCCCCGGCGATGACCCAGCCGATGGCGCCGGTGCGTCCGCAGGGCCCGTCGCCGATGGGCCAGGCGCCCTCGCCGATGCGCGGGTTCCTCATCGACGAGGACGACAACTGACGGTCGTACAGGCGCCGTAGACAGCGGCAGCATTCAGGGCGGGGCCCCGGATTCTCGATCCGGGGCCCCGCCCTTGTCTCGGCACACCGCACCTGTGTCCCCCTGCCGCAACGCCGAAGGCCCGGAGTCACCAAGGAAGTTGGCGGATCCGGGCCTTCGCGGCCGCCGTTATGCCTTGCGCAGGCGGAACGTCAGGCTCAGGGGCTCGTCGGTGAACGGGGTGCCGTAGCTCCCGTCCGCCTCGCCCTGGGCGAAGTCCGTGGCCAGGACCTCGTCGGCGATCAGACCGGAGTGCTCGGTCAGGGCCGCGATGACCGCCGGGTCCGTCGCGGTCCAGCGGAGCGCGATCCGGTCGGCGACGTCCAGGCCGCTGTTCTTGCGCGCCTCCTGGATCAGCCGGATCGCGTCACGCGCGAGGCCCGCCTGCCGCAACTCCTCGGTGATCTCCAGGTCGAGAGCGACCGTCGCGCCGGAGTCGGACGCCACCGACCAGCCCTCGCGCGGGGTCTCCGTGATGATCACCTCGTCGGGGGCGAGGGTGACGGTCTCGCCGTCGACCTCCACCGACGCCGTGCCCTCGCGCAGGGCCAGGGACAGGGCCGCCGCGTCCGCGCCCGCGATGGCCTTGGCGACGTCCTGGACGCGCTTGCCGAAACGCTTGCCCAGCGCACGGAAGTTCGCCTTCGCCGTCGTGTCGACCAGCGAGCCGCCGACCTCGCTCAGCGAGGCGAGCGCCTCGACGTTCAGCTCCTCCGTGATCTGCGTGTGCAGCGCCGGGTCCAGCGACTCGAAGCCGCTCACCGCGACCAGCGCGCGGGACAGCGGCTGACGCGTCTTGACGCCCGACTCCGCGCGCGTGGCACGGCCCAGTTCGACGAGACGGCGCACCAGCACCATCTGCTTCGACAGCTCCGGGTCGATCGCGGACAGGTCCGCCTCGGGCCAGGACGACAGGTGCACCGACTCCGGGGCGCCCGGGGTCACCGGCACCACGAGGTCCTGCCACACCCGCTCGGTGACGAACGGGGTCAGCGGCGCCATCAGCTTGGTGACCGTCTCCAGCACCTCGTGCAGCGTGCGCAGCGCCGCCTTGTCGCCCTGCCAGAAGCGGCGCCGCGAGCGGCGGACGTACCAGTTCGACAGGTCGTCGACGAACGCGGACAGGAGCTTGCCGGCGCGCTGGGTGTCGTATCCCTCCAGGGACCGCGTCACCTGGTCGGTGAGCGCGTGGAGTTCCGACAGCAGCCAGCGGTCGAGGACCGGGCGGTCGGCCGGGGCCGGGTCGGCCTCGCTCGGCGCCCAGTTCGCCGTCCGGGCGTACAGCGCCTGGAAGGCGACCGTGTTCCAGTACGTCAGGAGCGTCTTGCGGACGACCTCCTGGATGGTGCCGTGGCCCACGCGCCGGGCCGCCCAGGGGGAACCGCCCGCCGCCATGAACCAGCGGACCGCGTCGGCGCCGTGCTGGTCCATCAACGGGATCGGCTGGAGGATGTTGCCTAGGTGCTTGGACATCTTGCGGCCGTCCTCGGCGAGGATGTGGCCGAGGCAGACCACGTTCTCGTACGAGGACTTGTCGAAGACCAGGGTGCCGACGGCCATCAGCGTGTAGAACCAGCCGCGGGTCTGGTCGATCGCCTCGGAGATGAACTGCGCCGGGTACCGGCTCTCGAACAGCTCCTTGTTCTTGTACGGGTAGCCCCACTGCGCGAACGGCATCGAACCCGAGTCGTACCAGGCGTCGATGACCTCCGGCACGCGCGTGGCCGTCGCGCCGCAGCCCTCGTGCGGGCAGGCGAAGGTGACCTCGTCGATGTACGGCCGGTGCGGGTCCAGGCCCGACTGGTCCGTGCCGGACAGCTCGGTCAGCTCCGCGCGGGAGCCGACGCAGGTGAGGTGGTCCTCCGCGCAGCGCCAGATGGGCAGCGGGGTGCCCCAGTAGCGGTTGCGGGACAGCGCCCAGTCGATGTTGTTGTTCAGCCAGTCACCGAACCGGCCGTGCTTGACCGTGTCCGGGAACCAGTTGGTCTTCTCGTTCTCCTGGATCAGACGGTCCTTGACGGCCGTCGTACGGATGTACCAGGAGGGCTGGGCGTAGTAGAGCAGCGCGGTGTGGCAGCGCCAGCAGTGCGGGTAGCTGTGCTCGTACGGCAGGTGGCGGAAGAGGAGGCCGCGCTGCTTCAGGTCCTCGGTGAGCTGTTCGTCGGCCTTCTTGAAGAAGACGCCGCCGACCAGCGGCAGGTCCTCCTCGAAGGTGCCGTCGGGGCGGACCGGGTTGACCACGGGCAGGCCGTAGGAGCGGCAGACCCTGAGGTCGTCCTCACCGAAGGCGGGGGACTGGTGGACCAGGCCCGTACCGTCCTCGGTGGTCACGTACTCGGCGTTGACCACGTAGTGGGCGGGCTCGCTGAACTCGACCAGCTCGAAGGGGCGTCGGTACGTCCAGCGCTCCATCTCGGTGCCGGTGAAGGTCTGTCCGGTGGGCTCCCAGCCCTCGCCGAGCGCCTTGGCGAGCAGCGGCTCGGCGACGACGACCTGCTCCGTGCCGTCGGTGGCGACGACGTAGGTGACCTCGGGGTGCGCGGCGACCGCCGTGTTGGAGACCAGGGTCCAAGGGGTGGTCGTCCACACCAGGAGCGCGGCCTCGCCCGCGAGCGGTCCTGAGGTCAGCGGGAAGCGGACGTAGACCGACGGGTCGACGACCGTCTCGTAGCCCTGCGCCAGCTCGTGGTCGGAGAGGCCGGTGCCGCAGCGCGGGCACCAGGGGGCGACGCGGTGGTCCTGGACCAGCAGGCCCTTGGAGAAGATCTCCTTCAGCGACCACCAGACCGACTCGACGTACTCCGGGTCCATGGTGCGGTACGCGTCGTCCAGGTCGACCCAGTAGCCCATGCGGGTCGTCAGCTCGGCGAAGGCGTCGGTGTGGCGGGTGACCGACTCGCGGCACTTGGCGTTGAACTCGGCGATGCCGTACGCCTCGATGTCCTGCTTGCCGGAGAAGCCCAGCTCCTTCTCGACGGCCAGCTCCACGGGCAGGCCGTGGCAGTCCCATCCGGCCTTGCGGGCCACGTGGTAGCCGCGCATGGTGCGGAAGCGCGGGAAGACGTCCTTGAAGACGCGGGCCTCGATGTGGTGGGCGCCCGGCATGCCGTTGGCGGTGGGCGGGCCTTCGTAGAACACCCATTCAGGGCGGCCCTCGGACTGCTCCAGGGTCTTGGCAAAGATCTTCTGCTCGCGCCAGAAGTCGAGCACGGCGTGCTCGAGTGCGGGCAGGTCGACCTGGGCGGGCACCTGGCGGTACTGCGTCATTGATCTTCCTCCGGCGGACGTGCTGCCTTCCGTCGGAGGGACGAGAGCCCGGATTCCGTGAATCCTGCGTACGCCGTGTGCGGCGCGCTCCCGCGGTACCACCCTCCTTGGCTCCTCGGTGCGCCGTACGCATCGATGAGCCCCCTCATTGGGGTCGCGATACCGGTTCTACCGGCCCTGGGCGGACCCAAGGCGTTCTTCCGGCGGCTCCGGGGTGATCTTCACGTCGCGCGGGCCTCCGGGCTTCCACCGTCCCCGGATCGCTCATGGCTGCGTACGCCGCTACTCGTCCCCATCCACGCTGTTCGCTCCGCCCAGTGTACGGCGCCCCACGGACAGCGGCCGACCGGATTTCGTCCGCCCCGTGACCGGGGGCGCCGCGGCGTGCGCGGTGACCCGAATGGCCAGGCGCGGGTCGTCCCGGACGCCGGGATGTCGGGCCCGGCGGATTACCGGCCGGAGAGCTGGGCACAACGGATGGAGGCTCGGCGCGCGGCCCGCGTGCGACGGGCGCCTCGTGAGCGTGCCCCGTTGCCGCGGGCCAGAAGTCGATTTATCGTCCCAGCACGATCTGCGCGCGAGACCACGGAAGCCGAGATCACGGAAGCTGATCACAGAAGCCAAGGGGCCGCGGCCATGGTGGCGAAGAAGACCGCCGTACAGCGACCGCCGGGTGGATCCGGCGGCGCGGCGGCCACGCGTGCGCCCACCGGCACGACCGCACACGGGGCAGCCGGGCCCACAGAGGTGAACGGAACGGCTGTCGCCGGGGCCGTGCGCGGGCGGAGCCCGGCGGCGGCCGAGCAGGCTCCGGCCAGGGAGGCGGCGGCCATGGAGGCATCGGGTGCCGCGCGGAAGAAGGCGGCGGCACGGCCCGCGACGAAGAAGGCGGCGGCCTCGAAGGCGGCCGGATCTGCGGGCCCGGCCGAGAAGGCGGTCGCCAAGGAGGCGGCCGGACCTGCGGCCCCCGCCAAGAAGGCCCCAGCCAAGAAGGCGGCGGGTGAGAAGGCGGCTGCCGAGAAGGCGGTCGGCAAGGAGGCGGTCGGCGGGAAGAGGGTCGGCAAGAAGGCAGCGGCGACAGGCGCCGCGGCCGAGAAGGCGACGGCGAAGAAGACCGCCGCCGGGAAGGCAGCGGTGAAGAAGACGGTCACGAAGGAGGCGGCGGCGAAGAAGGCCGGCGCCGAGGACACAGGGGCGAAGAAGCCCGTCGCCGGGAAGACGGCGGTGAAGAAGACGGTCACGAGGAAGACGGTCACGAAGGAGGCGGCGAAGAAGGTCGACGCCAAGGACGCGGTGGCGAAGAAGGCCGTCGCCAAGGGCGGCAAGAGCGCGGCGAAGAAGGCCGTCGCCAAGGGCGGCAAGAGCGCGGCGAAGAAGAAGGCGGGTGCGGTCGAGGCCGCCCAGCAGACGGGAGCCACGACAGTGGTTGCGAAGAAGACTCCTGGCACGGCCACCGCGGTCCCCAAGGCACGGTCGGTGGAGCCCGGCGAACTCGCGGTGCGCCCCGGTGAGACCCCGTGGACCCCCGAGGAGGTGACCGACGCGCGAGCCGAGCTGCAGGGCGACGCGCTCCGGCTGCGCGCCGAGATCGAGGCCTCCGAGCAGGCGCTGGTCGGCCTCATGCGCGACTCCGGGGACGGTGCCGGTGACGACCAGGCCGACGCCGGTACCAAGAACATCACGCGCGAGCACGAGCTGGCCCTCGCCGCCAACGCGCGCGAGATGCTCGACCAGACCGAGCGCGCCCTGGAGCGCCTCGACGCCGGTACCTACGGTCTGTGCGAGAACTGCGGCAGCCCCATCGGGAAGGCCCGGATGCAGGCCTTCCCGCGCGCCACGCTGTGCGTCGAGTGCAAGCAGAAGCAGGAACGCCACTGACGAGTCCCGCCTGGCGGCATGGCCGGGCGAGCCGGTGTCGTAGTCTCGTCCACAGTCAGGCACCTAGGTTGAGGGACTCACGTGGCAGAGGCGGAGCGCATGATCGGTACGCCGGATACCCCAGACGCGGCAGGGGCCGGGCCGGAGCAGTCCGGTGAACGACCCCGCTCGGACTCCGCCGCGGCGACCGTCGAGGCGGCCTCGGCCGAGGCCCTCGGCATGGCGCAGGCGGTGTCCGGTTCCGCCGAGGGCCGGGGCAAGCGGCGGATCGTCGTCCTGTTCGCCGTCGCCGCCGTCGCCTACGCGCTCGACCTGGCCAGCAAGCTGATCGTGGTCGCGAAGCTGGAGCATCACGCGCCGGTCCAGGTCATCGGCGACTGGCTGCGCCTCGAGGTGATCCGCAACGCGGGAGCCGCCTTCAGCATCGGCGAGGCGTTCACCGTGATCTTCACGCTGATCGCGGCCACGGTGATCGTCGTGATCATCCGGCTCGCGCGCAAGCTCTACAGCCTGCCCTGGGCGATCGCGCTCGGCCTGCTGCTCGGCGGCGCGCTGGGCAACCTCACCGACCGGATCTTCCGCGCGCCGGGCCTCTTCAAGGGCGCGGTCGTCGACTTCATCTCGCCCAAGCACTTCGCCGTCTTCAACCTCGGCGACTCGGCGATCGTCTGCGGCGGCATCCTGATCGTGCTGCTGTCCTTCCTCGGCCGGGACCCCGACGGCACCGTCCACAAGGACTGAGCACCGGTTGTCCACAGCCCCTGTCCGGGGTGCCGGCGCCGTCCGGCATACTCGACGGGTGAGCACGCTTCCCGAGATCCGTACCCTGCCCGTGCCCGACGGCCTGGAGGGCGAGCGCGTCGACGCCGCCATCTCCCGCATGTTCGGCTTCTCCCGTACGAAGGCGGCCGAGCTGGCCGCGGCGGGCAAGGTGCTGGTCGACGGCACGGCGGTCGGCAAGTCCGAGCGCGTGCACGGCGGCGCCTGGCTCGAGGTGGAGATGCCGCAGGCGCCCGCGCCGGTGCAGGTGGTCGCCGAGCCCGTCGAGGGCATGGAGATCGTGCACGACGACGATGACGTGGTCGTGATCGTCAAGCCCGTCGGCGTCGCCGCGCACCCGTCGCCCGGCTGGTCCGGCCCCACCGTGATCGGCGGTCTCGCCGCCGCCGGGTACCGCATCTCGACCTCCGGCGCCGCCGAGCGCCAGGGCATCGTGCACCGCCTCGACGTGGGCACGTCCGGCCTGATGGTCGTGGCCAAGTCGGAGTACGCGTACACGTCGCTCAAGCGCCAGTTCAAGGAGCGCACGGTCGACAAGCGGTACCACACGCTCGTCCAGGGCCACCCCGACCCGACCAGCGGCACCATCGACGCGCCCATCGGACGCCACCCGAACCACGACTACAAGTGGGCGGTCACGGCCGAGGGCAAGCCCTCCGTCACGCACTACGACCTGATCGAGGCGTTCCGCTCGGCCTCCCTGCTCGACGTCAAGCTGGAGACCGGCCGCACCCACCAGATCCGCGTCCACATGTCCGCGCACCGCCACCCCTGCGTCGGCGACCTGACGTACGGCGCCGACCCGACGCTCGCCAAGCGGCTCGGCCTGACCCGCCAGTGGTTGCATGCCGTCCGGCTCGGCTTCGAGCATCCGGGGGACGGGCGGTGGGTCGAGTTCGAGAGCGCCTACCCTGCCGACCTGCAGAAGGCGCTGGACACGGTGCGCGAGGAGAGCTGGCGGTAAGCCGCCGTATATGCGGCGGGCAACTCCCTACCGGCCCTGGGGCGCCAAAAGGCCGGTGGGGCGGGGTGACGTGGCAGTCTTGAGCTCCCTCGTGTGATCGTCCGACCTCGCGGAGCTGGCCGTGGCTCAGTTGGCGCTGTTGCTTCTGATGCTGCTCGGGGCCGTGGTGAGCGTCCCGGTCGGGGACCGGCTCGGGTTACCGGCACCGGTACTGATGACCCTGCTCGGGATGGCGCTCGCGCTGATGCGGTTCGTCCCGAACGTCAACATCCCGCCCGAGCTGATCCTGCCCGCGCTGCTGCCGCCGCTGCTGTACGCCGCGGTGCGCCGGACCTCATGGCGGCAGTTCGCGGCCAACCGGCGTCCGATCTTCCTGCTGGCCGTGGCCCTGGTGTTCGTCACCACCGTGTGCGTGGCCGCCGTCGCGCACACGATCGTGCCGGGGCTGCCGGTCGCGGCGGCGATCACGCTCGGCGCGCTGGTCGCGCCGCCCGACCCGGTCGCCGCGACCGCCGTCGCGGGCCAACTCGGGCTGCCCCGGCGCCTGGTGTCGATCCTGGCGGGCGAGGGCCTGTTCAACGACGTGACGGCGATCGTGCTGTACCACGTGGCGATCGCCGCCGTCGCGAGCGGGACGTTCTCCCTGCCGCACGCCGCGCTCGAACTGGCGCTCTCCGCGCTGGTCGCCCTCGCCATCGGGCTGGCCCTCGGCTGGGCCGCCAACCGGCTCCTCGACCTGCTCGGCGACGCCACCCTGCAGATCAGCCTGACGCTCCTGCTGCCGTACGCGTCGTACGTCCTGGCCGAGGCGCTGCACGGTTCCGGTGTGCTGTCCGTGCTGGTCACCGCGCTGTTCCTGGCGGAGTACGCCTCCGACCCGGACGACGTGATGATGCGGCTCGCCGGGCACACGTTCTGGGACGTGGTGGACACCCTGGTCACCGGCGTCGCGTTCGGGCTGATCGGGCTGGAGCTGCACAACGCGACCCGCACCGCGGCCGGGCGCTGGGGCGAGATGCTCGGCTGGGCCGCCGCGGTGGTCGCCGTCGTGGTGCTCGTACGGCTGCTGTGGCTGCTGCCGGCAACCTGGCTGACCAAACGGCTGCACGCCCGCCGGGACTACGACGAGGACATCCCGATGACCTGGCGCGAGTCCGTCGTGATGTGGTGGTCGGGGATGCGGGGCGTGGCGTCGGTGGCGCTGGTCCTGGCCATTCCCCTGACGACGAACGACGGGTCGCCCTTCCCGGACCGCGACGAGATCGTCTTCATCGCGTTCGGGGTGATCATGTCGACGCTCGTCCTCCAGGGGCTCACCCTGCCCTGGCTGGTGAAGCTGCTCGGGGTACGGGGCGACACGGAGAGCGAGAAGGAGTTCGAACGGACGCTGGCGATCCGCGCGGCCAAGGCGGCGAGGCACCGGCTCAGGGAGATCGAGGAGGTCGAGGAGCTGCCGGAGGAGCTGACCGAGCAACTGGTGCGGCGGGCCTTCGACATCGGTGTGCGCATCAGCCCCGACCTGGGCGAGGAGGAACGGCGGGAGGCGTACGAGCAGCGCGCCCGGCGCGTGAAGCGGCTGCGCGGGATCCAGCAGGAGATGCTGAGCGCGGCACGGCACGAGGTACTGGCGGCGCGCAGCGAGCCGGGGGCCGACCCGGAGGTCGTCGACCGGGTACTGCGCCATCTGGACGTACGCAGCCTGCGCTGACACCGCGTCCGCGACGCCCCGAGACCGCTCCGGGGGCGGGCGAATGCGGCCGTCCGGCCGGGACTCCTCAGTACGATCGCCTCGTGGCGCGCAATGTGGTGATCAGTGGCGGCGGTACGGGCATCGGGCTCGCGGCGGCGCGGGCCTTCGCCGCGGACGGGGACCAGGTCCTGCTGGTCGGGCGGCGGGCGGAGGTGCTGGAGAAGGCCTCGGTGCCGGGCTCGCTCTCCTACGCGGCCGATCTGAGCGATCCGCACGCCGTGGGCGGGCTCGCCCGGTTCGTGGCCCAGGAGCTGGGCACCGTGGACGTCCTCGTCAACAACGCGGGCGGCAGCGGACGGCTGGAGCCCCAGGCCGCGACCGAGGACCCGCTCGAAGCCGTCGCGCACGCGTGGTCCCTCGCCTTCCGGCAGAACGTGCTGACCTCGGTCCTGCTCACCCAGGCGCTGCGGGAGCGGCTCGCCTGCCCCGGCGGGCGCGTGCTCTTCCTCAGCTCGATCGCGGCCTACCGCGGCTCCGGCAGCGCGGCGTACGGCGCGGCCAAGGCCGCGTTGCACCCGTATGTCTTCGCGCTGGCGCGGGAGTTGGGGCCGCGCGGCATCACGGTGAACGCGGTCGCGCCCGGCTATGTCGAGGACACCGAGTTCTTCGGCGGTCCGATGGACCCGGCGCGGCGCGAGCAGCGCATCGCGGAGACGTCCACCGGCCGCGCCGGGACGCCCGGCGACATCGCCCGGACCCTGCACTGGCTGGCGTCCCCCGGCGCCGGGCACATCACCGCGCAGGTGATCCAGGTCAACGGCGGGGCGGAACGCGGGCACTGACCGCACCGAGCGTCCCGAGCGTCCCGCCGGGCTGGCACCATGGCCTCATGAACATCATGCTCTTCCACTCGACGTACGGACTGCGGCCTGCCGTCCGGGCCGCCGCCGACCGGCTCCGTGCCGCCGGGCACGAGGTGTGGACCCCCGACCTGTTCGAGGGCCACACCTTCGAGACGGTCGAGGAGGGCATGGCCTTCAAGGACGGGATCGGCAAGGACGAGCTGCTCAAGCGCGCCGTCCTGGCGGCGGCGCCGTACTCGGAGCGAGGGCTGGTCTACGCCGGGTTCTCGTTCGGTGCCGCCACCGCGCAGACGCTGGCACTCGGTGACGACAAGGCGCGCGGACTCCTGCTGCTGCACGGCACCTCGGACATCGCGGCGAACGCCTCGGTGGACGGCCTGCCGGTGCAACTGCACGTCGCCGAGCCGGACCCCTTCGAGACGGACGACTGGCTGAGCGCCTGGTACCTCCAGATGGGCAGGGCGGGCGCGGACGTCGAGGTCTACCGGTACGCGGGCGCCGGCCACCTCTACACCGACCCCGATCTGCCGGACTACGACGAGGAGGCGGCCGAGGCCACGTGGAGGGTGGCACTCGGCTTCCTCGAGAGCCTGTAACGGACGAAGAGGAGCCTGTAACAGGCGAAGAGACGAAGAGAAGAGCGGGCGAACCGGAGGAGTTCGCCCGCTCTTCGACTGTGGGACCGCTCAGCCCCGTACGGCGACGGTCAGCCCTTGAGTGCCTTCTCGATCGCCGTGTTGAACTCGGCCACGGTCATCGGCGTGTTCTGCCCGTCCCCGCCCGTCAGCGTCTTGCCGTCCATCTTCAGGGTCGGTGTGCCCTGCACCCCGCTCTTGTCGAACTTCTTGGACATCTCCAGCGCCCACCGGTCGAAGGTGCCGCCCTTCACGGCCTTCTCGAACGAGGCGTTGCCCTTGAGGGCGGGCACGGTGTTCGCGATCTTGAGCAGGTAGGAGTCGTCCTTGAACTTGTCGTCGGTCTCCTCGGGGTGCCACTTGGTCGAGTAGAGCGCGGCCTTGTAGTCGAGGAAGGCCTCGGGGCTCACGTTCAGCGCGGCACCCAGGGAGCTGAGCGCGTTCTTGGAGCCCTCGCCGTTGGAGGCGTTGTCGATGAACGAGGCGCCTATGAACTGGACCTTGTACTTGCCGTCGTCGATGTCCTTCTTCATGGTCGGACCGACGGCTTGCTCGAGGTGGGCGCAGATCGGGCAGCGCGGGTCCTCGTAGATCGCCAGGGTCTTCTTGGCCTCGTCCTTGCCGATGACGACCGTGGTGCCGTCCTTGCCGGTGGTGTTGGCCGGCTTGACGAGCTTCTGGTCCTTCACGCTCTCCCAGTAGCCGGGCTTGCTGTTCTGCACCACGGCGTAGCCGATGCCGCCCGCGACGGCCAGGACGGCGACGACGCCCCCGGCGACGACGAGCTGGCGCTTGACCTTGTCGCGCTTGGCCTGCCGCTCGCGCTCCAGGCGCAGCCGCTCACGGGCCGCCGTCTTCGCCGCCTGGGTGTTCCGCTTGCTCATGATGATCTCCATGGGGACGCGCGCACAGGGGTGCGCGGGAAGTGGGGGTTGCTGCGTACGGGTACGCAGGGGGATGTCCGGTGCTCGGTGCCTCAGAAGCAGGCGACCGAGGACGGCGGACCCCGCAGTCCCAGGGAGTGTGCGAACAGACGGGGGCGGACGACGGCGACGCGGTACGCGGGACGCGGCATCCGGCGGACCGGGGCGAGCAGCCGTACCGTCACCGCCGCGAAGGCGACCAGCAGCGGCCGGACCGTCGACGAGGCTGCTGCCGCCGCCGCGCGCAGCAGTTGGGCCAGCGCCCGCTCGCCCCGGCGCAGCCAGGCGGTCGCGAGGAGCCCCACGCCCACATGGGCGGCGAGCAGCAGCCAGGCGGTGGCCGGGTCGGCGTCCGCGAGCAGCGCGGCGACGCGGTCGGTGCCGGGGCTGGTGGCGAACGGGGTGCCCACGCTTCTGCCGCTGCACAGGAGGTCCAGGCCGACCGAGCGCAGCGGGCCCGTGACCGGGCCGCCCGCGCTGCCGTAGCAGGTGTGCTGGCCCGTGGTGAACACCGTGTCGGCGGCCAGCTCCAGCGGGATCAGCAGGGCGGCGATGCGGCCGAAGCCGCGCTCGCGGCCGGCCAGCGCGTACGCGACGACGAAGACGGCGGTGGCGACCGCGGCCACCGTCCCCAGCGGCAACGGGACCTCGGACAGCAGCACGTGCGACGCGGTGCTGAGCGTCACGACCACGGTCGTGAACAGCGCCGCGCGCACGGCTCTGAGCTGGATCCCGGAGATGTCCATAGCGGCACGAGTGTCCCACGTGCCGCCGTAAGAGCCCCCTAAAGGGTCGCTATGTGTTACGGGAGCGTTGTGGTCGTGGGGAAGTGATGTTGTGGCCGGGGGGGGAAGTGATCCGGTGCGGCGGGTCACAGACCGGGGATACGGCCGCCCCGGACCAGGTCGACGAAGAGCTGGTGGTCCTCGCGCACCTGTGCCGCGTACGCGTGCGCGAAGTCCACCAGTCGGCCCGCGAAGCCGGCCTCGTCGGCGGCGATCGCGGCGTCGATGGCCCGCTCCGTGGAGAAGGGCACCGGTGAATCGCCGGAACGGTCGTCGGCCGCCGCGTGCAGAGCCGCGGTGGCCCGGCCCAGGTCGGCGACCACCGACGCGATCTCCTCGGGGTCGTCGAGGTCGCTCCAGTCGAGGTCCACGCGGTAGGGCGAGACCTCCGTGACCACCCGGCCCGCGCCGTCCAGTTCGGTCCAGCCGAGCCACGGGTCGGGGTGCGTCTGGAGGGCGCGCCGGGCGGTGACCGTGCGGTGGCCCTCGTGCGAGAAGTGGCCGCGGATCGCCGGGTCCGTGATGTGCCGGGAGACCGCCGGGGTGGCGGCCTGCCGGATGGAGATCACCACGTCGTGCTCCAGGGCGTCGCTGTCGCCCTCCAGCAGGATGTCGTACGAGGGGAGCCCCGCCGGGCCGAGGCCGCGGCGGCCGACGACGTCCTTCACGCGGTAGGACTCCGGGCGCGCGAGCGACGCGTCCGGGAGCGTCTCCAGATAGCCGTCGAAGGCCGCGAGGACCTTGTAGCGCGTGGCCGCGTCCAGCTCGATGGAGTCGGCGTCCGCGGTGAAGCGGCGCTCGTCGCGGACCTCGGTCAGCGCGTCCAGGAGGGAGGAGCGGGTCAGCGTGCGGGCCACGCGCAGCGTGTCCAGCAGCGGCCCCTGGGCGGTGTCCAGCGTGAAGGGCGGCACCTCGTCGCTCTTGGCGCCCGTCGCCATGGCATGGACCCGTTCGCGGTAGGCCGTCGCGTAGGCCTCGACCAGGCCGCCGATCCGCTCGTCGCCGAGCGCCTTCGCGTACCCGAGCAGGGCCAGCGAGGCGGCGAACCGCTTCAGGTCCCAGGTGAAGGGGCCGACGTACGCCTCGTCGAAGGAGGTCGCGCCGAACACCAGGCGGCCCGTGGCGTCCAGACCGCTGCCGAAACTCTCCGTGTGCAGGTCGCCGTGGATCCACACGCGCGAGGTGCGGTCGTCCAGGTAGGGGCCGCCGCGCTTCTCGGCGTCGAGGTCGTGGTAGAAGAGGCAGGCCGTGCCCCGGTAGAACGCGAGGGGCGAGGCCGCCATCCTGCGGAGCCGCGCGCCGCCCGCGGCGGGGTCGGTGGCGAGCAGCTCACCGAAGGCGGTGTCGAGGACGGCGCGGATCTCCTCGCCGCGTTGCCCGGCGCTGCGCTGCGGAACCGACATCGCTCTGCCTCCAGATGCGGTGGTGCTGTGACGATCGGATACGGGTGGTGCGTGACGATCGGAACGATCTTCCGCCCCCTTCCAACGGACGACGGTACGCGCGAGTGCCCCGGACCCCGGCGCGCGGACACGGGGGACGGGGCGCGTGTCCGGCGGACGAAGACGCGTACGAAGGCGGACGAAGACACGTACGAAGGCGTACGAGTCACGGGCGGCGGGTCCCCTCGATCCCACCGCCGATCCGACCACAACCGTCACGGTCTTCGCATCGGACCACTCGCGTCGGCATAGACTTCGGGGCTGTCCCCTCTGGCTGCCCGCAGCCCGCGGGACCCCCGTCGAGGTACGCCCGCGCGGCGCCCGACCCCGTCCTGTGCCTGACCTACCTGGAGGCTCCAGCCGTGTCAAAGCCGCCGTTCACGCACCTGCACGTCCACACCCAGTACTCGCTGCTGGACGGTGCCGCGCGGCTGAAGGACATGTTCAATGCCTGCAATGAGATGGGCATGACACACATCGCCATGTCCGACCACGGCAACCTCCATGGCGCGTACGACTTCTTCCACTCCGCGAAGAAGGCCGGGATCACCCCGATCGTCGGTATCGAGGCGTACGTCGCCCCCGAGTCGCGGCGCAACAAGCGCAAGATCCGGTGGGGCCAGCCGCATCAGAAGCGGGACGACATCTCGGGTTCGGGTGGATACACGCATAAAACGATCTGGGCCGCGGACAAGACGGGGCTGCACAACCTCTTCCGGCTCTCCTCGGACGCGTACGCCGAGGGCTGGCTCCAGAAGTGGCCCCGGATGGACAAGGAGACCATCGCCCAGTGGTCCGAGGGGCTCATCGCCTCCACCGGCTGCCCCTCCGGCGAGGTGCAGACCCGGTTGCGCCTCGGCCAGTTCGACGAGGCGCTGAAGGCCGCCGCCGACTACCAGGACATCTTCGGCAAGGGCCGCTACTTCCTGGAGCTGATGGACCACGGCATCGACATCGAGCACCGGGTCCGCGACGGCCTGCTGGAGATCGGCAAGAAGCTCGGCATCCCCCCGCTGGTCACGAACGACTCGCACTACACCTACGCCCACGAGGCCGGGGCCCACGACGCCCTGCTGTGCATCCAGACCGGCAAGAACCTCTCCGACCCGGACCGCTTCAAGTTCGACGGCACCGGCTACTACCTGAAGTCCACGGACGAGATGTACGCCATCGACTCCTCGGACGCCTGGCAGGAGGGCTGCCGCAACACCCTCCTGGTGGCCGAGCAGATCGACACCACGGGCATGTTCGAGAAGCGCGACCTCATGCCCAAGTTCGACATCCCCGAGGGCTACACCGAGGTCACCTGGTTCAAGGAGGAGGTCCGCCGCGGCATGGAGCGCCGCTTCCCGGGCGGCATCCCCGAGGACCGCCAGAAGCAGGCGGACTACGAGATGGACGTCATCATCTCGATGGGCTTCCCGGGCTACTTCCTCGTGGTCGCCGACTTCATCATGTGGGCCAAGAACAACGGCATCGCGGTGGGCCCCGGCCGAGGCTCCGCGGCGGGCTCGATCGTCGCCTACGCCATGGGCATCACCGACCTCGACCCGATCCCGCACGGTCTGATCTTCGAGCGGTTCCTCAACCCCGAGCGCATCTCGATGCCCGACGTCGACATCGACTTCGACGAGCGTCGGCGCGTCGAGGTCATCCGGTACGTGACGGAGAAGTACGGCGCCGACAAGGTCGCCATGATCGGCACGTACGGCACCATCAAGGCCAAGAACGCGATCAAGGACTCCGCGCGCGTACTGGGCTACCCGTACGCGATGGGCGACCGCATCACCAAGGCCATGCCCGCCGACGTCCTCGGCAAGGGCATCCCGCTGTCCGGCATCACCGACCCGAATCACCCGCGCTACTCGGAGGCGGGCGAGGTGCGCGGGATGTACGAGAACGAGCCGGACGTGAAGAAGGTCATCGACACCGCCAAGGGCGTCGAGGGCCTGGTGCGGCAGATGGGCGTGCACGCGGCCGGCGTGATCATGTCCAGCGAGACGATCACCGATCATGTGCCGGTCTGGGTCCGGCACACCGACGGCGTCACCATCACCCAGTGGGACTACCCGAGCTGTGAGTCGCTCGGCCTGCTGAAGATGGACTTCCTCGGCCTGCGCAACCTGACGATCATGGACGACGCCGTCAAGATGGTGAAGTCCAACAAGGGGATCGACATCGATCTCCTCAGCCTCCCGCTGGACGATCCGAAGACCTTCGACCTGCTCCAGCGCGGTGACACGCTCGGCGTCTTCCAGTTCGACGGCGGCCCCATGCGCTCGCTGCTGCGGCTGATGAAGCCCGACAACTTCGAGGACATCTCCGCCGTGTCGGCCCTGTACCGGCCGGGCCCGATGGGCATGAACTCCCACACGAACTACGCGCTGCGCAAGAACGGCCAGCAGGAGATCACGCCGATCCACCCGGAGCTGGAGGAGCCGCTCAAGGAGGTCCTGGACGTCACCTACGGCCTGATCGTCTACCAGGAGCAGGTGCAGAAGGCCGCCCAGATCATCGCGGGCTACACGCTCGGCGAGGCCGACGTGCTGCGGCGTGTGATGGGCAAGAAGAAGCCCGAGGAACTGGCGAAGAACTTCACCATCTTCCAGTCCGGCGCGCGCGGCAAGGGCTTCAGCGACGAGGCGATCCAGGCCCTTTGGGACGTGCTGGTCCCGTTCGCCGGGTACGCCTTCAACAAGGCGCACTCCGCCGCGTACGGACTGGTCTCGTACTGGACCGCCTATCTGAAGGCCAACCACCCCGCCGAGTACATGGCCGGTCTGCTGACCTCGGTCAAGGACGACAAGGACAAGTCGGCCGTCTACCTCAACGAGTGCCGCCGCATGGGCATCAAGGTGCTTCCGCCGAACGTCAACGAGTCCGAGCAGAACTTCGCCGCCCAGGGCGACGACGTGATCCTCTTCGGCCTCTCCGCCGTCCGTAACGTCGGCACCAACGTCGTCGAGTCGATCATCAAGTGCCGCAAGGCCAAGGGACGGTACACGTCCTTCCCGGACTACCTCGACAAGGTCGAGGCGGTGGTCTGCAACAAGCGCACCACGGAGTCGCTGATCAAGGCCGGTGCCTTCGACACCATGGGCCACACCCGCAAGGGGCTGACCGCGCAGTACGAGCCGATGATCGACAACGTGGTCGCGGTCAAGCGCAAGGAGGCCGAGGGCCAGTTCGACCTCTTCGGCGGCATGGGCGACGAGCAGAACGACGAGCCCGGCTTCGGTCTTGACGTCGTCTTCACCGACGAGGAGTGGGACAAGACGTATCTGCTCGCCCAGGAGCGGGAGATGCTCGGCCTCTACGTCTCCGACCATCCGCTCTTCGGCCTGGAGCACGTGCTGTCCGACAAGGCCGACGCGGGCATCTCGCAGCTCACCGGCGGCGAGCACGCGGACGGCGCGGTCGTGACCATCGGCGGCATCATCTCGGGCCTGCAGCGCAAGATGACCAAGCAGGGCAACGCGTGGGCGATCGCCACCGTGGAGGACCTGGCCGGTTCCATCGAGTGCATGTTCTTCCCGGCGACCTACCAACTGGTGTCCACCCAACTCGTCGAGGACGCCGTGGTGTTCGTCAAGGGCCGCCTCGACAAGCGCGAGGACGTCCCGCGGCTCGTCGCGATGGAGCTGATGGTCCCGGACCTGTCGACCGCGGGCACCAACGCGCCCGTCGTGCTCACCATCCCGGCCATGAAGGTCACCCCGCCGATGGTGAGCCGCCTCGGCGAGATTCTCAGCCAGCACAAGGGCGACAGCGAAGTACGGATCAAGCTCCAGGGCCCGAGCAGGACGACCGTCCTGCGGCTGGACCGGCACCGGGTGAAGCCGGACCCCGCGCTCTACGGCGACCTCAAGGTCCTGCTCGGCCCGTCCTGCCTGGCGGGGTGAACGCCCGGAGCTCGCCCGCCGGGTGATCTCCGGGAGCGGCAACGCGCGTGAGGGGCGCACCCGTTACGGGTGCGCCCCCGCGTGTGTCCGGGGACCGGCGCCCCGCTGACGCGTCACGCGCCCGTGTCCGGGCCTCAGTTGTGGCCGAAGCGCTTCCCCTGCTTACGGGAGACATCCGACGAACCGCCCGGCTGCGTGATCGAGGGCTGGTGCCCCTCCGGCGCGGACCTCTCGGCCTGCTCCTGGCTCCTCTCGCTCTGCGAGGAGCGGCTCTGCGAGGCGGACTGCTTGCGGTTCTTGTTCTTGGCCATGGTGATGCCTCCTGTGTGGGGTCTTGGGGCCAGGGCCGGGACCAGATTCACACAAGCCGACAACAGGCGCATGTCGGACAATTACCGTGCGTGACAAGGCTCGTCGGGGCGATCTGTCCCGATACGCCACGCCGAAGATCGAGTTCGGGCCGTTAACCTCGCCGTGGTCGGGCAGACTCGAAGCAAGCCCGAAGCAAACCTCCCGGAAAGAGGGTGGATCGCGTGGACCGCTGCATCGTCCTGGTGGACGCCGGGTATCTGCTAGGGGCCGCCGCCAGCCTGCTCGCCGGGGAGCCCTCCAGATCGCGCATCACCGTCGATCACGCCGCCCTCATCCAGGCCCTGCGCGAGCGCGCCGAGTCCGAGACACAGCGCCCCCTGCTGCGTATCTACTGGTTCGACGGCGCCCCTGACCGGCTGCCCCAGCCCGAACACCGCAGGCTGCGCGTGATGCCCCGAGTGACCGTGCGCCTAGGCGCCCTGACCCGTACCGACGGGCGGTGGGCACAGAAGGGCGTCGACGCCGCCATGCACGCCGAACTGACCGAACTGGCCCGCAACCGCGCCTGTTCGGACATCGTGCTCGTCACCGGCGACGGGGATCTGCTCCCCGGCATGATGGCCGCGAAGGAGCACGGCGTCGCCGTCCATCTGTGGGCCGTCCAGGCCGCGGACGGCGACTACAACCAGTCCGAGGACCTGGTCGCCGAGGCCGATGAGCGCCGGGTGCTCGACCGCGTCTGGATCACCAGAGCCGTCCGGGCCAAGGAACTGGGCGGTGTGTGCGCACCCCCGCCGGCACCGCGCCCGGAGATCGCCGCGATCCTGTCGGCCCCGCTGCCCGAGGGGGGCCTCACGGCCACCGCGGAACGGCCCGCCGAGGAGCCGGAGGGCGCCGCCTCGGCCACCGCGCAGAACGGCACGCAGGAGCGGCTGCCCGCGGCCAAGGGCGTACCGACCCCGAAGGACCTGGCCGCCCTGCGGGCCCCCGGCGCGCAGACCGCGCAGCAGCCCGCCGGGGCGACCCTGCGCTGGTCCTCCGACAAGGGCTGGGTGGACCGGCCCACGACGGCCGAGTCGCCGGAGGCCGCCTTCCTGCCGACGCTGGCCCAGTTGACGAGCGCCGAGCAGCGGTGGGCCGACCGCGAGGAGGACATCACCACGGTCGGCGGTGATCCGTACGAGGTCGGGCAGGTCTTCGCGCGCCGCTGGATCGAGCGGCTCACCGACCCCCCGCACCTGACGAGGCTGTCGGGCATGTACCCGCGCATCCCGCACCGCATCGACGGCGAACTGCTGCGCTACGCCGCCCGGTTCGGGCTGCTCGCGCACAAGGACGACCAGATCGACGAGCACGACCGGTACGCGATCAGGGCGGGCTTCTGGCGGGAGATCGACCAGCGCACGGCCGCGGAGCACGCGCCCGTCGGCGAGTAGGGCCTGCCGTCACGTTCCCGTCGTCGCCCGGCCCCGGGAACCGCCGACCACGCGGC
This sequence comes from Streptomyces macrolidinus, assembly GCF_023887685.1. GTDB lineage: Bacteria > Actinomycetota > Actinomycetes > Streptomycetales > Streptomycetaceae > Streptomyces > Streptomyces macrolidinus. The sequence continues at coordinate 176,368 of NZ_JAMWMR010000002.1, read as the reverse complement.
ACCCCGTACCCTCGTCCCTTGTGAGTACGCGCCCCGCACCGACGAATCCGCAGCATCGCGAGGTCGTGTGCGTACGCGGACTGACCAAGACCTATCCGGCGGTACGGGGCCGGCGCGGCGCGCCCGGGACGCCCGAGGTACGGGCCACCGACGACGTACGGCTGGACATCCGGCGCGGTGAGATCTTCGGGCTGCTCGGGCCGAACGGCGCCGGCAAGTCCACCCTCGTACGGCAGCTCACCGGGCTGATGCGGCCCGACCGCGGCAGCGTCGAGATCCTCGGACACGACATCGTGCGCCACCCCGAGCGGGCCGCGCGGATCCTCGCCTACCTCGGGCAGGAGTCCACCGCCCTCGACGAACTGACCGTCTCGCTCGCGGCCGAGACCACCGGGCGGCTGCGCGGGCTCGAACTGCGGCGGGCGCGCGAGGAACGGGACGCCGTGCTCGACGAACTCGGGCTCGCGCCGATCGCCGCACGGCCGCTCAAGAAGCTCTCCGGCGGCCAGCGCCGGCTCGCCTGCTTCGCCGCCGCGCTGGTGGGGGAGCGACCGCTGCTCGTGCTGGACGAGCCGACCACCGGGATGGACCCCGTCGCCCGGCGGGCCGTCTGGGCCGCCGTGGACCGGCGCCGGGCCGAGCGCGGGACGACCGTCCTGCTGGTCACCCACAACGTCATCGAGGCGGAGACCGTCCTCGACCGGGTCGCCGTCCTCGACCGGGGTCGCGTCATCGCCTGCGACACCCCCGCCGGGCTCAAGGAGCGGGTCGCGGGCGAGGTGCGGGTCGAACTCGTGTGGCGCGAGCGCGCGCCGCTGGAGGTGCCCGAGATCGCGGCGCTGCGCGACCGCGCCGCCGAGCACGGGCGCCGCTGGTCGCTGCGGATGGCTCCCGAGGAGGCGCGGGCGACCGTCGCCGCCGTCACCGGGGGCGCCGCCTTCGCCGCGCTGGACGACTTCACGCTGGCCACGCCGAGCCTGGAGGATGTCTATCTGTCGCTCGGCGGCAGCGGGCAGGGGCTGGTGAAGGCATGAGCGCGCCGGGATCCTCGGATCCTCGGGGGAGTGGAAGGGGCGCCGCGCACAGGGGAGACGCGGCGGCAGACGTGAAGAGGAGCAGCACGACGTGAGTGTCGTACCCGCGAAGGCTCTGCCCAGGCCCGTGGCGGCGGCGGGCGGCGCCGGGGACGAGGCCCCCCTCGGGCCGCGGGCGCGACTGTGGCCGTCGCTCGCCGCCGTGTACCGGGCGCAGTTGTCCCGCGCGCGGGTCGCGCGGATCCCGTTGCTGTTCGTGGCGACCTTCCAGTCGATCGGCATCATGGTCATGATGCGCGGCGTCGTGGACGGCGGCGGTGACGCGCGGTCCGTGGTCGCCGGGTCGTCCGTGCTGGTCGTCGCCTTCGTCGGACTGAACCTGCTGGCGCAGTACTTCGGCCAACTGCGGAGCAGCGGCGGGCTCGACCACTACGCCACGCTGCCGGCGCCGGCCGCCGCGGTGGTGCTGGGCGCGGCAGGGGCGTACGCGTCCTTCACCGTGCCCGGGACGGTCGTGACCGCCGTCTTCGGAAGCGTGCTGTTCGGGCTGCCGATGGGACACCTGTGGGTGCTGGCGGCGGTGATCCCGCTCGCCGGGGCCGCGCTCTCCGGACTCGGGGCCGCCCTCGGGCTGCTCGCGCCCCGGCCCGAACTGGCCACGCTGCTGGGGCAGTTGGGCATGTCGGCGGCGCTGCTGCTCGGGGTCCTGCCGGCCCATCGGATGCCGGAGGGCGTCCAACTCCTGCGCGATCTGCTGCCGTCCACCTACGGCGTCGAGGCGTTCGCCCGGACCTTCGACCCCGACCCGGCCTGGGCGTCCGTCCTCGGGGACCTCACCGTGTGCGGCGCGGTCGGGGTGGCCTCGCTGGCCCTGGCGACCTGGGCGTACCGCAGGGCGGCCGTCCGATGACGCAACTGACAGCCGTGTTTGGCAGGATGTGAAGGTGACCGCTCCGTTGACTCCGCCTCCGCCGCCGCACGAACAGCGCCCGCCGTCCGCTCCGGACACGTGGCAAGCGGCGCCCGCCCCGTCGGTCCTGGGGCCCGCTCCGCACGGTGCCACGGCGCTGTATCCGCACGACGGTCCCGGGATGGGCACCGAGCTGCGCGAGGCGGCCGTCATCACGGTGGTCTCCGCGGTCGCCGGGGCGCTCCTCGGGCTGCTGTGGGCATGGCTGGCGCCGCGCGTGCCGCTCGTGGGCGCGGTGGTCGACAAGAACTGGGTCGTCTATCTGAAGGACACCGAGGGGGAGCAGGCCATCGGGGGCGACGGCACGTTCGTCCTGCTCGCGCTCGGCTTCGGACTGGTCGCCGCGCTGGTCGTCTTCCTGGTCCGCAGGCGCGGCGGGGTGCCGCTGGTGGTGGGGCTCGCCCTGGGCGGACTGCTCGGGTCGCTGCTCGCCTGGCGGCTGGGCATCCTGCTGGGCCCCTCGAAGGACGTGCTCGCGCACGCGAAGGCCGTGGGCAAGGGCGTGACGTTCCCCGCGCCGCTGAAGCTGGGGGCGAAAGGCGCGCTGCTCGCCTGGCCGGTGGCCGCGCTGGTGGTTCACCTGGGCCTGACGGCCCTGTTCGGCCCGCGGGACCCGGACCCGTACGCGAAGCCGTACGAGCACGGGGCGCCGCCCGCCTAGGTTCGTCCCTCCTCCGAGGGCGCCGGGGCGGCGGAGAGGCCGCCCGGCGCCGGGGTGAGCGGCGTGGTCACGCCGGACGGTGGCCGTGGTTCGAGTGGCCCTTCTTCGCGCGCCATGCGCGCTTGCGTGTCCTCTTCGACATATCTCCGTACTAGCGGAGGACGGCCCGTCCGTCGAACGCAGGGGCTTGCCGAGGTGAGGTCCTAGTGCCCCGGCAGGCAACGTTTGCCCGTCAGGAGCGGCGTCCGGTGCGTGCTCTCGGTGTGCCGGACGGAAGCCCTCGTACTGGACGTACGTGGGCTTTCGTCCGGTGCGGCGAGAGTACGTGCCGGGCGTCGCGACGGGGCGAGCGTTGCCTGCCGGGGCACTAGCCCCGGCCGATCGGTGCCAGTGCCGCCTGGGTGAGGCGGGTCAGGTCCGACGGGGACAGTTCCACCTCCAGGCCCCGGCGGCCCGCCGAGACGCAGATCGTGGCGTGCGTCGAGGCCGAGGCGTCCAGCACCGTACGCAGCTTCTTGCGCTGGCCCAGCGGGGAGATGCCGCCGCGCACATACCCCGTCGTGCGTTCGGCGAGCGCCGGGTCCGCCATCGCGGCCCGCTTGCCGCCCACCGCCGTCGCCAGCGCCTTCAGGTCCAGCGAGCCCGCCACCGGGACCACGCCGACCACCAGCGCGCCGTCCACGTCCGCCACCAGGGTCTTGAAGACCCGGTCCGGTGACACGCCCATCGCCTCGGCCGCCTCCTCGCCGTAGGAGGGGTGCGACGGGTCGTGGTCGTAGGAGTGCACCGTGAACTCCACGCCCGCCGCGGTCAGCGCCACCGTCGCCGGGGTGCCGCCCGCGTTCTCCCGCTGCTTCTTCGCCTTCTTGGCCATGGGCCCGCTTCCTCTCCAACGGCTCGGTCGGCTCGGTCGGCCGATCGGCCCCGCCTCAGTTGAGGCTCGTCGGCCCGCGCGTCAGGTCCGCCGCGGGCAACGACGGCAGACTACGGATGATCGACGTCTCCGTGCGCAGGAGTTTCAGCTCGTCCCGCAGCCGGGAGGACGTGTCGGGCGCCTGCAGCAGCCGCTGCCGCGTCGGCGTGTCCAGCATCACCGCCGCGGCCACCAGATACGACACCACCGACGGCTCGTCCGGCAGCTCCATACCGGACGCCAGGGTGCGCTCGCGCGCGCCCGCCAGCCGCTTCTGGTACTGGCGGAACGACCGCAGCACCCCCTCGGCCAGCGCGCCCGCCTCGTCGCCCGGCTCCTCCGCCAACTCCTCGACCTCGGCCGTCAGGTACGCGCCCGAGGCGTCCACCGACAGCAGACGGATCCGGGTCGTGCCCGTCGCCAGCGCCTCGAAGGTGCCGTCGGTCCGCTCCCGGATCGTCGCCGCGTCCGCGATACAGCCCACCGCGTGGAACGCCTTGGCCGGGTCGGGGCCGAAGCCCGCCGCGGGGCCGCGGGAGGGCAGCACCGTCGTGTCCGGCATGCCGGGCTCGCTCGGCGCGACCTCGTGGCCGTCGCGGATGGCGACGACGGCGAAGCGGCGCGGTTCGTCCTCGGGAGTCTTCAGCAGATCGCGCATCAGGGCGCGATAGCGCTCCTCGAAGATGTTCAGCGGGAGCACGAGCCCGGGGAACAGCACCGAGTTCAGGGGGAAGAGCGGGAGCCGGACGGTGGTCACGACCCGAAAGCCTAATGGTCCCGGGCGGGACTGCGTCCGGTGTGGTCGCCGCGCGCACGCCGTACGGAGCCGGTGGGCCGCCCGCGGAGCAGGCCCGGACGGCCTTCCCAGCGGCGCCCTCAGCCGCGCCGCAGCAGCCGCGTCGCGCCCGCCGCGACCGTCGTCGCGAGGGTCCAGCCGAGCAGGATCACCGCCGACGCCACCCACTGCCAGCCCTTGCTCAGCCGCCACTCGCCCGCCTGGCCGAGATCGATGACCGGCAGCAGCAGGTCCAGCGCGAGCAGGGCGGGGTTCCACGCCGGATGCCCGCCCTTGTCGACCGGCGGATGGCTCGCGTGCGAGAACGCGACCGACGACGCCGCCCACAGCACCGCCATCCACACCGCCGCCCGGCCGGGCCGGTAGCCGTAGGCGACGGTCCAGTCCTGCGCGTACCCCCACAGCTTCGCCGCGAGCGGAAGCGTCTCGCGCCGCCGCCGCTGCTTGGCCAGCAACACCTCGCGCGCGTCCTCGTCCTCCCCGCAGGTGCGCAGCACGCTCGCGAGCCGCTCGTACGGCTCCGGGTTGTACTCGGCGGTCGCCGCCGCCACCCACGCGAGCCGCCGGGCCAGCGGGAAGGCGTCCTGCGGCACGAGGTTCTCGTAGGCGAAGCCGCCCATGTGCAGATTGCCGAGGCCCGGCCAGCTCGCCCACCGGTCGACCAGGTTCACCGTCCGCGCACCCGACATGATCACCTTGCCGTGCTCGGGCCGGTCGCCGAGGAAGCGCAGCTCGGGTGTCTGGACCCGGCGCAGCGACAGCTCCTGGTCGTCGTCGAGGACGAACCGGGCCCGGTCCAGGTCGACGGCGTCCCCGAACCGCCCGTCGTCCAGCCGGACGCCGCCCCGGCACTCGAAGTACTGCACCCGGGTCCCGCGCGCCGGTGTGGTGCCGCTGGTCAGCAGCGGATTGCCGACGGCCGCCGGGGTCAGATACAGGGTCCGCTCGACGGTCAACTGGGGGGCGTTGAGCGCCAGCCGGGTGTACGGGTTGTCCAGCCGGGCGCCGCGCAGGCTCAGCGAGACTCCGACGGTGGCGCTGCGCAGGCTCATCTCGCCGTGCGACTCCAGCATCTCGGCCTGGAGGTCCTGCCCGACCGTCAGCCCGTCCGCGGTGATCGAACGCCCGCGCCGGTCGCGGTGGACCACGGCCTGGTTGAGCAGGAGGTCGGTGCCGATATGGGCGTCGGTGAGCCGGACGCCGCCCTGGAACCGGCAGCGCGGCAGATGCAGATCGCCCTCCGTGTGCACCCGCGCCGCCTCCAGCCGCGGCACCGAGCAGTTCACCAGCCGCAGCGTGGTGAAGCGGGCCTCCGGCAGCAGGACCTCCTTCTCGAACCGGCAGCCCTTCAGCTCCACGTACGGCAGGATCGTGCCGCCCGCGAGGTCCAGCGTGTCGGCGATCCGCACCCCGGTCAGCTTCAGCGACGAGACCCGGCCCGCCAGCGCGGGCGGCCCGTCCAGCAGCAGCCAGGCCACGATCCGCGCCCGTACGGTGCGCTCGGACCCCCAGGGGTGGCCGCCGTGCGGATCGTCCACGGCCGTGTCCCCGGCGCGCAGGTCGTACACGGTGCCGTTGCGGAAGGCCTGCCACATCCCGGCCTCGGCGGCGGTCAGCTCGTCCGGCAGGTCCCCCCTGCTGAAGGCGGAACTCTCGGTCACGGCGGTTCCCTCCTCCCTGGCTACCGGTGGGTGTGTACGACCGTGATGCCCGTTGTGTGACGGGCCGAACGCCCTGGGTGAAGGGGATCTTCCGGGTGCCGTACGGGGCCGGTGGGATTCGGCCACGGCCCTCGCACCGCCCGCCGCCGGAATCCGGCCGCGCGGACCGCCGGATCCGGTCATCGTGTCCGGCGACACACCCGCGCGAGCCCCGGCCGCGACACACGCGAGCCGTCGCCGGGCGCCGCAGGGCCGAGCGCGGTGCGGCCCGTGTCCTGCCCGGTCGCGCGGGCGCGCCGCCCGGACCCCGGGGCACCGCCGGTCCGTCCGCGTCACGTATCAGCCACTGATACGGCCGTCCGGCCTTTCCACGCCGTCTGAGAGAATTGGCCCTGTGATCTCCCGAATCGATCTGCGCGGCGACGCCCTCCCCGAGGGCCGCGCCCTGCGTGACCTGCTGCCCCGAGCCGACTTCGACGTATCGGCCGCCCTGGAGAAGGTGCGTCCGATCTGCGAGGACGTGCATCATCGCGGCGACGCGGCACTGATCGACTTCGCGGAGCGGTTCGACGGCGTACGGCTCACGTCCGTCCGGGTCCCGGCCGAGGCGCTCGGCAAGGCGCTCGACGGACTCGACCCCGCCGTGCGCGCGGCCCTGGAGGAGTCCATCCGCCGCGCCCGCGTCGTCCACCGCGAGCAGCGCCGCACCACGCACACCACCCAGGTCGTCCCCGGCGGGTCGGTCACGGAGAAGTGGGTCCCGGTCGAGCGTGTCGGGCTGTACGCGCCCGGCGGCCGGTCCGTCTACCCGTCCTCCGTGATCATGAACGTCGTGCCCGCGCAGGAGGCAGGCGTCGAGTCGATCGCGCTCGCCTCCCCGCCCCAGGCCGAGTTCGACGGCCTGCCCCACCCGACGATCCTCGCCGCCTGCGCCCTGCTCGGCGTGGACGAGGTGTACGCGGCGGGCGGCGCGACCGCCGTCGCGATGTTCGCGTACGGCACCGAGTCCTGTGCGCCCGCCGACATGGTCACCGGCCCCGGCAACATCTGGGTCGCGGCGGCCAAGCGCTACTTCACCGGCCGGATCGGCATCGACACGGAGGCCGGTCCCACCGAGATCGCGGTCCTCGCGGACGACACCGCCGACCCGGTGCACGTGGCGTCGGACCTGATCAGCCAGGCCGAGCACGACCCGCTGGCGGCGGCCGTCCTCGTCACCGACTCGGTCGAACTGGCCGACGCGGTGGAGAAGGAGCTGAAGCCGCAGGTCGAGGCCACCAAGCACGTCGAGGACCGGATCCGCCCCGCGCTCGCGGGCAGGCAGTCCGCGATCGTGCTCGTGGACGGCGTCGACGAGGGCCTGCGGGTGGTCGACGCGTACGGCGCGGAGCACCTGGAGATCCAGACCGCCGACGCCGTCGCGGTGGCGAACCGCGTACGGAACGCGGGCGCGGTCTTCGTCGGCCCCTGGGCGCCGGTCTCCCTCGGCGACTACGCGGCCGGTTCCAACCACGTGCTGCCGACCGGCGGGTGCGCCTGCCACTCCTCGGGCCTGTCCGTGCAGTCCTTCCTGCGCGGCATCCACATCGTCGACTACACCCGCGACGCGCTCGCCGACGTCGCCTCCCATGTGGTGACGCTGGCGGAGGCGGAGGATCTGCCGGCGCACGGCGCGGCGATCAAGGCAAGGTTCGGTTGGAAGGTGCCTGAGAGCAAGTGAGCTTCGGAATCGACGATCTTCCCGTACGGGACGAGCTGCGCGGCAAGTCCCCCTACGGCGCCCCTCAACTGGACGTCCCCGTACGGCTGAACACCAACGAGAACCCGTACCCGCTGCCCGAGCCGCTGGTCGAACGGATCGCCGAGCGCGTGCGCGAGGCCGCCCGTGGGCTGAACCGCTACCCGGACCGGGACGCGGTCGAGCTGCGCACCAAGCTCGCCGAGTACCTCACGAAGACCGGCAAGTACCCGGTCACCGCCGAGAACGTGTGGGCGGCCAACGGCTCCAACGAGGTCATCCAGCAGTTGCTGCAGACCTTCGGCGGACCGGGCCGCAGCGCGATCGGCTTCGAGCCGTCGTACTCGATGCACGCGCTCATCGCGCGCGGCACGGGCACGCGCTGGATCTCCGGCCCGCGCAGCGCGGACTTCACGCTCGACGTGGCCGCCGCCGGGCAGGCGATCGCCGAGCACCGGCCGGATGTCGTCTTCCTCACGACCCCCAACAACCCCACGGGGAACGCGCTTCCCGTCGAGACGGTCCTCGCCCTGTACGAGGCGGCGCAGGCGGCGAAGCCGTCCATGGTGATCGTGGACGAGGCGTACATCGAGTTCAGCCACGGCGACTCGCTGCTGCCGCTCCTCGAAGGTCGGCCGAATCTCGTCGTCTCGCGGACCATGTCCAAGGCCTTCGGCGCCGCAGGTCTGCGCCTCGGCTATCTCGCCGCGCACCCCGCGGTCGTGGCCGCCGTCCAGCTCGTACGGCTGCCCTACCACCTGTCGGCCGTCACGCAGGCGACCGCGCTGGCCGCCCTGGAGCACACGGACACGCTGCTGAAGTACGTCGAGCAGCTCAAGTCCGAACGGGACCGGCTGGTCACGGAGTTGCGGGCGATCGGCTGCGAGGTCACCGCGTCCGACGCGAACTTCGTCCAGTTCGGGCGGTTCGCCGACACCCAGGAAGCCTGGCGGAAGATCCTCGACCGGGGCGTCCTGGTCCGGGACAACGGAGTACCGGGGTGGCTGCGGGTGTCCGCGGGAACCCCCGAGGAGAACGACGCGTTCCTCGACGCGGTACGTGAGCTGAAGAAGGAGCAGGACGCATGACGCGCGAGGGTCGCTTCGGAAGAATCGAGCGCACGACCAAGGAGACGTCGGTCGTCGTGGAGATCGACCTCGACGGCACCGGCAGGACCGAGATCTCCACGGGAGTCGGCTTCTTCGACCACATGCTGGACCAGCTCGGCCGCCACGGTCTGTTCGACCTGACCGTCAAGACCGAGGGCGATCTGCACATCGACACGCACCACACCATCGAGGACACCGCCCTCGCGCTGGGCGCCGCCTTCAAGCAGGCGCTCGGCGACAAGGTGGGGATCTACCGCTTCGGCAACTGCACGGTCCCGCTGGACGAGTCGCTCGCCCAGGTCACCGTCGACCTGTCCGGCCGCCCCTATCTCGTGCACACCGAGCCCGAGAACATGGCCCCGATGATCGGCGCGTACGACACCACGATGACCCGGCACATCCTGGAGTCCTTCGTCGCCCAGGCCCAGATCGCGCTGCATGTCCACGTGCCCTACGGGCGCAACGCGCACCACGTCGTGGAGTGCCAGTTCAAGGCCCTCGCGCGCGCCCTGCGCTACGCGAGCGAGCGCGACCCGCGCGCTGTCGGAATCCTCCCCTCCACGAAGGGTGCCCTGTAGAGCCATGAACGGTTTGTCGACCGTCCTGATCGTCGTCGGTCTCTTCTTCGTCGGCGGCATCATCTCCTTCGCCAAGCAGAAGATGCCCAAGAGCCTCATCGTGCTGCTGTCCATCGGCGCGGCGATGTGCCTCGTCTCGGGCGTCCTGCGGCTGGAGGTGTGGAATTGAGCAGCCCGCTGACCAAGCGGGTCGTGGTCTTCGACTACGGCTTCGGCAACGTCCGCTCCGCCGAGCGCGCCCTCGCGCGCGCGGGAGCCGAGGTCGAGATCACCCGCGACTACGACAAGGCGATGGCCGCCGACGGCCTGCTGGTGCCCGGCGTCGGTGCCTTCGCCGCCTGTATGCAGGGCCTGAAGCGGGCGCGCGGTGACTGGATCATCGAGCGGCGGCTGGCCGGCGGGCGCCCGGTGATGGGCATCTGCGTCGGCATGCAGATCCTGTTCGCGCGCGGCATCGAGCACGGCGTGGAGAGCGAGGGCCTCGACGAGTGGCCCGGCACGGTCGCCCCGCTCGAGGCCGACGTCGTGCCCCACATGGGCTGGAACACCGTCGAGGCACCGGAGGGCTCCGACCTGTTCGCCGGTCTGGACGCGGACGCCCGCTACTACTTCGTCCACTCCTACGCCGTCCACGACTGGCAGTTGGAGACCCACAGCCCGCTGATGCAGGCCCCCAAGGTGACCTGGGCGACGCACGGCAAGCCCTTCGTGGCGGCCGTGGAGAACGGCGCCCTGTGGGCCACGCAGTTCCACCCCGAGAAGTCCGGCGACGCCGGAGCGCAGCTCCTCACCAACTGGATCGGAACCCTGTAGACCATGGCCAAGCTCGAACTCCTCCCCGCCGTCGACGTCCGTGACGGTCAGGCCGTCCGCCTCGTCCATGGCGAGTCCGGCACGGAGACCTCGTACGGCTCTCCCCTGGAAGCCGCCCTCGCCTGGCAGCGGGCGGGCGCCGAGTGGCTGCATCTGGTCGACCTGGACGCCGCGTTCGGCACCGGGGACAACCGCGCGCTGGTCGCCGAGGTCGCGCAGGCGATGGACATCAAGGTGGAGCTGTCCGGCGGCATCCGCGACGACGACACCCTGGCCGCGGCGCTGGCCACCGGCTGCACGCGCGTGAACCTCGGCACGGCCGCCCTGGAGAGCCCCGAGTGGGTGGCCCGGGTCATCGCCGAGCACGGTGACAAGATCGCGGTCGGTCTCGACGTACGCGGCACGACGCTGCGCGGCCGTGGCTGGACCCGCGACGGCGGCGACCTCTACGAGACGCTGGAGCGCCTCGACAAGGAGGGCTGCGCGCGGTACGTCGTCACGGACATCGCCAAGGACGGCACGCTCCAGGGCCCGAACCTGCAGTTGCTCAAGAACGTCTGCGCGGCCACGGACCGGCCGGTGGTCGCCTCCGGCGGGGTCTCCTCGCTCGCCGACCTGCGGGCGCTCGCCGACCTGGTGCCGCTCGGTGTCGAGGGCGCCATCGTCGGGAAGGCCCTGTACGCGAAGGCGTTCACCCTGGAAGAGGCCTTGGAGGCTGTGTCGCCATGACGTCCGAAGCCGTACGGCGCGTGCAGAGCGGAAGTGTCTGGGAAGAGAACTTCGGATACGCGCGCGCCGTCGCGGCGGGCGACCGCGTGCTGGTGGGCGGCACCAGCGCCTTCAAGGGCCCCTTGCTGTACGGCGAGGGGGACCCGTACGAGCAGGCCAAGGTGGCCTTCGCGAGCGCGGTCGAGGCGATCGGCGCGTTCGGGCTCGGCGTCGAGTCCGTGGTCCGTACGCGGATGTATCTGGCGCACCCCCGGGACGTGGACGAGGTGGGCCGGGCCCACAAGGAACTGTTCGACTCGGTGCGCCCCGCCTCGACCCTGCTGGTCGTGGAGGGATTCGTCGACCCGCGCATCCTGGTCGAAGTGGAACTGGAAGCCTTCCGGGGTCGGCACCCCGAAGACTGAGAGCGTGTGAAGGAGCCGTGGATTCATGACCCTGGCGGTCCGAGTCATCCCCTGCCTGGACGTGGACAACGGCCGGGTCGTCAAGGGTGTCAACTTCCAGAACCTGCGCGACGCGGGCGACCCCGTCGAGATGGCCAAGGTGTACGACGCCGAGGGCGCCGACGAGTTGACGTTCCTGGACATCACCGCGTCCTCGGGCAACCGTGAGACGACGTACGACGTGGTGCGCCGCACCGCCGAGCAGGTGTTCATCCCGCTCACGGTCGGCGGCGGCGTCCGTACGGCCGAGGACGTGGACAAGCTGCTGCGGGCGGGCGCCGACAAGGTGGGCGTCAACACGGCCGCGATCGCCCGCCCGGACCTGATCCGGGAGATCGCCGAGCGCTTCGGCCGCCAGGTGCTGGTGCTGTCGGTGGACGCGCGCCGTACGGAGTCCGGCTCGTTCGAGGTGACCACCCACGGCGGTCGGCAGGGCACCGGTATCGACGCGGTCGAGTGGGCGCACCGGGCGGCCGAGCTGGGCGCGGGCGAGATCCTGCTCAACTCCATGGACGCGGACGGCACCAAGGACGGCTACGACCTGGAGATGATCACGGCCGTACGCAAGCACGTGACGGTCCCGGTCATCGCGTCCGGCGGCGCGGGCAGGCTGACCGACTTCCCCCCGGCGATCGAGGCGGGCGCGGACGCGGTGCTGGCGGCGTCGGTGTTCCACTTCGGCGATCTGCGCATCGATCAGGTGAAGCGGACGCTGCGGGAGGCGGGTCACCCGGTGCGGTGACACTCCGTTCGACCTGAGCCCCGGTCGCCCCTGGTGGGGGACCGGGGCTCTGTCGTGCGTGCGGGCGGATTCTCGGCAGACACGAAAGGGAAGTTGCGCAAACTCCATTGCGCAACTTCCCTTTCGTATCTAGGGTCGTGGGCATGGCAAGCAAGGAGAAACGCCGGATCGCCGATGTGGGCACGCTCAAGGCGCTGGCCCATCCCCTCCGTATGAACCTCTACCGACTGCTGTGCGTGGCCGAGGTGGCGACCGCCTCGCAACTCGCCGAGCAGGTGGACGAGGCCGTCTCCCTGGTCAGCTACCACCTGCGCAAGCTCGCCGAGCACGGGCTGATCGAGGAGGCGGAGCCGCAGAGCAGGGACGGCCGGGAGCGCTGGTGGCAGCCCGCCTCGGAAGGGGTGAGCATCCAGGACGAGGACTTCCGGGACGCGCCGGAGATGACGGCGGCACGCCTTGCTGCCACCCGGCTGTTCATCGAGCAGCGCTACGACATGTACCGCGCCTATCTCGACCAACGCGCCGACTGGGGAGTCGAGTGGCACGACGCCGCGTACGACTCCGAGACGCTGCTGCGGCTGACCGCACCAGAACTGGCCGCGCTGAAACGGGAGTTGATGGACCTGCTGATGAGGTACCACGAAGAGAGCCGGGCTCGCGAGGCCGACGGCGACACCGAGGGGCGCGAGAACGTCGCCTTTCACACTTACGGATTCCCGTTCCGCGTCTGACGCCCCGATCCGCGTCCGCCCCCGTTCCGCGCCCGAGAGGACCCGCAGCCATGACCGCCCCCACCCCCGCGACCGGCACCGCATTACTCCCGGACGCCCCCGAGCGCCCCGCGCACCGTGACGGCAACGTCCTGCGCTGGCTCTCCGCCTACACCGCCTCGATGGTCGGCGACAACATCTACTACCTCGCCCTCTCCTGGGCGGCCGTCCGGGCCGGAACGCCCGCCGAGGCCGGCATCGTGACGGCGATCAGCGCCCTGCCCCGGGCCCTGCTGATGCTGGGCGGCGGTGTGGTCGCCGACCGGTTCGGGCCGCGCAAGGTCGTCATCGGCAGCGACGCGGTGCGCTGCGTGGCCGTCCTCGCGGTGGCGGCCCTGCTGTTCCTGACCGGCCCGACTCTGTGGCCGCTGGCCCTGCTGGCGCTGCTCTTCGGCACCGTCGACGCCGTGTTCGTGCCCGCCGTGGGCGCCCTGCCCGCGCGGGTCACGAGCCGGGACCAGCTCACCCGGGTCCAGGGCATGCGAGGCCTCGCCATCCGGTTCGCGAGCGTCGTCGGCGCCCCGCTCGGCGGCCTCGGCGTCGCGCTGGGCGGCGCCGCAGCCGCCTTCGCGATCGCCGGAGCGCTGATCGCCGTGTCGGTGCCGCTGCTGATCTCCCTCCGCCTGCGCGAACTGCCCGCGGACGAGAACCGCTCCCGCGAGAAGACCGCCTGGCGCGACCTCGCGGCGGGCCTGGGCTACATCCGGCACCACCGCGTCCTCGCCCCGCTGATGCTGGCCATCGCCCTCGGCGACCTCGGCTTCGTCGGCCCGCTCAACGTCGGCCTGACCCTGCTGGCCGACGAGCGCGGCTGGGGTGCCTCCGGCATGGGCTGGGTCCTCGCGGGCTTCGGCACCGGGGCGGGCATCGCCTCCCTGCTGCTCGCCGTGCGCGGCCGGATGCCGCACGCGGGACGGCTGATGGCGCCCACGATCCTCACGGGCTCCGTCGCGATCGGCGCCCTCGCCTACGCCCCGGGAGTCGCCACGGCCGTCGCGCTGGCCCTGGCCGTCGGCCTCCTCGTCGGCCTGAGCGGCGCCCTGTGCGGAGCCCTGCTCCAGACCCAGACCGACCCCGCCTACCTGGGCCGCGTGACCGCCGTGTCGAGCCTCGTCAGCCTCGGCTTCGCACCGCTCAGCATGCCGCTGTCCGCCGCCGCCATCGGCGCCTGGGGCACCGGCCCGGTGTTCGTCGTCAGCGCGACGGTGTGCGGGCTCGGCGGGGTCGTCGCCCTCGTCTTCCGCGACCTGCGCCGCGCCGAGCTTCCGCGATGAACCACCGCGCCGGACGCACGGCTCCGAGCCCCGGCTCCCCGGTGGCTCAGAGCCCCAGCTCCTTGGTGTCGGAGACCGTCGCGACGGCGTCCTTGTCGCCCTCCAGCTCCACGTCCGCCGCCCGCTGCCGCCCGAACGCGAACATCAGCAGCTCCGAGGGCTCACCGGTCACCGTCACCACCGGAGTGCCCCGATGCGCCACCACCGTCCGGCCGTCCGGGCGGCGCAGCACCAGGCCCGTCGGCGCGCCCCGGCCGGTCAGCCGGGCCATCCGCTCCAGGCGCGCCCACAGCGCGTCCTGGAACACCGGGTCCAGCGGGCGCGGCGTCCAGTCGGGCTGCGCCCGGCGCACGTCCTCGGTGTGGACGTAGAACTCGACGCTGTTCGCCAACTCGTCGATCTGCTTCAGCGCGAACGGCGAGAACCGCGGCGGGCCCGTACGGATGAGCTGGATCAGCTCCTCGTACGGCTTCGCGGCGAACTCGGCCATCACCCGCTCCAGCCGCGCCGCCAGCGGCTTGACGAGGACGCCTCCGGCCGCGTCCGGGCGGCGCTCCCGCACCACCACATGCGCGGCGAGGTCCCGGGTGGTCCAGCCCTCGCACAGGGTGCGGGCGTCCGGCCCGGTGGACTCCAACAGATCGGCGAGCAGAAGCCGTTCACGCTTGGCATGGGTCGACATGCAGTCAGCGTACGACCACACGGAGCGTCCGCCCACCGGACGGCGGCGGGGCGGGCCACCGCGGCGCGGCACAATGGTCCGCATGACCGGCACGCCCCCACCCAGCAGCCTGGCCCCCGAGATCGCGGCACGCCTCAAGCGCAGCCCCGACGGGCTGATCCCCGCGATCGCCCAGCAGTACGACACCGGGGAGGTGCTGATGCTCGGCTGGATGGACGACGAGGCCCTGCATCGCACGCTCACCACCGGCCGCTGCACCTACTGGTCGCGCAGCCGCCAGGAGTACTGGGTCAAGGGCGACACCTCCGGCCACGTCCAGCACGTGAAGTCGGTCGCCCTGGACTGCGACGCCGACACCCTTCTCGTCAAGGTCGACCAGGTCGGCGCCGCCTGCCACACCGGCGACCGCACGTGCTTCGACGCCGACGTGCTGCTCGCTGACACCGCGCCCGCAACGCCCGCCGCGGATCAGTAGGGTCGGCGGCCATGGATCTCGAGACGTTCCGCAAGCTCGCCACCGACCGCCGCGTCATCCCGGTCACGCGCAAGCTCCTCGCCGACGGCGACACCCCGGTCGCGCTCTACCGCAAGCTCGCCGCCGAGCGGCCCGGCACCTTCCTGCTGGAGTCCGCTGAGAACGGGCGTACCTGGTCCCGCTACTCCTTCGTAGGCGTGCGCAGCGCCGCCACCCTCACCGAGAAGGACGGCCGCACCCACTGGCTCGGCGTCCCGCCCGTCGGCGTCCCCGTCGACGGCGACCCCCTGGCCACCCTCCGCGCGACCATCGAGGCCCTGCACACCCCGCACCAGGAGGGCATGCCGCCCTTCACCGGCGGCATGGTCGGCTATCTGGGCTACGACATCGTGCGCCGCCTGGAGAAGATCGGCCCCGGCGAGCGCGACGACCTGCGGCTGCCCGAGCTGACCATGCTCCTCACCAGCGACCTCGCGGTCATGGACCACTGGGAGGGCTCCGTCCTGCTGATCGCCAACGCGATCAACCACAACGACCTCGACACGGGCGTCGACGAGGCCTACGCGGACGCCGTGGCCCGCCTGGACGCGATGGAGGCCGACCTGTCCCGCGCGGTCGCCCAGCCGCCCGCCGTGCTCCCGCCCTCCGCGCTGCCCGAGTACACCGCCCGCTGGGGCGGCCCGGACTACCAGGAGGCCGTCGAGGACATCAAGGAGCGCATCCGCGCGGGCGAGGCCTTCCAGGTCGTCCCCTCGCAGCGCTTCGAAACACCGTGCACGGCGAGCGCGTTGGACGTCTACCGGGTCCTGCGTGCCACCAACCCGTCCCCGTACATGTACCTGTTCCGCTTCCCCTGCGCCGACGGCGACGCCTTCGACGTGGTCGGCTCCAGCCCGGAAGCGCTGGTGAAGGTCGAGGACGGCCGCGCCATGGTCCACCCCATCGCGGGCACCCGGCACCGCGGCGCGACCCCGCAGGAGGACCAGGCCCTCGCCGAGGAACTGCTCGCCGACCCCAAGGAGCGCGCCGAGCACCTCATGCTGGTCGACCTGGGCCGCAACGACCTCGGACGGGTCTGCACCCCCGGCTCCGTCGAGGTGGTCGACTTCATGTCCGTCGAGCGGTACTCGCACGTCATGCACATCGTCTCGACCGTGACCGGCCAGGTCGCCCCGGACCGCACCGCCTTCGACGTCCTCACCTCCTGCTTCCCGGCGGGCACGCTCTCCGGCGCACCCAAGCCGCGCGCGATGCAGATCATCGACGAACTCGAGCCGTCCCGGCGGGGGTTGTACGGCGGCTGCGTCGGCTACCTCGACTTCGCGGGCGACTCCGACACCGCCATCGCCATCCGCACCGCACTGCTGCGCGACGGCATCGCACATGTCCAGGCCGGTGCGGGCGTCGTCGCCGACTCCGACCCGGTCGCCGAGGACACCGAGTGCCGCAACAAGGCGGCGGCGGTGCTGCGCGCGGTGCACACGGCGAACCGGCTGGGCCGCTGACCCGCCGCGGGTCGCCGCGGACGAGTCGTACGTCGCGGATGAGTCGTACGTCGCAGGGGCCCCGGGTGAAGGTTCGCCCGGGGTTCGGGTGATAGTGGAGTACGTGACTGCCGTACCCCACCCCCGACCCGAGGCCGCCGCACCCGCGCGCTCCGGCCGCCGCAGCCTCGCCCTCGCCCTGCTGTGCGGGGCGGCCGGTGCCGCCGTGGCACTGCTGTCCTCCCGGCAGGACTGGGCGGCGGGCACCGTGCCGTTGGCCGGCGGCGACTTCCCGCTCAGCGCCAAGGGCAGCGATGTCACGGGCGTGCCCGCGGCCCTGGCCATAGTGGGCCTCGCCGCGCTCGTCGCCGTCTTCGCCGTCCGCAGAACCGGCCGCCACCTCGTCGCCGGACTCCTCGCGCTCTCCGGCCTCGGCACCATCACCGCCGCGTTCCAGGGCCTCACCGACGACTCGGCACTGGACGAGAAGGCGGCGCGGACGGCCGGTGACACCGCCGCGACCGCCTCCGCGCTCACCCACACCGCCTGGCCGTACGTCGCGGTCCTCGGCGGCGCCCTCATCCTGCTGGCCGGACTGCTCGCCCTGCGCTACGGCCGGCTGTGGCCCACGATGTCCGGCCGCTACGAACGCGACGGCACCCCCCGGCCGCGCCGCCGCGCGGCGCCCGTCGACCCGGACCGCCCCGAGGAGCTGTGGAAGGCGCTGGACCGGGGCGAGGACCCCACCGGCTGACATCCACCGGCTGATCGCCCCGGTCGACGCGCGACGGTGACCCCGCGCTCACCCGCTGCGCGCGGGTACGGGACAATGACGCCGAGCCTTGGACTCACACACGTACAGCCAGCTAACGAGGAGCAAGTCATGGCGGGCACAACCCACCACGGTCACACCCCGGCCGCCTGGACCGGTGTCATCATCGCCTTCATCGGTTTCTGCGCCGCGGGCGCCTTCACCGTGATGGCTCAGCCCGTCGGCTTCTGGGCGAGCGTCGGGGTCACCCTCCTCGGCGGTGTCGTCGGCGGCATCATGCGCCTGATGGGCAAGGGCCAGGAGGACGTCGGCGACCTGATGAAGCGGGCCGCGATCACGGAGCACTGACCCTCCGCACCCCCGCACGCGAGGCGGCCGGGCACGCGAAGCGTCCCGGGCCGCCTCACGCGTACCCGGACCGGGGTGGGCGGGCCGGGGAGCGGGCGGGCAGAATGCGAGGCGTGAACACCGCATCCCGCTGCGTGAGTCCGCCCCCGCCGCACGCCCCGGCCGCCCGCGGCCTGCTGCGGCGCACCGCCCCTCCCGTCGGGGTCCTCGCGGGCGTCCTCGCGGCCTTCGCCTACGTCGGCGCGGTGGACCCCAACCAGCCCGGCCACTACCCGGTCTGCCCGCTGCTGCGCTTCGCCGGGGTGTTCTGCCCCGGCTGCGGCGGACTGCGCAGCGCACACGCGTTCGTCCACGGGGACGTCCTCGCGGCGCTCCAGGACAACGCCCTGGCCGTCGGCGGCTATCTGCTCTTCGCGGTGGTGTGGAGCGTGTGGCTGGTGCGCGCGGTGCGGGGACGGCCGCTGCGGCTCGACCTCGGACCGGTGCACCTGTGGTGCCTGGGCACCCTGCTGGTGGCCTTCACTGTGGTCCGCAACCTGCCCTTCGGCGGGTGGCTGCATCCTTGACCGTCGCCCTTCGGCGGGTGGCTGCATCCTTTGACCGATCCGGGCACCTCCCGGTGGGCCGACCCGTGAACCTCCAGGTAGGAGGGTCGCCGTTCCACCGGATGCGAGGCCCGGGCCATCCTCCGGATACCATCACAGTGACCGCCGGTTCCGTCCGTCCGGACCCGCCCGGCGACCCAGGCTCAGCCCGACTGAGCCGCTGGAATCCTCAACCGTCAGGAAGGGGGCCGCTCGCGTGAGTGTGCTCGACGAGATCATCGACGGAGTCCGTGCCGATCTTGCGGAGCGGCAGGCGCGCGTCAGCCTCGACGAGCTCAAGGAGCGTGCGGCGAAGGCCCCCGCGGCCAGGGACGGCCTCGCCGCCCTGCGCGGGGACGGCGTCAAGGTGATCTGCGAGGTCAAGCGGTCCAGCCCCTCCAAGGGAGCGCTCGCCGCGATCGCGGACCCGGCCGGGCTCGCCGCGGACTACGAGGCGGGCGGCGCGGCCGTCATCTCCGTCCTGACCGAGCAGCGCCGCTTCGGCGGCTCGCTGGCCGACCTGGAGGCCGTCCGGGCCCGGGTCGACATCCCGGTGCTGCGCAAGGACTTCATCGTCACCTCCTACCAGCTCTGGGAGGCGCGGGCCTACGGCGCCGACCTCGCGCTGCTGATCGTCGCCGCCCTGGACCAGCCCGCCCTGGAGTCCCTCATCGAGCGCGCCGAGTCCATCGGGCTCACGCCGCTCGTCGAGGTGCACGACGAGGACGAGGTCGAGCGGGCGGTGGACGCCGGGGCGAAGGTCATCGGGATCAACGCGCGCAACCTCAAGACCCTGGAGGTCGACCGCTCCACGTTCGAGCGGGTCGCCCCCGAGGTCCCCGGGTCGGTCGTCCGGGTCGCCGAGTCCGGCGTCCGCGGACCGCACGACCTGATCGCGTACGCCGAACACGGCGCCGACGCCGTGCTGGTGGGCGAGTCGCTGGTGACCGGACGCGACCCGAAGACGGCGGTCGCCGACCTCGTCGCCGCCGGTGCGCACCCCGCGCTGCGGCACGGCCGGGGCTGACGCCTCACCGGGTGACGTCGATGATGCCTCCGATCACCGTGGCCACCAGGACCTGTCTCCGGACAGGCCCCGGTGACCCGTACGCCCGCCTCGCGCGCGGCTGCCGCCCGCGTGGCTGCCGCGCGCCCGCGCGCCGGGTGCACGGGCGCCGGGTGCGCTACGTCATCGGGGACGAGCCCGGCCAGGTCAACGGGATGCGATGGCGCCGCCCGCGTGCGCGCCTGCGGTGAACCGACCCGAGTGAACCGGACCGGGTGAACTGAGCCGAGCCGGCCGGGACTTCCGGTTGTCGCCGGTTCCTCACCGGTCCGCCGGTTCGCCTCAGGGCCGCGCGTGTACGCATCGACGTCACCCACCGTCCGACCTACCCGGGGCGCACGCCCCTGCGAGGTAACCGCATGCCCAGCGAATTCTTCGTTCCCGACCCGGAGGGCCAGGTGCCCGACGCGGCCGGCTACTTCGGCGCGTTCGGCGGCACGTTCATCCCGGAGGCCCTCGTGGCCGCCGTGGACGAGGTCGCCGCCGAGTACGAGAAGGCGAAGACCGACCCCGAGTTCGCCCGTGAACTCGGCGACCTGCTCGTCCACTACACCGGCCGGCCCAGCGCCCTCACCGAGGTGCCGCGGTTCGCCGAACACGCCGGTGGCGCCCGTGTCTTCCTCAAGCGGGAGGACCTCAACCACACCGGCTCCCACAAGATCAACAACGTGCTCGGCCAGGCGCTGCTCACCCGGCGCATGGGCAAGACCCGCGTCATCGCGGAGACCGGCGCCGGACAGCACGGCGTCGCCACCGCCACCGCCTGCGCCCTGTTCGGTCTCGACTGCACCATCTACATGGGCGAGATCGACACCGAGCGGCAGGCCCTCAACGTCGCGCGGATGCGCATGCTCGGCGCCGAGGTCGTCGCGGTGAAGTCCGGCAGCCGCACGCTGAAGGACGCGATCAACGAGGCGTTCCGCGACTGGGTCGCCAACGTCGACCACACCCACTACCTGTTCGGCACGGTGGCCGGTCCCCACCCCTTCCCGGCCATGGTGCGCGACTTCCACCGGGTGATCGGCGTCGAGGCGCGGCGGCAGATCCTGGAGCGCGCCGGGCGTCTGCCCGACGCCGCCGTCGCCTGTGTGGGCGGCGGCTCCAACGCCATCGGGCTCTTCCACGCCTTCATCCCCGACAGCTCCGTCCGGCTCATCGGCTGCGAGCCCGCGGGCCACGGCATCGAGACCGGCGAGCACGCCGCCACCCTCACCGCCGGTGAGCCCGGCATCCTGCACGGCTCGCGGTCCTACGTCCTCCAGGACGACGAGGGGCAGATCACCGAGCCGTACTCGATCTCGGCGGGCCTGGACTACCCGGGCATCGGCCCCGAGCACGCGTACCTCAAGGACAGCGGTCGCGGCGAGTACCGCGCGGTCACCGACGACGCGGCCATGCAGGCCCTGCGCCTGCTCTCCCGCACCGAGGGCATCATCCCGGCCATCGAGAGCGCCCACGCGCTCGCCGGGGCCCTGGAGGTCGGCAAGGAGCTGGGCAGGGACGGGCTGATCATCGTCAACCTGTCCGGGCGCGGCGACAAGGACATGGACACGGCCGCCCGCTACTTCGGGCTGTACGAGACCGACGCGTCCGTCGCCGCGGACGCCGACAGCGAGACCGCCGAGATCGAGGGGGACGCCCAGTGAGCGCAGAAGTGACCGGCGGACAGGCCCAGTTGCTGGCCGACACGCTCGCCGCCGCGAAGGCGGAGGACCGCGCCGCCCTCATCGCGTACCTCCCGGCCGGGTTCCCGACCGTCGACGGCGGCATCGCCGCGATCAAGGCCGTCTTCGACGGCGGCGCCGACGTCGTGGAGGTGGGCCTGCCGCACAGCGACCCCGTCCTCGACGGCCCCGTCATCCAGACCGCCGACGACATCGCGCTGCGCGGCGGCGTCCGGATCGCCGACGTCCTGCGCACGGTCCGCGAGGCGCACGCGGCGACCGGCAGGCCGGTGCTCGTGATGACGTACTGGAACCCGCTCGACCGCTACGGCGTGGAGCGCTTCACGACCGAGCTGGCGGAGGCGGGCGGCGCGGGCTGCATCCTGCCGGACCTGCCCGTGCAGGAGTCGGCCCTGTGGCGCGAGCACGCCGAGAAGCAGGGGCTCGCGACGGTCTTCGTGGTCGCGCCGAGCAGCAAGGACGAGCGGCTCGCCGAGATCACCGCGGCGGGTTCCGGCTTCGTCTACGCGGCCTCGCTCATGGGCGTCACCGGTACGCGTGAATCGGTCGGTACGCAGGCCCAGGAGCTGGTCCGCCGCACCCGCGCGACCACCGAGCTGCCGGTCTGCGTCGGCCTCGGCGTCTCCAACCCGGCCCAGGCCGCCGAGGTCGCCGGGTTCGCCGACGGCGTGATCGTCGGCTCGGCGTTCGTGAAGCGGATGCTGGACGCGCCGGACGAGCAGACCGGTCTCGAGGCCGTGCGGACCCTGGCGGGCGAGCTGGCCGAGGGCGTCCGCCGCAGGGCCTGACACCCCCGCCCGTCGCCCCGCACCGTCACGGGTGAATCGGGCAACGAAGGACAATTGGCTCACTCGAACGGGTGGACCTGGGGCCGGGGAGGCGCGCAGCGCCTCCCCGGTTCGTTCTGCCGGATGTGAGCGAGAAGAACCGTGAGGGAAAGCGCGCCGCCCGGGACCGGCTGGCGGCGCAGCGCGAGAAGCAGAAGTCCGCGGAGAAGCGTCGGCGCGGGATGATCGTGGGAGCCGCGATCATCTGTGTGCTGGCCCTGGCGACGGTGGGGGGCCTCCTGGCGGCGAACGCCGGCAAGAAGAGCAGCGCCTCGGGCCCCACCATCGGGCCCTCGGGGGCGACGGGCAAGGACGGCCTCGCGATCCCCGTCGGCAAGGAGGCCGCCCGGTCGACCCTCACGGTCTGGGAGGACTTCCGCTGCCCGGCCTGCAAGGTCTTCGAGACGGTCTACCGCCCGACGCTCCGCGAGCTGGTCGACGCGGGCAAG
Organism: Streptomyces macrolidinus; assembly: GCF_023887685.1. Lineage (GTDB taxonomy): Bacteria > Actinomycetota > Actinomycetes > Streptomycetales > Streptomycetaceae > Streptomyces > Streptomyces macrolidinus. The sequence continues at coordinate 153,765 of NZ_JAMWMR010000002.1, read as the reverse complement.
CTGAAGGTCGAGTACCACCTGGTCACGCTCATCGACGGGAACATGGGCGGCAGCGGCTCGCTCCACGCGGCCAACGCGGCGGCGTGCGCGCAGGACGCCGGGAAGTTCAAGGCGTACCACGATGTGCTGTACGACAACCAGCCCAAGGAGACCGAGGACACGTTCGCGGACCACGCGAAGCTGATCGGGCTGGCGGGCAAGGTGGGCGGCCTCGACACGCCGACGTTCCAGAAGTGCGTCAAGGACGGTACGCACAACGGCTGGGTGAAGAAGTCGAACGACGCCTTCGAGAAGGGCCACTTCACGGGGACGCCGACCGTGCTCCTCGGCGACAAGAACATCATCGAGGACCGGACGATGACCCCGGCGAAGCTCAAGCAGTTGGTGGAGGCGGCACACAAGTCCTGAGGACCGCCATGATCAGCGGACCCCCGGTGCCGATGCGCCGGGGGGTCACGTTATGGAGCCGTAGCCGGGATGGTTGCCAAGCCACCTGCCCGGCACGGTAGCGTCGGACCTGCCATGGAACTTGCCTATATCCCCAGCCCGTCGCGCGGAGTGCTGCATCTCGGCCCCGTTCCGCTGCGCGGCTACGCGTTCTGCATCATCATCGGCGTCTTCGTGGCCGTGTGGCTCGGCAACAAGCGCTGGATCGCCCGGGGAGGGCGGGCCGGCACGGTGGCCGACATCGCGGTCTGGGCGGTGCCCTTCGGCCTCGTCGGCGGCCGGCTGTACCACGTGATCACGGACTACGAGCTGTACTTCAGCGAGGGCCGTGACTGGGTGGACGCCTTCAAGGTCTGGCAGGGCGGGCTCGGTATCTGGGGCGCGATCGCGCTCGGTGCGCTCGGCGCGTGGATCGGCTGTCGCCGCCGGGGCATCCCCCTGCCCGCGTACGCCGACGCCCTCGCCCCCGGCATCGTCTTCGCCCAGGCGATCGGCCGCTGGGGCAACTGGTTCAACCAGGAGCTGTACGGGCGGGCGACGGACCTGCCCTGGGCGCTGCACATCACGGCGGCGACGGACGGCCGGGCCCCCGGCTACTACCACCCGACCTTCCTGTACGAGTCGCTGTGGTGCGTCGGCGTCGGATTCCTGGTGATCTGGGCGGACCGCCGCTTCCAGCTCGGCCATGGGCGCGCGTTCGCGCTGTACGTGGCCGGGTACTGCGCGGGCCGCGGCTGGATCGAGTACATGCGGGTCGATGACGCGCATCACATCCTGGGCGTGCGACTGAACGTCTGGACGGCGGCCCTGGTGTTCCTGCTCGCCGCGACCTACCTCGTGGTGTCGGCACGGCTGCGGCCGGGCCGGGAGGCGGTCGTGGAACCGGGCGCGTCCGAGGCGGCGGTCGAGGCAGCGGCCGACTCCAAGGCCGATGCCACGACCGATTCCATGACCGACGCCAAGGCCGACTCCACGGGCGGCCAGGGGCCGAAGGGCGAGAAGCAGGCCGAGAAGGCCCCTGAGGACGCCACCAAGGCCGCGGGGGCTACGGGGGACACCGAAGCCTCCGACGACACCGAGGCCCCTGAGGACACCGAGGCCGCAGCGGACGAGGTCAAGTCGGCGAAGAAGGTCTGAAGCAGGGTTTCGCATACGCCGGGATCGAGGGCATGGCCTTCGATCCCGGCGTACGTGTGTGCGAGCCTGAATGGGCATGCGAAGGTAAAACCGCAGGTTAGCCCAGCCTTTCCTTGCTGGCGGGATCCAGAATTTCGGCGTACTTTCGGCGTAGTCGAAAAGTGGAAACAGTCCAATCAAGCATGTTGGGGGCTGGGGCATGGCCATCATCGAGACCAAAGCGACGCTGCACGAGGCGCACCGGAACAACCACACCCACCGCGATGTCAACGGTGGCTGGCTGCGCCCGGCCGTCTTCGGTGCGATGGACGGGCTGGTGTCCAATCTGGCGCTGATGACGGGCGTCGCCGGGGGAGCCGTCAGCCGGCAGACCATCATCATCACCGGCCTGGCGGGCCTGGCCGCGGGCGCCTTCTCCATGGCCGCCGGCGAGTACACCTCCGTCGCCTCGCAGCGCGAACTGGTCGAGGCCGAACTCGACGTCGAGCGGCGCGAGCTGAAGAAGCACCCGGAGGGCGAGGAGGAAGAGCTGGCGGCGCTCTACGAAGCCCGCGGCGTCGAGCCCGGCCTGGCCCGTGAGGTCGCCCGGCAGCTCTCCCGCGACCCCGAGCAGGCCCTGGAGATACACGCGCGCGAGGAGCTGGGCATCGACCCCGGCGACCTGCCCTCGCCGATGGTCGCCGCCGTCTCCAGCTTCGGGTCCTTCGCGCTCGGCGCCCTGCTGCCCGTCCTCCCGTATCTGCTGGGTGCCAGCGCCCTGTGGCCCGCCGTGCTGCTCGCGCTCGCCGGGCTCTTCCTCTGCGGCGCGGTCGTCGCCAAGGTCACCGCGCGGAGCTGGGGGTACAGCGGGCTGCGGCAGCTCGCCCTCGGTGGCGCCGCCGCGGGCGTGACCTTCCTTCTGGGCACCCTGTTCGGTACCGCCGTAGGCTGACGCGTGCGACTCCAAGGGCCTGTCTGACAATTCCCTGTCAGACAGGCCCTTGTGCGAGGAGCCTCGCACAAGGAGTTGTTTTACCCGGCGGTTTCGACCGGGTTACCGCCGGGCATGACCCGTAAGCAGCGCGGGCAATGACGCCTGCTTCGCAAGAGATCGCGGCGGGCGACGAGGCCCGCCGCACCCCGGGCCGACGGACATCGATCTGTTCCCCCGCGCCCCCTCGTAAGTCCCCACACCGTGCAGCAGTGGACCTCCCGCGCCGTACCCCGGCGATGTCCGCATGGTGGAACGAGCTATCCGTCTCACGGAACAGGCTCCATCATCTGAACTGCACGGAATCACGCACTCCACGCGGAGGGCCAACGTCGTCCCTCGGCACCAGCACCATGCCACGACGACGACGGGAGAGCCGATGCGTACGCCGCGCCAGCCGTCCCAGCACTCCGCGACGGACCGGACCTGGTCCTTCATGGATGCCCGCCCTGCCGCGCAGGGCATGTACGACCCCCGCGACGAGCACGACGCCTGCGGCGTCGGCTTCGTAGCGACCCTCACCGGTGAGGCGAGCCACACACTGGTCGAGCAGGCGCTCACCGTGCTGCGCAACCTCGAGCACCGCGGCGCCACGGGCAGCGAGCCCGACTCCGGAGACGGCGCCGGCATCCTCTCCCAGGTCCCCGACGCCTTCTTCCGAGACGTGGCCGGATGCGAGCTGCCCGAGGCGGGCGCCTACGCGGTCGGTATCGCCTTCCTGCCCACGTCCGGCACCGACGAGGCCGTCGCCCGGATCGAGGCGATCGCCGCGGACGAGGGCCTGACCGTCCTCGGCTGGCGCACGGTCCCCGTCGCCCCCGAGCTGCTCGGCGCCACCGCCCGCTCGACCATGCCCCACCTGCGCCAGCTCTTCGTGACCGACGGCGTGCGCACCGGCATCGACCTCGACCGCAAGGCGTTCGCGCTGCGCAAGCGCGCCGAACGCGAGGCCGGCGTTTATTTCCCGTCGCTGTCCGCCCGCACCATCGTCTACAAGGGCATGCTGACCACCGGCCAGCTCGAACCCTTCTTCCCGGACCTGTCCGATCGCCGCTTCGCCACCGCGATCGCGCTGGTCCACTCGCGCTTCTCCACCAACACCTTCCCGAGCTGGCCGCTCGCCCACCCGTACCGCTTCGTCGCGCACAACGGCGAGATCAACACGGTCAAGGGCAACCGCAACTGGATGCGCGCCCGCGAGTCACAGTTGATGTCCGAGCTGTTCGGGCCGGGGGAGAAGCTGGCACGGCTGTTCCCGATCTGCACCCCCGACGCCTCCGACTCCGCCTCCTTCGACGAGGTCCTGGAACTGCTGCACCTCGGCGGACGTTCCCTGCCGCACTCCGTGCTGATGATGATCCCGGAGGCCTGGGAGAACCACGCCTCCATGGACCCGGCCCGGCGCGCGTTCTACGAGTTCCACTCCACGCTGATGGAGCCCTGGGACGGCCCGGCCTGCGTCACCTTCACCGACGGCACCCAGGTCGGCGCCGTACTGGACCGCAACGGACTGCGCCCCGGCCGCTACTGGGTCACCGACGACGGCCTGGTCGTCCTCGGCTCCGAGGTCGGCATCCTGGACATCGAGCCGTCCCGGGTCGTCCGCAAGGGGCGGCTGCAGCCCGGCCGGATGTTCCTCGTCGACACCGCCGAGCACCGCATCATCGAGGACGAGGAGATCAAGGCGACCCTCGCCGCCCAGCAGCCCTACCAGGAGTGGCTCCAGGCCGGGGAGATCGAGCTGGGCGACCTGCCCGAGCGCGAGCACATCGTCCACACCCACGCCTCGGTCACCCGCCGCCAGCAGACCTTCGGCTACACCGAGGAGGAACTGCGCGTCCTCCTCGCACCGATGGCCAAGACCGGCGCCGAGCCCATCGGCTCCATGGGCACGGACTCGCCGATCGCTGCGCTCTCCGAGCGCCCCCGGCTGCTCTTCGACTACTTCACCCAGCTCTTCGCGCAGGTCACCAACCCGCCCTTGGACGCGATCCGCGAGGAGCTGGTCACCTCCCTGCGCTCGTCGCTGGGCCCGCAGGGCAATCTGCTGGAGCCGACCGCCGCGTCCTGCCGCAGCGTCGTCCTGCCCTTCCCGGTCATCGACAACGACGAGCTGGCCAAGCTGATCCACATCAACGCCGACGGCGACATGCCCGGGATGAAGGCCGCCACGCTCTCCGGTCTCTACCGGGTCTCCGGCGGCGGTGCCGCCCTCGCCGCGCGCATCGCGGAGATCTGCGCCGAGGCCGACGCCGCGATCGACAACGGCGCCCGGCTGATCGTCCTCTCCGACCGCCACTCGGACGCCGAGCACGCGCCGATCCCGTCGCTGCTGCTCACCGCGGCCGTCCACCACCACCTCATCCGCACCAAGCAGCGCACCCAGGTGGGCCTGCTCGTCGAGGCCGGTGACGTCCGCGAGGTCCACCATGTCGCCCTGCTCATCGGCTACGGCGCCGCCGCCGTCAACCCGTACCTCGCGATGGAGTCCGTCGAGGACCTCGTCCGCGCGGGTACGTTCCTGCCGGGCATCGAGACCGAGAAGGCCATCCGCAACCTGATCCACGCCCTCGGCAAGGGCGTGCTGAAGGTCATGTCCAAGATGGGCATCTCGACCGTCGCCTCCTACCGCGGCGCCCAGGTCTTCGAGGCCGTCGGCCTGGAGGAGGGCTTCGTCGCCACGTACTTCGACGGCACGGCCACCAAGATCGGCGGCGTCGGCATCGACGTCATCGCCCAGGAGGTCGCCGCCCGCCACGCCAAGGCCTACCCCGCCTCCGGTATCGCCCCCGCGCACCGCGCGCTGGAGATCGGCGGCGAGTACCAGTGGCGCCGCGAGGGCGAACCGCACCTCTTCGACCCCGAGACGGTCTTCCGCCTCCAGCACGCCACCCGCACCGGCCGCTACGACGTCTTCCGCCAGTACACCTCCCGCGTGAACGAGCAGTCCGAGCGGCTGATGACCCTGCGCGGCCTGTTCGCCCTGAAGACAAGCAAGGACGGCGCCTGCGGACGCGAGCCGATCCCGCTCGACGAGGTCGAGCCCGTCTCCGAGATCGTCCGGCGCTTCTCCACGGGCGCCATGTCGTACGGCTCCATCTCCCAGGAGGCGCACGAGACGCTCGCCCTCGCCATGAACCGGCTGGGCGCCAAGTCCAACACCGGCGAGGGCGGCGAGGACGCCGAGCGCCTGTACGACCCGGCGCGCCGCTCGGCGATCAAGCAGGTGGCCTCCGGCCGCTTCGGCGTGACCTCCGAGTACCTGGTCAACGCGGACGACATCCAGATCAAGATGGCCCAGGGCGCCAAGCCCGGCGAGGGCGGCCAACTGCCCGGCCACAAGGTGTACCCGTGGGTGGCCAGGACCCGGCACTCGACGCCGGGCGTGGGGCTCATCTCCCCGCCGCCGCACCACGACATCTACTCCATCGAGGACCTGGCCCAGCTCATCCACGACCTCAAGAACGCCAACCCTTCGGCCCGCATCCATGTGAAGCTGGTCTCCGAGGTCGGGGTCGGCACGGTCGCCGCGGGCGTCTCCAAGGCGCACGCCGACGTCGTCCTGATCTCCGGGCACGACGGCGGCACCGGCGCCTCCCCGCTGACCTCCCTCAAGCACGCGGGCGGACCCTGGGAACTCGGCCTCGCCGAGACCCAGCAGACGCTGCTGCTCAACGGGTTGCGCGACCGTATCGTCGTCCAGACCGACGGCCAGTTGAAGACCGGCCGCGACGTCGTCATCGCCGCCCTCCTCGGCGCCGAGGAGTTCGGATTCGCGACCGCGCCGCTCGTCGTCTCCGGCTGCGTCATGATGCGCGTCTGCCATCTGGACACCTGCCCGGTCGGCATCGCCACCCAGAACCCGGTGCTGCGCGAGCGCTTCACCGGCAAGGCCGACCACATCGTGAACTTCTTCCAGTTCATCGCCGAGGAGGTCCGCGAACTGCTGGCCGAACTCGGCTTCCGCTCCATCGAGGAGGCCGTCGGCCACACCGAGGTCCTCGACGTACGGCGGGCCGTCGACCACTGGAAGGCACAGGGCCTGGACCTGGAGCCGCTGTTCCACGTCCCCGAACTGCCGAAGGGCGCCGTACGCCACCAGGTCATCGCCCAGGACCACGGTCTGCAGAAGGCGCTCGACAACGAGCTGATCAAGCTCGCCGCCGACGCCCTGGCCGCGGGCTCGGCGGCCGACGCCCAGCCGGTGCGCGCCCAGGTCCCGATCCGCAACATCAACCGCACGGTCGGCACCATGCTCGGCCACGAGGTGACGAAGAAGTTCGGCGGCGCGGGCCTGCCCGACGACACGATCGACATCACCTTCACCGGCTCGGCGGGCCAGTCCTTCGGCGCGTTCCTGCCGCGCGGCATCACGCTGCGCCTGGAGGGCGACGCCAACGACTACGTCGCCAAGGGCCTGTCCGGCGGCCGGGTCGTCGTCCGCCCGGACCGCGGCGCCGAGCACCTCGCCGAGTACGCGACGATCGCGGGCAACACCATCGCCTACGGCGCGACCGGCGGCGAGCTGTTCCTGCGCGGCAGCACGGGCGAGCGGTTCTGTGTTCGCAACTCCGGTGCGCTGGTGGTCGCGGAGGGCGTGGGCGACCACGGCTGCGAGTACATGACCGGCGGGCACGCGGTCGTGCTCGGCGAGACCGGCCGCAACTTCGCGGCCGGTATGTCCGGTGGCATCGCCTACGTCCTCGATCTGGACCGCGACCACGTCAACGTCGGCAACCAGGACGCCGTCGAGGCCCTGGACGACACCGACCGACAGTGGCTGCACGACGTGGTGCGCCGCCACGCCGAGGAGACCGGTTCCACGGTCGCCGGGAAGCTCCTGGCCGAATGGCCCGTGGCCGTGGACCGCTTCAGCAAGATCATCCCCCGTACGTACAAGGCAGTGCTCGCCGCCAAGGACGCCGCCGAGCGAGCCGGTCTCTCCGAGACCGAGATCACCGAGAAGATGATGGAGGCGGCGACCCATGGCTGATCCCAAGGGCTTCCTGACGCACGGCCGCGAGGTCGCCGCGTCCCGTCCGGTGGACGAGCGCGTCAAGGACTGGAACGAGGTCTACGCCCCCGGCTTCCTGCTGCCGATCATCAGCACGCAGGCGAGCCGCTGCATGGACTGCGGCATCCCGTTCTGCCACAACGGCTGCCCGCTCGGGAACCTGATCCCCGAGTGGAACGACTACGCCTACCGCGGCGACTGGTCGGCCGCCGCGGAACGGCTGCACGCGACCAACAACTTCCCCGAGTTCACCGGCCGGTTGTGCCCGGCCCCCTGTGAGTCGGCGTGTGTGCTCGGCATCGGGCGGCAGCCGGTCACCATCAAGAACGTCGAGGTCTCGATCATCGACAGGGCGTGGGACAGCGGTGCCGTGAAGCCGCGCGTGCCCGAACGCCTGTCGGGCAAGACGGTCGCGGTCATCGGCTCGGGCCCGGCCGGTCTCGCCGCCGCCCAGCAACTGACCCGGGCGGGCCACACGGTCGCGGTGTACGAGCGTGCGGACCGCGTCGGCGGTCTGCTCCGCTACGGCATCCCCGAGTTCAAGATGGAGAAGCGGCACATCAACCGCCGTATCGAGCAGATGCGCGCGGAGGGCACCCGGTTCCGTACGGGCGTCGAGATCGGCCGCGACATCACGGCGACGGACCTGCGCAAGCGCTACGACGCGGTGGTGATCGCGGCGGGTGCGACGACGGCCCGCGATCTGCCGGTCCCCGGCCGCAAACTCACGGGCGTGTACCAGGCGATGGAGTATCTGCCGCTGTCCAACAAGGTCCAGGAGGGTGACTACGTCACCGCGCCGATCTCGGCCGAGGGCAAGCATGTCGTCGTGATCGGCGGCGGTGACACGGGCGCCGACTGCGTGGGCACCGCCCACCGTCAAGGCGCGGCCTCCGTCACGCAGTTGGAGATCATGCCCCGCCCGAACGACGAGCGGCACCCGGTCGACCAGCCCTGGCCGACCTTCCCGATCCTCTACAAGGTCACCTCGGCCCACGAGGAGGGCGGCGAGCGGGTCTACTCCGCCGCCACCACCCACTTCGAGGGCGACGAGGACGGGCAGGTGCAGTGGCTGCATCTGGCCGAGGTCGAGTTCGTGGACGGCAGGCCGGTCCACAAGCCCGGCACCGAGCGGAAGATCCCGGCCCAACTGGTCACCCTGGCCATGGGGTTCACCGGCACCGACCAGCACAACGGACTGGTCGACCAGTTCGGCCTGGAGCTGGACGCGCGCGGCAACATCGCGCGCGACGCGGACTTCGCGACGAACGTCCCCGGAGTGTTCGTGGCGGGCGACGCCGGCCGCGGCCAGTCCCTCATCGTGTGGGCCATCGCCGAGGGCCGCTCGGCGGCGCGCGGCGTCGACCGCTTCCTCACCGGCGCGAGCGACCTGCTGGCCCCGATCCGCCCGACGGACCGCGCGCTCACGGTCTGACCCACCCAGGCGGCGCCTGCCCCCGGTCCCGACCGGACCACCGGCAGGCGCCGCCGCGCGTCCCGGCTCCAAGGGTGACCGGATCCCGCCGTCACCCCTCTTGGTCCGCGCCGCCCGCCGTGCCACTCTGAAGTGAAGCGTGGGGGAGGCGTTCCATGGACGACGGCCTACGAACGGCGAACGACCCGACGGGTGGCGGGAGTTCGCGACGCGGACATCCGGCGGGCAAGGGCGAGCGGCTCGCCGACTGGACCGACGGCCGCCTCGGCACGCACCGGTCCGCCAACTACCTGATGCGCAAGGTGTTCCCGGACCACTGGTCCTTCATGCTGGGCGAGGTCTGCCTCTACAGCTTCCTCGTCCTCATCCTCACCGGCATCTATCTCACGCTCTTCTTCGAACCGAGCAGCGCGGAGACCGTCTACCACGGCTCCTACAACCCACTCAACGGCGTCCTCATGACCAGGGCGTACGAGTCGACGCTGCACATCAGCTTCGACGTACGCGGCGGACTGCTCATCCGGCAGATCCACCACTGGGCGGCCCTCGTCTTCGTCGCCGGGATGCTCATCCACATGATGCGGGTGTTCTTCACCGGCGCCTTCCGCAAGCCCCGCGAAGTCAACTGGCTGTTCGGCTGGACCCTGCTGTTCCTCGCCCTGATCACCGGCCTCACCGGCTACTCGCTCCCCGACGACCTGCTCTCCGGCACCGGCGTCCGCTTCGCCCAGGGCGCCATCCTGTCCGTACCGGTCATCGGCACGTATCTCGCGTTCTTCCTCTTCGGCGGCGAGTTCCCGGGCCACGACATCATCCCGCGATTCTTCCCGATCCATGTGCTGCTGCTGCCCGGGATCATGCTGGGCCTGGTCGTCGCCCATCTGATCCTGGTCTTCTACCACAAGCACACCCAGTACCCCGGACCCGGACGCGACGAGAAGAGCGTGGTGGGCATGCCGCTCATGCCCGTCTACACCGCCAAGGCCGGCGGGTTCTTCTTCCTCGTCTTCGGTGTCCTGGCGCTGCTCGGCGGGATCGCCACCATCAACCCCGTCTGGTCCTTCGGCCCCTACCGGCCCGATCTGGTCACCACCGGCGCCCAGCCCGACTGGTACCTCGGCTTCTCCGAGGGCCTGATCCGGGTGATGCCGGGATGGGAGATCAACGCCTGGGGCCACACCCTCCAACTGGGCGTCTTCATCCCCTTCATGCTCTTCCCGCTCATCATGCTCGCCATCGGCGTCTACCCCTTCGTCGAAGCATGGGTGACCGGGGACAAGCGCGAACACCACATCCTGGACCGGCCACGCAACGTCCCCGTCCGCACCGCCCTCGGCGTGGCCTGGCTCTCGCTGTACGCGGTGCTGCTCGTGGGCGGCGGCAACGACCTGTGGGCCACCCACTTCCACCTCTCCATCAACGCGATCACCTGGTTCGTCCGCATCGCGTTCTTCGTCGTACCCGTCCTCGCGTTCGTCCTCACCAAACGGATCTGCCTCGGGCTCCAACGCCGCGACCGCGACAAGGTGATGCACGGCCGGGAGACCGGCATCATCAAACGGCTCCCCACCGGCGGATACGTCGAGATCCACGAACCCCTCTCCCCGGAACGGCTGTTCACCCTCACCCAGCACGAGCAGGCACCCCCGTACGAGATCGGACCGCTCGTCGACGCGGGCGGCGTCACCCGGCAGATCGGGCGCGCCCACCGGCTGCGCGCCCGCCTCGCCAAGGCGCTGTACGGGCCCCAGGCACGCATCCCCAAGCCCACGGCGGAGGAGTACCGCGAACTCACGAGCAAGGGCGACCACCACTGAACGTCAGGTGTCGCACTCCAGCACCGTCCGGCACAGCCCGCACCGCGCCCGTACCCGCCCGCGCACCGGCACCCTGATCCGCTGCCCGCACGTCGGGCACGGGAAGGAGACCTGCAGCGGGCCACCGCCGTCACCCCGCGTGAAGGAGTACGGCGCATCCGGACGCGGGCCGGGGCCCGACCGCTCCTGGGCATGGCGGCGATCCCGGGCATAGCGGCGGCGGCCCGCCCACCCGGCCGCCGTCAACGGCGGCTGCTGCCCGTCGCGGCGGGCCAGCGCCAGGCCCTTCGTGTACGCCGTGTACGCCTGCGGGCTCGTGAACCAGATCGCCGGGTCCTCATCGAACAGCAGCGCCCGCTTGGCCAGCACGTAACCGAACTCCTCCGGGGTGAGATAGCCGAGCTTCTGCGACGTCAGCGCGTCCTCGCGGAAGGCGTCCAGGAGCAGCCAGCCGGCGCCCAGATACGTCGTCGCCGTGTCGGTCAGGATCTCGTTGTCCCGCGTCCCGGCGAACGACAGGCCGAGGCGGTGCAGATACACATGCATCACCTCGTGCGCGAGGGCCGCGCCGATGTCCCGCCGATGCGTGCGGAACCGGTCGTTCAACTCGATGAAGTACTCGGGCCCCGCGGCCAGTTCGACGTTGGCCGCAAAGGTCATCTCACGGAAGCTCACGACCATCCGGGCATCCGGCAGCCGGTAGTGCCGCACCAGCTCCCGCGCCACCCGCTGAGTGCCCAGATACAGATCGTCCTGATCGCAGAACGCCACATCGGCCGGGGCCACACTCGTCGCGAAGGTCCGCACCGTGTCGTACGACAGCCGCTTGTACAACGCCGTGATCGCCGCCCGCACCGTGTCCAGATGCGGAAACCCGTGCTCGACCGGACCGCCGTTCGCCACGCCCGCACCCCCAAAGACGCCCGCACTGCCCCCACTGTAGACGCGCCCGCACCCGAGGACCGGGCACACACGGGCGCCGCGGACAACGGCACCGCGCACGGACGATCCGGACTGTGGACACAGCGGATCAGGACGCCCCGTACCCCCTACGCTGATCCCTCATGACCCCCCGCGACACCGCCGCCCCGGACGCCGACCCCGCCGTCCGTGCCGAACTCGCCCGGCTGCGCGACAGCATCGACAACATCGACGCCGCCCTCGTCCATATGCTCGCCGAACGCTTCAAGTGCACCCAGCAGGTAGGCCACCTCAAGGCCGCGCACCAGTTGCCGCCCGCCGACCCCGCGCGCGAAGCCGCCCAGATCGCCCGGCTGCGCAGGCTCGCCGAGAGCGCCAAGCTCGACCCCGCGTTCGCCGAGAAGCTCCTCAACTTCATCATCGCCGAGGTGATCCGGCACCATGAGCGGATCGCGGAGGACACCGCCGACGGGAAGTGACCCCCGCGCCCCGCACCCCCGCGCCCCGCGCCCCGCGCCCCCGCACCCCGTGCCCCGTCCGACGCATCGGCGCGGACGGCGGCCCCGAGGCGTGTACCGGACCGCCCCTGTGCCCCGCGGGCGGCGTCAGGCAGCATGTCCCCATGTCCGTACTGACGCGCGATGAAGCGCAGACCCGTGCCCGGCTCCTCGATGTCCACCGCTACGAGATCGCCCTCGACCTGACCCGCGGCGACGAGACCTTCGACTCCCGAACCCTCATCCAGTTCACGGTGCGCGGGGACCAGGCCGCGGACACCTTCGTGGAGTTCAAGCCCGCCGAACTGCGCAGCGCCACCCTCGACGGCGCACCACTGGACCCCACCACCCTCACCGACAACCGGCTGCCGCTCAAGGACCTCACGCCGGGCCCGCACGAACTGCGCGTCGACGTCGCGATGCACTACTCGCGCACCGGCGAGGGCATGCACCGCTTCACCGACCCCACCGACGGCGAGACGTACGCCTACACCCAGTTGTTCATGCACGACGTCCAACGCGTCTTCGCCGCCTTCGACCAACCCGACCTCAAGGCCGTCTTCGACCTGACCGTGACCGCCCCCGACGGCTGGAGCGTCCTCGCCAACGGCATCACCACCCACCAGGGCGACGGCACCTGGCGCGCCGCGACCACCCCGCCCCTGTCCACCTACCTCATCGCCGTCGCCGCCGGACCCTGGCACTCCGTCCGCACCGAACACCGCGGCCTGCCCTTCGGCATCCACTGCCGCCGCTCCCTCGCCCCCCACCTCGACGCCGACGCGGACGAACTCTTCGAGATCACCCGCCAGTGCTACGACCGCTACCACGAGAAGTTCCAGGAGCCCTACCCCTTCGACTCCTACGACCAGGCGTTCGTCCCCGAGTTCAACTCCGGCGCCATGGAGAACCCCGGACTCGTCACCTTCCGCGACGAGTTCGTCTACCGCTCCGCCGTCACCGACACCGAGCGCCAGACCCGCGCCATGGTCATCGCCCACGAGATGGCCCACATGTGGTTCGGCGACCTCGTCACCCTGCGCTGGTGGGACGACATCTGGCTGAACGAGTCCTTCGCCGAGTACATGGGCTACCAGACCCTCACCGAAGCCACCCGCTTCACCGACACCTGGACCGACTTCGCCGTCGCCCGCAAGTCCTGGGGATACGACGCCGACCAGCGCGTCTCCACCCACCCCGTCGCCCCCGAAGCCGTCGAGGACACCGCCGCCGCACTCCTCAACTTCGACGGCATCTCCTACGCCAAGGGCGCCTCCGCACTGCGCCAACTCGTCGCCTGGCTCGGCGAGAAGGACTTCCTCGCCGGCATCAACACCCACTTCGCGCGCCACCGCTTCGGCAACGCCGCCCTCGCCGACTTCATCGACTCCCTCGCGAGCGTCACCGACCGCGACGTCCACGCCTGGGCCGACGCCTGGCTGCGCACCACCGGCGTCGACACCCTCACCCCCCGGCTCACCCAGACCCCCGACGGCACCAGCACCCTCACCGTCGAACACCACGGCAGCCGCCCGCACCGCATCACCGTCGGCCTCTACGACCACCACCTCCCCGACGGCGCCCTCACCCCGCGCGAACGCCTCGACCTCGACATCCCCCAGACCGCACCGCTCCGCCTCGGCAAGCGCCCCGCCCTGCTCCTCCTCAACGACGGCGACCTCACCTACGCCAAGATCCGCTTCGACCCCGACTCCTTCACCGCCGTCCGCGAGGCCCTCTCCACCCTGCCCGACCCCCTCACCCGCGCCGTCATCTGGAACGCCCTGCGCGACGCCGTCCGCGACGGCGACCTGCCCGCCACCACCTACCTGGAGACCGCCCGCACCCACCTGCCCCACGAGAGCGACCTCGCCGTCGTCGACGCCGTCCTCGCCTTCGCCCGCGCCCACATCGCCGACCGCTACCTCACCCCCGACCAGCGGCCCGCCGCCCTCGCCACCCTCACCGACCTGTGCCGCGACCTCATCCGCCGCACCGAGGACGGCTCCCACCCCGGACTGCGCCTGATCGCCGTACGCCACTTCATCGACGCCGCCGCCCACCCCGACACCCTCGCCGCCTGGCTCGCCGACGGCACCGTCCCCGGCGGCCCCGAACTCGACCCCGAACTGCGCTGGCGCACCCTCGCCCGCCTCGCCGTCCTCGGCGCCGTGGACGAGACGGCGATCGCCGAGGAACTCGAGCGCGACCCCAGCGCCACCGGCCAGGAAGGCGCCGCCCGCTGCCGCGCCGCCCTGCCCGACCCCGCGAGCAAACAGCGCGCCTGGGACGCCATGTTCACCACCGACGACCTGTCCAACTACCTGTTCACCGCCACCGCGGAAGGCTTCTGGCAACCCGAACAGGCCGAACTCCTCGGGGCGTACGCCGACCGCTACTGGGCCGACGCCCCCGCCCTCGCCGCCCGCCGCGGCCCCGCCATGGCCGCCGCCGCGGGCCGCTGGGCCTTCCCCCGCCATGCCATCCGCCCCGACATGCTCCGCCAGGGCGAACAGTGCCTGAGCGAAGCCGACCCGATCCCCGCCCTGCGCCGCCGCCTCATCGACGAACTGGACGATCTGGCACGGGTGTTGCGCGTACGCGAGGCGTAGACACCGCGAGCCGGCCGGGCGCTCGGGGCCCCGGCCGGCCCCTCTCCGCCGCCCAGGAGTACCTCCTTCGGGTCTGATCACGGCTGCCGTCTGGCGATCCGAACTCCCCGCCGTGCAGGCTTGGTTCTCCCGCCGTGCGCCAGGGAGGACCACCCCCCATGAGCCTGCCATCTCTCGCCTCAGGACCCCAAGGACCGGACGCACTACGCCCGTTGCTCGCCACCGTCCTCGACGCCCTGGCCGAGGGCACCCGCGCACGCGGCGGACCACTGCCCGCGGGCGGCCCGCAGACCGTCGCCGCACGGCTGCGCTCCACCGTCGGCGACATCCTCCCGGACGACGGCGACCCGAACGCCCTCCACACCCTCGTCCGCGCCCTCGCCGAAGGCGCCGCCGACCCCGCCGACCCCCTGTGCGCCGCCCATCTGCACGGCCCGCCCCTCGCCGTCGCCACCGCCGCCGACCTCGCCGCCTCCGCCCTCAACCCCTCCCTCGACTCCTGGGACCAGGCCCCGGCCGCCTCCGAGCTGGAGACCCTCGTCACCCGCGCCCTCGCCCGAGAGACCGGCGCCACCGACGCCCTCGTCACCACCGGCGGCACCGAATCCAACCTCCTCGCCCTCCTCCTCGCCCGCGAGACCCTCGGCCCCGTCCGCCTCGTCTGCTCGACCGCCGCCCACCACTCCCTGCCCCGCGCCACCTGGCTCCTCGGCCTGCCCGAGCCCGTCCTCGTCCCCGCCCCCCACGGCACCCTCGACCCCGCCGCCCTCGACCACACCCTCACCACCCTCACCGGACCCGCCCTCGTCGCCGCCACCGCAGGCACCACCGACGCCGGACTCATCGACCCCCTGCCCGCCCTCGCCGACATCTGCACCACCCACGGCGCCCGCCTCCACATCGACGCCGCCTACGGAGGCGGACTCCTCTTCAGCGACCGCCACCGCCCCGCACTCACCGGCCTCGACCGCGCCCACACCGTCACCCTCGACCTGCACAAGCTCGGCTGGCAGCCCGTCGCCGCCGGACTCCTCACCGTCCGCGACCCCCACGACCTGCACGCCCTCCACCACCGCGCCGACTACCTCAGCGCCACCGACGACACCGAAGCAGGCATCCCCGACCTCCTCGGCCGCTCCCTGCGCACCACCCGACGCCCCGACATCCTCAAGATCGCCGTCACCCTCAAGACCCTCGGCCGCAGCGGACTCGGCGCCCTCGTCGACCAGGTCTGCGCCCGCGCACACCAACTCGCCGACCTCATCGAGGCCCACCCCACCCTCGAACTCCACTCCCGACCCACCATCAGCACCGTCCTGTTCCGGCCCACCGACGCCCCCGACGACACCGTCGCCGCCCTCCGCCGCACCCTCCTGCACGACGGCCACGCCGTCCTCGGCCGCGCCCGCCTCGACGGCCGCCTCTGGCTCAAGGCCACCCTCCTCAACCCCCACACCCGCCCCGGCGACCTGGCCGCACTCCTGAAACCGGCAGAAGGAAGCACCCCCCGATGACCAACCCCCCACCGCACGACCCCCCACCACCCCACGACCTCATCGGCATCGGCATCGGCCCGTTCAACCTCTCCCTCGCCGCCCTCGCCCACCCCCTCACCCACCTCTCCACCGCCTTCTACGAACAACGCCCCCGCTTCGACTGGCACCCCGGCCTCCTCATCGACGGCGCCACCCTCCAAGTCCCCTTCCTCGCCGACCTGGTGACCCTCGCCGACCCCACCAGCCCCTGGACCTTCCTCAACCACCTCAGGACCCGCGAACGCCTCTTCCCCTTCTACTTCGCCGAGCGCTTCCACATCCCCCGCGCCGAATACGACGCCTACTGCCGCTGGGTCGCCGACAACCTCCCCTCACTCCACTTCGGCCACCAGGTCGAAGCCGTCCGCTGGAACCCCCGAACCACCCTCTTCGACGTCGACTTCACCCAACTCGACATCGACGGCACCGCCACCTCCCTCGGCCGCGCCCACGCCCGCAACATGGTCCTCGGCATCGGCACCGCACCCCACGTGCCCGAACCCCTGCGCCCCCTCGTCGACACCCCCGACGCCCTCGTCCTCCACGCCGCCGACTACCTCGCGCACCGCGAGAGCCTCCTGGCCGCCGAGCACATCACCGTCGTCGGCGCCGGACAGTCGGGCGCCGAGATCTTCCTCGACCTGCTGCGCCACCGCCCCACCGGCCACGAGAAGATGCACTGGCTCGCCCGCACCGAGGCCTTCGCCCCCATGGAGTACTCCAAGCTCGGCCTGGAACACTTCACCCCCGACTACACCCGCTACTTCCACGGCCTCGCCGAATCCGTACGCGACCGCCTCGTCCCCGCGCAATGGCAGCTTCACAAGGGCATCGACGCGGCCACCCTCGCCGCCCTCCACGACGAGCTGTACCGCCGCACCCTCCACGGCCACTGGCCCGACACCGTCCTCACCCCCGGCGTCCGCGTCCACACCGCCGAGCGCACCCCCGGCGGAGCGATCCGACTCGACCTGGAACACACCCAGCAGGGCACCCGCACCCGCCTCACCACCCACGCCGTCGTCCTCGCCACCGGCTACCGCCAGCGGCCCCTGGACCGCGTCCTCGCCGGGCTCGCCCCCCACCTGCACCGCGACCGCAGCCGACGCCCCCGCATCGACGAACAGTTCCGCCTGGTCCTCGACCCCGCCATCACCGGATCCGTCTACGTCCAGAACGCCGAACTCCACACCCACGGCGTCGGCGCCCCCGACCTCGGCCTCGCCGCCTGGCGCAGCGCCACCATCCTCAACTCCCTCACCGGCAAAGAGCATTACCCCCAACCCCGACGAACCGCCTTCACCACCTTCGGACTTCACCAACAGGCCGTACCCGACGCACCCGACCACACCACAGAAGCCCTCATCGACCAGACCTGAACACCCCTGAACACACCGAGGGCCCGGCCGAACCCGGCCGGACCCTCGACAACCCTTCAGAACACCCCAGCGCTAGAACATCGGCGTACCGTTCCGCGTCAGCCGCCAGTCCACCGACGCGAAGTCCTTCGGGTCCAGCACACCCTTCGCGGTCACCCACTCCGCGATCCGCGTCCGGATCTCCGTCGACTCCGACCACAACTCCTTCGCCGACGCCACATACGGGAACGCGCCACCACCGTTCGCACGGTAGTTGTTCACCGCGAACACGAACTCCTGCGCGTCGTCCAGAGGCGCGCCGTCGAAGGTCAGGTTCTTGATCCGCGAACCCGCCGGCTGCGCGACGTCGATGTCGTACCGCAGCCCCGACACATAGTCGTAGTTGTAGTCGGGCCGGTTGTTCGCGTTCGTCAGCTTCTCCACGTCCACCGGCGCGTCCGCCGCCGTCTGCACGAAGTACTCCGCCGAGTACTCCAGGTACGCGCGCACCTGCGCACCCGTCATCAACTTCGCGACCAGCGTGTTGTCATACACATACAGACTCGACAGATCCCGGATCGTCACATCACCGGCCGGGATCTGCGACGTACGCGAGAACGGCGACGCCTGCGAGAGCACCGGCAGCGACGCGTACGCGCCACCCGCCAACGCCCCCTTGACCACGTCCTCCTGGACCTTGTTGATCAGATCGATGATCGAGGCGTCCTTGTACCGGGCGTCGACCGTCGTCAGCGTCTCCGTCGCCCGGCCCACCACCTGGTTCACGTACGTCACCACGGCCTCGTGCTGCTTCGCCAACAGCCGCGTGATCTCCGGGTCGTCCGCCACCGTCCTGGAATCGCGCAGCGACGCCGCCACCGACTCCACCCGCCAACTGCCCTTCTCGAAGACCAGATCGATGTCGAACAGCGCCAACCGCTCCGCGAAGCACAGCGGTTCCGACAGCACGACCGTCTTCCCCGTCGCCTCGTTCGTGACCTTCAGCTCCGGGATCTCCAGATGCGCGTGGCCGACCAGGATCGCGTCGATCCCGGGCACCAGCCGGGCCACATTCGCCGCGGCGTTCTCCACGTACGGAACCTGATCACCGTACGACGACGTCCCGTCCGCACCCGAGTGCGCCGACACGATCACCACGTCCGCACCCATCGACCGCAGCTTCGGCACCCACTTCGCCGCCTGCTCCTCCAGCCCCGGGAACGTCAACTTCCCCTGCACATACGCCTTGTCCCAGATCGCGATACCCGGGTTCGTCAGCCCCAGCACCGCGACGGTCACCGGCGCCGCGCCCTTCACATGGAACTTCTTCATGAAGTACGGCGCGAAGGCCGGCTTCAGCGTCTTCGCGTCCAGCGCGTT
Source organism: Streptomyces macrolidinus (assembly GCF_023887685.1). GTDB lineage: Bacteria > Actinomycetota > Actinomycetes > Streptomycetales > Streptomycetaceae > Streptomyces > Streptomyces macrolidinus. The sequence goes on along the minus strand of NZ_JAMWMR010000002.1, from coordinate 134,642 downwards.
CGCACCGAGCAGCGGGAAGTCGCACTGCGACTCGAACTTCCGCAGCGTCTCGATGCCGTAGTTGAACTCGTGGTTCCCCAGCGCCACCGCGTCGTACCCGATCGCGTTCATCGCCCGCGCCATCGGGTGCACCGGGCCGCCCTTGGCCGTGATCGGGTCGACCTTCGCGTAGTAGTACGTCAACGGGGTGCCCTGGATCGTGTCACCCGCGTCCAGCAGCAGGGTGTTCTCCCGGCCCTTCTCCGCGCGGACCTGCTTCACCAGCGTCGAGATCCGCGACAGACCCGTCGCGTTGCCCGCCGTGTCCGTGTACTCCGCGTCCTTGAAGTAGTCCCAGTTGAACGCGTGGCCGTGGAGATCGGTGGTACCCATCACGGTCAGCGAATGCCGCTTGAGACCCTTCTTCGCCTGCTCGGCCGGCGCGGCCTGCGCCGCCGGAGCCGCCACGGCACCGGTCAACGCCACCCCCGCCCCGGTCACGGCGGAACTCTTCAGAAACGTACGGCGGTTGAACGGCATGCTGGTGACTCCTCCGGGGAACGGTCAATGACGCGCGTAGATTGTGGTCCCGTCACCACCACGCGCAACAGCCCCAGAAGGTTGCGATCTGATGACCACCAGGCGATCAGTGACGGACCATCAGCGTGCGAGCGCCGACTCCCCGCCCACTACCAGTCGGTAAGGCCTAGGCTCGAACCATGCGCCGAGCGAAGATCGTCTGCACCCTGGGGCCCGCCACCGACTCGTACCACCAGATCAAGGAACTGGTCGAAGCCGGAATGGACATCGCCCGCTTCAACCTCAGCCACGGCAGCCACGCCGACCACGAGGAGCGCTACCGGCACGTCCGCCAGGCCTCCGAGGAGACCGGCCGCACCGTCGGCATCCTCGCCGACCTCCAGGGCCCCAAGATCCGACTCGGCCGCTTCACCGAAGGCCCCGTCCTCCTCGAACGCGGCGACACCTTCACCATCACCGTCGAAGAAGGCGCCGAAGGCGACCGCCACACCTGCGGAACCACCTACCCCGGACTCGCCACCGACGTCACCCCCGGCGAACGCATCCTCGTCGACGACGGCAAGGTCGCCCTCGACGTCACCTCCGTCGACGGCCCCCTCGTCCACACCACCGTCGTCGAAGGCGGCATGGTCTCCGACCACAAGGGCCTCAACCTCCCCGGCGTCGCCGTCTCCGTCCCCGCCCTCTCCAAGAAGGACGAGGACGACCTCCGTTGGGCACTGCGCACCGGCTGCGACACCATCGCCCTCTCCTTCGTCCGCACCGGCAGAGACATCAAGGACGTCCACCGCGTCATGGACGAAGAAGGCCGACGGCTCCCCGTGATCGCCAAGATCGAGAAGCCCCAGGCCGTCCAGAACATCGACGACATCGTGGCCGCCTTCGACGGCATCATGGTGGCGCGCGGCGACCTCGGCGTCGAAATGCCCCTGGAACAGGTCCCGATCGTCCAGAAGCGCGCCATCAAGCTCGCCCGGCGCAACGCCAAACCGGTCATCGTCGCCACACAGATGCTCGACTCGATGATCGACAACTCCCGCCCCACCCGGGCCGAGGCCTCGGACGTGGCCAACGCGGTGATCGACGGCACGGACGCCGTGATGCTCTCCGGCGAGACCAGCGTCGGCAAGTACCCCGTGGAGACGGTCGCCACGATGGCCCGCATCATCGAAGCGGCGGAGGAGGACATCCTCGCGGGCGGGCTGCCGCCCCTGACCGACAACGACAAGCCCCGCACCCAGGGCGGCGCGGTCGCCCGCGCGGCGGCCGAGATCGGCGACTTCCTCGGCGCCAGGTTCCTCGTCGCCTTCACCCAGTCCGGCGACACCGCCCGCCGCCTGTCCCGCTACCGCTCCCCGATCCCCCTCCTCGCCTTCACCCCCACCCCGGCCACCCGCTCCCAACTCAACCTCACCTGGGGCGTGGAGACCTTCCTCGGCCCCCATGTCGACTCCACGGACGCGATGGTGGACCAGGTCGACGAACTGCTCCTGAACTACGGCCGCTGCGAGCGGGGCGACGTCGTGGTCATCACAGCGGGCTCCCCGCCCGGGGTCTCGGGCTCCACGAACATGGTCCGCGTCCACCACATCGGCGAGGACGACAGCCCTCGGTAGGGCGGCGCGTGGGTGGGGTCAGTACTTGGGGCCCACGTGGATGTCGAGGAGGGCAACGGAGGCCTTGCGGGCGATGGAGACGTTGCGGCCGTTCACCTTCCACTCCACGTGGACTCGATCGAGGGTGTCGGTGAAGAGCCGGATGATGTCCTCTGACACGTTGGTGAAGAAGTAACGCGGGTATTCGTAGCGCTTGCGCTCACCGGCGATCACCTTGGTCGTCCAGTTGACGATGCGACAGCCGTCGGAGTGGATGAGGCCGCGGATGAACTCCCAGGGGTGAGCATCCACGATGTCCTGCTGCCAGGGTTCGAGGATGATCCGGCGCTCGTGCTTCTTGCCAGGGCCGTGCTGAGGGAACAGGCAGGGCCAGTGCTTGCTGAAACAGGAGACCGCGAAGCACCCCTGCTTCTTCACGCGGCATACGCGGTTGTCCGGGCGCACGGCGTACAGCGCGGCTTCACAGGCGTCGATGATGCCCGGCCAAGCCTGGTCCAGCACGATGCGCATGACGTGGACGCCCCGGCGGTGGGCGCTGATGTGGCCGTCGCCGAGATAGAGGCCCAGGAGGTAGGCGTACGCTGCCGGTTCCTCGGGCGGGGCGGGCTCGTCCTGGCACCTGGGGCAGGCACGGCCTTGGCGCTTGCGCGGCTCGATGCACGTTCGCCAGGAACGGATGGTTGCCCGGGATATGCCCGTCTCCTTGCTGATGGAGCTCAGGCTGCGCCCCTCAGCGACCAGCGCCAGGGTTCGTTCACGAGTACCCATGTCGTACATGTGGCCACTCTGTGCGACTGAGCGTCGTCCCGTGCAGCAAAAAGCGGAGGTTCACGCGAACGTGGACCTCCGCTAGGCCTGACCTTGGAATCGAAGGTGAAGTGCCCCGGGTGGGATTCGAACCCACGCTGTCGGTGGTTTGAGCACCGTGCCTCTCGCCGCTGGGCTACCGGGGCTCCTTCAATACGAAGGTTGGCGGTCACCCGCCGTGCTCTACCTTACCGCAGCTAGGTACGCTTCTGGGAGCAGTATCCTGCCTGCCCGTAACGAGGAGCCCCCGTGACCGCCCCCGAGTCGCCCCAGCCTGTCGATGATGACGACAAGTCGCATGTGCCTCCGCTGACGACCCGTGTCGTCATCGCCGAGGACGAGGCGCTCATCCGGCTCGATCTCAAGGAGATGCTCGAGGAAGAGGGCTATCACGTCGTCGGTGAGGCCGGTGACGGTGAGCGGGCCGTCGAGCTGGCGCGGGAGCACCGGCCCGACCTGGTCATCCTCGATGTGAAGATGCCGAAGCTGGACGGTATCTCGGCGGCCGAGAAGATCGCCGAGGAGTGCATCGCCCCGGTGCTCATGCTGACGGCGTTCTCGCAGCGTGATCTGGTCGAGCGGGCGCGGGACGCGGGTGCGATGGCGTATCTGGTGAAGCCGTTCAGCAAGAGCGATGTCGTACCGGCGATCGAGATGGCCGTCTCGCGGTTCACGGAGCTGAAGACGCTGGAGAAGGAGGTCGTGGACCTCACTCAGCGGCTGGAGACCCGCAAGCTGGTGGACCGGGCGAAGTCGGTGCTGCAGACGGAGTACGGGCTGAGCGAGCCCGCGGCCTTCCGTTGGATCCAGAAGACGTCGATGGACCGGCGGATGTCGATGCGCCAGGTCGCCGAGGCCGTGATCCAGGACGGTGAGGAGAAGAAGGCGGCCAAGGGCTGACCTCGTCCGCCGTACGGCTGTGTGTGGAAGAGGCCCGCACCCCGGTGATCCGGGGTGCGGGCCTCCTGCCTGCCCGGTGCTCAGTCTTCGCCCAGGTAGGCCTTCCGTACGGATTCGTCGTGCAGCAGGTCCTGGCCCGTGCCGGACAGCACGATGGAGCCGACTTCCATGACGTGGCCCTGGTCGGCGAGGGAGAGCGCGGCCTGGGCGTTCTGTTCGACGAGCAGGATCGTCGTGCCCTGGGCCTTCAGTTCGGCGATCGTGGACATGATCTTCTGCATCATGATCGGCGAGAGCCCCATGGAGGGTTCGTCGAGCATGAGGAGTTTGGGTTGGGACATGAGGGCGCGGCCCATGGCGAGCATCTGCTGTTCGCCGCCGGAGAGGGTGCCCGCGGCTTGTTTGCGGCGTTCGCCGAGGATGGGGAAGAGGTCGTAGGCCCGTTGGATGTCCTTCTCGATGCCGTCCTTGTCCTTGCGGAGGAAGGCGCCGAGTTGGAGGTTCTCCGCGATGGACAGGCGGGGGAAGATGTGCCGTCCTTCGGGGGAGTGGGCGAGTCCGAGGGCGACGATCTTGTGTGCGGGTGTGCCGGTGAGGGGCTTGCCGTCGAAGGTGATGGTGCCGGAGGTGGGTTTGAGGAGGCCGGAGAGGGTGCGCAGGGTGGTGGTCTTGCCGGCGCCGTTGGTGCCGATGAGGGTGACGACCTGGCCGGCTTCGACGCTGAAGGAGATGCCTTTGACGGCTTCGATCTTGCCGTAGGCCACCCTGAGGTCCTGGACCTCGAGCAGTGCGGTCACTGGGAGTCTCCCTCGGTGCTGCCGGTGGTGCTGTCTGCGGGTGCGTCGGCGGCGGCTTCGGCTGCGGCGACCTCGGCGGCTTCCTCTTCTCCGGGTTCGCCTTCGAAGGGTGTGCCGAGGTAGGCGGCGATGACGCGTTCGTCGGCCTGGACGACGTCGGAGGTGCCTTCGACGAGCTTCTCGCCCTGGACGAGGACGGCGACGCGGTCGCAGAGGTTGAAGATGAAGCGCATGTCGTGCTCGATGACGAGGACGGCGATGCCCTTGTCGCGGATGGCGAAGACGAGTTCCTCGGTGGCCCGGGTCTCCTGGGGGTTCATGCCGGCGGTGGGTTCGTCGAGCAGGAGGAGTCCGGGTTCGCTGGCCAGTGCGCGGGCGATCTCCAGCTTGCGTTGTTCGCCGTAGGGCAGGTTGCGTGCGAGGTGGTCGCGCTTGTGGTCGAGGCCGACGAAGGCGAGGAGGTCCATGGCGCGTGCCTCGGACTCCTTCTCGGCCTTCTTGAAGCCGGGGCCGCGCAGGAGGGCCGACCACAGGCCTTCCTTGGTGCGGGTGTGGCGTCCGACGAGGACGTTCTCCAGGACGGTCATGTTGGCGAAGAGCCGGATGTTCTGGAAGGTGCGGGCGATTCCGGCCTGGGTGACGAGGTGGGGTTTGGGGGGCAGGACGGTGCCCTGGTAGGTGACGGTGCCCTCGGTGGGGATGTACAGGCCGGTGAGGCAGTTGAAGAAGGTCGTCTTGCCGGCGCCGTTGGGGCCGATGAGTCCGACGATCTCGCCGCTGCCCACGGTGAGGTCGACGGAGTGTACGGCGGTGAGGCCGCCGAAGCGCATGGTGACGGCGCGGGCTTCGAGTACGGGTGTGGTCATGGTGGTCAGGCCCCCGCCTTGGTGACGGCCGGTTCGTCGGGTTGTGCTGGTGTGTCGGGTGTGTTGCTGTCGTGGAACTCGAGTTGGCGGCGGCGGTTGGCGATGATGCCTTCCGGCCGGAAGCGCATGAGGAGGACGAGTGCGATGCCGAAGGCGAACAGCTCGTAGTTCTTGAGGAATTGGAGCTTCTCGGGGATGAGGTAGAGCAGGCTGGCGCCGAGCAGGGGTCCGCTGACGGTGCCCATGCCGCCGAGGACCACGGCGGCGAGGAGGAAGGCGGAGTTGGGCGGGGCGGCGCCGGCGAACTGGTAGGGCTGCGGGTTGACGCTGTAGTTGACGTGGGCCATGACGGTGCCGGCGAGTCCGGCGAGGGCGGCGCCGAGGGCGAACGCGATGAGCTTGACCCGGAAGCCGTTGATGCCCATGGCGGTGGCGGCGGTCTCGTCTTCGCGGATGGCGATCCAGGAGCGGCCGATACGGGAGTCGGCGGCGCGGGTGAAGACGAGGACGACGATGGCCGTGAAGAAGAGCATCAGGAACAGGTAGTTGGCGAACCGGCCGAGGGTGAAGCTGCCGACGTCGTGGGCGTCTCCGAGGTTGAACCCGAAGATTTCGAGGTCGGGGATGCGGGAGATGCCGTTGGGTCCGTTGGTGAGGTTGGGGCCGGAGACGCCGTCGAGGTTGTTGACGGCGATGCGGAAGATCTCTCCGAAGCCGAGGGTGACGATGGCGAGGTAGTCGCCGCGCAGGCGCAGGGTGGGTGCGCCGATGAGGACGCCGAAGACGAGCGAGGCGGCCATGCCGGTGAGGGCGGCGGCCCAGAAGGGGAATTGGACGCCGGAGAAGCGGGAGAACTCGGAGCCGGAGACGAGGGCTGCGGCGTAGGCGCCGACGCCGAGGAAGGCGACGTATCCGAGGTCGAGGAGTCCGGTGAGGCCGACGACGATGTTGAGGCCGAGGGCGACGGTGGCGAAGACGAGGATGCTGACGCCGAGGTTGGCGTTGTGGTCGTTGTCCTGGGTGAAGGGGAAGACGGCGACGGCGACGAAGGCGAGGGTGGCGGAGAAGCCCTTGTGTCGTGCGCTGATGCCGGCGTAGCGGTCGAGGAGTCCGGCGTGGACCAGGGCCCAGGTGGCGAAGACGATGGCGAGGAGGTAGCCGATGAAGGTTTCGCTCTCGTCGTCGTTGATGCCGATGCCGTAGGTGAAGACGATGAGGGCGACGGCGGTGCCGAGGGTGATGACGGCGCGTTCGGCGAGGGCGGGGAGCGGGCCGGGGCGGGGCTGGTCGGGTTTGGTGAGGTAGCCGCGCAGGCCGGTTCCGGGGGCGGGGTGGGGCAGGGCGAGGGCGCCGATGACGGGGAGTGCGGAGGCGGCGACGGCGACGTAGGCGCCGGGGGCGAGGTTGACGAGGCCGCCGAGGTCGACGGCGATGGCGATGGCGGCGAACCAGCAGACGGTGAAGGCGGACAGGGCCGTCATGAGGACGGGGGAGGTGGCGCCTGCGGGGTTGAGCCGGTGCAGTCCTCGTACGTTCCACAGGGTGAGGGAGTACAGGAGGGTGAGGGCGCCGGCGACGATGGCGAGGATCTGGAGTCCCGCCGGGTAGCCGTAGATGGTGAGGTCGCCGGGGAAGTTGGAGCTGTAGGTCCAGGACAGGAAGGCGCTGGCGATGGTTCCGGTGGCGCCGAGGGATACGAGGGCGCGGGCGGCGGGGGCGGGGAGGGGTACAGGTCCGCGCTGGGTCTCGGTCGCGATGTTGGTGGTGGTGTGGGTCATGGTGGTCACGCCCTGTCCGTGACGCGTTCGCCGAGCAGGCCTTGTGGTCGGAAGAGGAGGACGAGGATGAGGAGGACGAAGGCCCATACGGCGGCCCAGCCCTGTCCGCCGAACTGCTCCATGCCGGGGATGTCGGCGACGTAGGCGGTGGCGAGGGCTTCGGCGAGGCCGAGGACGAGGCCGCCGAGCATGGCGCCGTAGATGTTGCCGATGCCGCCGAGGACGGCCGCGGTGAAGGCCTTGAGTCCGGCGACGAAGCCCATGCTGTATTCGAGGGAGCCGTACTTGACGCCGTAGGCGACGCCGGCGACGGCGGCGAAGAAGCCGCCGATGGCGAAGGCGATGACGATGATGCGGTTGGTGTCGATGCCCATGAGCTGGGCGGTGTCCGGGTCCTGGGCGGTGGCCTGCATGGCGCGGCCGGTGCGGGAGAGGCGGACGAAGAAGGCGAGGGCGGCCATGCAGAGGGGGGCCGCGACGATGAGGAAGACGTCGCCGCTCTGGATGTTGACGGAGCCGAGGTGGTAGGGCCCGAAGGGGAGTTGGGGGAAGACGCGGGCGGCCTTGGCGTTGGGGTACCAGTTGAAGACGGCCTGCTGGAGGGCGAGGGAGAGGCCGATGGCGGTGATGAGCGGGGCGAGGCGTGGTGCTCCGCGCAGGGGGCGGTAGGCGAAGCGTTCGGCGCCGACGGCGATGAGTACGGAGACGAGGGCGCCGCCGAGGAGCATGGCGGGGAGGGCTATCCACATGGATATGCCGTCCGGCAGGGCGAGATAGACCGTGAGGGCTCCGAAGCCGCCGGTCATGAAGATCTCGCCGTGGGCGAAGTTGATGAGCTGGACGATGCCGTACACCATCGTGTAGCCGATGGCGATCAGCCCGTACATCGAGCCGAGGAACAGCCCGTTGGCCAGCTGCTGCGGCAGGGTGTTCACCGCATGGCCTCCATGGGAGTGGGGAGGGTCGGGGAAGAGGACGGGCCGCGCGGTGACGGTGGTCGGTGCCGCGCGGCCCTGGGTGGTGCGGTGGGCTGTGCCTCGGGGTCAGCTCTTGGGCTCGAAGCTGCCGCTGTGCACGGACTTCCACTCGCCGCCGGTGACCTGGTACACGGTGAGCTGCTTGTTGGTGGTGTCGCCGAACTCGTCGAAGGACAGCTTGCCGGAGATGCCGTCGAAGGTGTTCTTCTGGACGGCGGCGACGACCTGGGCGCGGGCGTCGGAGGGCAGCTTGCCGTCCTTCACGACCTGGCCGACGGCCTTGATGATGGCGGTGGTGGCGTCGTAGGAGTAGCCGCCGTAGGTGCCGTAGTCGCCGGGGTACTTCTTGGCCTTGTAGGTGGCGATGAAGTCCTTGGCGGCGGGCAGGGTGTCGACGGGGACGCCGATGGAGGTGACGAGGTCGCCTTCAGATGCCTTACCTGCGGTTTTGATGTACGTGGGGGAGAACATTCCGTCGCCGCCGAAGAGCGGGATTTTGGCGCCGGCGTCCTTGAGCTGCTTGGTGAGGACTTCGGATTCGTCGTACTGGCCGCCGTAGTAGAGCATTTCGGCGCCCGAGTTCTTGATCTTGGTAACGAGGGTGGAGAAGTCGCGGTCACCGGTGTTGACGTGGTCGGTGCCGACGACCTTGCCGCCGAGTTTGGTGAACTGCTCGTTGAAGATCTTGGCGAGTCCGGCGCCGTAGGTCTGCTTGTCGTCGACGACGAAGGCCTTCTTCTTCTTGAGGCCGTTGTAGGCGTAGTCGGCGGCGAAGCCGCCCTGCAGGGCGTCGGTGGTGGCGGTGCGGAAGTACGTCTTGTACGGGCGGACCTTCTTGGTCTGCCAGTTCTTGCCCTGGGTGAGTTCGGGGGCGGTGTTGGCGGGGGAGATCTCGACCAGGTTCGCGGTGTCGAAGACCTGCTGCATCTGTGTGGCCACACCGGAGTTGAGGGGGCCGACGACGCCGAGGACGCTGGCGTCGGCGACGAGCGCGGTGGCGTTCTGCTGGCCGGTGGCGGGCAGCGCCTTGTCGTCCAGGGCCTTGAGCTTGAAGGTGACGCCGGGGACCGTGTGGTTCTTGTTGGCGTCGTCGACGGCGATCTGGGACCCGTACTGGATGCCGAGGCCGGTGGCGGAGTTCTGGCCGGTGAGCGGGGCGTCGACGCCGATGGTGACGGTGATGTCGTTCTTGGCACCGCTGTTGTCGCTCTTGTCGTCGCGGGAGCCGCACGCGGTGAGGGTCAGAGCTCCGGTCGTGAGAACGGAGGTGAGTATCACCAGGGAACGCTGTCGCACAATCAGTCCTTTCCGCAAGCGTGGCCGACCCGGGGTGAGGGCGGGCGGGTGCCGCGCTGGTACCGAACTCCCGATGGAGCGGTGACTGGCCGTGACTCTAGGCCCGGTCTCACGAAATGGGCATCTCGTGCGCTGGCTTGTGACTTTCTTGTTATGACGTGCAGGTTGTCTGGCTTCCGCAGGGGTGGATCTTGGCCGGTTTGGCGGAAATTCCATGTACTCCACACGTTTATCGAACGATCAATTCCGTTTCGTCGCGAGGGAGTTGAGCGCGCGTGCGCCGCAGGCCGAGTCACGTGTCGCAAATGATCAAGGAGGCGGATGTCGGCGAAGAGAGCATTGATGTCGTATTGCGCGCGTGTCACGCAGTGTTACATCAGGAAATGGGGGTCGGGATTCCGCGGTAAATCCGGAACAGGCGGTAATCCGGAACAGTCGGATGACGGTCGGATACGGATGTCTCGCACTGTCTCGCACTGTCTCACGCTGTCTCGCGCTGCCTTGAGCGCGATGCGGTGGGTTGTCCCGGCGCGCACGGCAAGGGGCGCGTTTGGGCCCGGCCGGGGCGCGGCGTCCGGTCGGTCCGGAGAAGGGCGGGTCCGGGAGAGGTGCGGCTCCGCAGAGGTACGGAAGGTGCGGGTACGCAGAGGGGCGGGTCCAGGGAAAGCGCGGGTTCGGAGAGGTACGGGGACGGCAGGGGGTGTCCGTACGGCGGGGCCACCCCCTGGCGGTCAGCCCGCGGCGGGGATCAGGTCGGCGTCGCCCTGTCGTACGTCGCGCAGCATGCAGGTGAGGCGGGCGCTGCAGACGCGCTTGCCGTCCTCGTCGCTGATCACGATCTCGTACGTGGCGGTCGAGCGGCCCCGGTGGACAGGGGTGGCGACCCCGGTGACCAGGCCGGAGCGCACCCCGCGGTGATGGGTGCAGTTGAGGTCGACACCGACGGCGATCTTGGTGGCGCCGCCGTGGAGCATGGCGCCGATCGAGCCGAGTGTCTCGGCGAGGACGGCGGAGGCGCCGCCGTGCAGCAGGCCGTAGGGCTGGGTGTTGCCTTCCACGGGCATGGTGCCGACGACGCGCTCCGCGGCGGCCTCGACGATCTGGACGCCCATGCGGGTGCCGAGGTGCCCGGCGGAGAAGAGGGCGGGCAGGTCGACGCCGAGCGCGGCGTACTCGTCGAGGACTTCCTGCGGGAACTTCACGGTGTGCTGCTCGCCCATGGGTACGGCTCCGTTCGGCGGTGATCGGTCACGCGGCTGGTGGCTGAGCAAACGCTCAGTCGGCCGCCGATTGTTCCAGGCGGATCACGACGGACTTGCTCGCGGGGGTGTTGCTGGTGTCCGCGGTGGCGTCTAGGGGGACCAGGACGTTGGTCTCCGGGTAGTACGCGGCGGCGCAGCCGCGGGCGGTGGGATAGTGCACGACGCGGAAGCCGGGCGCGCGCCGTTCGACGCCGTCCTTCCATTCGCTGACGAGGTCGACGTACGAGCCGTCCGCCATGCCCAGCGCGCGGGCGTCCTCGGGGTGGACGAGGACGACGCGGCGGCCGTTCCTGATGCCGCGGTAGCGGTCGTCCAGGCCGTAGATCGTGGTGTTGTACTGGTCGTGCGAGCGCAGGGTCTGGAGCAGCAGCCGGCCTTCGGGCAGCGTCGGGTACTCCACGGGGGCGGCGGTGAAGTTGGCCTTGCCGGTGGCGGTGGGGAAGCGGCGCTCGTCGCGGGGGGCGTGGGGGAGTGCGAAGCCTCCGGGGCGGGCCACGCGCGCGTTGAAGTCCTCGAAGCCGGGGATCACGCGCGCGATGCGGTCGCGGATCGTCGCGTAGTCCTTCTCGAAGGTCTCCCAGGGGGTCGTGCTGCCGGTGCCGAGGACGCGGCGGGCCAGGCGGCAGACGATGGCGGGCTCGGACAGCAGATGGGGGCTCGCGGGCTTCAGCCGGCCTCGCGAGGCGTGGACCATGCCCATGGAGTCCTCGACGGTCACGAACTGCTCGCCGCCGGCCTGGAGATCGCGTTCGGTACGGCCGAGGGTCGGCAGGATCAGGGCGCGGGTGCCGGTGACGGCGTGCGAGCGGTTCAGCTTGGTCGAGACGTGCACGGTGAGGCGCGCGCGGCGCATGGCGGCCTCGGTCACCTCGGTATCCGGGGAGGCGGAGACGAAGTTGCCGCCCATCGCGAAGAAGACCTTGGCCTCGCCGTCGCGCAGGGCGCGGATGGCGCGTACGACGTCGTAGCCGTGCTCGCGCGGGGGCGCGAACCCGAACTCCTTCTCCAGGGCGTCCAGGAAGGCGGGGGCGGGGCGTTCGAAGATGCCCATGGTGCGGTCGCCCTGGACGTTCGAGTGGCCGCGCACGGGGCACACGCCCGCGCCGGGGCGGCCGATGTTGCCGCGCAGCAGAAGGAAGTTGACGACTTCGCGGATGGTGGGGACGGAGTGCTTGTGCTGGGTGAGGCCCATGGCCCAGCACACGATGGTGCGCTTCGAGGCGAGGACCATGCGCAGGGCCTGTTCGATCTCCTCGCGCGTGAGGCCGGTCGCGGTGAGGGTCTCGGCCCAGTCGGCGGCGCGGGCGGCTGCGGCGAACTCCTCGAAGCCGTGGGTGTGTTCGCGGACGAACTCCTCGTCGACCGCGCCCTCGGTGTCGAGGATCAGCTGGTTGAGGAGGCGGAAGAGGGCCTGGTCGCCGCCGATACGGATCTGGAGGAACAGATCGGTGAGGGCGGCGCCCTTGAGGATGCCCTGCGGGGTCTGCGGGTTCTTGAAGCGCTCCAGGCCCGCCTCGGGCAGTGGGTTGACGCTGATGATCCGCGCGCCGTTCGCCTTGGCCTTCTCCAGGGCCGAGAGCATCCGGGGGTGGTTCGTGCCGGGGTTCTGTCCGGCGACGATGATCAGGTCCGCCCGGTGGAGGTCGTCCAGCAGGACGCTGCCCTTGCCGATGCCGATCGTCTCGGAGAGCGCGGAGCCGGAGGACTCGTGGCACATGTTCGAGCAGTCGGGCAGGTTGTTGGTGCCCAGCTCGCGGGCGAAGAGCTGGTAGAGGAACGCGGCCTCGTTGCTGGTGCGGCCCGAGGTGTAGAAGACGGCCTCGTCGGGGGAGGAGAGCGCGGCGATCTCCTCGGCGACGATGTCGAAGGCGCGCTCCCAGGTGATGGGCTCGTAGCGGTCCGCGCCGTCGGGGAGGTACACGGGGTGGGTCAGGCGTCCCTGCTGGCCCAGCCAGTAGCCGCTGCGGGTGGCGAGGTCGGACACGGGGTGCGCGGTGAAGAACTCCGGGGTGACCCGGCGCAGCGTGGCTTCCTCGGCGACCGCCTTCGCGCCGTTCTCGCAGAACTCGGCGGTGTGCCGGTGCTCGGGCTCGGGCCAGGCGCAGCCGGGGCAGTCGAAGCCGTCCTTCTGGTTGACCCGCAGCAGCGTGAGTGCCGTGCGTCGCACGCCCATCTGCTGCTGGGCGATGCGCAGGGTGTGCCCGACGGCGGGCAGCCCCGCGGCGGCGTGCTGCGCCCCGGCCACCTGCGGCGCGTCCTGGACCGGGTCACCCTTGGGCGGCTTGCTGGCCATCGCGGCCCTCCCCTTCGTTCACACCTGCGCGTTCCCATCGGCCGAGCGACCGGCGTTCCCGCCCGTCGTTCGCACCGGCGTTCTTACGGGTCGATTCCCGCCGGTCGTTCCCGCCGGTCGGTTCCACTGACCGTCCTTGCCCGTCCCCACCGGTCGCTTCCACCTGTGAGGTAGGTCTCCGATCCTCGCACGCGCCTGTGACAGAGCCACCGGCCGGTACCGGACGGCTCTCGCTGTCAGTGGGGCGTGGCAGGATCGAGGGCGTGGCAGAGACAGCATCGAAGAAGACCGAGAAGACCTCCGGCGGCGGCCGTCCCCGGCTGATGCTCATGGACGGGCACTCCCTCGCGTACCGCGCGTTCTTCGCGCTGCCCGCGGAGAACTTCACGACCGCGACGGGCCAGCCGACGAACGCGATCTACGGCTTCGCGTCGATGCTGGCCAACACCCTGCGTGACGAGGCGCCCACGCACTTCGCGGTGGCGTTCGACGTCTCCCGCAAGACCTGGCGCTCGGCGGAGTTCGCGGAGTACAAGGCGAACCGTTCGAAGACCCCGGACGAGTTCAAGGGCCAGGTCGAGCTGATCGGCGAGCTGCTGGACGCGATGCGCGCCCCGCGTTTCGCGGTCGAGGGCTTCGAGGCGGACGACGTGATCGCCACGCTCGCCACCCAGGCCGAGGCCGAGGGTTTCGACGTGCTGATCGTCACGGGCGACCGCGACTCCTTCCAACTGGTCACCGAGCACACGACGGTGCTGTATCCGACGAAGGGCGTCTCGGAGCTGACCCGGTTCACCCCGGAGAAGGTGTTCGAGAAGTACGGGCTGACGCCGGTGCAGTATCCGGACTTCGCGGCGCTGCGCGGTGACCCGTCGGACAACCTGCCGGGCATCCCGGGCGTCGGCGAGAAGACGGCCGCGAAGTGGATCAACCAGTTCGGTTCGTTCGCGGAGTTGGTCGAGCGGGCCGAGGAGGTCAAGGGCAAGGTCGGGCAGAACCTGCGCGACCATCTGGAGTCGGTGAAGCTCAACCGCCGTCTCACGGAGCTGGAGCGGCAGGTCGAACTGCCGAAGGCGGTCGCGGACCTGGAACGCGCGCCCTACGACCGTACGGGCGTCGCCATGATCCTGGACACCCTGGAGATCAGGAACCCGTCGCTGCGCGAGCGGCTGTTCGCCGTCGACCCGGGTGCCGAGGTGGCCGAGACGACACCGGTCGCGGCGAGCGGCATCGAGCTGGACGGCGCGGTGCTCGGGGCGGGCGAGCTGAAGCCGTGGCTCGCCGAGCACGGCCACAAGCCTCTGGGCGTGGCCACGGTGGACGCGTGGGCGCTGGGCACGGGCGCGGTGGCCGAGATCGCGCTGGCCGCGGCCGACGGGGCGGCGGCGTGGTTCGACCCGGCGCAGCTCGACGAGGCCGACGAGCAGGCGTTCGCGCAGTGGCTCGCCGACCCGGCCAGGCCCAAGGTGCTGCACAACGCCAAGGGCGCGATGCGGGTCGTGCCCGAGCACGGCTGGTCGCTGGACGGCGTGACGATGGACACGGCGCTGGCCGCGTATCTGGTCAAGCCGGGCCGCCGCTCCTTCGCGCTGGACGCGCTGTCGCTGGAGTATCTGGGCCGGGAGCTGGAGCCCGCGGCCCTGGCGGACGGGCAGCTCGCGTTCGGGGCGGACGAGGGCGCCGAGGCCGAGGCGCTGATGATCCAGGCCCGCGCGATCCTCGATCTGGGCGAGGCGTTCGAGCAGAAGCTGCGCGAGGTCGGCGCGGCGGACCTGCTGCGCGACATGGAACTGCCGGTCTCCGCGCTGCTGGCCCGCATGGAGCGCCACGGCATCGCCGCGGACCGTACGCATCTTGAGGCCATGGAGCAGATGTTCGCGGGCGCCGTGCAGCAGGCGGTGAAGGAGGCGCACGCGGCGGCGGGGCGCGAGTTCAACCTCGGCTCGCCCAAGCAGCTTCAGGAAGTCCTCTTCGGCGAGCTGGGCCTGCCCAGGACCAAGAAGACCAAGACGGGTTACACGACGGACGCGGACGCGCTGGCCTGGCTCGCGACGCAGACGGACAACGAACTCCCGGTGATCATGCTGCGCCACCGTGAGCAGGCGAAGCTGCGCGTCACGGTCGAAGGCCTGATCAAGACGATCGCGGCGGACGGCCGGATCCACAC
Organism: Streptomyces macrolidinus; assembly: GCF_023887685.1. Classification (GTDB taxonomy): domain Bacteria; phylum Actinomycetota; class Actinomycetes; order Streptomycetales; family Streptomycetaceae; genus Streptomyces; species Streptomyces macrolidinus. The sequence continues at coordinate 119,364 of NZ_JAMWMR010000002.1, read as the reverse complement.
GACGTTCAACCAGACGGTCGCGGCGACGGGCCGCCTGTCCTCGACGGACCCGAACCTGCAGAACATCCCGGTGCGGACGGACGAGGGCAGGGCGATCCGCCGCGGCTTCGTCGTGGGCGAGGGCTTCGACTCCCTGCTGACGGCGGACTACAGCCAGATCGAACTGCGCGTGATGGCCCATCTGTCGGAGGACGAGGGCCTGATCGAGGCGTTCACCTCCGGCGAGGACCTGCACACCACGGTCGCCTCCCATGTGTTCGGCGTCGACCGCTCGGCGGTGGACCCCGAGATGCGACGCAAGATCAAGGCGATGTCGTACGGCCTGGCGTACGGCCTGTCGGCGTTCGGCCTGTCCCAGCAGTTGAACATCGAGGCGGCCGAGGCCCGCGCCCTCATGGACACGTACTTCGAGCGCTTCGGTGGAGTACGGGACTATCTGCGCCGCGTGGTCGACGAGGCGCGCGCCACCGGCTATACGGAGACGCTGTTCGGCCGCCGCCGCTATCTGCCGGATCTGAACAGCGACAACCGCCAGCGCCGGGAGACGGCGGAGCGCATGGCGCTGAACGCCCCGATCCAGGGCACGGCCGCCGACATCGTCAAGATCGCCATGCTGAACGTGGACCGCGCCCTGCGTGAGGCGGGCCTCACCTCCCGCATGCTCCTCCAGGTCCACGACGAAATCGTCCTGGAAGTCGCCCCGGGCGAGCGCGACCGGGTGGAGGAACTGGTCCGCCGCGAGATGGCGGACGCGGTGCGGTTGAGGGCGCCGCTGGACGTCTCGGTGGGCGACGGCGGCGACTGGGAGTCCGCGGCGCACTAGCGAAGTGGTGCCCCAACAGGCAATGTCCTGCTCATGAATGAGACCGGCCGGGCGCAACCATACGTCGATCACGGGTGTCCCCCAGGAGGGACGCGTGAAAGGGTGTGGTGGCCCGGCCGGTCCGCGCGCCGGTCGCGGCGGGTGTGACCGAAGGGGAAGCGCCGAGCGCCAACGGGTGCCCGCGCGACGGAAGTTGTCGTAGGGTCAATTGGCTGCCACGCCGGGGGTGTGGCCGTACCACGCACCACCACAACAGCACAGGCATGGTCGTCGACGGGAGGGGTTCACTCAATGGCGGCGCATTTCGGCAAGAGGCTGCGCAGGGGAGCGGCCACCACAGCCGTGGCCGCAGCCGCGGTCGCGGCGCTCACCGCGTCCCAGGCTTCGGGAGTGACCACCGACGACCAGGGCAGACTGACCAGCGGCGCCCAGCCGACGCCCGACGCGGGCGGCAACGGCGACGACGGCGGCACGGCCACCGGCAACAGCGGCTACTTCACGGACCTGCCGCCGCTCAACAGCCCCACCGAGTCGCCCGGCACGACCACGGACCCCACCACCGGCGGTTCCGGCTCCCCCGGGGCCTCCGAGGCCGGTATCCCGGCCACCGTCCTCGACGCCTACAAGAAGGCGGCGGACGAACTGCAGCGGTCCAAGCCGGGCTGCAACCTCCCCTGGCAACTGCTCGCCGCCATCGGCAAGGTGGAGTCCGGCCACGCGCGCGGCGGCCGGGTCGACGCCAACGGCAAGACGCTCTCGCCGATCCTCGGCCCCGAACTCGACGGCAGCAGCGGCTTCGCCCGGATCCTGAACCACGACGGCACCTACGCCCGTGCCATCGGCCCCATGCAGTTCCTCTCCACCACCTGGGACTGGGCGGGCCGCGACGGCAACGGCGACGGCGTCAAGGACCCCAACAACATCTACGACGCCGCCCTCGCCGCCGGGCACTACCTCTGTCGCCTCGACCGCGACATGTCGGTCCGGTCGGGCATGGACGCGGCGATCCTGAGCTACAACAACTCGCGGGACTACCTGAACACCGTTCTGTCCTGGTACGAGTACTACCGCAAGGGCAGCCACTCCATCCCGGACGGCACGGGCTCGCTGCCCTCGCACCGCAGCGACGACCACTCCGGCGTCGGCCCCACGCCCACGCCCACGCCGCGGGAGACCACACAGCCGAAGCCCACGAAGCCCGCCCCCCACAAGCCCGGCGGCGGCGACCACACCGGCTCCGGCTCGACCCCGTCGACGCCGCCCGCCGACCCCACCCCGCCGTCGAAGCCGACGCCGCCGTCCACACCTCCGGCGACGCCCGCGCCCACGCCGACCGACACCGTGGACCACCTGGCCGACAGCGGCACGGGCACGCTCTCGGCCATGACGGGCGACACGTTCGACCAGAAGGTCGCGGTCAAGGCCGTGACCACGGCGGGCAAGGCCGTACCGAAGGTCCGCGTGCGGTTCACGATCACCGGCGACACGGACGCCGCGTTCACCGGCGGGGAGACCGTCGCGACGGTGGTCACCGACAGCTCCGGCAAGGCCACCGCGCCCGCGCTCGTCGCTGGGACGAAGACCGGCACGTTCACGGTCCGTGCCCTCGTCGTCGGCCGCCTGGTCCCCGGCGTCGACTACACGGCCACGGTCACCGAACGGCAGGCCGACACCCTCACCCCCACCAGCGGCACCGAGCTGACCGCCACCCCGGGCGGCGAGTTCGCGACCCAGGTCGGCGTGAAGGCCACGTACCAGGGCGCCGCCGCGCGCGGTGTCACGGCCACCGCGACCGTGGTCACGTCCGTCCTCGACCCGACCGCGAACGACAAGGGCCCCTACTTCAAGGACGCGAGCGGCAAGGCCGTACGCACCCTCACGGGCCTCGAGACCGACGCGAACGGCCGGATCGAGCTGCCGAAGCTGTACGCCGACGACACGACCGGCACGTTCCTGCTCCGCATCGAACTCGCGGGCGGCAAGACCCTCACGGTCGAACTGACGGTGGCCGAGGCGGCCTCGTAGACCACGTACGGACGTACGACGGCGGCGCCCCTCCTGTCAGGGTGGGGCGCCGCCGTCGTGTGCGACGTGTCAGCGCCTGAGCCGCGCGTTGGTGTGCCGGGTCGGCTCCGCGCCGGCCGGGTCCTCGGGCCAGGGGTGCTTGGGATAGCGGCCCCGCAGCTCGGCCCGTACGGCCCTGTACCCCTCCCGCCAGAAGGACGCGAGGTCGGCGGTGACGGCGGCGGGCCGCCCGGCGGGGGAGAGCAGATGCACCAGGACGGGCACACCCGCGAGCGCGGGCGACTCCTGAAGCCCGAACATCTCCTGCAACTTGACGGCGAGGACGGGCCGTTCGGGGACCGCGTAGTCGACCCGGACCCTGGACCCGCTCGGCACGGTGATCCGCTCGGGAGCCAGCTCGTCCAGGCGCGCCGCCTCCCCGGTGGACCAGGGCAGCAACCGGGCGAGAGCCTGCCCCGCGTCGATCCGCGCGAGGTCGGCACGCCGCCGGGCACGGCCCAGCTCGGGCTCCAGCCACTCGTCCACGCGCGCGTGGAGCGCGTCGTCACGGACGTCCGGCCAGGGCGCACCCAGGTGCAGCCGCAGGAACGCGAGCCGCTGCCGCAGGGCGCGCGCCTCCGCGGACCACCGCAGCAGACCGAACCCCTCCTCCCGCAGCCCCTCCAGCAGGGCTCCCCGTACGAGGTCGGGTGCCGGGTCCCGCAGCGGCCGTACCGTCAGCTCCACGGCCCCGAGCCGTGCGACGCTCCGGGCCACCACGTCCCCCTCGGCCCACCGGACCTCGTCCTCCTCGGCGTACAGGGCCCCGGCGGCCCGCCGCGCCACGTCCTCGTCGACCGCCGCGGCGAGCCCCACGCGCGCGTGCCCCGCGCCGACGGGCCGGTCCGCGACGGCGACGGCGAGCCACGGCGCGCCGCGCAGCCCCGACCCGTCGCCCGGCGTGGCGCGGGTGCCGTTCACCATGAGGTACGAGCCGCCGTCGGCCCGCGCGAGGCGCTCGGGGAAGGCAAGGGCCGCGACGAGCCCGGCCGCCTGATCGTCCCGGGCCCCGGCCGCGCCCGCCCCGCCGCCGAGAGAGCCTCGGGAAGGCGCGCTCAGCGAGGACCGGAGCCTGCGCACCTCGTCCCGCCAGCGCGCCGCGTAGGCGTCGCCGCCGCGCCGGGCCGTCCGCCATGCCGCCGCCAGGTCGTCGCCGTACTCCCGCGGCGGCTCGTCGCTCAGCAGGGCGACCACCTCGGCCGCCCGGTCCGCGCCGAGCTCCCGGGCGGCGTCCAGCAGCGCCCGCGCCAGCCGCGGATGCAGACCCAGCCGGGCCAGCTCCTGACCGCGCGGCGTGGCCCGCCCCGCCGGGTCCACCGCACCGATCGCCGTCAGCACCGAGCGCGCCGCCGCCATCGCCCCGCCCGGGGGTGCGTCAAGGAGCGCCAGACGGGAGGCGTCCGGATCGCCCCAGCACGCCGCCTGCAACGCGAACGCCGTCAGATCGGCGAGCTTGATCTCCGGCGCCGGGAAGCGCGGCAGCCGTGTGTCCTCCGCCTCGGACCAGCAGCGGTAGACCCGGCCGGGTGCCTCGCGCCCCGCCCGGCCCGCGCGCTGCCGTCCCGTCGCCTGCGAGGCCCGCACCGTCGTCAGCGCGCTCAGCCCGCGCGCGTGGTCCACACGCGGCTCCCGCGCGAGCCCGGAGTCGACGACCGCGCGTACGCCCGGCACGGTCAGCGACGACTCCGCCACGGCCGTCGCCAGCACCACGCGCCTGCCGGTGCCGGCCGACAGCACCGCGTCCTGCACCGCGGCGGGCGCCCGCCCGTGCACCTGGAGCACCTCGACGTCCCCGAGGCCCTTGAGCTGTCCCGCGACCCGCGCGATCTCCCCGACGCCGGGCAGGAAGCACAGCACGTCCCCCGCGCACTCCGCGAGCGCCCGCCGCACCACCGACGCCACATGCGCCAACAGCGCCGGGTCCACCCGCATCCCGTGCGGCGGCCGTACAGGACGCACGGGTGGCGCCCACACCACCTCGACGGGATGCGACACACCCGCCGCCTCGATCACCGGGGCCCCGCCCAGCAGCCGGGCCCAGCCCTCGGCGTCCGTCGTCGCGGACGCCGCCACCAGCCGCAGCTCGGGCCGCAGCGCCTCCCGTACGTCCAGCAGGAACGCCGCGACCGTGTCGGCGTCCAGATGCCGCTCATGGCACTCGTCCAGCACGACCACGTCGACGCCCGCCAACTCCTGGTCCCGCTGGAGCCGCTGCAACAGCACACCGGTCGTGACGACCTCCACGCGTGTGTGCCGCCCCACCACGCGCTCGCCGCGCACCGTGTACCCGACGCTCTCGCCGGGCCGCTGCCCGAGCAGCCACGCCACCCGCCGGGCCGCCGCCCGCGCCGCGATCCGCCGCGGCTCGGCGACGATCACACGGCGCGCGGGCCCGCCGCCGACGAGCCCCGCGAGGACCAGCGGCACCAGCGTCGTCTTGCCGGTACCGGGCGGCGCGCACAGCACCGCGACGCCGTGTTCGTCCAGCGCGCCCCGGAGCGCAGGGACGGCGTGGCGGACGGGCAGGCGGTCGAGGGCGTCGTGGCGGATCACCGCACCAGTGTTCCAGGCGCCCCGACCGGCTCGGACCGGGTCAGTCCCGCTCGCACACGAAGATCGCCGTGCCCGGGATCAGGCCGCCGCGCAGCGGCGACCACCCGCCCCACTCGGAGGTGTTCCAGGCGGGCCACTCCGGCTCGACCAGATCGACGAGCCGGAAGCCGCCCGCCACGATGTCCCGGACGCGGTCACCGAGCGTGCGGTGGTGCTCGACGTACACCGCCCGCCCCTGCTCGTCCTGCTCGACGTACGGCGTGCGGTCGAAGTACGACGCGGCGACCGAGAGGCCCTCGGGCCCCGGCTCGTCGGGGAACGCCCAGCGCACGGGGTGGGTCACGGAGAAGACGAAACGGCCGCCGGGCCGCAGCACCCGGCGGACCTCGCGCAGGACCACGACCGGGTCGGCGACGAACGGCAGCGCCCCGTACGCGGAGCACGCGAGGTCGAAGGACCCGTCACGGAAGGGCAGGGCGCCCGCGTCGGCCTCGACCAGGGGGAAGGCGGCGCCGATGCGCAGGGCGTGCTGGAGCTGGCGGTGGGAGAGGTCCAGCGCCACCGGTCGCGCGCCCCGGGCGGCGAGCCAGCGCGAGCACTGCGCCGCGCCGGAGCCGATCTCCAGGACGTCCCGGCCCTTGAGATCCTGCGCGGGCCCGAGCAGTTCGGCCTCCACCTCGTCGAGCCCCTCGGGGCCCCATACGAAGCGGTCGTCGCCGAGGAACGTGCCGTGCTCGGTCTGGTACTCGTCCGCGTTCCGGTCCCACCAGCCCCGGTTGGCGCGGGAACTCTCCACGTCGCCGGCCGCGCGTCGGGTGGCTTCGGGCTCGAACGGTTCGGGCTCTTGGATGATGGGCTCCCTCGTCGTACTCTTCCGTGCAACCGTCTCGGCGGTGCCGTGGAAGCGGCTGTCCCAGGCCTGCGTGGCCTGTCGCGTCAGCCGAACGCGGCAGGGTGTCGCACGGGTCTTGTGCCGGAAATGCGGCGATCTGCCCCGGGTGTGCGCTTCGCGCATTGACCCTGTCCGGCTGCCCCCGTATGCTACAAGTTGCGCTGCGAGCCTGCGCGCCTCAGACGTAGCAGGCTGCGCTCGCATCTGTATGTATGTCCCCTCGGTTGTCGAGGCTCCACAGTGATTCTGTGTGGCGCTTCCTTGGCTGTCCGGCTTCTGCAGAGCGAAACGGGCTCCCGGCGTAAGCAGTGCCTACGACTTCAATGTCCGTACCGGAGCCCTTTCCCACATGACGAGCAGCACCGAGACCACCGCCACCACCCCGCAGGTAGCGGTCAACGACATCGGTAACGAGGAAGCCTTCCTCGCCGCGATCGACGAGACGATCAAGTACTTCAACGACGGCGACATCGTCGACGGCGTCATCGTGAAGGTCGACCGGGACGAGGTCCTGCTCGACATCGGTTACAAGACCGAAGGTGTCATCCCGAGCCGCGAGCTCTCGATCAAGCACGACGTCGACCCGAACGAGGTCGTCGCCGTCGGTGACGAGATCGAGGCCCTTGTTCTCCAGAAGGAGGACAAGGAAGGCCGCCTGATCCTCTCGAAGAAGCGCGCCCAGTACGAGCGTGCCTGGGGCACCATCGAGAAGATCAAGGAAGAGGACGGCATCGTCACCGGTACCGTCATCGAGGTCGTCAAGGGTGGTCTCATCCTCGACATCGGCCTCCGTGGCTTCCTGCCGGCCTCCCTCGTCGAGATGCGCCGCGTCCGCGACCTCCAGCCGTACGTCGGCAAGGAGCTCGAGGCGAAGATCATCGAGCTGGACAAGAACCGCAACAACGTGGTCCTGTCCCGCCGTGCCTGGCTGGAGCAGACCCAGTCCGAGGTCCGCCAGACGTTCCTCACGACCCTCCAGAAGGGTCAGGTCCGTTCCGGTGTGGTCTCCTCGATCGTCAACTTCGGTGCCTTCGTGGACCTGGGTGGCGTCGACGGTCTGGTCCACGTCTCCGAGCTGTCCTGGAAGCACATCGACCACCCCTCCGAGGTCGTCGAGGTCGGCCAGGAGGTCACGGTCGAGGTCCTGGACGTCGACATGGACCGCGAGCGCGTCTCCCTGTCGCTGAAGGCGACCCAGGAAGACCCGTGGCAGCAGTTCGCCCGCACCCACCAGATCGGCCAGGTCGTGCCCGGCAAGGTCACGAAGCTGGTTCCGTTCGGTGCGTTCGTCCGCGTGGACGAGGGCATCGAGGGTCTGGTCCACATCTCCGAGCTGGCCGAGCGCCACGTGGAGATCCCGGAGCAGGTCGTCCAGGTCAACGACGAGATCTTCGTCAAGGTCATCGACATCGACCTCGAGCGTCGCCGGATCTCGCTGTCCCTCAAGCAGGCCAACGAGTCCTTCGGTGCCGACCCGATGGCGGTCGAGTTCGACCCGACCCTGTACGGCATGGCCGCGTCCTACGACGACCAGGGCAACTACATCTACCCCGAGGGCTTCGACCCCGAGACCAACGACTGGCTCGAGGGCTACGAGAAGCAGCGCGAGGAGTGGGAGCGCCAGTACGCCGAGGCGCAGTCCCGCTTCGAGCAGCACCAGCAGCAGGTCGTCAAGTCCCGCGAGGCGGACGCCCAGGCTGCCGCCGAGGGTGGCGAGGCTGCCGCTCCGGCCGCGTCCGGCGGCGGTTCGTACTCCTCCGAGGGTGGCGACACCTCCGGTGCGCTGGCCTCGGACGAGGCCCTGGCGGCCCTGCGCGAGAAGCTGGCCGGCGGCCAGAGCTGATCGCTAGCCGCTGAGGCTTGGCTATAGCCGATCGACTGTGGGCCCGTCCCCCTGTGGGGGCGGGCCCACAGTCGTGTTTCCGGCCCCCGGCCCCGCCGGACGGCACGTACGCGAGCACCCGATGGCAGTGCGCGGGCCCCTGACGGCCGGTACGCGGGCACCTGACGGGCCGTGACCGCGCAGCGGCGGACGGGAATGACCAGGCCTTGGCCTCTGTTGTGCAGTACGACACGAGGAGGCGCGGTCTACAGTGCTTGATCCGCAGGGTTTGTACACATGGGAGCCGAAGGGCCTGGCCGCCGTCGACATGGCGCTCGCCCAGGAGTCGGCCGGACTGGTCATGCTCTACCACTTCGACGGGTACATCGACGCGGGCGAGACCGGCGACCAGATCGTCGACCGGCTGCTCGACGCCCTGCCCCACCAGGCCGTGGCGCGTTTCGACCACGACCGGCTCGTCGACTACCGGGCCCGCCGTCCCCTGCTCACCTTCCGGCAGGACCGCTGGACCGGCTACGAGGTGCCCCGTATCGAGGTACGGCTGGTCCAGGACGTCACCGGGGCGCCCTTCCTGCTGCTCTCCGGGCCCGAGCCGGACGTGGAGTGGGAGTGCTTCGCCGCGGCCGTCCGGCAGATCGTGGAGCGCCTCGGGGTCCGGCTGGCGGTGAACTTCCACGGCATCCCCATGGGCGTGCCGCACACCCGGCCCGTGGGCCTCACCCCGCACGGCAACCGCAGCGACCTGGTGCCGGGCCACCGCAGCCCCTTCGAGGAGGCACAGGTCCCCGGCAGCGCCGAGTCCCTGGTCGAGTACCGGCTCATGGAAGCCGGACACGACGTCCTCGGCGTCGCCGCGCACGTCCCGCACTACATCGCACGCTCGCCGTATCCGGACGCCGCGCTGACCGTCCTGGAGGCCATCACGGCCGCGACGGGGCTCGTCCTCCCCGATATCGCCCACTCCCTGCGCACGGACGCGTACCGCACACAGACGGAGATCGACCGGCAGATCCGGGAGGGCGACGAGGAACTCGTCGCGCTCGTGCAGGGTCTCGAGCACCAGTACGACGCCGCCGCGGGCGCGGAGACGCGCGGCAACATGCTCGCCGAGCCTGTCGAGATCCCGTCCGCGGACGAGATCGGCCAGGAGTTCGAGCGCTTCCTGGCGGAACGGGAGCGGGACAGCTGATCCGATAGGCTGCCGAGCCAGGGAGCCCCGCCGCAGCGGGGTTCAGGAGAGGGAGGCGCGGTCATGCTGTCCGTGGGCCTGACCGGCGGGATCGGGGCCGGCAAGAGCGAGGTGTCGCGGCTCCTCGTGGAGTACGGGGCCGTACTGATCGACGCGGACCGCATCGCGCGCGAGGTCGTCGCGCCCGGAACTCCCGGGCTCGCGGCGGTCGTCGAGGCCTTCGGGCCGGACGTCCTCGCGCCGGACGGCAGCCTGGACCGCCCCAAGCTGGGCGCCATCGTCTTCGCCGACCCGGAGAAGCTCGCCGTCCTCAACTCGATCGTGCATCCCCTGGTGGGCGCCCGCTCCCGCGCGCTCGAGACCGCCGCCGCCGAGGACGCCGTGGTCGTCCATGACGTCCCCCTCCTCACCGAGAACGGCCTCGCCCCGCTCTACGACGTCGTGGTCGTCGTCGACGCCGCCCCCGAGACGCAGCTCGACCGCCTCGTCCGCCTGCGTGGCATGACCGAGGAGGACGCACGCGCGCGCATGGCCGCCCAGGCGACGCGCGAGAAGCGCCTGGAGATCGCGGACATCGTCATCGACAACGACGTCCCCCTGGAGCGGCTGCGGCAGCGCGTGAGGGACGTATGGGACGACCTCGCGCGCAGGGCGCGGCGCGCACCGGAACAGCGGTCGGCACCGGAACAGCCGTCGGCACCGGAACAGCCGTCGGCGCAGGAATAGCGGTCGACGCGGGAACAGCGGTCGGCGCAGGAATAGCGGTCGGCGCCGCGGGCGTTGAACCGGGGCAGCAAGGGAAGGACTCCGCTGTGCCCGAGACCAGCGAACCGACCGGACCCACACCCCGGACGCATGTCATCGGCTTCCGCGCCGCGGAGCAGTTGCTCGCCGCACGGGACCCGCGCGGCGCGGTGAAGCTGCTCGACGGGGTCGTAGCCGCGCACCCCGAGAACACGGCCGCGCGGCTGCTGCGTGCCCGCGCCTTCTTCGCCGCGGCGCAACTACGGGCCGCGGAGCTGGAGTTCGGCATCGTGCTGGAACGCGAGCCGGACAACGCGTTCGCGCACTTCGCGCTGGGCCGCACCTACGAACGCCAGGGGCGCCCGGAGCAGGCCACGCGTCACTTCCGGCTGGCGGCGGCGCTGGACCCGAACCCCGAGTACGTGAAGGCGGCGCGCTTCGAGTCGTAGGGGCCGCCTGCCCCGCTATCGGCGGCGGTCGCTAGCGGCGGCGGTCGCTCGGGGGGAGGTACGGCGGGACGTCGCGGCCCGGCTGCCAGTGCGGACCCTGGCGTATGTGCCGCACGATCATGACCATGTCCACGGTGACGACCAGCCACAGGACGCCACACGCGATGGCCCAGCCGGTCTGCCCGATGAGCGCGAACGCGATCGTTCCGAAACTCGCCCAGGCCAGGCCCCACACACTCAGCCAGAAGCGCACCCGCAGGGCACTGCGTGCTGTCGCCGGTTCACTGCCTGTACGCATCATCATCACTGCTCCTCCCTTGCGGGTACCCCCCTGGCACGGGTTCACCAGGTCGGGGCCACCGGATCGGGAGGGTCACCGTGACCGACATCCGTTGTCGGTCGAGCAGGAGTTCCCTCATCGAACGTTTCACTCCATCGAGTGAAGGGTGAGGGGGAACTGGGCGCCGTGGACCGGCCGTTGGACCGGCATGAGACAGAACATGCGAGAGGGATACGAAGGAACGGGCCCCGGCGCGATCACGCCGGACGGCTGCGCGGTCGATCTGTATACGCGGCTGCCGGTCAGGGACGAGCCGGACATCATCGCCGCGGCGGTGCCGCCCGGCGCGCGCATCCTGGAGCTGGGCTGCGGCGTCGGGCGGATGACCCACCCGCTGCTGGACCGCGGCTTCACGGTCACGGCGGTGGACGAGTCGCCGCAGATGCTGGAGCGGGTGCGCGGCACGCGTACGATATGCAGCCCGATCGAGGACCTCGACCTGGGCGAGACCTTCGACGTCGTGATGCTCGCGTCGTTCCTGGTGCACGCGGGAGACATCGAGGTGCGGCGAGGCCTGCTGAGGACGTGTGCACGCCATGTGGCGGACGGCGGCTGTGTGTTGATCCAGCGAGAGGGCGAGGACTACCACACGAACCTGCCGCGCGAGCGAGTCGACCCGAGCGGCTTCACGCTACGGATGGTCTCGGCGCAGCCGGTGGGCGACGGCGTCGACTCGGTGCGCGCGGAGTATGTGTTCCCTGATGTCACATGGACACAGACGTTCCTGTCCCGACCGCTGAGCCGGGAGCAGTTCGAAGAGGCGCTCGGGGAGGCCGGGTTGGAGGTGGACCGGTATCTGACGGAGGACAGGATCTGGGTGCGGGCGGTGCCGATGAAGTAGTCGGCCGAGCGGGGGGACGGGAAGGTGATACGGATGGGAAATCCTGCTGGAGACCGGTGAGTTGAGGGGTGTGGGCGGGTCTACCCCTGCGTCAGTACAACTCCTTGGAACCACTTCTCACAGGAGGACCGCGTGTCCGAGACCACCGCTCCCGTCACCCCTGCCGCCCCCGCTTCCGTGACGGAGAGCCGCGGTCACCGAAGGAGCCGTCGCGCCGAGATCTCTCTGCGCACGGTGCAGATCGCGCTCGCGCTCTTCTTCGCCGTCGCGAGCGCGCTGCCCAAGCTGATCGCGCACCCGTCGGCTGTGGAGTCCTTCGACCGGATGGGCTGGGGGAGCGGAGGGATGTACACCATCGGTCTGCTCGAACTGGCCGGTGCGGTGGGGCTGTTGATCCCCGCGCTGGCGTCGGTCGCGGCGGTGGCGCTGTCCGCGCTGATGGTGGGCGCGTTCATCATGCAGCTCACGGCCTTCGACGGTGAGAACGCGGCGACCCCGCTGATCCTGATGGTCCCGCTGATCCTGATCGCGGCGACCCGCCGGGCCGGGGCGGCGGAGCTGCTACGACTGATACGCCGCCGCGCCTGACTCCGTCCACCAGTCTCCGTCCGCCGGTACGGGCTTCGCGTAGGACTGCCCGGCAGGGCGCCAGGCCGTGGCTGCGGGTCCCGCGCTCAGAGCCCGCCGGTTCGCCCCCGCCGCCGGGCCCGGCACCCGATCCGCGGTCCGCCGGTAGAACTCCGTCAGGGCTGCCCGGCGGGGTGGGTACGGGCCCCGGTAGGGCTGCCTGGCGGGGCGGTCCACGCCGTGGCTGCGGGCTCCGTGCTCAGAGCCCGCCGGTTCCGCCCCGTCCCCGGGACCGACCCCGGTCGCCGGACCGGCCCCGCCCCTCGGGCCTGCCCTCGGTGTCGGAGTCGACGCCCGGGGGTGTGCCCAGGCCGCGTAGGCGTTCCATGTCGCGGCGGTCCCGCTTGGTGGGGCGGCCCGCGCCGCGGTCGCGGATGCCCGCAGGGGCGACGGCCTCGCGGGGCGGCGGGGGCGGACTGTTGTCGATGTAGCACTGCACGGCCACCGGGGCGCCCACCCGCTTGCGGATCAGGCGCTTGACGACCACGATCCGCTCCCGGCCCTCGTGCCGCAGACGTACCTCGTCACCCACGCGCACGGAGTGGGCGGGCTTCACCCGCTCGCCGTTCAGCCGTACATGCCCGCCCCGGCAGGCGGTGGCACCCATCGAGCGGGTCTTCACGAGCCGCACGGACCAGATCCAACTGTCGATGCGCACGCTCTCGCCGCTCGACGGCCCCGCCGCCTCGGCGGCTGCCACCGCGGCGGCGGTCCGGGGGTCGGCCGCCGCCGGGTCGCCGGAGCCCTGCGACGCGCCCTGCGGTGCGGCCTCACGGACCGCGCCGTCCCCGTCCGTACCGGAGCCCCGCCCGTCCGTCTCACGGTCCCGGGACGCCGTGGTCGTACGGGCCTGCTCGGACCCGTCCGCCCTGTCGTCGTGCGCACCTTCGAAAGCCATGGTCCGACCTTAGCTCTCGGCGCCAGGCCGATCCGACGGGTTTTGCCGCCGCCCGGCCTACCGTGGAGGCATGGACAGCAGCCTCTCCGCGCTCGACGAGCGGATCACGGGATGCCGCGCCTGCCCGCGCCTGGTCGCGTGGCGCGAGGAGGTGGCCCGTACCAAGCGCCCCGCGTTCGCCGACTGGACGTACTGGGGGCGGCCGGTCCCGGGCTTCGGACCGCCCGATGCCCGGCTGCTCGTCATCGGTCTCGCGCCCGCGGCCCACGGCGGCAACCGGACCGGGCGGATGTTCACCGGAGACCGCTCCGGGGACGTGCTGTACGCGGCACTGCACGCCGTGGGCCTCGCGTCACAGCCGACCTCGGTGTCCGCCGACGACGGTCTGGAGCTGTACGGCGTGCGCGTGACCGCGCCCGTGCACTGCGCTCCGCCCGCCAATAAGCCGACGCCCGAGGAGCGGGACACCTGCCGACCGTGGCTCGTACAGGAGTTGCGGCTGCTGCGGCCGTCGCTCAGGTGCGTGGTCGCGCTCGGCGGCTTCGGCTGGCAGGCCGCGCTGACCGCGCTGGACGAGGCGGGCTGGTCGATCCCCCGGCCGCGCCCCGCGTTCGGCCACGGTGCCCGGGTCGCGCTGGAGGGCCTGGACCTCTTCGGCTGCTTCCACGTCAGCCAGCGCAACACCTTCACCGGGCGACTCACCTCGGAGATGCTGCGGGAGGTCCTGCGCACGGCGGCCGTCACCGCGGGGCTGCCCGTCACTGAGCTACAGTGAGCCTTCGTAACTGCGCGGAGGAGAAGGGGAGATGGGCGGGCGATGAGTACGGACGACGAGGCGTTCCTGGAGGGTGTCACGGACCGGCTTGCCGCTCTTCCCGGGGTGTGCGCCGTCGCTCTCGGCGGCTCCCGGGCGCAGGGCACGCACGGCCCGGACAGCGACTGGGATCTGGCCGTCTACTACCGGGGCCCGGAGTTCGACCCCGCCGACCTGCGGGCCGTCGGCTGGCCCGGCGAGGTCTCGGAGATCGGCGGCTGGGGCGGCGGAGTCTTCAACGGCGGCGCGTGGCTGACCATCGAGGGCCGCCGCGTCGACGTCCACTACCGCGATCTCGACGTCGTGGAACACCAGGTGGCGGAGGCGGCGGAAGGCCGCTTCCAGGTGGAGCCGCTGCTCTTCCACCTCGCCGGTATCCCCACGTACCTGCTGGTGGCCGAACTCGCCGTCAACCGTGTCCTGCGGGGCACGCTCCCGCGCCCGCGGACGTACCCGGAGAAGCTGCGCGCCTCCGCCCCCGAACGCTGGTACGGCACGGCCCGCGCCACCCTCGCGTACGCGAAGGCCAACCATGCCCCGCAGGGCCGCCTGACCGAGGTCGCCGGAGCCCTTGCCACGGCCGCCACGCACGCGGGCCACGCCGTGCTCGCGGCGCGCGGGGAATGGGTGACCAACGAGAAGCGGCTGCTGGAGCGGGCGGGGCTGCGGCGCGTCGACGGGATCGTGTCGGGGCTGACGAGCCGCCCCGAGACGCTCGTGCAGGCGCTCGCGTCGGCGGAGGACCTCTTCGAGGAAGCCCTCTCCGCCACGCGCGCGACCGCGGACCGATAATCGTTCGAAACCTCGGCCTTCGTGTTGCTACGGTCTGTGACGTGGCGAAACTCAATCAGATCATCGCAGTCGAGAAGGGCATCAAGTCCAGGAGCCATCAGGACCTGACGGCCGCCCACCACGGCTTGCAGAAGCCCGCGTTGCTCGCCGGGATCTCGCGGACGTACCAGCCGAAGGACGAGGAGGGCGAGCAACTGCCGTCCGAATCCACGCGGGTTCAGGTACAGGCCGAGGACGTACTGCGGCAGACCGCGGCGACGCTCACGCGGCTGTTCGACGTGACCGCCACGAAGGACTGGGCCAACTGCACGGCGAAGGCGGATGTGAAGGTGGACGGGCGCGTGCTCGTCGCCGATGCCCCCGTGGCGTATCTGCTCTTCCTGGAGAAGCAGCTCGTCGACCTCAACACCTTCGTCCGCAAGCTGCCGATCCTCGACGCCTCCGAGTCCTGGACGCAGGACCCGTCCACCGACGCGTGGAAGACCGAGCCGGTGCGGACGCTGCGTACGAAGAAGGTGCCCCGCAACCACGTGAAGGCGGAGGCCACCGAGAAGCACCCGGCTCAGGTCGAGGTGTACTACGAGGACGTGCCCGTCGGGTACTGGACCACGGTGAAGTTCTCCGGTGCCCTGCCCGCGCGGCGTGTGAACGAACTGCTCGACCGGGTCGAGAAGCTCCAGCAGGCCGTCAAGTTCGCCCGTGAGGAGGCGAACGGCGTGGACGTCGTCGACCAGCGGGTCGGGGACGCCGTGTTCGGCTACCTGTTCGGGTAGCCTCAAGAACTCCCCGGCCGCCACAAGGCCGGCCGGGGTGCGCGAGGAGCGCAAGCTGAAGCTGAAGCTTGTCGTGACGGCGCGGTTCCAGTGGAGGTTCGACCCCTCCCCGCGGCACATCTTCCGGCCGCGGTAGCCCAATGGCAGAGGCAGACCGCGATCAATCTCAGACTATTGCTCCAGACTCAGTATTCGCCGCCGAGCGCCGGATCGACCGGGCCCAGGCCCCAGTACGCCGAGATGCTGGTTCAAGTCCAGCCCGCGCAGCTCGATGTGCGGTGGTCCAAAGGCAGGACGCGGCGGCATAACGACTGACCTGGGTTCTCGAACGTGCCGGCGTGCCACATGGCGGCATCGACAGGGTCCGGGGGCCGGCTACCGCCCTCGGGCCCGCTCCCGTTCCGAGGAACTTCCGCCCGGACCCGAGCCGGGACACCCACGCAGGGGCCCATGACATCGCGCCGTGTGAAATCCCGCGCGCGAGCGATGAGTTCCGCTTCCCAAGGCAGTCCACCCTTGAGAACGGACTTCCATGGAGGGGTGATGACGCTTCCGGAGATCGTCTCGCGCGAGGAGTGGCGGGCCGAGCGCGAGGCACTGCTCGCCAAGGAGAAGGCGGCCACGCGCGCGCGTGACGCGATCAACGCCGAGCGGCGGCGGCTGCCGATGGTCGAGGTCGACACGGAGTACGTGTTCGAAGGCGGCGACGGCAAGGCCACTCTCCTCGAAGCCTTCGAGGGGCGGCACCAACTCGTGGTGTACCACTACATGTTCGCGCCCGAGTGGGACGAGGGCTGCCGCAGGTGCGCGGCGTTCCTCGACCAGATCGGGCACCTCGCGCATCTGCACGCGCGCGGGACGTCGTTCGCCGTCGTGTCACGAGCCCCGTACACCCGAATCCTGCCCTTCAAGGCACGCCTGGGCTGGACCATGCCCTGGTACTCGTCCTACGGCACACTCTTCAACCACGACTTCCAGGTGACCGTGGACCGCGCGGGCGAGTCGGTCGAGCGGCCCGGGGTGAGCTGCTTCCTACGGGACCACGACCGGGTCTTCCACACCTACTCGACGTACGAGCGCGGCCTCGACGGACTCGGCTCCACCACCAGCCTGCTCGACCTCACGGCCCTGGGGCGGCAGGAGGAGTGGGAGCAGCCCCGGGGACGGGCATCGGCCCTGGGCGCACCCGCGGGCAGCGCGTCGATCCGCTTCCACGACGAGTACCAGTACGAGGTCAGGCGCTGATCGGGCGTGACCACGTCGGCGGCGTACCCGTGATCCGGCACAGGGTGAGATAGAGCGGGATCGGCGGGGTGTACGGCATGGTGTCGTGCGGCCGGTGGATGAGCCCGGGAAGGATCGGCGTGTCCGGGACGAGCGCGCCGGGGGCGTACCGCGCGGGCTCGGGCCAGTCGAGGGCCATGTCCGAGTCGGACGGCACGATCCACCACCACTCGGCCCGGTCGGCGAACACACACCCGACCCGTGGCAGCCGGGGCAGCAGCAGCGGTCCGTAGTCCGCGGGCACGGCGACCGCGTCGCAGCCGAGCGGCACCGCCATGTCCTCGGGCAGGGGGAGCCGCCGGGCCGGTCCGGACGCCCGGCGGGTCCGGCCGAGACGGACCAGTGAGTTCAGCGTCACGGCCGTGGTGCCGGGGACTCCTGTGGCCGACCGCATGTCCCTCACACCCATTCGGTTCCGGTCCAGGACGCGTCGGTCCGGGATCCCTGGCCGTCCGCCGGGGGCTTCTTCGCGCTCCAGCCGAGGTCGTAGCGTGCCGGGGCGGCCTCGATCGCCCGGGACCTGTCGCCGGAACACGACAGGTCCCGGGACGGCTGCGCCGGGATGGAACACTCGCCGGTCGCCCGCTGATCGATGGTCCGTCGGTCGGTCGCCCGCTGGTCAGTATTCGGTTGACCGGTTGTCCGTCGGTCGGTCGCCCGCTGGTCAGTATTCGGTTGACCGGTCGCCCGCTGGTCAGTAGTCCGTTGACCCGTCGTCCGCTGGTCAGCCGTCCGTTGATCGGTCGCCCGCGCGAGTTCCGCCCAGACCAGCAGTCCGGCCCCCGCCTTCTGAGTTCCCCAGGCCAGGGACAGGGCCTCGACGAGAAGCAGTCCTCGGCCGTGCTCCTCCGCGCATCGCTGCGGTACGGGGTGCGGCTCATCCGGAGCGCATCCCTCGTCACGTACGGCTATGCGCACCATGCCGCCCTCGTCCTGCAGCTCGCAGACGACGGAGGCTCCGGCGGTGTGCACGATCGCGTTGGTGACCAGTTCGGACACGATCAGGGTCGCCGTGTCGCACGCGTCCTCGCCAACCGACCACCCGGTCAGCCGGGCACGCGTCAGTTGCCGGGCCCGTGCGACGGACTGCGGGTGGGCGGCCAGCTCGAAGCGGAATCGACGCAGTGCGACGCCAGGGCGCAGCCCTGTGGCGCCGGCCGGGTCGAACCGGTCTGCGGCGGCATCTGTTCCTAACGGCGCGGACGGAATCACGCTTGCCACTATCGCCCCGGCGTGGACACTTGGCAAGAGTCACTCTGAAAATTGCAGAGTGCAGTGTGACTTCGAGAATCGTCGTGGCACACTGCTCGCAACAGCACGCCGAGCGGCGCCAGTTGGGATCTGAGGTACGGACTTCGCGTCCGGGGCCCCGTCGAGGGCCCGCCGGTCGAAATCGAACGCGGGCGCGGAACGGTGCGAAAAGGGTTCGAACGGCGCCGTCTTGGCTGCCGGGGCGCCGGAGGTTGGTCAGGCAACGGAGGAAGGGAGGAGGCGCGAGATGAGTGAGCCGCGGTCGGCGCCGACGGTCGGCCAGGTCGTTCTCGGACGGCGCCTGCTGGACCTGCGCGAACGTGCCGGACTCAAGCGCGAGGAGGCCGCGCGCGTCCTGCGGGTCGCCCCCGCCACGGTCCGCCGTATGGAGATGGCCGAGGTCGCCCTCAAGATCCCCTACCTTCAGTTGCTGCTGAAGTCGTACGGGGTGGGCGAGGAGGAGGCGGAGGCCTTCGTCCAGCTTGCCGAGGACGCCAACAAGCCGGGCTGGTGGCAGCGGTTCCACGACATCCTGCCGGGCTGGTTCTCGATGTACGTCAGCCTGGAGGGCGCCGCCACGCTCATCCGCCAGTACGAGCCCCACTTCGTGCCCGGCATCATGCAGACCGACGCCTACGCCCGGGGTGTCCTGACGTCGGGTGCCATCGGGCAGACCAGGCCCGAGGACATAGAGCGGCATGTGGCGCTGCGCATGCAGCGCCAGGAGTTGCTCACGCGTGCGGACGCGCCCCGTATCTGGGCCGTGATGGACGAGACCGTGCTGCGCCGCCCCGTTGTCGGCCCAGAGGTCATGCGCGCCCAGGTCGAACGGCTGCTGGAAGTCACCGAACTGCCCCATGTGACGCTCCAGGTACTCGAGTTCTCCTCGGGTCCGCATCCGGGCACCTACGGACCCTTCGTCCTGTTTCGATTTGCCATGTCAGAACTGCCGGACATGGTCTACAGCGAGTACCTGACCGGTGCCGTCTATCTGGACGCGCGCGCCGAGGTGGCGACCCACCTCGAGGTCATGGACCGCATGGCGGCCCAGGCCGCTACGGCACAACGCACGAAGGAGATCCTGGAGGATCTCCGCAAGGAGCTGTAAATGGATCGCATCACGTCGCGCAAACGCGTCTACAACGGCATGCCCGCCCGTGAACTGGGCAGCGAGGGCTGGCACAAGCCGTGGAGCGGGGGCAACGGCGGCAACTGCCTGGAGGCGATGAAGCTCGCCGACGGGCGGATCGCCGTCCGCCAGTCCACCGACCCGGACGGGCCCGCGCTGATCTACACCTCCGACGAGATGACCGCGTTCATCCAGGGGGCCAAGGCAGGGGAGGCCGACTTCCTGCTCTCGTAACTCCCTTGCTGCTGAGCGATCTTGTTATCCGCACCATCACCTTGGCATTGACTTGATCATCGACTTCCTCGACTTCCTCGACTCTCCCAGAGGATTACGGAGTTCCCTATGACCGGGCAGGGTTCCGACCGGAACGCAGTCGTCATCGACACGAGTACGCCGCACCCCGCACGGATGTATGACTGGTACCTCGGCGGGAAGGACAACTACCCCGTCGACGAGGAGATGGGCCGGCAGATGCTCACCCTCGACCCGAGGGTGCCGGTGATGGCGCGGGTCAACCGCGCGTTCATGCACCGGGCCACGCGCTGGCTGGCCCAGAACGGAGTGCGGCAGTTCCTCGACATCGGCACGGGCATCCCGACCGAGCCGAACCTTCATCAGATCGCCCAGGAGGTCGCACCCGACGCGCGCGTCGTCTACTGCGACAACGACCCGATCGTGCTGGCTCATGCGGAGGCCCTGCTGCGCGGTACCCCCGAGGGCGCGACCGAGTATCTGCAGGCCGATGTGCGCGACCCGGCCGCCGTGGTCGAGGGGGCCAAGCGGGTCCTGGACTTCGATCGGCCCGTGGCGCTCTCCCTCGTCGCGCTGCTGCACTTCGTCTCCGACGAGGAGGGCGCGCACGAACTGGTCGACCGGCTGCTGGCCGAACTGCCCTCCGGCAGCTATCTGGTGATGACCCACGCCACAGCCGACTTCACACCGGAGGTGTCCGCGGCGGCGACCGAGAAGCTCAGGGCGGCGGGGATCACGCTGGCGCTGCGCTCCCGCGACGAGTTCGCCCGCTTCTTCCACGGACTCGACCTCGTCGCACCCGGCGTCGAGGTGGTCCACCGATGGCACCCGGAGCTGGGCGAACCGGTTCCCGGCCAGGACGACGGAGTCATTCCCGGCTACGGGGCGGTGGCCCGCACGCCGTAGTTCCGGGACAGCGAAAGCCCGGATGCCTGTAGGGACGTGGGGACGGGTCCCGTACAGCCGCGTGATTGGTCCCGCACGACCGCGTGACGGGTCCCGTACGACCGCGCTACACCCCCATCGGCCGGTCGTACGGCCCGATCGGCGCCGGCAGGTGCGAGACCCCGCCCATCAGCCGTCGGTCCACCGCCGCGGCCACGGCCCGCCCCTCCGCGATCGCCCAGACGATCAGCGACTGCCCGCGCGCGGCGTCCCCGGCGGCGTACACGCCGGGGACGTTCGTCGCGAAGTCCTCGTCGCGCGCGATCGTTCCGCGCGGGTCGAGCGCGAGCCCGAGCTGGTCGATGAGACCGTCCGCGCGGTCCGGCCCGGAGAAGCCGAGCGCGAGCAGTACGAGGTCGGCGGGAAGCGTCCGCCCGGAGCCCGGCAGCGGCCGGCGCCGCTCGTCCACCTCGACCAGGTGCAGCTCCCGCACATGCCCGTCCGCGTCCCCCGTGAAGCGGAGCGTGGACGCCGCGAAGAGCCTGGCATCCGCGTCCGCCGCGGGCGCCGTCCGCAGATCACGCGCCTCCTCGTGCGCGGCGGAGAGCCGGTAGACCTTCGGATACGTCGGCCAGGGCTCGCCGACCTCGTCCCGTTCCGCCTCCGGCTGCGGATAGATGTCGAGCTGGGTCACGGACGCGGCGCCCTCGCGCACCGCGGTGCCCAGACAGTCCGCGCCGGTGTCCCCGCCGCCCACGATCACGACATGCTTGCCGGCCGCCGACAGCGGCGAGACCTCCAGGTCCCCCTCGCACACCCGGTCGGCCAGCGGCAGATACTCCATCGCCTGCTGGATACCGGCCAACTCCCGCCCCGGCACGTCCAGTTCACGCCAGGCGGTGGCGCCCGTCGCGATCACCACGGCGTCGTAGCGAGCCCGCAGCTCCTCGGCTCCTATGTCCCTCCCGATGGTCGTCGACGTACGGAACTTCGTCCCCTCGGCGCGCATCTGCCGCAGCCGCCGGTCGAGATGCCGCTTCTCCATCTTGAACGCCGGTATCCCGTAGCGCAGGAGCCCTCCGACGCGGTCCGCGCGCTCGTACACCGCCACCGTGTGCCCGGCGCGTGTGAGCTGCTGGGCCGCCGCGAGCCCGGCCGGTCCCGATCCGACGACGGCGACGGTCCGCCCCGACAGCCGCTCCGGTGCACACGGCGGCGCGAACCCCTCCTCCCAGGCCCGGTCCGCGATCGCCACCTCGACGTTCTTGATGGTGACCGCGGGCTGGTCGATGGCCAGTACACACCCCGCCTCGCACGGCGCGGGGCACAACCGCCCCGTGAACTCCGGGAAGTTGTTCGTGGCGTGCAGCCGCTCGCTCGCCGCCCGCCAGTCCTCACGCGAGACCAGGCCGTTCCACTCGGGGATCAGGTTCCCGAGCGGGCAGGCCGCGTGGCAGAAGGGAACCCCGCAGTCCATGCACCGGTTCGCCTGACGGCTGATGATCGGCAGCAGCGCACCGGGGACGTACACCTCGTCCCAGTCGTGCACCCGTTCCTCGACGGGGCGGCGGGGCCATTCCTCACGGGGTGTGGTCAGGAAACCCTTGGGATCGGCCATGGCCTTCCCCTTGCGTACGCGTAGGGGTCTCTTCGTGCCACGATACGACTCGTGCCGTCATACGACGCGACCGCGACCGTGACCGTGACCCGGCTCAGGTGAGGGCGAGGACGTAGGACAGCGTCGCACCCGCCGACGCGACCATGCGGACGTGGTTCCAGACCGTCCACTCGCGCAGGTACGTGCGCCAGTAGGCGTTCGCCTCCTCGGAACCGGGCTCCAGCTTCAGCAGCGCGGCGTTGCGGGGCACGTTCGCCGTGACGGTGACCCCGAAGGCGCCTATCAGATACAGGCCGCTTCCCACGAGCAGTTCGACCGTGGCGCCCTCGGGCCACACCACGAACGTCACCACCGCGAGCACGGCGCACAGCACCGCCGACCCCACGAACACGATCATGAACGCCGGTCTCGGCGCCGCTCGGTTGATCGCGTTCATCGCCGCGACCGCCTTGGTCGGCGGCAGCGAACCGAGCCCCCTCATCACGAACGTCGAGAACGCGCAGAACACCCCCGCCATCAGCCCCGTCCCGAGTGCCCCCAGCACGGTCAGCGTGAAGTACGGCCCTTCGATCATGTGAACCCCCGTTTCGATCCTTCGACCCTTGAGATCCTTCCGGTCTCAGCGCGCGATCACCAGCGAAGCCGCGTACGAGGCCGATATCCATGCGCGCGCCGGTATCCGTGCGCGCGCCGGTATCCGTGCGCGCGCCGGACGGGCCATGCGCACAGCGTGTCCGCCGCTGCCCGCGCGGCCCGGCCTCACGAGGTCTCATGGAGCGCTTGCCTCCACTCCCGCAACACGTTCTCCACCCCCTCCGCGATGCGCCGCCGCGCCTCCGGCCGTGGCACCCCGTCCATGAGCAGCCGGTCGTACGGCGTCTCCAGGTGCCGTACGGACGCCCGCACCGCCGCGCTCACGGCTTCCGGCGACAGCGCCCGGCCCGCCGCACTGCGCCCGACCCGCCCGCTGCCGCGCACCGACGTATGCGCCGCGATCGCCCGCGCCCGCTCCGCCGGGCACCCGGGAAACAGCCGCTGGACCTCGCGCGCGAACGCCTCCGTGAACCGCGTGTCCTGCGCTGCCCGCCGACGCGCGTCCCGTATCCGTCGTCTGCGCCGCGCCTCCGCGTCCGCCAGGCACTGCTCCTCGGCCAGGGCGAGCGCGGCCTCCTCGACGAGAACCCCCTGCCGTTCGTACCGGCCGCGGCGCCGGTCGAACCGCACCACCACCGTCCACAACGCACTCGCCTGCTGCGAGCGCCGGGTCAGCGCGGTGTCGCCCCGCGGCAGGAACACCAGATGACCGAGTTCCGCGCAGTCCAGACACCACGGTGCCCCCTGCTCCCGTACCAACAGGGACAACGGCCCGCTCCGGCACGCGGCGCAGTGCCGCCGCCGGATCGGCTGGTACACGAGAAGTCCGCTGAAGGGAGGGGGAGTTGAGGTCCGCGCCATGACCGCTTCCTTCCCGTTCCGCGGCACGACGACCGCGGCGGCCCCGGCCGGACCGTCCACTCCGCCGCGCGTCGACCCTCTCGCGCGCACCGTCACCGGCCGCGCCGCAGATCCGCCGTCGCGGCACGGCATCATGGGCCGTGTGCGACTCGAAGCGATCACCTGGGAACGGCTCGGCGACCTCCTCGCCGACCGGCTGCTCGACCTGAGCCCCGACGACGGCAGCCCCTGGCCGCGCATCGCCTTCGACGGGGCCCCGGCCGCACGCCCCGGCGACCTCGCCCGGCGTGTGTCCGACGCACTGCGGATACGGGGCCGCTCCTCCCTCGTCGTCGACGCCGAGGGCTTCCTGCGCCCGGCCTCCCTGCGCTTCGAGCACGGCCATCGCGACCCCGACGCCTACTACGACGGGTGGCTCGACGCCAGCGCGCTGTGGCGTGAGGTCTTCGGTCCCCTCGAACCAGGCGGCGACGGCCGTGTCCTGCCCGACCTCCGGGACCCGCTCACCGACCGCGCCACCCGCAGCCCCTACGTCCAACTCCCGCCAGGCGGACTTCTGTTGCTCCATGGTCCTCTCCTGCTGCGACATTGGTTCCCCTTCGACCTGAGCGTCCATGTACGGCTCTCGTCCGGCGCCCTGCGCCGACACACCCCCGAGTCCGAGCACTGGACCCTCCCCGCCTTCGAGCGCTACGAGACCGAGACGGATCCGGGTGCCACCGCCGACGTACTGATCCGCGCGGACGACCCGCGCCACCCCGCCTGGAGCGGCTGAGCCCGCGAGGCTCCCGCCTCACCGCGCTCCGGGTGCGTTCCCTTCATGACACGGAGAGAATGAAGGGCGTCGGGACATGCGGTGCGTCCCGTGCCGCGCCGGCCTTCCGGGCCCAGGAGGTACTTCATGACCACCGCCGGAGAAATCATGCACCGCGGTGCCCAGTGGATCCCCGCTCACGAGACCCTGGACCGCGCCGCCCAGCTGATGCGCGAACTCAACGTCGGTGCGCTGCCCATCAGTGACGAGAACGAACGGCTCTGCGGCATCCTCACCGACCGCGACATCGTGGTGGGCTGTGTGGCCATGGGCCACGACCCCTCGCGTATCACCGCGGGCGAGATGGCCCAGGGCACGCCGCGCTGGATCGACTCGGACGCCGACATCGGCGAGGTGCTCACGGAAATGGAAGGGCACCAGATCCGCAGGCTTCCCGTCATCGAGAACAAGCGCCTCGTCGGCATGATCAGCGAAGCCGACCTGGCCGAGCATCTGACGGAGGGTCAGCTCGCCGAATGGGTCGAAAGCGTCTACGCGAAGAGCGCTACGCGCTGACCGCGTCCGCTTGCCGACCGCTCCCTGCCCGGCCGGACGCGCGACCGCCCGCCCGGACTGGCAGCCGTCGACACCGTCCTACCCGGCCGACAGCCGTCGACCAACCACGAGCCAGGAGCGCCGTACGCCCTCGGGGAGCCGTACGCACCCGGGGAGGGGCGCGCCGAGATCACAACCAGCCGTTGCGCTTGAACCCCCGGTACAGGACGAGACAGGCGACGGCTATCACGCCCAGAACCAGCGGGTAGCCGAACTTCCAGCGCAACTCCGGCATGTGATCGAAGTTCATGCCGTACATGCCGGTGACCATGGTGGGCACCGCGATCAGCGAGGCCCAGGCCGTGATCTTCCGCATGTCCTCGTTCTGTGCGACGCTCACCTGCGCGAGATGCGCTTGCAGGATCGAGTTGAGCAGTTCGTCGAAGGCGGCTATCTGCTCGATGGCCCGTTGCAGATGGTCGGAGACGTCGCGGAAGTACGCCTGTATCTCCGGGGCGATCCCTCGGATCGGCCGGGTGGCCAGCTCCTGGACAGGGCGATCCAGCGGCACCACCGCCCGCTTCAGCTCCAGCAGTTCACGCTTGAGCTGGTAGATGCGGCCCGGGTCCAGGCGTGCCCCGTTCTCCGTGAACACATCCGTCTCGACCTGGTCGATGTCCGCCTGCATGGCGTCCGTGACGCTCAGATACTCGTCCACCACCCGGTCGGCGATCGCGTGCAGCACCGCGGCGGGCCCTTTGGTCAACTGGTGTGGGACGGCCTCCAGTTCCTCCCGCAGCGGACCGAGCGATCCATGCCGGCCGTGCCGCACCGTGACGACGAAGTCGGCGCCGAGGAACACCATGATCTCGCCGGTGTTCACCACTTCGCTCGTCGCGGTCAACTCCTTGTGCTCCACGTAACAGACGGTCTTGAGGACCGCGAACAGCGTGTCTCCGTAACGCTCCAGCTTCGGGCGCTGGTGCGCCTCCACCGCGTCCTCGACCGCCAGCGGATGCAGGTCCAGGAGTTCGGCGATGCCCGCGAACTCCTGCTGCGTCGGCTCGTTCAACCCGAGCCAGACGAATCCCTCGCCACTCCTGCGGACCCGCTCGATCGCCCTGACCAGATCACCGCCGCCGACGCGCACGCCGTCCTGGTACGTCACGCAGTTGACCACCGCGGAGCCCAGCGGCGACCGGGCGGGGTGACTCAGGTCGACGCGTGTGCGACGCCGCGCCAACCGTGCCACCTTGCGGAGGCCGCCGACCGCGCCGAGGCCCGCGACCTTCCGCAGATTCCCTGCCATGGACATCTGGATCTCCTCGCGTGGATCTCCTCGCGCCGCCTTCCGCGCCGCCGCAAATCAGTCTGCCAGCCCGGCCCGAGCCTCGGGAAAGCCTGTGGGAACGGAATGTTCCGCTCCGTTCTACGAGGCCGCATGGGCGTGGAGAGACCCTCTCCGCGGGCCGGGCGGCGTGCCCTGGGATGATTCCCATATGACACGATCCGACGGGTATCTCCTCGACAACCAGCAGACCGAGGCGGGCAAACGGTTCGACGCGCTGTCCACGCTCTTCGACGCCACGACGTTCCGCCACATCGAGGACCTCGGCATCGGACCCGGCGGGCGCTGCTGGGAGGTCGGCGCCGGTGGCACCTCCGTCATCTCCTGGCTCGCCGAGAAGGTCGGACCGACCGGCAAGGTGCTCGCGACCGACATCGACACCTCGTGGGCCGCGGCCGCAGCGCACCCCCCGATCGAGATCCGCACCCATGACGTGGGAGCGGAGGAACCGCCGGAGGAGGGCTTCGACCTCGTCCACGCCCGGCTCGTCCTCGTCCACGTACCGGATCGGGAGCGGGCGCTGAGATCGATGATCAAGGCGCTGCGGCCCGGCGGCTGGCTGCTGCTCGAGGACGCCGATCCGGCACTCCAGCCGCTCGCCTGCCCGGACGAGTACGGCCCCGAGCAACGGCTCGCCAACCGCCTGCGCACCGGCTTCCGCAAGCTCCTCGCCGACCGCGGCGCCGACCTCTCGTACGGCCGCAGGCTCCCGCGTCTGCTCCGCGAGGCGGGCCTGCGCCATGTGGCGGCCGACGCGTCCTTCCCCATCGCCTCACCGGCTTGTTCGGCCCTCGAAGCCGCCACGGTCCGTCAGATTCGGGACCGGCTCGTCGCCGCGGACCTTGCCACGGACGAGGAGATCGACCAGCATTTGTCCCATGTCGCCTCCGGCACCATGGACTTGGCGACGGCACCGATGATCTCGGCATGGGGGCGCAAGGAGTAGCAGGGCAGCGGCCGGGCGGGCACAGCGCCCTTCGGTGTTCCGCGCGATCCCGGCGACCTTGCGCGCGGGGGGAAGACGGCATCAGCCTGGAGGCATGACCGACACCACGCCACGCCTCGTTCTCGATCATGTCGTCCTGTGGGTGCGGGACCCGGTCGCCGCCGCGGGCTTCTACGAGGAGACGGTCGGCCTGGAGCCCGTCAGGGTCGATGAATTCGCCGCGGGCAAGGCACCGTTCCCCTCGGTCCGGATCAACGAGGAGTCCATCCTCGATCTCGCCCCGCTCTCCCTCATGGAGAGCATGAAGATGCTCCCCGGAGCCGCCGAGAGCGCCGGGCACCCGGTCAACCATGTGTGCCTGTCCCTGAGCGGGGACGGGTTCGAGGCCCTCAGAACCCGCCTGGAGGACCGGGCCGTTCCCGTCTCGGACCTCTCGTACGACTCCTTCGGCGCCCGTGGCCCGGCCCGGCGCAGCTTCTACTTCCGCGACCCGGACGGGAACGTCATCGAGGCACGCCACTACGCGTAACAGGCGCCGACGGCGCCGGCCGTACCCGGGCGGTGAGCGGCGAGGACCTGCGGCTAAGGTGGCCGGCCATGACGACACAGACGCAGACCGCCCCGTCCTTCGCCGTGCACATCCCTGACGCCGAACTGGAGCCCGAGCCGCTCGACCCGGCCCAGATCGTCTCCGGGGACCCGGTCGTGACCGGCAAGGTGCTCTGGGACTCCTCCGACGGCAAGCAGGTGCGCGGCATCTGGCAGATCACGCCGGGTGTCGTCACCGACACCGAGGCGAACGAACTGTTCGTGGTGGTCAGCGGTCGCGCCACCGTCGAGGTCGAGGGCGGTGACGTCCTCGAGGTCGGCCCGGGTGATGTGGCGATCCTGCGCGAGGGCGACCGTACGACCTGGACGGTCCACGAGACGCTCCGCAAGGCTTACCACATCAGTCTCTGAGCGCCGGGCCCGCGGGCTCAGAACAGCGGCTCCGGCAGCACCCCTTCCAGCGCCAGCAGCCTCCGCTTGGTCTCCAGCCCGCCCCCGAACCCGCCGATGCCACCGTCGCTCTCGACCACCCGGTGGCACGGCACCACCACCGGCAGCGGGTTCGCGCCCATCGCCGCGCCCACGGCCTGAGCCGCGCCCGGCTGCCCTACCCGGTCGGCCAGGTCGCCGTACCCCACCACCGTGCCGTAGGGCACTCCGGACGCCAGCTCGCGCAGCACCTGGCGGTTGAACCCGGCGATCAGGGACCAGTCCAGCGGGAGTGCGAAGTCGCGGCGTTCACCCGCGAAGTACGCCACCACCTGGCGTATCGCCTCGGCCAGCAGCGGGGACCCCGGGTCCTCCACGGGCTCCGCGCCGAGCCGGGACGCCAGCCGCTCCAGCGCTCTGTCGCGCACGGCGTCCGTCGCGTGGAACACCACGTTCACCAGGCCGTCGCGCGTGGCGGCCAGCAGCAGCGGACCGATGTCCGTGGCGGTGACGGTCCACACCACCTGCTGCTCGTACTGCCCATGACTGTCCATGCGCCCACCGTACGGCGCGGCACTGACAACGCCGTCGGAGTCGTGCGTACGCACCCCGCGGCGCACGCCCGGCTCAGGGGGAACTGACGGCTGCGCGCACCACATCGGGGGCGTTCGTGATGATGCCGTCCACGCCGAACCCGGCCACCCGGCGGGCGTCGCTCGCGGTGTTGACGGTCCAGGCGCAGACCTTCAGCGGCTTGCCGTGCGGGCCGCCGACCGCGTGCAGCGCGGAGACGTAGCGGGCCGAGAGCTTCGTGTACGCCGCGTTGATCTGATCGGCGAACCGCGCGTACGCCGGTAGCTCCGACGCCTTGGGCGTGCCCAGGAAGGCGGTCCTGATCCCCGGCCGGAGGGCGTGGACCCTCCGCACACTGGCGGCGCTGAAGCTCTGGACGACCAGCCGGTTCCTGAGGTGTTCGGCGTCGAGCCAGCCCTCGTCGGCCAGCAGCTCGAGGGTCTCGCGCTCGATGCCCGGATACAGCTCGGGGCTCTTGATCTCCAGGACCAGCTTCTGATGGTGACGCGACAACCGCTCCATGTACTGCCGCAGCGTCGGTACGCGCGTGCCCGCGTACCGGGTGCCGAACCAACGGCCGGCGTCCAGGCGGGCGATCTCCGCGGCGGTGAAGTCCTTCACCCGCCAGGGCGCCCGGTGCGGGAACACGCGCTTGACGTCGGTCGTGCGCTCCAGCGTGTCGTCGTGCATGACGACGAGCCGGCCGTCCTTGGTGCGCTGCACGTCGTTCTCGACCCAGCCGATCCCCATGGCGGCGGCCCGGTCGACGGCGGCCAGGGTGTTCTCGGGCGCGTACGCGGAGGCGCCGCGATGGGCGACGACCACCGGACCGTCACCGCCCGCGGCACCCGCGGGGGGCGTGGGCAGCAGGCCGACACCGAGCCCGAGGACCGCGAGGGTCGCGACGACGACAACGCGCGCGTACATGCGTACTCCTTGCGTCAGAGCGATGACGTACAGCATCAGCGTGACAGCAGAGAGTCAAACGGAATCGAGGGGAAGCGGCCACGGATTTGCCCGGAGTCACCCAAAACTGCGCACAGGCGCCGCACGTGTGGGGCGGGGGCGTGATTCTTTGCCGGAAAATCATTCGACCATTCCGGTGGGGGTCATACTCTCTCGACAACCCTGACCGTCCTCACGGTCCTGGGGACGGGGGCAGTTCCGGAATGCAGAGACGCATCAGGGTGGGAAGGGCGCCGCGCATGCAAGGCACGGTCGACGGCTTCAGGTACGGACTCGTCACACCGGTGGTGGCGTACCTCATGGCCTGTCTCGGCGGCGCGCTCGGTCTGCGCTGCATCACCAGATCGATGCTGGTCACCCACTCCTGGCGGGCCGGCTGGCTCGCCCTCGGCTCGGCCGCGATCGGGTCCGGCATATGGACCACGCACTTCGTCGCCATGGCGGGGTTCAGCGTCGAACAGACCGCCGTCCACTACGACAGGGCGATCATGTTCGCCGGTCTCGGCGTCGCCGTCCTCATGGTCGGTATCGGCGTCTTCATCGTCGGCTACCGGGGAGCCACCGGGGTGGCGCTCTTCACCGGCGGTACCATCACCGGACTGGGCATCGCCTCGATGCACTACCTGGGCATGGCCGGGATGCGCCTGAACGGTGTGCTCGAGTACAACACCGCCACCGTCGCCGTCTCCGTGGCCGTCGCGGTCGTGGCAGCCACCGCCGCTCTGTGGGCGGCCGGACAGATCCGCGGGTTCCTGTGGAGCGTCGGCGCGAGCCTCCTCATGGGCCTCGCCGTCAGCGGGATGCACTACATGGGCATGGCCGCCGTCAGCGTCCATCTGCACGCCGCAGCCACCGACGCCCCCGGTGGAGACTCGCCCGTCGCCCTGCTCGCCCCGCTGGTGATCGGCCCGCTCGCCTTCCTGTGCCTGGCCGGCGTCGTGGTGCTGTTCGACCCGCTGATGGTGATGGGCAAGCCCGCCTGGACCCCCGTGGAGCGCAAGCCCGGTGTCCCGGCCCATCCCGAGGCCACCCACGGCGGCCGGCGCCCGGTGTCCCGCGCGGGCCGACGTAGGGCGCCCCGGCGCGTGCGCACCCCGCAGAACCGGTGAGCCGTCCCTGTTGTCAGTGCGGCGCCGTACGGTGGATGACATGCGGCCCGTTTCAAAGATCGAACGCACGGTGGCGCCCTTCGAGGTCGTCAGTCCCTATCGGCCGAGCGGTGACCAGCCCACGGCCATCGCCGAGCTGGAACAGCGCATCCGCGCGGGAGAGAAGGACGTCGTCCTGCTCGGCGCGACCGGCACCGGCAAGTCCGCCACCACCGCGTGGATGATCGAGAAGCTCCAGCGCCCCACCCTGGTGATGGCGCCGAACAAGACGCTGGCCGCCCAATTGGCCAACGAGTTCCGCGAGCTGTTGCCGAACAACGCCGTCGAGTACTTCGTCTCGTACTACGACTACTACCAGCCCGAGGCATACGTCCCACAGTCGGACACCTACATCGAGAAGGACTCCTCGATCAACGAGGAGGTGGAGCGGCTGCGCCACTCCGCGACGAACTCGCTGCTCACCCGCCGGGACGTCGTCGTGGTCGCCTCGGTCTCCTGCATCTACGGCCTCGGTACTCCCCAGGAGTACGTGGACCGCATGGTCAGCCTCAATGTCGGCGACGAGATCGACCGTGACGAGCTGCTGCGCCGCTTCGTCGACATCCAGTACACGCGCAACGACGTGGCGTTCGCGCGCGGAACGTTCCGGGTGCGCGGCGACACCATCGAGATCTTCCCGGTCTACGAGGAGCTGGCCGTCCGCATCGAGATGTTCGGTGACGAGATCGAGGCCCTCTCCACGCTCCACCCGCTCACCGGCGAGGTCATCAGCGACGACCAGCAGCTCTACGTCTTCCCGGCCTCCCACTACATCGCGGGACCCGAGCGCATGGAGCGGGCCGTCAGAGGCATCGAGCAGGAGCTGGACGAGCGCCTGGCCGAGCTGAAGAAGCAGGGCAAGCTCCTGGAGGAGCAGCGCCTGAGGATGCGGACGACCTACGACATCGAGATGCTCCGCCAGATCGGCACGTGCTCGGGCGTGGAGAACTACTCGATGCACTTCGACGACCGTGCGCCCGGCTCCCCGCCGAACACACTCCTCGACTACTTCCCGGACGACTTCCTGCTCGTCATCGACGAGTCGCACGTGACCGTGCCCCAGATCGGCGCGATGTACGAGGGCGACGCCTCCCGTAAACGCACCCTCGTGGAGCATGGCTTCCGGCTGCCCTCCGCCCTGGACAACCGCCCGCTGAAGTGGGAGGAGTTCCAGGAGCGCATCGGCCAGACGGTGTACCTCTCGGCGACCCCCGGACAGTACGAACTCTCGCGCTCGGACGGTCAGGTCGAGCAGATCATCCGCCCCACGGGGCTGATCGATCCCGAGGTCGTGGTCAAGCCCACAGAGGGCCAGATCGACGACCTGGTGCACGAGATCCGCAAGCGCACCGAGAAGGACGAGCGCGTCCTGGTCACCACCCTCACCAAGAAGATGGCCGAGGACCTCACCGACTACTTCCTCGAACTGGGCATCCAGGTGCGCTATCTGCACAGCGACGTGGACACCCTGCGCCGTGTGGAGCTGCTGCGTGAGCTGCGCGCCGGTGAGTACGACGTCCTGGTCGGCATCAACCTCCTCCGCGAGGGTCTCGACCTGCCCGAGGTCTCTCTCGTGGCGATCCTCGACGCCGACAAGGAAGGCTTCCTGCGCTCGGGCACCTCGCTGATCCAGACCATCGGCCGGGCCGCGCGCAATGTCTCCGGTCAGGTCCATATGTACGCCGACAAGATCACCCCGGCGATGGAGAAGGCCATCGACGAGACCAACCGCCGCCGTGAGAAGCAGGTCGCGTACAACACCGCGAACGGCATCGACCCGCAGCCGCTCCGCAAGAAGATCAACGACATCGTGGCGCAGATCGCCCGCGAGGACGTCGACACGGAGCAGTTGCTCGGCACGGGGTACCGCAAGGCGAAGGACGCCAAGGGTGCCAAGGCGCCCGTGCCCTCGGGCAGCGGCAGGGCGGCCAAGGGCGGCAAGGCCGCGAAGGCCAAGGAGACGGTCCCGACCGACCGTCCGGCGGCCGAACTGGCCGGGCAGATCGAGGAGTTGACGGAACGGATGCGCGCCGCCGCGGCGGACCTGCAGTTCGAGATCGCGGCACGGCTGCGCGACGAGGTCTCCGAGATGAAGAAGGAACTGCGCCAGATGAAGGAAGCGGGCCTGGCCTGACGCCGCGGCCGGACCCCGATTGCGTGCGCGGTGTGTTGCAAGAACGCCACAATGCACGGGCCGGGGTTCGGCACTGTCAGTGCCGCTGCGTAGGGTTCTGATAGCCGCGGAGTCCGCGACCAACTGGGGACCGCTCGAGAGGGGAACAGCGCGTGACCGTCAACTTGACCAAGGGTCAGGCCATCAGTCTGCAGAAGAACGACGGAGGCACGCTGAGCGCGGTGCGCATGGGGCTCGGCTGGCAAGCCGCCCCCCGGCGCGGCCTGTTCGGCTCGCGCACCCGTGAGATCGACCTCGACGCCTCGGCCGTGCTGTTCGCGGACAAGCAGCCCGTGGACGTGGTCTTCTTCCGTCATCTGGTCAGCGACGACGGCTCGGTGCGCCACACCGGGGACAACCTCGTCGGCGGTGTGGGCCAGGGCGGCGACGACGAGGCGATCCTCGTCGACCTCCAGCGCGTCCCGGTCCACATCGACCAGATCGTCTTCACCGTGAACTCCTTCACGGGCCAGACGTTCCAGGAGGTGCAGAACGCGTTCTGCCGCCTCGTCGACGAGACCAACGGCCAGGAGCTGGCCCGGTACACGCTGGCGGGCGGCGGTCCGTACACGGCGCAGATCATGGCCAAGGTGCACCGCACGGGCACGGGATGGACGATGACGGCCCTGGGCACCGCTGCCAACGGCCGTACCTTCCAGGACCTGATGCCGGCGATCCTGCCCCATCTGTAGGAGGCCGGGTACACCAGAGCGACGCAGGGGGGACGAGACGATGACGGCCGAGCTGGTCCGGGGGCAGAACCATCCGCTGCCCCGGACCCGACTCGAGGTCCGGGTGTCGGCCGGCAAGCCGATCGTGGCCGGAGCCACGCTCAGCGACGACCAGGGCGCGGTGCGCGGTATCGACTGGGTGGCCCATCCGGGTACGCCCGTACTGCCGGGCCTGGAGGTGTCCAGGCAGGCCGCGGCCGATCACCGGCTGGCGTTCGACCTGGATGCCCTGCCGCAGGGCGTGGACCGGGTCACGGTGCTGCTCGCCCTGCCGCAGGGGACCGGTGGCCCGGCCCGGTTCGGCGTCCTCGCCGCCCCCTTCGTCGCGGTCACCGGCCTGGACGGCTCGGAGGTGGCCAGCTACACCATCACCGGCCTGGACTCCGAGTCCGCCGTCATCGCCCTCGAGCTCTACCGCAGACAGGACGCCTGGAAGGTGCGCGCGGTCGGCCAGGGCTATGCGGGAGGCCTCGCCGCACTCCTCGCCGACCAGGGCCTGACCGAAGCCGCGCACCTCGCGGACAGCATCCACGAAGCGGTGGTCCAGGGACTGGCCCGCTCGGTCGCCCCGCCCCCGCCGCGCGTACCCGAGGCCGACCGCACGCGGCAGGCGGCGGCCCCCGGCGCG
Organism: Streptomyces macrolidinus; assembly: GCF_023887685.1. Taxonomy (GTDB): domain Bacteria; phylum Actinomycetota; class Actinomycetes; order Streptomycetales; family Streptomycetaceae; genus Streptomyces; species Streptomyces macrolidinus. Next base: position 85,048 of record NZ_JAMWMR010000002.1, on the reverse strand, counting down.
ACCCAGGGGCCTCTGGGCCCCGAACCGCCGAGACAGGAGCCGACCGTCGCGCCGCAGCAGGCATCTCCCTACGACGCCGGCGCGCCGGATGCCGGTGCGTCACTCGCCTCCGGCGGCCCGATCGACTACACCCACCCCGGCCGGCGGAGCGCCGCGCCTCCGCCGACCGCCGCCCCGGCCCCGCCCGGAGCGCCCGTCCAGCCCGTCGCGGGAGACGCGACCGGGTGGTCCATGGAGGAACGGCTCTACAACCAGGTCTGGGGCATGTTCGAGGACCTGGCGCGCACGGTGGCGGCGTACCGCAGCGCCGTGGACTTCGCCGACTCGCGCAGGGAGCAGGAGCTGGACAAGATCCTGTCCGACCCGCGCAGCCGCATCGGCGGGCAGGGCGACGCCGCCCGCGCGGCGGCCGAGGCCAAGCACGACCAACTCGTCAATCAGGCCAGGGCCGCGCTCGATCGGGATCTCACCCAGCTCATCGCCGAGGCCGAGGTCGTCGAGCCCGCGCTGCCCCCGGCCATCGCGCGCTGGGACAACCCCGTCTGGCACAGCTATCGGGTACCGATGGAGATCCCCATGGCCGTACGTCTCGGTGATCTGCATCTGCCCGAGAGCGAGAGCCTGCGCGTTCCCATGCTGGTCAGGCTGCCGCTGGAGCGCGGACTGTGGATCGACAGCGGTCGCTCCGCCGTCACCGGCGCGCTCGTCGACGCCGATGAGTCACGCCGTCTCGCGCTGGACACTGCCGTGGCGCATGCGGCGCGGCTGCTCGCCGTCTACCCGCCCGGCGAGTTCTCGGTCCATGTCATCGACGCGTCCGGCTCCGGCGCCCCGGCGCTCGCACCCCTCGTGCAGTCCGGTGTGCTCGCTGCCGCGCCCGCTGTCGGAGCCGCAGGGGTGGCCGATGCGCTGACCCGGCTCACGCGGCGCGTCGACCTGGTGCAGATGGCGGTGCGCGCCGGCGCACCCGACTCACTGCCACCCGACCTCGACACGGCGGAACACCTCCTGATCGTCAACGACTTCCCGCACGGCTTCGACGACCGGGCGGTCACACAGTTGCGCTACCTCGCGGACGAGGGCCCGGCCGTCGGTGTCCATCTGATGATGGTCGCCGACCGCGAGGACGCGGCTGCCTACGGACCGCTGCTGGACCCGCTCTGGCGCTCGCTGCTGCGCCTCACCCCGGTGCCCGACGATCACCTCGCGGACCCCTGGGTGGGGCATGCCTGGACGTACGAGCCGCCGCGGGTTCCGCCGGGCAGCCAGGTGCTCCAGCAGGTGCTCACCCAGGTCGGTCAGGCCCGGCATTCCTGGAACCGCTGACCGAGCAAGGTCAACCTCAAGGGCGAGTAAAGCCTTCCTGAACAGGGGATTTGGCATTTCCTTTGCCAAGCTCTTTACCTTCTCTTGGTGATTCGGGTAGTCTTGTGCGCACGGAGGGGAGCCATGAGCCGCCCGCGCCGTGCGTTCGGGGCGGGCGGAGAAGACCTCCAGTGGAAACGACCGTGCGTACTGCCGGAGGCAACCGTGGATGTTCCCGTGACCCTGTGGGCCCCGATGACCGTGGACCCCGGCGCCCTGATCGCCGACCATGACCGGCCCGGACTGCGGCCCGGCACGCGTTCTGGAATGCGTTCGCTGTCCGTGTCTGTCAGGATCGCAACATGATCGTTCGGCTCCGGTCACTCACTGCGCGGTGGACAGCCGTGGTGCCGGTGGTCGCGGTCGTCATGCTGATCTTCACCTGGGGGAGGGAGCTGCCGGGCGCGCTGGTCGCTCTGGTGACGGTGCTCCTCGCGGGAGCCGTGCTGGCGGCGGTGCACCACGCCGAAGTGGTCGCGCACCGCGTGGGTGAGCCCTTCGGCTCGCTCGTGCTCGCCGTCGCCGTCACGATCATCGAGGTGGCGCTCATCGTCACCCTCATGCTGGACGGCGGCGACAAGAGCGCGACGCTGGCCCGCGACACGGTCTTCGCGGCCGTGATGATCACGTGCAACGGCGTCGTCGGCTTCAGCCTGCTGGTCGCCTCCCTGCGCCACAAGACCGCGGTCTTCAATCCCGAGGGCACCGGCGCCGCCCTCGCCACCGTCGCGACGCTGGCCTCCCTCAGCCTGGTGCTGCCGACCTTCACCACGAGCAAGCCCGGCCCGGAGTTCTCCCCGGCGCAACTGACCTTCGCCGCCATCTCCTCACTGGTGCTGTACGGCCTCTTCGTGACGACCCAGACCGTGCGCCACCGTGACTACTTCCTCCCGATCACCCGGCAGGGCGAGGTGATCCGCGCGGACGACCATGCCGAGGCACCGTCCACCCGCACCGCGGTCGCCAGTCTGGCCCTGCTCGCCACCGCGCTCGTCGGAGTCGTCGGACTCGCCAAAGGCGTCTCACCCACCATCGAGAGCGGGGTGACAGCCGCCGGTATGCCACCCGCGGTCGTCGGCGTGATCATCGCGCTGCTGGTGCTGCTGCCCGAGACGATCGCCGCCGTGCGAGCGGCGCGCCGCGACCGGGTCCAGACGAGCCTCAACCTCGCCCTCGGCTCCGCGATGGCCAGCATCGGCCTGACCATCCCCGCCGTCGCGCTGGCGTCCCTGTGGCTGTCCGGACCGCTCGTGCTCGGCCTCGGCCCGCTGCATATGGTGCTGCTCGCCCTGACCATCGTCGTCAGCTCCCTGACGGTGGTGCCAGGACGCGCGACTCCCCTTCAGGGAGGGGTTCATATGGTGCTGTTCGCGGCCTACCTGGAGTTGGCGGTCAACCCGTAGACGGCGTGGCCTTCGGGGCCGCGGCGACAGCGGGGCGGGTCTCCGGCAGCAGCGCGAAGCAGCCCAGGCTGAGCAGGCCCATGGCCGTCAGATAGGCGCCGACACCCCAGGGGACCCGGCCGCCGTGCTCGGCCAGGGCGGTGGCCACGATCGGGGTGAGGGCGCCGCCGAGCACTCCGCCGAGGTTGTAGCCCACGGCCGCGCCCGTGCAGCGCAGCCGAGGCTCGTACAGCTCCGGCAGATACGCGGCGATCACGGCGAACATCATGAGGAGGGCGAGCATGGCTCCGAGGAAGCCCAGGAACATCAGCAGAGGCTCACCCGTCGCGAGCAGCGCGACCATCGGGAACGTCCACAGGACGACACCGGCACAGCCCGCCAGACACAGGGGCCGCCGCCCGTAGCGGTCGCCGAGGAGCGCCGGCAGCGGGGTCAGGGCTCCCGTCACGACGACGGTGGCCATGACGCAGGTCAGCATGACCGGACGGCTCACGCCGAGCCGCTCCGTCGCATACGCCAGGGACCAGGTCGTCACGGTGTAGAAGACCGCGTACCCGACCGCGAGGGCGCCTGCCGTCAGCAGGACCAGCCGCCAGTGGCCGCGCACGACCTCGGCGAGCGGCACGCGCGCGTGGTCGTCGATCTCCAGGAAGCGCGGGCTCTCGGCGAGCGAGCTGCGCAGCCACAGTCCGGCCGCCGCGAGCACACCCGCCCCCCAGAACGGAACACGCCATCCCCAGGAGGCGAACTGTGCGTCCGACAGCGTCGCCGACAGCCCCAGCACCACGCTGTTGGCCAGCAGGAAGCCGAGCGGTGGGCCGATCTGCGGGAAGCTCGACCACAGCACGCGCCGTCCGGGCGGAGCGTGCTCCGTGGCCAGCAGGACCGCGCCGCCCCACTCACCGCCCAGCCCGAGCCCCTGGAGGAAGCGCAGGACGAGCAGGAGGACAGGAGCGGCCACGCCGATCGTGTCGTACGTCGGCACACAGCCGACCGCCACCGTCGCGGTGCCGGTCAGCAGCAGGGAGGCGACGAGGACCGGTCGGCGCCCCCGCCGGTCTCCGATGTGGCCGAACAGCGCCGAGCCGAGCGGGCGCGCCACGAAGCCGACCGCGAAGGTCCCGAAGGCCGCCAGCGTGCCGGCCATCGGCGAGACCGTCGGGAAGAACAGCGGTCCGAGGACCAGAGCGGCAGCGGTCCCGTAGACGTAGAAGTCGTAGAACTCGATGGCCGTCCCGGCGAGCGAGGCGGCGGCGAGCCGGAGCAAGGAAGGATTCCTTACGGTGCGTACATCGTGCATGCCGCGTCAACTACCCACGGTGATCGGCGATTACGGGGGCGTGCGGAGGCTCGGCACGGGCGAGTCGGCGGGCGGGCGTGCGCCCGGATCAGTAGGTCACGGTGATGCGCCGGGCGGGACCGTCCACGCGTACGGTGCCTCCATAGGGGATGACGACCTGCGGATCGGTGTGTCCGAGGTCCACATCGAAGACGACCATGGCGTCGGGAGCGTAGGTCTTCAGGGCGCGCAGGACGGCTTCCCGCTGCTCCGCCGCGTAACGGGCGCCCTCCTCCGGGCTGTTGGGCTGCTCGAACGACCAGGTCTTCGGGCGGCCCATGAGCAGGGCGGGGAAGCGCTGGAGCACCCCGCGCTCGCCCATGCTCCGCAGGGTGCGGAAGACCTCCTCGCCGCTCGGCATCTCCTCCGACGTCTCCAGGAAGAGCACGGCGCCGTCGTAGACCGCCGTATCGCGGGCGATCTCCCGGTCGGCCATGAGCAGCATGCCGAGGACCTCCAGGCAGCCGCCCCAACTGCGGCCCTCGACCAACCGGTTCGCGTTCAGCCAGGTCCAGCCCGAGCCGGGCCGGGTCTCCGGCTCCGCGTCGAACGTCGCCGGGTCCCTCCAGTCCCGGCTGGTGTCGCGCCAGCGGTCGGCCGGCCTCAACTCGTACTCCCCGGAGGTGAAGAGCGCGGCCCGCAGCGACTCTGCGGAGAGCGGTGCCATGGCGCCGGGACGGCCGAACTCGCACATGACGCTGCCGCCGTGATAGCTCACCACGCCCGTGTTCCACAGGAAGGCGTGCAGGTTGGTGTTGTCGCTGTACCCGAAGAACGGCTTGGGGTGGGCGCGTATCAACTCCCGGTCCAGCAGCGGCAGTACGGTGATCTGGTCGTCCCCGCCGATCGAGGCGATCACGGCCTTGACAGTCGGGTCGGCGAACGCCGCGTGCAGATCGTCCGCTCGCTCCTGCGGGGTCGCCCCCATCTTCCGGGTCGTCGGATACTCGACCACGTCGAGGCCGAACTCGGTGCGCAGGCGATCGAGGCCCAACTCGTAGGGGAGCGGCAGGATGCCGGGGAGTCCGGAGGCAGGCGAGACGACGGCGACCCGGTCGCCGGGCACGGGCTTGGGCGGGTACGTGAGGTGCGTCATGGCCAGAGGCTAGTGGCCGTCGTCTCGTCGGTGCACCGTGATAAACCAGGGGCTGTTGTGCAGCGGTCCGCACTGGGCCGGCAGACCCGAACGGACCGGAGGAACTGTGCCTCGCACCCTCGCCGACGCCCCGATCATGATTCTCAACGGCCCCAATCTGAACCTCCTCGGGCAGCGCCAGCCGGAGATCTACGGCTCCGACACGCTCGCGGACGTCGAGGCCCTGTGTGTGAAGGCGGCGGCAGCGTACGGAGGTTCGGTGGACTTCCGGCAGTCCAACCACGAGGGCGAGTTGGTGGAGTGGATCCATGAGGCGCGGTTGCACCACGCCGGGATCGTGATCAACCCGGCCGCCTACTCGCACACGTCCGTCGCGATCCTCGACGCGCTCAACACCTGTGACGGACTGCCGGTGGTGGAGGTCCACATCTCCAACATCCACCAGCGCGAGCAGTTCCGGCACCACTCGTACGTCTCCCTGCGCGCCGACGGGGTCATCGCCGGGTGCGGCGTGCAGGGGTACGCGTTCGCGGTGGAGCGGGTCGCGACGCTGGCGGGTGCGGCGCGGACGGAGGCGTGAGGACCGAGGCGTGAATCCCGGGGCGTGAGGCCCCCGGGGTGCTCACCACCCCCGCGCGCGCCACTCCGGCAGATGCGGTCGCTCCGCGCCCAGCGTGGTGTCGTTGCCGTGTCCGGGATAGACCCAGGTCTCGTCCGGAAGCACGTCGAAGATCTTCGTCTCCACATCGCGGATCAGGCTGGCGAAGGCCTTGGGGTCCTTGTGTGTGTTGCCCACACCGCCAGGGAAGAGGCAGTCCCCGGTGAACACATGCGCGTGGCCGTGCGGGTCGTCGTAGACGAGGGCGATCGAACCCGGGGTGTGGCCCACCAGATGGCGCGCGGTGAGTTCCACGCGCCCCACGCGGATCGTGTCGCCGTCGTCGACCGGGACATCGGTCGGTACGGGGATGCCCTCGGCGTCCTCGCGTCCGGCGTACGTACGCGCGTGTGTGGCCGCCACGACCTCGGCGAGTGCCTGCCAGTGGTCGCCGTGCCGATGGGTGGTGACGACGGACGCGATGCCGTCGTCACCGATCATGCCCAGCAGCGTCCCCGCGTCGTTGGCCGCGTCGATCAGCAACTGCTCGTCGGTGGCCCGACAGCGCAGCAGATAGGCGTTGTTGTCCATCGGGCCGACCGCGATCTTCGTGATCATCAGGTCTTGCAGCTCGTGCACATCGGCAGGGCCGCCGACCTTCACCGCTCCGCTGTACGTCATGAGGGCAGCCTATAGCGGGTGACGGGGTGCCCGTCGGCTACAGCGGGGGAAGCGTCGGCAGCGGTCCGCCCCCGACCCTCAGCGCGGTTCCGTCGCGGCGGCCCGCGAGCCAGCCGAGCAGCTCGGGCGCGGCCCCGCGCACGGCGACCGAGCCGCTCTCGGCGCCGCCGCCGGTCGTCCAGACCTGTTCGCCGGTGGCGGCCAGTCCGGTCGTGGGCAGGTCCTTGTGCCCGCTGAACCGCGCGGCCAGGAAGTCGATCTCCCGCAGGACGAACTCCTCGGGAAGATCCTCCAGCTCGAATCCGATCCCGAGATCGACATGGTGCAGTGCGACCTCGCCCCACCGCCGGAACGGCACCCGGGCCGCGGCGTCCGTGACGCCGTTGCGCAGCTCCACCGTGCGCGACCAGTCCGCCGGAGCCGCCCCCGCCGCTCGGAACCGGGCCGCGCTCTCGCGCAGGTCGGCGAGCTGGACGTCCAGGGGGCGCGAGGCGTCCCGCTCGATGTCCGCGTCGCGGGCCTGCGCGGAGACGTACATGGGACGTCCCTCGAGGACGTTCACGAGCGCGTCCGCGTTACGCGCGAGGTGAGCGAGGACATGGCCGCGGGCCCAGCCGGGCAGCCGTGACGATTCGGCCAACGCCGCGTTGTCCAGTTCGCCGACTGCGAGGAGCAGTCGTTCGGTCGCGGCATGTACAGAGGCCAGGTCGCGCGCGTGATCAATCATGACGCCGACCCTAGCCTCACCACTCCTTCGGGTGAAGGATTCCGACCAGGCCCGCAAATCGAATGCACGTGCTATATGGTCGGGTCCGGCGTCGGGCATGCTGGATGGCCGGGGAGTGTTGTGAACCTCAGGAATCCGACCGGCGTTGTCAGTGGCTCCCCCTAGTCTGGGAAAGACGGGGGCCTCGCCCCTGTCGCTTCTCTCAAGAAAGGTGCGGACCGGCGTGGCCGACCGTCTCATCGTCCGTGGCGCGCGCGAGCACAATCTGAAGAATGTCTCGCTCGACCTGCCACGTGACTCGCTCATCGTCTTCACGGGCCTGTCGGGGTCGGGCAAGTCCTCGCTGGCCTTCGACACGATCTTCGCCGAGGGCCAGCGGCGTTACGTCGAGTCGCTGTCCTCGTACGCGCGGCAGTTCCTCGGGCAGATGGACAAGCCGGACGTCGACTTCATCGAGGGTCTCTCCCCGGCGGTCTCCATCGACCAGAAGTCGACCTCGCGCAACCCGCGCTCGACGGTCGGCACGATCACCGAGGTCTACGACTACCTGCGGCTGCTCTTCGCGCGCATCGGCAAGCCGCACTGCCCCGAGTGCGCTCGCCCGATCTCGCGCCAGTCGCCGCAGGCCATCGTGGACAGGGTGCTGGAGTTGCCGGAGGGCAGCCGCTTCCAGGTGCTCTCGCCGCTCGTGCGGGAGCGCAAGGGCGAGTTCGTCGACCTCTTCGCAGACCTCCAGACCAAGGGCTACAGCCGCGCGCGGGTGGACGGCGAGACGATCCAGCTCTCCCACCCGCCCACGCTGAAGAAGCAGGAGAAGCACACCATCGAGGTGGTCATCGACCGCCTCACGGTCAAGGACTCCGCGAAGCGCCGTCTGACCGACTCCGTGGAGACCGCGCTCGGTCTGTCCGGCGGCATGGTCGTGCTCGACTTCGTCGACCTCCCCGAGGACGATCCCGAGCGCGAGCGCATGTACTCCGAGCATCTCTACTGCCCGTACGACGATCTGTCCTTCGAGGAGTTGGAGCCCCGCTCCTTCTCCTTCAACTCGCCCTTCGGCGCCTGCCCCGACTGCACGGGTATCGGCACGCGCATGGAGGTCGACCCCGAACTGATCGTGCCCGACGAGGAGAAGAGCCTCGACGAGGGCGCCATCCACCCCTGGTCGCACGGACACACCAAGGACTACTTCGGCCGCCTCGTCGGCGCCCTCGCGGACGCGCTGGGATTCCGTACCGACATCCCCTTCGCGGGACTGCCGCAGCGCGCCAAGAAGGCGCTGCTCCAGGGCCACAAGACACAGATCGAGGTCCGCTACCGCAACCGGTACGGGCGCGAGCGTGTCTACACGACGGCCTTCGAAGGCGCCGTCCCCTTCGTGAAGCGGCGGCACAGCGAGGCCGAGAGCGACGCCAGCCGGGAGCGCTTCGAGGGCTATATGCGCGAGGTGCCCTGCCCCACGTGCGAGGGCACGCGCCTCAAGCCGATCGTCCTCGCGGTCACGCTCATGGAGAAGTCGATCGCCGAGATCTCCGCCATGTCGATCAGCGACTGCGCGGACTTCCTGCGGGGGCTGAAGCTCGACGCCCGGGACAAGAAGATCGCCGAGCGGGTCCTGAAGGAGGTCAACGAACGGCTGCGGTTCCTGGTCGACGTCGGCCTGGACTATCTGTCGCTGAACCGCGCGGCCGGCACGCTCTCCGGCGGTGAGGCCCAGCGCATCCGCCTGGCCACGCAGATCGGCTCGGGCCTCGTCGGTGTGCTCTACGTCCTCGACGAGCCGTCCATCGGCCTGCACCAGCGGGACAACCACCGGCTGATCGAGACCCTGGTCCGGCTGCGCGACATGGGCAACACGCTCATCGTCGTGGAGCACGACGAGGACACGATCAAGGTCGCCGACTGGGTGGTCGACATCGGCCCCGGCGCGGGCGAGCACGGCGGCAAGGTCGTGCACAGCGGCTCCATGAAGGGGCTGCTCGCCAACAGCGAGTCGCAGACCGGTCAGTATCTGTCGGGCAAGAAGTCGATCCCGCTGCCGGACATCCGGCGCCCGCGCGACGCCTCCCGGCAGCTCACGGTGCACGGCGCGCGCGAGAACAACCTCCAGGACATCGACGTGTCCTTCCCGCTGGGCTTGTTCACGGCCGTCACCGGCGTGTCCGGATCCGGCAAGTCGACGCTGGTCAACGACATCCTGTACACGCACCTGGCCCGTGAGCTGAACGGCGCGAGGAACGTTCCCGGACGGCACACACGCGTGGACGGCGACGACCTGGTCGACAAGGTCGTGCATGTCGACCAGTCGCCCATCGGCCGCACGCCGCGGTCCAACCCGGCCACGTACACCGGTGTGTTCGACCACGTCCGCAGGCTGTTCGCCGAGACGACCGAGGCGAAGGTCCGGGGCTATCTGCCCGGCCGCTTCTCCTTCAACGTCAAGGGCGGTCGCTGCGAGAACTGCGCGGGCGACGGCACGATCAAGATCGAGATGAACTTCCTCCCGGACGTGTACGTCCCGTGCGAGGTCTGCCACGGCGCCCGCTACAACCGGGAGACGCTGGAGGTCCACTACAAGGGCAAGTCCATCGCCGAGGTCCTCAACATGCCGATCGAGGAGGCGATGAACTTCTTCGAGGCCGTTCCGGCGATCGCCCGCCATCTGAGGACGCTCAACGACGTCGGCCTCGGCTATGTCCGTCTCGGCCAGGCCGCGACCACGCTGTCCGGCGGTGAGGCCCAGCGCGTCAAGCTCGCCAGCGAGTTGCAGAAGCGCTCCACCGGCCGCACGGTCTACGTGCTGGACGAGCCGACCACCGGTCTGCACTTCGAGGACATCAGCAAGCTCCTCAAGGTGCTCTCCGGCCTGGTCGACAAGGGCAACACGGTCATCGTCATCGAGCACAACCTCGACGTCATCAAGGTCGCCGACTGGGTCGTCGACATGGGACCCGAGGGCGGTGCGGGCGGCGGCCTCGTGGTCGCCGAGGGCACGCCCGAGGAGGTGGCCGCGGTCCCGACCAGCCACACGGGCAAGTTCCTGCGCGAGATCCTCGGCGCCGATCGTGTCAGCGACGCGGCCCCGGTGAAGTCCTCGCGCAGGACGACGGCCCGCAAGGCGGTCGCAGCCGCGTCGACGGCGAAGAAGACGGCCACGGTGAAGACGACCGCGGTGAAGTCGGCCGCAGCGAAGAAGACCGCCGTGAAGAAGGCTGCGGTGAAGTCGGCCGCAGCGAAGAAGACCGCCGTGAAGAAGGCTGCGGTGAAGAAGGCCGCGGTGAAGACCGCCAACAACATGGCGACCAAGAAGGCGGCCGGTACGACGAAGAAGGCGGCAGCCGCGAAGACCGCGCGGGCGCGCAAGGCCTGACGCCGGAAGAGTCGCCGAGCGAGCGGCGCCCCACGGGAACTCCCCGTGGGGCGCCGCTCGTCGCAGTGTCAGCCGCCCTGCCCCTGTGCTTCGGTGAACTGCAGATCCAGTTGGACCTTGACCACATCACCGAGCAGCCCGGCCCCGAAGTCCAGCCCGAAGTCACTGCGCCGGATCTCGCCCGCAGCCTCGAACCCGGCACGCTTCCTCCCGTCCACGGGAGAGTCCACCAGCCCGCCGAACTCGACGGCGAACGTCACCGGACGGGTCACGCCCCCGAGCGTCATGTCCCCTTCCATCGACCAGTCCGCGTCCTCACCGCGGATCCTGGTCGAGCGGAACGTCATCGTCGGACGCCGCTCGACATCGAGGAGTCCGGTGCCGCGGAGGTGCGCGTCACGGTCGGGGTTCCCGGTGTCGAGGGAGGCGAGAGCGATCTCCGCGCTCACCACCACGTCGGCGGCCGTCCCACCGACGTACAGGTCCGCGGTCGCCGCGGTGAAGCGTCCCCGCACCTTGGCGATCCCGAGATGGCGGACGGTGAAGCCGACGGACGAATACAGCGGGTCGAGCGCCCAGGCGCCGGGGGACAGGGGGAGCGCGGGAGCTGCGGTGGTCTGCGGGGAGATGTCCTGAGTCATGCCTCAACCGTCCGGGAAGCGGAGAACGGCGGGCGAGACCACGCCGACGCCGGGAGCGACACGGCCACGATCAGCCCACAGCGCGTTGGTACGTTCGATTCAGAGCGCGCCCTCGGACCCGGCCGGGCACCTCCAGGCGACGCGTGGCGTCACGCGCCCGTCAGCTCGGCCGCGTACGGCGGTTCCGCACCGGCCCGGGAACAGGTGATCGCCGCAGCGCGGGCGGCGAAGCGCAGCAGATCCGTCCAGCCGTCGGAGTCCAGGCCGGACATCGCCGCCGGGGAGAGCGCGCCACGGGCGGCCAGCCCGTGCAGCAGGGCCGCGTTCACCGTGTCCCCGGCGCCGATCGTGTCCACGACCTCGACCCGCACCCCCGGTACGGAGTGCTCCGCCCCGTCAAGGGTGAAGACCGTCAGCCCGTCGCGGCCATGGGTGATCACCACGGCCGCGGGGCCCGCCTCCAGCCACGCGCGCGGGGTGCCGCCCAGCCACTCCGCGTCCTCCGCGGAGAGCTTGAGCAGGGACACCGAGGGCAGCCAGCGCCTGAAGCGGGCCCGATAGGCGTCCGCGTCCGGGATCAGCCCCGCGCGGATGTTCGGGTCGAGCGTCGTGAACACGCCCTGTGCGGCGGCGTCGCGCATCAGCTCCTCGTACGCGTCGGCCCCCGGTTCCAGGACGAGCGAGCAGGTGCCGAAGGACACCGCGCGGGTGCCGTCGGGAAGGCCCGCGGGGGCGGTGAACAGCCGGTCGGCGGTGCCCTCGACGTAGAAGGAGTACGCGGCCGAGCCGTTCTCGTCGAGCGTGGCGAGGGCCAGGGTCGTCGGCTCGGGGCCCCGCTGCACGGCCGAGACGTCCACGCCCGCCTCGCGCAACCCGGCGAGCAGGGCCTCACCGAAGGCGTCGGAGGAGGTGCGGGAGCAGAAGGCGGTGGGGGAACCGAGGCGGCCGAGCGCGACGGCGGTGTTGTACGGGCCGCCGCCCGGCACCGGCCTCAGCGGCGCGAGGGCGCCCGTGCCCTGGGGGACCAGGTCGATCAGGGCCTCACCGGCGACGACGATCACGAGACGGGTCCCTTCTCGAAAGGGGGTCGGGCGCAGCCGCGGACAGGCCCGCCCTGCTCCTCGACGGGTGGTCGACTCTACGTCCCCGCAGGTGCTCCGCGGCCCCCTGCCCCGGCCCCCGGCGGCGAAAGCGCCCCCGGTATCGTCGCTGTACGCCGCCGCTTCGGCGAGCATCGGCCCCGACCAGTGGAGACCTCATGTCCACCCGACCCTCCGCGACCCGTCGTACCGTCCTGCGTGGGGCGGCGCTCGCCCCGGTCGCCGGGCTCGCCGTCACGGCCTGCTCGCCCGGTGAGAGCGGCGCGCCCGCCCTGCCGACCGCCCCGGTCGACCTGGGCGCCGAGAACGAGGTGCCCAAGGGCGGGGCCAAGCTCTACGAGGACCAGAACGTCGTCGTGAGCCGGGCCGCGGACGGCTCCCTGAAGGCGTACAGCACCATCTGCACGCACGGCGGCTGCCCCATCAACAAGCTGTCGGGCACGACCCTTGTCTGCCCCTGCCACCACAGCCGCTTCGAGGCCACCACGGGCAAGGTCCTCCAGACACCGGCCACGGTGCCGCTGACCGAGCTGTCCGTAGCGGTGAAGAACGGCAAGATCATGGCGGGCCCGGCGGCCTGACGCCTCGGGGCGCCCGGTCGGCGAGCGGCCGGCCGCCTTGTCCACAGGCCCGTGCAGGCCCGCTCGTGCCTTGTCCACAGGCTCGCCGCGCTGTCGGCCCCCGCCAGTAGGGTGTGAGACATGGCCGACCCCTCCAGCTACCGCCCCGCCTCGGGACAGATCCCGGACTCCCCCGGGGTCTACAAGTTCCGGGACGAGCACCGCCGGGTGATCTACGTCGGAAAGGCGAAGAGCCTGCGCCAGCGGCTGGCGAACTACTTCCAGGACCTGGCGAACCTCCACCCGCGCACCCGCACCATGGTCACCACGGCCGCGTCCGTGGAGTGGACCGTGGTGTCCACGGAGGTCGAGGCGCTCCAGCTCGAGTACACCTGGATCAAGGAGTTCGACCCCCGGTTCAACGTCAAGTACCGCGACGACAAGAGCTACCCGTACCTCGCGGTGACGATGAACGAGGAGATCCCGCGGGTCCAGGTGATGCGCGGTCACAAGCGCAAGGGCGTGCGGTACTTCGGGCCGTACGGACACGCCTGGGCCATCCGCGACACGGTCGACCTGCTCCTGCGTGTCTTCCCCGTGCGCACGTGCTCCGCCGGTGTCCTCAAGAACGCCGCCCGCACCGGCCGCCCCTGTCTGCTCGGCTACATCGGCAAGTGCTCCGCGCCCTGCGTAGGCCGTATCTCCCCCGAGGACCACCGCGAACTGGCCGAGGACTTCTGCGACTTCATGGCCGGCCGTACGGGAACGTACCTGCGCCGTCTGGAGCACCGGATGCGGGAGGCGGCCGAGGAGATGGAGTACGAGCGGGCCGCCCGGCTGCGCGACGACATCGAGGCCCTGAAGAAGGCCATGGAGAAGAACGCGGTCGTACTCACCGACGCGACCGACGCCGACTTCATCGCCGTCGCCGAGGACGAGCTGGAAGCGGCCGTACAGATCTTCCACGTGCGCGGCGGACGCGTCCGCGGCCAGCGCGGCTGGGTCACCGACAAGGTGGAGGACGTCACCACGGGCGCCCTCGTCGAGCACGCCCTCCAGCAGCTCTACGGCGAGGAGACGGGCGACTCCGTGCCCAGGGAGGTCCTCGTCCCGGCCCTGCCCGATCCCATAGAACCCGTACAGGACTGGCTCACCGGCCGTCGCGGGGCGGGTGTGTCGCTGCGCATCCCGCAGCGCGGTGACAAGAAGGCCCTGATGGAGACCGTGCAGCGCAACGCCCAGCAGGCCCTCGCGCTGCACAAGACCAAGCGCGCCTCCGACCTGACCACGCGCTCGCGCGCCCTGGAGGAGATCGCCGGGGCCCTGGACCTGGACAGCGTCCCGCTCAGGATCGAGTGCTACGACATCTCGCATCTCCAGGGCGAGGACGTGGTGGCCTCCATGGTCGTCTTCGAGGACGGGCTCCAGCGCAAGAGCGAGTACCGCCGCTTCCAGATCAAGGGCTTCGAGGGCCAGGACGACGTCCGGTCCATGCACGAGGTGATCACCCGCCGCTTCAAGCGCTACCTCGCCGAGAAGGAGAAGACGGGGGAGTGGGCGCAGGAGCAGGCCCTGACGGAGGACGACGGGCGGCCCAAGCGGTTCGCCTACCCGCCGCAGCTCGTCGTGGTGGACGGCGGGCAGCCGCAGGTCGCGGCGGCCAAGCGGGCGCTGGACGAGCTGGGCCTCGACGACATCGCCGTCTGCGGCCTCGCCAAGCGCCTGGAGGAGGTCTGGCTGCCGGACGACGACGACCCGGTGGTCCTGCCCCGCACCAGCGAGGGCCTCTATCTGCTCCAGCGGGTCCGGGACGAGGCCCACCGCTTCGCGATCACCTACCAGCGGGCCAAGCGTGCCAAGCGCGTCCGGACGAGTCCGCTGGACGACGTCCCCGGCCTCGGTGACACGCGCAAACAGGCGTTGATCAAGCACTTCGGCTCGGTGCGCAAGCTGCGATCCGCGACAATCGACCAGATCCAGGAGGTTCCCGGCATCGGCCGCAAGACGGCCGAGACCATCGCCGTGGCCCTCGCTCAGGCGGCCCCGGCCGCACCCGCCGTGAACACGGCGACTGGAGAGATCATGGAAGAGGAGGAGCCCGGGGCGACGCCGGGTTCCTCAGGGGAGCCCGTGACCGCGGGCGTCCCGGACGAACGACGGGGGCAGGACACATGACCGAGCACGACCGGAGCGCGGAACAACGCTCAGCACAGGACCGGCCGCCCGAGCAGGAAGCGGGCGAGGACCGTACACAGCAGGCGGTCCAGGAAAACGGAGAACAGGTGAGTATCGAAGCACCCGGGGTTCCTGAATCGGCCATCCCCGAGTTGGTGATCATCTCCGGCATGTCCGGGGCCGGCCGCTCGACGGCCGCCAAGTGCCTGGAGGACCTCGGCTGGTTCGTCGTCGACAACCTGCCGCCCGCGCTGATCCCCACCATGGTGGAGCTGGGCGCGCGGTCGCAGGGCAATGTCGCCCGGATCGCGGTCGTCGTCGACGTGCGTGGCCGGCGCTTCTTCGACAACCTGCGCGAATCCCTCGCCGACCTGGAGACGAAGCACGTCACCCGGCGCATCGTCTTCCTGGAGTCCTCCGAGGAAGCCCTGGTACGCCGCTTCGAGTCCGTCCGCCGTCCGCACCCCCTCCAGGGCGACGGCCGGATCGTCGACGGCATCGCCGCCGAGCGGGAACTCCTGCGCGAGCTGCGCGGTGACGCCGACCTCGTGATCGACACCTCCAGCCTCAACGTGCACGAACTGCGCGCCAAGATGGACGCCCAGTTCGCCGGTGAGGAGGAGCCGGAGCTGCGGGCCACCGTCATGTCCTTCGGCTTCAAGTACGGCCTCCCGGTCGACGCCGACCTGGTCGCCGACATGCGCTTCCTGCCCAACCCGCACTGGGTCCCGGAGCTGCGCCCCTACACCGGCCTCAACGAGGAGGTGGCCGCGTACGTCTTCAACCAGCCCGGCGCCAAGGAGTTCCTCGACCGGTACGCCGAGCTGCTCCGGCTCATCGCGGCCGGCTACCGCCGCGAGGGCAAGCGCTATGTGACCATCGCCATCGGCTGCACGGGCGGCAAGCACCGCTCGGTGGCCACATCGGAGAAGCTCGCCGCGCGCCTGGCCGCGGAGGGCGTGGAGACCGTGGTCGTGCACCGGGACATGGGGCGCGAGTGACCGGAAGAACGCTGCGGCTGCGGCGGCTGCGCCGGGCGGTGCCCGAGGGACGCGGCGGCCGGCCCGCCGAGGCCCGCGGCGGCCGGGTGCGCCGCCGCGGCACCCAGCCCAAGGTGGTCGCCCTCGGCGGCGGCAGGGGCCTGTCCTCCTCGCTCGCCGCGCTGCGCCGCATCACCGGCGACCTCACCGCCGTCGTCACGGTGGCGGACGACGGCGGCTCCAGCGGGCGCCTGCGCGACGAGCTGGGCGTGCTCCCGCCGGGCGACCTGCGCAAGGCGCTGGCCGCGCTGTGCGGGGACGACGACTGGGGCCAGACCTGGGCCCGGGTCATCCAGCACCGCTTCCAGTCCCAGGGCGATCTGCACGACCACGCGGTCGGCAACCTGCTGATCGTCGCCCTGTGGGAGCAGCTCGGCGACCCCGTCCAGGCCCTCGACCTGGTCGGCCGGCTGCTCGGCGCCCATGGCCGGGTCCTGCCCATGTCCGCCGTGCCCCTGGAGCTCCAGGCGCTGGTCAAGGGCCACGACCCGGAGCGCCCGGAGGAGATCGGCACGGTACGCGGCCAGGCGACGGTCGCGCTCACCCCCGGCGAGGTGCAGTCCGTGCATGTCGTGCCGCACGACCCGCCCGCCGTCCCCGAGGCCGTCGCCGCGGTCCTGGACGCCGACTGGGTGGTTCTCGGACCCGGCTCCTGGTTCTCCTCGGTGATGCCGCATCTGCTCGTGCCCGAACTGCTCGACGCCCTCATGGAGACGAAGGCGCGCCGGGTGCTGTCCTTGAACCTCGCCCCTCAGCCCGGAGAGACGGACGGCTTCTCCCCGCAGCGTCATTTGGAGGTTTTGGGACGACACGCCCCTAAACTCGCCCTGGACGTGGTGCTGGCCGATCAGGCCGCCGTGCCCGACGGCGCCTTGCTGGAAGAGGCCGCCAAGCGGTTCGGAGCCGCGGTCGAGCTGGCGCCGGTGGCCCGTACCGACGGAACCCCGCGGCACGACCCAGAGCTGTTGGCCGCCGCGTACGACCGTATTTTTCGGATGCATGGAAGGATCGGCCCATGGCGATGACGGCAGCGGTGAAGGACGAGATCTCCCGGCTTCCCGTCACCCGGACCTGCTGCAGAAAGGCGGAGGTCTCGGCGATCCTGCGGTTCGCGGGCGGGCTGCACCTGGTCAGCGGCCGCATCGTGATCGAGGCGGAGCTGGACACGGCGATGGCGGCCCGGCGGCTCAAGCGGGACATCCTGGAGATCTTCGGCCACAGTTCCGAACTGATCGTGATGGCGCCCGGCGGTCTGCGCCGCGGCTCGCGCTACGTGGTGCGCGTGGTCGCGGGCGGTGACCAGCTCGCCCGCCAGACCGGTCTGGTCGACGGGCGGGGCCGTCCGATCCGCGGCCTGCCCCCGCAGGTGGTCTCGGGGGCCACCTGTGACGCCGAGGCCGCCTGGCGCGGCGCGTTCCTGGCGCACGGCTCGCTGACGGAGCCCGGCCGCTCGTCCTCCCTCGAAGTCACCTGCCCCGGCCCCGAGGCCGCGCTCGCCCTGGTCGGCGCCGCCCGCCGCCTGTCGATCGCCGCGAAGGCCCGCGAGGTACGGGGCGTGGACCGCGTCGTCGTACGGGACGGGGACGCGATCGGCGCCCTGCTCACCCGCCTGGGTGCGCACGAGTCCGTGCTGGCCTGGGAGGAGCGGCGGATGCGCCGCGAGGTCCGCGCCACGGCGAACCGCCTCGCCAACTTCGACGACGCCAATCTGCGCCGCTCGGCCCGCGCGGCCGTCGCCGCCGGTGCGCGGGTCGCGCGCGCCCTGGAGATCCTCGGCGACGACGTGCCCGAGCATCTCGCGGCGGCCGGGCGGCTGCGCATGGAGCACAAGCAGGCCTCCCTGGAGGAGCTGGGCGCCCTTGCCGACCCGCCGCTGACGAAGGACGCGGTCGCGGGCCGTATCCGCCGACTGCTGGCGATGGCCGACAAGCGGGCCACGGACCTCGGTATCCCGGGCACGGAGTCCAACCTCACCGAGGAGATGGCGGACAACCTGGCGGGATGACGCGCCGGGCCCGCGCGGAACACGCCGCGCGCGCCCGGCCCCCGGCCCCGTGGAGTCGACGGCGGTCGAGGGCGGTCAACGGCGGTTGTCCGGTGTCGCCGGATCGGGTGGCAAGGCCTCCACCTGTGCGGTCCGTACCCCTACCGGCGGGTACGGACCGCACTGTTGTGTATGACCGTCCACGTCACCTCGGGAGCTTCGGAAGAGTAGGGTCGTAGGCGGTCGGGGACATCCCATACACCTCGCCGGCGTCGATCACCGGCGTACCTAACGAGGAGATCGGTTTCGTGACGATCCGCGTAGGCATCAACGGCTTTGGCCGCATCGGTCGCAACTACTTCCGCGCACTGCTGGAGCAGGGTGCGGACATCGAGATCGTGGCTGTCAACGACCTGGGTGACACCGCGACCACCGCTCACCTGCTGAAGTACGACACCATCCTGGGACGGCTGAAGCAGGAGGTCTCCCACACCGCCGACACGATCACCGTGGACGGCCACACCATCAAGGTGCTGTCCGAGCGCGACCCGGCCCAAATCCCCTGGGGCGAGCTGGGAGTTGACATCGTTGTCGAGTCGACCGGTGTCTTCACCAAGCGCGAGGACGCCGCGAAGCATCTCGCGGGCGGTGCGAAGAAGGTCCTCATCTCGGCCCCGGGCAAGAACGAGGACATCACCATCGTGATGGGAGTCAACCAGGACCAGTACGACCCGGCGAAGCACCACGTCATCTCCAACGCCTCGTGCACCACCAACTGCGTGGCGCCGCTGGCCAAGGTGCTCGACGAGAACTTCGGCATCGTCAGGGGCCTGATGACGACGGTGCACGCGTACACCAACGACCAGCGCATCCTGGACTTCCCGCACCGGGACCTGCGCCGCGCCCGCGCCGCCGCCGAGAACATCATCCCGACCACCACCGGCGCCGCCAAGGCCACCGCCCTGGTCCTGCCGCAGCTCAAGGGCAAGCTGGACGGCATGGCCATGCGCGTCCCGGTCCCGACCGGCTCGGTCACCGACCTGGTCGTCGAACTCGGCCGCGAGGTCACCAGGGAAGAGGTCAACGCCGCCTTCCAGAAGGCCTCCGAGGGCGAGCTGAAGGGCCTCCTCGCGTACACCGAGGACCCGATCGTCTCCTCCGACATCGTCAACACCCCGGTGTCCTGCACCTTCGACTCCTCCCTGACCATGGTCCAGGAAGGCAAGAACGTGAAGGTCATCGGCTGGTACGACAACGAATGGGGCTACTCCCACCGCCTCGTCGACCTGACGGTCTTCGTCGGCAACCAGCTCTGATCGCCGAACCAGGCACGTCGATGTGAGGCAGGGCTCGGGCAGCGCGCGACCGCGTTGTCCGAGCCCTGCCTCACATGCGGACCGACCGCCCCTCGTACGATCAAGAGCCCCCTCCCCAGGAGCCCCTCCCCCAGGAGTCCCCTCTATGAAGACGATCGATGAACTTCTCGCCGAAGGCGTGGACGGCAAGCGGGTCTTCGTCCGTGCCGATCTGAACGTCCCGCTGGCGGACGGCCGGATCACCGACGACGGCCGTATCCGCGCCGTCCTGCCCACGGTCAAGGCGCTCGCCGACGCGGGCGCCAAGGTGATCGTCGCCTCGCATCTGGGCCGCCCCAAGGGCGCGCCGGACCCGGCGTTCTCGCTGCTGCCCGCCGCCGAGCGCCTCGGTGAACTCCTCGGCACGCCCGTGGCGTTCGCCGAGGACACCGTCGGCCCCGCCGCCCAGGCCACGGTCGACGGCCTGCGGCCCGGTCAGGTCGCGGTCATCGAGAACCTGCGCTTCAACCCGGGCGAGACCTCGAAGGACGACGGCGCGCGCGGCGAGTTCGCCGACCGGCTCGCCGCCCTGGCGGACGTCTACGTCGGCGACGGCTTCGGCGCGGTGCACCGACAGCACGCCTCCGTGTACGACCTCCCGGCCCGGCTGCCGCACTACGCCGGCTACCTCATCGCCACCGAGGTCGGTGTCCTGCAGAAGCTCACCGACGACGTCAAGCGGCCGTACGCCGTCGTGCTGGGCGGCGCCAAGGTCTCCGACAAGCTCGCCGTCATCGACCAGTTGCTCGGCAAGGCCGACCGGCTGCTCATCGGCGGCGGGATGGCGTACACCTTCCTCAAGGCCAAGGGCTACGAGGTCGGTATCTCGCTCCTCCAGGAGGACCAGCTCCCTGCCGTCACCGAGTACATCGAGCGGGCCGAGAAGCAGGGCGTCGAACTGCTGCTCCCGGTCGATGTGCTGGTCGCTCCCGCGTTCCCGGACCTCAAGGAGAAGGCCCCGACGCACCCCGACACCGTCGCCGCGGACGCGATCCCGGCCGACCGACTGGGACTGGACATCGGTCCCGAGACCTGCAATCTGTACGCCTCGAAGCTCGCCGACGCGGCCACCGTCTTCTGGAACGGCCCGATGGGCGTCTTCGAGCACCCCGACTACGCCGAGGGCACCAAGGCGGTCGCCCAAGCCCTCGTCGACACCCCGGGCTTCACGGTGGTCGGCGGCGGCGACTCCGCCGCGGCCGTCCGCACCCTGGGCTTCGACGAGTCGGCATTCGGCCATATCTCGACCGGCGGCGGCGCCTCTCTCGAATACCTCGAGGGCAAGACGCTCCCCGGCCTCGCCGCACTGGAGGACTGAACCCTGATGAGCACGCGTACGCCGCTGATGGCGGGCAACTGGAAGATGAACCTCAACCACCTGGAGGCCATCGCCCACGTCCAGAAGCTCGCCTTCGCCCTGGCGGACAAGGACTACGAGGCCGTCGAGGTGGCCGTCCTGCCGCCCTTCACCGATCTGCGCTCCGTGCAGACCCTGGTGGAGAGCGACAAGCTCAAGATCAAGTACGGCGCCCAGGACATCTCGGTGCACGACATCGGTGCGTACACCGGGGAGATCGGCGGGCCGTTGCTGGCCAAGCTGAGGTGCGCCTATGTGGTGATCGGTCACTCCGAGCGACGGCAGTACCACCACGAGACCGACGAGCTGGTGAACGCCAAGGTCAAGGCCGCCTTCAAGCACGGCCTGACCCCGATCCTGTGTGTCGGCGAGGAACTGGACGTCCGCGAGGCGGGCAACCATGTCGCGCACACGCTCACGCAGGTCGAGGGCGGTCTCCAGGACATCCCGGCCGAGCAGGCCGAGACCATCGTGATCGCCTACGAGCCCGTCTGGGCCATCGGCACCGGCAAGGTCTGCGGCTCCGAGGACGCCCAGGAGGTCTGTGCGGCGATCCGCGGCAAGGTCGCCGAGCTGTACTCGCAGGAGGTGGCCGACCAGGTCCGCATCCAGTACGGCGGCTCAGTGAAGTCGGGCAATGTGGCCGAGATCATGTCGAAGCCGGACATCGACGGCGCCCTGGTCGGTGGCGCCTCGCTGGACGCCGACGAGTTCGTCAAGATCGTCCGCTTCCGGGACCAGTGAGACCCCCGGCGACGGTGATCCGACACGTCGCGAGTATGCGGTAGGGGCGATCCGTCGTACCCTTGCGGGGCCGAGACTGTGCTGCGGAACGCGACGTTTCACCACACGACGTTTTCACTGACGGTATCGGCCCCGTCGTCCATCCGAATCCGAGGAAGTTGGTCCAGCCGTGGTTTTGGGGTTCTCGATCGCCCTGATCGTCTTCAGCCTGTTGCTGATGCTGCTGGTGCTGATGCACAAGGGGAAGGGCGGCGGCCTCTCCGACATGTTCGGCGGCGGCATGCAGTCCTCCGTCGGCGGCTCCTCGGTCGCCGAGCGCAACCTCGACCGGATCACCGTGGTGATCGGTCTGCTCTGGCTCGCGTGCATCGTGGTGCTCGGCCTCCTGATGAAGGCCAACCACTAGCGCCTCTCGCCTGCCCCTGGCAAGCGGGGAACCGTACATCACGCAACGCCCCATGATGGGTACGCGTCTTCGGACGCGGCCTATCATGGGGCTTGCGTCTGGAGGCGGGGGTAACTCCCATCGCTGGACGCGCGTTGGGCCTTACGTAGACTGAGGCGCTCGCAGCGAAGCGGAACGCCGACTCGCTTCGCGGCACCATCACGCAGGGAGTTACGACCGTGGCAAGTGGCAACGCGATCCGAGGAAGCCGGGTCGGGGCGGGGCCGATGGGCGAGGCCGAGCGTGGCGAGTCCGCGCCGCGTCTGCGCATCTCCTTCTGGTGCTCCAACGGACACGAGACCCAGCCGAGCTTCGCCAGTGACGCGCAGGTTCCCGAGACCTGGGACTGTCCCCGCTGCGGCTTTCCGGCCGGACAGGACCAGGACAACCCGCCGGACCCGCCGCGTACCGAGCCCTACAAGACGCATCTCGCCTATGTGCGGGAACGGCGCAGCGACGCCGACGGTGAGGCGATCCTCGCCGAGGCGCTCGCCAAACTGCGGGGCGAGATCTAGGAGTTGACTCCGTGATCCAGGAGTCGTGCTCCCGATGACTCCTGCCCGGATCGGCGTGGTCGGCCCCGGCCGGACGGCGCTTCATCAACCGGGTGCACCGCGGCCCGACGGCGTGACGTTGCGTCACCACGCCTGCCCATGAACTAGTTTGGGGGCGGCGGTGGGACGAGTACGCAGCAGCCCAGGCCAGGAAGAAGGCGGAAGTCCGAGATGAACGCAGACAGCCGTACCAGGCTCGACCAGACCCCCGAGTGGACCGCGCTGGCCCAGCACCGCGAGCAGCTCGGCGAGGTGCGGATGCGGGACCTGTTCGCGGCCGACGCCGGACGCGGCAGCGGGTACACGCTCCAGGTCGGCGATCTGTACGTCGACTACTCCAAGCACCTGGTCACCGACGAGACGCTGCGGCTGCTGCGCGAGCTGGCCGCGGCCCGGGACGTCTTCGGCCTCCGGGCTGCCATGTTCCGCGGCGAGAAGATCAACACCACCGAGAACCGCGCGGTCCTGCACACCGCGCTGCGCGCCCCGCGTGACGCGGTGATCGAGGTCGACGGGGAGAACGTCGTGCCCCGGGTGCACGCCGTGCTCGACAAGATGGCCGACTTCGCGGACCGGGTCCGCTCCGGCGCGTGGACCGGGCACACCGGCAAGCCCATCAAGAACGTCGTCAACGTCGGCATCGGCGGCTCCGACCTCGGCCCGGCGATGGCGTACGACGTCCTGCGCGCCTTCACCGACCGCGACATCACGGTCCGCTTCGTGTCCAACGTGGACGGCGCCGATCTGCACGAGGCGACCAGGGACCTGGACGCGGCCGAGACGCTGTTCGTCATCGCCTCCAAGACGTTCACCACCATCGAGACGATCACCAACGCGACGTCGGCCCGCGACTGGCTGCTCGGCGAGCTGAAGGCCGGTCAGGAGGCGGTCGCGCAGCACTTCGTGGCCTTGTCGACGAACACCCGCGAGGTGTCCGGGTTCGGCATCGACCCGGCCAACATGTTCGAGTTCTGGGACTGGGTCGGCGGCCGGTACTCCTACGACTCGGCGATCGGCCTGTCGCTGATGATCGCCATCGGCCCGGACCGCTTCCGCGAGATGCTCGACGGCTTCCACCTCGTCGACGAGCACTTCCGCACCGCGCCCGCCGAGTCCAACGTCCCGCTGCTGCTCGGCCTGTTGGGCATCTGGTACGGCAACTTCCACGACGCGCAGTCGCACGCCGTCCTCCCGTACTCGCACTACCTGTCCAAGTTCACCGCCTACCTCCAGCAGCTCGACATGGAGTCCAACGGCAAGTCCGTCGGCAGGGACGGGCGCGAGGTCGACTGGCAGACCGGGCCCGTCGTCTGGGGCACCCCGGGCACCAACGGGCAGCACGCCTACTACCAGCTCATCCACCAGGGCACCAAGCTGATCCCGGCGGACTTCATCGGTTTCGCCGAGCCGGTCGCCGAGCTGAGCGACGAGCTGAAGGCACAACACGACCTGCTGATGGCCAACTTCTTCGCCCAGACCCAGGCGTTGGCCTTCGGCAAGACCCCGGACGAGGTACGGGCGGAGGGCGTGCCCGAGGAGCTGGTCGCGCACAAGACGTTCAAGGGCGACCACCCCACCACCACCCTCCTCGCCCGCGCCCTCACTCCATCGGTGCTCGGCCAACTCGTCGCCCTCTACGAGCACAAGGTGTTCGTGCAGGGCGCGATCTGGAACATCGACTCCTTCGACCAGTGGGGCGTCGAGCTGGGCAAGGTCCTCGCCAAGCGCGTCGAACCCGCCCTCACCGAGGGCGCCGACGTACCGGGCCTCGATCCGTCCACCCGGGCCCTCGTCGCCAAGTACCGCGAGTTGCGGGGCCGTTAGGGCCTGTCCTGCCTGGTCAGGGAGGGGCGTGGCGCTGTCACACCCCTCCCGTAGACTCTTCGGCGATCATGAACGCCGAAGGGTAGGGGGCGGCATTGGCCGAGGCGCGCAGACGATGGCTCAGCGAGCGACTGACCGTGCGGACGTGTCTCAAACCTCGGAGAGTGGCGCGCGCGGTCTTCCATCCGGCATGGGTTCCCGCGGCCCTCGATCCCACGGTGGAGGGGCTCAAACGCTTCCGGATCATCTGCGGCACGGTCGCGGCGGTCGGTGTCTACACCGTCGTACAGGGCGGGTTCGCCTTCGACGAGATGCTGACGAACATGCTGACGGCGTGTCTCGTCGTGCTGGTCATCACGCCGTTGACGGTCGGGGCCATGCTCTACGTCTGGCGGCGCACCGGAACCGTCCGCCAACTGCGCGCCCCGCTGGTGGATTCGCTCAAACTGCTGCTGCTCTTCATCGGCTCGGTCTTCATGACCGTGGTGATGTGGGCACTGAGCAAGGCGGGCGGCCCGTTCTTCCTGCTGCCCGCCGGGCTCGCGGCGATCTGGCTCACCTGGTTCGTGGGCGTCGGGGCCGTCCATGTGTCCGGCAACTTCTTCGGCACCGCGGGAGTGCATCGCTGCCTGCCGCCGCTGCTCGCCACCGTGACGACCTGGCTGATGGCCCTTCCTGATCTGCTCACCGGGGATCTGCACGGGCTCAGTCTCACCCTGGGCATCGTCTTCATCCTGGGCGCGCCCGTGACGGTCACGGCGATAGCCCTGCTGGAGATGCACCGGCTGCGCAGCCGGTACGGCATACGGCTGAGCGCGCACCCGGCGACCCTGCCCCCGCTCAGGCCGACGATGCCGCCGCAGGGCAACCCCTTCGGCAACAACCCGTACGCGGGCAATCCGTACGCGCCGGGCCCGTCGCCGTATCAGCCGCAGCGGTGAAGACGCAGCGGTGAAGACGAACGCCGGACGGCCGGGAAGCCCCGGCCCGCCCGGCGTTCGACGGTGCGCTCGGTCCGGGTCGCCCCTCAGGGGGACGCCGGGGGATACAGCGACCTCGGCAGCGCGGAGGCCGCCGCCGCGTCCAGCAGCCACAGCGTGCGCGACCGGCCGTAGGCGCCCGCCGCCGGGGCCTGGACCTCGCCCGCGCCGGACAGCGCCATCGCCGCGGCCTGCGCCTTGTCCTCACCGGCCGCCAGCAGCCACACCTCGCGCGCCGCGCGGATCGCGGGCAGCGTGAGCGTGACGCGGGTCGGCGGCGGCTTGGGCGCGCCGTGCACGCCGACCACGCTCCGCTCGCTCTCCCGCACCGCGGGCAGCTCGGGGAAGAGCGAGGCCACGTGCGTGTCCGGGCCGACGCCCAGCATGAGGACGTCGAAGGACGGCACCGCGCCGTGGTTCTCCGGACCCGCGGCCCGTGCCAGCTCCGCCGCGTACGCCTCGGCCGCCGCCTCCACGTCCGTGCCGTACGGGCCGTCGGACGCGGGCATGGCGTGCACGCGCTTCGGGTCCAGGGGCACGGCGTCGAGCAGCGCCGCACGGGCCTGGGTGACATTGCGCTCCGGATGGCCCTCCGGCAGGTAGCGCTCGTCGCCCCACCACAGGTCGATCCGGCCCCAGTCGACGGCGTCACGGGCGGGCGCCGCGGCGAGCGCGGCGAGCACGCCGTTGCCGTTGCGGCCCCCGGTGAGCACGACCGACGCGGAGCCACGCGAACTCTGCGCGTCCACGACCTTCGTGATCAGCCGGGCCGCGGCGGCCTGGGCCATCAGCTCCTTGTCGCGGTGCACGACGAGCTGGGGCGCGCTCACTTCGTGGCCGCCTTCTTCGCCGCGGCCTTCTTGGCGGCCTTCTTCGCGGGCGCCGGGGCGTCCTGCTCGGATGCCTCGGCCGGGACGGCGTCCTCGTCCGCGCTCTCCTCGACCGGGGCCTTCGCCGCCGTGGCCGCCGCCGAGGCGGTCAGCCGGTCCACGCCGTAGCGCAGCGCCGAGGCGTAGGTGTCGTCCGGGTCGAGCCGGCGCAGCTCCTCCGCGATCAGCTCGGCCGTCTCGCGGCGCTTGAGCGCCACCGCACGGTCGGGCTGGCCCTCGATCGACAGCGTGGCCAGGGCGCCGTCCGCGCGGTCCAGGGCGATCGAGCCGCAGCTCGTGCCCATCCGTACGGCGGTGAGGCCGGGGCCCGCCGACAGCGTGCGCTTCACCGGTACGTCGAGGCGGTCCGCGAGCCACATCGCCAGCAGCTCACAGCTCGGGTTGAACTCCTCGCCCTCGACCTCGACCGCGTCGACCTTGCAGGTGACCTGGTCCAGGGCCGCGGCCAGCATCGAGCGCCAGGGCGTGATGCGGGTCCACGACAGGTCCGTGTCGCCGGGCGTGTAGGCCTGGGCGAGCGCGTTCAGCTCCCGCACCGGCTCCTCGGCCGCGTAGGTGTCGGTGACCCTGCGCTGCGCGAGGGCGCCGAGCGGGTCGTTGGCCGGGTCGAGCGGCGCGTTCACCGGCCACCAGACGACGACCGGGGCGTCCGGCAGCAGCAGCGGCAGTACCACCGACTGGGCGTGGTCGACGACCTCGCCGTACAGCCGAAGGACCACCGTCTCACCGGTGCCCGCCTCCACGCCCACCCGCACCTCGGCGTCCAGACGCGAGGAGGTGCGGTTGCGCGCGGAACGCGAGACGCGCTTGATGACCACCAGCGTGCGCGAGGGGTGCTCGCGCGAGGCGTCGTTGGCGGCCTTCAGGGCGTCGTACGCGTTCTCCTCGTCGGTGACGATGACGAGGGTGAGCACCATGCCGACGGCCGGGGTGCCGACGGCGCGACGCCCGCGCACCAGCGCCTTGTTGATCTTGCTGGCAGTGGTGTCCGTAAGGTCTATCTTCATGGCCTGCGCCAGCTCCGTCCGTCTCGCTGCAGCATCTCGTCCGCCTCGACGGGGCCCCACGTGCCAGCCGGGTACTGCGCGGGTTTGCCGTGCCTGTCCCAGTACTCCTCGATCGGGTCGAGGATCTTCCAGGACAGCTCGACCTCCTCGGTGCGCGGGAACAGGTTGGAGTCGCCGAGCAGGACGTCCAGGATCAGCCGCTCGTACGCCTCAGGGCTGGACTCCGTGAAGGACTCGCCGTAGGCGAAGTCCATGGACACGTCCCGGATCTCCATCGACGTACCCGGCACCTTGGAACCGAAGCGCACGGTGACGCCCTCGTCGGGCTGGACCCGGATGACGACCGCGTTCTGCCCGAGTTCCTCGGTGGCGGAGGTGTCGAAGGGGGAGTGCGGGGCGCGCTGGAAGACCACCGCGATCTCCGTGACCCGGCGGCCGAGCCGCTTGCCGGTCCGCAGATAGAACGGGACGCCCGCCCAGCGGCGGTTGTCGATCCCGAGCTTGATCGCGGCGTAGGTGTCGGTCTTCGACTGGGGGTCGATGCCCTCCTCCTGGAGGTAGCCGACCGCCTTCTCGCCGCCCTGCCAGCCGGCCGCGTACTGCGCGAACACCGTGCCCCGGCCCAGGTCCTTGGGCAGCCGGACGGCGCCGAGCACCTTGGTCTTCTCGGCGGCCAGCGCGTCCGCGTCGAAAGAGGCGGGCTCCTCCATGGCGGTGAGCGCCATGAGCTGGAGCAGGTGGTTCTGGATGACGTCCCGGGCGGCGCCGATGCCGTCGTAGTACCCGGCCCGGCCGCCGATGCCGATGTCCTCGGCCATGGTGATCTGCACATGGTCGACATAGGACCGGTTCCAGATCGGCTCGAACATCTGGTTGGCGAAGCGGAGCGCCAGGATGTTCTGGACGGTCTCCTTGCCGAGGTAGTGGTCGATCCGGAAGACCTGGTCGGGGGCGAACACCTCGTGCACGATCGCGTTGAGCTGCTCGGCCGACTTCAGGTCGTGCCCGAACGGCTTCTCGATGACCGCGCGCCGCCAGGCGCCCTCGGTCTGCTCGGCCAGGCCGTGCTTCTTGAGCTGCTGGATGACCACGGGGAAGGAACTCGGCGGGACCGAGAGGTAGAACGCGAAGTTGCCGCCCGTGCCCTGTGCCTTGTCCAGTTCCTCGATCGTGCCGCGCAGCCGCTCGAACGCGTCGTCGTCGTCGAAGGTGCCCTGCACGAAGCGCATCCCCTGGATGAGCTGCTGCCAGACCTCCTCGCGGAACGGCGTACGGGCGTGCTCCTTGACGGCGTCGTGGACGACCTGGGTGAAGTCCTCGTCCTGCCACTCACGCCGGGCGAAGCCGACGAGGGAGAAGCCCGGCGGCAGCAGACCGCGGTTCGCCAGGTCGTAGACGGCGGGCATCAGCTTCTTACGTGACAGATCGCCCGTGACGCCGAAGATGACCAGGCCCGACGGCCCCGCGATACGCGGGAGCCGTCGGTCCGCGGCGTCACGAAGCGGATTCGCTCCGTGTACGGATGTCACGGGTTCAGCCCTCCGTGGGGGCGAGGCGCTCGAGAACCGCCTCGGTCGACTTGAGCAGGTCGTTCCAGGAGGCCTCGAACTTCTCGACGCCCTCGTCCTCCAGGAGCTGGACCACGTCGTCGTACGAGATACCGAGCCGCTCGACCGCGGCCAGGTCGGCTCGGGCCTGCTCGTAGGTGCCGGTGATGGTGTCGCCGGTGATCTCGCCGTGGTCCTCGGTGGCCACCAAGGTGGCCTCCGGCATGGTGTTCACCGTGTTCGGCGCCACCAGCTCGTCCACGTACAGCGTGTCCTTGTACGCCTTGTCCTTGACGCCGGTCGACGCCCACAGCGGACGCTGCTTGTTGGCGTGCTCCTTGTCCAGGGCCAGCCAGCGGTCGCCGCCGAAGACCTCCTCGTACGCCTCGTAGGCCAGCCGCGCGTTGGCGAGCGCCGCCTTGCCGCGCAGCGCCTTGGCCTCCGGCGTGCCGAGCGCGTCGATCCGCTTGTCGATCTCCGTGTCCACCCGGGAGACGAAGAAGGACGCCACCGAGTGGATCTTCGACAGGTCCAGGCCGCGCTCCCGGGCCTTCTCCAGGCCGGTGAGGTAGGCGTCCATGACCTCGCGGTAGCGCTCCAGCGAGAAGATCAGCGTGACGTTGACGCTGATGCCGTTCGCGATGGTCTCGGTGATCGCCGGGAGGCCCGCCTCGGTGGCCGGGATCTTGATGAGCGTGTTGGGGCGGTCGACCAGCCAGGCGAGCTGCTTGGCCTCGGCGACCGTGGCCCGCGTGTTGTGGGCCAGGCGCGGGTCGACCTCGATCGAGACCCGGCCGTCCTGGCCGTCGGTGGCCTCGAAGACCGGGTGCAGGATGTCGGCGGCGTCGCGCACGTCCGCCGTGGTGATCATGCGGACCGCCTCCTCGACGGTCACCTTGCGGGCCGCGAGGTCGGCGAGCTGGCGCTCATATCCGTCGCCCGACGAGATCGCCTTCTGGAAGATCGTCGGGTTGGTGGTCACACCCACCACGTGCTGCTGGTCGATCAGTTCGGCCAGGTTGCCGGACGTGATCCGCTTGCGCGACAGGTCGTCCAGCCAGATCGCGACGCCCTGTTCGGAGAGGCGCTTGAGTGCGTCTGTCATGGAAATTGCATCTCCTACGTGTCGTATATGAGCGTCAGCGCCGGGCCGCGGCGATCGATTCCCGGGCGGCGGTCGCGATGTTCTCGGCCGTGAAGCCGAACTCGCGGAAGAGGACCTTGCCGTCGGCGGACGCGCCGAAGTGCTCCAGGGACACGATGCGTCCCGCGTCCCCGACGAACCGGTACCAGGTCAGACCGATCCCGGCCTCGACGGCCACGCGGGCCTTCACCGACGGTGGCAGGACGCTGTCCCGGTACCCCTGGTCCTGCTCCTCGAACCACTCGACGCACGGCATCGACACCACGCGGGTGGGCACGCCCTCCGCCTGGAGCCGCTCGCGGGCCTCGACGGCGAGGTGGACCTCGGAGCCCGTGGCGATCAGGATCGCCTGCGGCTCGCCGCCCTCGGCCTCGGCCAGTACGTAACCACCGCGCGCGGTGTCCTCGTTGGGCTCGTAGGTGGGCACGCCCTGGCGGGTGAGCGCCAGACCGTGCGGGGCGCCCTTGCCGAACTCCTTGGTGTACCGCTTGAAGATCTCGCGCCAGGCGATCGCGGTCTCGTTCGCGTCGGCCGGGCGTACGACGTTCAGGCCGGGGATGGCGCGCAGCGCGGCGAGGTGCTCGACGGGCTGGTGGGTCGGGCCGTCCTCGCCCAGGCCGATGGAGTCGTGCGTCCACACGTACGTCACCGGCAGGTGCATCAGCGCGGACAGCCGTACCGCGTTGCGCATGTAGTCGGAGAAGACCAGGAAGGTGCCGCCGTAGATCCGGGTGTTGCCGTGCAGCGCGATTCCGTTGATCTCCGCGCCCATGGAGTGCTCGCGGATACCGAAGTGGATCGTGCGCCCGTACGGGTCGGCGCCCGGCAGCGGGTTGCCCTTCGGCAGGAACGAGCTGTTCTTGTCGATGGTGGTGTTGTTGGAGCCGGCGAGGTCGGCCGAGCCGCCCCACAGCTCCGGGATAACCGCGCCGAGCGCCTGGAGCACCTTGCCGGAGGCGGCGCGCGTCGCGACGCCCTTGCCCGCCTCGAAGACGGGGAGCTTCTCCTCCCAGCCCGTGGGCAGCTCGCCCTTGGCGATGCGGTCGAACTCGGCGGCCCGCTCGGGCTGGGCGGCGCGCCACTCCGCGAGGGACTTCTCCCAGGCGGCCCTGGCCTCACGGCCGCGGTCGACGGCGGCGCGGGTGTGCGCGATGACGTCGTCGGCGACCTCGAAGCTCTGCTCCGGGTCGAAGCCGAGGACGCGCTTGGTGGCCGCGACCTCGTCCTCGCCCAGGGCCGAGCCGTGCGCCGCCTCGGTGTTCTGTGCGTGCGGGGCGGGCCAGGCGATGATCGAGCGCATCGCGATGAACGACGGCCGGTCGGTGACCTGCTTCGCCGCCTCGATCGCGTGGTAGAGGGCGTGCGGGTCCAGGTCGCCGTCCGGCTTGGGGGCGACGCGCTGGACGTGCCAGCCGTAGGCCTCGTACCGCTTGACGGTGTCCTCGGAGACCGCGGTCTCGGTGTCGCCCTCGATCGAGATGTGGTTGTCGTCCCACAGCAGGATGAGGTTGCCGAGCTTCTGGTGCCCCGCGAGGGAGGACGCCTCGGCGGAGATGCCCTCCTGGAGGCAGCCGTCACCGGCGATGCAGTAGATGAAGTGGTCGAAGGGGGAGGTGCCCTGCGCGGCGTCCGGGTCGAACAGGCCGCGCTCGAAGCGGGCGGCCATGGCCATGCCCACGGCGTTGGCGACACCCTGGCCGAGCGGGCCGGTCGTGGTCTCCACGCCCTTGGTGTGCCCGTACTCGGGGTGGCCGGGGGTCTTGGAACCCCAGGTGCGGAACGCCTTCAGATCGTCCAGCTCCAGGCCGAAGCCGGCCAGGTAGAGCTGGGTGTAGAGGGTCAGGGACGAGTGTCCGGCGGACAGCACGAACCGGTCACGGCCCACCCAGTCGGGATCCGCCGGGTCATGGCGCATCACCTTCTGGAAGAGGGTGTAAGCGGCCGGAGCCAGGCTCATCGCCGTACCCGGATGGCCGTTTCCGACCTTCTGTACGGCATCGGCGGCCAGGAGGCGGGCGGTGTCCACGGCCCGCTGGTCCAACGCGGTCCACTCGAGGTCTGTGGTGGTCGGCATGGTGCTCACCCTGGGTCAGGGCTCCTCTCCACATATGGGACGCCGGTGCACTGGGCGCCCACCGGCCGCTCTGAGCCTACCCTCGTCGGTGCGGGCGTCCTTTCGAGTTGCGCCGGGTCTGTCAGGACCGTCGGGATCCCTCTTTCGTGGGCGCTCGTAAGAGCTTCGGGCCGCCCCGAGGAGCGGGTCGCGGGGCCGCCGCCAACACGGCCACCCCCGCGAAGGGCGGGACGGAGGCTACGTCTAAAGTTGCGTGGGTACGCGCGAGCCTTTATTGGGCGTTCACAACGGGGCTCGCTCACATGTCTCTGTCAGGGGTGTACGTGACGGCCGTCGAATCCCGTCCGCCGGGGGTGCTCGGGAGCAGCAGCAGCCGGGGCCAGCGGCCGTTTGGGGCCCGGGTGAAGGCATTCGTGGCGCTGACCAAGCCGCGGATCATCGAGCTGCTGTTGATCACCACGGTTCCGGTGATGTTCCTTGCCCAGCAGGGGGTGCCGAGCCTCAGGCTCGTGCTGCTCACCTGCCTGGGCGGCTACCTCTCCGCGGGCGGCGCCAACGCGCTGAACATGTACATCGACCGCGACATCGACGCGCTGATGGACCGCACCGCGCAGCGACCGCTGGTCACCGGCATGGTCAGCCCCCGGGAGTGTCTCGCCTTCGGCATCACGCTGGGGATCGTCTCGACGCTGCTGTTCGGCTTCACCGTCAACTGGCTGTCCGCCTGGCTGTCGCTCGGAGCGCTCCTCTTCTACGTCGTCGTCTACACGATGATCCTCAAGCGGCGCACGTCGCAGAACATCGTGTGGGGCGGCATCGCGGGCTGTCTGCCGGTCCTCATCGGCTGGTCCTCCGTGACCAACTCGATGTCCTGGGCGCCGGTCATCCTCTTCCTCGTCATGTTCTTCTGGACGCCGCCGCACTACTGGCCGCTGTCCATGAAGGTCAAGGAGGACTACGCGCGCGTGGGCGTGCCGATGCTGCCGGTCATCGCCTCCAACAAGGTCGTCGCCCGGCAGATCGTCATCTACAGCTGGGTGATGGTCCTGATCTCGCTGCTGCTGACCCCGCTCGGCTACACGGGCTGGTTCTACACCGCGGTCGCCGTCGCGGCGGGCGGCTGGTGGCTGTGGGAGGCGCACGCCCTGCAGAACCGCGCGAAGGCGGAGGCGACGGGCGTGAAGCTGAAGGAGATGCGGCTGTTCCACTGGAGCATCACCTATGTCTCCCTGCTGTTCGTCGCGGTGGCCGTGGACCCGTTCCTGCGCTGAGCCGCCGAGCCGCTGAGCCTCGTAAGGCGTCAGCCCCGCGTCCGACATCGGGCGCGGGGCTTCTTGCTGTCCGTGGCCAAGGCCACGGGACCCTCCCGTCGCCGATCCCTCTACTCGTCGGTAGCATCCTGACCATGGGAGACACCAAGCAGGTTGACGAGGGCACCGACGCCAAGCAGGCCGCGAAGGCCGAGCGCAAGGCGGCCCGGTTCGCCAAGGAGATCAGCGCCTTCGCCAAGGCGCACGGCGGTGCCGAGGGCCAGGTCGCGTACATCGGACAGCGCGGCGCCCGGATCGTGCTCGTCGGCGAGGACGGCGTGTGGGGCGATCTCGTCGCACCGACCTACGCGATCGCCGAGCAGGCGGTGCGGCGGGCGGGGATCACCGTCCACGAGACGTTCGACGGCGAGTTCGCGGGCAAGGTGAAGACCGGCCCGTACGAATGGACGCGCATGGCGGGCATCCAGGTCGGCGGCCGGGCGGCCTGAACCGGCCGGGGCGACCAGCGCGCGAACGCCGAAGTGCCCGGTGATCTCACCGGGCACTTCAAGGGCTGTGCGGAGCGGTCGGGTCAGCTCGACGCGTGCTCGACGGGTCGGTCCGAGGGGGCGGGAGCGTCGAGGCCGGGCTCGGCGACGGGGCGTTCCCGCAGCGACAGCAGAACACGCAGTACCCAGACCCACATCACGCACGAGCCGAACAGATGCGCGCCCACCAGGGCCTCGGGCAGATGCGTGAAGTACTGGACGTAGCCCAGCGCCCCCTGGGCCAGCAGGATCAGGAACAGCTCGCGGGTGCGCAGCAGCGGTCCGCGCGGCGCGTCGACGGCCTTGAGGATGAACCACAGGGCGAACGTCAGCGTCACCACGATCCAGGCGAGCACGG
Organism: Streptomyces macrolidinus; assembly: GCF_023887685.1. GTDB lineage: Bacteria > Actinomycetota > Actinomycetes > Streptomycetales > Streptomycetaceae > Streptomyces > Streptomyces macrolidinus. The sequence goes on along the minus strand of NZ_JAMWMR010000002.1, from coordinate 50,892 downwards.
CGTGCAGCTTGGCGACCGTCTCCCAGTCGACGGGGATGCGGTAGACCTCCGTGGAGTCGCCCGCGTGCGGGCCCGCCCCGGTCACCACCGTGCCCACCATGATCAGCAGCGTGCTCGCCGCGACCAGGAACCACACCAACTGCACCACCGCCTTACCGACCAGCGGCCGGGGCGCGGCGTCGCCCTCACGGGTGCGCTGCCACATCACCGCGGCCACGGCGATCAGCGCCGTGGAGAGCAGGAAGTGCGCCGCGACGGTGTAGGGGTTCAGTCCGACGAGGACGACGATGCCGCCGAGGACCGCGTTGCCCATGACGAGCCAGAACTGCGCCCAGCCGAGCCGGGTGAGGCTGCGCCGCCACGGCTTCTGCGCGCGCGCGGCGATGATCGCCCAGCCGACCGCCGCGCACAGTACGTACGTCAGCATGCGGTTGCCGAACTCGATCACACCGTGGAAGCCCATGGCCCGGGTGGTGGTCAGCGAGTCGTCGGTGCAGGTAGGCCAGGTCGGGCAGCCGAGGCCCGAGCCGGTCAGGCGGACCACGCCGCCCGTGACGACGATGACGACCGCCATGACGAGCGCGGTGAGGGCCGCCCGCTGGACGGTCTTCTGCTGCGGGGTCCAGCGATCGGCGATGAAGGCGAGCGGGTTGCGCACGGCGGCTTCCGCGTCGGCACGGGTCACGTTTGGCACGCCTCTCATCGTAGGGGGCCGCTTGTGCACGGTTTCACGAGGGTCCCCGCCGACCGTGCCTTTGGTGTACGAGGCCCCGCCGACCGTGCCTCCGGCTACTCCCAGCGGAAGAACTTCCCGGCCGCCGCGAGCCCCAGGACCGCCCACACCGCGAGGATCCCGAGGTTGCCCCAGGGCATCCCGGCCCCGTGCTGGAGCACGTCCCGCAGGCCCTCCGACAGCGCCGAGATGGGCAGCAGCCCGAGGACGTCCTCCGCGCCGGAGGGGAACTTGTCCAGCGGGACGACGACCCCGCCGCCGACGAGCAGCAGCAGGAAGACCAGGTTGGCGGCGGCCAGGGTCGCCTCCGCCTTCAACGTGCCCGCCATCAGCAGGCCGAGGCCGGAGAAGGCGGCCGTGCCCAGGATCAGCAGCAGCAGGACCGCGAGCGGGTTGCCCTGCGGCGACCAGCCCAGCGCGAAGGCGATCACGGTCAGCAGGACGACCTGGAGCACCTCCGTCACCAGCACCGACACCGTCTTCGCGGCCATCAGGCCCCAGCGTGGCAGTGGGGAGGCGGCGAGCCGCTTCAGTACGCCGTAGCGGCGCTCGAAGCCCGTCGCGATCGCCTGTCCGGTGAACGCGGTCGACATCACGGCGAGCGCCAGGATGCCGGGGGCGAGGAAGTCGACCGACTTGCCGGAGCCGGTGTCCACGACGTCCACCGAGCTGAACAGCACGAGCAGCAGCGTCGGGATCACGACCGTCAGCAGGAGCTGCTCGCCGTTGCGCAGCAGCATCTTCGTCTCCAGCGCGGCCTGCGCCCCGATCATGCGGAACAGGGGCGCGGCGCCCGGCTTCGGCGCGTAGGTACTGATGGCCGTCACGACCGCAGCTCCTTTCCAGTGAGCTCCAGGAACACGTCTTCGAGGGTGTGCCGTTCGACGGAGATCCGGTCCGGCATCACGCCGTGCTGGGCACACCAGGAGGTGACCGTCGCGAGCAGTTGCGGGTCGACCTTGCCGACCACGCGGTACGAGCCCGGCGTCAGCTCCGCCGCGGTGCAGTCCTCCGGGAGCGCCTTCAGCAGGGACGCCACGTCGAGGCCTGGCCGCCCCGTGAAGCGCAGCGTGTTCTCGGCGCCGCCGCGGCACAGCTCCTCGGGGGAGCCCTGGGCTATGACCCGCCCGGTGTCGATGATCGCGACGTCGTCGGCGAGCTGCTCGGCCTCGTCCATGTAGTGCGTGGTCAGGATCACGGAGACGCCGTCGGTGCGCAGATCCCGTACGAGGTCCCAGGTGGCGCGGCGGGCCTGGGGGTCGAGCCCGGCCGTCGGCTCGTCCAGGAACACCAGTTCCGGGCGGCCCACCACGGCCATGGCGAGCGCGAGCCGCTGCTGCTGACCGCCCGAGAGGCGGCGGTAGGCCGTCCGCCCGCAGCTTCCGAGGCCGAGTCGCTCGATGAGCGCGTCCACGTCCAGCGGGTGGGCGTGCAGCTTGGCGACATGGCGCAGCATCTCGTCCGCCCGCGCGCCCGAGTACACCCCGCCGGACTGCAGCATCACGCCGATCCGGGGGCGCAGCGCGGCGGCCTCGCGGATCGGGTCGAGGCCCAGCACGCGCACGGTGCCGCCGTCCGGCTTCCGGTACCCCTCGCAGGTCTCTATCGTGCTCGTCTTGCCCGCGCCGTTGGGGCCGAGCACGGCGGTCACACCCGCCTGGGCCACCAGGTCGAGGCCGTTGACCGCGGTCTTCGTGCCGTACCGCTTCACCAGGGCCTGGACCTGGACGACGGGCTCACTTCGCATGGTTCAAGAGTCTAAGGAGCGGCCGGGGTCCTCAGGAGGGCGGGTTCCGGAACTCCTCGCGGGGACGGTGCAGGGCCAGCCAACGCTCCGCGTAGGCCACCGCGTCCGCCAGCGGGAACAGCCGTACGTCGGCCGCGCCCGCCGTTCCCCGGACGACGGGCCGGTCCCGTTCGAAGTCGTGCCCGAGTTCGTCGAACCGCTCCGAGGTGATGGACACCTCGGTGACCCTCTCCCAGCCGTTCGGACCAGGGCGGCCGTCCTCGACGAGCGGCGCCGGTATGCGGTATTCGGCGAGGTGGAACGCGGTGCAACTGTCGTAGCCCGCGCCGAGCAGCAGAACGCGGGCGCCCAGCGCCTCCAGCCGGGCCAGCGGGCTCTGCTCGCCGAGGCGGCAGTCGGGCGCGTGGCCGTCGGTGATCTCCGCCGCGCGCGGGCCGAGGGCCGCGAAGGAGGTCTGGGGGTGGGCGCTGCGCAGGGCGCCCGGCCAGGTGCGGACCGTCTCCGGGATCACGCCGACCCCGCGTGCGGGGGTGAGCAGCGGGTCGTAGGCGGGCATCGCGGCGCGGATCGGCTCCCACCACTCCTCGGGGACCGGCGGATTGCCCCACAGTGCCGGGTCGGAGAGATCGCCGGAGTGGGTGGGGACGACCAGGGTGCCGTCCGGGTCGAGGGCGTCGAGCAGCGCCTGGACGACCGTGACGGCGCCGCCGCACACCCAGCCGAGCGAGCTGAGCGAGGAGTGCGCCAGGAGCGTCTCGCCGGGTCGCACGCCCAGCACGCGCAGCTCGGCCGCCAGCGTGCCGCGGGTGACAAGAGGGCCGGTCACAGGGGGTGTGGACATGGTCGAGGAGTCTGCCGCCCGGCCCCGTGGGCCGCCAGCGATTTGATCGATCGGAGATCGTTTCCGCAGGTCAGGTTAGGTGCACCTAAGTGATGCACGGCACCGCCGGTCGGCCGGACGGCGCTTGTCAGGGTCCGCGGAATTACGCAACAATGGCGTTGTGAAAAACGTCGGCGAGGCTCGGGAGACCCCCGTGGGGCCCCCGCAGGAGGAGTTCGCGACCGGTGAGCGCTCCACGCGCAACCGCGTCGCGCGATCCATCCTGGATCACGGGCCGTCGACCGTCGCCGAGCTGGCCGGGCGGTTGGGCCTCACTCAGGCGGCCGTACGGCGGCATCTGGACGCACTGGTCGCCGACGACGTCGTGGAAGCCCGTGAGCAGCGTGTCTACGGGGCGCGGACGCGTGGTCGTCCCGCCAAGGTCTTCGCGCTCACCGACTGCGGCCGCGACGCCTTCGACCAGTCCTACGACAAGCTGGCCGCGGACGCCCTGCGCTGGATCCAGCAGCAGTGCGGCGGGGACGAGGCCGTCGTCGCCTTCGCGCGCGCGCGGCTCGCCGAGCAGGCGACCGCCTACCGCCAGGCGATCGAGGCAGCCGGCCCCGAGGATCGCACCGAAGCGCTGGCCAAGGCCTTGAGCGCGGACGGGTACGCTGCTACGGCGCGCAGCGCACCGGTCGGCGAGCAGCTCTGTCAGCACCACTGCCCGGTCGTCCATGTCGCGGAGGAGTTCCCGCAGCTCTGCGAGGTCGAGACGGAGGTCTTCTCCGAACTGCTCGGCACGCACGTCCAGCGACTCGCGACGATCGCGCACGGCGACGGCGTCTGTACGACGTTCATCCCCAAGGCGCCGCACAGCGCCAAGAGCGCCAAGCACCCCAAGAAGACCACTCACAACGCATCTGCCAGCACGGCCGGGAGGAACCCCGCATGACTCTCCCCACGGAGACTGCCCACCCCGAACTCGAGGGCCTGGGCAACTACGAATACGGCTGGGCCGACTCCGACGAGGCCGGTGCTGCGGCGAAGCGCGGTCTGAACGAGGACGTCGTCCGCGACATCTCGGCGAAGAAGTCCGAGCCGGAGTGGATGACCAAGCTGCGCCTGAAGGGCCTGCGGCTCTTCGAGAAGAAGCCGCTTCCCAACTGGGGCTCGGACCTGTCGGGCATCGACTTCGACAACATCAAGTACTTCGTGCGCTCCACGGAGAAGCAGGCGGAGTCCTGGGAGGACCTGCCCGAGGACATCAAGAACACGTACGACAAGCTCGGCATCCCCGAGGCGGAGAAGCAGCGCCTCGTGGCCGGTGTCGCCGCGCAGTACGAGTCCGAGGTCGTTTACCACCAGATCCGCGAGGACCTGGAGGAGCAGGGCGTCATCTTCCTGGACACCGACACCGCGCTGAAGGAGCACCCGGAACTCTTCAAGGAGTACTTCGGGACGGTCATCCCCGTCGGTGACAACAAGTTCGCCTCGCTGAACAGCGCCGTGTGGTCCGGTGGCTCCTTCATCTACGTGCCGCCGGGCGTGCACGTGGAGATCCCGCTCCAGGCCTACTTCCGGATCAACACGGAGAACATGGGCCAGTTCGAGCGGACCCTGATCATCGTCGACGAGGGTGCCTATGTGCACTACGTCGAGGGCTGCACGGCGCCGATCTACAAGTCGGACTCGCTGCACTCCGCGGTCGTCGAGATCATCGTCAAGAAGAACGCCCGCTGCCGTTACACGACCATCCAGAACTGGTCGAACAACGTCTACAACCTGGTCACCAAGCGCGCCGTCGCCTACGAGGGCGCGACCATGGAGTGGATCGACGGCAACATCGGCTCCAAGGTGACGATGAAGTACCCGGCCGTCTACCTGATGGGCGAGCACGCCAGGGGCGAGACCCTGTCCATCGCCTTCGCGGGCGAGGGCCAGCACCAGGACGCCGGTTCCAAGATGGTCCACATGGCGCCGAACACCTCGTCCAACATCGTCTCCAAGTCGGTGGCGCGCGGCGGTGGCCGCACCTCGTACCGCGGCCTGGTCGAGATCGGCGAGGGCGCCCCGGGCTCCAAGTCCAACGTGCTCTGCGACGCGCTGCTGGTCGACACGATCTCGCGGTCCGACACCTACCCGTACGTCGACGTCCGCGAGGACGACGTGTCCATGGGCCACGAGGCGACCGTCTCCAAGGTCTCCGAGGACCAGCTCTTCTACCTGATGAGCCGCGGTCTGAGCGAGTTCGAGGCGATGGCGATGATCGTGCGCGGCTTCGTCGAGCCGATCGCCAAGGAGCTGCCCATGGAGTACGCCCTCGAGCTGAACCGGCTGATCGAGCTGCAGATGGAGGGCGCGGTCGGCTGACCGCCCCCCTCGAAGCGGCATGGCCCGCCCGTACGGGGCGGGCCGAAGATCACCACTGACGTAGGAAGAGAGCACAACGACAGCCATGGCTGAGGCTCAGAAGAACCCGGTCCCGGTGGGCTCCACCACCGCCGGCCAGATCGCGGTGGCGGCCGAGTCGACCGTCGCGACCCGTATGAGCGCGCCGCCGTCCTTCGACGTCGCGGACTTCCCCGTGCCCCACGGCCGCGAGGAGGAGTGGCGCTTCACGCCGCTGGAGCGGCTGCGCGGTCTGCACGACGGGACCGCCGTCGCCAACGGCACGGGCGTGAAGATCACCGTCGAGGCCCCCGAGGGCGTCCTCGTGGAGACCGTCGGCCGCGACGACGCACGGCTCGGCAAGGCGGGCGTCCCCGTGGACCGCGTCGCCGCCCAGGCCTACTCGGCCTTCGAGACGGCCTCGGTCGTGACCGTCCCCAAGGAGACCGTCCTCACCGAACCGGTCCGTATCGCGGTGCACGGCGAGGGCGGGGTCGCCTTCGGCCACCAGGTGATCGAGCTGGGCGCCTTCGCCGAGGCGGTCGTCGTCCTCGACCACACCGGTGACGCGGTCTTCGCCGCGAACGTCGACTTCGTCGTGGGCGACGGCGCCAAGCTGACCGTCGTCTCGGTCCAGGACTGGGACGAGAAGGCCGTGCACGCGGGCCAGCACAACGCCCGTATCGGCCGGGACGCCCACTTCAAGTCGGTCGTCGTGACCTTCGGCGGCGACCTGGTCCGGCTCTACCCCCGCGTGGAGTACGCCGCCACCGGCGGTGAGGCCGAGCTGTACGGCCTGTACTTCACCGACCAGGGCCAGCACCAGGAGCACCGCCTCTTCGTCGACCACAACACCCCGCACTGCAAGTCGAACGTCGCCTACAAGGGCGCCCTCCAGGGCGACGACGCGCACGCCGTGTGGATCGGTGACGTGCTCATCGAGGCCAAGGCCGAGGGCACCGACACCTACGAGATGAACCGCAACCTCGTCCTCACGGACGGCGCGCGCGTCGACTCGGTCCCCAACCTGGAGATCGAGACCGGTGAGATCGTCGGCGCCGGCCACGCCTCCGCGACCGGCCGCTTCGACGACGAGCAGCTCTTCTACCTGATGGCCCGAGGCATCCCGGAGCACGAGGCCCGCCGCCTGGTGGTCCGCGGCTTCTTCGCCGAGCTGGTCCAGCAGATCGGCGTCCAGGACATCGAGGAGCGCCTGATCGCCAGGATCGAAGAGGAGCTGGAGGCGTCGGTCGCATGACGGACTCGACCTTCGTACGCGTCTGCGGACTGAGCGAGCTGGAGGAGGGCACCCCGAAGCGGGTGGAACTCGACGGCACGCCGGTCTCGATCGTGCGGACCGAGGGAGAGGTGTTCGCCATCTACGACATCTGCTCCCACGCGAACGTCTCGCTCTCCGAGGGCGAGGTGGAGGACTGTCAGATCGAGTGCTGGCTGCACGGCTCCAGCTTCGACCTCCGCACCGGCAAGCCGTCCGGTCTTCCCGCGACGCGCCCCGTCCCCGTATACCCCGTAAAGATCGAAGGGGACGATGTGCTCGTCTCCCTCACCCAGGAGTCCTGAGGCCCCATGGCAACGCTTGAAATCCGAGACCTGCACGTCACCGTCGAGGCCGACAACGCCACGAAGGAGATCCTCAAGGGCGTCGACCTCACCGTGAAGCAGGGCGAGACGCACGCCATCATGGGCCCCAACGGCTCCGGCAAGTCGACGCTCGCCTACTCGCTCGCGGGTCACCCGAAGTACACGATCACCAGCGGCACCGTGCTGCTCGACGGCGAGGACGTCCTCGCGATGTCCGTCGACGAGCGCGCCCGTGCGGGCCTGTTCCTCGCCATGCAGTACCCGGTCGAGGTCCCCGGTGTCTCCGTCTCCAACTTCCTGCGGACCTCCGCCACGGCCGTCCGCGGCGAGGCGCCGAAGCTGCGCACCTGGGTCAAGGAGGTCAAGGGGGCCATGGAGCGCCTCCACATGGACGCCTCCTTCGCCGAGCGCAACGTGAACGAGGGCTTCTCCGGCGGTGAGAAGAAGCGCCACGAGATCCTCCAACTCGAACTGCTCAAGCCCAAGGTCGCGATCCTGGACGAGACGGACTCCGGTCTGGACGTCGACGCGCTGCGCATCGTCTCCGAGGGCGTCAACCGCGTCCGCGAGTCCGGCGAGGTCGGCACGCTGCTGATCACGCACTACACGCGCATCCTGCGCTACATCAAGCCCGACCATGTCCATGTCTTCGCCGGTGGCCGCATCGTCGAGTCCGGCGGCCCGGAGCTGGCGGACAAGCTGGAGAACGAGGGCTACGAGGCTTACGTGAAGGGTGGCCCCGTGAGCGGAGCGAACTCAAAGGAGGGTGCCGCGTGACACAGTTGCCGGGCCTCCTCGACACAGAGGCGATCCGCAAGGACTTCCCCATCCTGGACCGGCAGGTCCACGACGGTAAGAAGCTGGTGTACCTGGACAACGCGGCGACCTCGCAGACGCCGCGCCAGGTGCTCGACGTTCTCTCCGAGTACTACGAAGAGCACAACGCCAATGTCCACCGCGGTGTGCATGTGCTCGCCGAGGAGGCCACGGCGCTGTACGAGGGCGCGCGCGACAAGGTCGCCGCGTTCATCAACGCGCCGAGCCGCGACGAGGTGGTCTTCACCAAGAACGCCTCCGAATCGCTCAACCTCGTGGCGAACATGCTCGGTTGGGCCGACGAGCCCTACCGGGTGGACCGCGACACCGAGATCGTCATCACGGAGATGGAGCACCACTCCAACATCGTGCCGTGGCAGTTGCTCGCGCAGCGCACGGGCGCGAAGCTGAAGTGGTTCGGCCTCACGGACGACGGCCGCCTCGACCTGTCGAACATCGACGAGGTCATCACGGAGAAGACGAAGATCGTGTCCTTCGTGCTCGTGTCCAACATCCTGGGCACGGTGAACCCGGTCGAGGCGATCGTGCGCCGGGCGCAGGAGGTCGGCGCGCTGGTGTGCGTCGACGCCTCGCAGGCCGCGCCGCACATGCCGCTGGACGTCCAGGCCCTCCAGGCCGACTTCGTGGCCTTCACGGGCCACAAGATGTGCGGCCCGACCGGCATCGGCGTGCTGTGGGGCCGCCAGGAGCTGCTGGAGGACCTGCCTCCGTTCCTCGGCGGCGGCGAGATGATCGAGACGGTGTCGATGCACTCCTCGACCTACGCCCCCGCGCCCCACAAGTTCGAGGCGGGCACCCCGCCGATCGCCCAGGCGGTCGGTCTCGGCGCGGCGATCGACTACCTGAACTCCATCGGCATGGACCGCGTCCTCGCCCATGAGCACGCGCTCACCGAGTACGCGGTGAAGCGGCTGGCGGAGGTCCCCGGCCTGCGGATCATCGGCCCCGCCACGGCCGAGGACCGGGGCGCGGCGATCTCCTTCACGCTGGGTGACATCCACCCGCACGACGTGGGCCAGGTCCTCGACGAACAGGGCATCGCCGTCCGGGTCGGCCACCACTGCGCCCGCCCCGTCTGCCTGCGCTACGGAATTCCTGCGACCACCCGAGCGTCGTTCTATCTGTACTCCACGCCTGCCGAGATCGACGCCCTGGTCGACGGCCTGGAGCACGTACGGAACTTCTTCGGATGAGGGGCTGAGGCGTGAAGCTGGACTCCATGTACCAGGACGTCATCCTGGACCACTACAAGAACCCGCACGGGCGTGGTCTGAGGGACGGCGACGCCGAGGTGCACCATGTGAACCCGACGTGCGGCGACGAGATCACCCTTCGCGTGAAGTACGACGGAACGACGATCGAGGACGTCTCCTACGAGGGCCAGGGCTGCTCCATCAGCCAGGCCTCGGCGTCCGTACTGAACGATCTCCTCGTCGGCAAGGACCTGGCCGAGGCGCAGCGGATCCAGGAGACCTTCCTGGAGCTGATGCAGTCCCGGGGCCGGGTCGAACCCGACGACGAGATGGAGGAGATCCTGGAGGACGCGGTGGCGTTCGCGGGGGTCTCCAAGTACCCGGCGCGGGTGAAGTGCGCCCTCCTGAGCTGGATGGCGTGGAAGGACGCGACGGCCCAGGTGCTGGGCGGAGCCGACGCCGAAAGGAAGACGGCATGAGCGACACCGTGGAGATGAAGCCGGTCTCGGAGGAGGAGCTCCGCGAGGCCCTGATGGACGTCGTCGACCCCGAGCTGGGCATCGATGTCGTCAACCTCGGCCTCATCTACGGCATCCACATCGACGCGGAGGCGAACATCGCCACCGTCGACATGACCCTGACCTCGGCGGCCTGCCCGCTGACGGATGTCATCGAGGACCAGGCCAAGTCCGCCACGGACGGTCTGGTCGGCGAGTTGCGCATCAACTGGGTCTGGATGCCGCCGTGGGGCCCCGACAAGATCACGGACGAGGGCCGCGAGCAGCTTCGGGCGCTGGGGTTCAACGTCTGAGACGTCGACCACCCCGACGTCGACACCACGACCGTGTGAGGACCCCCGGCAGCGTGCCGGGGGTCCTCGCCGTTCACGGGTCCCTCGGCGGCCGTCGTCGCAGCCCGTCGTCGCAGGTCAGCCGTTGTGTACGGCCGTACACAACGATGCGTACACTCGTACACATGGGATTCGCCTTCCTCGCCGGGGCCATAGCCTCCGAAGTCGTCGCCACGACCGCCATGAAGTACAGCGAGGGATTCAGCAGGCTGTGGCCCTCGCTGGTCACCCTGCTCGGCTATGTCCTGTCGTTCCTGCTGCTCGCGCAGACCCTGAAGACGTTGTCGATCGGCACGGCCTATGCGATCTGGTCGGGGGTCGGCACGGCCGCCGTGGCCGGGATCGGGCTGGTGCTCTTCGGAGAGGGCGTGACCCTCGCGAAGGTCGCCGGACTCACGCTGATCGTCGTCGGCGTGGTGGTCCTCAACCTGGGAGGCGCGCACTGATGTCACGGCGCTACGACCCCGAGCGGCGGCAGCGGATCATCGACGCCGCGATCCGGGTGGTCGGCCGCAAGGGCATCGCCGGGCTGAGCCACCGCTCCGTCGCCGCCGAGGCCGACGTGCCGCTCGGCTCCACCACCTACCACTTCACGACCCTCGACGAACTGCTGGTCGCCGCGCTGCGGCAGGCCAACGAGGGCTTCTCCCGGGTCCTCACCGCCAGCGGCCTGCTGGAGGACACCGGCGGCGACCTCGCGGAAGGGCTCGCCCGCGCGCTGGGCGCCTGGCTGGGCGGCGACCACACCGGCGTCGAGCTGGAGTACGAGCTGTATCTCGCGGCCCTGCGGCGCCCCGCCCTGCGCCCCGTCGCCGCCGAGTGGACCGAGGAGACCGCCGAGCGGCTGGCCCGGCGTACCGACCCGGTCACCGCGCGCGCCCTGCTCGCGCTGATGGACGGGATCTGCCTGCAGGTCCTGCTGACCGGCGCGCCGTACGACGAGGCGTACGCGCGCGAGATGCTCGGGCGCGTCCTGGGCGGCACCCCCTGACCCGGGCGTGGTTTCGCCGCACGCCCCGCGCCACGTTAGGTTTCCCCTATGACCGACACGACTGCTCCCCGCACCACCGGTGCCGTGGCCGCCGGCCTCGCCACCCTCGCCGCCGACGGCACCGTTCTCGACACCTGGTTCCCCGCGCCCGAACTCGCCACCGCGAGTGCCGAGGGCCTTGGTCCCTCCGGCACCGAGCGGCTGTCCGCCGCGCGCGCCGTGGAGCTGCTCGGTTCCGGCGTCGCGAAGGCCGTCGGCAGGGACGCCCGCCGTGGCGTCGAGGTGATCGCGGTCCGTACGGTCATCGCCTCGCTGGAGGAGAAGCCGCTCGACGCGCACGACGCCTACCTGCGCCTCCACCTGCTCTCGCACCGCCTGGTCAAGCCGCACGGCCAGAACCTGGACGGCATCTTCGGCTTCCTCGCCAACGTCGCTTGGACCTCGCTCGGCCCGGTCGCCGTGGACACCGTCGAGACGGTACGGCTCAACGCGCGCGCCGAGGGGCTGCACCTCCAGGTGACCTCGATCGACAAGTTCCCGCGCATGACGGACTACGTCGTCCCCAAGGGTGTCCGTATCGCCGACGCCGACCGGGTCCGCCTGGGCGCGCACCTGGCCGAGGGCACCACGGTCATGCACGAGGGCTTCGTCAACTTCAACGCGGGCACGCTCGGTTCCTCCATGGTCGAGGGCCGTATCTCCGCGGGCGTCGTCGTCGGCGACGGCTCGGACATCGGCGGCGGCGCCTCCACCATGGGCACGCTCTCGGGTGGAGGCAACGTGATCATCTCCATCGGTGAGCGCTGCCTGATCGGCGCCGAGGCGGGCGTGGGCATCGCCCTCGGTGACGAATGTGTCGTCGAGGCGGGCCTGTACGTCACCGCCGGTACGCGGGTCACCATGCCCGACGGCGAGATCGTCAAGGCCCGTGAGCTGTCCGGCGCCTCGAACATCCTCTTCCGCCGCAACTCCGTGACCGGCGCGGTCGAGGCCCGCCCGAACAACGCGGTCTGGGGCGGTCTGAACGAGATCCTGCACAGCCACAACTGACCACCGGCTGAGCGCACTTCCCTCACGAGCGCCCTTCCGTGCCCCTGACGGCCCGGGAGGGCGCTCAGGGCCTCTCGTTCGGATCATGCCAGGCCGACGGGGTCGTCGGACCTCAGTCGCTCGTGTACATCAGCCGCTCGTACTCGTCCAGCAGCGCGTCGACCGTCTCCGGGGCCGCGGGGCGCAGTGGCGCGCGGACCGGGCCCGCGGGCAGGCCGAGTCCGTCGAGCAGGGCCTTCGCGGTGACCGTGCCGGGCAGACCGGAGGCCATCATCAACTCGACCAGTCGTACGACGCGTTGCTGAAGCCGGGCGGCCTCGGCCGTCCTGCCCGCGTCGAACGCGTCCAGGATCGCGCGGAACCAGTGGGGCAGCGCGTTGGCCACCGTGCTCACGTATCCGGCGCCGCCGACCGCGTACAGCGCGAGCACCTGCTCGTCGCAGCCCGCGTAGTACGCAAACTCGGTGCGCTCCATCACCTTCTGGCTGCCGAGCAGGTCGTACGCGCAGTCCTTGACCGCCACGATCCGCGGATGCCCGGCGAGCCGGATCATCGTGTCGGGTTCGATCCGGGTGCCGGTGCGGCCCGGGATGTCGTACAGCATGACCGGCAGCCCGGAGGCGTCCGCGACCTCGCGGAAGTGGGCCTCGACCGCGTCCTGCGGAGGGCGGCTGTAGTACGGCGTGACCACCAGCAGACCGTCCGCGCCCGCCTTCTCCGCCGCCCGCGCCAGCTCCACGGTGTGCGGGGTGTCCGAAGTGCCGACCCCCGCCACGATCGACGCCCGCCCGTCGACCGCCTCGCGCACCGCCCGTACCAGCGCGGACTTCTCGGCGTCGGACGTGGTCGGTGACTCGCCCGTGGTGCCCGAGAGGACGAGGCCGTCGCAGCCCTGGGTGATCAGCCGGTCGGCGAGCGACTGCGCTCCGTCCAGGTCGAGGGCGCCCGAGTCGGTGAAGGGCGTGATCATCGCGCACAGGGCGCGGCCGAAGGGGTGGGCGGGAAGAGCCGGTGTCGTCATGGCAGTAGTCTCGGCAACGCGACCGTGAAGTGCTACTTACATCTTCTGCACAGTATTGATCAGCAACGCTGTATCGAAGGCATGCCGGGTCAAGCCGGGGCGACGCGATCCGACGGTCGCCGCGGGCCTCAACCGCCGCTGCGGCCAGGCCCGTTGTCAACGCCACGGCCGCTGCGGCGCCGGTTCTGGAGGGGAACCGGGCGGCATGGGCGGAAATCCGTCTAGGCTGGCCTGTGTGCTTCGGGGCGCCGCCCCCGTGACTCCGTACGGCCCGAGGAGATCCCGCAGATGTCAGACAGCTCGCCCTTGCCGCCGGTTCGGCTGCGCTCCGAAGCGGAGCTCGCGCGGGACGCGCTTGCCGCACCGCTGCTCTCCCGCGCCGCCCTGCTCGCCCGCTGGGCCGGTCCGGACACCCGTGTCGACGCCGGGGGTGAGCTGGTGGAGGAGCAGGTGCCCGCCGCGGCCGAGGTACTCGGGCTGAGCGACGAGGACGCCGCCGCCTGGACCAGTGAGGCCTGGCGCGTCGCCATCGACACCGGACTCGTCGAGGTCGTCGACGAGGAGGAGGGCACGGTCACCCAGGGCGCCGACCTCGCGCTGCTGACCAGCGGCAGCCCCGGCGATGTGCTCGGCGTGTGGCTCGGCGCGCTGGAGACCGTGCTCGCCGACGCGAGCGTGCCCGACCTCGACGACCTGGTCGACGCCGTGGACGAGGACGGGGAGATCGACCTCTCCTCCCTCGACTGGGACCTGGAGGCGGAGGCCGAGTTCCTCGACGGCGTCCTCGCCAACCTCTATCTGCTGACCGTCAGCGAGGACGGCCCCGGCGACGGGCCGGTGCCGCTGCCCGTCCTCGCCGCGTCGATGATCGTGCCCGACGACATGGGCGAGCCCACCGACGACGTCCTGGAGCAGGTGTCGGACGCCATGATGCGCCTCGACGACCAGTTCCGGCTGCTGGAGCCGATCGGGCTCGTGGACTTCCAGCCGGTGGACGAGGCGCTGATGGCCGATGTCGACGAGGAGCCCGCGGCCCCCGTGGACGACACCGACGTCAGCCGGTACGGGATGGTGCGGTTGACTCCGCTCGGACTGTACGGGGTGCGGACCCGGCTGGAGGAGGCCGGAGTGAGCGCGCCGACCGTCGGGGAACTGGCGGACAAGGGCGCGGACGCGCTGCTCGACAGCACGTCCGTCTTCCCGGCCGCCGCGGCGCAGGCGGAGACGGAGCAGTGGCTGGCGCGGCGCGAACCGCTCGCCGCGGCCCGGGAGTTGCTCGCGGCAGCCCGCGGGACGGACCTGGGCGCGCCGCTGCGCCGGCTGCGCTGTCAGCAGGCGCTCTCCCTGGTCGGTACGGAGGCCGAGCCCGCGCTGCGGGAGGTGCTGGACGACCAGGAGCTGGGCGGTCTCGCGCGGGTCTGGCTCACCGAGAACGGCGCGGCGGACGTGCCCGCGCCCTCGGAGGCGATGGTCTTCTGGCTGACCGTCGACACGGTGGCCGCGCAACTGGCCGCCGAAGGCAACTCGGAGGAACTGCAGGCCCTGGTCGAGGGGTTGGCGGCCCAGCACAGCGGCTTCTTCGCGACGGCCTGGCGGGTGGACCACCCGGCCACCGCGGAGGTCCTGGAGGCGATGGGGCGTCTGCACCCCGACAAGAAGGTGGCGAAGGCGGCCCGGAAGGCCGCGTTCAAGGCGCGCTCCCAGCACGGGAGTTGAGCGACCGACCGCTGCGAGGGGCCCGCACCACGACCATGGTGCGGGCCCCTTCGCGTCGATGCTCGATGACGGTGGGTTACAGCGGACGGCCGGTCACAGCGCCTGCGCCGCGGGCTTCACCATGTTCCGTACCGTACGGGCCTTGAGGTAGTCGCCCATGGCCGTCATCTCCCACTCGCCGGTGAACGTGCGGATGAGCTTGGCCATCATCACGCCGGTCTGCGGCTCGGTCCGCGTGAGGTCGAAGCGGACGAGTTCCTCGCCGGAGGCGGCGTCGACCAGACGGCAGTAGGCCTTGGCGACCTCCGTGAACTTCTGCCCGGAGAACGAGTTCACGGTGAAGACCAGGCCCGTGACGTCCTGCGGCACGCGGCCGAGGTCGACCACGATCACCTCGTCGTCACCGCCGCCCTCGCCCGTGAGGTTGTCGCCGGAGTGCTTGATCGCGCCGTTCAGGATCGACAGCTTGCCGAAGTAGCAACTGTCGATGTGGTTGCGCTGCGGGCCGTACGCGATGACGGAGGCGTCCAGGTCGATGTCCTTGCCGCGGAACGCGGGCTCCCAGCCGAGGCCCATTCTCACCTGGGAGAGCAGCGGCCGGCCGCCCTTGACGAGGGACACCGTCTGGTTCTTCTGGAGGCTGACCCGGCCCTTGTCGAGGTTGATCTTCCCGGCGCCGACGCCGGCGCCGGTGCCGACCGTGGGCGGGGCGGACGGCGGCGGGGGAGCGGTCACCGGCATCTGCGGCACGGCCTGCGGGGGCGCCATCGGCTGCGGCGCGGGGGTGGGTTCCTCCACCGTGACACCGAAGTCCGTGGCGATGCCCGCCAGTCCGTCGGCATATCCCTGGCCGACGGCGCGGGCCTTCCACTGGCCGTTGCGCCGGTAGATCTCCACGACGACCAGGGCCGTCTCCGAGCCGAGCCGGGGCGGGGTGAACGTGGCCAGCACGCCGTGGTCGTCCGCGCTGCGGATCGTGGCCGTCGGCTCGATGCCCTGGAAGGTCTGGCCCGCGGCGTCGGGGCTCGCCGTGACGACGATCTTCTCGATGTCCGGGGGGAGGGAGGCCGTGTCGACGGTGATCGCGTCGGGGGCGGTGCCGCCGCCCGAGCGGTAGGTCACCCCCGGTCCTGATGGTTGGTTGTAGAAGATGAAGTCGTCGTCCGAGCGCACCTTGCCGTCGGCGGTGAGCAGCAGGCCCGACACGTCGAGCCGTACCGGGGCGGCGACGTCCACCGTCACACGGGCGACGGCGAGAGGGATGTTCGAGCCGGGGGTCATAGCGGTCATGCCGGGTCAACGAGCGACACCCCTTTGCCGTTCCCTTACCCAAGCCGGGCGTTGACGCAGCGGGAGCGCCGCCCAGGGCAGAAGCACTCCCAGCACCACGAGCACCACCCGATGGCCGAGCGGATCGACCAGCCCGGCGCCCACCGCGAGCCCGATCGCGTTCGGCGCGAAGACCAGGGTGCTCGCCGTGGCGGCCGTACGGCCCAGCAGTCGGTCGGGCGTTTCGCGCTGCACCGTGGTGAACGCGGCGATCAGAGCGCAGGGCAGGCCCACTCCGATCGCCGCGCTGCACACCAGCGCCACCGGGTCGGACGGGATCGCCCGCAGCGCCACCCCGGCGGCCACCACGGCGATGCCCCAGCCCGCGAAGCGGCGCGCGCCGAGGCGGCGCAGCGCGGCGCCCGAGGTCAGCCCCACCGCCACCGAGCCGAGCCCCTGGACGGCGGCGAGCACACCGGCGTACGAGGGGGCGTGCCCGAGCCCGTCGACGACGGCGTAGATCAGCGCGCCGTTGACGCCCGCGCAGAGCATCGTGATGCCGCCCGCCAGCACCAGGGGCCGCAGCCGCGGGTGCGCCCACAGGTAGCGGGCGCCCTCGGCCGTCTGCGCGCGCCAGCCCGTGGTGGGCGGCTCCGGGCGGCTCTCGCGGACGCGCAGACCCGCGTACAGGCCGGTGGCCAGGACGAACGTGACCGCGTCCAGGAGGGCCACGGCCGGGCCGCCGTAGACCGCGTACACACCCGCCCCCGTCAGCGGCGCCACGAGCTTCATGCCCTCGGTGGCCGTCATCCGCAGCCCGTTGAAGTCGCCGAGCAGGGAACTGTCGACGGCGGCGGTGACCAGCGCCGACTCGGCCGCGTCGTGCACGATCCCCGCCGCGCCGTACAGGAACAGCACCACGTACACGAGCCACACCCGGCCCGGGGAGCCGACGGCGAAGAGGGCGAGCAGGACGGCCGCCAGGGCCAGGTTCGTGCCGATCAGCAGCGGCTTGCGGCGGGTGCGGTCGGCGAGTGTGCCAAGGGCGGGGCCGATCAGGGACGGCGCCCACATGGCGAGCAGGCACAGGGCGGCCAGGCCGTTCGAGCCCGTGAGGTCCTTGACCCACACCCCGGCCGCCAGCCACATCGCCGAGGTGCCGAAGCCGGAGACCACCACCCCGCCCAGATAGAGCCCCGCGTTACGGTCGCGCAGCACACGCGCACCGGTCCATGTCTTCGTCATGGCTGGACAGCGTGGTGCTAAGACGGTGGGGCGCGGATCGGGCAGATGCCCTAGAAGCCCGGTCGGTGACGCCGAGTCGGCTGAGTCACCGTCACTGTCGTGAACGGCCCCGTACGTACGCGTGAACGAGCCTGTGAATCGCCGGCCCGGAGATATCGATCGGGCAACAGGGCTCGCGCGCGTGGGGGTGACGCGCGTAGAAATCCAGTCATGCAGAAGCCACTTCGTCTCGTGTCCCTCGCCGCCGCCTGTGCCGTGGCCGGTGCCGCCCTGTACGGCGCGGGTGCCGCCACCGCCGGTCAGTCGACGGCGAACTCGACCAAGGAGCCGTACAACATCGGCGTCCTGGTCAAGGACATCGACACCTACTACGGCACCACGCTCGACAGCAACGGCGTGTACCAGCCGTCCGCGGACAGCCAGTACGTCAAGGACCTCACCGGTATCGAGGCGGACGCCAAGAAGTACATCGACCAGGCGTCCCGCAAGGCGCAGCACAAGGGGCAGAAGCCCGCGGTCGTCTTCGACATCGACGACACCCTGCTGCTCAGCCTCGACTACGAGAAGAAGACCAACTACACCTACAACTCGGCGACCTGGGCCGACTACGTGGCCAAGGCCGACCGCCCGGCCGTCCCCGGCACCCCGGACCTGATCAACTACGCCAAGGCCAAGGGCGTCGAGGTCTTCTACAACTCCGGCCTGAACGAGTCGCAGCGCGCCTACGCGGTCGAGAACCTGAAGAAGGTCGGTGCGGACGTCGACCTCGACGCCGCGCACATCTTCCTCAAGGACACCGCCAACCCGCCCGCCTACCTGAACTCCTGCGCCACGCCGGGCACGTGGAAGTGCACGACCGTGCAGTACAAGTCGGGTACCCGCGCGCACATCGAGTCCCTCGGGTACAACATCATCGCCAACTTCGGCGACCAGTACTCGGACCTCGACGGAGGCCACGCCGACAAGCGCTACAAGCTCCCGAACCCGACGTACTTCGTCGGCTAGTTCCCGAGCCCTGGGCCGCCGGACTCGCGCGGCGGTTCGCGATGGACTTGGGGCTCGGGGGGTCGCACAGTGGTGCCATGGAGACCTTCGAGACCCTCGTCCAGGCCGAGTTCGCTCCGAAGAACACCTATCTGAACACCGCGAGCACCGGGCTGCTTCCGGCGCGCACCGTGGAGAGCATGCGGGGCGCGCTGGAGTCGGCCGCCGCCGGGCAGCCGGCCGACATGTCCACCGATGTCGAGGCCGCCCGTGCCTCCTTCGCCCGGCTGATGGGCGTTCCCGTCCGGCGGGTGGCGGCAGGGGCCTCGGTCGCCGTCTACACCGGGCTGATCGCGGCCTCGCTGCCGAAGGGCGCCGAGGTGCTCACCGCCGAGGGCGACTTCAGCTCCCTGGTGAACCCCTTCCATGTGCGCGGTGACCTCACGGTCCGTACGGTCCCGCTCGAGCGGATCGCCGAGTCCGTACGCCCCGGTACGGCGCTCGTCGCGGTCAGCGCCGCGCAGTCCGCCGACGGCCGTATCGCCGACCTGTCCGCCGTGCGGGCGTCCGCGCGTGAGCATGGCGCCCGTACGTACGTGGACGCGTCCCAGGCCGCCGGATGGCTGGAGTTCGACGCGGGGGCGTACGACTACGTCGCCTCCGTCGCCTTCAAGTGGCTGCTGTGCCCGCGCGGGGTGACCTTCCTGGTGGTCCCGGACGACCTCGGGTCCCTCACCCCGCTCTTCGCGGGCTGGGTGGCCGGTGAGGAACCCTGGGACAGTTGCTACGGACCGGTCGCCGAACTCGCCCACTCCGCCCGGCGGTTCGACGAGAGCCCCGCCCCCTTCGCCTACGCGGGCGCCCGCCGCTCCCTCGAACTGCTGGAGCAACTCGGCGTGGAGCGGGTCCGCACCCATGACCTCGCCCTCGCCGACCGCTTCCGGGACGGCCTGCGCACCCTGGACGTCGCACCGGTACCCGCCCCGGGCTCCCCGATCGTCTCCGTTCCCGAACTGGGGCACCGCCAGGGCGAGTTGAGCCAGGCGGGCGTCGAGGTCTCGGACCGCGCGGGCAACCTGCGGGTCGCCTTCCACCTCTACAACACCCCGACGGACGTCGACCGACTCCTGGACGTCCTGGCCGACTGAGCCCAGCGCACGGCCGAGCGGGCCGCCGGTCCTGTGAAGGACGGGCAGCCCGCTCAGCGGTGCTCGTTCAGCGGCGCTCGCTCAGCGCACCGGCGTGAAGTCCCTCGCCCCGATGAACTCCGGCCTGCGCACCGGCGCCGCGAACGGTTCCACCGCCGCGTTCTCCACGCTGTTGAACACGATGAAGACGTTGCTGCGCGGGAACGGGGTGATGTTGTCCCCGGAGCCGTGCATGCAGTTGCAGTCGAACCAGGTCGCCGAACCCGCCCTGCCCGTGAACAAGTTGATGCCGTGGCTGCTCGCCATCGCGGTCAGCGCCGCGTCCGACGGCGTACCCGCGTCCTGCATCTGCAGCGACTTCTTGTAGTTGTCCTTCGGCGTGGCCCCGGCGCACCCCAGGAACGTCCGGTGCGAACCCGGCATGATCATGAGGCTGCCGTTGGTGTCGTGGTTCTCGGTCAGCGCGATCGAGACGGACACCGTCCGCATGTGCGGCAGACCGTCCTCGGCGTGCCAGGTCTCGAAGTCGGAGTGCCAGTAGAAGCCGCTGGCCCCGAAGCCGGGCTTGACGTTGATCCGCGACTGGTGGACGTACACATCCGAGCCGAGGATCTGCCGCGCCCGCCCGGCCACGCGCTCGTCGCGCACCAGCTCCGCGAACACCTCGCTGATCCGGTGCACTTCGAAGACGGACCGGATCTCCTTCGACCTCGGCTCCAGCACCGACCGCTCGTCCGCGCGCACCGCCGGGTCGGTGACCAGCCGCTGCAACTCCCGGTGGTAGCGGGCGACTTCGTCCTCGGTGAGCAGCGCGTCGACACCGAAGAAGCCGTCGCGTTCGTACGCCTGGAGGTCGGCGACGGAGAACGGTCCCGGGGTGCCCGGCGCGCCCCAGACCACCGGGTCCTGGCGCGGGACGGACACCTCGGCGGTGCCGCGGGTGGGGTACAGATCGGAAGTCACGGCGCGCTCACACCTCCTCGGTGAGCAGGGGGTAGACGCCCCGCTCGTCGTGGTCCTCCCGTCCGGTCACGGGCGGGTTGAAGACGCACAGACAGCGGAAGTCCTCCACGACCCGCAGCGTGTGCCGCTCGTGCCCGTTGAGGAGGTACATGGTCCCCGGGGTGATCGTGTACGTCTTCCCGGTCTCGTGGTCGGTGAGTTCGGCCTCACCCTCGACGCAGACGACGGCCTCGATGTGGTTCGCGTACCACATCGTCGTCTCCGTGCCCGCGTACAGGATCGTCTCGTGCAGGGAGAAGCCGACCTTCTCCTTGGCGAGGACGATGCGCTTGCTCTCCCAGGTGCCGGACGCGGCCTTCACATGCCGGTCGGTGCCTTCGATCTCCTTGAACGAACGGACGATCACGGTGCTGCGACGCCTCCTACTCGGTGCTTGTGCTGCTCGGTTCTAGTGCTCTCGGTTCTTGTCCTGCTTGGTTGTTCTGTTTGGTGCTTGTCCTGTTTGGTTCTGCCTGCGGCGCCTTGACGGAGCGTCAGGCGGTCTCGCGGACGGCGCGGGCGAGGACGCCGAGGCCCTCGTCCAGCTCGTCGGGGGTGATGGTCAGGGCCGGGAGCAGCTTGACGACCTCGCTCTCGGGGCCCGAAGTCTCGATCAGCAGCCCGAGGTCGAAGGCGCGCCGCGCGACCCGCTCGGCCCGTGTCCGGTCGTGGAACTCCAGGCCCCACACCAGCCCGCGCCCGCGATACTCCCTGACGTCGGCGAGGTTCTCCTCGGTGATCGAGATCAGCTCCTGCTCGACCTGCTCACCGCGCGCCCGGGTCTGCTTCTCCATGGCCGACCCGTCGCTCCAGTAGGTCTCCAGCGTGGCGGTGGCCGTGACGAACGCGGGGTTGTTGCCGCGGAAGGTGCCGTTGTGCTCGCCCGGCTCCCAGAGGTCCAGCTCCGGCTTGAACAGGCACAGCGACATGGGGAGTCCGTAGCCGCTGATGGACTTGGACACGGTGACGATGTCCGGCACGATCCCCGCCTCCTCGAAGGAGAAGAACGCGCCGGTCCGGCCGCAGCCCATCTGGATGTCGTCGACGATCAGCAGCATGTCGCGCCGTGCGCACAGGTCGGCGAGGGACCGCAGCCACTCGGGCCGGGCCACGTTGATGCCGCCCTCGCCCTGGACGGTCTCCACGATGACGGCGGCGGGCCGGTTCAGCCCGGACCCCTGGTCCTCCAACAGTCGCTCGAACCACAGGAAGTCCGGGACCGCGCCGTCGAGATACTGGTCGAAGGGCATGGGTGTCCCGTGGACGAGCGGGATTCCTGCGCCCGCGCGCTTAAAGGCGTTGCCGGTGACGGCAAGGGACCCGAGGGACATCCCGTGGAAGGCGTTGGTGAAGGACACGATCGACTCGCGCCCCTTCACCTTGCGGGCCAACTTGAGTGCGGACTCTACGGCGTTGGTGCCGGTGGGGCCCGGGAACATGACCTTGTACGGCAAGTCGCGCGGCGCCAGGACCAGTTCCTTGAAGGCGCGCAGGAACGAGCGCTTGGCGACGGTGGACATGTCGAGCCCGTGGGTGACGCCGTCCCGCTCCAGGTAGTCGATCAACGCCCGTTTCAGTACGGGGTTGTTGTGGCCGTAGTTGAGTGATCCGGCGCCGGCGAAGAAGTCGAGGTACTCGTGCCCGTCCTCGTCGTACATGCGGCTGCCCCGCGCATGGTCGAAGACGGTGGGCCAGCCGCGGCAGTAGCTGCGCACCTCCGACTCCAGGGTCTCGAAGACGCTGAGGTCTGGCTGGGTGATGGTCACGCGGAAACGCTCCTCGGTATGTGGGGGAGGTACGGAGTGCGTGGGACAGGGGGCGTGGGACGCGGGCGGAGTGCGTGCGGAGTGCGTGCGGCGTGCGGGTCGGGCCGCGGGTCTACGCGGTCGCCGCAGTCGTGGCCGCGGGCAGGCCTATGCGGTAGAGGACCTCGGGGTCGTGCGGTCCGTCGGGGAACTGGCGTGCCTCGAACAGGACATCGCGTTCGAGCCGTGCGCCGTGCCGGGTGGCGAAGGAGGTGAAGAGCCGTTCGGAGGCGGTGTTGCCGGGGGTGATCGTCGTCTCCATCCCGGTCACCCCGTGCTCGGACCTCACCCGTGCCATGAGCGCGTCGAGCATGCGCGCCGCGAGCCCGTGTCCGCGGTGGGCGGCGTCCACCGCGACCTGCCACACCAGCAGGGTGCGGGGGCGGTCGGGCCGCAGATACGCCGTGACGAACCCGACGGGTCGCCCGTCGCCGGTACGCGCCACCGCCGAGGTGCCGGCGAAGTCACGGCACCACAGCAGATAGCTGTAGGAGGAGTTGAGGTCGAGGGCTTCGGAGTCCTTGGCGAGGCGCCAGAGAGCGGCCCCGTCCGACACCTCCGGACGGTCGATCCGTACGTCCCCCGGCAATTCCAGGAATTCCGCTTGCAGGTCTGCTTGTGCGGCGGTCATGTGAATGGAATTTACCCAGGTGAATGCGAGATCGCATCGCCGGGCGGGGTTACGGGCAAAGGCCTCGTGTGTTATCACGCGGGCGCGTACGGCCACGCGAGACCCCGGGGATTGATGGTGATTTGTCCGGCAGATAACCGGCAATCAGGGCGCGATGTGGTATCGGTCACACCTTGGTGACGGGTGTGGCGGCTGCCCGGATATCGCTGTTCGTGGCGTCTGAAATCTCTGTGTTTAGGGTACGGGAAAGCGGGCAGAAGAATGCGGGGAGCTGTGCTGAAGGGAATTCGAGAATTACGGGGAAGGTGGCTCGCCGGGTAATGCCGATTTCAGAAGCCGGTCGCTCCGTCGATGCGTTCCCGCACGATGTCCGCGTGGCCGTTGTGGCGGGCGTACTCCTCGATCATGTGCACGTACACCCAGCGGAGGCTGACCTCCGTCCCGGCCCAGGGGTTGTGGCCGGGGATCCGCCCCACGTCGTCGAGCGAGCGGCCCGCGCAGACCTCGCGCCCGCGGGCGATCTCACGCCGCCACACGGCGAGCGTCTCCTCGATCCCGCGCTCCGGGCTGAGCCGGTAGCCCGTCTGCTCCTCGAACACCGGGGGCATCCTGGTGTCCCCGAACGCCCGCTGGAACCAGTTGCGTTCGACCTCGGTGAGGTGCTGGAGGAGCCCCAGCAGGGTCAAAGTCGAGGGCTCGGCCGAAGCGCACCGCAGTTGGGCGTCGTCCAGCCCCGCGCACTTCAACTCCAGCGTGGCCCGGTGGAAGTCGAGCCAGCTCTCGAGCAGGGGCCGCTCACCACCGGTCAGCAGGGGGAAGCGACGGCCGTCGGGAAGGGTGAGGGGCGTGGGGGTGCTCATGGGCCGAGGATGGCACTCGGACGTGGCGAGGGTGCGGGTTCAGCGCGCGGCGAACTGCGGCGCGGCGAGCTTCTGTTCCGCGAACTCCCGTGCGCCGCAAGGCTTCCCAGGGGCGGGGACCCTTCGTCCTCGCCCCCGCGTGTCCTACTTCCAGGCCGCCGCGGCAGCCTCCTGGGCCGCCTTCACATCCACGGTCACCCCATGCGCGCCGAGCGCGGTGCCCAGGGTGGTCAGGCAAGCCTGGACGGTCTTCAGCGTCGCGTCGGGGCCGTAGTGGTTGACGCGGATCATCTCCTGCGCGAGCGCGCCTCCGCCCGCGGCCAGCGGCAGTGCCGGGTCCGTCTTCAGGGCGCTCGCGACCAGCTCAGAGGCGACCACGCCGGACAGCGTCCGCAGCGTCGTGGCGACCGGTGCCGCCTCCGTCGCCTCGTACACGTACGGCTCCAGGCCCCCGCCCAGCGCGAGCGCACCGGCCCGCGTCGCCGCGGCGGCGGACCGGTGCCGGGCCATCACGGTCTCCAGACCCTCCGACTCGATCCGCTCCACGCACGCCTCCAGCGCCAGCATCTCCAACTGCGCCGGCGCGTGCAGCAGGACCTTCCGGCCGCCGTCGATCCAGCGCTCCTTCCAGTCGAGGAGCGACAGGTACGAGCGGCGCGGCGCCTTCGGGTTCGCGGCCATCCGGGCCCAGGCCCGCTCGCTCACCGACACCGCCGACACACCCGCCGGGCCGCCCATCGCCTTCTGCCCGCCGATCACGCACAGGTCCACGCCCCAGGCGTCCGGCAGCACCGGCTCGGCGCCGATCGAGGCGACCGCGTCCAGGTAGAACAGCGCACCGTGCTCCCGTACGACCGCGCCGATCTCCGCCACCGGGTTGGTGTTCCCGGTCGCCGCCTCGGCGTGCACCAGGGAGACGAAGTCGATCTCCGGGTGTGCGGCCAGCGCCTCGCGGACCTGGTCCGCGGTGACCGCTGTGTGGAACGGCACCGCCAGGTCGTGGACCGTGGCGCCGCAGTCGCGCAGCCAGTCGCCGAAGGTCTGCCCGTACGGGCCGGTGATCACGTTCAGCGCGGTCGTACCGGGCCCGGCGCACCCGCGGATGGCGCCTTCCAGCGGCAGCAGCGCCTCGCCCTGCATGATCACGACATCCTGCGTGGTGGAGAGCAGCCGGGCCACACGGTCCTCGATCGAGGCGAAGCGGGCGGCGCTCAGCGGTGCGAGGTCCAGGAAGGGGTGGGTCACGGCGGTGCTCTCTTCAGTCATGGGTTCGACGGAGTCGAGGGTATCCGGCGCCCGTCCCGCCGCCGAGAAGAGGCCTCCGAAGGGTGGACGGGACCGGCAGGGGCCGAATTAGGGTGCGATACATGAGCGATCACGTGGTGCTGCAGGTGAAGGGGCGGGTGCTCGTCGGGCCCGAGGACGTCCGCGACGAACTGTGGGTGGTCGGCGGCCGGATCGCCTACGAACGCCCGGCCGGCGCCCGCGATGTCCGCACCGTCGAGGGCTGGGTCCTGCCCGGTCTGGTCGACGCGCACTGCCATGTCGGTCTCGACGCCCATGGCCCGGTGCCCGACGACGTCTCCGAGAAGCAGGCGCTGACCGACCGCGACGCGGGAACGCTGCTGCTGCGCGACGCGGGCTCGCCGTCGGACACCCGTTGGATCGACGACCGCGACGACCTCCCGAAGATCATCCGAGCCGGTCGGCACATCGCGCGCACCCGGCGCTACATCCGCAACTACGCCTGGGAGATCGAGCCCGAGGACCTCGTCGCCTACGTCGCCCAGGAGGCCCGGCGCGGCGACGGCTGGGTCAAGCTCGTCGGCGACTGGATCGACCGGGAGGCCGGGGACCTGTCCGCGTGCTGGCCGCGCGAGGCCGTGCAGGCGGCGATCGCGGAGGCACACCGCCTGGGCGCGCGCGTCACCGCGCACTGCTTCGCGGAGGAGTCGCTGAGGGACCTGGTCGAGGCGGGCATCGACTGCATCGAGCACGCGACCGGGCTGACGGAGGAGACGATCCCGCTGTTCGCCGAGCGGGGCGTGGCGATCGTCCCGACGCTCGTGAACATCGCGACCTTCCCGAAGCTCGCGGACGGCGGCGAGACCAAGTTCCCGCGCTGGTCGGCCCATATGCGACGGCTGCATGAGCGGCGGTACGACACCGTGCGGGCCGCGTACGACACCGGGATCCCGGTGTTCGTGGGCACCGACGCGGGCGGCTCGCTGCCCCACGGTCTGGTGGCGGCGGAGGTGGCGGAGCTGGTGACCGCCGGGATCCCGCCGCTCGCGGCGCTGTCGGCGACCGCGTGGGGCGCGCGCACCTGGCTCGGACGTCCCGGCCTGGAGGAGGGGGCCCCGGCGGACCTCGTGGTGTACGAGACGGATCCGCGCGCGGACGTACGGGTACTGGCGGCACCGCGGCTCGTGGTGGTGAACGGGCGGGTGATCGGGTAGGCGGCGCGGACCTGCGTACGCCCCAGGTCAACCGCGTGCTTCGTACGCCCCCGGTGCGGGTGAGGCGAGGACGGCGAGAGGGAACAAGCGTGCCGCAAATTCCGAACACGCTCCCGAGAACACCACGAAAGGGTGAAGTCGTGCGGTATCGCTGACGCCGCGTTCGGCGGGCGGTGATTCTTTCCGGGTCCCAAGCACGTCCTCTCTGGGGGGTCCCACCACCTTGAACACCAACTTCCGTATGCCCGCACGCCGTCTGGCCACCATCGCGGTGGCCACCGCCCTCGCCGCCGGTCCTGCGGCGCTCGCCGGCGCCGGGCCCGCCGGGGCGACCACCGACCACGGTCGCGCCGGTGCCGTCGTCCTGCGTACCGGGCTCGACGTGTCCCTGCTCAACAAGAGCGTGAACGTGCCGCTCGCGGTCACCCTCAACGAGGTCCAGGCGCCGCAGAGCGCCGACCGGACCGCGCTCTCGGTCCACCTCGACGGTGTCGACGGCGGGCGCCCGTTCAGCGTGCTGCAGGCCGACGTCGCCTCGGCGAAGGCCACGGTGACCGCGAGCCGCGCCGAGGCCACCACCCGCCTCGCCCACGCCCGCGTCCATGTACCCGGTCTGCCGCTGCTGTCGCTCATCGAGGTCGACGGGGTCACGTCGAAGGCGGTCTGCGCGGCCGGACAGAAGCCGGTCGCCTCGGCGAACCTGGTGGGCCCGGTGACCGTGCTCGGCAAGAAGGTGACGCTGTCCGCGAGCGGCGTCACGGAGGTGAAGGTGCCGGGCGTCGGGGAGGTGAGACTCGCGCTGGCATCGACGCACACCACCACCCGCACGGCGGCGGCCTCCGCCCTCGAACTGACGGTCTCCGTCAACCCGCTGAAGCTGAACGTGGCAGAGGTCGAGGGCAAGGTGACCCTGGCGGGCGCGACCTGCGAGAGCCCGGCGGGCACACCGGCCGCACCGGCGCCGTCGTCACCCGCGAAGGAGGGAGCGTCCACCGCACCGGAAGCGTCCACCGCACCGGAGCAGCCCTCCACGAACGACACGAAGCCGCAGGCGGAACCCGCGAGCGACGTGAAGGCCCAGGGCGCCCCCGCGAAGGAGGCGAACCTCGCGGAGACGGGGTCGAGTTCGATGACGCCGTACATCGCGGGCGGAGCGGTGGCCCTGCTGGCGGCGGGCGGGGGAGCGGTCGTACTGGCACGCCGCCGCCGTAGCTGAGCGATGACCCGCCGGGGCGGACACGGTGACGACCGAGCCCGCCCCGGCCTCGGCGGACGGCAGTCAGGACGCGGAGGCCGCCCGCTCCGAGCAGGCGGCCACCAGGAACACGGCGAGCGCGAGGGGTGCGGCCGTCTGGTATCCGACCCACACCTCACCCCCACCATCGCTGCCCCGCCAGGCGACCAGCACTCCGGCGAGCGCCGCCAGCACCCAGCCGCTGTCGTAGGCGACCATGAGCCGCGTGTAGGTACGCATCGGGCGGCTGCGCACATACCCGATCTCGGTCCCGCCACCGATGAGCAGCGCCACGCCGGAGCCGACCATCAGCCAGATGGGCACGCCGAGCAGATGACCGATCTGGTTGGCGCCCACGACGAAGGCGGCACCGAGTAACACCTTGACGGCGCCGTCGCCGACGACCCCCATCACCATCCTGCGGGTCGCTGTTGTCGCGGTGGCCTGGGTCTGAGCCATGAAGAGTTCCTCCCGGTCATCTCAACTCGCGTTACTCGTAACGTAATTACTGTAATAATGAGACTATGAGAATGACGAGAGCGGAGGCCAAGGAACGGAACCGTCGCGCCCTGTTGGACGCCGCGTTCGAAGTCGTCTCTCGAGACGGGTACCGGGCAAGGCTTGAGGAGATCGCAGAGCGGGCCGATCTGACCACCGGCGCCGTCTACTCACTGTTCGGCAGCAAGAGCGGCCTGGTGGTCGCCCTCGTCGCGGACTACCTGCGGCCGCACTATGAAGAGATCGAGCAAGCGGCTCCCGCTGGATCGGATCTCCTGGAAGTGGTCGACGCCTTCGCCCGGTACTACCGGCGCAGTTGTGATGCTCCCAACGCGTTGGCCGGTCTGTCGTTGCAGATCACGTTGCTGGACATGGCGCTGCACGACCGCGAGTTGGGGGACCGGCTCGCCACCTCTGTCCGGGCGCAGGAGACTCACCTGGTGGCACTGTTCACCGGACGGCTCCACAACGGGCGCGTCGTGACGCCGTACCAGGCGCGACGCCTGGCCACCGCGCTCAGGGCACTGTTCGTAGGCCTCAGTCAGGGCGTCGTCCTCGGCCTCGCCCCCGATGCCGACGAACAGTACTTCGCCGACACGGCCCGCGCCCTTGCGTCTGAGGTGACCCTCATCGATCACGACGGAGACGCCTCCGAGGCGCGCGGCTCGGAGTGACCTTCGCTGGAGCGGTCCGGCGGGTCGGGCCTGTGGTGTACGAGTCGGGCGCGGATCTGTACGCGATACCGCCGTGACCGGGGCAAGGCGTCCGACGTTCAACCGGGCCGGAGACCTTGGCACTTGGAGGGCTCACCCGGCAGCAACTGGCCGACGCCGTGGGCTACATCGAGACGCAGGAAGTCGGAGTGGTGATCGAGGACCCGGCAAAGGTCAGCACCCTTGGCTTGCGGTATGGCAAGCTGCGGTCGCAGGCTCTGAACGTGGAAGAGTCCGCACGTCTCATCGAGCGACTTGCGGGAGCATCATGAACACGAGGCAGAGCACCGGCCTCCAGCGGCATTTGAGCTGGCGGAAGAGCAGGTACAGCGGTTCCGGCGGCGGGAACTGTGTCGAGATCGCCGAGGCGGCCGGTGAGGTCGCCGTGCGGGACTCGAAGAACGTGAAGGGGGGCGTGGTGCGTCTCGGCCCGGAGGCTTGGGCGCACTTCCTGCCCTACGCTGCGGACCGTTGTCCCGTTCGCTGAGCTTCGGATCACCGGACCGAGGCCGTGAACAGGCGTCGGCAACCTGCGACTTGACCACATTGTCAGTCCCCCCTGCCATCATCCCGCCATGTTGTACGACGCCTTGGTGGCCGACTCCCGTAGGAACGACTCGCTCGACGACGTGCGGTGCGCCGCGCTCGATCGTGCCCGCTGGCTCGTCGATCTCTTGGAACGTCAGCGGATGGTTCCTTCGTGGGATGCCGCCGCGGCGTTGCGGGGGCCTGGGGAGTACCTGCGAATAGAGGCGATACGCGCGGCGACCTGGGCCGAGATCGACGGGCGGCTCGCGGCCTGCTCGGAGGAGGAGAGCAGGGCCGCGGCCCTGTGCCTGACGCTGGCCTCCCGCTTCGACGAGTCGACCAAGGCCGTGATCTCACGGGTGCACACCTGGACACCGGACGAGGTCGCGGTGATGCTGCTCCGCGTCACCGAACTCGACAGCGAAATGGACTTCTGGTCCGCCGATTCCCTGGGATTGGCGCTGACCGCCGCCGAGCGGCTCGACGTCGATGGTTGCCGTGCGGTCGCGCTCTTGCTGCGGCGTGCTCACGCGAAGCTCATGAGCCACGACGTTCCCGCATACCAGCGTGGGCCGGTGGCCAAACGCCTCCGTGCGCTGCTCGCGAGTGTGGACGAGGCGTACCTCCCCGAGGGGCTGATCCCGCCCGCCCCTTGGGCCGCCCCGCTGCGGGACCGCGCGAGCACGTCGCCGACCCCGGAACTGGCCGACCTCGTCCGGCACTTGGCGGGTCTGTCGGCGCCGCGCCCCTCGCGGCGTTGGCGGCAGACGTGCCGCACGCTCGTGGACGCCGCGTCCGCGCGCGAGTCGGTGGCCGAGATCCTGCGCGCGCTGGCCGAGGACGACCCGCTGTGCAGCCAGGAGAGCGGCCCGTCCGTCGCCTGGGGCTCCGACGAATACCACTACCACTACCTCGTCCACCAGAACGACGGAGACCTGGCGCGCGGTGCCGTCTGGGCGGGCACACTGGTCGGCGGTCCGACCGCCGTACAGCACCTCGGCGCGCTCGCCCTGCGCACCAGCGGCCCCGGAGCCGACGTGGTCGAGGACCTCAAGCTCGCGGGCGCGGCGATCAACGCGCTGGCCGAGACCGACGACCCGGCCGCGCTGGAGACTCTGTGGCGGCTGCAAGCGCGGATCAGACACCGGGCGCTGCGCAAGCAGCTCGACACCGCGCTGGTGACGGCGGCCGGGAAGCAGGGCATCACGGCGGAGCAGCTCATCGAGCGCAGCGTGCCGGACCACGGCCTGGCGCGGGACGGTTCGCTGGAACGGGAGTTGGGCGAACACCGGGTACGGGTGGCGATCGAGGAAGCGTCGACTGTACGGCTCACCTTCACCCGCCCCGACGGGAAGACGTCCCGCACGGCCCCGGCGGCGGTGAAGGACGGCTTCCCCGACGAACTGCGGGAGTTGAAGGCCCTGGCCAAGGAGGTACGGGGAACGCTGTCGAGTGAGCGGACCCGCGTCGAGGCGCTGATGTCGGCCGGGCACGAGTGGCCGTACGACGAGTGGCGCCGCTATTACCGCGACCATCCGGTCACCGGGACCCTCGTCCGCGGCCTGATCTGGGAGTTCCAGGGCGCGGACGGCGAGTGGCGCGCGGTGGCACCGACGGCCGAGCCGCCCGGCGAGTCCGAGCGCGTCCGGTTGTGGCATCCGATCCGGGCATCGGCGGACGACATCGGGGCGTGGCGGGAGCGGCTCCTCGGCGAGCGGCTGCGGCAGCCGTTCAAACAGGCCTTCCGGGAGATCTACCTGCTCACCCCGGCGGAGGAGGAGACCGGCACGTACTCCAACCGGTTCGCCGCCCACATCGTCCACTACCGGCAGCTCTACGCGCTGTTCAAGGAACGCGGCTGGCAGGCCGACTTCCTCGGCCGGTACGACGGTGGCTACGACGGGAGGGCACGGGCCGAGCTCGGCGGCGGCGAGTGGCGGGCCTGCTTCCACCACGAGCCCGCCGCGAACGACGACGGCGGCGGCTACGCGCCCGAGTACGCCGCGACGGACCAGGTCCGCTTCGAGCGCCGGGACGGCCGACGCTGGCGGGAGACCCCGCTCGCCGATGTGCCCCCGCTGGTGTTCAGCGAGGCGATGCGCGACGTGGACCTCTTCGTGGGCGTGACCTCGATCGCGGCCGATCCGGAGTGGACCGACCGGGGCGAGGACCGCTTCGCCGGGTACTGGCGGACGGCCACGTTCGGTGCGCTGACGGAGAGTGCGGAGATCCGTCGCGACGCCCTGGAACGGATCCTGCCGCGTCTGAAGATCGCCGACCGGTGTTCGCTCGACGGCCGCTACCTGGTCGTCCGCGGGGATCTGCGTACCTACAGGATCCACCTGGGCTCGGCCAACATCCTGATGGAACCGGACGACGCCTACCTGTGCATCGTTCCGGCACGGGGCAAGGGCGGCGGCAAGGTGTTCCTGCCGTTCGAGGACGAACGGCTCTCCCTGATCCTCAGCAAGGCCTTCCTGCTCGCCGCCGACACGAAGATCACCGACGCATCCATCCGCATCCAGATCGAGCGAGGTGCCTGATGGCCACCGTGACATTCCGGGACGAGACCGCGACGGGCAAGGCGGTCACCGAGTGGGAGGTCGCCGGGCTGCCAGAACGGATGACCGTACGGGAACTGATCAGGCTCCGGGTCCACGAGGAGGTCGCGCGGCACAACGCCCGCCCGAGCGACCGTTTCCACGGCCTCGTCCGTCCCGTCGACGCCGAGACCGAGGTGAACGGCTACCGCTTCCGCGAGCCCCGCCGCATCGACGGGGAGCGTCAGGCGGAGATCGCCGAGCGTGCCTTCCTCGCCAACGGCTTCTTCATGCTGGCCGGTGAGCGCCAGGTCGAGGACCTCGACGACGTTGTGGATCTCACCGTCGATCCCGACGTGGTCTTCATCAAGCTCGTTGCCCTCGCAGGAGGTTGAGAGACCGGTCCAGTGCCCCGAGGAAGCGGTCCACCGTCGCTCGGTCCCGTACCGCCAGGCGTAGCCACTGTTCGTCCAGGCCCGGGAACGTGTCTCCGCGGCGGACCGCGAAGCCGAGGTTTCGGAGGTGGTGGCGGAGCGCTGCCGCCTCGGGCAGGTGGACGAGGACGAACGGGGCCTCTGCCGGTTCGGTCACCGTCAGGCCGTGCGGCGCCAACTCCCGTAGGCGTGACACCAGATACGCCCTGTCTGTCGCCAACCGGTCCGCCGCTTCCGCCGCCTCCGCCAACGCCCGCGGTGACACGCACGCCTCCGCTGCCGTGAGGGCGGGGGTCGAGACCGGCCACAGGGGTTGTGCCTGTTCCAGGAGGGTGATCGTGTCGGGGGCGGCCAGGACGTAGCCGATGCGCAGGCCCGCCAGGCCCCAGGTCTTGGTCAGGCTGCGCAGAACCACCAGGCCGGGTACGTCCGTTCGGTGCGCCAGGGATTCGCGTTCGCCCGGCACCGCGTCCATGAACGCCTCGTCCACCACCAACGTCCGTCCCGGTCGGGCCAGTTCGGTGAGCGTGGTCGCCGGGTGCAGGACGGACGTGGGGTTCGTCGGGTTGCCCAGTACCACCAGGTCGGCGTCGTCCGGGACCAGTGACGGGTCCAGGCGGAAGCCGTCCGACGGGCGCAGCAGTACCCGGTCGACCGTGTGCCCGGCGGCCCGCAGTGCCGCCTCCGGCTCCGTGAACTGCGGGTGCACCACGACCGGTCGGCGTACCTTCAGCGCGCGGGCGAGCAGCACGAACGCCTCCGCCGCGCCCGCCGTCAGCAGGACCCGCTCGGTCGGCAGCCCGTGCCGTGCCGCCACCGCCGCCCGCGCGGCCCGCCCGTCGGGGTACGCGGCGAGGCCGCCCAGCGACGCGGCGATCACCTCGCGCAGCCACACCGGGGGCGTGCCCGCGCGGACGTTCACCGCGAGGTCCGTCAGGGCCGCCCCGTCGTCACGGATCTCCGCGTCCCCGTGGTGCCGCAGGTCGTGGTCGCCCCTCTCAGTGTCCATGGGAGTGCCTGTGCCCGGCGTGGTGGTGATGCCCGTGGCCGCCATGGCCATGCCCGTGACCTCCGTGGCCCTCGTCGTCCGGATGGAAGTGCGGCTGCTGCGGCAGGCCCACCTTGTCCTCGAAGCCGGGCAGCGCGATCCGGTAC
This sequence comes from Streptomyces macrolidinus, assembly GCF_023887685.1. GTDB lineage: Bacteria > Actinomycetota > Actinomycetes > Streptomycetales > Streptomycetaceae > Streptomyces > Streptomyces macrolidinus. The sequence goes on along the minus strand of NZ_JAMWMR010000002.1, from coordinate 17,436 downwards.
ACGCACGCGTCGCAGTTCATCCGCACCCCGTCCGCCGCGGCCTCCTCGTACCGCTCCCACACCAGGTCGAGCAACTCCGGCTCCGGGCCGATGACATCGGCCGAGCGCACCTCGGTGTCCGGGTGCGCCACCGCCCACTCCTCGGTCTGCCGCCGCACTCGGTCCGGCAGGACGCCCGTGAACAGGAAGTACGGCAGGACGACGATCCGCCGCGCGCCCAGCCGCGCACACCGGTCCAGACCGCTCGGCACATCCGGCGCCGCCAGCGACACGAACGCCGTCTCCACGCCCGCGTACCCGCGCCCCTCCCACAGCAGCCGCGCGGCCTTGTGCACCTCCGCGTTGGCGTCCGGGTCGGTCGAGCCGCGGCCCACCAGCAGGACGGTCACCTCGCCGCGCTCCCAGGAGGGGTCCAGCGTGTCGGCCAGCCGCCGTTCCAGGACCGTCAGCAGCGCCGGGTGCGGGCCGAGGGGGCGCCCGTACGTGTACGAGATCCCGGGGTGCCGCTCCTTCTCGCGGGCCAGCGCCGCCGGGATGTCCCCCTTGGCGTGCCCGGCGGACACCAGCATCAGCGGTACGGCCGCGAAGCGGCGCACCCCGCGCTCCACCAGCTCGGTCACCGCCTCGCCCAGCGGCGGCGGCGACAGCTCGATGAAGCCGCCCGCGACGGGCAGTTCGGGGCGGCGGCGCCCCAACTCCCGTACGAAGGCGCGGAACGCCTCGGCTCCGGCCTCGTCCCGGGTGCCATGACCGGCGATGAGCAGGGCGGGCGGCGGCGTGATCACAGGGTCTCCTTCGAAGTGGGGTGGTAGAGAAGGGCGTTGAGCGCGGCGGCGGCGACCGCCGAACCGCCCTTCTCCGATACGTTGCTGACAGCGGGCAGCCCGCTCGCGCGCAGCGCGGCCTTGGACTCCGCCGCGCCGACGAAGCCGACCGGCAGCCCGATCACCAGCGCGGGCGCGGCGTCCAGCCGCAGCAGTTCCTCCAGGGCGGTCGGCGCGCAGCCGATCACCCACAGCGCTCCGGGACCGACCTCCTCGTAGGCCAGTCGGACCGCGTGCGCCGAACGGGTCCGTCCGGGACCGGAGGTGGCGTCCTTGAGACGGCACACGGTCTCCCGCCGGGTGATCCCGGCCGCGACCATCTCCACGTCCACCACGACGGGCGCGCCCGCGTGCAACGCGGCGTGCGCCGCCGTGAGTTCGCGCTCGTTCAGTACGAGGTCGCTCGCGTAGGCGAGGTCGGCGGCGGAGTGGATGACCCGCTCCACCACCGCGCGGGTCAGCGGCGGCAGCGGCGAGGTGTCCAGGCGGGCGCGCAGCCGCCGGTAGGACTCCTGCTCGATCGGATGGACCGTACGGTTCACTTGTCCGCCTCCTGCCAGCGGTAGCCGCGCGGCGTCACCATGCGGCCCGCGATCTCGCGGGTGGCGGTGTTGCCCACGGTCACGACCGTCATCATGTCGACCGTCGTCGGGTCCAGCGCGGCCAAGGTCGTCAGGCGGCTGGACTCGTCGGGGCGCGACGCGTTCCGTACGACACCGACCGGCGTCGTCGGCGCCCGGTGCCCGGCGAGGATCGCGAGGGCCATCGGCAACTGCCAGGCGCGGCCACGGCTGCGCGGGTTGTAGAAGGTCACCACGAGATCCGCCTCGGCCGCGGCGCGCACCCGGCGCTCGATGACCTCCCAGGGGGTGTGCAGGTCGGAGAGGCTGATCGACACATGGTCGTGGCCGAGGGGCGCGCCGAGGAGCGCGGCTGCCGCCAGCGCGGCCGTGACACCGGGCACCCCGACGACGTCGATGTCGTCGGCGGCCTCGGCGAGCGCGGGCGACGCCATCGCGTACACGCCCGCGTCACCGCTGCCGATCAGCGCGACCGCGTGCCCCGCGCGGGCCTCGGCGACCGCCGTGCGCGCCCGCTCCTCCTCCGCGCCGAGCCCGGACTCCACGACGCGGGTGCCGGGGCGCAGCAGATCGCGGATCTGGTCGACGTACTGGTCGAGGCCCACGAGCACGGAGGCGCGCCGCAGTTCGGCCTTCGCGCGCGGGGTCAGCAGGTCCCGCGCGCCCGGCCCGAGCCCGACGAGCGCCAGCCGGCCGCGTCCGGGGCGGCGTACGACGGCGCAGGTGGCCATGGCCGACTTCCGCTTGGGGACGAGGAGTTCACCCCCGCGGACGAGCGCGGCGGCCTCCGCGACGGACGGCGTACCGACGGCCGCCAGTGGCGCGGCGGACGGGTTCGGCACGTCGACTGTCGCCAACTCCCCGGCGGGGTACGTGACCAGGGGCACCCCGAGCCGCTCCGCCGCCGCCACGAGGCCGGGTTCGTCGGCCTTGGCGTCCACGGTGGCCAGCTCGGCGACGGAACCAACACAGAGCCCGGCGTCCCGCAGCGCCCCGTCGACGAGCGCGAGCACCTCCGCGACCGATACACCCTTGGACGCGCCGACACCCACGACGAGAGTCGGAGGCCGCAACAGGACCTCCCGCTCGCCGGGCGGGACGGCACGGTCGGTGACTCGGATCGTGTAGGCCCCGTCAGCACTCAAGGGCAACGGCGGCAACGGCCACCGCACCTTTGTCCGTAGGACGACCCGCTCCCCGTCCAGCAGTGCCCGTGAGACCGACGCGATGTCGCCCTCCGCCGGGAACCCGAGCGTGTCCAGGCCCGGCAGGTTCGTGCTGTCCGTCGCGGTCGTCACCACCGGGTGTGCGCCGAGCACCTCGCCCACCGCGTGGGCGAGTTCATTGGCGCCGCCCGCGTGGCCGCCCACGAGGGACACCGCGAAGCGTCCGCTCTCGTCGACGCACACCACGCCCGGATCGGACGCCTTGTCCCCGAGCAACGGGGCGATCAACCGGACGACCGCCCCGGTCGCCAGGAAGCACACCATCTGCTCGCACTCCGCGAAGGCGGCCCGTACGGCGTCCCCGACGGGCCCGTCGTACACCCGGGTACGGTCCGGCCAGGCCGCGGCCAGCCGGTCGCGTGCCACCGCCCCCGCCGCGCTCGCGGACATCAGGCCGATCACTGAACGACTCCTTCATGACGCGCCGGGGGCCGCGTGCCCCACAGCAGGAAGACAGGGTTGGTCGCCGCGAGCCGGGACACGTCCCCCGGCAGCGGCGCGAGGCGCGAGGCGTGCAGCAGTACGCCGTCGCAGGAGAACCCGGCCGCGACGAGCGCCGCACGCGCCGCCGGTACCCGGTCGAGCGCGGCCATGGCGACCACCACCGCCCGCCGGGCGCGCCGCGCGCACACCGCCACGATGTCCGGCAGCTCGCGTCCGCCGCCGCCGACGAACACCGCGTCGGGGTCGGGGAGCGGGGCCAGCGCGTCCGGCGCGGACCCGTGCACGACCCGGACGTCCACACCGTGGGCCGCCGCGTTGGCGCGGATCCGCTCCGCCCCGTCGTCCGTCCGCTCGACCGCGACGACGGCCGCGCCCAGCCGGGCGCACTCGACGGCCACCGACCCGGAGCCCGCGCCGACGTCCCAGACCAGCTCCCCGAGCCGGGGCCCGAGCCGGGCCAGCGCCAGGGCGCGCACCTCGAACTTGGTGATCATCGAGTCGCGATGGGCGAAGGCGCTCTCCTCCAGTGCCCACCCGGCGGGACCCGGCGGCGGCCCGGCGACCGTACGCACCGGCCCGAGCGCCCGCGCCGGGTCGAGGCAGAGCACCACGCTCACCGCCGCGCCCCAGTCCCGTACCGCCGCCTCGGCGGGCGTCACGCGCTCCACCCGTTCCCGCTCCGGATCGCCGAGCGCGCTCGCCACGACGAGGACCCGCTCACCCGGCTCGCGCGCGAGCGCCGCTCCCAGCTCGGCGGGCCCGGCCCCGGGCCCGGTCAGCACCGCGATCTTCGGATGCGCCCGGCACACGTTCACCGCCGTCCGCGCGTCACGTCCGTGCGCGCTCACCACCACCGCGTCGTCCCACGGCAGCCCGAGCCGTGCGAAGGCGGCGGCCACCGAGGAGACACCCGGCCGTACGTCCAGCCGCTCGGGCCCGAACCGCTCGGCCAGCAGCCGGACGATCCCGAAGAACCCGGGGTCCCCGGAGGCGAGTACGACGACCCGCCGCCCCTCGCCGAGGGCCCGCTCGATCGCGTCGAGAGCGGGCGCGGTCGGCCCGAGGACGACATGCCGCGCCCCCGCGGGCAGGCGTACGGCGTCCAGATGCCGCCGGCCGCCCACCACCAGGTCCGCGTCCGCTCCGGCGAGGACCTCCGCCGGAAGCGGCGCCCCCGCCCCAGCCCCCGTACCCGTGCCGATGACCGTGATCACGTGCCCGCACCTCGTGCGCGCAGGGCCTTGCGGGCCTCGGGGTCGGCCTTGCGGTGCCCGTGGAAGTGGCCGGGGTGGTACAGATGCGAGCGCGTGCCGTGCGCGTCGAGCGCCGGGCCGACCAGGAAGAGGGTGTGCTTCCACAGGCGGTGCCGCTTGACGGTCTCCTCCAGTGTGCCGACCGTGCACCGGACGACCAGTTCCTCCGGCCAGGTCACCTGGTGCGCGACGATGACCGGGGTGGCCGTCGGATACCCGCCCTCCAGCAACTCCCGTACCAACTGCCCACTGCGGGCCGCCGAGAGGAAGACCGCCATGGTGGTGCCGTGCCGGGCGAACTCGCGCACCTCCTCGCCGGGCGGCATGGGTGTCTTGCCGCCGCCGAGCCGGGTGAGCACCACGGACTGCGCGACCTCGGGGATCGTCAACTCCCGCCCGGCGAGGGCGGCGACGGCCGAGAACGACGAGACCCCCGGTACGACCTCCGTCTCGATGCCGATCTCGGCGCACCGGTCGAGCTGTTCCTGCGTGCCGCCCCACAGCGCCGGGTCACCGGAGTGGATACGGGCGACCCGCAGACCCTCCCGCAGCGCGCGCCGGTAGACGGCGACGACGTCCTCCAGGGACAGGGCCGCCGAGTCGAGGATCTCGGCGTCCTCGCGCGCGTGCTCCAGGACCTCCGCCCGTACCAGGCTGGCCGCCCAGATCACGACGTCCGCCTCGGCGATGGCGCGGGCGGCACGGAAGGTCAGCAGATCGGCGGCGCCGGGGCCGGCACCGACGAAGGTCACCTTGCCGGTGGGGGCGTCGGCCATGGGAACGGGTCCTCTCCTACGAAGGGGGTGTGAAACACGGGTGGGCGTACGGGAGTCGGCGGCCCTGTCACACCTTGCCGCCGCGGGTGCCGTCCCGGCGGGCGGGCGCGATGAGGGTGGACAGATAGGGGAGGGGCGCGCCGTCGAGATCGGCGGCCGGGCGGATCGACTCCTCGGGCAGCCCGAGCGCCGCACCCCACACCGCGTCCCCGAGCCGCCCGCTCGCGCGCAACGCCTCGGCGACCTCGCCCGCCTGCCGCCCGAACTTGTACGCGACCACGGTGCCGGGCCCGTCGAGCGCGTCCCTGAGCACGTCGGCCCCGGCGGTGACGGGCACCAGCATGAGCGGCTCGGTGCCCTCGGTCAGCACCGCCCCGGACCGCGCGGCGAGATCCTGCATCGCGGTGATGCCGGGCACGGTCCCGACCTCGCAGCCCGGCACCGACTCCCGTACGGTCTGGGCGAGATACGTGAACGTCGAGTACACATGGGGATCGCCGAGGGTGGCGAAGGCGACGGTGGTGTGTTGCCGCAGCAGCTCGGCCACCCGTTCCCCGGCCGCGTCCCAGGCGGCCTCGCGCCGCGCCCGGTCGGTGCGCTCGTTGAGCGCGAACACGACGCGTACGACCTTCTCCTCGGGCACGTGGTGCAGCACGGTCGCTTCCGCGCGCCCTCGTTCGCCGGAGTCCATCACGGGGACGACGACGACATCGGCGTCCCGCAGCACGCGGACGCCCTTGACGGTCACCAGCTCGGGGTCGCCGGGCCCCACTCCGACCCCGATCAGCCTGCTGCTCATGACGTCCGGCACCTCTCCACGAACCGATGGGCGACACCGGGCGCGGCGGCCCAGTGCGTGTGCAAGTAGCTGGCGTGCACGCCCTGTTGTACGAAGCCTTCGACGCGCCGCTCGGGGCCGCGCACCCCCCAGGCGGGAGCCGCCCCCGCGCCGGGCGCGACGACCGTCCGGTGGAACTCATGGGCGCGCATCCGTGCCCCGGCCGGGGCGAGGGCGCTGTCGCCGACAGCCACCGCGTCCCGGTAGCCGAGGGTGAGCCGTTCCCCCATGCGGGCCCGCGCGTCGAGCACCCCGCACATCGGGCGTCCCTCCAACTCCCGGCAGAGATAGAGCAGTCCGGCACACTCTGCGGCCACGGGAGCCCCGCTCCGCGCGAGTTCGGCGACGGCCTTGCGCAGCGGCTCGTTGGCGGACAACTCGGCCGCGTACACCTCGGGGAAGCCGCCGCCGATCACCAACCCGCCCACGCCCTCCGGGAGTTGCTCGTCGCGCAGTGGGTCGAAGGGAACGACCTCGGCTCCCGCGGCGGCGAGCAGCTCGGTGTGCTCGGCATAGGAGAACGTGAACGCCGCGCCCCCGGCGACGGCGACCACGGCCCGCGTCTCGGCGGGGGCGACCGGGGGCTCCCAGGGCGCGTCCGACAGCGGTCCTGCGCTCCTCGCCAGCGCCAGCAACGCCTCCAGGTCGCAGCCCTCGCGCACCCGCGCCGCCATCGCGGCGACGGCCTCCACCGCCTCCGCCCGCCGCTCGGCGACCGGCACCAGACCGAGATGACGCGACGGCGTGTCGATGCGCGCACTCCTGCGCAGGGCCCCGAGCACCGGCACCCCGGTGGACTCCAGGGCCTCGCGCAGCAGCGCCTCGTGCCGGTCGGACGCCACCTTGTTCAGGATCACGCCCCCGATCCACACCTCCGGGTCCCAGGACACGAAGCCGTGCACCAGCGCCGCCACCGACCGCGACTGCGAGGACGCGTCGACCACGAGCACCACGGGCGCCCGCAGCAGCTTCGCCACCTGGGCGGTGGAGGCCAGCTCGCCCGCCCCGGCGGCACCGTCGTACAGCCCCATTGCCCCTTCGACCACGGCGAGTTCACAACCTCGCGCGCCGTGCAGGAACAGCGGCGCAATCAACTCGGGCCCGCACAGCCACGCGTCGAGGTTCCGCCCCGGACGCCCGGTCGCGAGCGTGTGATACCCGGGGTCGATGTAGTCCGGTCCGACCTTGTGCGGGGAGACGGCCGACCCCCGCTCGGCGAACGCGGCCATCAACCCCGTGGCGACGGTGGTCTTCCCACTGCCCGACGCGGGCGCCGCGATGACCAGCCGAGGGACGGAGGAGGGGGAGAACGCGGTGGAGGACGAGGCGGAGGACGACGTGGTGGACGACGTGGTGGACATCACCACTCGATGCCTCTCTGGCCCTTCTGACCGGCATCCATCGGGTGCTTGACCTTAGCCATCTCGGTGACGAGATCCGCGAAGCCGAGCAGCGCCTCCGGCGCGTTCCGCCCCGTGATCACGACATGCTGGGTACCGGGCCGATGGCGCAGGACGTCGATGACCTCGTCGGTGTCGACCCACCCCCACTGCATCGGGTACGCGAACTCGTCGAGGACGTACAGCCGGTACGTCTCGGTGGCCAGGTCACGCTTGACCTGCTCCCAGCCCTCCCGGGCCTTCTCCTCGTTGTCCAGTTGCTCGTCGCGCTGCACCCACGACCAGCCCTCGCCCATCTTGTGCCAGTCGACGCTGCCGCCCTGCCCGGACGCCCCCAGCACCCGCAGCGCGTTCTCCTCGCCGACCTTCCACTTCGCCGACTTGACGAACTGGAACACCCCGATCGGCCACCCCTGGTTCCAGGCGCGCAGCGCGAGCCCGAAGGCCGCGGTCGACTTGCCCTTCCCGACACCGGTGTGCACGACGACCAGCGGACGGTTGCGGCGCTGACGGGTCGTCAGGCCGTCGTCCGGTACGACACTCGGCTGTCCCTGCGGCACTATGCGGCCCTCCTGATCCCCTGTACGTCCCTCACCAGGCCCGCGATGCGGTCCGCGCGCAGCTCGTCCAGCGTCACCGCCGACCCGCCCGAATCCCGCGCGAGTTGACCGGCGAGCCCCAGCCGCACGGGCCCCGACTCGCAGTCCACGACGACGGACGCGATGCCCTCGGCGGCGAACAGGCGCGCGGCCCGCCCGGCGAGCGCGACCGGCTCGGGACCGCCGGTGGCCCGCCCGTCCGTCACCACCACGACCAGCGGACGGCGCGCGGGATCCCGCAGCCGCTCGATCCGCAGCAGGTCATGGGCCTTGAGCAGTCCGGCGGCCAGCGGGGTCCGCCCGCCCGTCGGCAGCGACCGCAGCCGGGCCGCCGCGGCGTCCACGGACGAGGTCGGCGGCAGCGCCACCTCGGCCGTCGACCCCCGGAAGGTCACCAGCCCCACCTTGTCCCTGCGCTGGTAGGCGTCCAGCAGCAGCGACAGCACGGCGCCCTTCACGGCGCTCATCCGCTGCCGTGCCGCCATCGAGCCGGAGGCGTCCACGACGAACAGGACGAGATTGGATTCGCGGCCCTCTCGTACCGCTTGCCTGAGGTCGTCACGACGCAGCAGAAGCCCGGACCCGGTGCGGCCCCGCGCCCGCTGGTGCGGTGCCGCCGCCTGCACGGTCGCCGCCAGATGCAGCCTGGTCAGCGCCCCTTGCGGGCGCCGCGCCCCGGTGGTCCGCCCGTGCTCGGTCCGGGCGCGCGAACGCCGCCCGGCGGCACCCTCGCCGACGCCTGGCACGCTCAGCACCTTCGTACGGAACGGCTCCGACGCCCCTACGGCCTGCTGCTCCCCGGAACCGGCGGCCGGTGCCTGCCCGTTCTCCGCCTGCCCGTTCTCCGCCTGCCCGTTCGCCCCGGCCTCGGGCTGCGCCGCGGTGTCACCGCCCTGCGGGCCGTCGTCGGGCGACGGCTGTCCACCGCCACCACTCGGCCCGTCCGGATCAGGATCCGGATCGTCCTCGCCCTCGCCCTTGCCCTCGTTCTCGTTCTCGTTCGAGCCTTCGCCGGACCGCTCCAGGGCCTCGTCGAGGGTGTCCTCGTCGAGCCCCGGTGCGTCGAAGGGGTTGCGGCGGCGGCGGTGCGGCAGCGCGAGCAGCGCGGCCTGGCGTACGTCCTCGGCGAGGACGTCGGTCCGTCCGGCCCAGGCGGCCAGCGCGGTCGCCGTACGCGCCATCACGATGTCGGCGCGCATGCCGTCCACCTCGAACGCCGCGCAGGTCGCCGCGATCTGCCGCAGCGCCCCGTCCCCGAGTCGTACGGACGGCAGCAGGTCACGCGCGGCCACGATCCGCGCCCGCAGGGCGGTCTCCTCGTCGGCCCAGCGGGCGGCGAATCCGGCGGGGTCGTCGTCGTGGGCGAGCCGCCGCCGGACCACCTCCACCCGCTGGTCGGGCTCGCGCGAGGCGGCCACCTCCACGGTGAGTCCGAAGCGGTCGAGCAACTGCGGTCGCAGTTCGCCCTCTTCGGGGTTCATGGTCCCGACGAGCAGGAACCGCGCGGCGTGCCGTACGGAGACACCCTCGCGCTCGACGTACGAGGCACCCATGGCGGCGGCGTCCAGCAGGAGGTCGACCAGGTGGTCGTGGAGGAGATTGACCTCGTCGACGTAGAGGATGCCCCGGTGCGCGGCGGCCAGCAGCCCCGGCTCGAAGGCCTTCACGCCCTCGGCCAGCGCCCGCTCGATGTCGAGGGCACCCACGAGCCGGTCCTCGGAGGCGCCGACGGGCAACTCGACCATGCGGGCGGGCCGTTCGACACCGGGCCCCGGTTCGTGCGGCCCGTCCGGGCACTGCGCGTCGGGAGCGGCCGGGTCGCAGGAGAAGCGGCAGCCGGGGACCACGTCCACCGCGGGCAGCAGCGTGGCGAGCGCACGGACAGCGGTGCTCTTCGCGGTTCCCTTCTCGCCGCGTACGAGAACGCCACCGACCTGCGGCGACACCGCGTTGAGCAGCAGGGCCAAGCGCAGGTCGTCCTGCCCGACCACGGCCGTGAACGGAAACGGAACACTCACTCGTCGGCCTCCAGATCGCCCTCGAGTTCCAGATAGGTGGCGCGGAGTCGCTCCAGCGTCTGCTGGTCCGGCTCGGCCCACAGCCCGCGCTCGGCGGCCTCCAGCAGCCGCTCGGTGATGCCCCGCAGCGCCCATGGATTGGACTTCCGCATGAAGGCCCGGTTCTCGGCGTCGAAGACGTACTCCGCGCTGAGCCGCTCGTACATCCAGTCGTCCACGACCCCGGCCGTGGCGTCGTACCCGAAGAGGTAGTCGACGGTGGCCGCCATCTCGAAGGCGCCCTTGTAGCCGTGCCTTCGCATCGCGCTCATCCAGCGCGGGTTGACCACGCGCGCGCGGAAGACGCGGTGCGTCTCCTCGCCCAGCGTCCGCGTCCTCACCTGGTCGGGTACGGCACTGTCGCCCACGTACGCCTGGGGGTCGGCGCCCGTCAGATGCCGGACCATGGCGACCATGCCGCCGTGGTACTGGAAGTAGTCGTCCGCGTCCGCGATGTCATGTTCACGCGTGTCCACGTTCTTCGCCGCCACCGCGATCCGACGGAACGCCGTCTCCATGTCCCCGCGCGCCGCCCGCCCGTCGAGGCCGCGCCCATAGGCGTAGCCGCCCCAGACCGCGTACACCTCGGCCAGGTCGGCGTCGCTGCGCCAGTTGCGCGCGTCGATCAGCGGCAGCAGACCCGCGCCGTACGCACCCGGCTTGGACCCGAAGATCCGGGCGGTCGCCCGCCGCCGGTCGCCGTGCAGGGCGGTGTCCTCGTCGGCGTGCGCGCGTACGTAGTTGGACTCGGCGGGCTCGTCCAGTTCGGCCACCGTCCGTACCGCGTCGTCGATCAGCCCGACGACATGCGGGAACGCGTCCCGGAAGAAGCCAGAGATGCGGACCGTCACGTCGATGCGCGGCCGGCCCGACTCCTCCAGGGGGACCACCTCGAAGCCGGTCACCCGGCGCGAGGCGTCGTCCCACACCGGGCGGCAGCCCAGCAGTGCCAGGATCTCGGCGATGTCGTCGCCCTGGGTGCGCATTGCGGATGTGCCCCAGACGGTGAGTCCGACGGACTTCGGGTAGGCGCCGGTGTCGCTCAGATACCGCTGCACCAGCGAGTCCGCGAGCGACTGGCCGACCTCCCAACTCAGCCTCGACGGGATCGCCTTGGGGTCGACCGAGTAGAAGTTGCGGCCGGTCGGCAGGACGTTGACCAGACCGCGGGTGGGGGAGCCGGAGGGGCCCGCCGGGACGTAACCACCGTCAAGTGCCGTGCGGAGATGGCCGATCTCGTCGGTGGTCCGGGTCAGCCGGGGCACGACCTCCGTGCAGGCGAACTCCAACACCGCGACGGCGTCGGGGAGTTCGAGGCCGAGGACCTCACGGACGAGGGCAGGGGCGCTCGCGCTGTCCCAGCCGCGCTCCTCCATGCCCTCCGCGAGGCGACGGCACAGCGCCTCCAGGAGGTCGATGGCGTCGGCGGCCGTGCGCGCCGGACCCGCCACCAGGTCCGTCAGCTCCACCGGCACCTTCACCGGCGCCCCCGGCGCGGCCAGCAACTCCTTCTCCACCAGCCCGAAACACGCGGCCAGCGACGCCCGCAGCCCCGGCAGCGCGTGCGCCCGCCCGCCCCACACCTGCGAGGCGCGCAACACGGCGAGCACGAGGTTCACCCGCGGCTCACCGACGGGACCTTCGCCCAGGATGTGCAGACCGTCCCGGATCTGCACGTCCTTGATCTCGCACAGATAGCCGTCGATGTGGAGCACGAACTCGTCGAAGTCGGCGTCGTCCGGCTGCTCGTCCATGTGCAGGTCGTGGTGCAGCTCCGCGGCCTTGACGAGCGTCCAGATCTGAGCCCGTACGGCGGGCGCCTTCGACGGGTCCAGGTCGGACACGAGGGCGTACTCGTCGAGGAGTTGCTCCAGCTTGGCCAGGTCGCCGTAGGTCTCGGCACGCGCCATCGGCGGGACGAGGTGGTCCACGACGGTGGCGTGGCCGCGCCGCTTGGCCTGGGTGCCCTCGCCGGGGTCGTTGACGATGAACGGATAGACCAGGGGGAGATCACCGAGCACGGCGTCCGGTGCGCAGCCCCGGCTCAGCCCGAGCCCCTTGCCCGGCAGCCACTCCATCGTGCCGTGCTTGCCCATGTGCACGAGGGCGTCGGCCCGGAAGGAGTTCTCCAGCCAGCGGTAGGCCGCCAGATAGTGGTGCGAGGGCGGCATGGCGGGGTCGTGGTAGATCGCGATCGGGTTCTCGCCGAAGCCGCGCGGCGGCTGGATCATCACGACGACGTTCCCGAACCGCAGCGACGCCAGCACGATGTCGTCCCCGTCGACGTACAGCGAGCCCGGTGGCTCGCCCCACGCCTCGACCATCGCCTCCCGCAGCCCCGGATCCAGCGTCTCGAACCACGCCCGGTAGTCGGCGAGCGGCACGCGCGCGGGCGCGGCGGCCAACTGCTCCTCCGTCAGCCACTCGACGTCGTGACCCCCGGCCTCGATGAGCCGGTGGATCAACTCGTCGCCCTCGGCGGGGTATTCGGACAGCGTGTACCCCGCCGCCCGCAGCGCGTCCAGCACCCGGACCGCCGAGGCCGGAGTGTCCAGGCCGACCGCGTTGCCGACGCGCGAGTGCTTGGTCGGATAGGCGGTGAAGACGAGCGCGATCCGCTTGTCGGCGTTCGGCGTGTGCCGCAACCGGGCGTGGCGTACGGCGATCCCGGCGACCCGCGCGGCCCGTTCGGGGTCGGCGACATACACCGGTACGCCGCCCTGGCCCTCCTCCTTGAAGGAGAACGGCACGGTGATCAGCCGGCCGTCGAACTCCGGGATCGCGACCTGCATGGCCGCGTCCATCGGGGACAGGGCGGCATCGGACGCCTCCCACGCGGCGCGCGAGGAGGTGAGGCACAGTCCTTGCAGCACCGGGATGTCCAGGTCCGCGAGGGCTCCGACGTCCCACGACTCCTCGGCCCCGCCCGCCGATGCCTCCGCCGCGTGGGCGCCCCCGGCGGCCAGCACGGTGGTGACGAGAGCGTCGGCCCGCCCCAGCAGCTCGTACAGCCCGGCGTCCGCGCCGCGCAGCGAACCGCAGTACACGGGAAGGGCGTTGGCGCCCCGCGCCTCGATCGCGTCGCACAAGGTGTCCACGAAGGCGGTGTTGCCGCCCAGTTCATGGGCCCGGTAGAAGAGCACGCCCACGGTGGGGCGGCCCTCGACCAACGCGCGCTCACCGTGAACTCCGTACGCGGGCATCGTCGTCGGCGGTTCGAACCCCTCACCGGTCAGCAGCACGGTGTCGGACAGGAACCGGGCCAGCTCCGCGAGGTTGGCCGGGCCGCCCTCCACGAGATAGCGCAGCGCCTCGGCGACCACGCCCGCGGGCACGGACGACTCCGCCATCAACTCGGCGTCGGGGACGGTCTCCCCGCCGAGCAGCACCGTCGGGATGCCGAGGGCCCTGAGCCGGGCCAGCCCGTCCTCCCAGGCGCGCTTCCCGCCCAGCAGCCGTACGACGGCCACGTCCGCGCCCTCGACCAACTCGGCGAGTTCCGCGCCGACATCGACCCGCGTCGGGTTGCCGATCCGGTAGGCCGCGCCGCAGGCACGGGCGGCCAGCAGATCGGTGTCGGCGGTCGACAGCAACAACACCGTGCTCATACGGGCGCTCCCGGGGGAAGGTAGGGCAGACCGAGCGGTGCGCCGGACTCGATGAGCCGCCACAACGCGTCCGTGTCCGCGTGCTGTTCGATCAGATCGCCGAGCCGGTCGAGCTGCTCCTCGCGCAGCGCGGCGAACGAGGTGTCCGGAGCCGGGACGAAGCGGCGACCGGCGGTGGCGGCCACCGCGCGCAGGAACGCCCGCCGGAAGTCGTCCGACTCCAGCGAACCGTGCCAGTGCGTGCCCCACACCGAGCCGACCCGGCAGCCGTCCAGGAAGGGCTCACCGCCCATGACGTCGGCGACCCCGTGGTGGATCTCGTACCCCTCGACAGGCGCGCCGAGCGCCTCGCCGACGGGCCGCGCGAGGGTCTTCTCCCGTGCGAACCGCACCCGCACGGGCAGCATCCCGAGCCCGTCCACCACCCCTCGGCCGCTCTCGACCTCGTCCTCGATGCGCTCGCCGAGGATCTGGAAGCCGCCGCAGATCCCGAGGACGGGCCGCCCCTCGGCGGCCCTGCGTACGAGGGCCTCGGCGAGACCGCGCTCGCGCAGCCACTCAAGGGCGCGGACCGTGGCCCGGGTGCCGGGGACGATCACGAGGTCGGCGTCGGCCAGCTCCTCGGGCCGGTCCACGAACCGCACCACGACGCCCGGTTCGGCGGCCAGGGCGTCCACATCGGTGAAGTTGGACATCAGCGGGATCGCGCACACCGCGACCCGCAGCACGTCCTCGCCGACGGGCGCGGCCACCTCCGACTCCCGCACCGCACCCCGCAACGACACCCTCAGGCCGTCCTCCTCGTCGATCCCGAGGCCGTGCCGGAAGGGCAGCACACCGTAGGTGCGCCGCCCGGTGAGACCGCGCAGCATGTCGAGTCCGGGCTCCAGCAGTGCGACGTCCCCGCGGAACTTGTTGACCAGGAACCCGGCCACCAACTCCTGGTCCTTGCGCGCGAGCAGGGCGACGGTCCCGAAGAAGGAGGCGAACACACCGCCGCGGTCGATGTCGCCGACGACGAGGACGGGCAGCCGCGCGGGGCGGGCGATCCCCATGTTCACGATGTCGGTCCGCCGCAGATTGATCTCCGCCGGGCTCCCGGCCCCCTCGCAGATCACCGCGTCGTACGAACTCCGCAGCGTGGCAAGGCACTCCAGCACGGTGTCCAGCAGCGTCTCCTGCCGCCCACCGTGGTAGCCGCGCGCACTCATCTCGCCCACCGCCCGGCCCATGACCACGACCTGACTGGACCGGTCGCCGCCCGGCTTGAGCAGTACGGGGTTCATGAGCGCGGTCGGTTCGATCCGGCAGGCCTGGGCCTGCATGGCCTGCGCCCGCCCGATCTCCGCGCCCTCGCGGGTGACGAAGGAGTTGAGGGACATGTTCTGCGCCTTGAACGGCGCGACCTCGACGCCCTGTCGCACCAGCCAGCGGCAGATCCCGGCGGTGACGACGCTCTTGCCCGCGTCGGAGGTGGTACCGGCGACCAGCAGTCCGCCGCTCATGACAGACGTCCCTTCGTGAGAACCCGCCGGGCGAGGAACCGCCCGGCGACCGTGACCCCGAGCGCGAGCCCGCTCACGCGCCGGGACAGCCGTACCGCGCGCTCGATGTCCTCGAACCGGACCGCCCGCCCTGGGCTGTTCAGGACCGGCCGGTGCTCCACCCGGCCCCCGTACGAGAGCGTCCCGCCGAGCCGCACCCCGAGAGCCCCTGCGAACGAGGCCTCCACGGGCCCGGCGTTGGGGCTCGGGTGCGCCGCGGCGTCGGCACGCCGGGCCCGTACGGCGCCCCGCGGATCGGGGCCCGCCACTGCCGCCAGGACGGCGGTCAGCCGCGCCCCCGGCCATCCGGCGACGTCGTCGAGCCGGGCCGAGGCCCACCCGAAGCGCCGGTACCGCGGCGACCGGTGCCCGACCATGGCATCAAGGGTGTTGACGGCCCGGAACCCGAGCAGCCCGGGGACCCCCGCGACCGCCCCCCACACCAGCGCGCCTACTACGGCGTCGGAGGTGTTCTCGGCGACGGACTCCACGACCGCCCGCGCGATCCCGTCGGCGTCGAGCGCCTGCGGATCCCGCCCGCACAGATGCGGCAGCCGCGCGCGAGCGCCCTCGACATCGCCCGCGTCGAGAGCGCGCCCGATGCTCCGGGCCTCCCGCGCGAGCGACGTGCCGCCGACGACGGCCCAGGTCGCGGCGGCGGTCAGCGCGAGAGAGGCGGCAGGACAGGGACGTACGCGGCGGGCGGCCACGGCCCCGAGGGCCACGGCGCCACCGGCGCACACAGCGGTGTGCAGCGCGCCCCACCCTCGGTGGTCGCGCCACAACGCCCGCTCCACGGCACCGGTGGCCAGCCCGAACACGGCGACCGGATGCCCACGGCGTGGATCGCCGAACAGGAGGTCACCGAGAAGGCCGGCGGCGGCGCCGTACGCGAAGACGCGATCGGCACCCATGGGCTCAGTCGGCCGCGGGATCGGTCAGGGGTCGGGTACGGAACCGGGAACGGCAGCCGCGCATGGCGATGTGTCCTCACTCAGGGTGTCCACGCCCTGGTTCGACGAGACCGGCGGTGAGAGTTCCTGGCTCCCGGGATGTACTTCCCCGGTGACAGTGGCGGGACCGCGCCGGATTCGCACCGGCTTCCTCTCCTGCCGCCGTATGGCCCCGGCAGTTCACCACGCCTCCCGAACACCCGTCAACCGCCTCCTGACCAGCGGCGCCACAGTGTGCCCGGCCCCACACGGCGGAAGTCCGGATCGGTACGCCGAATCGACGGTTTCTGGGCTCTTCCCCGCAGCGGAAGCCGGGAACACTGGAGAGGGAACAGCAGTACGAGCGGGGTGGGCGCCGACGAACGGCAGGGCCAGGAGGAGGTCGGTGTGATCGGCAGGGACCCAGCACCGTGTCAGGCACTGGCCGGGCGAGGCTGGCTCAAGAGCAGCTACTCGTCCGGTGACGACAGCGCCTGCGTCGAAGTCACCGCCGCGGGGGCGTGTGTGCGGGTGCGTGACTCGAAACGGCGCGAAGGCCCGGTGCTCGTCTTTCGCCGTACCGCGTGGTGTGGTTTGCTGGCTGCACTCGAGAACCCGGCAGCGGACCGCTTCTGAAGATCCGTCCACAGGACGGGAGGGACCCACATGGGGGACAGGGCCAAGGACGTCCCGGCGCGTGCGGGAGGTCCACCTATGACGCGTGTATCGCTGACGGCGGCGGCTCCGCTCGCCCTCTTCTCCCTCACGACCGGCGTGCTCGCCGTCGGCATGGGCGCGCTCGCGGCACTGCTCGTGCCCGGCTCCTCGGCGCGGGCCCTGGTCTGGCTGGTGGTGACGCTCGTGGCCGCGGGCTGCGCCGGCCTGTGGTGGGGTCTCACCCCGCTCACGGAGCGCCTCCGCGTTCTGGACCGGGCCGTTGCGGCGGTTCGTCCACGGGACTCGCACAGCCGCTGACCTCGCCCGCGCGCCCCGCTCCCGAGCGCCCGCGCACGGCCCGGCCGAGGCCCGCCGCGAGGGCGGTGACGAGCGCAGCGCTCAGCGCGCCCAGCACCGTGGTGGTCAGCGGAGTCAGGGCGCTGATCCGCAGGCTGGGCGCCACTCGTGCGGACACGGCGATGCTGAACAGCAGGACGCTGCCGCAGGCGGTGCCCAGCAGCAGCCGGACCGACAGCAGCCGGATCTCGCCGTTGACCCGGGCGTTCTCGACGTCGATGAGGGCCTCGGCCCACTCCCGCCGCTGCATGGCGCGGGCCTTGAGCGTGACGTCGTCGAGACAGGCGGGGGCGTTGTTGTCGGCCGCGCCCGCCCGCGGGGGGGGGGCGGGGGGGGGGCC